>NZ_JBALDD010000015.1:0-316068 GCF_036917555.1 Nostoc sp. | reverse complement strand
AATGCACGAGCGTAATGCTCACAACTTCCCGCTTGATTTGGCTGCTGGTGATTCCGCTCCTGTAGCTTTAACTGCTCCTGCTATCAACGGTTAATCATAATCTGAGATACGCTCTTCACGTTTATCTGTAGACGAAAGACGCTCTCCCGAAAGGGAGGGCGTTTTTTCATTGGGTTAATTAATACATTAAGCATGACACTTGACACTTTTTTGAAGTGCAAAAATGACCCTTATAGTTGAGAAGTTAGGAAATAATTATCAAAAAGTAAATTTTACGGGTAATAATTGCTAGCAGTGCAGATAATTGCCTCGAAGCTCAAGTATCAAGGAGAAGCCAAGAATGATTTTACACCGTGGGCGTAGGGTAGTAGCCGCTTTGTTGCTGTCAGTGTTAATACTGACAACAGCGTGTAGTCCAAAAATACCTGGACGTTTTGACCAAGCGCAAAAAGAAAGCACTCAACAAAAAAGCGGTCAATCGGTAGCTAAAACTGCAACTCAGGGTAGCGAATTTAATAAACTTTTCCCAAAAGCTAGTGATGGTTACCAACGCGTCTATACCCAAGAGAAAAAAGGCTTTGCAGAAGCGAAGTTGAAAAAAGGCGGTAAAGATATAGCAGTGCTATCTATTTCTGATACCACTAGCACACCCAGTGCAGCAGCAAAGTTCTTGAAAAGCACTAAAAAAATTGGCGGTTATCCCGCAATAGAAGTTGGTAAAACGCAAACTGCAATTTTGGTTGGTAAGTACCAAGTAAAAGCACTTTCTCGTGATTCATCATTTACAGCTAGCGATCGCGAAGATTGGCTAGAGAAGTTTAATCTTAATGGTTTGGCTAAACTGAAATGATTTGCACTACTAACATTCAGATAATAAAACCTAAATAAGGAGATTTTTGTGAGCAAATCGATTGTTGAGTTGGTTGATCAATTGCCAACTGGCGGCTTGACTGTTTCTATGTTGAAGTCCCTCGATTTTGTTGCTCCTGGAGAGTGGCAAAATACCGTCGGTTTTGTCAACACTATTAAGACTGTCACTGGCGAAGACGACGAAGATTTAATTCAGCAAATTGGCGAAAGAGCGATTTATCTATTCAACGATAAATCCCAAGGATACCAAACAGCCTTGTGGTTATATCAAACCGTTGATGGTACAGATAAAGCGCTTGGTGCAGCAGCTTTAGCTAACAAAGTCGGTGAAAAAATTCCTTTGTTGGGTTTTTTAAACTCTGTCACTCCCAAACCAGATAAAGCCCAAACCATTGATTTGACATTAAAATTAGTGGCTGAGTTGGTAACCTTCTGTCAAATTAACGGCATTCCTGGAGACAGTATTGGGGATTTTGTCGCCTCTTTAGGTGAGTATAGTGGTGAGTCACTGATCCGCATGGTGGCATTAGTTTGCGTTGATGGTTTGATACCTCTGGGGCCAGACTTCATCAGCAAAGCGATATCTGGGCTTAATCAAACAAATCCACAGGAGTTAGAAAAAAACTCGACTTTCCAAAACATCAAAGATGTGATTCCAGGGAACAATTCTGGCAGTAAACTCAACTTTATCGGTGAAAGCTTTGACTCAGTTAAAGGTTGGATGAGTGGGTTAGTTAGCGCCAATAATTTAACGCCGCAAAAGGTTGTCCACAACTTGCAAAGTTTTACCGATATTGCTGATGACAAGTTGGACTACCTCGCAGCATTCCTGGATGTAGCAACAAATTATTATGAACACACTGGCACGCAAACTTTAGCACATCGCTTGATTGAACGGGCGGTGGCTGAGATTTAGGTTGATGGAAAGTGGGGACTGGGAAGATTTCCCAATCTCCAATTCCTATTGAGGTAAATGCAAATCTGCGGCGATCGCATATAAGTAAGGTTGAAAAATAGCCAAGTTTTCTAGTTTATCAAACTTACCTGTTTGCGTACCTGGGTCAAAAGCAGTGGTAATTACGTAAAGTTTATTGCCATCAAAGGCAACATGACCGATATGTTGCTCTTGTACTCCACCTTGTTGCTTAAGTCCGGCGAACCCATAGCGGATTCCCTGAAGCTTACCAATGGGTACTGGTTGCGGTGGGTAGGCTAAGAAAGTAATCTGTTTTCC
The DNA here is from genome assembly GCF_036917555.1 of Nostoc sp. GTDB lineage: Bacteria > Cyanobacteriota > Cyanobacteriia > Cyanobacteriales > Nostocaceae > Nostoc. The sequence goes on along the minus strand of NZ_JBALDD010000015.1, from coordinate 313,964 downwards.
ATATTTATCCTGACAGTCTTTCGCAAAAGCAGCGTAGTTATCTTCAACCCAAGCCTTGAGTGCTGATAATACCTGGGTTTGGTATTTGGAACTTTGGTAGTCTACTTGGGAACCAGGTGGAATACCAGCTGCTATGAGTTTCTTTTGGAAATCCTCGTTGTTTGCTAATGGGTAAATGTTAATCTCAACTGTACCCAAAAGTTCCCCTTTGGAGGAGACACACAATAAAGGTGCATTTCCCTTACAAGCAGCAACTTGCCAGTTAGTTGGGGTAGTAGCATTTCCCAGGATTTTCTGCCAGATATTTCCTTCATTAAGGTTGGGAAGTTTCGCAACGGCAGGGGACTTTACTTCTTTGGGTGGAGAAAATTGGGGAAGAACAAATTTTGCTCCCAGCGGTATTAATACCAGCAAAATAGAACCTAGTAATAAATGATAAAGTCGTAACATTTGCTTGAAAATCTATAGCCAAGGATTGCAGACTGAACAAATAATTCGTAATTCGTAGTGACACTTGATGACTCGCTCTAAGCGTTGGCGCAGCCTCTCGTAGAGAAGGCTTTACGCTGCGCTAACTTAATTTGTAATTAATTCAGGTTTAATGCCCTGCAATTAATTGATGGAGAAAAACAATTTATATTCCTCATTTCAAGCCCCTAGTTTTAACTATGGTGTAATAATTACGAGTTACGAATTAGTAATTATGAATTATCATAATAATATCCACAATACTTTATGGGTATAGAGGAAAAATACATTTATATTGCTGCGAGTTCTGCAAATGGAACTCAACAAACTATAGCGCTTCTTTGTGGAATGAGGTAAAAGGTAGGGCCAGAAAGCGGTGCATTAAACACACGGCTATTTAACTTGATATTAATAAACTTCTCTAAATAAGAATATATATTGTCGGCTGTAAAAATGGAAAGGACAGAAGTTATATCAAGTCCGGGTAATTAGTTATGATTCCCACAGTCATTGCACCCCTCCCCGCAAGCGGGGAGGGGAGACGAAGCGTAGCTTTGGCGGGGTGGGGTTCTTCGGGTTTAATAAGTAATCAAGCGGACATGATATTAGGTTTACCCTGCTTCTGTCGCATTTAGGATTAGTTACCGTTCACAAAGTCAAGCAAGTGGCTATGCAGGTACCATCTCCTTTTGAAATCTCATCCAATGGCGATGTTGCGCGATCGCACTGATAAAATCATCAGCTATCGATTTCAAGTCAGAGGCTTTGCGAGAAGTCACCACACCCATTTCAGAGCGCACGCCATCTTGCGACAACTTCACGCCCTCAAGATTAGCTATCAATAGTAGTTCGACGCCTTCGCTCGTAGCGGCGATCACTTTACAGTGTTTAAATGCCTCGTTGATAAAGTGAATCGCTTCTCCCTGTTGCTTGAGCATCTTGATACTCTGCGCTCCACCAGGTACATACACCGCATCAAACATCACAGAAGCAGCTGTTACAAAAGTCATCTCAACCGGGATTTCCTGACCATCATCGCCTTTAATTTTACCGCCATGAGTCGCAACGATTTTCGCATGAGCGCCCTGCTGCATTAGTGCCTGCTGAAGTGCGCCCAGTTCCTGAGCATTTACACCATCCGCCGCTAGAATTGCAATCCGGCGACTCTTAATCGTTTTTTCTGGCATCTTCTCTAGCATAGTTTGGATACTGAGCGCCGGAGATTTCTGCCCATGATTTGGTTTGACTTCGCCAGGAGCAGGTAAGCCCAGTCCTTGGGCAACGCGGGTTACAAGCTGATGATCGACAGAGTTTAGTAACTCCAGCATCCGCTCTTTGACAGCAAGGTTCATCACTTTGCCCAACTCAAAATGTGCCGCTTTGACTAAGTGTTCTTTCTCCGGATCAGACAAACTGTTCCAGAATAAAGTCGCCTGACTGAAGTGGTCATTAAAGCTGGGGCTGCGTTCTCGAATTTTATGACCTTCTACCCGCTCTTGATAGCTGACAAAGCCGCCGAGATTTTCAGGAGCCGTCATCGGGCAACCATTACCGAGCGAATTGGGGTAGTAGTTCACCTTTGAAGTGGGAATATTGTACTGCATAACGCCATCCCGCTGGTTATTATGGAACGGACAAACGGGGCGGTTAATTGGTAGATCGGTATAATTTGCGCTTCCCAAACGGTGTACTTGCGTATCAGCGTAGGAGAAGATCCGACCTTGCAGTAGTGGGTCATCCGAGAAGTCGATGCCTGGTACAATATTGGCAGGTTGAAAAGCAACTTGTTCGGTTTCAGCAAAGTAGTTGTCTGGGTTGCGGTTGAGTACCATTTTGCCGATTGGCTTTACGGGAACCAGTTCTTCTGGAATCAGCTTAGTGGAATCAAGGATATCAAAATCAAACTTAAATTCGTCCTCTTCCTCGACAATCTGCACACCGAGTTCAAATTCAGGATAGTCGCCCATTTCGATCGCGTCCCCTAAATCGCGGCGATGGAAATCAGGGTCTTTTCCGCCTGCCTTTTGCGCCTCATCCCACACCATCGAATGCACGCCCAGAATTGGCTTCCAGTGAAATTTCACAAACCTTGCTTTGCCTTGTTCGTTGACAAAGCGGAAAGTGTGAATACCAAACCCTTGCATCATGCGGTAGCTTCTAGGAAGGGCGCGATCGGACAGCACCCACATAATCATGTGCATCGATTCGGGCATTAGGGAGATAAAGTCCCAAAAGTTATCATGAGCAGCTGCCGCTTGGGGCATTTCGTTGTGTGGTTCGGGTTTAATCGCATGAACTAAGTCAGGAAACTTGATGGCATCCTGGATGAAAAAGACCGGAATATTGTTGCCGACTAAATCATAGTTGCCATCTTCAGTGTAGAACCTGACAGAAAATCCGCGCACATCGCGTACAGTATCAGCTGAACCACGAAACCCGACAACAGTCGAAAATCGAACGAAGACCGGAGTTTTAATGGAGGGATCTTGGAGAAATTTTGCCTTTGTATACTCTGCCAGGGATTCATAAGGCTGGAAGTACCCATGAACACCTGCTCCTCGCGCATGAACCACCCGCTCTGGAATGCGCTCTCGATCAAAGTGTGCTAGTTTCTCGCGGAAGTGAAAGTCTTCTACCAATGTGGGACCACGCTCACCAGCTTTGAGCGAATCATTTGTGTTGTTAACCCGAAGTCCCTGATTGGTGGTCAGATATTCCCCAGCTTCTTGACGAGAGGAATCTAGAGCCTTCTGTTTGCTTTGCTCGTTGATCGGATTGTGTTCACTCATGTTAGATATTTCAGGTGCTATTCAACAGTTTAATTAATTAGCGTGGCGTAGCAATTTGGTTAAACCCTTGCCACCGCGATCGCAGCTACTTGCGCTGTTTGATTTACTAGCTTTTAGTAGTGTTACTCATAAATCCAGAGCGCAGTCCGGCTGCTGCTTCCTTAACCGCTTGCTTCGCTTTATCTACCACTGCTCCGGTGCCAAAGAATTCATGAGTCACGCCGTTATAATTGATTGCCTTTACAGAGGAACCAGCTTCACGCAAACGCTTGGCGTAGGCTTCTCCTTCACTACGCAGTGGGTCAATTTCTGCCGTAATTACGGTTGCAGGTGGCAGACCGCGTAGGTTTTCTGCTCGCAGTGGTGAAGCATAGGGATTATTCCCATCAGACTGACTATTTAGATATTGGCTCCAGAACCAGATCATCATCGCTTTGTTGAGCGGTTTGGCATTAGCATTCTCCTGGTAGGAGGGTGTGTCAAAGGCGTAATTGGTAATAGGGTAGATTAGCATCTGATGCACAGGTATCTTGCCGCCTCTGTCACGTGCCATTAAGCAGGTGACAGCTGCCAAGTTGCCACCTGCGCTCTCGCCGCCGACTGCAACCCGCTTGGGGTCGCCGTTAATTCGGGCAGCATTCGCCATGACCCATTGAGTTGCAGCATAAGCATCTTCCGCCGCTGCGGGAAACTTATGTTCTGGGGCTTGGCGATAAGCGACAGATACAACCATACAGTTAGCTGCATTAGTCAAAGCGCGGCATGATGAATCATAGGTATCTAAATTGGCGATTACCCAGCCGCCACCGTGAAAGTAGACCAGTACGGGGAAGGGCCCCTTTCCCTTTGGCAGATAAATACGCGCTAGAAGATCGCCCCCTGGCCCTGGTATAAGTTGATGGTTGACATCCCCGACCATTTCCACCGCAGGCTTGCGACGTTTGGCAAGCACGCCCATAACTGCATCTGCGACAGTTGGGTTGTTGCGAGCATTCATCGGCGACAATTTCTCAGTGGGCGGTGCGTTAAAAGAGGTAAGTTCATCTAATACGGCTTTCATCTGAGCATCAGGCGTAGATACAGCCTCTGCTGACTTTGCCAGAAGTGGGCTACCTAAGGCAATCGCCACCACCCCTGACCCTGCCAGGGTGGCAAACTCTCTTCTCGATATCTGATTCACAAACTCCTCCAAAAAGTACCACAGCAGAAGTACAACCTAAATCTGACTGGTTTTTCCATCCAATTTGACGCGTAGGCGTAGCCCGTCGTAGACATCGCTGGTGACATCATCTCAAGCACTGGATTATTAGCCTGTTATAAGTGGCTCAAATCGCAGTAAGTTTACTTCTAGATGGCATTGAAGAGACTTACTTAACCTTTTAAAGTACTTCATCAGTATTAATCTTAAAAAGCTAGAAACAATCCTGCCTCTAGCATTGGTTAGTAATACCTAAGTTATTGTAGTGGAATAAACTACTACTAAATGCAGATGTGATTTTAAATACAAAAAAGTTAAGCAAAGCGTTTACATTGAAGCAAGGTGGTATTTGCTCTGTTTTGGCTGCTGTTCAACATAATAATCCTTACGCAATTAAAAATCTATACGGCTAATAGCGCTGAAAGTCAATACAGCGCTACTACGAACAGTGTTATTTCTTGATGTATGCCTAATTACTTGTGGCTTGCCTGGAGATATGGCAATAATAAAGAGATGCTGGCTGAATATTAAATCGAAGGGCAAATTTGCTTGGACTTTTAATTGAAGCGAGAACGTTGTTGACGACGTTGCTTGTGCCTAGCAATTGCTTTACGCTTCTCTTTTTCTATCGGTGTCTCGAAGTGACGCTTTTTTCTCATATCTTGGAAAATTCCTGCTTTAGAAACTTCCCGTTTAAATCTTCTTAAGGCTGATTCAATACCTTCATTCTCCCCTAAAACTACTTGTGTCATTCTCATTCCTCCTTAATTTGGATGAATAGTTCAAGACTAGATACCAAATAAAATATTCCAGCAGAATGAAGCCTTTGGCTTTATCTGCTGGAGACTCTACATGTGAAATTCTCAGGAATCGACTTAGTAGCGATTATTGTTGCGGCGGGCATTATTACCGCCACCCCAACTACCACGAGAGGAGTTACTTCTTTCCTCACGAGGTTTAGCTTTGTTCACTTTCAAATCACGTCCCATCCACTCAGCACCATCAAGTGCATCAATGGCAGCTTGTTCTTGTGTATCTGATTCCATTTCCACAAAAGCGAACCCACGCGGCCGGCCTGTTTCCCGATCTGTGGGTAGTTGAACACGGTTTACTGTTCCGTATTCTGCAAAAGCCTGCTTTAGGTCATCTTCTGTAACCTGATAGGACAGGTTTCCGACGTAAATTGACATAGAAATCTCCGAATTCAGGGAGTGTAGAGAGTTAAATTCGGAGAGAAGGTTTTTAGAAATCAAAACGAGTTACTCAACCGAAAATAATCTTTATGTCCATGAGTGTAGCACAGCCTTCAGCCTTTGAATATCGTCTTATAGTGAATTTTATTCACAAATCAAACCTTTAAAAACGGTTTGCAGACTTTCTAAAGACTGGCTTTTTTTGCTTGTACTATATAAAGTTACACTTTTAATCGGAAATCGTAATTAACTTGCGATCGCCCCGATATTTAGTGTTTTTAAAATTAACTTGTGGACTAAAGGGGTAAAGATTATTATCGGTAATGAGATTAATCATACCACGATCAACTGTCTTAAAAACAAATTAAAGCAAATTAAAAAATATTCATTCTCCAGTACCCCGTTAGCTATGGTCAAACTGCGCTAAGATACTTTCTGCTTTTTTACATAGTAGTTCGTGATATTCACCATTACTAGCTAGCAAACCTCCCCATTGATTGATATCACCAGTGTTATACTGCAACGGAGTGCCGTCGAAGTGGGTAAATTTACCACCAGCTTCTGTTAAAATCAGTTCTGGGGCTGCTATATCCCAGTCTTTGGGCGCAGACTTGCCGGAAAGGGAAATGTAGATATCTGCCTGTTGCTCGACAATGGTGGCGATTTTGCAGCCTACACTACCCACAGATTTCTGATTTTGACAGGGTAAGTTTTGTAGCAGGTGATTTAACCGTTGGTTGCGGTGAGAGCGACTAACGACTAACGTTAAATCCTCAATTCGTTTACCTGACGACACTTGTAAAGGAACAGATCCGTCATGGGTTTCTACAAATGTACCCCTGCCTTTGGTAGCGTAATATAACTTTTGAGCCTCTGGTACTGCCACGACTGCCAACACTGGGCGTGTTTCCTTAACTAAAGCAATGTGAACTGCATAGTCGCCAGTTTTTTCGATAAAGTCTCGTGTGCCATCTAAAGGGTCAATTATCCATACCCAAGGGGCAGAAAGCTGTCTACTACTTGGCGATTGATAAGTTTCTTCGCTGATGTAAGCAAAATCTTCGTTACCTAAAGTTGCTTGTAGCCTCTGCAAAATATATTGACTCACAGTTACATCGGCAACAGTGACAGGCTCATTCTGCTTATATTGGACTTCTAAGTTAGGGTCTTTTGCAGTACCGTGGTAATACGATCGCAGTATATCTGCTGCGCCCCAACCTACCTCACGAGCGATCGCTAATATTTCTTGTAAATCTTTCATTAATTTAGCCTTCTATAATTTTATTAACCTGACAACTCAGCCCTTTAAATTCATCCAGCGCCGAGTACCAAAAAATTTACAGGAATCAGCAGCAATATTAGCTGCCAGTGACATTGCATCAGTAAAGCTTTCCCTTAAAATGTAATGACAGAAAGCACCGTGAAAAATATCTCCAGCCCCTAACGTATCAACCGTTTGAATCTGCGGCACATCTACGATACCAGTTTTAGTGCCACTCAAGTATTCAATTGATTCTTGCCCGTGGGTAATGGCAATGTGAGGAATGTCAAATCCACTGAGATAGCTAAAAACGTCTTCTCCAGTCTGGCAGTTGGGGGGATAAAAATTAGCTGAACAGATAGCGTAATCCACAAATGGTAGAATTTGCTCAAATCCAGGCTTCCAACTACCACCATCGATCGCTACTGGGATATTATTGGCTTTAGCCATTTGAACTATGGAATCACCAACCACCATCTGATGTCCATCAATCAGTACGATATCGACATTTTGCAAAATATCTGGCGGGATAGATGCCTTGCTAGCTTGAGTTTTGACAGCATTGATCGAAACCACAGCGCGTTCACCTGTGGCTTGAGTGACAATGATCGAAGATACAGGCGGTACTAAATTAGTGGTAGGCTCAAGGTCTGCGATCGCAACTTTGTAATTTGCCAAGTCACCTCGAATTAGCTGCGTCATTGGGTGAGAACCCACTACACCTAAGACTGTAGACTGATTTCCTAAATAATTGAAAGTTACAGCCGCGTTTGTTGCTGGGCCCCCTGCCGCTACAGTATAGTCAGTAGCGACAATCTTCTGATTATTCTTAGGGGCAGAGTCAGCAAGGTAAATCAAATCTAAAGTTACTAAACCTACAAATAATCCACGATTCATCTGCTCTTTCGTTCAAAATTCAATTCTGAATTCTGGCTCACTTCGACTACGCTCAGTGACCTCCTGACTCCTGAATTCTTTCTTGGTAAATGGGTATGGCTCTTGGCGACTGACAACATCGATTGCTGTCTTCAACCAATCAATATAAGTCTCCTCTCTTCGGATTACCAACTCCAGCACCAGCCTTTGCATCACCTGCTTGCGGTTGGCAGATTCATCACCGAGTGATGGCAAATCGATAGTTTCACATTCAGTCAGCTTTTTGCTTCGAGCCGTCAATTGTTGCTCCAGTAGGTGAATGATGGTTTCATTCGACAACTGATCTGCAAAATGCAACTGGACGAGTAAAGGTTCTCTGATAGTCGGTAAGGGCTGATGAATCCCTAGCCATCGGCTAAATTCGGCTTTCCCTAGCTCTGTCACACTGTAGACTTTGCGGTTGGGGCGATCATGTTGAATTTCAATGTTACAGGTAATCCAGCCTTGCTCAACTAGCTTATCGAGAGTTCTGTAAATTTGTGCCTGATCTGCTGGCCATAAATGGGCAATGCATTGATCGAAGCAGCTCGTTTTCAGGTCGTAGCCTGTCATTTCTTGCTGCTGAAGAAGACCTAAAATTACATTTGCTAGCGACATGAAGATGGTTTTCCCATAATTGATATTTTCTCGCTCAGTTCTACACTATGTACTTCTTATAATTTTATGCTAGTATATGATTAATCAAATATAAGATATAACGGTTATAAAAAGATATGCTCATTATAATGCTTCTTAGCAAGGAAACCAAATACATAAAAAACTCCATTCACAAGGGCATGGGGAAGAGTTACCAACTCCCTTCAGAAGTGCTGTTAGTGGATAGCTAGGGTTGAGCCAGTGCTGAGTAGGGAAGAAGAAGGGAATAGGTTACACAGGGTACAGATTATTCCCTATCACCTGTTACCTATCTCCTGTCACCCAATTCCAATGCCCAATTCTCAATGCTTAGAAATTATTTAAGCCATTGAAGACTATTGTAACGAAAGGATAATTAACATTGACTTCTAACACACTTACACAAAGAATACGTCAGCATCAATATCTGCGTGATTTACGAAACAAATTACTCTACCTTCACAAGATGTTGCTGGAGACAGAACGCATTGCCTACGAACAGATTAGTGGACGAGTATCAAGTGGAGAACTTCTTCAGCTAGTCATCGCTCATGAACAATTTGCTTGGCTACATCGCATTTCTGAGATGGTTGTGCAAGTTGATGAAATGCTCCAAGCAGATGAACCGATATTGCTGGACGATTTCCAAAAATTGATTGCTGATGTCCGTACGCTGATTGTACCGTTAGAGACGGGCAATACCTTCGAGAGAAAGTATTACAACGCTCTCCAGCGCGAACCTGGTGCTGTGTTGGCACATGCAGAGATATCCAGATTTCTCACGTCTAAGGTTTGATTGCTAATTCACCCAAACAGTGCTGAGTACAAAAGTAAGAATCGTACTCAGCACTTCAGCACTCATCAACCAACTGCTACCAAAGGCTGAGGTATTTCAGCTTTATGCCATACCGATTGTCCTGTCAGCAGTTCTACAACATCCATCCCATTCCCAATCACACCTGGTACACTCGGATATCCGGCACTTGCTCTGACGAAAAACAGGTTAGATAACTCTGTCGTATATCTCAGACGATTTAAACCAACCTGTTTGGGAATTAATTTTGCACCGTAAATATTACCCTGCGGCTGTCCTAGATAAAATTCGCTGGTGGTAGGTGTGCCGTAAACCTTCATCCGGGTGTAGTTGTCCACATCTGGAATCAAATCTCGTACACTTGTCATCATCTGCTGATAAACTTCTCGCTTTTTGGCTTTATAGGCTTTTGGATTAGTTTTGTGCAGATTTTCAAATGGTTTATAAGAACAGACAGTCGCAATCTCTAAAACGTGATGTCCTTTTGGCCCCATACCTGGTTCGCTAGATTTCATCGTTGGACAAGAGAGGAAAATCCACAGATGATTTAAGTCACCTGCCAATTGTTGTTGATATTCTCTATTCAGGTCGCCTGTGGGATAATACCAAATATTCCAATTACCGATGCCGTAACGTTGAGGATCGAAACGGCTATCTAAACCCAAGTAGATATTGAAAGCACTGGCTGAGTATTCGTAACTGGTTAGACATTGATGCTCTTTGTGACTCAAAGCTTCAGAATCATGCATCAACTCCACTGTTAATTTGGGGTCGAGGTCGCTGATATAAGCTTTGTTGGCACAATAGCTTATACCATCGGCAATAACACTATGGACATTGTGGTTGCTAACTTGAATATAGCTTACCGGAGTTGAGTATTTGATTACACCTCCACCTGTGGTAATGACGTTTGTAATGGTGTTAACAAAGTGTTTGAAGTGATGTTTGGGATAATAAGCACCTTCTGAGTAGTCCCAAGTTAGAGAAGTGTGCGTGAGTAGCGCAATTTCTTCGGGTGGTAGTGCATAGTCCCCACTTTGTCCTGCCAACAATGCTTGTAGTTTAGGTGATAACCTGATATGGTTATACAAATCTTGTAGAGTCCAATTGCGCTTCAAAAATAAATTCAAATATTTTGGTAATTTTAACCAGTCAGACAACTTCCGATCAAACCAGTGTACTTCCTGTACTAGGCTGCGAATTTCTTGGTAGAGTTACTGAATTTCATTGCAGTAACGGTTGATAGCATTAGCTTCTTCTGGAAATGTGGAGAGTAAACGCGATCGCAAATTTTCCCATCCCAAAGGAATTTTGAAATCTGCCTATGGTGTGATAACTCGATCGATGCAGTCAGGCTCGAGGCTATTAAAGGGTACATCTTGATTAAGATACTCGAGAAATTGACCTATAGTCTGACCAGAACCACATTGAGAAATATAATGTACGTCAGCACAAAAACTATATTCCCCGTAATCAAAGGTGTGACAACATCCACCAGGTAAATAATGTTGTTCTAGAACTGCTACCCGATAGCCTTGTCGAGTTAAACAGGCTGCTGCCGAAAGTCTGCCTAGTCCGGCTCCCAGTATCAGATAATCGAAGATTTCCATATCAGTCTTTTTTGGCAATCTTGATTTCGGTGTTATGGTCTTTTATTGCTATTTTTACTGGTAGAAATGCCAAAATACTCAGGACCTCTTCACCTAGCAGTTTTCATTCAATGAAAATTGCTAGATAAAGCATTCGAGAGAAGGTGCAAATATTTTTATCGCTGATAGTAATAATTGCACCATCACCGAATATTCTGATATTTAGCTGCGGCAATTTTTGCCAACAACCTCGCTAACATTTAGATGCCCTGAAGGATATTTAACAGTTCATTGATTTAATTTAGAGTAACCGCAAAAAACTTAGCTTAAAATCTCTGTTGAAGCTTGCAGATAGTTAGCAGGCGATAATTTAAGACTTTAAGCCCTATGCTCTTTATCCTTTATGTATTAATCTTATCGAAACTATCAAAACTTGTTTGAAAATGGTTGCTTTGATTCACAAAAACTTACTAAAATATTAATTAGCTAAAACTATATAAGCAAGCAAAGAAAAAATAATAACTCTTAATTCTTAACTCCTAACTCCTAACTAAGTAATTAATGACTAACGATCCATTTGCACCAGTTATCAGACAACAGCAAGCTATAGAATTACTTACTCAAGCTGTCAGACAAAACCGGGTTCCTCCAGCCTACTTATTTGTGGGGCCAGATGGTGTAGGCAGGAGTTTAGCAGCCAGATGTTTTGTGGAATTGCTATTTTCTAGTGGGATGGAAGTTACTGCATCTTTAAAAAACCGTTTGCGTCAAGGCAACCATCCAGCTTTATTGTGGGTGCAACCAACATACCAATACCAGGGACAACGATTAACACCAGCAGAAGCAGCCGAAAAAGGACTCAAGCGTAAAGCACCACCTGTAATTCGACTAGAGCAAATTCGGGAAATTACCGAGTTTTTAGGTCGTCCGCCCTTGGAAGCGCCCAGAAATGTGGTAGTGCTAGAAGAAGCCCAAACAATGGCAGAAGCCGCAGCAAATGCTTTACTTAAAACCTTGGAAGAACCAGGACAGGCAACATTAATTTTAATTGCACCGACACCTGAATCTGTGTTGCCGACTTTGGTATCACGCTGTCAACGCATTCCTTTTTATCGCTTAGATGTACAGTCTTTGGCTGTTGTACTCACACAAACAGGTCATCAGGAAATTTTGCAAAATCAGGCAGTATTGAGCATAGCAGCTGGTAGTGCTGGAAGTGCGATCGCATCTTATGAACAATTACAAGCTATTCCTGGTAAGTTACTCGAAGACTTGAAAAAAGCGCCTAAATCTTACCGTAACGCCTTAGAGTTAGCCAAGACAATTGATAAGGATTTAGATACAGAAGCACAACTGTGGTTAATTGATTATCTTCAGCAATTCTACTGGCAGCAGTGGCATCAACCTAGTATCATTAACCAGCTAGAACAATCTCGAAAACACTTGCTTTCTTACGCTCAACCACGGCTAGTTTGGGAATGTCTGCTTTTATCTATGTATCAAAAATCGAATTTGATTTCTCCTACTCATCGCTGAGTGCGATTGTATTTCTATAGTTCTTCATCAAAGCCTCAGTACAATATTTAATTAATTCGTAGCGAAATAAATTAGGCAAAACTTTGCGTTTACTTTGCGTCCCTCTGCGTTTAAAAACATTACAATGTCTTGTTCAATCTCTATCGTCAAGTTCATAGCGAGTGAAGGTATTGTAATAAAAGCGATTCCTGGATAAAACAAAAAGTTTATATGACCTCAGTTTCTCCTCACAAAAAAGCCAGAGCCTTAAAACCTACCAGCCGCCGCCCTGCGAAAGAACTCTGTAGCGAGTGCGGACTATGCGATACATACTATATTCACTATGTCAAGGAAGCCTGCGCTTTTATTAATCAGCAAATAGGCGAACTTGAAGCAGAAACACACACGCGATCGCGCCATCTCGAAAACCCCGATGAACTCTACTTTGGTGTTCACCAAGACATGATAGCTGCGAAGAAACAGCAAGCGATCGAAGGCGCACAATGGACGGGTATTGTTAGCAGCATTGCTATTGAAATGCTTAATCACGGCTTAGTTGAAGGTGTAGTCTGCGTGCAAAACACCAAAGAAGACCGCTTTCAACCCATGCCCGTCATCGCTCGTACCCCAGAAGAAATACTAGCAGCGCGGGTAAATAAACCAACACTTTCTCCGAACCTTTCCGTATTAGAACAGGTGGAAAAATCGGGGATGAAGCGGCTGTTAGTAATTGGTGTTGGTTGCCAAATCCAGGCATTACGAGCCGTAGAAAAACAACTTGGTTTAGAAAAGCTGTATGTTTTGGGTACGCCTTGCGTAGATAACGTTAACCGCGCTGGACTGCAAAAATTCTTAGAAACCACCAGCCGTTCGCCTGATACAGTTGTGCATTACGAATTCATGCAAGACTTCCGGGTTCATTTCAAACATGAAGATGGCTCATCAGAAACTGTGCCTTTCTTTGGCTTGAAGACCAACCAGCTCAAAGATGTCTTTGCCCCATCTTGCATGAGTTGCTTTGATTACGTCAACTCCCTAGCCGACTTAGTTGTTGGCTACATGGGCGCACCCTTCGGTTGGCAATGGATTGTAGTTAGAAATGACACTGGTAAGGAAATGCTGGATTTAGTCAAAGACCAGTTAGACACCCAACCAGTAACGTCTAAAGGCAACCGGAAAGAAGCTGTACAACAAAGTATTCCCGCTTACGATAAAGGCGTTACCCTGCCGATGTGGGCAGCAAAACTGATGGGTGTGGTAATCGAAAAAATCGGCCCCAAAGGTCTAGAATATGCGCGATTTTCCATTGATTCTCACTTTACTCGGAATTATTTGTATGTGAAACGCAATCATCCAGAGAAATTAGAAGCGCACGTTCCAGAGTTTGCCAAACGTATTGTTAGGCAATATAAATTACCAGAATAGAAGAGGGACGGGGTATTGGGCATTGGGCATTGGGCATTTGGCACAAGGGAAAGACTTACTGCTAATTCTCCTCTGCTCCCCTGCTCCCCCCTACGGTGTATACACAAGTCGGAAAAACTTTATCTATCAAAAATTTGCGGTGCGCTACGCTGGCGTGACAAAGCTAAATTGTTGCAATCATGGCGATGCCTACGGCTGGCTACGCCTACACATTTGTTATTTTGGTGAACTCATTTGTTATTTCGGCGAACTCATTTGTTATTTTGGCGTGGACATAACGCACTCTACTGGCGTGTCATTACTCAAATGTTGCAAAAAAATTGTAGGTTGGGTTGACGTAAGGAAACCCAACCTACACCTAATGCACTATTTTAGCCAATACGCGCTACTACGAAACTACTAGAAGAGTTGAAACCTATGCTGGTCATACTTGTGTGTACACTGTAGCCTGCTCCCTTGCTCCCCACTCCGGCTCACTGCTGACTTAACTCAATAATATTCCCATCAGGATCTTGAGTAAAGAGGGCAGCGCGACCGGAGGCGCTAGCTTGAATGGGATAATTCTGCTTGAGGAATTCCTGTTTGGCGGCGTCTAAGTCAGCTACTGTGAAGGCGACATGGGGATTACGTCCCCATTTGTTGTTCGGGTTTTCCGTGGGGACAGTGGTTGCAACTATCAGGTGAATTTGATAGTCGCCGACTTGATACCATGTACCAGGGTAGTTTAGGGAACGATCTATTTTGGATAATCCCAATACTTTCCCATAAAAATGTTCAGAGCATTCTAAATCAGTCACAAGAATCGCTGTATGGAGACTTTGGGTAATCTGCATTGTTAATAAGATGCGATCGCGTTTATTTAGATTTTGACGTAGTTTGAACTCTTTCAGTGAATGAGGGACACAGGAGGAGAAGAATATAATAACCAAGGCCTAATCACAAAGGACAAATGACAAATACCATCACAGACTTAAAGGCAGCTGAACTGTAAACGTTGTCCAGCCCTGAGAACTGGTAACTTCAATCGTGCCTTGGAGATATTCTACTAACTTCTTAACCAATGTTAAACCTAATCCTGTGCCGCTCTGTTGCCAGCGATCGCTTTCAGGAATCCGGTAAAATGGCTCGAAAACTCGAGATTGTTCTTTTTTCGGAATTATCACCCCAGAATTACTAATTGTGATTTGAAAATAAGGAACTTGAAAATTATGTAATACATCAGATTTAGCATCTTCATTTGTCAGACTTTTTATGATGTCAATTACTTGAGTATTTAATACAATCTGTCCATCAGGCGGAGTGTATTTACAAGCATTGTTGAGTAACTCTGAGACAATTTCAGTTAGACTAGCCAAGTCTGAAACTAAAGGTGGTAAATCTGGAAAAACACTAACTTGAAAAGATTGTTGCCTAGCTTGAGCGCGTTCTTGAAAAGACTCAGCAATCTGAGGCAGCCACTTTTGGAGCTTAATTGAAGTTAATTCCAATGGATAGACATCTGCATCAATCATTCGTAAATGCAGTAAATTGTCAACCAACTCTAGTTCTTGTTCGCACTGATCACGCAAAATAGTTAAGTAGCGGCCTACAGATTCAGATGGAGAAAGTGCGTTTGAATTTAAGATCCCCTGCCGATCGAGAATATTTTCTAGCACAGAGATTGCCATTTTGATGTTTGACAAGGGCGTTCGCATTTCATGAGAAGTGGTTGCCAGAAAATCCTCTTTTAATTGGTTCAAGCGTTGAAGTTCTGCCACACTAATTTCTAGTTGTTGGGCACGTTCAGCTGCGAGATTACGTTCTTCAGTTAACCGTCGTTGCGTGTCATCCCGGAAAACAAATACGGCTCCTGTAATTACACCACTGTTATTTCTCACGGGAGTAGCACTATCAGCTATTGGTATAGTTATCCCGTCTTTAGCAACCAGTAGGATGCCACTGCCCAAATATATAGTAGTTTCTTGTTGGAGGGCTGCAATAATTGGATTTTCTATCGGCAACTGAGTTTGTTGATCAATGATTTTGATAACTTCAGTTAACATCTTGTCTTTAACTTCATTCCATTGCCACCCTGTCAGAGCTTCAGCTACCTGATTGATGTATTTAATATTTAATTCAGTATCGACTACAATTACCCCATCACCCATTTCCCGAAGCACAGAACTCAAAAATTGCTCGCGATCGTGGCGATTGAGTGCTGTTTGAATTGTAACGTAAAGTTCTTGCTCCTTAATAGGTTTGAGAATGTATCCAAAGGGGGATGTCAGTGTTGCTCGCTCAACAGTACTTTGATCGGAGTGGCCTGTGACGTAGATGATCGGAATTTGCAAATGATGCCAAATTTGCTCTGCTGCTTGGATGCCGTCCATTTCACCTCGTAACCTGATATCCATTAAAATCAAGTTTGGGCGTAATTCAGTTGCTTTTGCAATTGCCCCTTCGGCAGAATCGGCAATATCTAAAACAACATATCCTAAAGACTTTAAACTTTCTTGTAAGTTGATAGCAAGTATATATTCATCTTCAACAACAAGGACTCGAACTGTCTCTTTTGTCTGCGTGTTTGATGATATGCCAATTATTTTCATCATGTCATGCCCGACTGTTTGTAAAAGTAATTTTGAACTCTGTACCCTGTTGAGAGTCAATTTCAAGTTTTCCCCTTAGCTGCTTGACTAAACCCTGGACAAGGGTTATGCCCAGCGTTTTAGTTTTCTTACTATCAAAGTTTTCTGGTAAGCCAACACCATTATCTCTAATAATAAGTGTCAAAGTAGATGCGGATTCTTGATAAAACTTAACCTCAATTTTTCCTCCAAGATTACCAATAAAGGCGTATTTAAAAGCATTGGAAACCAGTTCGTTGATAATCAAGCCACAAGGAATAGCGGTTTCGATGTCAAGGCTAGCATTATCAACTTGAATATTTAGTTGAATCTGACTGGAACTGACATTATAGGAATCAAATAAATGAGTTGTTAAATCTGGAATGTATTGAGCGAAATCAATCTCAGCAAGGTCTTCAGAACGGTATAGTTTTTCATGAACTAAGGCAATGGAAGCAATGCGGTTTTGGCTATCGCGCAAAATAGCTGTCACCACAGGATCTTGTGTTCGTCTGCATTGCATTTGCAGCAGACTGCTGACAATTCCTAAATTGTTCTTAACACGATGATGAATTTCTTTGAGTAACACCTCTTTTTCTTTTAGAGAGGCTTTGATTTTTTCCTCCGCTTGCTTTTGCTCAGTGATATCTTGCTGGATAGCCACAAGGACGCTTCCATACTCAGGATGTTCAAAAACGGAAGCGGTAGCGCTGCACCAGAATGGAGTGCCATCTTTTTTAAGATTATGGACTTCATAGGTTACTTCACTATGTTCTAAAACAGCAGTTCTAATCACCTGATTAACATCTTCAAGTGTATTATTTTCATTACCGTAGTTGACAATCGATACATGCTGACCGATTAATTCATCAGGGTCATAGCCAAACATTTGCTCAAATTTAGGATTGGCATAGACAAACACGCCATCTATAGCACGAATTAGGCAAATTCCTTCTGCCATGTTGCGGGTAATGACTGCTTGCAACTCTAACATTTGTTCAGCGCGTTTGCGATCGCTGATTTCAACTACGACAATGCCTATGCTAATCGGTTCATCGGCTTCAGACTGAATTGGAAAATAGGAAGCTAGCCAAGTCCTGATTACACCTGGAAATTTTGGGGTTTCTCCACTGATTTCCAAATCTAAAATCGGTTCACCCGTTGTTAAGACATGTTGAAAGAGTTGCTCTTGCTTTGGTGCTATATCAGGGACAATCTCCCACGGTGTCTTGCCAATATGTGCCGCTGCGGGAATGCCATTAATTTCTGCTAATGCTTCATTAATGAATGAATAACGTAGTTCCCGATCCATAATCGTTATACCAACAGGTGCATTATTGATAAAGGTATCCAATAATTTTTGCTTGTGAGCTAGTTCTCGCTCTAGAATCTTGCGTTCTGTGATGTCGATTGCTACCCTACCCACTAGCTTTTGTGCAGACAATCCGAGAATCGGGAATTTGTATACCAAGAACTCACCAGGGATACCATCTGGTCGGGGAGCAACTTCAATTACCTCAATTACCTGATTTGTCTGTGTGATTGTCTGAATATGATCGAAATTCTGCCGAGCAATTTCATCTGGGTAGAGGTCAGAAATAGATTGCCCAATCACCTGTTTGGGTAGTAATTTAAATGTCTGCAGGTATGTTTGATTTAAGTAAAATACACGCCCATCTGTATCAGTGATCCAAGCTAGCACTGGGCTGTTGTTCATAAATGCCTGGAACCTAGCTTCACTTTCTTGCAAGGCTGCTTCTACTTGCTTCTGCTCACTTACATCAATAATTACCCCTAACATCCGTACAGCCTTGCCTGCTTCGTTGTAAACGCCACGTCCTTTCCCCGTGAGCCAGTGAACCCTACCATCGGGAAAAATCACTCGATATTCACCTTGAAAATTAATATATTGTGCCAGTGCATTTGATACAGCCTGTTCAATTCGGTCAACATCCTCTGGATGCACGCGATCGCGCCATAGTTGATAGCTGGCTGCTGATATTTCTGGCTCTAAACCTAACAAACGATAATGGTTGTCATTCCAGATAACTTCGCCTGTTAGAACATTCCAATCCCAAAGACCGATGTGGTTAAATTCCAACGTTAGTCTCAGTTGTTCTTCACTTTTGGCTAAGGCTGCTTCAGTTTGTTTGCGTTCGCGTAGCGCGGCTTGTCGATCGCTGATATCCCGATGAGTACCAGTCATTCGCAGAGGATTACCATCTGCATCTCGCATCACAACCTTACCGTAATTGGCAATCCATTTGCATTCGCCCGACTTAGTTCGGAGTCGATAGTCAAATTTGTACTGTATTGAACTATCCTTGAGGTGATCTGCCAAGATTTTCTCCACCCAAGGTAGATCGTCTGGATGAACTAATTGCTCCCAGGTACTAAAATTCTGTGGCAGTTCATCAAAGCGGTATCCAACCATTTCCAAATAGCGAGGGCTGTAATAAACCTGTCTAGTCAAAATATTCCAGTCCCACAAAGCATCTCCAGAAGCCTCAAGGGCTAATTGTAGTCGTTCCTCACTTTCTCGCAGAGCAATTTCTGATCGTTTGCGCTCTTCTTCACCATACTTCCGTGCAGTAATATCTGTGATTCGTACCAGTTGCATCACAGTACCAGCGACTGTGATTTGTTTGGCGGCGATATTTCCCCAAAAGGGTTTACCCTGCTTAGTAATGTATTCAATTTCTCGACTCCAAAACCCTTGTTGGTTAATTTCTTCTACAAAGGTGGCGATTTCATCGGAAGTGAAGGGTTGTTTTTGCAGAGTATTACCTTCAATATTAATCAGTTCAGCTTTACTAGAGGCTGCAAATAGTTTCACTGCTTGATCGTTACAGTCAGCGATCAGTAATGTTTCGACATCTACCAGAAAGAGTGCATCAGCAGATTCATTATAAACAGCTTCTAGCAAGTCACGACTACGAATAATTTCTAACTCGGTTTGTTTTCGTTGTGTAATATCTAGAACTGCTCCCAACAGCTTAACTGGCTGCCCTTGAGCGTCATAAGCTATCTCTGCTTTCGACTCAATGTAGCGCACCGAACCATCAGGTCGGATAATTCGATACTCAACGTTGAAAGGGGTTATTTGGGTAATCGCCTGTTCCAGTTGAGCCTCCATCCAGGCGCGATCATCTGGGTGAATTATTTGGAGAAATTCTGTTTGGTTGGGTTCGCCTTGAGTGGGATTTAGACCAAAGATACGAAAGGTTTCCATTGACCAGTAGCGCTTTTTCGTTTCTAAATTCAATTCCCAACTGCCTACATGGGTGATTTGTTGAGTTGTGGCTAGCAGTGCTTCACTTTGTCGGAGTTTTTCTTCAGCCTGTTTGAGTTCGGTGATATTTCGCCCTTCTGGAATCAACAAAACAACTTGACCCGTCTCGTCTAAAAGCGGACGGAGTGAAAAATCAATTGTTGCTACTCGGTTATTTGCACCGAGAACATCAACTTCATAACGGATAAACTCCCCTTTGGCTGCACGAGCGATCGCTTGTTTTAATTCTGCTTGAGTTTGTGGTGAAATCGTCCACCAGTGTGCTTCCCAAAAAGGGCGATTGATGACATCTTCCAGTTTCAGTCCGCTAAAACTTAGCACCGTCTGGTTCGCCTCCAGTAAAATGCCAGATGGTGTTAGCAGTCCTGTGAATTGGAAAGTGTTATTAAAGATAGCCCGGAATCGGCGATCGCTTTGGTGCAATTTGGCAGTGCGTTCTTCTACTTTGGCTTCTAACTCCGTGTTGAGGGTTTCGAGATTGTCGTAAAGTTGGGCTTGTTGGATAGCGATCGCTAGTTGCACCGTCAGTTGCTTGAGCAATTCCACCTCAAATGTCTGCCATTGTCGCGGGGCAGAACATTGATGCACGATAAATAGCCCCCAAAGTTCAACTGCTTGAGTCTCTTTATTTTCTAACAAAATGGGGACAACTAAATTCGCCTTCACCTGAAACTGTTCCAAAAGTTGAATATGGCTATCACTTAAACCCGCTTCATAGATGTTCGTCGCTGCCCAGATTTTTCCTTGGCGGTATTCTCCCCCGTAATTTTCCTGAAAACAGGTAGCTTCAATCTCCAGTCCCAAAATTGGTGTCCATTGGGGTAATACCGACTCCGCTACGATACTACCCGGCATCTGATGCGTAAATTGATACACAAATACGTGATCAGCCTGAAATAACTGGCAGACTTTTTTGACACTCGTGGCGAGGATATATTGAAGCTTCAAGGATTGGCGAATATCAAGAGCGATCGCTCCTATTAGACGTTGTTGTTCCTGCTGCTGTTCTAGCTGCTGCATTAGCTGCTTATGCTTGATCGGCCCATAATCGTTCCGCATAAATTTTCACGGGTCAGTTTTCCCTTGACTAGATAATCATACGCCCCACTTTTGATCGCTTGGACTGCGATCGTTTCATCTCCCTGTCTAGTCAGCATAATTACTGAAATTGATCTGTTAGAAGTTTGCCTCTGTAGCTTAGTGAGAAATTCCAACCCGTCTAAATCTGGTAATTGATAGTCCAACAAAATCACATCTGGTATTTTCCCTTGACAAGCTTGTAGCGCCTTATTTCCAGACTCAAATTCGTCAATATTGTATGTGTAGCGATCATCCCGCTCTAGAAAGCGTCGATACAAAGCTCTATCTTCAGCAGAATCTTCTACAAAAAATACAGTTGTCATGTTGTCGGCCTCCTAAGACAGCGGTGGGAGTGGGGAAATGAGCGAGCGGGGAGCAGGGGGACAAGGGAGAATTATTCAACAAGTTTCTTTATTCTTTGTCTTTATGCTCTCCTTTGTCTTCTTTGTCTCTTACCTATGACCAATGCCCCATGCCCATCCGCAATCTCCAATTCAATAAACTCTAAATCAACAAATTCGGACTTTTTCTCGATCGCAGACTACTATTTTTAGTCGCATAAACGCATAATAGAATAGTGACTGATCTGTTCGTACCTTTACAATCTCTCAAACAAGGTGACTGGTTCAAGCTGATCTGCGGAGCCAGTTTCCAGCATTTGCCGGCAGTCAGAAGTTTAACGTTAGCCTATACTTTGGCGGGCGCTGACTGTATAGATGTTGCAGCTGATCCAGCAGTAATTGCAGCAGCGCAATCAGGGCTACAAGCAGCCAAATCTCTGGCTAGGGATGCCCAAAAGCGAGGCTTTGACTACAAAGGCAATTTACCCTTTTTGATGGTCAGCCTAAACGATGGAGAAGATCCCCATTTTCGCAAAGCAGAATTTAATCCTCATGAGTGTCCTACAGACTGTCCTAGACCCTGTGAAAGGATTTGTCCGGCACAAGCGATCGTGTTTGACAGTATCAAAGAGGACTTTTCAGGAGTAGTATCTGAAAAGTGTTATGGCTGCGGTCGTTGCATACCAATTTGCCCTTATAGTATAATTTATACAGCTTCATACGTGACAACGCCGGGAGCGATCGCGCCATTGGTAATGTCAACGGGAGTAGATGCCGTAGAAATCCATACAAAAGTTGGGCGGTTGGCAGAATTTGAACGATTATGGCAAGCAATTTCACCGTGGGCCGATCAACTAAAGTTACTAGCCATCAGCTGTCCTGATGGTGAAGGGATGATTGACTACTTGAGAGCGCTGTATGACCTAATTGCCCCACTCAAGGGTGCTTTAATTTGGCAAACTGACGGTCGTCCCATGAGTGGTGATATTGGCGATGGCACCACAATAGCCGCGGTGAAATTAGGGCAAAAAGTTTTGGCAGCTAAGTTACCGGGATATGTGCAGTTATCAGGCGGCACTAATAGTTATACCGTTGCTAAGTTAAAGGCAATGGGACTGTTAAACAGTGCTGAGTTCCGAGTTATGAGTGCTGAGAAAGACTATATTACTCAGTACGGGCTAAACCCTAGCTATCCGCTAACAGCACGGGCTAAACGCCCCGCTTCAGCTAACAGCACTCAGCCCTCCCACATTGCCGGGGTCGCTTACGGTAGCTATGCCCGTGTACTGCTGTCACCAATTCTCGAACAATTAGAGAATAAGGAGGTAAGTAACACCAATGTAAAGGCGACTGTTCGCCTAGAAGAAGATGAAGTATTGCTTTGGCAAGCTGTAAAACTTGCTCATTCTCTCGTTTCCCAGATCAAGTCACAGCAGGAGCGTTAATTGCTCGTTCGGAAAAATACCCAGGGCGGGTTCTCCTGCACGCAAATGTCCTCGCTATCTCTAAAAACGTCACCATAGAACGCATGACGATTACAGACGATCTCCAAAAGTTATTAGACATTTTGCCCCAAGACCTGCAACAAGTACTAGAGAGTCATCCCAAACGAGATAGTTTAGTAGAAGTGGTCTTGGATTTGGGTCGTCGCCCAGAGGCTCGCTTTCCTAATCAAGCTGAGTATTTGAGCGAAGTACCTGTTACTCAAGAACAAATAGATGATTGCATTCAACGAGTCGGAATCTTTGGCGGAGATAATCGGGCAGGAATTGAGCAAACTTTGCATCGGATCAGCGCCATCCGCAACCGTACTGGTAAGATTATTGGCTTGACCTGTCGCGTTGGTCGGGCGGTATTCGGAACCATTGGCATGATCCGCGATTTGGTAGAAACTGGTAAATCGATTCTCATGCTGGGGCGTCCAGGCGTGGGCAAAACCACCGCCTTACGGGAAATAGCCCGTGTTTTAGCTGACGATCTGCATAAGCGAGTGGTGATTATTGACACCTCCAACGAAATCGCTGGGGATGGTGATGTTGCTCACCCCGCCATTGGTCGCGCCCGGCGGATGCAAGTGGCTCATCCAAATGAACAGCATCAGGTGATGATTGAGGCAGTGGAAAACCACATGCCAGAGGTCATTGTGATTGATGAAATTGGCACGGAACTGGAAGCTTTAGCGGCTCGTACCATTGCGGAACGGGGTGTACAGTTGGTAGGTACTGCCCACGGGAATCAGATCGAAAACCTGATTAAAAACCCCACCCTGGCTGATTTAGTTGGGGGTATCCAAGCTGTGACGTTGGGAGACGATGAAGCCAGACGGCGAGGCTCTCAAAAGACTGTTTTGGAGCGGAAAGCCCCACCTACTTTTGAAATTGCGGTGGAAATGTTGGAACGCCAACGCTGGACAGTACACGAAAGTGTTGCTGACACCGTAGATAATCTGTTGCGGGGGCGTCAACCTACTCCACAAACTAGAACCGTTGATGACCACGGCAAAATTGCGGTTACACGTCAGTTAGCTGTTGTCAACGGTCGTGGTGGACAGCTAGGAACAGTGGAGGATTCTTTCCCACCGGCGCGACCGTCTAATGGCTGGCGTTCATCTGGACAAATGGTCGCACTACCCCAATTGCCTGTAGAACGGGTAACTGGGCGCAGTGAGTTTGATCGTTTGCTAGATGAATCCTTCAATTATTCTGAGAGCATTGATTTTGATGCTGCTACAAGAGTGCCAGGGCCGAATGGTGAAGATTTGCCATTGCACGTTTACCCTTATGGGGTTAGCCGCCACCAACTGGAACAGGTAATTAGTGTACTAACTTTGCCCGTAGTCTTGACAAAAGATATAGATAGTGCAGATGCAATTTTAGCACTGCGATCGCACGTCAAAAACCATGCCAAATTGCGCCAAATGGCCAAAGCCCGTCATGTACCCATCCACGTGATTAAGTCCAGCACCATTCCCCAGATTACCCGTGGTTTGCGGCGGTTGCTGAACATTGACGACCCAGAAATGGCCGATGATAGAGAACTACAATTGTTTTTGCACAATGGTAGCGATGATGAAATGGATGCTCTTGAAGAAGCTAGACTTGCCGTTGAGCAAATTGTGATTCCTAAAGGACAGCCAGTCGAGTTATTGCCACGTTCTCCCCAAGTCCGCAAAATGCAACATGAGTTGGTAGAACATTATCGCCTCAAGTCGCATAGTTTTGGCGAAGAACCAAATAGAAGATTACGGATTTATCCAGCGTAACTTTAAGAACCCACTAAAGAGCCAAAGCTACGCTTTGTCTCCCCTAACAGCTTAACTACGGTGTACACACAAGTCTTTGTCAAAGCAATTTCCGATTAGTCTCATAGCCTCTGAGATACCTTAAGAAAGGTTTTGCTATACAAAACCTGTCCTTCTCCTTACTAAAGAGAGAGATGTCTGATAGGACAGGGTGAGGTCTTGAAGGACTTTTTGGTAATCGGATAACTTATGTGTACACCGTAGCCTTTTAGGAGAAAAGTCTATGCATTTGAAAAGCGCTTTAACCATCAAAAATCGTCAAAATCATTATCTATACTCAAGCTAATAATTTAATCTTCTCGCAGCAATTTGCTGTCATCATCAGCATCGCGCAGCGTCTGATAGATAATAATTCCTAGAAAGTGCGTAAGTCCTAACAAACTCAATCTTGCATTTTTTTAAACATCTGTTACATTACTTTACAGACAGTTACAACTGCTACGAAACTTGAACTTTGGAGTTATGCTCATGTCAGATTTTAAGAATACTGCGCCTATTATTTCAGAAGATCCTAATGCTGTGCGTTTTGGCTTCACTCCTCAGAGTGAAAATTGGAATGGTCGTCTAGCAATGATTGGTTTTGTATCTGCGATTTTGATTGAAGCTTTTTCTGGTCAGGGGCTACTCCATTTCTGGGGTATCCTCTAAATTGATGAGCGTAGGGTAGAACGGCTGTACTACCCTACAAAACCCTCTATATTCCATGCCAGTCATTCTTTTCTAACATCTGGCGGCTGTTGCCATTGGTGCAAAATATCAGATTTTTCCGGTTGAGCCAAAATATAAGTGAATAATTACTTTACATTGAATATGTATAGCTAAAACTCATGGAACTACCCCAACGCGTATCAGTCCGCTACAAAGACGCGTCATACAACACCAATGAAATCCGCTTGAGAACTTTTCGGCTTGGCTTGCAAATATGGGATGAACAAACCAAACCCAGAAAAACAGAGCTTTATCAGTTTATATCGTCTTGCTTGAAACAAGTTGACCGCCAAGATCGTTTTATGTTTTCTCTGTTGTTCATAGAATTAACAGACCTCATACGCAACTCTTCTCTGGAAAGAGGAACGAAAGAGATGCTGATAAAAACAGCTTTTAGAGAATTTGCTTGTGCAATAACAGATTTTGAAGACGTTGCCAAATAAGGTTAGTCATGGGGATGTAATAATTGCGTAGGCGTAGCATCACCTTAAAGTTAGCTGACCTAATCAAGTAGGATATCTATAGTAAACAGCTTTCCAATCGGATTAGTTTTTTAGCTAAATGCGCGGATGGGTAGGTGTTGGGGAAGGGGGGATTAACAATTCAAAATTCAGAATTCAAAATTAAAGACATTTCAGACGTTCGCGTAGCGTCTCGTAGAGAAGAGGAGTGCGGTCTTGGGGTCTTCCCAAGAGGAGCAACTCCGGGGGCTGACGGGGTGACAAAGAGGCTGAAGCGGAGGAAATAGAAGAGTGTGATCGTTTTGGGGTAAAAAAAGATAGGTCAGGTATTCTCAACAAGACCTATCAAATGATAATGTTACCTAAATTCTACCAAAACTGTTTTCAAAATGTACTGACACTCGCGCAGTACAAGATACTCTCAATCTTGATTATGCTATTGCAATTTCATAAAACTGTGACGATTGAGAAACTAGCAACAGTATTTCCACAACCCATAAGATTTGAAAGTTGGTGATGCAGCATCCAAAGGTTTTTACTACTGCCCCAATTGTCAATTCAATATCTGTGGTTTCCCCTCATCAAACGATGGATAAAAAATAGCCACGGCACAAGAGAGAAACAATTGATATTCGCCATTGATAAAACACAATGGCGTTCACAGAATATATTTGTAATTAGTTTAATTGAACAAAAAAGAGCAATACCTGTGTACTGGCTATTGTTACCCAAAAGAGGATGTAGCAATTTGGGAGAGCAGAAAAAGTTAATTCGACCATTATTGCGGTTGTTTAAGGGATATCAAATGTTGGTGCTAGGCGATAGAGAATTTAATAGCATCAAACTGGCAAATTGGTTACATAACAAGGGAATTGGTTTTGTGTTGCGGCGAATCTTGGCACTTATATTCGACAAGCAAATCAATCATATCAACGGTTACAATCTTTGGAATTAATTCCTGGTATCTCGTTCTTCATGACGAGTATTCAAGCGACTAAGCAGAAAGGTTTTGCTCATTTTAATTTAGCCGGATACTACAAGCGTAAATATCGTGGACAAGTTGAGCCTGCTGGCTGGTTTTTACTGACTAACCTGGATAGTCTTGCAGATGCTATTAAAGCATTTAAGTTACGGAGTGGCATTGAAGCAATGTTTAAAGATTGCAAGACTGGTGGCTATAATCTGGAATCTACTTATGCTGATGGTCAACGCCTGATAGCACTAATTTCATTGATTGCTATTGCTTATACTTGTGCTATTTTAGCTGGTCGTAACTCCCGTCAAATGGGACTACAAAAATATGTTGGTCGTCTCAAGGAATTACAGCGTTAGCAAAGCTCGCCGTAGGCATCACAGCACAGACATAGTGTCTTTTGGGTCGGTTTGTATGGGCAGTTATGGGTAGATGCAATGGAGTTTTGGACTGATTTAGCTCATGATTTGATGCGCTTAAAGCCCAGTAAACTACTCTATTTTCAGAAGGGTCTACGTGCTATGACTCTTATCCAGTCTGCTTTATAGCTCCTTTGTCACCCCTTCAGATCCGGGGGATTTAAACCCCGACTGAAACTGTTGCTACATATAGATGTAGGGGTCTTAAACCCTTGAATTTACGATAAAAAAATGCCTGAATTGCCGTATATGCAAGGATTTGAGGACTGTAACATCTTGAAACCATCCGCGCACCTTATGTAGACTGACTTTCAGCTATTTACAGTTGGCACAATTGCCACTCCTTATGTTATGATTTTTGCATTCGCGCTATTGAACCTTGAAAACCAGATAACACAAGGCTTTCAGACGCGTGTGATCGCAATCAACTAAAATCCCTATTAGGGATTCAAACTAAAGGTCGGTTGATTTTAAAAATATAGCATTCATCGCAATCAACTAAAATCCCTATTAGGGATTGAAACTTATCTTCTACTATTTTGGTGCGATCGCCCGATGGTGCAATACGATTGCAATCAATTAAAATCCCTATCAGGGATTAGAAAAGTGTATTGATAATTAGCATTTAAAAACTAGTATTAAAATATACAAATATTACTTTAAAGGTCATTCCACATCCAGCTTGAGGGCTGTGATATTATAGGAGACTGCTGCATACACTTTAGAAAAACTAGAAACCGAATCGACCATGGCCCTGACGCAACTGCGGAAACAAGAAATAATTTCCAACTACCAAGTTCACGAAACTGACACTGGCTCGGCTGATGTCCAAGTTGCTATGCTAACTGAGCGCATTAACCGCCTCAGCGAACATCTCCAGGCAAATAAAAAAGACCATTCTTCCCGGCGGGGACTGTTGAAGCTAATCGGTCAGCGCAAGCGTCTTCTAGCCTATATATCGCAAGAAAGCCGGGAAAAATATCAAGCTTTGATTGCTCGTCTCGGTATTCGTGGATAGGACTACTGCTTATGTCTGCTGAACAATCTGAACGCAGTCGTTTGCCCTTTGAACCAAACAAAAAGCGCCAAAAACCTGCAAAAACTCCAAGTAAACCAGCAGCACAACCCCAAGAATCTGTCAAACAGGCTGATAAAAAAGTGGTTTACACCAAACAAGAGATGGCAATTCCCCAAGTAGTCAGCCAACGGATGATCCGACGGGTAGCTGGGTTCTCTGGTGTACCAACAGCTTTGGGCATTAGCGCCTTGATTGTGAGCTATCTGCTTGCTATCTACTCCGACATCCGACTACCTCCCATCGCCGTGTTATTGGTGAACATGGGATTATTTGGTTTGGGGGTTTTAGGGATAACTTATGGGGTTCTCTCTGCCTCTTGGGATGAAGAAAAAGTCGGAAGTTTGCTGGGTTTGGGTGAGTTCAACACCAATTGGGGACGAATGGTGACAGCTTGGCGCGAAACTCGGCAAAAAAACTTATAATGAACGGCGCTCAGGTATTAAGTAACTGTGATATTGGGTAAATGAAAAAGTGAGGCACTCCGTTGGGCGGGTTTCCCGACTTAAAGGAAGTGCCGAACCCGTGAATGTTGAAGTTGAAATTTTATAACTTCAACATTGCTAATTAAAATTATATAATCGTTTTTATACCCCATGTCTAGTTATTTAGCAGTAAAACTACTGACTGAGCGCTACATTTTGTCTAGTTATTTTGTAAACAAATTTTCTTTTTAACTATTTGTAATTAGGCCAATAGGCAACAATAAAGTTAGCCTATTTACAGAAAATTTTACTCAACTAATTAATCAGGAACTTTCAGATGATTATAGTAATGAAAAGTGGTTCCCCAGAGGCGGAAATAAACCGCATTGATGAGGAATTAACTAGCTGGGGGCTAACTCCAGAAAAAATTGTTGGTCAACACAAAGTAGTTATTGGTCTAGTAGGTGAAACCGCCAACTTAGATCCACTACAAATTCAGGAACTTAGCCCCTGGATTGAGCAGGTGTTGCGCGTAGAACAGCCTTATAAACGAGCTAGTCGTCAGTACCGCCATGGCGAAGCTTCAGATGTGGTGGTTAATACTCCCAATGGAGCAGTGGTATTTGGCGAACACCAGCCTTTGGTAGTTGTTGCCGGCCCCTGCTCCGTAGAAAATGAAGAAATGATTGTGGAGACGGCGCGGCGCGTCAAGGTGGCTGGAGCCGCATTTTTGCGCGGAGGGGCATACAAACCCCGGACTTCACCTTATGCCTTCCAAGGACACGGCGAGAGTGCTTTGGATTTGTTGGCGAGAGCGCGGGAAATTAGTGGACTAGGTATTATTACAGAAGTAATGGATGCCTCAGACCTGGATAAAATTGCCGAAGTTGCTGACGTGATTCAGGTGGGGGCAAGGAATATGCAGAATTTCTCCTTGCTTAAAAAAGTGGGAGCGCAGCCGAAACCAGTTCTCTTGAAGCGGGGAATGGCAGCTACTATTGAAGATTGGTTGATGGCAGCAGAGTATATTCTGGCATCTGGCAATCCAAATGTAATTTTGTGTGAAAGAGGAATACGCACCTTTGACCGTCAATATACGCGAAATACACTGGATTTATCAGTAGTGCCAGTGTTGCGAAAACTGACTCACCTGCCAATTATGATTGACCCCAGCCACGGCGTCGGTTGGTCTGAGTTTGTGCCTTCAATGGCAATGGCTGCGATCGCAGCTGGCACAGATTCCCTGATGATAGAGGTTCACCCTAATCCTGCCAAAGCTTTATCCGACGGGCCCCAATCTCTGACACCAGACCGTTTCGATAACTTGATGCAAGAATTAGCAGTGATTGGTAAGGCGCTGGGACGCTGGCAGCAACCAGCTGTGGCTCTAGCTTAAAATTCAGTTGCAACTTATTGCTAGGCATAAATAAATTAAAGTTTGTAGTGAGTTAGCGCGGTCTTCTCCCTTGGCGTTAGCCTCTCCCTTTGGGAGAAGGGGAGACGCCAAGGGCGATAGTGCAGTGTAAAGCATTCGGTATGGCTTCGCTTAGAGCGAGTCATCGAGCGTCTGGGGGTTTCCCCCATGAGCGACTAACTTTCCCGTTGGGTCAAGACTAAAGTCCTGATAAATCTGAAGAAGCGGTAAATCGCTAACTACAAACTAGGATTTTTTTGTATCGGCAATACGGTTACTGCAACTCAATTTTGCCACCTGAAAAAGAAGGACAGGCAAAATACCCATGCCAGAAAATTCACTTTTACTCAATTGACTAGCAAAACTTTTATTGCACTTGGGTGGGGAAAGCACCAGGTTGCACAGCTATGTTAAGATTCTGCCCATTGCGACGTAATTCCATACGTAAATCGCTCCCGACTTGGCTATTTTCTACTGCCTTTTGGACACTGCTGGCATCTGTGACTGCTTGATTGCCAAGCTTTTGAATTACATCACCAGCACGTATCCCGGCTTTAGCAGCTGGTGAATTTGGTACAACTTTTATAACTAATACACCTTTATCTTCATTCACACTCAAACCGCTATTGGGATCTGAGTTGATATTTTGTTTTAGTTCAGGTGTTAACCCTACCATCTGAATTCCCAGATAAGGATGTTCTACTTTACCTGTAGCTATTAGTTGACTGGAAATGTGTTGTGCTGTGTTGATAGGAATAGCAAAGCCTAATCCTTGTGCCCCTTGAATAATGGCTGTATTCATGGCAATTACCTCGCCACGAGAATTTAGCAGGGGGCCGCCAGAGTTACCAGGATTAATTGCTGCATCAGTTTGAATATACTCTACTCGCTTATCGGGAGCGCCGATTAGCTTGCTACTGCGTCCAGTGGCACTGATGATTCCGGTAGTTACTGTATTATCTAATCCAAGGGGGTTGCCGATCGCGATCGCCCATTCTCCGGGTTGTAATTGATCTGAGTTACCCAAGGCTACTAACGGGAGATTATCTGCCTGAATCTTCACAACAGCAACATCGGTCAACTCGTCTTTTCCTAACACTTTACCTTTAAAGCTACGCCCATCTTTGAGTGTTACTGTTACGGTATCAGCACCATCAACTACGTGGGCGTTGGTAAGAATACGACCATCAGCACTAATAATAAAACCTGAACCAGTACCCCGTTCTACGCGATCCTGTTGTTCTGGTATTTGAGAACCAAAAAAGCGTTGGAAAAGTGGATCGTTAAATTCATCTGGTATCTGGGTTTTTACAGTTCGGGAAGAGTCAATTCGCACTACAGCAGGCCCTACCTTTTGCACCACCTGAGTAACAAAGTTAGGATCTGTGCCTGCTGGTAATGGAGGAGCAGCATTTACTCGACTTACTGCCAAATTAGATGCATTTTCAGACACCTGCTGAGAGTGTCCAGCCATATAGCCGCCTGCCAATGTCATACCTGATCCCAGCAGCACCAGTGATAGAGAGGCGGCAGCCTTTCTCCAGGGTTTATGATATTTGGCATCAGCAGTGTTATGTAAAATGCTATTTGATGGGTGTTCTCTGTCACGAGATTCGTTTTGCATTGCTGTCTGGAACGATATTTAGATGTATTACTAATGTAGATATGATTTGTGACAGTTTTGTTGCAAAGGTATTGCATTGTTGTGAAAGCTTTGGTATTTTATTGAACCGTATTGGAATATAGTCATTCGTAGAGACGTACATCGCTGCGTACTCTTTACCATGCCTAAAGGAATAAAAATGGCACAGGGGAAAATCTTACTTAAACCTGGCACTTTATGGACAAGTGTTAAAGAACGGACTGAATATGCTTTACAATGCGGTGCCCTACTGTCGATTCCAACAGAATTTGAATTTGTTGAACAGGATGGTGTGCGCTTTTTGGTACGGATTTTGTCTAACCTGAATCGCAAAAAAGCAGCCAAGGATAAACAGGAAAAACAATCTGCTACTTCTGGTGAAGAGTTTAATCCTTTTTTGCCTTACGAAAAGGATTTATTTGTGGCAGATATCTCCGATACCCATGTATGTATTTTAAATAAATTCAATGTTGTAGATTATCATCTGCTAATTATCACCCGTGGTTTCGAGGAACAAGAAAGCTTACTTACCCTAGAAGATTTTACGGCTATGTGGGCGTGTTTGGCTGATTTCGATGGTTTTGCATTTTACAACAGTAGCAAAACCGCAGGTGCTAGTCAGCGACATAAGCACTTACAATTAGTACCCCTACCACTTGTCCCTTCAGGGTTGCAAATACCGATTGAAGCTTTGCTAACATCAGCACAATTTCAGAACTCGAACGCAACTTCAGCAAAACTTCCTTTTGTACACGCTTTTGCATCACTAAATTCCAATTGGGTGCGATCGCCATTCGTAGGGGGCCAAGCAACACTGGAAATTTATCACACTTTGCGTCACGCTATAGGTTTAGATGCAAAGCAATCTGGTGCTTACAATCTGCTAGCGACACGAGAATGGATGTTAATCGTACCGCGATCGCAGGAGCATTTCCAATCTATCTCTGTGAATTCATTAGGATTTGCTGGTGCGCTGCTGGTGCGAAATGCAGCAGAAATGGAGATTCTCAAAACCCAAGGGCCAATGACTATTCTCAAAAATGTTGCTGTATCGTAATTGAGTTAGTGCAATATCCAGCAGTTTTCAAGTAGATCAGGTACAAAGTGCAGGACTTAAAATCAGACATAAAAAGTTTTACTCCTTCCTCCTGCCCCCTGCCTGGTTGTTGAGCGTAGTCGAAACACTGCCCCCTGCCTTCCTTCGGTAATGTCAATTTAAATCATTCTCAAGTGTTAGTGTTTCCCAATCTAAATCTGATGCTATTTGAGCAAGTTTATCTAAATCAGTCAGGTTATCTAAATAGGGTAAGCAGCCTAAAACTGGTGTATTAGTGAGTGATTGAATCAATTGATATGGTGTCCAGTCGGCTATTTCTGCATCAGTTCGGGGTTGTACGCAGTTGAGAACAATGCCTTTGAGATTGACGCGCGATTGTCTAGCTAATGCTACATTCGCCACTGCTTGAGCGATCGCACCCAATCTCACTGGTACTACCAATACCGTTGGTAAACGCCATTCTCCTGCCAAATCAGCTACCGTTAATTCCTCAGTTATTGGCGAACCTAACCCTCCCAAGGCTTCTATAAGCACAAAATCACGCTGCGATCGCAACTTAAACAAAGCTTGCCACACAAGTGCTAAATCTACTCGGCGATTTTCCCGTGCTGCTGCTATAGGAGGAGCAAGAGGTGCTTGAAAATACAAAGGTGTAATTTCTTCAGAAGATTGTTCTAGTGCAAATAATTTTTGATACCACTCGCGATCGCCAACCCCCGATTGAATCGGTTTCATGATTCCCCAGCGATGCTGCGGGTAATATTTTTGCCAATAAGCTGCTAACGCTGTTGTTAAAACAGTTTTACCCGCTTCCGTATCAGTTCCAGTAATCAGTAGTGTGTTTAACATTAATTTCTTTGGCCAGAAAATGGTTGTGTTCCATCAGTCGGCGGCAAAGTCGGCGCTTCAGTAGTGTTCGGAATTGGCAAGGGTGTTTCTGTGGGAATTGGCAAAGGTGTCTCCGTGGGAATTGGCAAGGGTGTCTCTGTGGGAATTGGCAAAGGTGTTTCTGTGGGAATTGGCAAAGGTGTTTCTGTCGGTGTTGGTTTGACTGGTTTTTCTAATGCAACATTGAGATTGTAATTGCTTTCGGCAACTCCTGAAAGCAGAGTTAACTCAATAGTATATCTACCAGTAACCAACAATGTGCCTTGATAAAATGTGACTTGTTGGTCAGTATTCTCAATTGCTTGTCCATTGGGACTTAAGACTGTTAGCAGAATGCTGCTTCCTGGGTCAATAAACGTGTTTAATTTAGCACCTTCTCGCCCAAAAAAGCTGTACTGGATGATTTGATTTGCTTTGAGAGTACCTTCAACCGTGGTTGGGTTAGATGTTGTAAGCTTGAGGCGCTTAGTAGATACAACAGGGCGATCATTAGTAGGTGTGGGTGTGGGCGTCGGTGTTGGTGTCGGTGTCGGTGTGAATGTAGTACCACCAGAAATTACTGGTGAAGGGAAATTTTGTGGAAGCGTCTCATCTGATGTTTTTGACTGACTGCGGATGGAACTGACTAGTGCCCAAGAACCAAATCCTGCTACGATCACGACAGCAATAGCAATTGCCGCGATCGCTAACGGATTATCCAAAATTGAGCTACTGGGACTTGGTGGAATCACTGGATTGGGTTTTTTGGGTGAAGCTGCTGGTGCTACTAAGTCAGGACGGCGGCCAACTGCCATTGTCTGCAAGTTAGACACATTTACATTCGGAAGACTGACTTCTTGTAAAGGTTGTAGTGCTTGAGATACACTAGCAGCACTTTGATAGCGATCGCTCGGTATATGATTCAACATTCGATTCAAAACCTGGGCAAATCGCGGATTGACTTTTACCCACCGCTGCCAATTCCAAGTTAGTTGGTTTTGATCAAATAGATCCTTTGGTTCTTTACCAGTCAGCAAAACAATCGCGCTTACCGCTAATGCATACAAATCACTACTAGGATAAGCTCCCCCTGTTTGCATTTGTTCGCTGGGAGAGTAGCCTAATTTTCCCACGGTAGTTTCTGGTAACGGATTGTCTGGCGATCGTAAACGCGTTGCCAATTCCTTTACCACCCCAAAGTCAATCAACACAGGTTTAGCGTCACTATCTCGCAAAATAATATTTTCTGGCGAGATATCTCGGTGAATAATCCCTCGACTGTGAATATGCTCTAAAACAGGCAACAACATCTGTATCAGCTGCAATACTTCAACCTCTGTGAAAGTTTGACCAACAGCTTGACGTTCAGCCAGCAGAGTTCGGTATGTCTGACCTGCAACGTAGTCCTCCACCAAAAATAAGCGTTGGTCTTGCTCAAATCTTTCCCGGAATTTCGGCACTTGTGGGTGTTCGATTTGATATAAAATGGCAGCTTCTCGGTGAAAAAGCTCTTGTGCCCTCTCCCAATCTAAAGCCGACCTTGCTGTTGAATTCAATTCTTTGATCGCGCAAAGTTCGTTAAAGCGCCTCTGGTCTTCTGCCAGATAGGTTCTACCAAATCCTCCTTGTCCGAGAATTTGAATTATGCGGTAACGGTTTTGCAAGACAGTGCCAACTGTAATCGGTGGTTGCATGATCGGTTGATTGAGTGTAGTAGCTAACTGAGGAGAAAGTCACCTACAAAGATTAAGTCCAAGAGGCGACGGACAGTTACCTGCGGCAATATTCTACTATACTCAACAAGTACACTCCACCAGAGCAAGGTTATTTCCTACTCCACAAATTAAGAGTCTCCAATCTTCCATTCAATTTCTCTTGCTAGAAAAACTATAGATTTTGAAATATGCAAAATTAACTTGAGAATCCAGGTTATACAAATCACTCTTCCGTTTTTCAATCAATCCTTGGGGAAAATAAAAATTGTAATTTGACTAACTGTGCTTGTATAAGCCAATCTTCAGCACAATAAAATATGTAGCGAGCGTCTTTATAAAGAATAGTGTTAT
The DNA here is from genome assembly GCF_036917555.1 of Nostoc sp. Classification (GTDB taxonomy): domain Bacteria; phylum Cyanobacteriota; class Cyanobacteriia; order Cyanobacteriales; family Nostocaceae; genus Nostoc. The sequence goes on along the minus strand of NZ_JBALDD010000015.1, from coordinate 278,434 downwards.
CTCAATTAGGAATGATTTCTTTAGTACTACAAATCTTAATTTTGTCAATTGTTATTTGAGCTAGATGGCGTTTCTCTTTGAGCCTAAATTTGGGCTATTTACCAAATTTATTCGAGCAGCGATCGCCCCAACATCCAAAATTATCATTCGTTTGAGTCGCAGGGCAGAGGCAGTTATCGCTGCACCCAACTGGAGCGATCGCAACCACCCAAAGATTACAGCACACCCAACAGTACTAATTTTATCCCTGCAGCAATACGGATGTTAACTAATTCAGCGGCAATTGGTAGCTTATACTTGACAGGATGCTCAGGTTCAGATTCAAAATTTACAATGTTATTGATATTGAACAACTTTTCTAGATTTAATTCCAAAATCAAAAGTAAAAATATTTACATGTGTTTACTTAGATGAGATTATTTTTATTGAGTAATGTTTTAGTACCAAAAAAATATCTTTATTTAATATTTATTTAATATTTATTCAAACTTTATCTAAAAACGTGCTTGTACGTGGAGTAATTTTGTCCACTGCTAGCCTCTTCTGGGCAGGTATGATTGTCGTTTTTGTCAATCCGTAATTTATAGAGTAATAAAATACATCTAACTACTTAGCAATAGGTGCTATACTGTGTGAGGACAAACTCTTTAATATTACTAAAGTTGTCAATGCTTTACTGTCAGCTATCAATGAGGTAATTAGAAGAACCTACCACACCAATAATGTTTAAGCGATTAAGGTTATTTACCTCAACCAAAAAATTGAACTATAGACCTAGTACTGCAAGGCAAAAGTCAAAAATCAAAAGTCCTAAGTATTATGGAATGCTCTTTTTAGGGATTTTAAATGGTTGCTCTATTTACGCCCTGGCGTACTAGTGCATGGACTTGATGTCAGTTAAGCTATCAATAGCTTGTTTGCCAAGAAAACTAGATAATTAGCGAATAATAATTTTATGCAAAAATGTTTAAATCGTGTATGGAAGCTTCAATAAAACTTACAGATGTTTTTTTAGGCTACTTCTTGCTTAAATCTATTAAATCTCTAATGATAATATTGCTATGAATGCACATAGAGGATCTGCTGTGCTCAGTTCTGCAACTTTCAAAGTGCAACCATCTGCAACAGGACTGAACGATAATCATCGCCTGCGGCTGTTTTCTGGCTCTGCCAATTTACAACTGTCTCAAGAAGTCGCTCGTTATCTGGGCATGGACTTGGGGCCAATGATTCGCAAAAGATTTGCGGATGGAGAACTTTACGTTCAAATCCAAGAATCGATTCGGGGTTGTGATGTTTATTTAATCCAGCCATGTTGTCAACCTGTAAACGATAATTTGATGGAATTATTGATTATGGTTGACGCCTGTCGTCGAGCTTCTGCGCGACAGGTAACGGCAGTAATTCCTTACTATGGCTATGCTCGTGCCGATCGCAAAACAGCAGGACGAGAGTCAATAACCGCCAAGCTAGTTGCTAACTTGATCACCGAAGCAGGTGCCAATCGCGTACTAGCAATGGATTTACACTCGGCTCAGATTCAAGGCTATTTCGATATACCCTTTGATCATGTTTACGGTTCACCAGTATTGCTAGATTATCTAGCCAGCAAACAACTGCCCGACTTGGTAGTTGTTTCTCCCGACGTTGGTGGTGTAGCACGAGCTAGGGCATTTGCGAAAAAACTGGGTGATGCTCCACTGGCGATTATTGACAAACGTCGTCAGGCCCATAATGTTGCAGAAGTATTAAATGTCATCGGCGATGTTAAAGGCAAAACGGCAGTGTTGGTGGATGACATGATCGACACTGGGGGAACGATCGCAGAAGGAGCGCGATTACTGCGTGAAGAAGGAGCACGTCAGGTATACGCTTGTGCAACTCATGCGGTGTTCTCTCCACCAGCGATGGAGCGGTTGTCTAGTGGCTTGTTTGAGGAAGTCATTGTCACCAATACCATTCCCATACCAGAAAACAATCGTTTTCCACAACTAGTAGTGTTGTCAGTAGCTAATCTGTTGGGAGAAACTATCTGGCGAATTCATGAAGATACTTCAGTTAGTAGTATGTTCCGCTAACTGCATTCCCGTTACAGGGATAAATTACCCACATTGACTCCTTGATCGGGTGCAGTGTGGGTTTTTGCTTTTAGTTATTACGCCAACACTAACGTCCCTTGTGGACGAAACCTCTAATCGCTGCACAAGAGCTTTTTGATATGCGGTAGTAAAATGGATGCAGCACTGCCAAATTAGAATACTTTGATTCAGTTTGGACAATTTGGGTAAAGAGGACAAAGGGATGGTTGCAACTCCTAAAAAAATGATTTCAGTTTTACCTCTGGAAAATGGCGATCGCTTATCTCGCTACGAATTTGAGCGTCGTTATCAGGCAATGCCGCATCTAAGAAAAGCTGAACTGGTTGAAGGAGTTGTGTATATTATGGCATCGCCACTGAGAATTAAAAGTCATGGGGAACCACATGGAAACCTGATCGGGTGGTTGTGGAACTATAAAACGGCAACGCCTGGCCTTGTTCTGGGAATTGAACCCACAGTGCGTTTAGATCCGGATAATGAACCACAGCCTGACGCGGTACTGTTCATTCCGGGCAAACAGGCATTGATTAGTGAGGATGATTATATCCAAGGCGCACCCGAACTAGTGATAGAAGTGGCAGCAAGCAGTGCAGCCATCGACTTACATGATAAAAAACGCACCTATCGACGGAATGGAGTACAGGAGTATATTGTCTGGCGAACATTAGATAATCAGTTGGATTGGTTTAGGCTGCAAGCAGACGAGTATGTTTTGCTACCAACCGATGAGCAGGGAATTATTCGCAGTCAGGTGTTTCCGGGGTTGTGGTTAGCAATATCTGCTTTGCTGTCAGGAGAAATGGCAACGGTGTTATCTGTGTTACAAGCAGGTTTAGCTGCCATTGAACATCAAGAATTTATGCAAAAGTTGAATGAAAATAACGAAAATAGGTAATAGATATGTACTGAGTTTTTTCAAAAATCAAATAGGATTCCTATATATACATAAAGTAAAGATACAAGCCCCTGAATTTATTTATGGGGATCAATAATGCAAGAATTTTGAATACTTCGACGCTGCTCAGTACAAGTTTTAAATTTTGAATTCGGAGCAAAGCGACGTGACTCCTTAACGATACAGCCAAACCCGGAGTAGTGAAAGCAGTTGCTCAGTATCTACAGGTTTGGTGATGTAGTCAGAGGCTCCTGCTTCGATGCACTTTTCCTTATCACCTGGCATAGCTTTGGCAGTTAAAGCAATGATTGGTAGTGAACGAAACTGTTGTAGTTGGCGGATGGCGCGGGTGGTTTCGTAACCATCCATTTCCGGCATCATGATATCCATTAAAACTATATTAATTTCAGGATTAGTTTGCAGCCTCTCTATGCCATCTCTACCGTTTTCGGCAAACAGCACTTGCATTTGATAGCTTTCTAAAAAGCTGGTCAGGGCAAAAATATTTCGGAGGTCATCATCTACAATCAAAATTTTCCGATTAGCCAGTACCGGGTCAGTTTGATGTAGTTGCTCTAGCATTTGCCGCTTTGGTGTGGGCAAATTTGCTTGCACCCGATGCAAAAATAGGGCAGTTTCGTCTAACAACCGCTCTGGCGATCGCACATTTTTAATAATAATTGTCTCTGCAAGTCCCCGCAGCTGGGTTTCTTCTTGTCGGCTGAGTTCTTTGCCAGTGTAAACAATTATCGGCAGTTTCAAAAGCCTGGGTTCAAGTTTTATCTGCTCAATTAGGGCAAACCCGCTCATATCGGGCAGACCGAGATCCAGTACCATACAATCAAAGTGATGCGATCGCAAAATCGAGAGGGCTTCTGCCCCCGTACCCACTGCTGTACTCTGGACATCACTATTACCAATCAGTTCGATAATACTTTGGGCTTGTACTGCGTCATCTTCTACGATCAGGAGATTTTTTACCTGACGTTCAATAAAGCCTTTAATCTCAGTCAATACCTGAGTTAGCGCTTCTGGAGACACGGGTTTTTGTAAATAAGTAATCGCTCCCAGATGTAATCCCCGTTGTTGTCTTTCATCAACAGAAAGTATGTGTACTGGTATATGTCTGGTATCTGGTTTATGCTTCAGACGATCCAGCACCGTCCAACCATCCATCTCTGGCATGTGGATATCTAGCATAATCGCATTCGGTTTAAACTGTTGCGCGAGTGCTAAACCTTGTTTACTCTGTAAAGCAACGATGGTTTTAAAGCCTTGCTGACGTGCCATATCTAGTAAGATGCGGGCGAATTTATCGTCATCCTCGATAATTAGCAAAATGCGATCGCCTAGTTGAATTATTTCCCGGTCATCTGGAATATCGTTGGGTAAGCTGGGAAGTACTTTTACTGATGGAGAGATGTCCACGGTTGTCGGTCTGTTTTCCACCATTGACACTTCTTTGATGGTCGATGCTGTGCGGATAGAGGTGGTTGGCTCAAGGGATGGTGTAGTAATATTTTGACCATTTTTTTCCTGTCGTCTGGGCAAGTAAAGGGTGAAGGTGCTTCCCCGTCCTGGTTGGCTAAGTAGTTCAATTCTCCCTCCCAACAGTTGAGCTAATTCACGGCTGATAGACAAACCCAAGCCAGTTCCGCCGTACTTGCGACTGGTAGTACCATCTGCTTGTTGAAATGCCTCGAAAATAATCTTCTGCTTTTCCGCTGGAATACCTATGCCCGTGTCGCTGACAGCAAAAGCAATCATGGAATTATCAACTTGGAATATTTGTAACTTCACACCTCCCTGTTGTGTAAATTTAAAGGCGTTAGCTAGGAGATTTTTCAGCACTTGTTGCAGACGTTTGGAGTCGTTATAAATTGTCGGTGGTAACTTCTCATCCCGTTCAATAGTAAAACTGAGTTCTTTCTTGTGGGCAACTTGCCGAAAAGTCTGCTCTAGAGATGTCTCCAAATCTGCAAGAGCAATTTGCTCAATATCGAGCGACATAGTACCCGACTCAATTTTTGCCAAATCTAGAATATCATTGATCAATTCTAGCAAATCAGTCCCAGCCGAGTAAATAGTCCGGCTGTATTCTACTTGTTTGTCGGTCAAGTTGTTAAGAGAGTTATCTGCTAGCAGCCTTGCTAAAATTAATAGGCTATTTAACGGTGTCCGCAGCTCGTGGGACATGTTCGCCAGAAATTCAGATTTATATTTGGAAGACAAGGCCAGTTGTTCAGCTTTTTCTTCAAAAGACTTCCTCGCTCGCTCAACTTCCTGGTTCTTGCGGGCCACTTCCCGATTTTGAACTTCTAACAATTTTGCCTTTTCTTCTAGCTCCTCATTTAATTGTTGTAATTCTTCGTTAGATTGCTTGACAAGAAATTGTGATTCCTCCAGTTCTTGTGTCTGTTCTTCCAGGCGTTGATTGCTTTGCTGTAGTTCTTCTTGCTGGGTTTGCAGTTCCTCTGTTAAAGTAACAGATTCTTCAAGTAGTTGCTGGGTTTGCACTTGTGAGGCGATGTTATTTAAAAATACACCCAGATTTTCACTCAATTGCTCTAAAAATGTCAGATGTAACTCACTAAAAGGCCCAAAAGAGGCAAGTTCAATTACAGCATTTACCTGCCCCTCAAATAGTATGGGTAACACAATAATATTTAGCGGTGGTGCTTCTCCCAAGCCGGAATTGATACGGATATAGTCATTGGGAACTTCCGTGAGGAGGATTCTTTGTTTTTCTAGGGCTGATTGTCCCACCAATCCCTCACCCAAGCGAAACTGATTTGCTAGGTTTTTCCGCTCTTTGTAAGCATAACCACTCAACAACTTCAGCACAGGCTGGTCGTCCATAGAGTCCATTACATAAAAAACGCCCTGCGATGCTCCAACCAGTGGTGCTAAATTCGACAAGATCAGACTAGACACAATTTCCAGATTTCGCTGCCCTTGGAGCATCTGGGTAAATTCAGCTAAGTTAGATTTTAGCCAGTTTTGCTCGTCATTTTTTTGAGTTGTGTTTCGCAGATTAACGATCATCTGGTTAAAGGTGCGCGTCAACACACCAATTTCATCTTGGCGATCGCTATCTGGTAAACTTACAGATAAATCCCCATCTGCCAACTTTTGAGCCAAATCAGAAACTCGCTTTAGCGGTGCTGAGATATGTCTGGTCAGGGCGAATCCGATCAAAGCTAAGAGCAAAGAAAATAAGGGAATACTATAAATAATAGTGGCGAGTGTTTGCCGAGCAGCTGCTTGTGCCTTCTCAGAGCGCTGTTTTAGCAGTGTATTCTCCTCATATTCCATCGTCTGGATAACTTTACGGATTTCACTCATTAGCTGCTTGCCTCGGTCTGTCAGAACCACCTTCTGAGAAGCTTCAAAACCAAGGTTTTGGCGCAAATCGATAGTTTCTTTAAGTTCGTCCAGCTTCTGAGTGATTAATGGCTGTAAAATATCCAGCTGCTGTTGCTGCTTGGGATTATCTGTTGTTAAATTATGAAGATCCTTAACTTTTTGATCCAGTACTTGAATGGCTGCATTATAAGGTTCTAAATAGCGCTGTTCTCCAGTCAGAACGTAACCACGTTGCCCAGTTTCAGCATTTGTCAGTTGCAAGTTGAGGTCTTCAAGCTGACTTAACACCTGGTAAGTATGGCTTTCTTTGCGCGAAGTTTCAACTAGCTGATTCGTGCTTTGGTAGGAGATTAGACCAATGGTGGTCAGAGTTGCCAAACTCAAAGCAAAACTTACTCCAATCTTGGTTCCAATCTTCAAACGGTTCAACATTATTCCAGGCAGGTATTCAAATTATTTCTGTTTTGGAGACTATTATGATTGTATTTTGCTATCCAAAATAAATGTAGAATCTTTCCTTCATCTGGGATATGGCTAGTTGTTTGCGCACTAACTGCTATCATTTTTATCCTCAGAATTTTTATATATGTAACGTTATTTTAAATAATTATTTAATTATATTTATATAAATAATATTTTATCTAATATTTTGCTCCTTTTATTAAAAATAAATCATTAAATAGTATAACTTCTTTCCAAAGGAGCATTTACCTTATTTTGTAATTGAATCTTGCAGTGGATAATTAAACACTTATTTTTGGATTAGAAATTTAACATTAGATTTTAATAAAAAATGGTGGCTCTTATGAGTACAGTAATTAACCTAGCAAGACCTAAATTTTGCAAAGGCCAAAATGTAGAATTTATCGGTGGATTGGGAACTATAATACAATGCTATCGTAACTCTGGTCACTGGTTTTATCTTGTAGAAATGGAAATGGGTTTAGAACCGGATATGGGAGGATTGGTTATAAAACTACTATTTTACTTAAAGACTACCCTCTTGTTGCTTAGGTTTAATATTGACATCACCTTTTTCTCAAAAAACCTTGAGGAATATTAAATAATTCAATACTCATTTAATATACTCTTGTGATGGTTAAATAACTTTGGGTTTGAAAAAACGGCTGGATAGTAAAATTAAGCAGCCGGATAGTGAAAATTAAACTTATTAAAACACAATTTAGTATGAACGCTAAATATAGTGGCTTTTACAGTTGAATATGATAATATCTATGCCATTGTACATTACTCTACACAGCAACCGTAACCTTAGTTATCGCAAGCAGTATTCATTCTACTAAAAAGTTAAGGTTTCAAAAGCCAACCTATACCCATAGAAGTATTAAACTTATTATATAATACAAGCAATACTCTTGTACTATATAATAAGTTTCAGGAATATAATTATGGTGTGTTGTAAAACCTCTTGATATTAACTTGACGTTTAATCAGAAGTTCGTAATAACCTGGCGATCATTTCTAGCCGCATCAAGTTCAGATTGGCTATAGATACTAAAATGTTGAATCTTGTTACTTTCTAAAATAGCTCTTGCACCTGCTACATAGATATCAGTACCTTTTAGTACTAACAAGTAATGCCCAAGCGTCAGATGATGCTCATAATCTCTGGCTAGATCATCAGAAATTCCTAAATTAGTGTAGTTATCTTGGGAACTGCTGATATTTGCCTCAATAATATCACTTATTCCACTTGTGTTTTTAGCAACTACTGATATTTGACTCATCGGAAAGCCAGCGGTTTTCAGTTCAGTAAGCGCTCTTTCTGCGTCTTGATGCTGATAAAAAACACCAAGTGCGTGTCTATAACGATTATTTGGGGTTGAGTATGGCTCATAAACCCCCCATTGTTGAATATCACGGCGATTAAAAATCCTCTTGGCAAGACGAATTTCTATGTCTATACCAGTTACTATCACCAAATAGTAACCTTTATAGACAAGATCGCTATAACCCTGTGCTTGCTTTTCAGAAATTCCTAAACTTAGGAACAAAGTAGGCAAACCACCTGCTAAAGTGGTAGCGATCGCAGTTACTTCCGATCCGGCTAAGATGACTGAGCCTATACCAGGAATTACTAAGAGGGCTACACTGACTGATAATTCAGTAATACCCCCGAAAGCATCACTAGCAACGGCTCCAGCAGCATCTTCTGAGGATGTATTGCCAGTGTTTTCTATAATTTCAACACTAGCAATATCAGTTTTTTCTTCTGTATTCCGTGCAATAACAGAAACTTTGTCCATTGGAAAATTAGAAGCTTTCAGTTCCTTTAATACCAATTGTGCATCGGAATACCCAGCGAAAACTCCTATGGTTCTTCGCTCTTTTTCTAATGTCATTTTATCGGTTTATTGCAGTTAGAAGTGATTCCCAAGATTGTTACCTAAATTTGAAGTAATTACACAGCTCGACGAGTCAGTAAACCCCAAAGGAAAATTAGTATCATTGCACCAATCACAGCAAATAAAATGCTTCCCAGAGATAAAGCTCCTACAGATGCAGCCGCTGCCGAACTACTTCCTAACAATACTTGACCCAAATAACCACCCAATACGGCTCCAAGGATTCCTAATATAATGGTAGAGATAATACCGCCACCTTGGGTTCCAGGATAAAATAACTTAGCTAACGCACCTGCAATTAAACCCAAAACCAACCAAGCAATAATGTTAGTCATCGAATTTCTCCTTCACTGGAAATCTGCTTTGTTTGCATTTGACTCTTTCATATTAAAGTTTGTCTCCAAAATTTCTGATCTATCTAGAGAACTATTATCAAAAATCTTTAGACATCATTTGAATATTCACCAGGTCATCTTTGAGGATGAATATACAAATTAGTAACATTCTGTACATTCAAGTATTTGTATAGCAGTCTTATTTGACATCATACAAGATGTAGATAAAGAAGCTAATTGCCTTCTAGATGAGATACGACGTGTAGCTTGCTTGCCTGTATCAGTAAGCGTAGTATCTCGTAGAGAAAGACACAAAGGGAAGAAAGAATAAAGAAGTATATACTTTTCATATCTGGATTTTTAATTTTAAAAAAAGCGATATTAGCTGTTTAAGGCTCAGAACTGAAGACTATAGAAAGAGCTAGTTGATAAAGTTGGCGACGGGGAAGGGAGGTAAATTTTGCTAACTGACGGCTAGCTTGAGATCGCGATATTCCTTGACTAATTAACTGTTTCAATTCGGCTTTCAATTCTTCTTCTGTCAGTTGGGGCTGACTGGCTGGAATTCCGGCTACTACTAATGTATATTCACCTTGGGGTTCTCGTTGAGTGTAGTAAGCGATCGCTTCAGCAATTGTCCCCCGCCAAAATTCCTCATACAATTTAGTTAACTCCCGTCCTAGCACAATTTGGCGATCGCTTCCCCAAACCTCTGCTAAGTCTTGCAAAGTATCTCGCAAACGGTGTGGCGATTCATAGAAGATCAATGTGCGAGATTCTGTTTGCAGAGATTCTAAATGTTCTTGTCTGTGTTGAGTTTTCGCCGGGAGAAAGCCTTCAAAGACAAATCGATCTATTGGTAGTCCAGATGCACTCAAAGCGGTAATTGCTGCACTAGCGCCAGGAATCGGAACTACTGGAATTCCCGCCTCAATACAGGCTTTCACCAGTTCATATCCAGGATCGGAAATACCTGGCATCCCAGCATCACTCACAAGAGCGATCGCTTTATTATTAACTAAATGCTCTAATAATTCTGGAATACGGCTGGTACGATTGTGTTCGTGGTAACTCACCTGGGGCGTTTTAACTTGAAAATGCTGTAGCAGTTTCCCAGTATGACGCGTGTCTTCTGCAGCAATGATATCCACAGTTTGCAAAATTCGTACCGCCCGAAAGGTGATATCTTCCAGATTGCCAATTGGTGTGCCGACAACGTAAAGTGTTCCTGGTTTTGGATCGGTTTGCATGAGCAAGAGTTAAGAGTTAAGAGTTAAGAGTTAGGAGTTTAAAATAATAATTTACGTCTAATGCAAATTGAGTACTGATTACATTCCATACCCAAATTTTGTTTTTTGACCCGACGAAAGTTTCTAATTCATCAATTTCAGTAATTTCGGGTATTTTAAAACGCGATAAATCGCGTCTCTACATCTGGGTTTTGTTGCTCATTCTGAACTGTATTGCGTTTTATCTTATTTCAATAATCTTAGTCCACTGAGAGTAACTAACACTGTGGAACCTTCATGGCCAATGACGCCGATGGGTAAGTTAATATTTCCGAGAAAGTTGCCGACTAAAAGCAACATAATGAAACTCAACGCTACAACTATATTTTGTTTTACTATGAGTTGCGTAGCTTGCCGCCGTAGGCATCGCCTGCCTAAATGCATCGCTACAGCAATTTTTTCTAACCTGTCTGCCATCAGTACGATATCTGCGGTTTCCAATGCCACATCACTACCAGATACTCCCATCGCTATACCCACAGATGCTTGCGCTAAAGCTGGTGCATCATTAATGCCATCGCCTACCATTGCCACAGTTTGATATTGTTGCTGTAAACGGCGGATAACATTCAGCTTATCTTCTGGTAGAAGTTGGGCATATACCCGATCAATTCCTACTGCTTTGGCGACACTATGAGCAGTTTTTTGATTATCCCCAGTTAACATGACAATTTGTTCAACTCCTAGTTTCTTTAATCGGCTGATGGTTGCGGCTGCTTCGACTCTCACCTCATCTGCGATCGCAATTACACCCATCACCTCTGTTCCCCGTGCTACCCAAACCACAGTTTTACCGTCTTGCTCCCAAGATTGAACTATTTCTTGCAATTCTTCAGGTAAATTTGTTACATATTGCTGCACAAAAATGGCATTCCCGACAATTATTTGTTGTTCTTGAGCAATTCCGACAATTCCCTGTCCTGGTATAGCTTGCACTTGGATTGCACCAACCCAATTTAAATCACCAGCAGCTTGTACAATTGCCTTACCGATGGGATGTTCGGAAGATGATTCTATACTAACAGCGGCTTTTAATACATCATGAAGAGTGTATTTACTATTTGTAATTACCTGAAATACCTGCAACTGTCCTGTTGTAAGAGTACCAGTTTTATCAAATGCGATCGCTCGGACTTTGCCAATTTTCTCCAACTGCGCCCCATTTTTAAACAAAATCCCCTGTCTTGCACCATTGGCAATTCCTGAAAGCAGGGTGGGCATAATTGCAGCCATCAACGCACAGGGAGAAGCCACCACAAGGAAGGTAAGAGCGCGATAAATTGTTGTTTCCCAATCCCATCCCCAAAGAAATGGCGGTAAAGTTGCCAGTAATATTCCGGCTACTACAATGACTTTGGCATATCCTTTTTCAAAGCGATCAATAAACTCTTGGGAAGGTGGTGCTTGAGTCTTTGCTTGTTCTACCAAACGAATCACCCGCTGAATCAAACTGCTTTGGGCTGATTTGTGTACTTTAATTTGCAATGCACCATAGCCGTTAAGTGTACCGGCAAATACTTCTTCGCCCACCGTTTTCTCTACAGGTAAAGACTCGCCTGTAATTGCAGCTTGATTGAGGGTGCTGTAACCAGATAAAATTATTCCATCAGTAGGAATTAACTCTCCAGGTTTGACAACAAGCTCATCACCCACCTTTAGCTGAGTGATAGGAATTTCTTCTTCTCTTCCCTGAAGTAAAACCCTTGCTGTATCTGGTGTTAAACTCATCAAACTACGGATACTCCGCTCAGTTCGCTGCATAGCATAGCCTTCTAATGCACCACTGATGGCAAAGATCAGAATCAGAATTGCCCCATCAATAATTAGATGATATTCTCTTCGCCATAAGCCGAGACTAGCAGCACCAATGGCGGCGACAATCATCAGCAAATCTACATCAAGTTCTTTTTCTTTGAAGAGAGTAGTCAATCCTTCCCGCGCACTTTCGTAACCACCAATTACATAAGCAGCGGGTAGTAGCAAGAATGCCAATCCCAACCAACCGAGATGCAAGGCGAACCATCCGAGAAATAGCAGTAAGCCACACAAAAGGGCGGCTACGGTATCTCCGTGTTCTCTGGTGAATTGGTTCAAACGTTGGGGGTAGAGCATGAGAGGTGAATTAACAGGGACTCTCTCAGGCTAAACCTTGACATTAATGTTAATGTCAAGGTTTATAAATATTTTGAAACGCAAAGGGGCGCTGAGGGAAGCGCAGAGGTACGCAAAGTTAAATCTTTATCTGTCTTGTTGAAGCGTTTTTAAAAAGCGGAATGTGGGTAAATGCAACGATTTAACTGTTACGTTTAAAATTGTACTAGTAGGAAAAAATCTATGCTAAAGCGAATATATATTGATAATTTTCGTGGCTTGGTAAATTTCGAGATGAGTTTTGACTCGATTAACCTGTTTCTTGGTGGTAACGGAGCAGGGAAATCAACAGTTTTTGAAGTTTTACGGAAAATTCAAATTTTTATAAGTGGTGACGAAAAAGCAGAAGGAATTTTTAAATCTACTGACTGTACTCGCTGGCAGACTTTACGAATTCAGCGTTTTGAGCTAGAAATTGCTGGAAATAGTGGTAATTATAAATATGAATTTGCTATTATACATAATCAAGGTAAAAGTCATGTTGAATATGAGCGTCTCTGGTTTAATAATCAAGTTTTGCTAAAGTCTGAGGTGGGCGAAGTTCAACTTTTTAGCGATGATTATCAAGAGGTTGCAAAAGCTCCTTTCCCTTCACCATTAGGATCTTTACTATGGTTATTTACGGTAGATAGTGACAGCACAAAGTTGGCCTGGTTCATAAAACGTATGCAGCGATTCATTATTGTACAAATTATTCCTAGTATTATGCTTGATGGTAGTGAAAAGGAAGAAAATTATTTAACTTCAAGAATGGAAAATTTTGTTTCTTGGTATCGCTACATTTCCAAAGATCAAGGTAAAGTTGCTGAAATTATTAACGTTTTAAAAAATGTATTAGATGGATTTGTAAGTTTTAATTTTGAACATTTTAGTGAAAATTATCGAACTCTAAAATTAAAATTTTCAACAAATCAAGATAGGAAAAATACTATCGATTATCGCTTTAGTGAATTATCCGATGGTCAAAAGGTGGTAATTGCTCTGTACACCATTCTTTATAGCACTGAATCTGAAGATTATACACTTTGCATTGATGAGCCAGAAAGTTTTTTAGCTTTGCCAGAAATTCAACCTTGGCTAATTCAACTTTATGATTTCTGTATTGACGGAAAAATACAAGCTTTACTAATCTCCCATCATCCTGTATTAATTAATTATCTTCTAGCTTCACCCATAGGTTATTGGTTTGAGCGTCGAAGCAATGCACCTGTACGAGTAAAACCAATTAGTAATCAAGAAGCTGAAAATTCGGGATTACCAATTTCAGAACTAATTGCACGGGGCTGGCTGTATGACCCAGAATAGAGTACAGATAGTAATCTTGTGTGAGGATCTACAACAGCAAGTTTTTGCATATCATTTTTTGAAAAAGCGAGGCTTTAATATAAATCCAAAAAACATCACAATTAGAACTTCCCCAACAGGTAAAGGTGCAGGAGAGCAGTTTGTTAGAAAGCATTATGCAGCAGAGGTTAAAGAATACCGGAGAAAAAACTATCGTTCAGGAATGCTAGTAGTATTGATTGATGCAGATACTGCGACAGTAAAGGCAATACTGAAAGAATTAGATAATGCACTGATAGAAAATTCACAGGAACTTCGTAAGCCTGATGAAAAAATAGCAATCTTCGTGCCAAAAAGAAATATCGAAACTTGGATACATTATTTGTTAACGAGAGAAGTTGTTGAAGAAGAAGCAGAAAAATCCAAATATCCAAAATTCCCTAAAAATGAGGCAATTTGTAAACCTGGTGTTGAACAATTAGTAAGCCAGTGTTCTCAAGGGAGTTTAGATGAAAATGCACCGCCATCTCTTCAGGCGGCTTGTGAAGAGTTACAAAGAATTTTGCCGTTGTTGGAGTAAATCATGAACGCTGGTAGCTTAACTATTAAAGAACTCACTGATGCAGTTGGCGGCGGTTTAACTCCGCGGATGGTGCGCCATTACCATCAATTGGGACTGTTACCGCAACCAGTGCGATCGCGCAGCAATTACCGCCTCTACACCGAAAAAGATGTCCTCCGGTTGCAACGGATTGTCGCACTGAAGCAGCAGGGGTTTCAGCTAAACCATATCCGCAATATTTTGGAAGTCGAACCAGAAGCCGATACAACGGTTAACCTAATGGGACAACTCCAACAGCAATATCGCGCGGTGATGCAACAAATTTCCCAACTGCGACAAACTGCATCAGCATTAGAAGGATTATTGGGGCGCGATCGCCATTGTCAAATTATCCAAGCGGAAGTTTTGGCACAACTCAAGTTACTTGATGTTGAAACCCAAGCTGGATTGGGGGGATTGGAAAATCTCTGGAGTGGCTTGGATGCCGAAATTCATACCCATTCGGAAGCTTTTACAGAATCGCTACAACGCTTACTTCCTGATTTGTCTCACCGTTCGGAAATTGAACAGCATTTAATTTCTCAGTTGGTTTTGGCTTGTGGCGATGTCAGTTTAGTATCCTTTGTTAAATTGAGTCGAGATGCGATCGCAGCTAGTCGAGAAGCTTTATCTTCAAGTTGTCAAATTGTTGTCGATACTCAAACGGTTGCTGCTGCTTTAGATCAAACCCGATTACTTCACTTGGGATGCCGCACCGAAACCTTAATTAATAACCCCCATATTACCACCGCCACTGAAGCAGAACTCGCCTTTTGGCAACATCAAGAATGGCGAACAGAATTGCTACAAGTAAGTAAGGGTTGTGTGCTGGTAGTTGGTTATGCTCCCTCAGTACTTCTGGAAACTTGTGAAGCGATCGCTAACCAAAAAATTCAGCCTGCATTAGTAATTGGAATGCCCATTGGCTTTAGTCATGCTCCCGCAGCCAAGCGACAACTGATGCAACAAGGGATACCTTATATTACAGTTGAAGGGACTTTGGCAGGTGGTGCTTTAGCTGCAACTGCCTTAAATGCTTTGGTGGAGTCACTGATTGATAAGCCAGATTGTCATTGTTATCTCAAATGAGTGCTGAACAATAAGTATTCATTTAAGACAGTCTCAATGAAGCGAGTTTCAAAAGCCTTGCATGAAAATGTTCTAGGAACTGGAATTTTTACTCAGCACGGGCTAAACCTTAGCTATCCGCTAACAGCACTCAGCACTCAAAACTCAGCACTACTGAAAATAATATTGTTAAATAATATTGAATTTGCTACACTTTACCAGTTTTAGTAATTCAATAATTCATAATTGTGGCCATAAACTACCAACTTGGTATAAGTTGCAATCTAACTTAGAAAAATTTATAGTAAACAGACTTTGGCAATTAGAGTATAAATTATCATGCTATCCAAACTACGGCGAAGTATAAATCAGCATAAGTAATTTAAAGTAATTAGAACTAAAGATAACTCAGATGTATAATTAGCCCGTCTCCTCCATTATCTTTATAAAGATCGCGATTTAGGACTGGCAGGCTTTCTATTTTTTACTTTAATTAAGGGGCTTATGTGGCAACAAGAAAAAAAAGATACTTCGATAGTCAGGCTGGTATTATGGGTTGCCTTAGCTACAACCCCGATGGCAGCATCTCTGGTGGTATCAGCACCGATGCTGGCACAATCTACACCTGAAGCTACCTCTTCGCCACTGCCACAAACAGGGCAAAATGAATCGATAGTGCGGATTGACGGTTCCAGTAGCTTGAGTGCAATCAACCAAAGCCTGAAAGAAAGTTTTGAAAAACAGTTTGCTGGTAAAAAGGTTGAAGTTGCTGCTAACGGCACTGAGACGGCGCTGAAAAATTTGCTAGATGGCAAAATCGATATAGTCGCAATGGGGCGCGGGTTAACGCCAGCAGAAAAAGCTCAAGGACTAGAGCAAATTCGTTTGCAGCGTGAGAAGATTGCGATCGTAGTTGGTGCAGACAATCCTTTTAAAGGAAGCTTAACTAGTAAGCAATTCGCCCGGATTTTCCGGGGACAAATTACAAATTGGTCGCAACTGGGAGGGCCTTCAGGAAAGATTCGGTTCATCGATCGCCCGATCGCGAGTGAAACTCGCAATACTTTTCGTACTTATCCAGCCTTCAAAAATGCTGAATTTGCTACAGGGGCTAATGCTACCCAAGTAACTGACGATAATACCGCAGAAATCATCAAACAACTAGGCAAAGACGGCATCAGCTATGTGTTAGCTAATCAGGTGTCGAAGTTGAAAGGGGTGCGAGTTTTGCAATTACATCAAGCCTTACCAGATGATGCTAAATATCCCTTCTCGCAACCTTTAGTTTACGTTTACAAAAAAAATCAGAGTTTAACCACAGTAGATTTTCTTGGTTTTACCCTAGCACCCCCAGGACAGCAGGCTATAGAAAAAGGTAGAACTGTGGAAGCTGAGGCGATCGCAGCCAGCGTATTACAACCTGCTGTTGCGACTTCTCCAGGTGTCCAAACGACACCAGCGCCTACGCCTTCCCCTAATGCTACTAATTCTGTATTTGGCGAACAGCCCTTTGTGGCTGCTCCTGCACAAAGCACTCCAATTGTAAATAAAGAAACACCATTGTGGTTGCTGCTACCTGTCTTTTTTCTGACTGTAGGTGGATCTGTACTATGGTGGATTCTGAAAAAACGCCCATTGCCGGCTGAGAAAACAGACAATTTACCAGAATCAAATCCTCATCCACCCAATGGAGAAACGGCGGCGCTCGTCGAGTCCAGCACAGGTTCCTCCCTTAATGGAGCGACGCTGGAGGAGCAGGCAGTACCGCATTTCCAAGAGCAAGAATCCCCCGATCGCACTTCTTTCAACATCTACGCTCAAACACAATCTGATCTGAACCAAAATGCTACTCAGGGGACAGCAAATTTAGTACAAGAGACAAGTAATGGTACTTCTAACCTCTATGAAGGTGCGACATCAGGTGTAGCTAATGGCTCGGAAAATAACAACTTAGGAGCCGCAGCTTTAGGTGGTGCGGCTATAGCAACAGGCATCGGAGCGGCTACCTGGTCTACCTTTAGCAACAAAGAAACAGAAACAAACGCAATTGATGAGACAGTCGAGCTAAATAATTATACGGAGAGAAACACTCCTGATTCTGATGAAATTGCATGGGATATAGAAGCTCCGGCGGCTGTAGTCAATACTTCATATCCTCACCTGGGTAATATTCCAGAAGAGGTATCTGATGTGGAACTGTCTTCATCTGAAGTAACAACCCCACTTCCAGAATTACCAGATGTGCCAGAAATAACATCTGATTTTGGATATTGGGATACAGCAATTAGTGAAGATGAGGTAGATGAGGAACTTCAGGCAGAATTGAACTGGCTAGAGAGTATCACCTCAACTGAAGATACAGCCTCAATAGATGAATTGCCCTTAGCAGAGTCTGAGGAAGTGACAGCCGATGTGGAAGCATCAGCGACAGAAGAAACATCCTCACTGCTCGATTTACCTGAATTTCCCGAAGATTTATTGAGTAAAGATGCATTAAATGTGGTAGCGGACGCAGCTGAACCCACTTTAAATTTGCCAGAGTCAGAACTTCCCGCTGAGCCGACTGTTGGGGAAGGTGTTGCTGAAGCTAACTCCACAGATTTGGCCGCTACGGCGGCTTTAGCAGCAGGTGCGGGAGTTGGTGCTTGGGCTAGCACTTTCGGATCAGATGCTCAAAATGAGGCAATCACAGCCGAAACAGCTAATGGTTTGGTAGATGCAGATGAAGAAAGCAGTATTGGGCTCACACCACATACTTATACATCGGCTCATGTCTCTTGGGAGATTTCCACAGCCAAGAAAGCAGAACTGTGGCAACAAGGCGGTACTCTATTGGTAGTGCGGCTGTATGATGTGACTGGTATTGATTTGAGCTATCAAAGTCCACAACTGGTACAGCAGTATGAATGTGCAGAGACAGCAGACGATCGCTTTGTAGAGATTCCCCAGGGGGATCGCGACTACATAGCTGAAATTGGTTATATTGCTTATGGCGAACACTGGTTATTCATCGCTCGTTCCCCAATTGTTCGTGTTTTCAGTCCTGTGAATCCAGATCCTGTAGTTGATAATGTGGCAATCGCAGCCGAAACAGCTATTGGTTTGGTAGATGCAGATGAAGAAAGCAGTATTGTGCTTACACCAGATACTGATACATCGGCTCATGTCTCTTGGGAGATTTCTGCAGCCAAAAAAGCAGCACTGCAGCAACAAGGCGGCTCTCAATTGGTAGTGCGGCTGTATGATGTGACTGGCATTGACTTGAGTTATCAAACTCCGCAGCTTGTAAAGCTGTATGAATCTGAGGAAACAGCAAACGACGGATTGGTGGACATTCCCCTGGGCGATCGCGACTACATGGCTGAAATTGGCTATATCGCTGATGGCGATGCCTACGGCGGTAAACTACGCTGGTTATTCATCGCCCGTTCTGCGATCGTTCATGTCTTCAGTCCTGTAAATCCAGATCCCGTAGTTGATGATGTCGCAATCGCCGATAAAACAGATGTTGATTTGGTAGATGTCCAACAAGAGAGCAGTATTGTCCTCACACCCCGCACTTACCAATGGGCTGATGTCTCTTGGGAGATTTCCGAAGCTAAGAAAGCAGCACTGCAACAACAGGGCGGCTCTCAATTGGTAGTGCGGCTGTATGATGTGACTGGAATAGACCTGAGTTATCAAAATCCTCAGTTTGTCCAGCAGTATGAATGTGAAGAGACAGCACACGATCGCTTTGTAGAAATTCCCATCAGCGATCGCGATTACATAGCTGAAATTGGCTATGTCGCTGATGGCGATGCCTACGGCGGTAAACTACGCTGGTTATTCATTGCCCGTTCTGCGATCGTTCGTGTCTTTAGTCCAGTGCCTACAGATTCGACAACAGATTCTACCGTTGAAAATGTAGCTTTAGCAAGCGAAACCGCTATTGGTTTGGCAGATGTAGAAGAAGAAACTGCCCCAGAAGAGAGCAGTATTTTCCTCACACCCCGGACCCCCAAGTGGGCTTATGTCTCTTGGCACATTTCCAAAGCTAAATCTGAAGCACTGCGACAACAAGGCGGCTCTCAATTTGTACTGCGGCTCTATGATGTCACCGGGATTGACTTGAGTTATCAAAGTCCCCAGCTTGTCCAGCAGTATGAATCTGAAGAAGTAGCACGCGATCGCTTTGTGGCGATTCCTGTGAGCGATCATGATTACATGGTTGAAATTGGCTATATTGCTGATGGTGATCATTGGTTACTCATCGCCCGTTCTGCTAACGTTCGGGTTTTCAGTCGTCCCTACGGAGATTTCTGGTTTGTCGCTGATGCTGAGTTGATTATTCACGGAGCAACTCAACCGAATACCAGCATAAACATTGGTGGTCATGCCATCAAAATCAAACCCGATGGTACTTTCCACCTACGTCTCCCCTTTTCAGATGGTTTAATGGACTATCTCATAACCGTAGCTGCTGATGGGGAATCCCCAAGAACTATCCATAAGAAGTTCTCGCAGGAAACTTCCGAAAGCTAACATTACCCTGAGTTATCCCCTCTTACCCTACACAGTTTCCCCTTTGAGGTAAGTGTGGTCAGAGGGGATTTTATTATATATAGCGGTTTTCAGATGGATAGAATACACTACTCTAGTCCTTAATTCCTTAGTCCCTTTCTTTTACCAAAGTGTATTTTACACAACTGACAAGCGTTATATTTAGGTTACGCAATGCGACAGTTGTCTCTTTCTTTCAATTTGTCTAGCTCCGAGCCAATTAATACAACTTGGTTCCAAGATATTTTAGCCATTCTTAGAGTCAGCCAAGAAGCAGCATGGACTGACAATTTTGGTAAATCTCTCCGCCAATGGCTGATACAACAGGGACTGAATCCCATTAAAACACTCAGTTTATTTTCTGGTGGTGGTGGATTAGACATTGCATTTCATGATGCTGGCTTTGAAATCATTCAAATGGTAGAGCTTGAAGCTAAATATGTTCAGACTTTACAAAGGAATTCTTTACCAGAGAAATGGCTAGAAGGCTCTGAAGCTGTCTGCATTGATATTAGAGATTATTTACCTGAATCTCATCTGACGGTAGACTTTATTATTGGAGGCCCCCCTTGTCAAACTTTCTCTGCTGCTGGACGTAGAGCTGCTGGAGTGTCTGGAACAACTGATGCTAGAGGTACACTATTTCAAGAATATGTTCGTATTCTCAATGTACTTAAGCCAAAAGGATTCTTATTTGAAAATGTATATGGAATAACTGGTGCCAATGGAGGAAAAGCTTGGCAAGAAATTCAAAAAGCTTTTAGAGAAGTTGGCTATAACATTTATTTTCGGATTCTTGATGCCGCTGATTATGGAGTACCTCAACATCGAGAACGTTTATTTATTGTTGGATTAAAAGAAGGCGAATATTTATTTCCTCATCCTACTCATGGCCCAGATTCTCTAAATCAAAATTCTTATTATTCAGCAAGAGAAGCTGTAGAAGGCGCTGACATTTCAGAAATAGAAACAGGTCTAGGCGGACGTTTTGGACATCTACTCGAACACATTCCACCTGGACTGAACTATAGTTTTTATACAAAAGAGATGGGTTATCCTAACCCAATATTTAGCTGGAGATCAAAGTTTTCAGATTTTCTTTATAAAGCAGATCCAACAAATCCAGTACGAACAATTAAAGCAAAAGGAGGACAATACACCGGACCTTTCAGTTGGGAAAATCGTAAGTTTTCGATTGCAGAGTTAAAGAGATTACAAACTATTCCTGATGACTATGAACTTATTGGGAATAGGCAGATTTCTATTCAACAAATTGGAAATTCAGTGCCTCCTCAACTTGGGCGGATATTGGCTCTTAGTATTTTAGAACAAGTAATTAAATTTAAATTACCTTTCCCTATAATTTACTTACCTGAAAATAAAAAGCTAGGTTTTCGGCAGCGTAAAAGAAAGTTAACCGAAATTTATTCTCAAAAGGCTAAATCTGCAATTACAGATTTATATCAAGCAGGAAAAATTTTATCTATACCTCATTTTAAATATGAAGACAAAGGAAAAATGATCAGATTTTTATCTGCTGATTTTTCTTGGACAACAAAACAAACTTCTGAAAGTGTAAAGATTTATATATCCTACGATTTGAATGATTCATGCTGGCTGTTTACAGCAGATATCAATGATAATTGCGAAGAAGAATATCAATTTGTGATAGATGTTAATCCGTCTTGTGGTCATGATGAATGGGTTCTGGGAACGTGTTCAGTTAAGCTTTGTGCTAAGGCTCTTGATACACAGTTATATACATCTCTTTGGAAAGCTTTTGAAGAAAAGTTAACTGAAGCGACAGGAAAAGCGGATTTAGTTCAGTTATCTGGATATTATCAATACAATGCTCGAATTAGTGGAATAATAACTTTTCATCCTCAGTTGAAAGTTAAACCACTTTGGCGTGTAATCCAATGTGTGACGAGGTGCATTGGTACTGCGGCTCAACTTTCAACCACAGAGCTTGCAGACCGATGGGGTGTGAAAGCAGAAGATGTCTTCTCCTATCTTCAGTCTCTGCGAGCTATGGGCTACGAAGTTAGAAATCACAACACAAACTCACAAATTCCCAAAGGTGAGTATTTGATTCCTTACGCCTTTCCTACACTAAACCCTAAAAGCGTACAACTTCGTAAAAGTCTATAAACAGATCATGAATGAGCTACATCTGAGAGTCTATACAAACAGAAGTGAGTTGGTATTACCTGATGGAACAATTCAATACTTTCAAGAAGGAGGAATGAATCAAGCTGCAAAGATCCGGTACAAGAAAATAGCAGCAGAATTGTCTGGAGGTTACTTAGAAAGACAGATTTTGTTTTGCAAAAATTTTTCATCAAATCTTGATTTCTTACCACTGGTTCCAGCGCATAAACATCTTTTAGATAGACTTGTACAGTCAGTCACTAGCGAAGTTGGCAAAGCATTACTAGCTTTGTCAATACTACAGTTGTGTATTAAGGCAATTGAGCCAGAGCAGAGTATTAGGTTACACAAAGGCAGTAGTAGGGCTACAAAGGACTTTTCTTGGTGTGATGGTATCTCTATGCGTTTTCTTGATAAGCAACACATTACACCTGTGTTACGAAAATATGAACTACTAAGCTTGAATGCGGATGGTTTCATGATGACACGGAGTTTAGCAGAAAATTATCCATATTCATCTGTATATAAAGCCAATATGAAAGGCGCACTTTCTGAATGGATAAGTCTTGTTGAGGCAATTGAGAAAGATGAAATAGTTTCTGAATTAGCACTACGCTATCTTATTTCACAACTACTTAATCAAGCAGATAAATTTAGAAGATTAGCTTTCCATACTATTGAGAATTTGACTTTATTTTTGGAAGCAACAATTCTTGATAAAGGAATTTCATTAAGTCTTATACTGCGTCATATTAATCAATCCGATTATGCTGCTCGTTTAATGGAGATAGCCATGCATAGTTTAATGCAGGCTATGCAAGAATATCAAGCTTTTCCCAACAGTTTGCTAAAACCACTTTCGCAAATGCGTTCAGCCAATAAGAAGCATGGCAATATTGGTGATATTGAACTTTTAGAGGATAGGCAAATTGTGGAAGCTTGGGATGCCAAGTATGATAAGTCATACTTGCGAGATGAGATTGAGGAATTATCAGAAAAACTGGAAATACATCCCGCCGTTAGAAAGGCTGGTTTCGTTACAAGTCTTGAAGCTGAACGAATTGATGAACTGATGCCTAGATGTAATGAAATTGAAGAAATATTTGGGATATCCCTGGAAATAGTTACTTTTAAAGAATGGGTAGAGCTACAGTTTGATCGTACATTGGCACAAGAGACCGCAACTGAGCAAGAACTTGCTTCTGCTTGGCTCATAGCTTACACAGAATCTTTAGCACAACGACGTAGGGACATCGCCCCAATTGATGAGCCATGTTATCAATGGCTGCTTAAACTAAACGAGACTTTGACCATTGAATAGCTGAATGCTGCTCATATTCAAGATTTGAGTGAAATGAGGAATTCAACAAGGTACCTAAAAAATTGCTTGAGTTAGACATTTCCTAAATGCTAACGTCTACAAGGTGACACAGGATTTGGAGTGGTTTTTTTTACTATGAAGCACAGACACAAAGTAGCTTTTAGCTTGACATCGTTGATCGGTCTCAATTTAATATCTAGCTTAGTTGTATTTGATGAGGCGAACGCTACACCACCAAGAACCCCAGACAAAAGTGTAAATTGCGAGATTTTAGTTGTGGGTGGTGGACTTTCTGGTGTAGCCACAGCTTACGAGGGTTTGCTAGCAGGGCGAACAGTTTGTCTCACAGAAATTACTGATTGGCTAGGAGGGCAAATTTCTGCTCAAGGGACATCTGCGTTAGACGAACGCCCAACTCAACGATCTCTCAAATTCTATTCTCGCGGCTACCTGGAATTACGAAACCGCATTGGGCGTAAATACGGTAAGCTTAACCCCGGTGACTGCTGGGTAAGTGAATCGTGTTTTCTTCCCCACGATGCTCACACTATTTTGACCCAGATGCTTAAAGATGCCGAAAAGCAGGGCAAAGGGAAGTTGCAATGGTTTCCCAACACAGTAATTAAGGATTTGGAAATCGCTGCTGATGGCAAAATAATTAATAGTGCGATCGCAATCCAACATCAACCACCAAAAGGCGCACCACCTCTCAATACTTTTACATTATCTCAAAGTATTGAAGATGCTTATCGCTACGAAAACTCATCTCGGTTTACTAAAACTATTCTCCGTTTCATCCCCAAGTCAGCAAAAGAGGATGCTCCTAAATGGTATGTCGTAGACGCTAGCGAAACTGGAGAAATTATCGCCCTTGCTGATGTCCCTTACCGATTAGGCATTGATGCCCGTTCCTACCTAGAACCTTCTGCTTCTGGCACCAACAACGATCCCTATTGTCCTCAAGGCTTTACCTACACCTTTGCAATGGAGGCCACTAAGGAACCGCAACCGCAGACAATGCCAGCATTTTATTCACGATATGCGCCATATTTCAGCTATGAATTGAAGCGACTGGCTAACTTTGATTTAGTTTTTACTTATCGTCGCATTTGGAGTCCAGACAAAGGGAAACCAGCAAAATTCGGCGGTGTCAGTTTTACTGCGGCTACACCAGGCGATATCTCGATGCAAAACTGGACTTGGGGTAACGACTACCGCCCCGGAACTGGTCAGGATAACCTAATTTATACCCGCCAACAGTTACAAGCTACTGGACAGTTAGAGGCAGGGGGTTGGATGGGAGGACTGCGGACAGAAACCCTCCGCAACGCTGAAGAAAATGCCTTATCTTTCTATTACTGGTTGGTAGCTGGGACTACAGATTCTCAACTAGGGGAGGGTGTAAAGCAGCAGCAACCCAATAACCGCTTTGTTTCCGGTTTAAATTCGCCAATGGGGACAATGCATGGTTTATCAAAATATCCCTATATGCGAGAAGGACGGCGGATCATTGGCCGCCCCAGTTGGGGACAATCTGAAGGCTTTAGTATTGGGGAAATTGATATTTCCCGCCGAGATTATAATGACGAGTACTACTCAAAAACTCTGCCAGCAGATATGTATCGTCAGCTACGAGCAGCAGTTGCAGGTTTGGAAGCAATATCAGTAATTGACGGTAAAGTTCCACCAGACAAAGCAATGCGACGGACTCGTTCTACCATCTTCCCCGATGCTGTGGGTATTGGTCACTACGCTATAGATTTCCATCCTTGCATGGTAAATAGTCCCCCAGAAGCCCCTGGGAACACAGAACGTCCAGGCGAAAGACGTGGCGCTGGTCAAGCTTATCCCTTCCAAATTGCTCTGAGGGCGATGATTCCCCAGAAAATTGATAATTTGCTCGTAGGTGGCAAAAGTATTGCGACTAGTCACATTGCTGCTGCTGCCTATCGAGTACACTCCTTTGAATGGTCGGCTGGTGCAGCTGCAGGAACTGTTGCTAGTTTTGCACTCAAAAATGCGATCGCACCTTACCAACTAGTTGATGACTTACCCAAACAAGAGCCACAACTAGAAGCACTCAAACGGCTTTTGCAACAAAATGGCAACCCTACCGCCTTCCCAGATACATCTATTTTTAACGAAAACTGGGATAATTGGAAATAGGGCATGGGGCATTGGGCATTGGGCATTGGGCATTGAATTCTTCCCAATACAAAATACCTAACTCCTAATATCAAGTTTGAGTGATTACTTGTAATAAAATCTATCAATGTAGGTTGGGTTGAATGGCAGTGAAACCCAAAATGAACAGGGATTAAATGTTGAGTTTTGTTCCTTAACCCAACCTACAAATATTACAAGTGTTTAATCAAACCTGATATAACTCCTAATTCCTAACTCTTAACTCCTAACTCCTAACTCCCCAATCCCTAAACAATGAACTAAACTAATTACTTATAGTGTAGTTTTGTAAAATTATCTTGACCAATTGTTTTATGGTTATGACACTTTCAGCAGACGTTTACGGGATGTCCACAGCACCAACTATAGCTCCTGAACGGTCTAATCAAGTTATCCGTAAGACTTATCCGAATTACAAAGTGATTGTATTAAATGATGATTTTAATACATTCCAACATGTAGCTGAATGTTTGATGAAATATATTCCGGGGATGAGTGGCGATCGCGCGTGGGATTTGACTAATCAGGTACACTATGAAGGTCAAGCGATCGTCTGGGTCGGGCCCCAAGAACCTGCGGAACTCTATCACCAGCAGCTGCGCCGAGCAGGTTTGACAATGGCACCTCTAGAAGCAGCTTAATTATTATGGGCAAACACTCCGTAGATCCCCTCCGCACGGCTTCACAAAAAGCTGCCAGACTGGTTTGGAATCACTCAACACACCTTTCTGGTCTTATTCCCATTTTAGAACGTCTTTGTCAGCAAGATGGTATCCAAACTGTGACGCCGGGAGTGATTGGGCGGTCAAAGGGTCACTGTCCAAAAATGCAACTACGCGTCTCAGTACCCATTCGCGGCGGCTATAAAGTCATTGCACGGCAGGGAAAAACGGTACAAGAGGTGTTTATTTTAACAACTTTGCCCCAGGATCAACTAGAAGCTGCATTAGCGATCGCCATGAGATGTTAATCGTACCCAATGCCCACTTGCCCTGAGCGAAGTCGTTCGCGTAGCGTCTCGCAGAGAAGGGATGCCCAATCCCCAATATCTATTCCTCAACCCGATGTACTGCAAATTTGTGTAGCGGCAGACTAACGATGCAAGAAAAAGTTAAGAAATATGACAGAGCCGTAGTTATTTTCAAAGTCATGACTACAGATTCCCAGTCGGGTAAAACTATTTTTTCTATGCCAAAAGCTACGCAGTAAACTAGCCAGTAACTAAAGCTCATTCTAAACAGAATCCGCTCTGTTTCTTCCATGTCATTTGTTTGCTCCTTACTGTTCCACAGTAACAACAGTCCAATAATGCAAGCTACAAAGGAAACAGCAACTACAAATTCGTGACAAAATATATTTAACGAATGCATTTGTGTTTATCCCCACATTTTTTCAGTTGAAACTCAGTCTAAAGGAATATTCCTTTTAGAGATACAAATTATTTACAAACCTCAATAGATTCAATACTGCTGAGTGAAAAATCTCACTTGCAACTCAGCACTCGTAACTCCATTAACCTGCAAGACTAGTTGCCAAAATTGAAGCGTTTGCAACAATTGCTGATTCATGTATAAGAAAGGTTTAAGTATTTCCAAGAAATATATAAGCAATTGCTGCAAATGCTTAATACTTTGCAACAATTCCTCCTCCATGTATAAGAAAGGTTTAAGTATTTCCAAGAAATATATAAGCGATTGCTGCAAATGCTTAATACTTTGCAACAATTGCTAATTCATGTATAAGAAACGTTTAAATGATTGCAGCACTTGTTGTAATTAACTTATGAGTTAATCTTACTTAAAAAATCAAAATCTTTTAAGTAAGATTAACTGCCCTCATCCCCCGACCCCTTCTCCCAAATTGGGAGAAGGGGAGCGAATTTCAAAGTCCCTCTCCGAATTTGGGAGAGGGATTTAGGGTGAGGGCTTTTGATAAACATAATTTTGAGCCACTTTCCAATAGCGTGAGAAGCGTTTCAAGTCAATATAGCCGTCATAGTCGAAAAATGGTTCGACTTCTAACACTTCCACGGCTATAGAACGCTCAATTTGATTACAGATATCATCAAACCGGGGGCTGGGACTATCGGCTGTGACAACTAAATTGGCATCATGTTCTTGAGCAAAAGCTAAAATTTCTTGTGCTACATTGCCACGACGAATAACAACAGGTAACTCTAGCAAACATTCGTAGATAAAAGTCAGACGTTTAAGACTCAATTGCCATTCCTCTATCAAAGCCTCGTCCCAAACCCAGATAGCTGCGGCATCAGGGTATTTTTGCAATGTAGGATTATTTGGACTGAGGCAATCTCCATGTACCCAAACAATTGGTTTATTCATTTTTTACCTTTCTTTCCACGTTGCCAACTTTGGCTATTGGCTTGTTTGCTAAATTCACCTTTAGGAAAAAGTCGCTGTTCTAATTCTTCATAGCTGCCTTCAAAATCACAATGGCCATAAAGGGGACATTTCTGGCAATAAATGCCTTTAGTGTAGCGTTCTAAGTTTTCACGGTTGAAAAAATATGGTTTCTGGCTAAACGTACTAGCAACCCACTGCCATGACATATTATTACTAGCAGGATCTCCATCTAAAAGATGTTCAAGAAACCATTTGGCTCCTGCTTGCCAACAAATACGCCGCCAATGGATAATATAAGCCGCTAGCCACATTCGTCCGTGGTTATGTAGATAACCAGTTTCTCTCAAATCACGACTGAAACTGTCAATGCAAACTCTGTCTGTAGTTCCTTCTCTAATATCTTGCGGCAATTCGGGTGCATATTCATCCACAGTGTAACCAGTTTTGTATTCTTCCTGGTCTTTCCAGATTTCATCCCCTAGCTTCATGTACAACCGTTGCCAGTAGTCGCGCCAACCTAACTCATTAATTAGTTTCGTAGCTTCATCTTGGTTTTGTACCTGGTCAAGGATGTAATCTCGAATTTCTCGCAAACTCAAAACGCCATAGCGGATGTAAGGTGAAAGTCGCGTGACTGCACCTGTGAAGAAATTACGTGTTTGGGCGTAGCGAACTGGGTCGATTTTTTGCAGCGCTGTTTGTGCCGCTTTCCGTCCCCCCAGAGTTTCGCTAATGTGGTCATCGCGTTCTGCTGCACCTGGGAATTGTTCGCGCAGGTAGGCTACCAACTCATCGCGGTTGGTAAATTGGCGTTGCATATCTTTAGGCATGTGAACTTTGAAGAGTAAGAATAGATAAACAAAAATACTTGTAGGTTAAGTTATTATTATCGCGAATAAATATAAGCGATCGCTCTCATCCTGATGAGAGAACTTAAGTAAAGATGAATGAGTGCGATCGCATTGATGCCTATTTTCTCCAGCTTATCAGTAAGTAAAGCTAAGATATCAGATAAATCTGTCACTTTTCAAGACGATGAGCCTGTGCATCAATCCTAACTGCCAAAATACTGATAACCCTGATAATCTACTACGCTGTCAAAGCTGTGGCTCTGAATTGCTGCTAGAAGGATGTTATCGAGAAACACGACCTATAGGACAAGGTGGCTTTGCTAAAGTGAAGATAAAACAATTATTGTATGGAATCTGAATACTGGGGAGCAAATTTATACTCTTAGTGGACATTCAGCTACTGTTAATTGTGCGGCAATTAGTCCAGATAGTCAGACAGTAGTAAGTGGCAGTGATGACGAAAAAATTAAAGTTTGGAATTTAAGCAATGGGCAAGAAATTTACACTGTCAATAGTCATTTAGATCGTGTCAATGCACTTGTATTTAGCCCAGATGGGCAGATTTTGGTCAGTGGAGGTAACGATACTACAATCAAGGTTTGGCGAATGCATTAATTTAGAAGCAAGAAAACTTAGAAGCAAGAAAACAGTCCGAACTTTAGGTAAATCAGGATTATGTTGATAAATTCGTGACACTTGTGAATAAGAATGATCGCTCAATCTATGTACAATTTTAAAGCGATGTCTACAACGGGCTACGCCTACGCAATCTCTCACACCTCCATCATGAGCAACATTCCCCAAATTGGACAATCAGCGCCAGATTTCTCCACCTCTGACCAAAATGGCAATGCAGTCACTCTTGACGACTTCAGCAGTCAGTGGGTTGTCCTCTACTTCTACCCCAAAGATGACACTCCTGGCTGTACCACCGAAGCGAAAGATTTCACCGAATTGTATCAAGACTTCAGTGCACTGGGAGCGAAAATCTTAGGCGTAAGTCCAGATTTGGGTAAATCCCATTGTAAATTTATCAGCAAACATAACTTGTCAATCACCCTTTTAAGTGACCCAGAACATATTTTGATCGAAGCCTACGGCGCTTGGCAATTGAAAAAATTTATGGGCAAAGAATATATGGGTGTTGTTCGCTCAACTTTTTTAATTTCACCTGAGAAAATTATTGTATATGCTTGGCCTAATGTAAAAACAAAAGGTCATGCTCAGGCAGTTTTAACTAAATTGCATAAATTAGCAGCCACTTAATGCAACTGGATGCTATAAACTGCTAGCGTGATAATTAAAGTCAGGAATTAAACTTTTTGCAAGTTTAAATAAACATGATTCAAGTCATCCAAGCCCAAAATGTCACTCTTGCCTACTTAAAGAAAAAATTTGCTCTATACAAATCTGAAGATGAGCAATTTTTTACAGAGTGGTTTGACTACATCCCTGAAATGTCTGAATTAGAAAAGCAATATTTAGACAGAGTTAAAAATAACTATTTCAACATCCTTGAAAATGCTCCTCTTTTAGAAGAAGCAGTAAAGTTGGTAGTGTTATCTCCATTGCTAGATTTAGCTGGTTTTTATCGTCCTCCTTTTTATATCGCTACAGAAGAAAGTATAGAGATTAGCGAACAAGTTATCATTGATAATGAATTAAACGCCGAACAGAGTAAAGAAATCATTAAAGGTAAAATTGATGTCTTGGTTCTCCAAGAGCAGCTATGGTTACTGATAATTGAATCTAAGAGGTCTAGTTTTTCCTTGGCAAAGGCGATTACTCAAGCTTTGACTTATATGTTGGCAAATCTTCAGCCTGAGCATCCTGCATATTCCTTAGTAATGAATGGAGAAGATTTCCAATTTATCAAGTTAATAAAACGAGATAAACCAATGTATGCTTTATCTGATAAATTCACTTTATATAGACGCGATAATGAATTATATCAAGTTTTGAATATACTAAAAAAATTAGGTCAAATTTTAAATTAATTATCTTTGCTCTTTCTATCTAGTGGTGTGTCAAGTTGAAATTGATGAATAAGCAATTTAGTAGTAAGAATTTCAGTTATTATTTACTAGGCACTAAAGTGCTTACTACAAACACTTAAAATTATCTTGACAGACCAATAAATTAATACTGTAACAGTGTCATAATAGTTATATTGCATCTTTTAAATGAATTATGGTTAAATTTATCCAAGCTCAAAATGTCGGGCTTGCCTATTTAGAGGAAAAATTTAGTCTACAGCAAGTAGAAGATGAGGCGTTATTCACAGAATGGTTTGAAAATTTACCGAAAATTACAGATTTAGAAAAGCAAGATTTAGACAGAGTAAAGCTTCATTTCCTCCGTTTAGTCAAGCATCCTCCTTTGTCAGAAGAAACGGTAAAATTAGTAGTTTTATCTCCTTTACTCGGTTTAGCTGGATTTTATGATGAGCCTTTTTATATAAGAGGCGAGCAATCAATAGAACTTTCAGCAGAAGATGAAGGAGAAATTATTAGAGGTAGAATTGATATTTTAGTTATTCAAGAACAATTCTGGTTGTTAGTAATTGAATCTAAAAGGTCTAGCTTTTCTCTTTTAGAAGCCATACCTCAAGCACTTGTTTATATGCTAGCTAATCCTAACCAAGACAAACCTAGTTTTGGATTAGTAACAAATGGTAGTGATTTTATTTTTTTGAAACTGACCAAAGAAAATCAGCCAAAGTATGGTATATCTGACCAATTTACACTTTTAAAGCGAGAAAGTGAACTTTATCAGGTTTTAAGTATATTAAAAAATTTTAGTCAAATTTTGAGTTAATTTATGTCTATTCGCCCTATCTACCTTGATTGTCACGCTACCACACCTGTAGATGAACGGGTATTAGCAGCAATGGTTCCTTATTTTACAGAACACTTTGGCAACCCAGCTAGTATTAGTCATGTTTACGGCTGGGAAGCAGAAGCTGCTGTGAAGCAAACGCGAGAAATTTTAGCAGCAGCAATCAACGCTACACCAGAAGAAATTGTGTTTACGAGTGGTGCAACAGAAGCAAATAATCTAGCTATTAAAGGTGTTGCCGAAGCTTATTTTAAAAAAGGTCAGCATATTATTACTGTTGCCACTGAACATAGTGCAGTTATTGATCCTTGTAATTATTTAAAAAGTCTCGGTTTTGAAATTACTATTCTCCCTGTCCAAAAAGATGGATTGATTGATTTAATTGAGTTAAAAAAAGCTTTCCGTCCTGAGACGATTTTAGTATCGGTGATGGCTGCAAATAACGAAATTGGCGTGTTACAGCCATTGGCAGAAATTGGGGAAATGTGCCATGAACACCAAATCCTATTTCACACCGACGCCGCCCAAGCTATTGGTAAAATTCCTTTAGATGTGCAGGCGATGAAAATTGACTTAATATCGCTCACAGCACATAAAGTATATGGCCCCAAAGGTATTGGAGCGCTGTACGTCCGCAGACGCAATCCTAGAGTGCAACTAGCTCCTCAGCAGCATGGCGGCGGACACGAGCGGGGGATGCGTTCTGGTACATTGTATACACCGCAAATTGTCGGCTTTGGCAAAGCTGTAGAAATCGCTTTGGCTGAACAAGAGACAGAAACCCAACGCCTCTGCCAGTTAAGACAAAGATTGTGGGAACAGCTTTTGCAAGTTGAAGGAATTCATTTCAACGGACATCCTCAACAGCGATTGGCGGGAAACTTGAATATCAGTGTTGAGGGAGTGGATGGAGCCGCACTTTTGCTAGGATTGCAGCCAGTAATGGCAGTTTCTTCTGGATCTGCTTGCTCATCGGCAACTACTGCACCTTCCCATGTTCTCACAGCATTGGGACATTCAGAAAAGCTAGCTTATGCCTCAGTGCGGTTTGGTATTGGCAGGTTTAATACAGAAGAGGAAATTGATATTGTAGCGAAACATGCGATCGCTACCATTCAAAGTCTACAAAATAAACGGTAAGCATGAAAGCCAATCGCTTATTTAGGAAGAGATATTATTTGTGCGATTGCCCATATCAAAAACATTAAATTCAATCCCGTCTAACTTCAACCTCAAAGCCTCTAATAAAAGATTTACTCTTTCTTCAATAAAAATGCTTAGGGCGTGTTCAGGAAGTGCATTGGCTCTTGACCATTCAAGAATGAGCGTAGGGATAAGATGAGAGCGTAGAACCGTCTCTAAACCAGGCTCATTATATTCTTTTAGATAATCTAATGGGTTTTTATCGCTAATTTTCAAATTAGTTATTTGAGACAGATAGGCAATATTCATCAAGCTGTCACATTCTATTTGACTAGCAATACCACTCTGTTTAATAAAATTAACTGGAAATATATGGTGCAAGTTAGGCTTATCTGTTAGCTGATAATAAACATCAGACAAAACATCTTTATGGGGTTTTGCCCAATCCTTTGGCTCATGGTTTGCATAAAGTGATAGTATCGCTCTGGATAAGCGACCTCTATAACTGTAGAAAGATTTTCTGATCGAATTTTTATCAATATCAAATTGATTAAATGAGTAAGTGCCATTAGCCTTTTGTTGATTAACAAACTCTATATGTTGCCAAAGATGAGTAGTGTTTATTAATAAATCTGCGTTATGAAAACTATAATACCAAAAATACTTATCTAAAAAACTATAATCTGCTTTATGATTACGATAAAAGTATGCTGTGATAGTCAGATATAAATATCGATAAGGAATTAATCTTCCACCCTTAATATGCAAACAATTATCAAAGAAATCAAAAGTTTTAGCGATCGCTATTTTAAAATCAGACCATACAGCTTCAATATGCTCTGTTTTTAGCTCATTAAGATATTTATTAGTAATGTTTTGTATCCCAGCTTTGGGATATTCAAGTTTTACCACTACAGCTAGCATCTGGAGCAATGTCCAATCATCAACCTTCGCATATTGACTGCTAGCAATAGACTCTCTAAAATTATTAATTAATTCCCGAAGGTAAAACCCAGAAATATTATTTTTTTTGTCCTCAACCCGAAAAGTTTTAGCTACCACGATATCAAAGATATCCAAAGGTTTGCCAGCTTGATTAATCCGCTCAAATATTTGACATACTTCTGCAACTTCAATACCTCGTAACTCAATGAAAGAAATTTTATAATTATATAATGCTTCCCTAATCCTTCTCAATTGTTGCATATAAGGATTTTCAAAGTCACCATATCTATTTTAATGAAGATTCCTTTCTATTTCTCCAGATTTTTTAATAATATCTATTAAACTAATAATAAGCTTTTCTTCATAACGTCTTTTCCTGCCACTATTAGCTTTAATCTGACCATTGCTATCATCAATTTCATCCCAAAATAAAAATCGCTTTATGTAACTTATATCATCTGTTGTATCTGTGAAGTCAACTGTCAAGTCTATATATAGCGTTGGATCAAAGTTCTCCTTTTTCTCAATCTTTCCTCCATATATTGATGTTAAAAGAGCAGTCGTTCTTTGTTGCCCATCTAAAATATATTGGTATTCATTAGAGTGAAAATCATCAGCAAATTTTATCCCTCCTATTTGTCTATGACTTTCTAATTTTGTGCTGGTTTTCCAAATTAAAATACTTCCTAAAGGGTAAAATTTATAAATACTATCCCAGAGTTTTTTAACATTCTCTTTCTCCCAAACCACATCTCGTTGAAAAGTAGGAATTTGATACCTTTTCGCTAGGAGATTTTCTAAATAGGTAGTAATACTGTGACCATCTGGTTTAATGCGATCAGCGTATGTAAACATTGAATTAACCTTACCTAATTTTGAGTAAATATCAAGATTGGGGTGTGAACTTTACTAAAATAAGTAAAATTCCATACAAAGTTAACTGATATTTAATTAAGTAGCAACTCAGATTTTAGAAAATCTCTGCAATCTTTCTTCCATTCCAACATTGCCCTGTAAGCCTCCTGTGTGTACCAGCAACAAGGAATCACCTTTAGTAAAAAATCCCTGCTGTAGTAAATCCATCACTCCGTAAAACATTTTGGCGGTATATACGTAATCGAGGGGTATGCCATGTTCCTGTGTGAACTGCTGGCTGAACATTAGCAACTTGTCATTCACCTTTGCATAGCCGCCGAAGTGGTAATCACATACCAATTCCCAGGAAGCGGGAAAACTATATGGTGTAGGAAAATCAGAGGTGAGGTAATTTGTCAACAAACTTTCGATTTCTTGTGCAAGAAATGCGCCATTTTTCAATACGGGAAAAGCGATCGCTCTTTGTCCTTCATCTAACGAAAGCGCAATCCCCGCGAGTGTAGTGGCTGTACCGCAGGCTACGCAGACACGATCAAATGCGTAGGCGTAGCCAGCTGTAGGCATCGCATTATCAATTATCTCTGTACAGCCGCGCACACCATTTAAATTACTCCCACCTTCGGGAATGATAAACACCTCGCCGAAACGTTGTCGCAGATATTCCTCTAACGCTGGTGTGTTGCGCTGTCGATACATCTTGCGGTTCAGGTACACAAGCTGCATACCCTGTTGTACAGCAAAACTCAGCGTAGGATTCAACGGTAAACTCTCTTCGCCACGAATTACACCAATGGTGCGAAAACCAAAAAGATTACCAGCCGCCGCAGTTGCATAGATGTGATTGGAATAAGCGCCGCCAAAGGTTAGCAGTGTGGTGAAATTTTTCTCCTTGGCCTCGATAAGATTGTATTTCAGCTTGAACCACTTGTTGCCGTTAACCCACGGGTGCATGAGATCCAGGCGCAGCACATACAGATCGACACCAGCGTGACAGGCAATTTTGCTGTTGATTTGTTGTATAGGAGGAGGAAAAAATATTAACGACATGCGTAAACATTCTAACTTAGAATTTACATTCTCTCAAGTTCATTATTGAAGATAAAAGTAATGATAAACATTGAGTAATTCAATGATAAATCAAGCTAAATGACGAATAAAACTTTCTGATGATTACCTTTAGAAATTGACATTTTACTAATTGACTATTTTAAGTAAATATAAGAAACATAACACTCGCTCCAGATAATATTCTTTTTGGAGAAAAGAAATGGTTGCACTCACACAGCTTACTCAAGTTATTTCCAATCCTGGACGTTTGACAATTGAAACTGTTGAAATTGCTCCTCAAACGATTGCTATACGTTGTCTCGACTGGGATAGAGAACGTTTTGATATCGAGTTTGGTTTACGGAATGGTACAACTTATAATTCTTTTTTAATTCAAGGAGAAAAAGTAGCTTTAGTTGATACATCTCACCGCAAGTTTGAGGAATTATATCTTGAGGTAGTGGCGGGATTAATTGATCCTGCTGAAATAGATTACTTAATTATCAGCCACACAGAACCAGACCACAGTGGATTAGTAAAAAATATTTTGCAATTAGCTCCCTCCATTACTGTAGTTGGTGCAAAGGTAGCTATTCAATTTTTAGAAAATATGGTTCACCAGCCTTTTAAATCAATGCAGGTAAAAAGTGGACAGCGATTAGATTTAGGCAACGGACACGAATTAGAATTTATCTCTGCACCTAACTTACACTGGCCTGACACAATCTTGACTTATGACCACAAAACTTGCACTCTCTACACTTGTGATGTGTTTGGGATGCACTACTGTGATGACCACACTTATGATGAAAATATTACTTCAATAGAAGAAGATTTTCACTATTACTATAATTGTCTCATGGGGCCCAATGCCCGATCTGTCTTAGCAGCTTTAAAGCGAATTGAAAAGTTAGAAATAGGAACAGTTGCTACGGGACATGGGCCTTTATTACAACACTATATCTCGGAATGGCTCGGACGCTATCAAAACTGGAGTTCAGAACAAGCAAAAACAGAGACATTAGTGGGTCTATTTTATGTTGAAGATTACGGGCATAGCGAGCATTTAGTTCGTTCCATAGCACATGGATGCGCGAAAACAGGTGTAGCAGTAGAATTAGTAGACCTCAATAGTGCCGAGCCTCAAGAAGTTCGAGAATTAATTGCACAAGCTTCTGGTTTAGTAATTGCAATGCCACCCCAATCTTCGGTGATGATTCAAGCTGCTTTAAGCACTATTTTAGCTGCTGTTCACAAGAAACAGGCAATTGGTTTATTAGAGTCAGGAGGTGGAGAAGATGAACCAATTTACCCATTACGTAATAAGTTTCAAGAATTGGGATTAACTGAAGCTTTTCCTCCTATCTTAGTTAAAGAAATTCCTACCCAAGCAACGGAACAACTTTGTGATGAAGCGGGAACAGATATGGGTCAATGGTTAACCCGCGATCGCACCATAAAACAAATTAAATCTATCAATACTGAGCTAGAAAAAGCTTTAGGACGTATTAGCACAGGATTGTATATTATCACCGCCAAAAAAGGAGAAATTCAGAGTGCAATGTTTGCTTCTTGGGTGACACAAGCGAGTCTTGAGCCTTTAGGAGTAGCGATCGCAGTATCCAAAGATCGGGCAATTGAATCTTTGATGCACGTTGGCGATCGCTTTGTTTTAAATGTTTTAGAAGAAGGCAAATATCAAGGATTAATGAAACACTTTATTAAGCGTTTTGCTCCTGGTGCAGATAGATTTGCTGGAGTGAAAACATATCCAGCTAAAAATGAATCGCCCGTTTTAGCTGAAGCTCTAGCTTACATGGAATGTGAAATTACTAGCCGCATGGATTGTGGAGATCATTGGGTAATTTATAGCACAATCCAAACTGGAAGAGTTGCCAAGCTAGATGCACTTACCGCCGCCCATCACCGCAAAATTGGCAATCATTACTAATTAATCATTTGTCATTAGTCATTAGTGATTAGTTATTTTTCTTGTCCCCTCACTCCCCACTCCCGACTCCCAACCACTATGTATAAATCTGCTGAAGATACCCCAATTACCTTGTACGAAATCAATCGTGGGCGCGTTGTGCGAACCTTGGAATTTATCCAAGATGTAATTGTAATTTCTTTGTGTATCGGTTTATTTTGCTTCATGGTGCTTCAGGTGAGAGATATGTTTCTCTCCTTACTTCCGCCTCTAGATTTTCATGCTGTTACTGCCGATATTCTCTTTTTACTCATCTTAGTTGAGTTATTCCGACTGCTGATTATTTACCTACAGGAACATCGAGTATCTATTGGGGTAGCTGTTGAAGTTTCCATTGTTTCCGCCTTGCGAGAAGTCATTGTTAAAGGTGTTCTAGAAACAAGTTGGAGTCAAGTTTTAGCAACTTGTGCCTTTTTATTAGTGCTGGGAATACTACTGTTTCTCAGAGTTTGGCTACCCCCGACCTTTGAAGGTATCGACCCGGAACAAGAAGCATCTAAACGCTATAGAAGCCGAGCCAAGTCTGAATCAACACAAACCAATGGTCATTAAAAATAGGGAGTGGGGAGTGGGGAATAGGGAGAGAGAAGAAAAGGAGAATAACCCATGCCCAATGCCCCATGCCCAATGCCCAAATTAACAGAGGTTATTATGTCTACTGCCACATTAACGTCCAACCATAACAGAGATGTACAAGTTGCTGAAATTGGTAAAAATACTCTGATTCTACGATCGCGGACTTGGGACAGACTAAAATTTGAGGTGGAATATTCCCGCCAACGGGGAACTACAGCGAATTCTTATCTGATTCAAGCTGATAAAAAGGCTTTAATTGACCCTCCTGGCGAATCTTTTACCGAAATTTACCTTCAGCAACTTGCACAACATTTAGACTTCACCACGCTAGATTACATTGTTCTCGGTCATGTCAACCCAAACCGCAGCGCAACTCTGCAAGTATTGCTCTCTCAAGTTCCTCAAGCTACTCTAATTTGTTCTCGCCCCGCCGCTAATGCTCTCAAAACCGCCTTTCCAGAATTGGAGTCACGTATTCAAGCGGTGCGATCAGGGGATACTCTAGATTTAGGACAAGAACATCATCTATCATTTATCACCGTACCAACTCCCCGGTGGGCGGATGGACTTTGTACTTATGATTCTGCTACAAAAATTCTCTACACAGACAAACTTTTTGGCGCTCATATTTGCGAAGATATTTTGTTTGATGAAGATTGGAAGGGATTAGATGCGGAACGTCGTTACTATTTTGAATGTCTCCATGCGCCCCAAACTAAACAAGTTGAAGTAGCCTTAGATAAATTATCAGTTTTGGGAGCCAGATGTTATGCCCCAGCACATGGCCCGGTTGTTCGTTACAGCCTTAGTCGTTTTACTTATGATTACCGTCAATGGTGTCAAGGACAAAAATCTCAAGAATTGAGCGTTGCTTTGCTCTATGCTTCTGCTTATGGAAATACAGCAACTCTGGCGAATGCGATCGCTCAAGGTTTGATCCAAAATGGAGTTAATGTAGAATCGATTAACTGTGAACTAGCCGATTCTGCGGAGATTAATCGCATTGTAGAAACCTGCGATGGCTTAATTATCGGCTCACCCACTTTAGGGGGCCATGCACCAACTCAAATTCAAACTGCTTTAGGAATAGTTCTCTCGGTGGCGGCTAAAACTAAGTTAGCAGGGGTGTTTGGTTCTTACGGTTGGAGTGGCGAGGCAATAGATTTAATAGAAAGCAAGCTTAAAGATGCTAATTATCAACTAGGGTTTGAAACAATTCGGGTGCGTTTCAGTCCAACTCCTGAAATTCTTCAGCAGTGTCAAGAAGCAGGTGCTTTCTTTGCCCAAAACTTGAAGAAAACTAAAAAACTGCGTTCTTCTCGTCAGGTTGTGACTGAAACCCATGTAGATCGTACTGAACAAGCTATGGGGCGGATCATTGGTTCTTTGTGTGTTGTGACAACTCGTGATCAAGAAACTCACAAAGGGGTGTTAACTTCTTGGGTATCGCAGGCAACTTTTAACCCGCCAGGAATTATGATTGCGATCGCTAATGAGCAGAATGCAGATTTAATGCATCATCCTGGTGATAAATTTGTGCTGAATATCCTCAAAGAAGGAAGAAATGTGCGACGCTATTTTTCTCGTCATAGCACTTTAGGAGATAATCCCTTTGCAAATCTTGACACAAAAACTGCTCTTAATGGTTGTTTGATTTTGAATGAGGCATTAGCCTATTTAGAATGTACGGTGCAAAATCAACTTGAATGTGGTGATAGATGGTTAATTTATGCTGTCATCGATGGCGGTGAAGTGTTGGAAAATGATGGTGTCACTGCTTTGGAACATCGGAAATCTGGCAGTTATTATTAACCTGACTTTTCACGGTATTTCAAAAACCTCTCTCTAAATCTCTCTCCTAAAAGGAGAGAGACTTTGAATTTTCCCCCTTCCCGCGTCGGGAAGGGGGTTAGGGGGTTAGGTTTTTCGTGGGCTTTCCTAAATAACGTGAAAAGTCAGGTACACACAAGTCTTTTAGAGTTGCAATGGCATTGTTTCGGCTGACAATGCGATTGTTTTGGCTAACAATGCGATTGTTTCGGCTGACAATGCGATTGTTTCGGCCAACAATGTGATTGTTTCGACTGACAATGCCATTGTTTTGATTGACAATGCCATTGTTTCACGGGATCTGAATAAATCTCGCACTACGTTTCTATTGCGCCTCTGATTTTTTTAATGCATCTCCCTTTAGTGGTTTACTATCTTGAAACGGCTAGTCTACCTATTATGAAAAGTACAAACTTCATTTTGCGAGAGGGAAAGGTTGAAGACGCTCAAGAGTGCGGTTTAATCTGTTACCAAGCGTTTAAGCTCCTGCATGACCAATATAATCTTCCCATAGGCTGGGCTTCTCCTGAAGCTACAATTAAGTGGTTTTCATCTCTACTTAAACATCAAAATGTTTACTCGGTTGTAGCGGAGCTAGATGGACATATTGTGGGCAGTAATTTCCTCTGGAATTATGGGGCAATTGCTGGAATTGGGCCACTATCTGTTAACCCCATAACACAAGGAAGTTCAATTGGTAGGCATCTTATGCAATACGTCTTAGATTACGCACGGCAGCAAGAGTTTGCAGGTGTCAGATTAGTGCAAGCTGCTTATAATAGTAGTTCGTTATCCTTATATACTAAACTCAGATTTCGTGTGCGAGAACCGCTTGCAGTCCTAAAAGGTACCGCACTTCAACTTGAAGTTTTAGGCTATGTGGTTCGTAAAGCAACCGCAGCAGATATCGATATCTGCAACCAACTCTGTTTTCAAGTTCATGGTCATGTTCGCCAAATCGAATTACTTGATGCAATTGAGCAGCAAACGCTTACAGTAGTTGAACATAACGGTTGCATAACAGGATATATAACTGTACTTAGCTTGGATGGACACGCAGTTGCATACAGTAATCAAGACCTCAAAGCATTACTGAGCGCTGCAACAGCAATTTCCGAATCAGGATTTCTCTTGCCAACGCGCAATACTGAGTTATTGCGCTGGTGCTTAGAGAGAGGATTGCACATAGTTCGACCAATGACATTGATGAGTATGGGACTGTACAACGAGCCAGTAGGCGCATTTTTACCTTCAATATTCTATTAAATTGCCTGTTGACGCAACTACTAAACTAAGTCAGCACATTTGTAACAATGGTCAACAGAGTGCAAACGCTACAAGTGCATTAAATTTTTATATACAAATAACGATCGCATTCCTGCCTCTGGTGCAAAGTGCGATGCCTACGGTGGTCACTGAGCTTTGTCGTACCACTTCGTGGAAGCAAGGCAGCGTCTGGTAGAGAAGTGCGGGCTGCGCGCATCCCGAAATAGCCTATTTCCGTTTTGAGTTTTAACCCCATAGCGCTTCTCGTTTGCGTGAGGTACACCGTAGGGGCACAGCACTGCCGTGCCCCTACACCCTGCAATATAATGTTGTACCGCATCTGAATGGGAACCGCTATATTTTCGCGTTGATCCCTCAAATAACATAGTATTCTCACGGAAGCAGAAGCTTCCAAGAAGAATTACATTTCTATTCTCCTGAGATGAAGCTCAATTTTCAGGAACTTTACCCGTTGTCGGCTAATCTTAGTGCCAGTCCCCCATACCCAATATCGTGATCTAAGATTGTTGGGTATTCTATAAATTGCGATCGCCACTATACGGATGATTGAAGTTGAACATCTGAGTAAAATATACGGCTCCACCCCAGCGATTACTGATGTCACCTTTAGCGTCGAGCCTGGGGAAATTTTAGGGTTGTTGGGTCCCAATGGCGCTGGTAAAACCACAACAATGCGGATTCTGGCTGGTTATTTACCAGCAACCAATGGTAATGCCCGGATTGCTGGTTATGATGTCCATGAAAATTCTCTGGCTGTGCGCCAACGGATTGGTTATTTACCGGAAACACCGCCGTTGTATCCAGACATGACGGTGGAGAGCTTTTTGCATTTTGTCGCCCGAATTAAGGGAGTATCAGCAGGCGATCGCCCCAACAAGGTAACAGCCGCCATCGAACGCTGCAATTTAGAAGAGAAGCGGCGGGTGATTATCCGCAAACTCTCCAAAGGATACCGCCAAAGGGTAGGAATTGCTCAAGCGATCGTTCACGATCCACCAGCGATCATTTTGGATGAACCCACCGTTGGACTTGATCCCCGGCAAATAATTGAGGTGCGGAATTTAATTAAAAGTCTCGCTGGTACTCACACAATTATTCTTTCCACGCATATTCTGCCAGAAGTGAGTATGACTTGTAGCCGCGTTGCCATCATCAATCGCGGCAAAGTTGTGGCAACTAATACACCAGAAAACCTGATGACTCAGTTGACAGGTGGTTCCGGGTATGAATTGGAAATAGAAGGAGAAGCCGCTCTAGCGAAACAGGTATTGCAAAAAGTTGCGGGTGTGAGTCTGATAGAATCAATTCCCACAGCCGGAGGTCATCAGCCCCAGGAAAATCGCGCTTATCTGCGGGTGATATCGCAACCCGGAAAAGAACCAGGACGCGATATTGCTACAACATTAGTGCGTGCAGGATTCGGTTTACATGAACTGCGGCGGGTTAACGCTACCTTAGAAGATGTATTCTTGCAACTGACCACAGAAGAAAAGAATTTCGATCCTGAGGTAGACTTAGCAGCAGATAACGAAGGAGAGGCAGCGTAAATGGGTATAGTGCTGAGTAATATTATTGCCATTTATCGCCGAGAGTTACAGAGTTATTTTGTATCACCTTTAGCTTATGCGATCGCAGGCATATTTTGGTTCATCGCCGGGTTATTCTTCGTGATGATTTTGCTAGGGCCAGATGG
Source organism: Nostoc sp. (assembly GCF_036917555.1). Taxonomy (GTDB): domain Bacteria; phylum Cyanobacteriota; class Cyanobacteriia; order Cyanobacteriales; family Nostocaceae; genus Nostoc. Next base: position 235,343 of record NZ_JBALDD010000015.1, on the reverse strand, counting down.
CATTTTGGTTGGAGTCGCGGCAATAGATGCACAAGGTCAACAACTAGGAGTACCAGTACCGCCGATAGATGTCCCCTACGAATTTGTCCGAGCATTTTTGGATCGTATGGGATGGCTATTGTTGTTTATCCTACCAATACTCTCAATGGGACTCTATGCCGAAGAACGGAAGCGGGGCACTTTAGAACTATTAGCCACCTCACCAATCACCAATTGGGCGGTAGCTGTAGGTAAATTATTAGGTGTGATCACATTTTTTACCACGATGGTTGTACCCATGCTAGTGTTGGAAGCGATCGCCATCAGCGGCTCAAATCCACCAATGACACCCTCAATTCCCTTGCTCGGTCATTTTGGATTAATTTTACTAGCAGCGGCAATTTTATCTGTAGGAATGTTTATTTCTTCATTAACAGACAGCACAATTTTGTCTGCCGTTTTTACCTTTGCAGTAATTTTATTATTGTTATTGATTGATTTAATCGCCAAAATTGTCCCTGGCCCTGTAGGCGAAGCTTTAGGTTATCTATCGTTGCTGAAACATTACAACACTTTAATCCAAGGCATTTTGGATACTAGCGCTTTAATTTTATTTGCCAGTTACATTTTTTTGGGCATCTTTCTCACAGCTCAATCAATTGATGCACTGCGTTTTCAAAGGCAATAGTTATATAAGTTATGAGTTAACCCTTCGGCTTCGCTCAGGGTTAAAGCCGAGCGGAGTCGAGGCTTTAAAAGTTAGGAGTGAGGAGTTGAAGAAGAATCCAGAATACAGAATACAGAATTCAGAACAAGAAAGTGGGAGACTTAAACCCGTTTATTCAGATGCTCTCTATGAGAGAGACGCTGCGCTATCCACCAGTCATACGTAATTAAATTAATTCTGAATTATGGCTCCTGACTCCTGAATTGTGTTTTGTTAAAACTCCAAACTCCTAACTCCTCACTTCAGTCTAATAATATGAAGATAGTTGCAAAAAAGAAACTGTGGAAATATCTGTTTTGGTTGGGCCCATTCCTAATTACTGTCGGCTTAACAGTTGGATTAGTCTCTGAACAGTGGGGATTAATTCCATTAGCATTTATAATTACAGGAATTGTTATTAGTGGATTGGGCATAATATGGCAAAGCTATCAGAGTAACTGGTGGAACCGTCGTTCTACCCAAGCTGGGACTAATGCCCTAGTGGCGACTTTAGCAGTATTAGCAATTTTAGGATTCATTAACTTTTTGGGAACTCGCTATCACTTGCGGACAGACTTAACAGAGGCTCAATTATTTACCCTTGCACCCCAGTCACGTGAATTAGTAAGGGTTTTACCACAGCCAGTTAAAGTGTGGGTGTTTGATATTAACCAAAATCCCCAAGACCGAGAACTGCTAGAAAATTATCAGCGCCAAAGCTCAAAATTTAAATATGAGTATATCGATCCCCAAGCTAGACCAGGACTTGCAGAAAAGTTTGGCGTCAAAGATTATGGAGAAGTTTACCTAGAATCTGGTGATAAACGGCAATTAGTACAGACAGTAAATGAAAATGAGCGCCTGTCAGAAATCAGATTAACTAGTCGCCTGCAACAACTAACAAATTCAACCACAGCCAAAGTTTACTTACTCCAAGGTCATGGTGAACGCCAACTTTCGGCTGGTAAAGGTGCAATATCACAAGCAGTTCAGGGATTAGGTGATAAAAACTTTACAACATCACCGTTGAATTTAGGAGAAACTTCCAAAGTTCCTCAAGATGCGGCTGTCGTAATAGTAGCTGGTCCCAAACGAGGACTGTTTGAGGGTGAAGTCAAAGCTTTGCAAGAATATCTTAATCGCGGTGGTAACTTACTGCTGATGATTGATCCTAATACCGATCCCAAACTTAACAGCTTGCTACAAGAGTGGGGTGTTCGTCTGGATAATCGTTTAGCAGTAGATATTTCTGGGGAAAGCGTCGTGGGACTTGGCCCTGCCGCACCCTTAGTTACAGAATATGGACAACATCCGATTACCAAAGATTTCGGTAACGGTAATTCTTTTTATCCAATTGCCCGACCACTGGAAATTACCTCTGTGCCTAGTGTTCAAGCTACTCCACTGCTACGAACCAAACCCTACCCCAACAGTTGGGCAGAAAGCGACCTCCAAAGCGAAAAATTGGAGTTTAATGCAGATAAAGACCTGAAAGGGCCTTTAACCTTGGGTGTTGCCTTAACAAGAAAACAAACACCCAAATCTATTTCCACTCCCCAAGCTGCACCGACACCTTCACCCCTGCCATCACCAACCACTCAAAGCAAGACTAGCCCCACTCCTTTCCCCTCTCCCAACACTCCGCAAGCGTTACCTCTACCATCACCAACTACTCAAAGTAAGACTAGCCCTACTCCTTCCCCTTCCCCCAAGACTCTGCAAGCGTTACCCCTACCATCACCAACCAGTCAAGGGAAAGCTTCGCCCACTCCCTCATCTCAAACAGCCACCGAGTCCCGTTTAGTAGTTTTAGGAAATTCCGATTTCGCCACTGATGGTTTGTTTCAACAGCAACTAAATGGAGATGTATTCCTCAACTCAGTTACTTGGCTGAGTCAACAGGATCAGCAACCCCTTTCCATTCGTCCCAAAGAACCGAAAAACCGTCGGATAACCCTGACAACCACACAAGCCAATCTTTTAATATTGTCATCTCTGTTGCTTTTACCCTTAATTGGGTTTGCGATCGCAATTATTATTTGGTGGAAACGACGGTAAGAAGTGAGTTAGGAGTTAGGAGTTATAAATATTAACTCTTCACTAATTCCCCATGCCCAATGCCCAATGCCCCATGCCCAATGATTAAAAAATGAAATTGCCGAGAACGACTTTAATTTTGATACTGCTAACGCTGGGTTTAGGTGGTTTTGTTTACTTCTATGAAATTCGGGGTGCAACTCAGCGCGAAGAAATCAAGGAGCAAAAGCAGAAAATTTTCTCTTTTAGAGAAGATGATGTGCAGTCTTTAACAGTCAATACAAACAAAATCACTCTTAATCTGAAACGTAACCCTGAATCTTCTAGTAAACCCAAGTGGTTAATAAAATCTCCAATATCGGGACCAGCAAATGACGCTATTGTTTCTTATTTAATGGATTTGTTAGTCAAAGGTAATAGCGAGCGCACTTTATCAACTCCAGTAAAACAGCTTAGAGAATTTGCCTTAGATCCACCCCAAGCAACTATTAATATTACCCTGAAAAACCGACAAAGCCATCAGTTTATTTTGGGTAAATCTAACTTTAATGGTCGTTTATTATATGCTCAAGCTGACCCTGCTGCGAAACCTGATGGTAATATAAATGTGCTGTTGGTATCTACAGATTTTGCAAATGCTGTAAATCGGGAACTATCAGAGTGGAAGCAACCTGTAGATAATAGTCAGAAACTACCTCCGCTCACCATCCCTAAGCCAACTCCGACAAACAGCAAATAATTAATTCCAAATCTGGCGCTATTACCATGACAAATCCTACAGCAACATTGCTGATTTCCTGCCCCGATCAACGAGGACTGGTGGCGAAATTTGCCAATTTCATTTATTCTAACGGTGGTAATATTATCCATGCAGATCAGCACACAGATTTTGCTGCTGGGTTATTCCTTACCCGCATTGAATGGCAGTTGGAGGGATTCAATTTACCGCGAGAGTTTATTGCGCCTGCATTTAATGCAATTGCTCAACCTTTAAGCGCTAAGTGGGAAATACGTTTTTCTGATACAGTACCATGCATTGCTATTTGGGTAAGTCGGCAAGACCATTGTCTATTTGACTTAATTTGGCGACAACGCGCTAAAGAATTTATTGCTGAAATTCCTTTAATTATTAGTAACCATTCTAATTTAAAGGTAGTGGCAGAGCAATTTAATATCGACTTCCACCATATTCCTATCAATAAAGATAATAAATCAGAACAAGAAGCCCAACAACTAGAATTACTCCGCCAGTACAAAATAGATTTAGTTGTATTAGCGAAATATATGCAGATTGTTAGTGCAAATTTTATCAGTCAATTTCCGCAAATTATTAATATTCATCATTCATTTTTACCAGCTTTTATCGGTGCAAATCCATATCACCGAGCTTTTGAACGTGGTGTGAAAATTATTGGTGCAACGGCGCATTATGCCACTGCTGATTTAGATGCAGGCCCAATTATTGAACAGGATGTAGTGCGAGTTAGTCACCGTGATGAAGTCGATGATTTGGTGAGAAAAGGCAAAGATTTGGAGAGAGTTGTATTAGCAAGAGCGGTGCGATCGCACTTACAAAATCGTGTATTAGTATATGGGAATAGAACAGTAGTCTTTGAGTGATTTTATATCTGAAGGAATGTAATTGTACGAAAGATGAGTATAAAAATATTAAGAGTTATCGCTGGGTTTGCGAAGGCGAAGTTAAATAGTTAACAGCCTGATAGTAAGAAGATATTATGATCCCTGACAACTTCATCGTCCGCAAAATGAACAGGTCGGAAATTGATTTGGCGATTACTTGGGCAGCAAGCGAAGGTTGGAATCCAGGAAGGTATGATGCTGAATCTTTTTATCAAACTGACAAGAACGGTTTTTTCTTAGGCGAGTTGAATGGTGAGCCGATGGGGTGCATTTCTGCTGTTGCTTACGATCAACACTTTAGTATTCTAGGTTTTTACATTGTGAAACCCCAATTTCGTGGGCGGGGGTTGGGTATGAAAATTTGGAAGACAGCAATTGACTATCTAGGTGCTGACCGTAACATCGGTTTGGATGGTGTACTAGCTCAACAAGATAACTACAAAAAGTCTGGCTTCCAAATCGCTTATAACCATATTCGTTATCAAGGGGTGGGTGGCGGTGTTGTGCCTGCTGGTATTGTCGAACTCAAAACAGTGCCTTTTGAAGAATTGGTCGCTTACGATTGCCAACTTTTTCCTTCTAAGCGTTCAGTATTTCTGCGACATTGGATTGAACAGCCTGAAAGTACTGCTTTCGGGTTTCTCAAAAATGGATATCTTGTTGGTTACGGAGTTATCCGGTCTGCTTATACAGGTTTTCGGATTGGGCCACTGTTTGCTAATGACGAAGAGATTGCTGAAGCATTATTTCAAGCATTGCTTGCAGTAAATCCTCATGCTCCAGTGTTTTTTGATGTGCCGGATGCAAATGTACAAGCGATTAACTTAGTTCAACGTTACCAATTGCAGCCAGTCTCTCAAACTGCTCGGATGTACACTAAAGAAATTCCTAGTTTACCTATTAATCGCGTCTTTGCTGTGACAAGTTTGGAACTAGGTTAGAAATAGATAAACAATGTGTTTAGACCCCTAATATACAATACTACAAATATTTACGCCGTTCTACTTAAGTGTTTTAGTTGGCTAAAACTAACTCTGTTTCATTTTTAGATTTTTCTCTCACCTTAAAATAGTAATAAAGATTACCAACAGTTAGGTCTGATGCCTGTTGTAAATTGGATGTAACTAATGTTTTATAACTAGTAATTACAGCTTGTTCACTAATATAAAATTCGTACTCTCGACGTAGCTCAACTCAAATAGAAATAACAACTGGTCACGAAGCGAATAGAAATGAGATTTTTCGGCTAAACTCTCATATAGTAATTGTTCTGGCGGTTCTGCTACACTGAAAAATCTCGCGAAAATTTCGGCGCAGCTTTTGTAGGATGAGATTAGACGGTGAGGAAAATATGAAACTGGTGAATTTGATAAATTGCGCTGCTTGGCTGCTCTTTGCCGCGACCTTTGTAGTTGTCGGTCAGGAAAGCGCCGCCGATCCGGGATTCGATTTTAAAGGTCGCCTGCTCGTCTCGGTGTCGGACGCAGATATGGTTCCTTCGGCGTATATTGACGGCAATCTCGGTGCGGTGGACGGGGCGGACGCGCTTTCGGTCATTCGCCTGGACAGACCGGTGCGCGAACTCAAAGCGATCGAAATTCCTGCCAGCAATTCGGTCACGGGTCCTCCCTCGGCTCTCGCTGTCACGCCCAACGGCAAATACGCCGTCGTCATCGAAACACTCGGACAGCGCACGGCAGGCAGGTCAGATCAAAAGCTCAAAGACCTTCCTTTAGGGCGCACAATCACAGTCGTTGACTTGTCCAACCCCGACCGTCCGCGCGTCAGTCAGCAAATCGAAGGCTTTCGGCAGCTGATAGCGGTGGCGATCAACTACAACGGTACGCTCGTCGCCGTTTCATACAGACCGGGTGGCGACGGCAAAATGACACCGCTCGCCGTTTACCGTTTCCAAAATGGCAAACTGAGTGCGCCGCTCGTGCCGCAGATTCCTGGCTGGACGGCGGGCGATTCGCTATCGCACGTCGAGTTTCACCCGACAGAGAACATTCTCGCGCTGGTCAACGAGACAAAGCCGACTCTCTCATTCGTTCGAGTAAGCGATAACGGAAGCGGCATCACGCTCGCGCCTTGGGGCAATACGATTCAGATAGAATTCAATCCGTTTCAGATGCGTTTTACTCCGAACGGACGCTGCGCCATCATCAACTCGGCTTACACTGGAGCTGCCATCACCGGTCCTGGCTCGTATTTCTTTTCGCCGCGCGGCTCGGTGCAGAGCATCCGACTCGCGGCGGATACAGCGGCGGACGGTGCGCCTATTCACCGGATGATTGCGCGAGCCAGCACGGGTTTTATCCCTGAAGGCTTAAACATCAGTCCCGACGGACGATGGATCGTGACGACCAATCTTGAAAACAGCACGTTTGCCCCAAACGATCCGCGTCAAGAATTCTTCTCGTCGCTGACGCTGCTGCGGCTCGATTCCGAAAACGGTTTCTTAAACCGCATCGGCGATTTCGCGTTCGACGGCGTATTGCCAGAAACACCAGTGTTCGACAACTCCAGTCGCTATCTTGCCGTCACTAACTTCACCGATTTCGACCAACAGCAAAAGGGTGGTTCGATAGATTTTTGGCGGCTCGTTGAAAGCCGCACCGAGCCGCAGCGCGTCGAACTGGTCAAGACAAATTACTCCGTTCCGGTCACGCGCGGGGTGCACACGATGAAGATTGTTCGTTGAAGCCTTAATCTATTGCTCAGTAGAAAGCGGTTCTCTCAGCTTGCTCCTGACGATGGTGAATTGATGAAGATGATACACTCACCCAAAAAACATTAAAGAAAAAGCAGGGTTAGCAAAATTTGCAGAATCACAAGATAAAATAACAGAGCAAATAAACTAATATATTAGTTCAATTTTTGAAAGCAAAATTTAATCGTTTTCTGCTGTAATCGCACAAGCAATCGCACTTTACGAAAATCTTCTTGAACAGCAGGAAAAAGCTCACAACGAAACTCTGGAACAACGTGAGGCACAAAAGATGTGGATTTACCAAAAGTGCCAAGAACTTGAGCAAGTACAGAATGGGTTGGAAGTCATTCACAGTAAATGTACCAGCAATAGCAAAAATTAAGCAACTCAATGACTTGAAAAGACATATTATAGACATCCTCCACGCTGTTATATCTGGCTAAAATGCTGTAAGAAGCGATCGCGCTTTGTTATAGTCGCCAGTCTCATAATGTCATTTACAGATAAACGTCCTCTGGGTTGGTTGTTACAGCAGTTTCAACTCCAGCCAGGTAAACCCGCCCTCTCCTCTGGATTGCGTAGCCTTTTTATACTGGGTGTTCCAATTGGAATTGGAATCATTACAGGTCATGCTGCTGAAAGTGCGATCGCCACTATGGCAGCTTGGTTCGTTGGGATGGTAAATGTTGACGGAGCCTACCGTCAGCGAGCGATTGCGATGATCGCAGCTACGATTGGAGTAACTGTGATGTTCCTAATCGCAAGTCTGGTTAGCAGTCATCTCTGGTTAGCTGTCCCGACGACATTCTTGGTAATATTTATCACAGGTTTAGCAAATCTCTATGGCAACGTGGCTGCATCTGTCAGCTTGATTACTTCGATTATGTTTGTGATTGCGCTGGCTAGATTCGCTTCATTTTCTAATTTGCCTACTCTGATTCAACACTGTGGGCTATGTCTGGCTGGTGGAACATGGACAACTGTCCTGTCATTAGGACTGTGGGTAGTGCGTCCTTATGTACCTGCAATGCAGATAGTCGCTAACTGTTATTTCTCATTAAGCAATTTTGTAGACTTGGCAGGTCACAGAGCATTAAATCCAAAGGATCGTCAGGAGTGGGAACAGCGATTTTTGCAAGCTCAGGATACAGTTATTCAGAACTTGACATCTGCCCGTAGCGTCTGGACAACTATCTGGACTAGGCAAAGAGGAGCTAACCTGCGGGGAAATCAGTTACTCGTATTAATTGAGGATATAAATCAAATTGTCAATTCTGTTGTCGCACTGAACGAACTGTTAGCGATCGCATCCGAACATCAATTATTTTCTCGGTTACAGCCAGAAATTCAGCAAGTTATGCAACAGTTGGCAATTGCTCTGCAAATGTTATCAGAAGCGATCGCTAAAGGAAAAAGCTCACCTCACTTAGGGGATCTGGATCGAAGTATTGAAGCATTAGAACACCAAAGACAAGTTCTGCGCTCTCAAGTCCTCAATCAAACCATCACTGCTCAGACAGATGAATATTCCGATCTAGTTAACCTTGGGAAGATTACAGCCAGTCTGACAAAGCTGGCAGAGCAAATTCATACTGATGCAGAGATTGTTACAGATTTAAGCCAAGGAAAACTGCGTAACAGCATTGCCCAGCGAGATATTTCCCCCCCAGCCCAACCAGAGTCTTCTACAATTATTGATACGCTGCGAAATAATTTCACTTTTGATTCAGTCCTCTTTCGTCATGCGTTGCGTCTGGCACTAATAACAACGTTTGCGGAATTACTTGCCTCGCTATTCCAACTACCTAGAGGCTACTGGATAACGCTCACAGCTTTAGTTGCACTTAAACCTAACTTTGGCGGAACGTCACAGACAACAGTCCAAAGAGTCATCGGTACTATTTTAGGTGGAATTATCGGTATTGCTCTGATTTTACTAGTTAAGAATCAATTGGCGATCGCAGTTTGTTTCTTGGTGCTTGTGTTTGTTGCGATGTCAGTGCGACCGTTAAGCTACAGTATATTCACAATACTACTCACTCCCGCCATCATATTGCTACTCAACATTATTAGTGCAGGTGGCTGGCAGGTTGGAGTATTGCGGATCTTCGATAGCTTTGCTGGGGGTGCCTTAGCACTGCTTGGTAGCTATTTGCTTTTCCCTCGTTGGGAACGACAGCAACTTCCTGCACAACTGGAAAAGACAATTCGAGCTAATCTTGCTTACTTTCAACAGGTAATAGCTAACTATCTCCATCCAGAACATAATGCGTTTGCTGATTCTATCAATATGCTACGCCACCAAGCAGCACTAGAAAACGTCAACGCTAACGCTGCAGCTCAACGATTGTTCAGCGAACCTCGTCACATTCAGGGAGAAATTGAACCTGTAATGACGCTGATGACATATATTCGTGGCTTTTTCAGTTCGGTAACAACTTTGGCAGAACATCTGTGGGAATTTAGCGGCGAGTACCAATTTACTGAACTTAAGCGACTTGCCGATACCATTGTCCAAGTTTTGGAAAACTTAGCAGATGCCCTTGGGCAGGGACAGCCACCCCAACCATTACCAGCGCTAGATAGCTATCTCGAAGCAATTCACAACCAAATCCAACAGCTACATACTGCTCGGTTATCAGAAATTGCTACTAATTCCAACACTTTAACTCCCACATTACAAGCCGTTCAAGAACAAACTCCGCTCTCCACAGAACTGGAGCGAATTGTTAATGAAATTAAAGTTATGCACTGTGTAATTGCTCGTCTGCAAGAATAATTTTCTTTTCACGCTGGTGCTGCGTTCCGCGCACCACGCGAGCGAGTGTTAACCTCTTGATTTTTTGTGAGTCTACGATCGCAGCTACCAGTTTGGCAGGATCGGCTGGTTTTGCTATATGGAGTTAAAATCCGGCTGTAAAAACCTGTTTTTGTGTGGTTTCTGCGGCGTAAACACTTAGTACAGCATTTCATTAATTCGTAGCGAATTAATGAAAGGCAATACGTTGCAATGCCAATGCATCCCCCTGTAATGTTAATGCGTCCCCCTCCAATGCCAATGCATCCCTCTGCAATGCCAATGCATCCCTCTGCAATGCTAATGCATCCCTCTGCAATGCTAATGCATCCCCCTACATTAAAAATGCTATGCTTTTACGCAAAACTGTACTTAGGGCGATCGCAGGAATTTGCCCACCTAAATGGCGGGCTATAAGGTACTTTACTTGAATGGATCGTGTCCCCAATTTTTCAAAGAATAGCACCAGCGTGTGTGTTCCAAATCACCCGATGGCTTTTGTGCAATATGACGATGGACGTAACTAATAACTTTCTTCATGTGCAAAAAGTCATCGTTGGTATAATCATCCTTACTCTGCAATAGCTGGATGATACGCCGTCCAGATTTATGGCCGATTGACTCATCGTCGCCATCCTTTTGCCCGACAGTTTGTGACTCATCCGTATCTAGCCAAGACTCTAGTTCCTTAGGTGTCATATTGACAACTTGATGAAACTCGTTAATCACCGCTTTAACATCTTTACTCATGACTAAGCATTACTCCTCTACTTTCTTAAGAGCATCAGGCTTGTGAGCAGCTTGTTTTCCTGTCTGATCACTTTCAACTAAGTACTCAGGGTTATCTTCACTTGCAGCAATATGGTGTTCTTTAATATCTGTAGGTGAAGTGAGCTTCTTTATTACTTTGCCAGTTGTCTTGCCTTGTGAAGTGTTCCATTCAACGCGATCGCCTTTTTTAAATTGTTCAGCCACATTCATCTCCTGTTTGATATTTTATACCTACTAAGGTCACATTATGTCTGCGACTTGAAAAGCAGCCATCATTCTAGTGATAGAGAAAACATCCGTTATTAAGCCAGTAATTTAATTAGGTGTAAGATGAAAAAATTAGGCGATCGCTACAACTAGTTTGATACAAAAGCTGTGCGCTCGCCTCATAATGTAGAAAGATTAAGCTGCATTCAAAAAACTCTCAATGAGCCAAACTAGCCTAAATTTAGTTGCAATATCTATCTTTCTCATAACCCTATCGGTACTGCTAGGGCCATTCTTCAACTTATCACCGGCAGTACCAGCACTTGCTACCTTTACCATCTTAGGCATAGCGACATTAGATAGCTTCAGCCTGCAAGGCAAGGGTGGTACTATCTTTGTAGATTGGATTGCTGGTTTTTCAAAAGAACACCGCGATCGCATCGTCCACCATGAAGCAGGGCATTTTTTGGTTGCTTACCTGTTGGGTATTCCTGTTACCGGCTACACACTCAGCGCTTGGGAAGCCTGGAAACAGGGGCAACCTGGCCAAGGCGGCGTTAGCTTTGATGATGGCGAATTAGCATCTCAATTAGAAGTGGGTAAAATCAGCGCCCAAATGCTAGACCGCTACTCCACTGTTTGGATGGCGGGTATTGCTGCTGAAACCCTAGTTTTTAATAATGCTGAGGGTGGAACTGATGATAAAAGCAAGCTGATAGGAGTCTTGACAATGTTAGGCTTTTCTGAATCAGTTTATCAGCAGAAACTGCGGTTTCATGCTCTCCAGGCAAAAACTCTACTGCAAGAAAATTGGTCTAGCTACGAGACTTTAGTTAGTGCCATGCGACAACGCACTTCGGTAGAAGATTGCCATGCTGAGTTAGGAGTAGGGAATGGGAAGTAGGAAGTTATATCAAGCTAGTAATGAAGAGTTTGTAATAAGCACTTTAGTGCTTAACAAATAAGGACTAAAGTCCTTACTACGAACTCATTAACATCATCTTAAACAGAAATATCATTCAACTCTGGCGCGGAGTGCAGGAGATGGAAAAAGATTTTCAAATCCAGCTTGTCGCTCAGTTAAAGATTCTAGAGCATCGTTCCAAAGACTTTCATAATAAAAGAAGGTTACGCCTAGACCGCGTTCTTGGGCAGCCCGCACCTGAGACTTAATTTGCTGCATAGGAACTGGGTTATTTCGTAACCCTGTCATAATGCCAACTCCAGTTGGAATTTTTTGTTGTGCTTCTTGAATTTCTGCGCGGGAAATATTTGCCACAAAACCTTTTAGATCGGGACGATAATTTTGCACAATTAACTCGTCCACAATATTTTGCCGTATCCAACTCAGCCAATCTTGCAAGTGAAACTTGTAAGCAAAATCATAGTAATTAGGAGAAACAGAGAAAATCGCCTGGGGTTTTCTCTGCTTGACAGCTTGGTTAAGTTTTACCATGAACGCTGTAATTTTATCTGCCCGCCACTTTACCCATGCCGCATCTTGGGGATTATTTGGGGGAGGATTCTTTGTTTCTTTGGTGTACAAAGCAACTGTATATTGGTCGTAGCCAAACTCGTGGGGCAAACTCATGTGATCGTCAAACTGAATGCCATCGGCATCATATTGGGTAACAGTTTCCAGCACAAGATTGGTGATGAACTGTTGCACCTGTGGAAGGAACGGATTGAGCCACATCACCTCACCAGCTGCACTGTTTGAAGTTTGGCTACCATCCCGCTTTTGTGTGAACCAATCTGGGTAATTCATTGCTAGTTCTGACGTTGGGGGAGCCATGAAACCAAACTCAAACCAGGGAATCACCAGCAATCCTTGGTGATGAGCTTGAGTAATCAGGTCTGCGAAAATATCATGTCCATCTGAACCTTTGTAGACAAAAGGTTGAATACCTGCACGTTGTGCTAGGGCACTAGGATACATCACATAGCCAGAATTCCACACCACAGGATAGATTGTGTTGAAGTTCATCCGTCGTAATTGACTCACCGCATCCTGTACTTTATCTCGATTCTTGAGGGTGTCAAAATCATTAGTGGTCATCCAAACCCCGCGAATTTCCTGACGGGGTAACTGTGCGATGGCAGGGGTGAAACTGTCCACCAACAATATAGTAACAAACGATATTAAAATAAGAATCGGAAAAAGAGACTTGAGTAGTCGCCGCCAACTTTGAACAATAAAAGATGATTTCATAAATTTGAATGATGCATTAACTACCCACACATGCCATTGCTAGTTTTTATAATTGAATCTACTAACCATATAGTTTACAAGTATTTATGCTTACTACAGGATTGATTAGTTGGTAGTTGTTCGTTCCCTGCTTATGGAACTTTTGCACCAGAAAAACTAAAGCAGACAAATTAAGATAGTTGACGCAGCTAATAAGCATTTGTGCCCAATAGATATTGGTATGGGGTATTGGGTACAAGAGGCAGAGGTGCAAAGGTGCGGAGGGAAAAAAACTTCTCCTCTGCTCCTCTGCCCCCGATCTTCACATTCCCCCACGCCCCACCTGTGTCACAATAAAGAACTGTAATAAGAAAAATATTGTTAAGGTAATTTAGTGAGTCCAACTGCTCAATCCACGGCAAGTGCGCGTCGCGTAGTATTTCCTTTTACGGCAATTGTGGGCCAGGAAGAAATGAAACTGGCGCTGCTATTGAACGTGATTGACCCCAAAATCGGGGGTGTAATGATTATGGGCGATCGCGGCACCGGTAAATCCACAACTATCCGGGCGCTGGCGGATCTGCTACCAGAAATTTCTGTGGTTGCTAATGACCCCTTCAGTAGCGATCCTAGCGACCCCGACTTGATGAGCGATGAAGTCCGCCAACTGTTAGAACAAGGGGCGGAAATTCCCGTAGCTCACAAAAAAGTCCAAATGGTAGACCTGCCGCTAGGAGCTACAGAAGACCGAGTTTGTGGCACAATCGACATCGAGAAAGCTTTATCTGAAGGTGTCAAAGCTTTTGAACCGGGACTGCTGGCAAAGGCTAACCGAGGCATTCTCTACGTGGATGAAGTCAACTTACTAGATGACCACCTTGTAGACGTGTTACTCGACTCCGCTGCCAGTGGATGGAACACTGTAGAACGGGAAGGTATTTCTATCCGTCACCCAGCGCGTTTCGTGCTTGTGGGTTCTGGGAACCCCGAAGAAGGCGAACTACGCCCCCAACTACTCGATCGCTTTGGGATGCACGCTGAAATTCACACAGTCAAAGAACCAGCCTTGCGGGTGCAAATCGTGGAACAACGGGCGGATTTTGACCAAAATCCGCCAGTATTTCTCGAAAACTACAAACCCCAGCAAGAAGCATTGCAAGAGCAAATTGTCAATGCTCAACAGCTTTTGCCAGAAGTGAAAATTGACTACGATTTGCGGGTGAAAATTTCTGAAGTCTGTTCAGAATTGGATGTGGATGGTTTGCGGGGTGACATTGTTAGTAACCGCGCCGCCAAAGCCTTAACAGCTTATGAAGGACGCACTGAAGTTACAGTTGATGATATCCATCGCGTAATTACGCTATGCTTGCGTCACAGACTGCGGAAAGACCCTTTAGAATCGATTGATTCTGGCTATAAAGTCGCCAAAGTTTTTAGCCGCGTCTTTGGCATCGAACTACTAGAAAGTGATACTGCACAAAAAAACGGCACAGGTCAAAAATTAGGGGCCAGGGCTTAAAAGTTAAGAGCGGAGCCGGAAACGCTCCGCCTCTGGTGAAGAGTTAAGAGTTAAAAGTTTTGAATGAAAAGCTGCTTCATAACTAACAACTTTAATTCCTCATTCAGCACTTAGCACTAAGTATCTAACTCACAACTAACAACTTTAATTCCTCATTCAAAATTCAACACTAACTATGAGAATTTGGTCTTTTTGGTTCAACAGCTTTGTTCTATCTAGCCAATACAACCCGCCCAGGTTTGTAGAATTATTGATGCTCTTATTAGCGATCGCGATGCTGGCAATAGCCAGTATTTTCCCCGACATGCCCTATTTAATCTTAGGCTTGAGCTTAGTAGTGGGGGCATCTATTTCTATCTTAGTGCGGGAAGCGATCGCCCCCTCACCCCAAAGACGAATTACTCAATTAACAGCATCCCTATTACTGATCATCAGCCTCTATGGCTTTGCTGACTTAATGTACACTCTTTAAAATTAGTCATTTGTCCTTTGTTAGTTGTAAGCACCAATGACTAATGATTCCATTTTTGCATTTCCACCAATTCCATACACAACTCATTAATTTGCTCCAAATCAGGTTTATGAGGTAGGGCAGATTGTTCGCAAACAATTTCCATTTCGGCGACCAAATCTTCTGCCATTTTCATCACTTTTTCATAAGAATACTCACCTTTTAAAATAGCTTTTAAATCCTCAACATCACCAGCTATTCTCCTATCTACAATTACTTCACCTCGCTGCAATATTTCTACTCCGCTGCGTAACAATCTAATGCAGTGCATCCCATGTTTGAGGTCAAAACCCGACTTTCTTTCCATTTCTGCCCTAGCTGGATTTCTATTCTCTTGCCAAGATAAGTAAGCCTTCCATTCTCTTAAAGCTATTTGATAGCTTTGGCTTTTCTGAAGCAGACGAATAAAATCTTTATGGCTATTGGTTAACTTTTGGGTATATTCCAAAGTTTCATCGGGTAAAGTATATTGTTTTAACACTCCTTTAAAATCAATATCTGCTGTCAGCAATTGATATAATTGTTCCGCTTCTTCCAAAAACTCAATCCGTCCTCTGATTAAGTTATAAAGATATTCTAGAAAAGCATTTAGCTCATCTTTGCTGAGGGGTGTTTCGTCTTCTATGGCGAAGTCAGATGGTATTGGTTTTTTTTGCGGTGGCTTTAACAACCACTTTCGATGAGTTTCCATCTTTTTGATTTGGGCAAAGGCATAACCAGTGTAAGTATGTTTTACCTTCTTGCTCAAAAATAACTGTTTATAATCAATTAAATTCTGTCCGACTGCACTTAAAAAAGGATAGTTATTTAACCAGAGCAATTCTAAAACATTGGGATTTGCACCCGCTAATAACTGGAGGATTTTTCTTAATTCATATATAACTGTGTCTTTGTTACCATCAACGAATGGAAATATTCCTGGTTCATCCCAACCAGTATCTTTTTGTTCTATCCGATCAAATCCCAAGTAGTACCTTTTGGGTGCGATAAATACTCCCCGGTAATCAAAGTCGGAATCAGGACGATTTAAACCATAACCGTGGCTACCAGCCAAACCAATTAAAATAGTTCTTTGCTCAACTTCTATTCTTTTCATATCACCTGATTAAAATATAGTCATCCTAACTCATGAGTTAAGCAGGTGGCGAGATGGAGAGTAGAGAAAGGGTTTTTAACTATCTTCAAATATTGCATAGATACTGTCACAGCATAAATAAAGCTAACGAGCAATACATAACAGCCCTACTTAATTATTCGCAAACAATAAAATCCCCGACTTCTCTAAGAAATCAGGGATCTAAGCCTTGGTTTAACAGGAATGCCCTTAAAGGAGATGATGCAACGGTATCCCCTTGAGGAGCAAAACTTGTCAATTCAGTTATTCCTATACTTTCGGTTTCCTATAACAGGAATTATCTAGGATAAATGTGGCGTCTATTCCCCCATCCTGGATTGAGAATGGCGGCTAAATCTTCTTCAGATAATTTGCTGATCTCACTGTCTAGTTCACTGGTAGTGAAATCATAGCCACGCTCTTGAGCAATTTTGATGAAGGCTTCTGGATCAGCTGTTGCTTTGAGTCTTTCCTGTAACGCTTGATCTTGTTTTATCGCTTGAAAAAGTCGGGCAGCATTTTGCTGTGTCATGACAATCAATCTCCTGTTTGAAATATCAGGTTTGAATGTACTAATTTAACTTCTGAGGATTCACTAACTTTTGCAAAGAATTTCTAAATTAGGCATCTTAATATTTGATCTTAAAACAAAGAAGAAAAATATGTTGATTTTGATAAAAAAATATAACTTTTAAGCTAATACTAATGTAATGTTACTTTTTTGTAAAATTCAGCCCTAAGATAGTAGCAATTTCTATCTAAAAAGTATTGGTTTTGACTTATTGTAAATGCAATTTACATTAGTGCGGGTGGGTGATATCTACGACAGGCTATTCGGCGTCGCCCATGACAACTGTTGACTAATTCCTCCCCACTGTTAAAAAATGAGCGATCGCACAGAGTAATTAGCTGATTTTTCATTTTCAGGCTGACCAGACAGCAATGCCAAACCTGAAAATCCTGTTAGAGCTTGACTTGACGCCTATCAATAAAATAGTATGTTAGATTGTCTGTCTAATTCCTGCTCGGATCAGGTAGACATATTACAAAGGCTGGCAAAAGCATCTCTATAGGAGATAAAAACCAGCTACCTGTACGGCAACCTCAAGGACAATTCCATGACCTACGCGATTATTGAAACTGGTGGCAAACAAATACGAGTAGAGCCAGGGCGGTTTTACGACATTGAACTGCTTGCGATCGAACCAGATGAAAAAGTTACAATAGATTCCGTATTACTCGTGCAGCACGATGGCGAAGTCACCATTGGACAGCCATTAGTAACAGGTGCAACTGTAGAAGGGACTATACTGCGACATTACAGAGGTCGTAAAGTCCTGGTATACAAAATGAAGCCAAAAAAGAAAACCCGCAAAAAGCGGGGGCATCGTCAGGAAATTACCAGACTTATGATTGACTCCATCACCCTTAACGGTGCAGTGTTTGCTGCCCAAGGAGAAGCGGAGAAGGAAACCCCTGTTATAGATGAGACTCCTGCTGAAGAAGTTGAAACCGCTGCTGAATAATAAAAGAAGTAGATACACAAGAGGAAATCATGGCTCATAAGAAAGGAACAGGTAGTACACGCAACGGTCGTGATTCTAATGCCCAACGTCTGGGTGTTAAGCGTTATGGTGGTCAAGTTGTACGTGCAGGAAACATTCTCGTGCGTCAACGTGGTACTAAATTCCACCCTGGTAACAACGTCGGTATTGGTAGCGATGACACATTGTTTGCCTTAATCGACGGTGTTGTGACGTTTGAGAGAAAGGGCAAAACTCGTAAAAAAGTTAGTGTTTATTCACCTGTAGCCGCTGCTGAGGCAGCTCCTGCTGAGGCGGTAGCAAGTTAGAGTATAAGGGTGGGTAACAGTTGCCCACCCTAATCGCTAGTTAGCGTTGATATGATAATCAGATTTGCACAAATATTCACAGCAGTTACTTAACTTTTAACCCTTATTTACTCTAAAAAATAAGTTCCTAACTCTTTTATTCTCTCTACCCAACCTTTCATCTCATCAGCGATTTTATACTTCCATTGAAGTTGAAGTACTTCTCTAGTATGAAAATCATCAAATATAACTTTGTCTTTGTTTTCAAAGACTGGCGCCAGAAATTGTACCTGAGCAGCCTGATTAACTCCAGTTCGTCGTCTCGGTTGCTGTTACTGTTGGTCATGGTGTACCTTTGGCTGTGAGGATGAGATCGCGTCTGGGGATTTTTGGCAAGTCGCTTACTCCTGAGCTAGTCTTCTGGTGTGCTTGCTATAAGCTTTCCAGGCTTAACAATCTAAAATTTTTCCTTTGTTAAAACTAAGCCTAAATCGTTGATATTTAAACCAGTGGGCACGACAAGTGCCGACTCTAAAAGTTATTTATGTCGGCACTTGCGAAACGCTACTTAGGCTTTTTTGCAGCTTCTCTAGCATTAGGGCGATGACACCGAGCGTGAATTACTACAATCGATGGCTGCGGGTTTTGCATTATAGAGTACTGCTTCAATTTTCCCAGAATCAAGCACTCTAAGATGCGATTAATTTCAAGGATGAGATTGTGTCATTGGTTATCCCAAAGTTTTCAACCCAAGGATAGGAGCCTGGTCCTAAATCTTTGTAAGAACCTCTGTAATTTGCATCTGCATAGAAACGCCACGTTCCTCCTGTAATAATAATTGAGGAAGTTTCATCGTTAAAATCACTCCCAACGTATGGACGGCTTCGGGTTGCACTGAATCCCTTACCACCATAATTGATGTCTTGACGAAGTAATACTTGAGCTCCACCCTGAATGGTACTAGCTTCTTCAAAGGAAAGCTCTACAAAAAGGGGATTTATGTCAAAAATTTTCATGTTTTACTCCTTTGGTTAAGGAAATGGTTGTTACTACAGTTAGTAGATAGTTGTAATGATCTGTCCGCAACTGCTTATACTCTTTAAAAAAATCAGAGATTTTCGGAAACTTAACAAAAGTTGATTGAGGATACCGTTGGCGAAATATTACTGAATAAAAAGTTCCACACTTTTTTCACCGAAATAAATCCTGGGACGGGAGCATTGGCAATCTCGGTCTTTGGGACGATATGCAAATCGAGCCACTAGCTCAGATTGTGCGCTTCCTTCACTAACAGGGAGCGATCGCAACAAAGTGGAGTGAATCGTCAAGGTTTGAGATGGCGACGCTGCGATCGCAATTGACTTGTGTTTAACCGCAGATGTTGTATATCTATTGACGATTCATTGGAAATATTTAACTATTTAAATCCAATTATCAGCAACAAATATACAACATTAACTACTCAATCTGAATAAGCATATTTGGTTTGGGTGATTTTGATTGCCAACAAAGGCAAAAAATCAAATGCTCATTTGATCTGAATTACAAATTTCAATGAAAGCAAGTATCTGAACAAAGTTATTCAGGGAATAATACATTATCAATAACATGGATGACACCATTGTCAGCTTCCACATCCGAAGTCACAATGTAAGCATCATTCACCTTAATATTATTCTCAGCATTAACTTTGATATCTTTTCCCTGGGTTGTTGTTAGCTTTTGCGACTGAACTAAATCAGCCGCATTAATCTTGCCAGAAACCACATGGTACTCTAAAACCTTTCTTAACTTAATCACATCCTGTAGTAGTTCTTCTACGGCTCCTGATGGAAGCTTGGAAAAGGCTTCGTCTGTTGGGGCAAAGACAGTAAATGGCCCATCTCCCTTAAGTGCAGTATCAAGACCAGCGGTAGTAATAGCTGTTACCAAGGTGTTGAAAGAACCTGCATTAATTGCAGTATCTATAATATCTGGCATCTGATGTCACCTCAATTGTGTGAAAACTTGATGTTAAGAGATTTAGCACATAAGTGTATGTTTAGACTATAGGTCAATCCTCTGCCACTGCCGACCATCGCGCACCAATAAATCATCTGCTGCCGATGGTCCCCATGAGCCTGGTGCGTAGTTGGGAAAGTTTTTAGGTGACGTCGTGGTTGCCCAAGCCTCCAGAATGGGGGTGACGACGCTCCAGCCCAGCTCTACGTTGTCCGATCGCTGAAACAAAGTCGCATCACCGATCATGCAGTCGTATAGCAAGGTTTCATAGCCAGTACTCTGGATCTTGCCAAAGTAGTCAGTGTAGCAAAAGTCCATTTCCACTGCATCCATTGCCATCGCGGGGCCAGGCACCTTTGCACCAAATTGGAGGTGAATTCCTTCCTCTGGTTGGATGCGGATGGTCAAGAAATTAGGCGTGAGACGCTCAATGGAGGTTTGGCGAAATAATAGTGAAGGTACTTGCTTAAACTGAATTGCAATTTCAGTCACACGTTTAGCCAAACGTTTGCCTGTTCGTAGATAAAACGGCACCCCTGCCCAGCGCCAGTTGTCGATGTTCAGCTTTAAGGCAGCATAAGTTTCAGTGTTAGAGTCTGACGCAACTCGTGGCTCTGAGCGATAAGCAGGCATTTGGGTATCCTTCACTGTTCCTGCACCATACTGTCCCCGTACACTATCAGTTTGCACAGTTTCAGCAGAGAGCGGCACGATCGACTTCAATAGTTTTGACTTTTCATCACGCACCTCATCGGCTGAAAACGAGACTGGCGGTTCCATCGCCGTCATTGCTAGCAGTTGAAACAGATGGTTTTGCACCATGTCACGCACTGCGCCTGTGCCTTCATAGAAGTTGCCTCTGCCTTCGACTCCAACCGTTTCGGCTACAGTAATCTGCACGTGATCGATATGTTCACGATTCCAAATCGGTTCAAACAAGCCATTACCAAACCGAAATACCAGAATGTTTTGTACAGTCTCTTTGCCCAGGTAGTGATCGATGCGGTAAATCTGTTTTTCCTCAAGGACAGCACCAATGGATTTATTCAGGGCACGAGCCGAGTCCAAGTCGTGCCCAAACGGTTTCTCGATGATAACTCGCCGCCAGCGATCGCTGTCTTCACGCACTAATCCGGCTGCACCAAGCTGCGTAATGATGTCGCAAAAGAAGTTAGAGCCAGTTGCCAGATAAAACAAATAGTTTCCCTGAGTGCCACAGTCTCGATCGATTTGAGTGAGTAAGTCTTGCAACTGATGGTAAGTGTCAGGCTCCTGAAACTCACCGGCAAGATAGTACAGTCGCTGCTCAAGCGGTTGCCAAAGCTCATCGTCTACGGGAACCGTTGCGAACTCATGAATGTCTTGGGCGAGTTTGCTACGAAAATCGTCCTGACTCATTGAAGTGTGTGCGACTCCAACGATCGCAAATTCCTGCGGTAGCAAATTGCTTTGTTTGAGGTTGTAGAGGGCAGGAAGCAGCAGACGCTTGGTTAAATCTCCTGCTGCTCCAAAGATAATGATCGCACAGGGTTCTGCCGGACGGATTGAGGCTTCAACAGGAACCTGGGGCGTGGTGGCAGCTGTCATGATAAAATCTCCGCATGTTCTTCAAGATGTCCACAAAACTATAGCGCATTGCAGATAGTAGTTTATCTGGAAACATCGCGGTGACTTAAAAGCATTGCAAGTCAGCCAGAACCCCAAGCGCAAGAACTACGCATGGCATCGGCTAGTTTAGACTGCTATCATTTCAGTGCTGCTGCTGGCAATCTTGAGTGGTCTGGCGATGTACAAACCTGCCCAACTGCATTCGATTTCCGGGCTATTTGGTAGTTGGCAGACTCTACGGACTGTTCACTTTATCACTGTTGCCACTGTCATACTGTTTACAATTGCTCATTCCTTAGTTGCCCTGAAGGTAGGAAGCATCCGTTTAGTGAAATCTATGTTTCTGTAGAGGTAATATGAGTCTGATTCTTCCCAAACACACCCTATCTCGTCGTCGGTTACTGCAAGTATCTGGACTTTCAGGGGTAGGCTTTCTTTTAGGTGGCTGTGGGACAAATTTGTTCTCAGATAATCTGCGGCAAATATCTGAGCCACTCAACCAAAGTCTTGAAGCACTTCTGCTAACTCAAAAACCTATACCTGAATTTCCTGTCAGTGCCATAGAAGCAGATAAATTGCTGATTAATACCTTTGACTTCACTCCGCAAATTGATCCGGCACAGTTTCGCTTAATAATTGATGGTGAGGTCAACAATGCGATGCAATTGAGTATGGCAGATATTCAAAAACTTCCCTTGACTTCAATGGTGATTCGCCATGTCTGTGTTGAAGGCTGGGCTGCAATCATTCAATGGGGAGGTGTGCGATTACGAGATTTAGTAGCGCTGGTACAGCCTAAGTCAAACGTCCGTTATGTCTACTTCAAATCTGCTGATGGCTATTATGAAAGCTGGGATTTAGCTTCTGCTATACATCCTCAAACTCTCATGGCTTATCAAAAGAATGGACAACCCTTATCAGTTGATAATGGTGCGCCTATACGCCTAGCATCCCCAATTAAACTGGGTTATAAGCAAAGCAAGTGGGTAACTCAAATTACATTCGTCAGCAATTTGTTGCCTATTAAAGGCTATTGGGAGGATCAGGGCTATGAGTGGTTTGCAGGGTTATGAGGCAGGCAAAAAGCTAATCTAAATCGGGTTCAACGCCTAGCGATCGCAGTTGTGCAATCAACCGTTCAGCTCGTTGTCTTTCCTGTTCAGCCCGTTGACTTTCTTGTTCAGCTCGTTGACTTTCTTGTTCTGTAGAAGTCAATACCCAGCAGCCTGTCCAATCATACCAACGTAACCAGGGCTGTTCTACATCTTGATAGCGTCCCCGCCACACACCCAAGCCTAATTCTAGTTCTGGTATCCAAAAGCGCGACTCTGACAGTACTATCTCAGCATAACGACCACCATCTAACTTAAACACTCTGAACTCATATTTGTACCGATCGAATACTACATAATAAGGAACACGTAGAATTTGCTCATACACTTCCCATTTTCCTGGTGGTTGCTTGATATCTCGCAATGTCTGCCCCAGGTCTTCCTTTTCAGTACCAGGAGACAGTAATTCAACCACAATAAAAGGATGAACTCCCTCTTGCCAAACGACATAACTTAAGCGTAAATCCCGTTGTTCATAGAGACGGGAAACACCTAAAACGGCAAACCAATCTGGTCGCTTATACCACAGTGGATAGCGCGGGTCATAATAAAGATTCAGATCGCTAGCAACAAATATCTGATCACTAGGATAATTTGGTGGACGAAAGGTTTCGTCTAACAGACGAGGTTGCAATAAATGAAACTGATCAGGCAAACCAGGCTCCTCTGGGTCTTCACTGGGAAGATCATACATGGTCGGCAATACATCTTTTGGCGATCGCGGCGGGTCAGTTTGATACATATTTTGGCAGTCCTGATGATGAAACTCTCAGTTCTATTATGATTGAATTGTTTTTGAGTAACTCAACACCTTGCAGAACGGGGTAGCATAAATTTCTCGCTCTCCGCCGCAAATTTGCCGCGAACCATCAGCACAGTTTCATCAAAAGTATGGGCGAATGCTTGCACATTTTTGACATCCAGAAGTTCTGGACTAAAGTAAATCACTACTTCTTCAATGAGTTGAGGAATCTTAGCAATAATATTTTTCAAAGAGCATATCTGCGTTGTAACTAGATCAAAAAGATGAAGTCGGGTATCTTCTATCTCCATGCAGGCAATTAAATCTAAATCTTCTGCATAGTATAAGGGACGACTTCCTTCATTGACGCAGAACACAGGTTTTTCCTTGACTACGCCAACTATATTAGAGACAGGGGCGCGTGTTTCCAAAAGTCTGTGTAACAATGTGTAATCTTTGGTATCTGTAAAATCCAGTATTCTGAAGCTATCAGTGCTACCTGTGAAGTTACACTTAACCTTGAAGATGTGTTCTTCGACAACACGAAAGCCAAAAGGTAAGTAAAACTCTGGTTGTGGTGTCGTCAGTACTAAGGTTTCGTAAAGGCGATGTCTACGACGGGCTACGCCAACGCAATACCCTAGCACTTCCTCCATCACTTCACGGTAATACCCTCTCTTACGAAATTCTGCACGGGTAGCTATTCCATGAATTCCTCCGACAGTGAGCTTTTGTCCCATAATTTGCATGGGAATTTCTAACACTCCCACATGAGTAATAGCTATATCATCATGAAAGCGAATAAATGGAGTTGAAGCTGTTTCCCAAGATGCACCTAGTTTTCTTGCACATTCTGCTAAACTGCTGAGTCCGGGAAATGTGACTTCCATCAAGTCAAAAAGCTTATCGCTTAAACTGGGATCATCAGAGAATGACTGTTTGAAACGATACTGGCTCATAGTTCAAGTATTACGATCAATTCAGTAAAAACTACAAAATCAATTTCAGCAAATCCAGAAAAAGGAAAATTATAAATGGGTAGCAAGAGCGTAAGGTGTTGCACTTCTAACGTTTAACCCAATATTTATCAAGCCTGAGTCTCTTCAAATAAAACTAAGCCATACTTCTCGCCAGTAGGCAAAAAGCCAATTCCTCGATAAACTGCTTGGGCTGCTTGGTTATTATTACCTGTAAACAGGATGGCACGTTTTACTCCCTGCGAGCGCGCATCTAACAACGAGCCTGCTACCACACTTTTAGCGTAGCCTTTACCTCGCAGCGCTGGCGGTGTCCACACTCCACCAATTTGCACAATATCAGGTAGGCTGGCATTGAAAGCAGAGTAGGAAACTGGGGTATCTCCTTCTACCAAAACCCGATGCATAGCCGTAGCTTGACGTGCTTCAATTACGAGACGGCTAGCTGTTGTTAAACTGGGAGTATCTCTTTGTCCTAAAGTTTCCCCACTATAAGCAGCACACCATTCAGTGAGTAACTCTAACTCCTCTGGATGTGGCAAACGACACTGCACCTTTACTGATGCTAAAGCTTGAGGTATTTGCAAGTCTCGCAGTGCTAAAGAAAACAATATCTCAGGCTGATCAAGCTGAGTTGGTCGCTTGCTAAGTTCCAAAATGCTTTTTGTCGCTTCAACTTGTGCTGCTGGACCACTAATTCCAGAGATAGCACGTCCAGATTGGGCCACAACTGCTTGCACCACCTCTGTCAGATAGACAGGGGCTTGGATTACAAGCATCCCATTCCAAAAGTGGGCTGCAACTGCCACTATATTTTCATCTACGTAAGCCGCTATGTAAGTTCCTTGAAATCTTGCACCTTGGTCAAGTAGTCCCGCAACTCGCCAATTAGAGCGCAAAAACATAGAAGTATCCGTATGTTGCAAGAGAAATGTTTCCAGCGATACTTCATCTCCAGGTTGCAGCGTTCTCAAAGTAGGCACAAAAAACTCCTGAGTGTCGAATTCAGTTTACCGAATAGGCTGTTTCGGGAATAGTAGCAATGCCATCTGTGAAGTTGGTTCTACCTAATGGTAATTGAAAGGGACACAGCCTAACTGTGTCCCTAAATAAAGCTACTTCAAGATGCTAGGACTGGCGATAGCAGGCAAACTCCATTGAACAACATAGTTATCCGTCGTTTGTCTGATGCAGTTCATTTGTTTCTCCTCCAAAAGCGATGCCAGAGGATGGGCAGAAAATACTTAGACTGATGTCACAATCGATCGAGAATCAGTTAAGCAAGTTGAAAGAGGAATGTCATCAAGTCTCCTTTACCCAAGCTGATGCGATCGCCTGGTCGCAAGCGATGACGGTTCCCTGGTAAAAGTGGCAAATTATTGATGTAAGTGCCATTAGAACTTCCCACATCCTCTACATAATGAGCATCTCCCTCGACGCGAATATCTGCATGAATCCGCGAGACAATTTCAGAATTGGGAAATCCTGAAACATCTATATCTGGAGGAATCCGGTCATTGGGCTTACCGATATGAATCACAGAAAAATTTTGCGGTAATTCAATTAAGCGATCGCTTTGAATATGGATTAACCGCGCTGTAACCTGCTGTAATTGCGTTCTGGCAGCAGTTGGTGCTGGTGGTGGGAGTACTTCGGCTTCAGAGGCTGGTGCTGGTTCCACAGGTGGTGGAGTCGGAATACTACTTTGTCCAGAGACTACGGGTTGAGCTACAACGGTTGACGCTGGCTCTGGGGGGCTGCTTACTGTAACAGGTACCTGTGGCGTTGGGTCTGGCGGAACTGCCATCTCTGTTGGTGGTAAAGATGATTCGGGAGGATGGGAGTTAGTAGAACCGCTTATTCCCAAGGCATCTGGTTGTAAAAGTTCTAACAGTGGATCGGGTGGAACTAACGCTGGTACTTCCACGGCAATATCGGGAGTAACTGTTGTAGCTACTGTGGTATGAACGTGTGGAACACCTGCAGAGTGAAGGTTATAGCCACACTGACCACAGAAAGCAGCATCTGCCTGCACAGTTGTCCCACAACTGGGACAATTAGTAGTCGCAGGTAATGGTGTATAACAAGCTTCACATTGGACAGCACCGTCAGGGTTGGGATGATTGCAATTAGGGCAGACGATCATCGATATTTAGCCTTTGTTCAAGATCATCATAAATATAGGTAGGACTGGCAAGCAGAGGGCGGCCCTAGCTTTAGATTCTAGCAATTACTGCTAATGGAACGATGAATTGGATACTCTTACACGGGGAAGGGGGGCAGAGGGGCAGGGGAAGAAGAACCAATGCCCAATGCCCGATTGTTCAACGTTGAAGTTCCAAACCTGCTGCCGCATCCAGCAGCCACCAAAGTTCTCCTTGGGGCTGAATTAAGCGAGATGGGTAAGTAAAGTCATCGGCCACGGGTGCAAAGACTTGCGCTAAAGCTGGTCGTTTATTAGCACCAGCAACCAGAAAAATCACGCTACGAGCAGAGTTGATGAAGGGATATGTGAAACTTATCCTGGGGTTTCCGTCTTTGTTACCCACAGTGACGAGGCGATCGCGTACTTTAAGGGCCTCTGTGTGGGGAAACAAAGATGCGGTATGTGCATCATCACCCATTCCTAGTAATACTACATCCAACGGGGGAAACTCGACACCAGAAGAATTGAAAAATTCTTTGAGATGTTGTTCATACTTGTCAGCAGCCAGTTCTGGATTGGCTTCTAAAGTTGGTACGGGGTGAATGTTAGCCGCTGGGATATCAACGCGATCTAGCCACGCACGACGCGTCATCAGTTCATTGCTATCAGGGTGATCTGGTGGTACGTAACGCTCATCCCCCCAGAATATATGAATTTTATCCCAAGGCAGTTTTTGAGTAGCAATCGCTTCGTATAACGGTTTAGGTGTACTGCCACCAGATAAGGCGATGGTAAACCGCCCCTGCTGCTCAATGGCAGTTTCTAACTTAGACAGGATTAATTCTAGCGCTCGTGCAACCAGCGCCGGCTGATCCGGTAGAACTTCAATAATTTTGTTCATGGCTTCATCATCATATTGCTGGCTTCTGGCAATACAATACCGAATTTATTACAATCTCCCTTTTTAACTTTTGAAACATTTAACATCGTGGATTAAGTAAGCTTGAAAAATGTAGACCCTTTTTATCACCTTTATCGGTAAGTTGTCAGTAGTGAGTCGTACTAACTACTAACCACTCTGATGATTATTTTTATTTACATCCAGTTACTTGATACTTTGTTGATTAACGCCACAAAGGATACGTTTATTAATTCTTATTAAAAATTAATAAAACTAATTAATCAGAAACAACGCCTCCCAGTCTGGGATCGCTTCACGTTGGGCAATTAACAATTCCTGAATTCCTTTTTGGGCGACATCTAGCAGTTGATCCAACTGAGTGCGGCTAAAGCTGCCTTCTTCGGCTGTTCCTTGGACTTCAATGATTCCCAGGTGTTGATTCATCACCACATTAAAATCTACTGTTGCAGCCATATCTTCGATATAATTTAGATCCAAAAATGGCTCTCCCTTCAGTAATCCTACAGAAACTGCTGCTACCTGTCCACACAAAGGCGATCGCTCCAATACGCCCTCTTGCAACAATTTAGAAATTGCATGAGCCAACGCCACAAACGAGCCTGTAATGGCTGTTGTCCGAGTTCCGGCATCTGCTTGCAACACATCAGCATCTACAGTCAGTGTGTGTTCTCCCAGTGCCTCAAAATCCACTGCTGCGCGTAAGCTACGTCCAATTAAACGTTGAATTTCTTGCGTCCGTCCAGATAATTTCAATAATTCCCTTTCTTGGCGTTTTTGGGTAGCAGATGGTAGCATTCGGTACTCAGCAGTTAACCAGCCTTTACCACTTCCTTCGAGAAACTTTGGAACTCCCTTATTAACGCTAACAGTACAAAGTACTTGAGTATCACCGCATCTTGCAAGAACAGAACCGGGGGCAAAGCGGGTGAAACTGGGGTGAAAGCTAATCGGACGTAGTTCGTAGGGAATCCGACCGTCAGGACGCTGCCAAGCCATTGGAATTGCCTCAAGTTTTACAATACTGCCTTAAGATTACCTTAGTGTTATTGGGCATTGGGCATTGGGCATTGGCAAGAATTCTTCCTAACTCCTAACTCAACACTCAGCACTCTTCAAGGAACTGAAAGCAGAGTCAAAATATTTTGCTGCACCATTTCTGGTGATTGGTCGCCGTTGATGGTCAACAAGCAGCGACGACGGTCGTAATATTCTAGGATGGGAATGGTGCGATCATAGAATAATTCTACACGGCGCTGCACGATTTCTGGTTGGTCATCTGGTAGCGATCGCCCCAAGGATCGACTAACCATCACTGCTTCCGGGACTTGGAGATAAATTGCCCAATCTAGCTTTTGCCCTAAATCATCCAATAAAAAATCTAATTCTTCCGCTTGGAAGGCAGTACGGGGATAGCCTTCTAACACCCAATCGCAGTTAATATCTGGTTGTCTGAGGCGTATTCGGATCAATTCAACGATCATTTCGTCTGGAACTAACTCCCCTTTTTGCATATAGGGTCGTGCGTGGTAGCCTAGTTCACTCAAGCTAGCATAAACCGAAAGAGAAGTCCGGGGATCGGCTTCCAAGCATCGAAATTCCGGCAGGGGCTGATTGCCAGATATTGCTGACCGTAAAATCTCACCTGTGGAAATTAGAGGAATATCAAAGTATGTGCAAAGCCTTCGTGCTTGAGTGCTTTTTCCCGATCCTGAACCTCCCAGAATCACCAATCTCACAACAATTTACTCCTCATCCTGTCAAATTCACTACTTGCTAAGTCTCTTTTGCGCAAACAACCGACAAATCTAACATTTAGCGATTTTTAGGCATTCTGCCTAGCTTTTTTAAATAATTGGAACTGTAACTCTGATGTTTTCATTTTTACAACTCATTTCAGATAAAAGACGGTATTTTACGGCAGTTAACGGTTTTATAAACTACATCTAGAGACGTTACATGCAAAGTCTCTACAGGCTTTCGGGTTTTGTCTATGTACTTCATTTACCTGAAATCTGCTGTAAATCAAAATAACTCTTGACTTCAATACAAACGTAGTGTTTGACTAAGAATGCAATTTGCCAAATCCACCACACCTATGAAAACAGATTGATTATACAGGCAAATTTGTCAGTTTCACCGCCAGTAATAACCTTTGACTTATTGTATTGTTTTTAACTTAAATTTATGGTTGCCCAGCTAGAAACTCAAAGTATCAATTCAACCCTAACCCTACCATATCCAGTTGAAGGACTAGTGCAAGTTTTCACTAGTTCCCATCGCAACTTTTTTACGAGTGTGATGGCTCAATCACTGAGAATAGCTGGACAAGGAACACCAGTATTAATAGTACAGTTCCTCAAAGGAGGTATTCGTCAAGGACACGATCGACCTATACAATTAGGACAAAATTTAGATTGGATTCGCTGTGATTTACCTCGTTGTATTGATACACCACATTTAGATGATACAGAAAACCAAGCCTTACAAAAGCTGTGGCAGTATACACAACAAGTAGTGTGTGATAGTAAGTATTCTCTCGTGGTGTTAGATGAGTTAAGTTTAGCGATTAACTTTGGTTTAATTCCTGAAACGGAAGTTTTAGCGTTTTTGGCAAAACGCCCTCCCCACGTCGATATCATTCTCACGGGGCCAGAAATGCCGAAATCTCTCTTG
Source organism: Nostoc sp. (assembly GCF_036917555.1). Classification (GTDB taxonomy): domain Bacteria; phylum Cyanobacteriota; class Cyanobacteriia; order Cyanobacteriales; family Nostocaceae; genus Nostoc. The sequence continues at coordinate 205,145 of NZ_JBALDD010000015.1, read as the reverse complement.
GATGTAGCAGATCAAATTACAGAAATCCGTCGGAGTTATCGACCTTAAACAATCTCAGAATTTGAGATTTTGGATTTAATAATCTTCAATCAGAGGTGTGTTAAAGTTCGTGAACACACCTTACTGTTCTAGCTACAGATGTCGGATTGAGGAGAAATTGAGCAGCTTGGTGTGCCGTTACTTGAGATAACTGAATCTGTTTAAAGGTAACTAGACCTTCATTCACAAAGGAATCTCTCACCAAGGCTTTCTCGCCGCTATTGAAAGAAGTTTCATAAAACACTTCCTTAATTCCTGCGGAGATAATTAATTTCAAACAAGACAGACAAGGTTCTAGAGTAACGTAAATACTTGCACCATCTGTAGAAGTCCCATGCTTTGCTGCTTGTGCGATCGCATTTGCTTCCGCGTGTACAGCCCTTGATGGTAAAATTTTACTAGCATCACAGCTACTTAATCCCGGATAGCAGTATCCTTGAGCTGTACAATGGGCCGAACCCGATGGTGAGCCATTGTAACCTGTTGCTACGACCTGCTTGTTTTTTACAATCACAGCACCCACTGGAAAGGCTAAACACGTTGAGCGAGTTGCTGCAAGTTTAGCCAACATCAAAAAGTATTCATCCCATGTTGGTCTTTGATGAGGCTCATCGTTTAGGGAAATATCTTGCATAATCTATCAATTTCAAACTTTATTCTACTGCCTTGCTGAGAACGGAAACTATGGATGTTCTGGGTTCCACTTATCCAAAATATTTTTAAGCTGATTCAAAGCATCTTCATGATCGTGAAACTGTATTTCAGCAAAAACAGTGGGAATGCCGCGTGGAAATCTTGATATTTTTTTACCTGTTTCGTATAGAAGAATAATAGGAATATTGTTTGTCTCTGCGAAAGCTAACTCCATTCCAACACCAAAAGATAGTGAACCAAGGTAAGCAATAACTAAGTCTGAATTGCTTACTTGATACTTATCTTGGTCAAAAACTTCACGCGGACTAATCTCAGGATTATTTACTGGATCAGTTTGTTTGTGTGGCACATAGGCTTGAAAACCAATTTCTTCGCAAAGCAAGCCAATTTTTTCATAAAGCGCTTTGCATTCTACCGGATTTCTTACATCAGTTAATGCACCAGAGATATATATATTGGACATTTTTAATAGCCATCTTAAGCTAGAATCTAGATTTATTTAAATGTTGAATACTCCAACAATTCATTTTCTCATAAAAGACATTAGCTATAGATACAAATATCTCTTCCAATCCAAAAGATTTCTTACTTATTTAAGGTTGGATTTACTGTTTTATTCGGGCTTGCTTGTATCTGAGGAGTAGGAGTCTTAGTCGGACTTGGGGTAAATGAAGGGGAAGGTTTAAACAACGCAATGCCTGCAAAAATTAGTGCTAATGCAGCTATAATTGCGTTTATTGCTGTCCATCTAACCTGTTCATCTGGATCTAAAAGATTTAATAATGTGTATTGAATAACTCTTTTATGGTTTTTATACTCATCTGACTCTAGCATAAGTTTTTTTAGTAAATCCGTATCACCTTTCATCCAACGAAGTTCTTTTTGATTGAAAAAATCATCAATTTCATGACGATTAGGCCGTCCACGAAGAAGATCAAGTCTTGCAGAACTATCAGAATTGCCATTACTTGAAGACTTGGAACTTAATTTTTCAATAGCTAAATAAGCAATTGGTCGCTTAACATCTCTTACATTAATTCGGATTGCTTTATCTGAAACATTATGAAGCGCTATACAAAGAACAGCTGACCAACAAGGATTGACTCTGGTTCCAATGTGTCCTAAACCCTCTGATACTGGTTCAACTACAGAAGAAAGCGGACCTCGAAATCGATTACTGAGCCAAACTGATTCATCAGTCCACACTAGGGCTGTATCTCTGGGTGGTATATAGAAAAACTTCTTTTCCTTACCTGGCTGGTCTTGGTTAGATTCCGTTTCAATAATTAAACGTTGCTGCTGTCCAATGGCATAAGCATACTCGCTAGCAGTTAGACATAAATCACAAGCTTTTATACTACCTGGTTTAAGAGGATGAAAAAGTACACCTCTACCAAGTTCCCTAATAATATCCCGATCGCTCAAGACTGACATACAAATACTCCCTAATTCCACAAACCAACACAATTTTCCACAAAGACATTCGATGTAGTTATAAAGTCAAGCAGATCGTGTCAGTAGCTAAATAGGACGCTCTGACTGTCTTGAAGAAAAGGCTACTTTGATTACACGTGTTTTAATTTATATTTCGGTGTGTTGCAAATTACTTTATATATTTAGCACGGAGATATCCACCCTAGTATTGTTGTTTATTTATATGAATTACAGTTTTTTCGCTTACTGATCCTGAATGTAAGGATTGCCACTTTTAATACAGTTACTAGCCTTTTGCAGTTCGATACCTAAATAACCAGTATGTTCAGGCTGAATTGCTGGAGAGGTAGCACAAATCTCTCTTAATAAGCTAAGGGGCTTTTTCCCACGATAAGACTTAATCACCTCACCACTACCAGGAGTTGTGTGGGTAACGAATATCTCTTTGCCATCAACCTCAATTAGGAAATTGCCGGAGGGGTCATAATAGCTACGCTGATTAAAAATTGCAGCGTATTGATTTGCAATTAGCCTCTCTGCATTGTCCCAAGTATCATCATATATATGAGCAGACTGACTAATAGTTATGAGTGGCCCCATTTTCAAGTCATACTCAGAACGTTGAGCAATTTCATCCCTAATATGTTGTTGCAAAGCCCTCAATCCCATTGCATTTGCAGGCCAGGCGGCAAACATATCATTACTTCTAAAAGTTGCAGTTAGGGATAATTCATTATCAACCACTCTCAACCAAATATGATTTAGACAAGGGCTACCACCTTTTTCATGGTCTTTTACATCCCATAAATTCATAACTGCACTAGCGGCATCAATTTCTCCAATTAACTTCTTAATTACCTGGTCAATTTGATCATCCTTAAACCAGGAACGCAAACGTTGACCATACGTATATTTCAACCCTTCTCGATAGGGTGCATCATCTAAAATCTGTGAAGTATATTCTTCAAGAAAGGGAGGGTCAACTGGCAAATAATTAGGCTCAGGAAAGTAGAATTTAGGAGGTTCATCAGTAACAATTGCCATTAAATCAATTAATTCTTGCCATTGCCCATCATAGCCAGTTGGTCTAATTGTTCCTGTTGTCTTAATCCGATGAATGATTTTTACCCAAGTTTCGGCTATAGTTTTACCTTCTATTCGATGCCCGTAGCGTGGCCCTGGTAAAACACTTGGTTCAACAATAGACATGGGAAATTCTAACCGCGAACCCCAAGGAGAAAGTGCTTCTAATTGGGCATAAGATTTAACTAAACTAACGGTTTCACTAATTGATTTGACTTCTTTGCAATCTACAGAATGCCGCAGGTGTTCTAAATCACTAGCTTTCACTTCAAGATCAATATATCCAGGGATAGGGGAGCGAATTACCCAGCAACGCAACCCAGTATCACAAACACCTTCTTTAAAGCCATTACGGAAAAAGTCCAGCAAGCACTGACACGCACCCGCGTTATTATCTTCCCTTGTGGCATTGAGAACAACCAAAAAGCGGACGTGGGGATTAAATAGCAAATTGCGAATCAGTAAGTTTATCCCCCTTGTGGGCGAGTATAGTTGCCCAATTACAGCATACTCTTGCGGTTGTAAGTGTTTAGCGATCGCCTGCTTTACTGTCCATCCTGTAATCACTGCCGTCTGACCTAGACCATAAATAAGCTGGTTGGGCTTGTGCAGTGCTTTGTACTCGAATTGGGTTGCCTTACCCGTTGCTGTCATGATTGGCTAAAATTAAAAAATTAACAATCTTGTACTATATCACTAAATCTAAATTGGTACTAGGTTCATAGAAGGTAAGCTTTGGAAGTTTACCTTCTCTTAATTTATGGAAAACTTAGTGCTAGAGTGAAAATATACTGGTAGCAAAAGCCGTTAGTTATCAGCGTAAAGTTATCAGGTAAATTATGGCTTTAACTGCTTCAACTACTATTTTTAGAAGGCAAATCCTGCGCTATGAGTTACGAAGCACATCAGGGTAAATATTAAGATCAGCTAGAGATTGTAACGTTCGCTAAAGTCTAAGTAATTTAAAATACAAAGTAGATATATACAGACTATCCAAGTAACAAGGGACTAACTTTGACTTACTTGGGGTTTGCCGAAAAAGTAGTGAAAAGCCAAAAGCTCCTTATCTTTGACACCACGCCAGCTCATATCTTCTACATTTTCTACTATATGCCCTGCATCTATGAACGGCTTCTTCAACTTCTTGCTCAGGAGATTTTCATCAAGCAGAATGAGCATAAATAATTTGCTCTTGATTCAGCATTGCTTTTGCAATCACCTCCAAAACTTGCAACACCTGAGTTTGCAAATGTGGAAAATCTTTCAAGAATTCGGTTAAACCTGCTTCACCTTCTAGATAGTCAAAAAAAGTCTGCAATGGAACTCGCGTTCCAACAAATACAGAAGTACCACCATAATATCTGGATCAGAAGAAATAATTCGGCGATCGCGTAGAACTGTTTGAATATCCATCGTCCTGCAAATGTCTATATTTAGAGATAGTCTAAGACTTGATCGCATTCTAGCTCTCAGGCAGGATTTAGAGCGATCGCTTTATCCTACAAAACATTCCGTAACTCTTGAATTGTATTTGCTACAACAATCCTGCGTAAAATCTCTTTTAATTGCTCTAAGTCAGAAATTTGCGAAATTTGCGACATCAACTCCAAACCATCGCTGCCAAATTTCGCCTCTAAACTTGTTTCGATGCTAGAGATTATTCCACGTACTTCTCCTCGTGCTTCTCCTCGTGCTTCTCCTTCTGCTTCTCCTCGTGCTTGTCCCTCACGTAAAATTTCTTGATACCAAGGTGACTCTTTTAAGACTGTCATATCCCACCTCATGATTTCCTGAACTAAAGTACTTTCTAATACAAAGGTTGCAAAAAATGCCAGAACTGTCTCAAGTTGATTTAATTGCTCATCAGCACGCAACATTCGCAATGCTTCCCTAATTGTAGACTCGTTTTCTCCGCCTTTGAGAATTGGTACAAAGGGGAGCAGCGACGGTAACGGCGTCTCAAAAGCAATATTTACATCAACCTCCCAAAGGTTGATTACGCAGTAATCTTGAATTGCTCTTAAACCGATAAAATTGGATGCAAAGCTTGTAGGTATTTCGCTGTTGCTGATTTTGAGAATGTTAATCAGTACAGGGTAGGTTTGTAGTTTATATTTCTCTTCCGCAAGAGCAGCATAAGCACGCATCCGACGCGGCATTTCTGATGTGTAGCGCAATTGTAACTCATTGAGGATGAGAAATTTTCCGTACTGGGGACTTTCAGCCGGAATTACAACATCACTTTGTCGGCTAATCCATTGGAATTCTGTATTTAAGATTTCGCCTGTAACAATGTCGGGAATTCCTGTCACCCATTTTGCCCAATTATTTGGTGCAAGGCTGATTAATTTTTTAGTGCTAATATCGGCAGCTTTGTTCATCAAAAAAATAGATGCGATCGCCTTAAATCAAATCCAATAGATCCGAGGATAGTCGCGTCGCTTTATCCTACCGCAAATTATGTCAACTCTCGTATATAGAGAGCAGGGTAAGCCATTATCTAAGGTGCTAACCTGGCTTTACGTAGACGCTGCTTTTCATACCATTGTGCGATCGCAGGTGCCCAATCTTCAAAATGAGGCCACATCATTTCACACAACTTTTGAATTTCCAGTTGAGCATCTTTCTTATTTCTCAGGTCACAAAAATGCAAGAAAGACCTTAAATTGAAACTAACTACAAAATGCTGGCGATAATCAAAAGGCACTTTACCTCTGGCGTGTTCTTCAGACATTCCAGCCTCAAAATCAGCTTTATATCGTTTAGCTGCTTCTAAACACCATTCCAAATCTGCTGCTCTAGCTTCAAGTGAATAATGGTACTTTTTGCCTTGTCTGTCAGTGTAATAACCAACGGGACGTAGGTAAAAAACATCTTCTATATCTTTCTTACCTTCTACTACATCAATAAATTGGTTGCCTGTGTACCTAAAAGATTGTACATCAAATGATACGGAAACACGATGAGTCCGGGCCTGCTGCATCACACTGTGGGGAAAGTAGCCACAGTTAAAAACAATCTGGGGATGCTCTAAAGGCCCATAGTGTCCCCTTTCACCCGCTAAAAGCCGCTTAACAATAACTTCGCCGCTTTGTGACTCCGAGGGCCACGAGTCGCGCTCATCAAACACAAACCCATCAGTATAGTCCTGGTGCATTGCGGCATAAATCACCTGCTGCGGGTTTGGTGTTTTGGCAATAACCTCTACTCGAAATCGATGCATTAGCTGTTGGGGAATGGATTTGTGATTGAAAATGCTTACAAACAAGGAGTGGAGCCTGTTGCTTAGACATAGCTTTGAACTCGATTCATCATCATATCTTTTCTCTGGCTTGGACTTCTACTCGATTAGATTAAGATACTTTACAAATATTAATATATTTGTTACAGTTATTTACATAAACAAAAAAGAGGAGAAAATCCATGCGTACAAGCACTGCTATTATTGACGACCAAGGCAAACTGAACAACTTTGCGATTGAGCCAAAAGTTTATATAGATGAGCAAGGCGATCGCACTGGTTTCACTCCTTATGCAGAAATGCTCAACGGTCGTTTAGCAATGATTGGTTTTGTCTCTCTGATAGCATTAGAAGTATTCACAGGACACGGTATTGTTGGTGTTTTGGCAAGTCTGTAAAAACTAATTTCTTTAACATAACTCTCAACAAATATAAGAGACGGTAAATTTACCGTCTCTTAATTTATGGAAAACTTAGTGCTAGAGTGAAAATATACTGATAGCAAAAGCCGTTAGTTATCAGCGTAAAAATATTGGATGGACTATGGCTTTAACTACTTCAACTATGTTGCCACTAGGCACTAAAGCGCCAGATTTTAATCTACCGGAAGTAGTATCTGGAAAGGCAACTTCACTTTCTACCTTTGCAGATAAAAAAGCACTATTGGTAATGTTTATTTGTCGGCATTGCCCGTTTGTAAAACACGTCCAAAAAGAATTGGTGCAGTTAGGAAGAGATTATTTTACAAGTGATTTAGCGATCGTTGCCATCAGTGCTAACGATGCAAAGAATTATCCAGATGATGCGCCAGAGTCGTTACAAGCATTTTCCACAGAACAAGGGTTAAATTTTACCTTATGCTACGACGAGAGCCAGGAAACGGCTAAGGCTTACACAGCAGCTTGCACACCAGATTTTTTTGTATTTGATGGCGATCGCCAACTTGTTTATCGGGGACAATTAGATGATAGCCGCCCTAGTAACGGTAAACCCGTAACAGGTGCAGATTTACGCGCAGCCATTGAAGCAGTGCTAGCGGGTAAACCTGTTATCAGTGAGCAAAAGCCGAGTGTTGGTTGCAATATTAAATGGAAACCTGGAAACCAACCCAGTTATTTTGGTTAAGAAGGATTGGGCATTGGGCTTAGGGCATTGGGTATTAGTTATTAGACTTCTTGCATGAATCAATGAGCTTTCACCCTAAATCCCTCTCCCAAGCTTAGGAGAGTGACTTTGAAATTGGCTCCCCTTCTCCCAATTTTGGGAGAAGGGGTTGGGGGATGAGGGCGAATTTTGCATTTGTGCAAGAGGTCTATTCTTTCTACCCCTGTTTTCCCTACTGCCCACGACTATTAATGTTTAATTTCCAAATTCAGTATGTAGCATCCTAATTGGACTTTTTCTGCCCACAATTCATATTCCAGCCGCAAATGCTCCGGCAAGGGATGTCCATTGAGACTTAGGCTACGAGTAAAATTTCGTAAACGAATGGGATCGTTAGGTTGCAATGACTCAGTTGGCAACCAATAGCGACTAATGCCATAAACGCCCTGTTCCCAAAAGTGACGGTAACTCACTTGAGCGTTACCTTGCATAGTCATGATGACTCGGTAAGGGGAAATCTCCAGCCACAAGATTCTAGGACTGTTAGGGGCGTAAGCTTTGCTCTTACTTTGGGGAAGTGTGTCTTCTGGACTTATGACACTCTCTACTTCACAGCTAATTAAGGGTGGTGCAGTCATCAGTAAATGGAATCGATCAGTATCTTTTTGATACAATGTCGCGGCAGTTTCGACAACAGACCAGATCGGTAGGTCAGTGGAAATAAGTGATAAGCACACGGGCTTGCGGTGATGGGTCAGCATGGGAGTGATAAGGGCTAAAAGCTATTGAACAAAGTGAAATGAACACTCTAGCTGTCTAATAGGTCGGGGTAAGAAACTAAATAGTAAAGCAGGCTTAATATTAATGAATCCGTTGATTTGTTAATAAGCTACACAAATCTAGATGAAACAGGTAGAATGTCAGCTTACACAGTAAAAACAGTACTTTTATCTACAGAGAGCTAATTCGTTAGTAAAGCTTGTAAATATTCTAAGGCTATAGCCTCAAAAGAGTGGCAGTCGTTTTAGATGCTAAAAAATCTTCTTCAGGGAGACTTACCGTAGATTGGAGTAAGTTTCATACAGCCAAAAGCGATAGGATACTAGGAAGGAAGTCACCAGAAGCGACAAACTAAGTTGCAGATGAACTTCCGGTGTATTCAAATGCCAGTGTATCCTAATGTCGGCTTCTGTTATATCCGTAGAAACTCACGAAAACCTTTCTCACCATTTAATGCTGAGTAAAAAGTAAAATTCATTGACTCAGCAATATTTTGGTCTGCCCACTGACGGGGTGACAAAGAGGCTGAGGCTTCATAAAAAATCATTCTGACTTATTTTTATTCATTACTGATGCCATTGCACCTGGGAACAAGTCATAAGTGTTACCGTCTGATACTTGTTTGGGAATACTTTTATAGGAGTGATAAAAAAGGCGATCGCGCTAACACTTTCAATTTAAATCTACTCTATCAGCTTACAATCACTCCTATTTTACAAAAAAGATGTATCAAGAATCACTGATTTACCAGGAGTAAGCAAGATGGGATTCACTGAAGATATTACCAAGCTGTCTGAACAAGTCCGTAAGCGGGCTGACCAAGTTGTTGGCGAAGAAGCTACTAAGATGGCACTGATTGTTCCTTTTTTGAGTGCTATTGGCTACGATGTCTATGACCCTAGTGAAGTAATGCCGGAATACGTGGCAGATTTTGCTATTAAAAAAGCAGGGCAGTTTGAAAAGGTAGATTACGCCTTAGCTATTAACAATAATATAGTTATGCTCGTAGAGGCAAAAGCCCGTGGTCAAAAAGCTGAAGCACATGATGGGCAACTGAGCCGCTATTTTAATGGACTTTTGACAACAAAAGTAGCTATTGTCACTAACGGCATTGAATACCGTTTCTTTACTGACTTACGTGATAAAAATGTCATGGACAAGGAGCCATTTTTTGCTTTTAATATTCTGGAATATGATTCCAAAGATATTGATAATCTCAAATTCTTTCACTGTGACAATTTTGACGTTACGGCTATTACCAGTCATGCTGAAGAGATGGTTTATGTAAAAGGCATGACTCAGCTTCTAGGAAATCTTTTACGTTCTCCTTCTGAAGAATTTGTTCGCTTCTTAGTAGCTGAACTCGGTACAATTGCCCCTAGTTATGAAATTAAAGGTCGAATTACTGGTAAAATTATTGATAAATTCAAACCAATTGTTAAAAAGTCGATTCAGGGAAGTTTAGTAGAGTTAATGACTCGCTCACTTAGTCAAGAAATAACTCAGCCTGTTGAAGTAGAAGTAGAACAAGAGATTGAAGAAGAGGAGAAACAACAAGAATCTCAAGAATCGAAAATAGTAACAACTGCTGAAGAAATCGAAGCTTTTGAAAAAATTAAAGTAATTACACAAACCTCAACGAGTTACAATTATCAGCTCCAATACAAAGATACTGTTTCATACTTTGGTATCAATCTTGTTGGCAAAAGTACTTGGTGGTTTCTGCGGCTGTATCTATCTTCGCAGAAAAAAAGTTTTGTTACTCGACTAAGTGTAGATGAAGTAAAATCTCTAGCTTCAAACTTTGAAGTGCAGGAAGTAACAGCTTCTCTGGGGGATGTCGCATCAAAAGTAATTATTTCCTCTGTCAGTGATTTAGATAAGCTGACATCACTGATTCTCAGATGTTACGAGACAGAAGCAGCCAAGCATCAAACATTGACTCCAGATGTAATCAGAATGGAAAAATCAGCTTAACTCAAGGTATCTACTACCAAACTACACCTAACCAACTATCTCCGATTTTTGCCTGCTAACAAATTAGCGATCGCAGTACTAATTACTTGACATATCAGTAATCATTGGCTTGGAAAAAGGACAAAAAAAGTGGTTCTGCTGATTGCAGAACCACTAAAGCTTTCGCAAATCTTTTATAACTTAACGAACTGCCCCTTGAGCAGAAATAGTATCAATCGGTTTCATCAGGTACAGCCGCAATAACTGCCAGCCGTTGGAGATGTAAAGCGGCAGTTTTTGAAAGAATTGCAGGAATTTGGGAGTGTTGGAGTTAGCGATCGCACCCAACTTCTCATTATTGCTTATACAAGTATCCAATCGCTGATAAAACTCTGGATTTTCTACATCCAGCATCAGTGGGAATACCCTACCTGCATTCTCGTTAGTCTTCTGAATAACATGGATGTCGTATTCTCGTGCATCCAATCCAAGGGTGGCATAAAAGTCCTTGCGTTGGATGTCATTGAGATACATAGTCGCAAACACCGACAACAGGAAGAAACGACTCCACAGCCGTGCTTTCCAATCATTCAATATTTGCGGCTGAGATTTCATGATCGCATCAAAGAAATCGCCGTGACGGTTTTCATCTTGACACCAGTTTTCAAAGAACCGGAAGATTGGATAAACCCGGTCTTCGGGATGTGCTTCTAAATGGCGATAAATGGTGATGTAGCGCCAATAACCGATCTTCTCAGAAAGATAAGTAGCGTAAAAGATGAATTTCGGTTTAAAGAAGGTATAACTGCGACTCTTAGTCAAAAACCCTAAATCTAGGGACATATTAAAGTCCGACAAAGCTTTATTCAAAAAGCCAGCGTGACGCGCTTCATCCCGTGACATCAGGTTAAAACACTCTGCCAAAACAGGACTTTTGCCTTTCAAGCGACGACCAAGTTCTTTATACAGCAAAAAGCCGGAAAACTCTGCCGTACAGGAACGTTCTAGAAATTCAACGAACAATCGGCGAGTTTCCCCGTCAATATGATCCCAGGATTGTTCAAACTCGGCATCTCGAACAAAGTGGTGGCGGTTGTAGTCAGTACGGAACTCTTCGAGAATGGCTCTTAACTCATCTTCGTTGACGGAGATATCCATCCCTGCCATTTCATCAAAATCGGTAGTATAAAACCGAGGTGTTAACAGGGTTTCTTTTGCCGGGACTTTAATCCCTGGCCGGATTTCTTCAAAGCCTGGTTTTTTGAGGGAATCTACCATGTCTTGATTTCTCTTTCGTCTTTATTATCTTAAGTAGACCTTTCGGGTGACGCTCCTACGTCTCTACCGCCACAGTAACGGCAGTTCCTCATGGGGAGCCAGTGCGTTGGGCGGCTGTGCCGACTTGAAGCAACTGGCGTGGAAACCCCGTTGACGCTAGCCTCTCCCTTTGGGAGAAGACCGGACTGCCTCACCAGAAATGCTTTGGCAAACCGTAACAGCCCACAATAATCGAATTGTATAAAGTTCAGTCTACCAAGGTGCGGGTGAGAAATTTGTAAGCAAAACATTAAGAGTTGCAACAATCATTCAATGATTTGCGGAATCAAAAATCGTGGATTGGTAGTCAACTAAATATAGTTCAGCAAGCAGCATTATCTCGTTCAAGTGGAATAGCACTCACCTCTTGATTCTCAAAGCATTAGTATCTCAGTAATTTTCTGTGGTTGTTACTACAATAAATTTATCAGGTTCTATTAATACGTTAGGCAGCTTAAAATTAACAATTCATCAATAGCATAATTACTGAAAAACTTTAAGTAATTTAGTAATATTTTGTACTCTTGTGAATAATTGGAGATTAGACAATGCCCACAACTTCAAATCAGAACAGTAGTGTCTATTACGAAAATTGCTAGAAAGCAACTGATGCAAGATGTAAGTCTAGCTATTAGCACTTGGTATAAAAAATAGTCTGAAAAACTCATCTTAAACAACAAGAGTAAATCCAAAAGGTTGAAAACAAGATGAATCTTGAAAACAATCAGCAGCAGAAAGACCGACTTCTTGTCTCTTATATCTTGTGTGCAGTCGGATTTATCGGGGTGGGAGGATTGCAGCGTTTCTACAATGGCAAGATCGGAACTGGTTTGTTATGGCTGTTGACTGGTGGTGTGTTTGGTATAGGGCAGTTCGTGGATTTGTTCTTTATCCCCAACATGGTTGACGAATACGAATACAACCTGAGATTAAAAGCGGGTGTATCTCCCTTTGGTGTGCCGTTGAATCAAGCAGTGGTTGCTTCTCAAGTCCACCAACCAACAGGCAACCAACTCATGATGAAACTGATTGAAGCAGCGGAAAACAAGGATGGTATTTTAACTGTCACTCAAGGCGTAAAGTTCACAGGAGCCAGCTTTGCTGAAGTGGAAACGACTCTCAAAGAGATGTACAAATCAGGTTATGTAAAAATTGATAACGACCCCAACACTGGAGCCGTTACCTACCATTTCCACGAGCTTTAATTGTTATTGGTCATTTGTCCTTTGTTAAAAACTAATGACTAATGACTAATTTATACCTAACCACTTTTGACCATCCAAGCGCTGAACTAAGCCATATACCAACAAATCGAGGGTAATTTTGCGCTCATCGATTAAGAATGACTCAAGAGTGCTAGGTTTTTTGCCTTCATTACAAGAAAATCCCTTTTTTCCTTGAATATCTTCATCGGGGAAATACAGGTTAAACTGACGCTTACCAATTTCTGACCAACTGCCGATAATTTGCCAGCATTCTTCGGCGGATTCAAAGCCAGTGATTGGCATCTTCTGCTTGGCAAAAGACACCTGTAAATCTTGTACGCCTTTTTGAGCGATCGCTTTTTGTAAAGCTGGCAAGTAGTCTTGCTCAATGAACTCTACAAATGGCTTATTTTCAACAGCTGGAGCTTTTTCCTTTTTAGCGGCTTTAGCTGCAGCAGGTTTTTCTTCTGTTGCCTCAGCTGCGGGTTTTTCTCCTTTTGCGGCTTTAGCTGCGGCGGGTTTTTCTTCCGTTGCCTCAGCTGCAGGTTTTTCTCCTTTTGCGGCTTTAGCTGCGGCGGCGGGTTTTTCTTCCGTTGCCTCAGCTGCGGGTTTTTCTCCTTTTGCGGCTTTAGCTGCGGCGGGTTTTTCTCGCTTGGGTGGTACAGCAGCTGGTTTAGCAGCATTGGGATTATCTTCAGGGTTTGCGGCTTTAGGATCTGGCGCGTTGGCAGTAGGAATGTCTGTGGCTTCGGGTGAGTCTGTACTAGGAGCGTGTTCTTCAGCCACACTGGGAGCTTGCTGGTCAACAGTGCTGGGAGCTACTTCTCCCGCTTGATTGTGATTGGTTGGGTCTGCCATTGCTCAGGTCAATCCTTTAATCTAGCTTTGGGAGCGATCGCTCACCTTGATGTATCGGGTATTTTTATTTTGACATACTAGTACCGCTGTGCAGAATTTGTAATTTGTAGTTTGTAATTGGTAATTCTTATAGCGCAAGCGTTTCATTAATTTGAATGGGTAGTTTACTTGCGTCATGCTGCATTAGTACGGCACGGCAAAAATAACTGTCCAGTTAGAAATAACGCAAAGGTTTAAAACATAAGCTTTCTTGCCTCTTACCTCCTTTACATCCTCTTGAATCCCATACCAGTTTCTATCTGTTGCTGTGCTGGAGTAAAATTTACCTTGCCAGACGCAATGCTAGAACTCTGACGCCTGCTGCCAACTTGGCTCAAGAATATGCCTACTAAAATCAAGCTACTGCCAACAAAAGCTGCGATCGCACCAAGAAATTCCCAAATATTTACCCGTTCTTTCAATAACCAGACTGATAAAGCCAAAGTTAGAGGCGGTTCCAAGCGTCCCACCAAGATGACATTGTTCACCCCTGTGAGTGCCAGCCTGGAAAATTAAGCCAGGGGCTAACGCTGCTGATAAAATAGCCACTTAGCAAAAGTCTGATTTAGCCCTCCATAAAAAGCTATCAACTTTCTGGCAGAATCAGGTTAAAGGGAAAAGGGAAAAAGATAAAACTTTGTTTTTAATTTTGTCCTTTAAGTCTTATTTAATTATTTTCGCCCAAGGTATTTTGAAGTGAACAGGCTAAAAGCGATCGCCTGCGAAGATAAATTGTTTAATAGCTATTAAATTAGTTAACTTCTACCTGTACTAATACCTTTGCCAAATGTATTAATTAACTGTGGTATTTTATCTAGTAAAATTCTCTTTCTTTGTGAAACTCTACAAAATCAGACTTGGCAAGACAAAAAGATTGAGTAAATTACTCTATGCAACCTCAGAGGTAATCGGTAGCGGTTTCACAAGGAGAAAGCTTACTTCTATATTACTTTGCCCTGATGTGCTTTTTTTGTTGAAACAACGGAAGAAGTATATCAGCGAGTGAAAACATTCAGCAACTACTAAACCTTAACCAAGATGTTATTAAACCTTAACATTAGTCAAATATAGTCTTATTAAGATAACTCCAAATACAATTTACAACCTAAAATTTTGACTTTTAATGGGCAAATTAAAGATGCTTAACTCTCGGCTCATTGTAATCTAGTTTGGAAATAATGGGTTTCCAAAAAATGTCTGAAAGTGTAACTTGATGTAGTTTTAAGATTTCTACCTCCGATATCAAGTTCTCACATATTCTACTTTCAGAAATTGAGCAAATAAATAGTAATTACAACAATCTTGAGTTTAAGTTGCCTTAGCTTGTTCACAGTCAAAAGTTTAGCAGTATTTCAGTTTTGTAAATTTCTCTGCTATATAAGCAAAGTAAGATAACGCGGACTAATCTTAAATCTCAACCTGGGAAGGTTAGCTTTGTTTGTGTCGTACAAGCTTTTAGTCAGATAGCAGTTTGTATATTTGGAGTGTTCCCAAAAGTTTAACAGGTTTCAATAAGGAGAAAATTCTCATGGCTCTTTACGGCTATACGATTGGAGAAGATCGTGACGGCAACGCTAGTAATGGCAAGCAACTTGACGTTTACCGCTTTTTGATCCCTTCTGCACCTGGAGGTACTATTACTCCCACACGAGTAGGTACAGTCAATATTGCAGGTACTGTTACTAACGCAGATCTAGAAGGTTTGGCAACTAACCCTACTACCGGAAGAGTAATTGCAGTTAACGAAGCACGGGCTACTGCTCTTCCAAATAATCCAGGTCCTGTTATTGTCGTTAATAATGTAGATCAGCCTTTTGCTCCAGCCCAGGTCTCACCAACTCGTACACCATCTAACCTAGTGCGTTTTGGATTTGAGTCAGGTGCTGACTTTAGTAAACAACAAAATGCTCTGTACAACATTTCAGGAAATAAAACTGCTAATCTTGGTGGAGAACCAGTAGGAAGCTCACTTTATAAAATTACTACAGGTACCCCTGGAACTATTAGCCTTGTAGACACCTTTGGTGCACCTACTACTGCTGCACAAACACAAGGAACTCAACCTACCAACCCTGGAAAATTTGCCGATGGATTAGCTATCGACAATCTCAATCCTGGTAGGACTCGCGCTCTTGCTAGCGATTTTCATACGTCTGATGGAAATGGCAACAATCTTTATAAAGTCGATTTACTCACTGGTCAGTTATCTGCGCCGATTGCTCTGAGAACTCCTTCAGGTCAACCTTTGAATGTCAACGCAGATTCTGATTTGTCATTTACTAACTTAGGTTCTCAAAGATTGATCGGTTGGCTGGAAACTGGTGCTGTCTATGAGATCACAGGCTATAAAGATGAACTTGCTGCATCAGGTATAGGTTTAGGTAGTGCCACAGGTACTAATGGCGCTGGCTTTGCAACCGCCACCTTACTTGGTAACGTTACTTTACCAAATGCTTTGGCAACAGCACCTGTTCAGTATGAAGGCTTTACGATTGTTAATGAATAACAGTCGTTAAGATGCTCTTTCTTCAACTCTTGTAAAAACTACTTTTATAAGAGTTGAAGAACGGATCTAAAGATAAAAAAGTTTTATTTGCCAAACTACCTGTACTTTTTGTCAAGACTAACTGGATTTTTATTTTGAAATTTATTCAATCTATTTAATTACTTGTAAAAATTGATGCTTATGTATGAGTACAGGGGGTTATATAGCAATCCGATTTGATTACGTAAAAAAATATAAGTAAAAATCTAAGTATATATTAGGAGAGCCTGCCGCATGGGCGGGTTTCCTGACTTGATCAGACTTTTCAAAAATCAAATGTGAGTCCTATACTCAGGGTAAGCGTGTCTAATTGTGTGTTAAATGACATTAATAATTAAAGTGGCGTAATCCAATAAGTAATGCCCTGGACAACTTGTTTGTTAAAACCAAACACAGGTAAATTCTCTTCAGGTAAACCCACATAAGTCCAATGTGGAACATCATTTTGTACAGTTTGGAACCAACCATTTTGATTTAGAGCTTTTTTTTGTTCTTTACTACCTACGCGTAAATCAATTGCTAATCCCCAGAGATGTTGTGAAGTTCCGGGAGGTGCAACTAAACCGAGAATTTTTGTTTCTTTACCTTGTTTAACTTTTGCTAAAACTTGATTGTTAGCATATTTGCGCCAAAATCTTAAATTAGTGTTGAAAGTGCGAGTACAATCACCAGAACCATAACCAGATTTTAGTGGTATCTGTTGCTGAGTTCGTGTTTTATTTAAAGCATCAGCCGCAGGTTTTTGTAAAAAACAGTCGTTAGTACCATCAATATGACCCATTGTTAAAGTAGCTTGAAACTCTTGGGTTTCTTGTTCATTAGCAAAGATATCTTTTTGCGGTAGTTGAATCCTCATATCTGGATTTACGAATACTGCACCATAGCTTCGCAACAAAGTATATTCATAAGTACCAGGCTGGGGAATTGTGGGTAATTTTCTAGCGATCGCAGATAAAAAACGCTGTTGAGCATTTAATTTGGGATCAGGAACAAATGGTTCTGATATTGTCTTTTTAGAGGTATCTATACAAGGTAATGAATCATTACTCAAGCATTCTTGTAATGGTTGAGCAGTTATAGCAACTTTGTGGTGGGTAATCTCATTGCTAGCTACTAATACAAAAATCATTAAGATAACTATACTGATGAAACTTATCTTTCTAATAAACCTAGTAATATTTTTTTGAGTTCTGAGGGTAAGTTTCATTTTTAAATAATTGCTTATTAATTCAAGAATAAAATTAAGAAATTTTGGGAACCATTTATTTTTAATAACTTAAGAATACAGATATTAAGCAGTATTGAACTATAATTTTATCCATATTAAAGAAAATATTTAATACATAAAATTTATAAATTAATTTGTGCTGAACTAACGATATGAACAATAGCTGCGATCGACAACCCGGAACGTTGTCATAAATTTTAAAAAAATGATATTTTTCACTTACTACTAAAGTTAAAAAATCGAACCTTGCCTTTAATTGAGTACTAGTAAGTTTGATAACTTTTTTATTAGAAAGTTACCTCCATGAAACCACTGGAACAGTTAAAATTGAAAAGAACTCTAAGCTTGCCGATCCTGTAAGTATGACCATGCACAATTCCGTTGAATTCCAAGACGCTTTTGATGTCATAGTCGTCGGTGCAGGTCACTCCGGTTGCGAAGCAGCTCTCGCCTCTGCACGCCTCGGTTGTCGTACCCTGCTATTGACGCTCAACTTGGATAAAATCGCTTGGCAACCTTGTAACCCAGCAGTAGGTGGACCAGCCAAATCCCAGTTGACTCATGAGGTAGATGCACTCGGCGGCGAAATTGGTAAAGTAGCAGACCGCACCTACCTGCAAAAACGTATCCTCAACTCTTCACGGGGGCCTGCTGTTTGGGCATTACGCGCCCAGACTGATAAGCGCGAATATGCAGCGGTGATGAAAAATATTGTTGAGAACCAAGAAAACTTGACAATCCGCGAAAGTATGGCAACAGATTTGGTGCTGGGTGCTAACGGTGAAGTCATCGGCGTTGAAACTTATTTTGGTGTAGGGTTCCAATGTAAAGCAGTCATTTTGACAACCGGCACTTTCCTGGGAGGCAAAATTTGGGTTGGTAACAAATCAATGCCAGCTGGACGTGCTGGAGAATTTGCAGCTGAAGGATTGACACAAACCCTAAATCACCTGGGATTTGAAACCGGCAGACTTAAAACGGGAACTCCAGCACGGGTAGACAAGCGATCGGTAGATTATAGTAAAATGCTCATCCAGCCAGGAGATGAAGATGTACGCTGGTTTAGCTTTGACCCAGATGTGTGGGTAGAACGGGAACAGATGCCTTGCTACATCACCCGTACAACCGCTGAAACCCATCGCTTAATTCAAGAAAATTTGCACCTGTCGCCAGTTTATGGCGGTTGGGTGGAAGCTAAAGGGCCGCGCTATTGTCCCAGTATTGAAGATAAGATTGTCCGCTTTGCCGATAAGGAAAGCCACCAAATCTTTATTGAGCCGGAAGGAAGGGATATACCCGAACTTTATATTCAAGGGTTTTCTACAGGGTTGCCAGAAAATTTGCAACTGCAAATGTTGCGGACTCTCCCCGGTTTGGAAAAATGTGTGATGCTGCGTCCCGCTTATGCAGTGGAATATGACTATTTACCAGCAACTCAGTGTTATCCCACACTAATGACCAAAAAGATTGCCGGACTGTTTTGTGCTGGGCAGATTAATGGCACCACAGGTTATGAAGAAGCCGCAGCCCAAGGGCTGGTGGCGGGAATTAACGCCGCTCGATTTGTTCGCTCTCAAGAAATGATTGTGTTCGCCCGCGAGCAAAGTTACATTGGGACGCTAGTTGATGACCTGTGTACAAAAGACCTGCGAGAACCTTACCGGATGCTTACCAGTAGGTCAGAGTACCGATTGCTATTGCGTTCTGACAATGCCGACCAACGTCTGACACCCTTGGGAAGGGAGATTGGTTTAATTGACGATCGCCGCTGGGATATGTTTACCCAAAAACAGGGCA
The DNA here is from genome assembly GCF_036917555.1 of Nostoc sp. Classification (GTDB taxonomy): domain Bacteria; phylum Cyanobacteriota; class Cyanobacteriia; order Cyanobacteriales; family Nostocaceae; genus Nostoc. Next base: position 185,865 of record NZ_JBALDD010000015.1, on the reverse strand, counting down.
ATATTACCACAGAAAAACAAAGATTGCAAGCCACACGAGTTAAAGAACATGATGAAATTGGAATAGCGATCACATCTGATACCCAACAAGCAATTAAAGGTTCAATTACCCTCAATGACTTGTTGCGGCGTCCAGGATTGCATTACGTTGACCTCGACAGGTTTGGACTGGGAAACCCCAACCTTAACCAGGCCGAGAAAGAAGGCGCAGAAATTGACATCAAGTATTCTGGCTATCTCGCTAGGCAACAAAATCAGATTGACCAAATTGCCCGCCAAGCGCACCGCCAGTTACCTGGGGATTTAGACTACACAACAATTGATACTCTTTCTAAAGAGGCACGGGAAAAGCTGACTCACGTAAAACCACTTACCCTTGGTCAAGCTGCACGTATAGGTGGTGTAAACCCAGCGGATATTAACGCCTTATTATTATATTTAGAATTGCGTAGAACCAAGAGCCAGTCAGAGTTTCCAGCGTTAGCTTAATAAAAACTTGATAAAGACTGAGTATAGTAGTAGAGAGAGAGATTGGTATGATAGATGACATAAATATTAGTAGTGGCATCATCAACAATCCCCAGATGAAAGTTGAGTTTAATACCAACACTCAATCAACTTATCTCAATTAAGATGAGGGATTGGATGTTTCATTATTCAGGAGGCAGGAGGCAGGAGTAACCCACGCGTAACTGCATAGGATTGGAGCAAGACCGGAGACGGAGCGGCTCCAAGCTTTGTATCTCGCTCAACACGTTTCAATACAATTTCTTTTTTTCAACCGGGTAATCACTCAGGACTGAAGTTTTTATTCATACTTCTTTCCTCTAGTAAGAACTGCTCTCTGCCTGCTGCCTCCTCTGATAATCCTAATTTCCAGGCAGTAGGGGTGGCGTTTCCTCGTCCAAGCAACAACCCAGAACGTCTATGTTACAAGAAGCCAGCACCCGTCTCATAGTACCAGAACCATCAGAAGACTTAATCACCAACGAGCCTTGGTCGATAGAAAACTATGCTGATGGCCTAATGGATGAACTCTTTGCCGATATCGACTACATTCTGGATGCTAGTGGTAATCTGCCTTCTCAAACTGTTAGCCACAGTAGTCAGAACAGATCGAGCCACTCTGTTGCTGGAGTTTCCGCCCAAGCTCAACGCCAATCGCCTCCAGAATACGTGCCTCTGCAAACAGTTACGATACCACAGATTATTTTACCGAACACACTGAACCAACCAGTACATTCAGTTGCTCAAGATAATCACAAGCAATTGAATACCGTTATATTTGATCCCGCTACTGTTAAACCAGTTAGTAGAAAACGTCAGAAAACTAGTTCGGTTTTGGGCAAACTGCTGATTGTAGGAACAACTTTAGGCGTGGCGATCGCTAGTATGATCTACTTGGTGCAGTCTGGAGTCGTATATCTTTTAAATACCAAATTGCCCGATTCAACGCTTCTATTGCCACAATCGCAGTCACGGTTGCCCGTAAAAACAGAAATTGAGGCAGAGTTAGTTGACTATATGCTCCAAGCACTGGCTGTTATAGATAAGCAAGGAGCAAAAAGTAATCAAAAATCTTTCAATCCAGGATTCTCCAGTCAGGCAAATACTAACCAAATAGCCCTTGGTCGCCAGCAACCAACTGGTAATCTACCAGCACTTCCACTTCTAGCTAACAATACACCACCAGCCCCCAATCGTTCTGGAAGCGTTATTGAGCGCATCTATGTCCCCGTTTATCAAGCGCCGTCGCCAATGCGCTACGCCCTTCCAGCCATTCCGGGGACTCCCACACTTTTACCACAAGTTGCCAGTGCGTTACGAATATCTCAACCTAATGTTGTGAAAACTGCCCTGAATACAGTGCGACAAGCTGCCAAGCCTGTGACTGTTAATATGTTAGCTGCGGCTGTCCGAGCCGAACTCAAACCTGTGGCGGCCAAAACAGCACCCATTAGCGTGCGGCAAACACCCAAGCCTCTGCCTGCATTACCAATAGTTCCATTGCGTGCTGCCCTCGCCCCAGAGTCAGAACCAACTATTACCCAAGAACAAGTATATCCGCCAACTGCGATCGCAGAAGCTCCGAGTAATACCTTAGAGGGATTGCTAGAGTTGGGCAACAAATCAGCTGCTTTGTTTAAAATTGATGGCGTGACTCGCCGCATCAATATGGGTGAAAGTATCGGCTCCAGCGGTTGGACGCTAGTAGATGTCAGTAATGGCGAAGCAGTTGTCCGACGTAATGGCGAAGTGCGATCGATTTATGCAGGACAGAAACTATAAATTTTTTAACCCACTCCTTGGTTAAGAAGAGTTTAAAAATTAAACTTATCTATCACCATTAACATGACTACAACCAGCAATAATTGATTGAAATAATTTGATTGCGTCAAATAGTCCTCTGTCTCTTTCTGCACTGTTAAGATTGCCTAGCATAGCTCATGCGATCGCGTTTAGTTTTAACACTATCAGCCTTATTGGCAGTAAAATCGCTTTTATTTGAAATACCACAATCTTTAATCAATATAAGCAGAAAATCAGGTTTATAGTGAATAATTGAATTTCCTACCTAAAGATAGTTTACATAAATAAATTTCAATGTTAAAACTATAACTTGTGTTGATTATAGTTCCACTACAGTGACTATATGGAAACTTATATCTTACATATATCTTGCTTAAGCAAAATATATTTAGTTAAAAAAGTTAGTTTGTTAATTGATGTAATCCTCAAACCTTATACCATTTCTTTGTGAGGCTGCGCCAAATTTTCTTTTTTCCTTTGTGTCCTTCTCTGACGAGACGAGACGCTACGCGAATGCGCCCTATGCGGGAAGTCGCTTTGCGTCTATGCAGTTCATTTATTATACAATTTGGTGCATTTTTATAAAGAATTGGTATTAACAATATGAAACAACTTAACTATTTTCAAAATAATTCTAAAAACTCTTTAAGAGAAAAGTATCATCTTTACAAAGGTGAAAAATTGAACTGGTTTCAAGTAACTCTTCGGCTTGAAAGGTCAATTATCTCTATTATTCTTCCTTGGGTAATTTTTTGTACTATATATGGTACTTTTATATCATTTTTAAATCATTTAGGATTACCAATAGCATTTTCAGATTCCAGCAATATTCTTACCAATGCTGTTTTAAGTTTTAATATCGGTTTTACATTACTATTAGTATTTCGGACGAATACAGCCCATGATAGGTTTTGGGAAGGTCGTCAACTATGGGGAGGTTTAGTAAATACATCACGTAATTTAACTCGGGGAATTTCGATAATAGTTAAAGAGAAGACACCACAAGATAAATTAGAAAAAGAAGCAATGCTTCGGTTAGTAACTGCTTTTGCAGTTGCAATGAAGTTGCATCTAAGATCAGTACCTTTAGACACTCAGTTAGCATCATTAATGTCTGAAAAACAATATTTACAACTCCAAGAGACTAATCATCCTCCACTACAAATTGCTTATTGGATAGGAGATTACTTGCAATCTCAGCATGATCGAAATTGTCTAAATGTTTATCAACTGACTACTTTACATAATTGTGTAGATGATTTAGTAGATATTTTAGGCGGTTGTGAACGCATTTTAAAAACGCCGCTGCCTTTGATATATACTATTAAGCTCAGACAACTTTTATTAATGTTTTGTCTTATATTACCTTTAGAAATTGTGAGCTTTTTAAATTGGTGGACTGGTATAGTAATGGCTTTTGTAAGTTTTACATTATTAAGTATTGAACAAATTGGCTCAGAAATTGAAGAACCTTTTGGATTTGATCCGAATGACTTACCTTTAAATACTATTTGTAACACAATCTCAAACAATGTAGAAGAATTAATCAGTCTTTCTTCTAACAATGTTCGTTATTATTAAATCTATAAAGCAATAGCTTGGGTTAGCGCCAAAAACTTTAAACTATGTAAGTTTGAGAGCCACTACGCACTTGCTCCCACTTTCTTAGCAAGTGGTGTTTGAGGAATAAAACCCAACATTTTCGGTGGTTTGTCGGGTTTCACTTCCCTACGGGACGCTCTGGAATTCCGTTTTCGGTTTCTGTGATGAGATCAACAAGGACTTTTTTCCTCCTAAACGAAACTTCCCAGAACTGATTAATGTAGTTTCAACCCAATGTACTATACGGCAAACCAAAGATTTAGGATATTTCCCAGTCACTAGCAATGTGGAAGTAAGTTCGGTATTCCCGCCAATATTGTAAGCAAACTAAAGCTTGGTCTTCCAAGTTTAACTTGTTTGGATAACAAGAGTGTTTGCTTCAAACTAGCTGCATCTTTTAATACCTTAATCATTTCATCAAACGTGCGTTGTTGCACCCCAACCAAACGTTTGAACTGCCGATTCGATAACTTTTTTGTTTGCTCGTATCGCATAAGTAGATTGATTCAAGCGACAAAACCCAACATCATACCATAAAATATTTTTGCAAGAGGTCTATTATTAAAGTAACAATTTTAACTGCACACGACTAAAATTTATAAACTTGATTAGCTAATTCATCTAAAGAATAAACAATTTGAATATCAGGACGTACCAAACCAGTTTGAATTTCTACATCTTGTCTTCTAGCGTAGTTAGGATGAACTCCCACGAATAAAGGTTTATTTGTCATTGACCAAGCACCCAGTTCGTAGAGAACTATTGGACAGAGAGTTTCACATGGAAACCAAAAAAGAATTGCTGTGGCAAGTCGCAGATGCTTAAACTCCCATGTGATCTGCTGTTGAGAAGCACTTGAGTCATGAATGGGAAAATTAGCTTGTCGAGGATTTAAAATTATCCAAGGTGAGGGTTTTAATAATTCCACTATCTGTGATTGCCAATCTGGACAACCTGTAATTCCACCAGCAAAAAATATAGCTTTTCCTTCACCATCAAATTCTGAAGGTACTTCAATATATTTACTCGTATTCATGTTTTTTTACACATCAATTACATACTTACAGTATATTTGCTCTAAATCCTACCTGAGCAATTTTAGCTCACTTCCTAACTATGCCAAGCAATAATAGCATTGAATGCAAAGTTCACACTCCGCCTAGCTTATATCCCAAACATTAGCTCGTCCGCCCGCACTCAAATTTTATCGAGCGAGACCGCATCGATTTAAGCGTGGTGAAGGATAATATTTATTGCATCTTTTGTGCTAATTTGATACTGTATAGCAAGTTTATTCATATTGGCTTCACCATTTGCATGAGCTTTGATAATTGCCGCAACTGGGATGGATTCTTTTCTTTTTTTACAACCACAGTTAGTTGATCGACCATTAGTGAGGGTGTGACTGTAGACAAGTTTTTGAGTTCCACAATCACACTCGCATAATACTTGCTTTCCTTGTTTGTCTAGTACAATCCAGCTACCGAATTTTTCACTTGTATTAATGACTCGCTTTGTAGTCTCCATAAATTATTTGGGTGCTATTACTGCTGGGTTATATATAGCAATCCTATCTGGTTTGTGAGAAAATACGGAAAAGCAATTTAAAGTATAATTAGTAGCCATTATAAGGGTATATCGATGTGGATGCGATCGCTATCAGAGTTTATCGAAAATAGCCAAGACAAGCGAGAAATTCAACGGGCACTCGCAGTCAAAATGCTGCTAGAAGGATACACTCATGTTGCTATCCAACTGGAGTTTAGTCTAAACTCCAGGACGCTGTTCGCGTTCGTTCAACCCAACCTACGGCTATCCTTAACCCAAGCGTATTGATCTATAAACAAGTTATACCAAAATTTTATGATGAGAATGGAGAGATTTTTCCTTTATTAAACATAGAAAACACTTGGCTAAAAAATGCAATTGCTTAATAAATAGTTCGCCAAGCTTTTACTGTCCCTTTGCCAATTTCGCTATCAACAGTTTGACCTCCTTCCAAGACTAGTCTGATATCTAAATTATCATCTGGAGCATTTTTCAAAGCAGTGGCTAATTCTTTACTGACAGCAAATGTGCCAGTTGAACCGTCTAATTGAAAAACTTTTTTTCTGACCTTGAGCAAAAGCTTATCAACTTTTTTAGTCGTGGAAAATCTAAAATAGTCAGGTCTGGGATACACACGACCTGCTGTGTAGAAAGAAGACCTTGCTTCATCCGAATTTACTGTTACGAGCACTCGAATGCTCGAAGGAGTCCACAAACTAATAACTTGCTTTGAACTCTCACGGTACAAGCGGCCACCTAAAGAATTGCGATCGAAAACTCCAATAAACTCCCCTTCAAAGGGGTCAACAATTTTTACGGCTTTCGACCAAGGCACATCCATATCGGGGGACAGTCCAGCTGATTTGACCATTGGCAAATCGCTTGATGCTTGGGCAACAATAGCTACCTCTTGAACGCTGAAAGCAGCACTTTGAGGAGAAATTACAGCCAAGCTAGCCCCAAAAAGAAGAACTGGAATCGTTTGCGGTAACTTCATCATAAGTCAGGGGTATAATCTTCAAATAGTTCTTACTGCAAAATGGTTTGCCTTACTTCAACTGGTTCACCCGTCAAACTAAAAGGGCGAACTTCGGTAATTTTTACCTTCACTAACTGCCCTTTGAGTTCTTTGATGTTACCGTTAAAAAAGGTCAAACGATTACCACCAGTGCGTCCCATTACCTGGGTTGGATCTTTAGGATTTTGGTCTTCTACTAAAACTTCTTCAATGCGTCCAAAGTAACGTTGCGATCGCTCTGCTACTTTCAAGTTTCCCAGATGATTAAGCCGTTGCAGGCGATCGCTTTTAATTTCTTCACTCAGTTGATTATCCCACAAAGCGGCTGGTGTCCCTGGACGCGGCGAATATGCTGCTGTATTCAACATATCAAAGCCAATATCTTCCACCAGTTTCAAGGTATTTTCAAACTGCGCTTCTGTCTCTCCAGGAAAACCGACAATTACATCGGCACTAATCGAGGCATCTGGCATATACCGCCGAATGGTATCGATAATCCGGCGATATTTCTCATGAGTATAACCCCGCGCCATCGCCTTTAAAAGTTCATTATCCCCAGATTGAAAGGGAATGTGGAAGTGTTCGCACACTTTAGGCAACTCAGCACAAGCTTGAATTAATCTCTCGGTAAAATAACGGGGGTGACTAGTAGCAAATCTTAACCTTTCAATCCCTGACACATCATGGACGTAATAAAGCAAATCTGTAAAGTTGTGCAGATGCCGACCTTCTGGTGTCACTCCAGGTAAATCTCTGCCGTAAGCATCAATATTTTGACCGAGTAGAGTAATTTCTTTGTAACCTTGCCGTCCTAATTCTTCCATTTCCGCCTGGATAGCTGACGGCGTGCGAGATTGTTCGACACCGCGCACATTGGGAACCACGCAATAGGTGCAGCGTTCGTTACAGCCGTAAATTACATTCACCCAAGCTGTCACTGTACTATCCCGTCGCGGCTGGGTGATATCTTCAATAATGTGAACTGCTTCGGTTGCTACGACTTGATTACCCTCAAATACTGACTCCAACAAATCTTTCAGACGGTTGGCGTGTTGTGGCCCCATTACCAAATCTAATTCTGGCACTCGCCGCAACAGCGCTTCTCCTTCTTGTTGGGCAACACAACCAGCAACAATGAGCGTTAAATCAGGCTGCTCATGTTTACGCTTTGCTTGTCTGCCAAGATAGGAATATACCTTTTGTTCAGCATTATCCCGAATTGTACAGGTATTGTAAAGAATCACATCTGCATGATTCGGGTCTTCGCACCACTCAAAGCCCATGTCTTCCAAAACGCCAGCCATGCGCTCTGAGTCAGCTTTATTCATCTGACAACCGAAAGTAGTGATGTGATATTGGCGTTTAGAAGTGGTCATGGGCAATTCTGCTGAATCAGCGTAATGTATGTAAGTTTTATTTCTATTCTATAACGCTCTTATGCTGCTTCAGGAGTGCTGAGTAACTAAGAGAGAAATAGGCGGGTTGAAATAATTTCAATATAAAAACCTAAAGAATTTACAAACTGCAAGCATTAAGATAATCAAATTTGACCGAAAACGAAAAGGATACAAGCCCCTAAATTTATTTATAGAGAAGCAAAAAAATGTATTTCGAGTGGCATAGCGCAAGAAATACGAAGTCCATTTACAAGCCCCTAAATTTATTTATGGGGATCAATAATGCAAGAATTTTGAATTCGGAGCGTACCCCTTTGGGAAAGCAAGCTACGCGCAGCGTCTCGTAGAGAAGCGATGTGACCTCTTTCTCCAGAATCTTGATGTCATCGTTGCCAAAGAAATCTCTTACTGATAATTAGGGTATGTGAACCGAGAATAGTAGACTGTCAAGATTGATTTGGAGGAGGGTTTGTAGAAATGTAACCACAAACCACTCCCATAATTTAATTGACGGTTACTTAATAGTAATATTTAGTTGTCAAAAATGCCTTTTTTGGGTTCGTATAACTTACGTCTGATGTGAATTAGAAACGCCGCTTATTCTATAAAGGTTTCTAGATTCGCTCAAAATCATAGTTTTGGGATTACCTATGAAATTACAAGGGTTTCAAAGCTTAATTCACATTAAACGTAACTTAGATACATGATTAATCGCGTTAGTGCAAACCATCAAGATTTTTTTGACAATCAAGCTTAACTTAAGCGATCGCTAATTTGTCTCCAGGGGCAACAATGCCATTAGCTGTGAAACTGTTAGCTTGCTGATAAGCGATAACAGCCTTTTTAGTAGCTGGGCCAAAAATACCATCTGGCGCTCCTGGATCGAATTCTGGGTGAGTTGAGTCTTGAGCAACTTTTTTTAAAGCCTGCTGCAACTTCTTCACCTTCGGACCGATGCGACCTTCCTGAAGTGAAACAGCAGGAACGGTTAAAGCCTGGAGACGATTCAAAACACCGTTGAATCTATTCCGATCTACATCACCTGATATACCAGGAAAACCAGTCAGGTCGCCTTTGTATTGGTGGAAAGTCTGAAATTTCCACCCACCTGGAATAGTAGGAGTGTCTGTATCAAAATGTGCAATCCACAGGTCATAGTCAGCAAAGCGTGAGGTTTTGATCTTATCGTCCCAAAAGCTAGGCCCAGTGTAGATGATCGGTTTGTAACCTGTAGTAACTTCCACTGCAGTTAAGACCTTGGTAATTAGGTTAAGCTTTTCTGTGGAACTCAAGTCATCCCAATGATCGTTCTGTCCATGATTGTAATAGTCTTGTTCAATGTCTACGACTGGCGGGAGATCGCCTGGTTCTATCTCTAAGGCTTGAGCAAACATTTTTACCTGTGGGTCAACCTCCTCAGAAGGACGAAAGAAGAGATAAGCTCCACGAATAATACCAGCTTTCTTTATTGCAGGCCAGTAAGAAACAAACCGAGTATCTTGCTTATAGGTTCCGTAGTTCACTTTGGCATAAGCAAAGTGAATACCCTGACTTTTCACTTTTTCCCAATTGATATCTTCACTGTAATCAGAAACGTCAATACCTTCAACTGACATAGGTTGTCTGTCCTTGTATGTAAAAATACTTGGCCAACTACAATGTCATATCGGCTGTTTGCGTAAATCTTTTATACTGCAAGTAAAATCTTTACAAATCGCAAACACTTGTCTCGATGGTATTATAACTTAGCGGTGATGAAATTCAACTTCTGTTTCCAGAATCTTAATATCATAGTTACCAAAGAAATCGTGCCCTAATAAGCCGATGCTGGCTTTTGGTGCGATCGCTACTTGAAGATTATTGGCTATAACTCCACCTACTGCAATAGATTTTACCTTACTGGTTGAGAATTTTACTTCGCTACCATCAGCAATTTGGGCTTGCATTGTACCTGTAGCCTGTACTTTAAGTGTATTCGCCATATCTTGAGTGATAATGGTTCCACTAGCACCTGTATCTACAATCATTTCAAAGGTTTTTTCGTCGTTGAAGGTGACATCAATCACAGGAGTTCCACCAAAACGGCGTTTGATTGAGACTCGAAAAACTCTGTTGTCTGAAGGTGCGGCTATAATATTGCCACAAATCCTTCCCAATCCAACGGTTTTACCAGAGGAAGTTATCATGTAACACGCTCCTGGATCGTCTGCTGTTGCCCGATCAGAGAATGCTAAAAATATCAGCGTCGGCATTAGTGCAATTGCAGCTAGTTTAACGGTCGTAATCCAACGCCTCCAAGCATTCTTCATGTTATACTGCTCTCCAATTTTTGTGATTACTCTTAATAGCTAAACTCATCATGGTGGCTGTAAAACATTAAAAGCACAGTTTTCTAATATATAGCGGTTCTCAACCCAGTGAGGTACAATTTTGACCTCTCTCCAAACCTCTCTCCTAAAAGGAGAGAGGCTTTGAATTGTTCCCCCTTCCCGCTTCGGGAAGGGGGTTAGGTCTATTCGCATACTTGTACCTCACCTGATTGAAAATACCTATAAAAACTGAGTTTTTCTTAATTAACAAATAAAAATTCAAATTCTCTCTGTTGAAAACAAGATACTTTTAACCAATTTTTGTAGTTTTAAGTTAGCTAATAAAGTTTTATATAATATATCTCAGTCAAGATGAAATTGCATTTTACTCAATACATCTTACCGATAATTACTGATTAATAAATTAAAGATTAGGTAAAGACACGATAAAAATACTTAGAGCAAATTCAATCTGACATACTAAGAAGTTGATAAGAGAGATTTGTTAGTTTACTCAAAGCTTGCTGCTGCATTTACAGCAGTTGCGATCGCATTTTTAACAGCGACATCTCTTTGTTCTATAATGATATTTTCACTATCAGTACGCGAAGCAACTACACCGCAAATAGCAGCAGCAGCAAAATTATACACTCCTGCCATTTTGAACAGTGTGCCGCATTCCATCTCGTAATTTAAGATATTCAAGCGCCGATATTCTTCTGTAATGCCATGCAGCGATCGCATTAAATTTGGATTGGCTGAATCAGTGCGTTCTTGTCCTTCGTAAAAAGTATCAACTGATGCCGTAATTCCCATGTAATGTTCAACCTTTAATTCTCGTGCAGCTTTAACTAAAGCGACTGTCAGAAAAGGATCGGCTGCGGCTGGATATTCCACAGGTGCAATATCATTTGCTGCACCTTGGCGACATAATGCTGCACTGCTAATAACAACGCTACCGACTGGTATATAAGATTGAATTGATCCACAAGTTCCAATGCGAATAATTTGCCGGATTCCTACTTGTACCAACTCATTAACTACAATACTTAATGAAGGCGCACCCATACCACTTGTAGCTGATAAGATGCTGCGACCATTCAGTAAGTATCCCACATAGCTATTGAGTCCACGATTTTCTGACAACAAGCGTACATCTTGTAAATAAGTTTGGGCAATGAGACGCGATCGCTCTGGATCGCCAGATAATAGAGCAATGCTGGGAGGCGATGAACCTAAATCATCTTGCCCAAAGCCAATGTGATAAAAGTGTTTACCAGTCATAGAGTTGAGAGTTGCGATCGCCCTACATATTTACCTAAATACTTTTACTGAGGTTTTACCGTATAAATTACGTTAATTTGGGACGTTGATACCAAACTGACTCAGTGATTCTGTGTTCGCTAAAGCCTTAAAGTCCCAACAAAATCAAAATGTACAAAGCTTATCCGAAGTTTCGCCTATAGGTAAAATCTGGGACAAGCATAGAGCTAATACTGATAAAGTTTTCCATTATTACGCTAAAGCAGACGAACATTGCTTTCAGCAGTATGCTTGGCGAGTAAGAATGTGTTCCGAGTTGCTGAAGTTTCAATTAGTGCCAGACGAAGCGGAAGGTATTCTCAAGTTAAAGCTATCAGATGCCCGATTCTGTAGGGTTCGTCACTGTCCTGTTTGTCAGTGGCGGCGATCGCTCATGTGGAAAGCAAGAGCTTATAAAATTCTCCCACAGGTTGTCACTGATTACCCCAAGTACCGTTGGCTATTTGTTACTTTGACTATAAGGAATTGCCAGATTGAGGAACTCAGGGAAAACTTAGATTCGATGAATAAAGCTTTTAAGCGATTCACTGAATTGAAAGCATGGCCTGCGAAAGGTTGGGTGAAGTCCACAGAAGTCACTAAAGGTAGAGATGGAGTCTCAGCACATCCGCATTTACATATTTTGGCAATGGTGCCGCCTTCGTATTTCAGTCATGGCTATCTTTCTCATGCCAAATGGGTAGCATTGTGGCAGCAGTGCTTACGAATTGATTACCAGCCAATTATTCATACTAGTGTGATCGCTAAACATCATAACCCATCACGACTTATTCCAGAAATTCTCAAGTATCAGGTGAAAGAGTCAGATTTGGTAAGTGATAGAGAATGGTTTTTAGAGTTAACCCGTCAGCTACATAAAAGTAGAGCGATCGCTGTTGGGGGTATGCTCAGGAAGTATATGCGCGAATTAGAGGAGAAAAACCAAGACCTCATTAATGAAAGTGAAGAGACAGATGAGGTGGATGAGGAAAGTTTGTTTTTCCGATGGGAGCGCAAGTTACAAAGATTTAAATATAGAGTGACATCAGCGATACAATAATAGCTTCGATAATTAAGTTATTTACTAGCTTTTTACGAATGATTTAAGATTTCTCTAGAAGTGTTTACCTGTCATCTAGTTGGAGTAGCGATCGCCCCAGCAATATAATACGCTAGGGCGTTTTTTAAACTTTACCTAAAATTTCCTCCTTCCCATATCTGAAGTTGTCTTTCTGCTGCAACTATGCAATTAAGATGCTTGGGTGGATAGAGAAAATGATCGTAAGCTAATGCCATCTGTCTAGCAGCTTCGGTATATGGCACTCGTCCTATTCCTGTACCCAATCCAGGACAGGCAATGATGTTAATTTTTTGCCTAGCGTATTGGTTATGGTGTCGAACTGCCAGCAGCATGGCCCACATCGCTGTATAAGGAATATCTGTCCCAGCAATAATCATGGGAACTCGCATAGTGGGTGTATGAGCCAAAAAAGGATGCTTGTAATGACCTGTTTCCACAATCATTGATGTTCCCACAGGCTGTTCACCCAAATAATCCTCAAGAATGCGCTGCTGAACTCTTGCCATTAAGGAATGACCGAAAAAACAAATAATTGCCGCATCTATGCCACCATCCATCATTCCAAAAGAGTTAGCAGAGCTGACCATACAATCAAAATCCGGCAACCACTCGAAATAGTTATTCACTATTTCTACATTGGGTAAGTAATTAAAATGCTGTTCAAAGGCTGCACACAACAAAGAGTCGGGAGCTACTAATATCAATTTCAAGCTTTCATTTCCTCCGCTTGAATACCTATTTTAAACGTCAGCTAGGGCAACAATCAACGGTTTTTCTGTATTATCAGCCTTGTCTTATAATTATAATACATAAATAATACAATATATCACCACTCAGTTGGTGACTGTTTGTCGCTTGAACAAAAGGAAATTTTATAATTCCCCGAACACGCATCCGAAATATTGGTATCTCTGCCCACATCGACTCTGGTATGGCTACTTTTTATTGATAGCGCTATAGTTGACAGCCGTCGCTTCCAGGTGCGAATTGTTGCATTGTCCAGCAACTCCATTACCTGAATAATTACACTAGGATGGATGGAAATACACTGCCAATGAGTGACCTATGAGGGAACCAAGTAAAAATTTTAAAACCTTGCTCACCAAAGAAGCCCCGCCAGTTGTTGAACGTATGGGGCTAACCTGGCTAGTTGCAGCAGCGATCGCAACTGCTTTATTGTGGCAAGTACCAGGAGGGGATTATATCTTATACCCATTTACCATTCTGGCAACTTGGTTTCATGAAATGGGCCACGGTTTAATGGCACTGCTATTAGGGGGACAGTTTCAGAAGTTGCAGATTTTTAGCAATGGTTCTGGTGTCGCAACTTATGGCATCCGGTCGTCGTTGGCGCCAATTGTCCCGGCAATAATCGCCGCAGCCGGGCCAATGGGGCCGCCTCTTGCCGGTGCAGCTTTGATTCTGGCTTCCCGCAGTTTTAGAGCAGCAACCCTCTGTTTGAAAATTTTAGGAAGTTTTTTGCTGTTGTCCACATTAATTTGGGTGCGTTCCTGGTTTGGATTGGTGGCAATTCCCTTACTAGGTTTAATAATCTTAGGTATTGCCTTAAGAGCACCTCGCTGGACGCAAGGGTTTGTGATTCAATTTTTGGGTGTACAAGCTTGTGTAAGTACGTACCATCAACTTGATTATCTATTTAGTAGTTCTGCTGGCCCCCTTGGAATTTCTGATACAGCGCAAATGCAGCGATATTTGCTTTTACCTTACTGGTTTTGGGGCGGGTTAATGGCGATCGCATCTCTGGTAATTTTAATCCAAAGTCTCCGTGTTGCTTATCGTTCTGAGTAATGAGTAAGAAGCACCATCAAAAGACGATTGAATCTTTAGCTCAAAGAATTACCAAACATCAAGAAAAGATTAGACTGGAATCAGAGAAGAGTTTTCCTGACGAAGGTTTAATTAAGTATTGGGAAAAAGAGATTTGTGCTTTTGACTAGGCAATCCAACAAGCACGTAAAAGATTGGGACAATAAGTAAAATATGCAGATAGCGATCGCCCTCTTGCAGTCACCAATTCAACCCTCAGTATCTTGATTGCTGAATTAGGTACAGAATGCCTGAAAGTACAAGCCTTAATTAACCAGTTACAGTTGAACTAGTTTAACTGCTAATATAACCAACAAGCTGAAATTCTCGTAGAACTCTTAGCTGCTGCGGTTCATCTGTATAATCATTGTGACAAAGATTTTCAGGCGTTAATTACTGAAGAAATGGAAAATTTGCCTGATGATGAGGATTAAAGAAGAATTCCGAAGTCAGAATTCAGGAGTAAAAATTAAGAGTTTTTATCAGTATAATAGCCTGGATATTGTTAAAAAAATTCGCCGCTAATCACTCTTACCTTCGCGGTTCGATACTCTAAGATGTCCACCCAACCCATAATTCAAAGCATATATACCGATGGTGCTTGCACCGGTAATCCTGGCCCTGGCGGTTGGGGTGTTGTCGTCTACTTCAGCGACGGCTCAATCCACGAAATGGGCGATGCATCCCCTCATACCACTAATAATAAAATGGAGATGCAAGCTGCGATCGCCGCCCTTCAATTTCTGCAAACATCTCAACAAGCCCAACCCATCACCCTTCATACCGATAGCGAATACCTGATTAACTGCGTTACCAAATGGGTGAAAGGCTGGAAAAATAAAGGCTGGAAAAAGTCAGATGGTAAACCCGTCCAAAACCAAGACCTTTTAGAAATCTTAGATGAACTCAATACCCAACAAGTAAAATGGCAACACGTCCGGGGACATTCTGGTAACATAGGTAACGAACGTTGTGATGCGATCGCTCGCACTTATGCAAGTGGCAAAACCCTTTCCCTACAACAATTATCTTCCACAGATTTTTATAAATCTTTACCTTCCACAAATGAACTAAATGTAGCAAAAGTAGCTGATTATGAAAAAAACTCTAGAATAACTAACCAAAGTCCGCAAGAAATCAGTACTTCTGCACCAGAAATAACCGTTATGGAACTATCAACTGGGCCAACTGCGGCCGTAACCGATGAAAAACCGCCAGAAATGAGGGTTTTGCAACTCCGCAGCTTGGTCGAAACTCTGCGTATAGCTGACGAAATTTCTGAAAAAGGCTACTTAATCACCAGTTCGGAGTTAGCAGACTTGATGGATGTCCATGCCAGCGCTGTCACCAGTCGTGGAGATCAATGGCGCTGGCGAAACTGGATAGTGTCACGGGTACGCCGTGAAGGAAATCAAATTCTTTGGGAATTGGAACGCGGGGATCAAGTAGGAGGTGAAGAGGAGTAAGGGAGTGAGCAGGGAGCAGGGGAGCAGGGGAGAATTGGGGACAAGGGGGAATTATTGAACAAGTCTCTCCCTTGTCTTCCCCCTCTTCCTTGTCTACCTTGTCTCTTCTCCATGCCCAATGCCCAATGCCCCACTATTATATATACTTGCGTCCTCGCCACTCGCGTGGGGTGCGGAATGCAGATAAGAAGATTCGTAGCACAGCTAAGGGATCGGCCAAAGGGGAAAGCCAGAATAACCAACTGCCTTTAGCGTTTGTGCGATCGTAAGAAGGTGCGATCGCTATTAGCATCGCAAAGCGAATCACCAACAGAAATAAATTCAGTCCCAACAGCAGGAATGGGGGAGTGGGCGAATATGAGAGTGTGGGAGAAATCAACAAAAAAGTCAGGACAATTAAAAGGGGTAGACCTTGAACAGATGTGAGTAGCCATAAATCTCCCCACAACTGAGAGCGAGAAGTTGCATCTTTGAGATCGAGACTCCGCCCCCATTCTTTCCACGTCTCCATCGCCCCTTCATACATCCGTACCTTTAATACCTTTGCGCCATCTAAAAAGCCGACCTTATAACCTTGAATAGCAATATTGCGTGCCAACGTGACATCATCACAAAAAGAACTCTTCGCACTGCTATAACCACCTACAGCAGCTAAAACGGAGCGACGACACAAAAAACACTGCCCATTTGCCATTACCCGTTCTGGTTGCTCTGTAGTGATCCCCGCTGGGTCAAATCGGTAAAGCAAAGTCATCAACAAAGCCGGTTGTAGCCAGCACTCCCCAGGATATTTGAGGATGAACTGGGGTGAAAGAGAAACCAAATCGTAGCCTTGTGCTTCGGCCGTCTTCACCAAACCAGCAACTAAACCAGGATGCGGTTGGATATCAGCATCCAGCCCCAGAAACCACTGACTAGCCTCTGAGCTATATAGAAAACCGTTATGTAACGCCCAAGGGCGCCCCACCCAATCAGAGGGTAAGGGATCATCTGTCATCAGGCGAAAGCGCGGATCTTTCTGCTGTGAGGCTTTTACTAAGTCGGGGGTGCCATCACTAGATTTGCTGTCTACAACCGTAATTTCCCGAACTTCATAGCTTTGCTGACTTAAACCAGCCAACAGAGGGCTAATACGAAGCGCTTCGTTCAGTGTGGGAACAACGATACTAACCTTACCCAAAAGCTCAGGTGTCGGCTGTTGGGGTTCTATTGGAGGATGGCGTCTTGGCCCCTTTAGCAGCCGCGAAAACAGAATCGCCGTTGCTGGTACTTGGATAAGTAGCAATAAAAGAGAAATTGCGCTTTCCACTATCGAAGCGTTGTCTACTGTTGTCAAAATACTTAACAATTAAAATCGCTACTATACAACATAAATGGGCATGGGGCATGGGGCACTTGTACTGAGCGAAGTCGAAGTATTGGGTATTGGTTTATTCCCTTTTCCCTCCCCAATTCTCAGTCCCCAGTCCCCAGTTCCCAAATAGGCTTATTTCAAAGCAACTTCAACCTTTGCTACTGATACTTCTTTGGTTACTGGTTCAACAGTAACTTGAGTAGGTGTGGTTGAACTCCTTAACCACAGCGCCACAGCCGGAATCACACCTAGCAATAAGCCGAGTAATACAGGAATGGAGAATCCAGCGGCCAAGCTGAGTCCGGCGGCGAAGGCAAAGTTAGTTAAATAAACGACTAAGGGCAGATTTAGTTGCGATCGCTCTAATTTTATCGAGGTATTTCTCCACAATAATCCTGCCACACTCATAAACAGGGCGCTAGTACCAAACCAACCTACATAGTTCTGGTAAGGTGTTCCAAAGAAAGCTCCTGGTTGTTCCCAATACCAGAAGGGCAGAGAAGATTGACTCATAGCTGGCTCAAGGGCAAAGTCCCAGCAAGTGAAGAGTAAAGCACCAACGGCTATTGCAGCAATATGGCGTCCCCAACTGGGTTTTTGAGCCACTTTCAAACCAGTTCTCGCTATTAAGTAAGACGACAGCCCAACATAAAACCAAGATAAGGGTATTGTGAAAGGAACTAGCCCCCCAATCTTATAACCCAAGCCACTCAGGTAGCTATAATCACCAAATGGAAACCCTGTGCTAGTTCCCAGTAGTTCACTCCCTAAAGAGATAAACATAGCTGGTAGCATAAATGCTAGCCAAGTTCCTAATCCCAACGTCCGGTAGGCATAAATGGAGACAGCTATTGTCCCTAAGATGATATCAACTACACCGCCGCCAGCCATACTTAACTGTATGGCAGTTTCACCTACCTGCGATAAATTGAAAATTATTTCGGCATTAGGTACTACCAGTAGCATCCCTACCAGTCCAAAGGCTTTTGACGCGATATGACCAATGAGGCATACGCGTTCAGCAATAACAAGTTGTCTCATGATAATTCCTTAACAAGATGTGACACGCGGCTACTAGGCTGCTAACAGTTTACAAATCTTTAATTAATTTGTACCGCAATTCTCGACAAACTTGTTCGGCTTTCTTGGGAACAGCATAAAAATCTATTGATTGAAGCTATAAAAATATGATGCTAAACTTACTAGTTTAAGCCATATATTCAAAATCTACATAATTTTATCTGTAAGAACTTCTAGTTTCTTGTCTCACTGATACCCGTATCGGAAAAAACTTCTTTGATATTGGGCTGGGATATGGTGAAGGGAGAATAACCATCATAAACTGAGCAAGTCCTCAAGCAAAATAAAGTCTTGAGTTACTACACTTAATTTATGCGATAAGACCTTAACCCTGTACTAGAAATATAAACCCATGTCAATTTGGAAAAGAGTTCCTTGGGTGTCCCTGGCACTAGTACTGGTGAGTTACAGTACTTTGGGCTGGGTAATATCAGAAACACGTGCTCCTATATTTGTGTGGGTGGCAACTGTAATTGCTATCTTGCTTTTAATCGTAACGTTGACTGCTCCTTGGCCGAAGATGACATATTACTACAGTATTTTTCTTCAATCAAATACTAGGTCTTTCGGCGTTGCCGTCTTAGCAGCTTTTTCATTCTTTATCATGATTGCCTGGTTTCGGGTATTTCTTGATACTTTACTCATCATTTCAGCGACTATATTAGTCAGAATAGACTTTCAAATAGCGGGTCTTAAAGAAGGTCTAGCTTTTTCGACTGCCTCTATCTTTTCATTGGGAGGTTTAGCTTTGGGTGCGCTAATCTACAAGTTCATATATTCCCAAATTCCGTTAACGTGATGAAGTATATCCGAGAAAGCAAGCAATGCCTGGGTTGGGTTGTGCCAATGCTTTAAAGGAAGAAGCAGTATTATTTACCCACAACTTACTTTGTAGTTCAAATTCCCAACTTCTTAAAAAGTTGAAAATTTTGTTCAATACTTACTTGGGTTCAAAATGCAGGCTGTTCAAACAGCAGTAAAGATAGGAAAAAATCCATAATAAAAATGGATACCCAACTAGTAACAACTGCTTTTGTTGCCGATTCTCCTACTTCCTTTGCTCCCCCTCTAGTAGTTAAACCCCAACTACAGCCAATGACAGCAACCAGCACTCCAAAAATAAACCCTTTTAGCAAAATAATAAACAAATCTGACGGTTCTAAAAAATTTCTGACTGATTCTAAAAATGTTTCGGGAATAATTTGGTAGAACTTTGATGCGGCAAAAACTCCGCCAATGATGCCTGTAACTAAAGCCAAAATCGTCATCAAAGGTACCATCAAACAACAAGCAATTACTCTAGGAAGTACTAGATAATCAATTGGATCGGTTTTGAGCATATAAAGTGCATCAATTTGCTCAGTGACTCGCATTGCACCTATTTCTGCTGCAAAGGCAGAACCTACTTGTCCCGCCATAATACTAGCGGTCAAAATTGGAGCTAATTCTCTACAAAAAGCTAAGGCAAATGCACCTCCCACTGCATCGATAGCCCCAAATCGGGCTAATTCCCTCGTTATCTGAATAGTAAAAATCATTCCTGCAAAACAGCTGACAAGGAGAACTGGAGAAATAGAACCTGGTCCAGCGGTAACAAGATGTTGCAAAATCTTGCGATAGTAGGTTTTCCCTTGGAGTAAATGTAGCCACACTTGACCAAAGAGCAGTATTGCTGCAAAACAGCGTGTAATCCCAGATTGCTCAAAATTTGTTTTTGGTTGCAATTTTATCGTCCTTACGACTGACTTTTTTTGCACATTTATTGTTATATCAATTTTCCAAAATAAGACTACAGATACAAATGGTGGGAACCCAGCCAGATGTGATCTGACTTTCTCAATTCAATAGATGCACTAAGTGCAGCTTACCGTAAGATATTACGAATTGGTATTAGGGTATGGTACATGAACAGACGCACTAGTACTGCAAGGCAAAATTCAAAATTTAAAATTCAAAATTCAAACAGGTATACAGTGTAAGCGTTTGATTGATTTGGAATCGGTGGTTTATTTAAGCCGTGTTGTACTAAACGTTTACCCTCAAAGTAGAGAAGGTGTTTGGGCATGGTTCAATTTAGCTTAGTAAACTTTAGTGGAAAATAGCACATAAAGCATTGTGAGCTTTTTTGCTGCTGCTCATCTCTGGTCTGTCAAACTAGGAAAAGTAATTGAATCAACTCAAAGAGTTGAAAAATTTAATAATATTTCCAAATAATGTTAAACAATTTTTTCTGAGCAGGATTAAATACATAATATTTCTGTTGCTATTAATACTACCTTTCTCCGTGGTACATCCGGCTTTTGCATCTGTATGCCGCAATTACGCTGTCTACGAAGGTCTACGCCAGCAGATTTGCATTCTCAGTATCAGCCGAAGTGCCAAAAATTATTGGGAATACAAAGCAATTATTAGCGTAGATGGCATAAAAAGACCTACAGAGGTTTACAATTGTCGCAAACTAGTCAAGGTTCAACAAGCTGGTACTGTTTTGCCCTTTGAGCAAAGGCTAACTCCAAGGCAGCTTGACGTAAAATTGCATCACTCAAATCTGCATTACTCAAGTCTGATTTAATTAAATCTGAGTGTGTTAAGTCTGCTCCGTTTAAAATAGTATCCTGTAATTGCGCTCCTTCTAAATAAAGTCGTCGTAAAGAAGCAGTAGACAAAATCGCTTTTTCCCAGTTTGATTGACGCGGATTGGCATTATCAAACATAGCACCAGTAGAGTCTGTAGCTTTGAGACTTGCTTTAAACAAATTTGCCCCAGTTAAATCTGCTTGAGTCAAACAAGCCTTTTCTAAATTAGTCTTTGTTAAATTTGCCTCTCTTAAGCAGACAGAATCCATGCCTGGCATAATTTAAGTGAGCATTGGTTAAGTTTACTCTAGTTAGATTAGCGGGACTTAAGTTTGCCCACAGTAGACTCACATTTAACAAGTTTGCATTTTGCAAATTGGCTTTTTGGAAGTCTGCTCGATTTAAATCTGTCTAAACCAGAGTGGTACAACTCAAGTTAGCCTCACTGAGATTGGCACTACTGAGGTTAACATAGCTAAAATCAACACCCTGTAAATAAAATAAATCTGGCTTAAATTCAGGTATTGAAAATCTCTTTTATTAGCTGCATAGCGTTTGATAATTTCTTAGGCAATCATTGTTTTGAGCTAGTTTAAATAACAATAAACTACCGCTCACAATGAATCGTCTCCCAATATGGCAATATTTAATTTTCTGTTATCAAAGTTAATATATTTTAACTAAATATATAAATATTATCTGTTGACAAATTATTTATATATATGTTAAATGTACAAAAATAATATTTATAACATTGTCTGTTCAAAGTTGTGATATTTAATATAGTGACAAAAAACTAATCTGTGAGGCAGTAACTAAAAATATCTTGCAGCAGAGATAAATATATGACATTTATGTACTTGTTTGATTTCAAAGAAAATGCTTTAATAAATTTCTAGAGCAAGGGTATTTGCAAAAGCTATCCAAAAAATTCATATTTACTCTTTTAATTTTTATTCATTTACATGAGAATTTTTAAACCTCTGTAAGTCTGAATTTTGGTAACGGATTCTATTGCTGACAACCTGAAAAATATGCCCAATATTAGCTTGAAAAAGATTCATACAATCCTCCTGGTGAAAAGGGAGCCTTTAACATCTATATCTATGATCACATCAACATCTAGCATTTTTAGCACGGTTAGCAGTATTATCAACATGGTTTCTGACGAAAAGTTGAAACAGGCTTTTCGTCAGAGTTTCTCGGAAGCTAGTGAGCCATTGCAACATTGTGAAAACTTTTTTGAGCTTTTACCTACGCATTGCTGGTCAAACAAAATATTAGCCACAGTCTTTAATTCCTGGAAAGCTACGCACTTGAAAATGTTAGCTATATATGGGCTATCTTGTCGTTTACAACGTCTTGCTTTAACGAGAGATACTCAAGAACGGGAACAATTATTGTTAGCTAGCGCCTTCAATGCTGAAACTAGTCACGAAGATTTGGGATTAGATTACGAAGGTGTAACTCACGCTGCACTCTATGAAGATTTTGCTAACAGCTTTTTAGGAAATTATCCTTGGCAATTAAAAGAATATTGTTTACCCCAAGCGTGTGATTTTCAGAAATGGATATATCACAATATGGTAGTAGATGATATTTCCAAGGGGTTACTCACAAATATGTTCTCAGAAATTTATAACCACGGTGAGTATACTAAAGCCCTATTTGCTGTTTCAGAATTAATTGAGAGATATTACCACTTCTCCCCTGAAGAAAAAGAGAAAGCTCTATTTTATATCGGTGTTCATGTTGCAGACGAAACGGAAGTGGCTCACTTTCAAGTGGTCGTCAAAGCCTTGAATGAGTACAGCGAAGCTACTAATACTCCAATTGACTATACACAAGCAAAACTTTTGTTTAAGGAGTACTTGACTCGGTTAGGTACTGTAATGGAAGCACTAACTATAGAGATGAGACAAGAAATAAATGCAGCAAAACATCTGCTTTCCGTGCCTTAAACCTCAAGCTCAATATTTTTTTGATGATGCTCAACAAACTATTGCTGCAACTTTAGATTTTCGACAATATTTATATGCGATCGCCCAAAATAAAAAGCTACGCTCAGAAGCTGTTGAGGATCAAAGTTATCCCACTGAAGTGATTGTGCTGAGACCAAAACAGACTCAAGCGCCTCCTTTACTACTATTGGGTGGAATGGGCCCTCTAGCTGGTTTGGGAGCTTTTGAGATAGCCTGTCAGATGTTCCAGAATAGTAGAGAAATTGTTCTGTTTCAAGCTTGTTCGCTGCCTAATCGGACTACAGCCATTCAACAAAAGACTCAAATTGGTGCATCTCAAGAGCCGGATTTGGTGGTAATGCTGGCGATCGCTATCCGAGAAGCAATGCAGTATATTTGCTCTAGCGTTGAAGCTGTTGAGTTAATCGTTCTGTGCAATGGCGCTCATTATTTCTTACCTGAAGTGATGCAGCAACTCCTGATTGATTATTCAAAGATTTTTTTCAGACTGCAATGGATCTCTTTGATTGACACTACAATACAATACTTGCAACAACAAAACTTTTGTCGGCCTTTAGTTCTATGCACCACAGCAACGCGGCTAGGGTGTGTTTACTCTCGACCACTTCAAGAAGTGGGTATTGTTTGCTTAGAACCTAACGATGAATTGCAATCAATATTAATGCAATCTATTTATCAAGGCATAAAAGCATCTGACTGCAATTTTGCTTGTAAAGTCGGCGAACATTTTTTCGTTGAGCTACTCAAGCTCCAGCCTAATGTTGACTGTATCATCGCTGGATGTAGCGAAATTCCCTACTTATTGGAATGGTTGAAAACTAGCACTTCTAAGCAAGTGAAGGGATTCTTATCAGAATTGGAAATTATTGATCCTGTGCAACTAACTTTGAACAGTAGACTTAAATACTTGCAGAATTTGAGGACAGTGAGTCATTAACACCAAGAAAAATTAAATAGCTCTAATCATGAAAATCAACGATGAATAACCCGTTGCAACAGTTAATTCAGAGACATCATGTCCACCCAAATAACCCCTTTGTAAAGTTCGACAAGAAAGATGTTGAACTATCGGTTCCTGAGCGCTTTCAAAAACAAGTACATCTGCATCCTGAACAGATTGCTGTTAAAACTGGGGAGCATGTATTCACATATAATGACCTGAATCAGTTCGCCAATCGGATAGGCAGGGCTATCTTAATCAAGCGCGATCACCAAGTAGAACCGATTGCAATATTATTTGAAAGTGGCGCTCTGATAATTGCTGCAATTTTGGGTGTATTAAAAGTTGGTAAGTTTTATGTACCACTAGATACCTCGCTGCCACCAGCAAGAATTAACTATATTCTCAAAGATTCACAAGCAGGTTTATTGCTAACAGATAGCAGAAATATCTCATTTGCCAAAAAATTGCAAATTAGCGGCTTAGAAATACTCAATATTGACGAGATAGATCCCAGCATTTCTAGTGAAAATCTAGATTTCCCTCTGCAACCAGATAATTTTGCCTACATCATTTATACCTCTGGATCGACAGGGCAGCCCAAAGGCGTAATCCAAAACCATCGTTATGTTCTGCATCTGACGATGAACTATACCAACAGTGGTCATATTTGTGCCGATGACAGGCTAGCGCTTTTGTACTCCCCAAATTTTGCTGGTGCTGTCAGGGATATCTTCTGCTCCTTGCTCAATGGTGCAACTCTTCTGCCATATAACGTTAAACAAGAAGGGTTAATAGGTTTAAGTAACTGGCTGAACCAGCAAGAAATAACTATCTTTTTTGCCGTGGCAACTATGTTTCGCCATTTTGTCAACACCTTAACTCAACAAGATAAGTTCCCCAAACTGCGCCTGATTCAGGTAGGAAGTGAGACAGTCTACAAAAAAGATGTAGAACTTTTCAAGCAGCATTTCTCTGATGAGTGTATTTTTGTTGCCAATTTAGGAGGTTCGGAAATTAGTCCAATTCGGCAGTACTTTGTGGATTGGGAAACGGAAATTATTGGTAGTACTGTACCAGCTGGCTACGCAGTTGAGGATCATGAGGTTTTGTTAATTGATGATGAAGGTCAACCAGTTGAGTTTAATCAGATTGGTGAAATTGTCGTCAGAAGTCGTTATCTCTTTTGTGGTTATTGGCAAAGACCAGACTTAACCGAAGCAGTACTCTTAAAAGATGTCCAAGAAGAAAATAAACTGCTGTATAAAACGGGTGACTTAGGCTGTATGTTGCCAGATGGCTGTCTTTTGCACTTAGGTAGAAAAGACTTCCAGGTGAAAGTCAGGGGTTACCGCATCGACGTTTCGGAAGTCGAAATGGCATTGATTAATACCAACCTTATCCGAGAGGCTGCTGTCGTAGCATCACCCAATTATCTGGGTGAGCAACAACTAAGAGCGTATATTGTGCCGGTTCTCCAACAAGCACTCTCACTCCGAGAACTACGAAGTCTGCTCTTAGAAAGCCTACCAGACTACATGGTTCCCTCAACTTTTATGACTTTAGAAGCGCTACCCCTAACGCCCAATGGCAAAGTTGATCGTTTGGGTTTACCCGCTTTCAGTCAGGTGCAAAGAGCGCCGTTAGAAAGTTTAGTTTTGCCTCGCACTTCTACTGAGCAAATACTGGTTGACATCTGGACTCAAATTCTTGAAATAGAAAAAATTGGGATTCATGATAACTTTTTTGAATTAGGGGGTCATTCCCTACTTGTTAATCAACTTATTGCACAATTATTTAACGCTTTCTCAATAAATATTCCTTTAATTACTGTATTTGAATTACCAACGATCGCTCAACTAGCCAAACGTATTGAAAACACTTGTCGGATATTAGTACAAAAAGAAGTGCCTGATAGCACAGATGATTATGATGAAGGGATGCTATGAAAACGCTTGATGAACTCTTGTTAGAACTTGGTCGCCTCAATATCAAAGTCTGGGCTGATGGCAACAACCTCCGCTATCAAGCACCTAAAGGTATTCTAACTTCAGATATACTAGCTCAAATAAAAACATATAAAACAAAAATTGTAGCCTTCCTCAATCAATCAGCAATTGAGTCACAATCAATTATTAAACCCGTTGATGCGACTATAAAAAATGATGGTTTACCTTTATCTTTTACTCAGCAACAATTTTGGCTACTTCATCACCTAGAAGAGTCAAATTATATCTACAACATGGTGAGGGCGTTTCGCTTGGAAGGGGATCTGGATATTCCCAGTTTCGAGCGAGCAATTCAATGTCTGATTGAGCGTCATTCGATTCTTAGAACTGGGTTCAAGGTGGTAAATGGTTCGCCAGTACAGGTTATTACACCTCACCTGACTTTTGAGATTCCTGTAATTGACTTGCAGAACTTATCAGAAACTGAGCAGATTTCTCAAGCACAACAACTTCTTTTGCAAGAGCGTATCCGTGCTTTTGATTTGAATCAGTCTCCTGTGTGGCGAGTGACTTTTATCCGTCTTCATCCTTACACTCACTTGTTGATGTTCAATCTGCACCATATTATCTGTGATGATTGGTCAATCCAGATATTTTTGCGGGAATTATCAGCTCTGTATCAAGAAGTTTCGACAGGAAAAACAGCTTCTTTACCAGAACTCCCCATTCAATATGCTGATTTTGCTCATTGGCAAAATCAACAGAGCACTCTTGAAAATTTTACCCAACAGTTAAACTACTGGCAGCAACAGTTGGCAGACGTTGTGCCTGTTTTGGAACTGCCTTATTTAAGCGATTCTCCTTCGGAGACGCTACGCGATCGCAGCAATGATAATCTAAAGCAAGCGTTTCAATCTGGTATAGTACCGTTGTCTGTGAGTGCTGAGGTAACTGGCAAGTTGAAGCAGTTAAGTCAACAGTCTGGGACAACCGTTTTTACCACCCTCCTGACTGCTTTCGCTATCTTACTTTCCCGCTACACCCATCAGGAAGATTTAGTTATTGGAACTGGTATTGCTAATCGCACCTCAGCGCAAATAAACCCACTTATTGGTGCTTTTGTCAATACACTTGGCTTACGTATTCAGATTTCTGATAATCCTACCTTTCAAGAACTGTTAACTGAAGTAAAAAAGGTTGTTTTAGAAGCGTATGCTCATAGTGAGGTTCCCTTTATTAAAGTTATTGAAGCTCTGAAAATAGACCGCAAATCGGGTAATAATCCCCTTTTGCAAGTGATGTTCACTCTAGAAACTATCAATCAGGAGAAATTGCAACTTCCAGGAGTCATCACAACGGAACTGGAGTTGAGTAAACCAACAGCCGGAGCAACCTTTGATTTAACCTTAAACTTGTCGGAAACAAACTCAGAACTGCAAGGGAAACTAGAGTACAACGCCTATTTGTTTGATAAGGAAATAATCCAGCGTATCAGTGAACATTTTCAGACTTTGCTAGCAAGAATTGTTGAATCTCCAAATCAGCGTATCGGCAATTTGTCAATACTCAGCGCTACAGAAAGGGAGCAGTTGCTAGGGAAAGAAATACAGGGGATTGAGTCTGAGTTTGTCTGTTTGCATGAGTTGTTTGAAGCACAGGTGGAGAAGACACCCGAAGCTGTAGCACTTAAGTTTGAAGGACAACAGCTGACTTATCGGGAATTGAATCAGCAGGCTAATCAACTGGCACATCACTTGCAAACCCTGGGGGTAAAACCAGAAACTAAGGTAGGCATTTGCGTAGAACGTTCACTAGAAATGATCGTGGGCATATTGGGAATACTCAAAGCCGGAGGGGCATACGTACCACTAGACCCCAATAATCCGCAAGAACGGTTGAACCACATACTAGAAGATGCACAAGTGCAAGTGTTAGTAACGAATTCGCAATTACGTAACACTCTAGATAAAAGCAATTTTGTTGTCTATTTAGATAAAGAGGCAGACAAAATTGCTCAGTACTCCCAAAATAACCTAATCAGTGGTGTGCAGGATGATAACCTAGCGTACATGATTTATACATCCGGCTCTACAGGAAAGCCCAAAGGAGTATTAATCACTCATCACAATGTCGTTCGGTTATTCAAAGCAACGGAAGATTGGTATGAGTTTAATGAAACGGATGTATGGACGCTGTTCCACTCATTTGCATTTGACTTTTCGGTTTGGGAACTGTGGGGAGGGTTGCTGTATGGCGGGTGTGTTGTGGTTGTACCTTACGAGGTGAGCCGAGACTCGCAAGCATTCTACAATTTACTAATTGCTGAACAAGTAACTGTTCTCAACCAAACTCCATCCGCTTTTTACCAACTAATTCAAGTTGATGAACACTCCAAGACAACAGAAAAATTGAGTTTACGGGTAGTGATATTTGGCGGAGAAGCACTCTCGTTACCTTTGTTGCAGCCTTGGTTTGAGCGGCATGGGGATCAACTGCCCCACTTAGTAAACATGTATGGCATTACAGAAACAACGGTTCATGTGACAATCCGTCGTTTAACCTTAGCTGATGTGAAAGCCACTAGTAGCTTAATTGGGCTGCCAATTTCCGACTTGCAAATTTACCTTCTGGACAAATACCAACAACCTGTACCCCTTGGGGTGGTAGGAGAACTTTATGTTGGTGGAGGTGGTGTGGCGAGGGGGTATTGGCGGCGCAGTGAACTGACTGAGGAGCGATTTGTGCCCAATCCCTTTAGTAATCAGCAGCAAGGGCGTTTATACAAAACAGGGGATTTAGCGCGATATCTGCCTACAGGTGAGCTTGAGTATAAAGGACGTATCGATCATCAAGTCAAAATTCGGGGCTTTCGGATTGAGTTAGGAGAAATTAAAGCACTACTTTCTGGGCACCAAGCTGTACAAGATTGTGTTGTACTTGCTAGAGAGGATGAACCTAATAATAAGCGATTGGTAGCTTATATTGTTCCTGACCAGATCCAAGCTTCAACTATTTTCAATTTGGTGAGTTTAAGAGAGCAGAGTATACTGAGCGATCGCTCTCTCTATGAGTTACCTAATGGGATGACGATCGCTCATCTCAATAAAACGGAAACAGAATTTCTTTATCAAGAAATATTTACCGATCAATCCTATTTACAGCATGGGATTACCCTTGATGAAGGAGATTGCATTTTTGATGTCGGGGCGAATATCGGTTTGTTTAGTTTATTTGCTGCTCAAGCTTGCCCGAAGGTAAAAATCTATGCTTTTGAACCTATTCCCCCTGTCTTTGAATTGTTACGCTTGAATGCGGAACTTTACAATCTTGATGCCAAAGTCTTTAATATTGGTCTTTCTGGGGAAACTAAATCTGCTGAATTTACCTATTATCCCAATGTTTCCGTCATTTCTGGGCGCTTTGCTGACGCATCAGAGGAAAAAGAAGTTGTCAAATCCTTTTTGCTCAAGCAACATGCGGGAACAGGCAATGGGACAACTGTATCACAAGAAGTACTGGATGAATTATTAGTTGAACGCTTGCAGAGTGAGCAATTTACTTGTCAGCTAAAAACCATTTCTAATATTATTGAAGAAAATCAAATTGAGCGCATTGATTTACTCAAAGTTGATGTTGAAAAAAGTGAACGGGATGTATTAGCAGGAATTCAAGAAAGAGATTGGTTAAAAATTCAGCAAATTATTGTTGAAGTTCATGATATTAATGGCAGACTTAGAGAAATTACAGAGTTGCTGAAATTTCATGGATATGATTTGACCATTGTTCAGGACAAATTACTCGAAGCAACTCCCCTCTATAATATTTATGCGAGACGGACAACAATAAAGCAGTGTTTGCCTCAAAAAACGGAAGCAAAAAGTTTAGGCGATCGCCAATCAACTTGGAACAGTTTAGAGAGATATATTCAAAACCTTCGCCACTATCTCAATGAAAAACTGCCTGAGTACATGATTCCATCTGCCTTTGTTGTCATAGAAAAGTTTCCCTTAACATCCAATGGAAAAGTTGATAGCCGCGCTCTACCCATACCGGAAAATTTCAAGAGTAGATTAGAATCTAGCTTCGTACTACCTAATACCCCCACCCAAGAAATTTTAGCTAACCTTTGGGCTGCGATTCTCAGTATTGAGAAAGTCGGGATTTACGATAACTTTTTTGAATTGGGAGGACATTCTTTACTGGCAACCCAAGTTATTTCTAGACTGCGAACAGCCTTCCAAATTGATTTACCCTTACGCTGTATATTTGAATCACCCACAGTTGCACAGTTAAGTGAGGTGATCTTAGCCGAGTTGCAAAAAGGTATCGGTCTAACAGTACCACCGATTTTACCCGCCAACCGAGAGAAAAACTTACCCCTATCTTGGGCACAGCAGCGTCTTTGGTTTCTCCATCAATTGGAGAGTGAAAGTAGTGCCTATACAATACCCTTTCCTCTAAAGATGAGTGGAAAATTAAATGTCAAAGTGCTGGAACAAGCCCTACAGGAAATAGTGCAGCGGCATGAAGTTTTGCGTACTCACTTTCAGATGGTAAATAACCAGCCAGTGCAGGTCATTGTTCCGCATTTGACTTTAACGCTACCAGTGGTAAACCTCCAAAATTTCTCAGATCCCTGGCAAGAACTGGAAAAGCAAGCTATTTTGTTAGGTCATCAACCATTTGATTTGGCTCAAGATGCGGTAATACGGGTCAGGCTTTGGCAACTTTCCGAAGAGGAACATGTACTGTTGGTGTTAATTCACCATATCGCAGGCGATGGTTGGTCACTAGGGGTTTTCATCCGCGAACTATCTGCCCATTATCAAGCCATCAACAATGGTACATCTTCTCTCTTACCATTATCGATTCAATATGCCGACTTTGCTGTTTGGCAGCGTCAATGGCTGACTGGTCAAGTGCTTGAGCATCACTTGAGCTATTGGCAGCAGCAGTTAGCAGATGCGCCGCTCCTACTGGCATTGCCAATAGATCGTCCTCGTCCGGCAGTACAGACTTTTTGCGGTGCAAGAGAATATTTTCAACTGGATCAAAATTTAACAAAGCAACTCAAGCAACTGAGTCAGAAAGCCGGAACAACTTTATTTATGACGCTTCTAGCAGCGTTTGTCGTTTTACTGTCACGAATAAGCAATCAAACTGACATTGTTATCGGTTCTCCGATCGCTAACCGCAATCGTCAGGAAATAGAACCGTTAATTGGCTTTTTTGTCAATACTCTAGCTCTACGATTTGATATATCCAAAGCACCGAACTTTGAAGCGTTATTGGCACAGGTGCGAGAAGTCACAATAGAAGCCTATGTTCACCAGGATTTGCCCTTCGAGATGTTGGTTGAAACATTACAAATTGAGCGCCATTTGGATCGTAACCCTCTGGTACAGGTGACGTTTGCCCTCCAAAATGCTCCCACTCACGCTTGGGATCTACCTGGTTTAACTGTGCAAAAGATGCCTTTGTCTCTGGGGGGTGTGCGGTTTGACCTGGAAATGGACTTTTGGGAAGTAGCTGGAGGTCTGAATGGGATTTGTTATTACAACACCGACTTATTTGATGCACAGACAATCATCCGCATGATCGGCCATTTTCAGACTTTATTAACGGGAATCCTGGAGAATCCACAGCAGCCACTTACTCATTTACCTCTGCTCACTGCAATACAAACCCATGAGTTGCTATTAGCTGGGCAAGGAAAAAAGACTACTTATCCTACCTCTAAATGTATCCACCACTTGTTTGAACAACAGGTGGAAAAAACTCCAAATGCTATAGCCTTGCAATACTCAGGGCAACAAATTAGCTATCGGGAATTGAACCAACGAGCTAATCAGCTTGCCGATTACCTGCTCATATTGGGTGTGCAACCAGAAGTGCTGGTGGGTATCTATGTCGAACGTTCCATTGAGATGATAGTTGGTTGGCTAGGAATTCTCAAAGCTGGTGGAGCTTACATTCCCATAGACCCAGTTTATCCTCAAGAACGAATAGCTTATATCTTGCAAGATACTCGGTTAACAGTACTACTGACGCAACAAAAATTACTTTCAAAGCTTCCAGAACTGAAGGCAAAAGCCATTTGCTTAGATACCGATTGGGAGGAAATTAGCGATCGCAGTGTCTCCAATCCAATGACTGAAGTATCTCCAACTAACTTGGCTTATGTGATTTACACCTCTGGTTCTACAGGATCGCCGAAGGGAGTGGCGATAGCTCATGAATCGTTGGTGAATTTTGCCTCAATAGCAGTTCAGGAATACCGTATCAATCAGCAAGACCGGATTCTCCAGTTTGCTTCAGTTAGTTTTGATACATCTGTAGAAGAAGTTTATCCGTGTTTAATTGCAGGTGGAACACTGGTACTGCGGACGGATGCAATGTTGAGTTCTAGCGATCGTTTTTGGCAGCAGTGCCGGGATTGGCAATTAACAGTGTTAAACTTGCCAACAGCCTACTGGCATAATTTAACCGTTGAATTGACACATTCAGACCCGATTATTCCTGAATCTCTCAAACTGGTAATTATTGGTGGTGAGCAGGCAGATCGAGAGAATTTGAAGCGCTGGCAAAGGAGTGTGGCGCACCTGCCCAATCCCCCAGAATTAATCAATACTTACGGACCGACAGAAGCAACCGTCGTGACTACCCTCTGGCGAGCAGCAAACTCAGATGCTCTAACAATGGAGTTACCCGAAGTACCAATTGGAAGACCGATTGATAATACTCAAGTTTATGTTCTAGATCCACATCTGCAATTAGTACCGATTGGTGTCCCTGGAGAACTTCATATTGGTGGTGCAGGTCTGGCGCAGGGTTATCTTAACCGCCCAGACTTAACCCAAGAGAAATTTATCCCCAATCTATTCAAGAGTCAACAGATAGAAGGAGATCGCCTTTACAAAACAGGAGACTTAGTTCGCTATCGACCTGATGGTAATTTGGAATTTCTTGGTCGGATTGATAACCAAGTGAAAATTCGGGGCTTCCGCATTGAATTGGGAGAAATCGAAGCTGCGTTGAATCAATATCCCTTGGTGCAGGAAAGTATAGTCATTGCCAGAGAAACTGCTCCTAATGACAAACGCCTTGTGGCTTATTTAGTCGTCAATCTCAAAGGTGAAACTATATCAGGGGAAATGAACCAATGGGAAAACGAACAGATTAGTACTTGGCAAAAAGTCTACGAACAAAATGATAGTCTGTCAGCAGCATCTGATGACTTAACCTTCAATATCATTGGTTGGGACAATAGTTATACTGGGAAACCTATTCCAGCATCAGAAATGCGCGAGTGGGTAAATAACACAGTAGACAGAATTCTAGCTTTTTCTCCTCAACGAGTATTGGAAATTGGTTGTGGTACAGGACTGCTGCTATGCCGCATTGCGCCTCACTGCGAAGAGTATTGGGGAATTGATTATTCTCAACCAGCACTCCAGCATATTGAGCAAATTAAACAAGTGGTTCCGGGTTTAGAACGGGTAAAATTGCTGTATAAGCTTGCTGATGACTTCGAGGGAATTGTCAATGGTCAATTTGACACTGTAATTATTAACTCAGTGGTGCAGTATTTTCCTAGTGCAGACTATCTCCTCCGGGTTATAAAAGGAGCTATGACGGCAATTGGCGATCGCGGCACTATCTTTATCGGTGATGTCCGCAGCTTACCGTTACTGGATGCTTACCACGCCTTAGTTCAGTTATCTAGAGCTTCTAAGGAACTAACTGTTGAACAATGGCAGCAGAAGGTACATCAAAGTGTGCCGGCAGAAGAGGAATTGGTTATCGCTCCTGCTTTCTTTTTAGCTTTACAGCAACACTTTCCTCAAATAACTCAGGTAGAAATTCAACTCAAGCGTGGTCACTATCATAATGAGCTAACCCAATTCCGTTACGATGTCACACTGCATTTAGGTAAATCAGCACTAACAACTGCAATCTCCTGGTTAGACTGGCAACTAGACAACCTAACTTTAGCAAAGATACATCAAAGGTTGTTGCAGGAGCAGCCAGAAATGTTAGGAATCCGGCATATTCCTAACAGCCGGGTGCAGCACTCAGTACAATTGCGTGAATGGTTACAAAATCCCCCCGCCGCTAAGACAGTAGGACAACTGCAACAGCAACTGATGCAATTACCAGCAGCAGGTGTCGATCCTGAGCAGTTTTGGGAACTGAGCAAACAAGTTGCTTATACTATGCACGTAAGTTGGTGGAATGCCAGTCAAGACGGTTGTTATGATGTTGTGTTTTCTCGCAGCGAGGTAACAAAGCCAAATTGGAATACCCAAACAATCACTTCCAAGCCCTGGAATCACTATACAAACAATCCCCTACGGGGCAAGTTAGTTCAGAAGCTGGTACCCCAAGTACGCGAATTTATCCAACAGAAGCTACCCAATTACATGATGCCCCAGGCATTTGTAATCCTTGATGCCTTGCCACTCACACCTAATGGCAAAGTAGACCGTCGCGCCCTTCCCAGCCCCAACTCAGTTGTAAGAACATCTTCGTTGGAAATGCCACAAACCCAGGCAGAACAACTTATTGCTGATGTTTGGCAAAAAAACCTGCAAATAGAAAAAGTTGCGCTGGATGATAATTTCTTTGACCTGGGTGGAAATTCCTTACGATTAGTTCAGGTGCGGGAGCAACTGCAAACTATCTTTACCAAAGAATTATCAATAATAGAGATGTTTCAGTATCCAACGGTGAGGGCATTGGGGCAATATTTAAATGGACAGATATCACCAAAAGCAGATATTGATAAATTAGCTCCAGAGCGATCGCAAATTCGTAGCAATCAAGTTTCTCGGAACCAACAAAAAAATATTAGACAACAGTATCGCTCGCAGAAAAAAGGGTAATTCGATTTGGGAGATTTTATCACAATACTCTTCAGTCAAGGCTTAACTCTTTATCAAATTCAAATTTTTTAACAAATCGCTAAGGACGCATTCGCGTAGCGTCTCGTAGAGAAGAACGCAAAGGAAGAGAAGGAAGAAATGCTTAAGAGGTTGTTTGAAAAGTGGTTGGCTGTGATCTTAATCGAATTATTACCCCCCTTAATCCCCCCTTATAAAGGGGGGAAACCGGAAAATCCAGTTCCCTCCCCTTTCCAAGGGGAGGGTTAGGGTGGGGTAAAAAAACATTTGATACATCAATCATGACTTTTCAAACATCCTCTAACTGAACCGTATTGGATTTCATCAATTCAAGATTTCAATTTTTTTTTAATAATTTAAGAGTAGAGATGATAAATTTTTTTACAGATGAAATTTCAGAATCAGATATCGCCATTATTGCCATGTCTGGGCGTTTCCCAGGTGCGAAAAATATAGATGCATTTTGGGAAAATTTGCGAGATGGTATCGAAACTATTTCTTGGTTATCTGAGCAAGAATTGCTGATGAATGGAGTTCAGCCAGAACTGTTGCAAAACCCTAACTATGTTAGGGCTAGTGCTATACTTGATGACATTGAGTTATTTGATGCTAATTTCTTTGGCATTAATCCGAAAGAGGCTGAGATACTTGATCCGCAACAACGCCTTTTTTTGGAATGTGCTTGGGAAACTGTAGAACAAGCTGGTTATAACCCTCAAACTTACACTGGGTCAATCGGAGTTTATGCTGGACTGATTGAAAGCCGTTATCTAATCAAAAATCTTTACCCCAATCAGGAACTCAACCAGTCAGTTAGTACTTATCAATTATCGCTGGCAAATGAAAAAGATTTTTTGCCGACTAGGGTAGCCTATAAACTAAATCTTACCGGGCCCGCAGTCAATATTCAAACGGCTTGTTCAACTTCGTTGGTTGCAGTTCACATGGCTTGCCAAAGTTTGGTGAATGGCGAGTGTGACATGGCTTTAGCTGGTGGTGTTGCGATCGCCGTTCCCCAGAAGATGGGTTATTTATATCAAGAGGAGATGATTGCGTCCCCTGACGGTCACTGTCGCGCTTTTGATGCCAAAGCACAAGGAACTTTTCGGGGCAATGGTGTGGGTATTGTCATGCTGAAGCGAGCAAAAGATGCGATCGCTGACAGAGATTATATTCATGCCATCATTAAAGGTTCCGCTATTAATAACGATGGCACGAATAAGATCGGGTTTACAGCTCCTAGTGTTAAAGGTCAAGCAGATGTCATTGCTGAGGCACAGGCGATCGCTGGTATAGATGTGGAAACCATCACCTATGTGGAAACTCATGGTACAGGTACAACCTTGGGCGATCCCATTGAAATCGCTGCTTTAACTCAAGCTTTTCGCCAAAATAGCCAGCGAAAAGGTTTTTGTGCAATCGGTTCCCTGAAAACAAACATGGGACATCTAGATACCGCAGCTGGTGTTGCAGGTTTAATCAAGACAGTTTTGGCGCTGAAGCATCAACAAATCCCTCCAAGTTTAAACTTTGAGACTCCCAATCCGAAAATTGATTTTGCCAACACTCCCTTCTATGTCAACACTCAGTTGTCTGAATGGAAAACCGATGGAATTAAGCGACGGGCTGGAGTTAGTTCTTTTGGCATTGGCGGAACAAACGCCCATGTTGTGCTGGAAGAAGCCCCTATTTTAGAAAGCAGTTTAGAGCAAACAAGACCAGTACAGTTATTAGTCTTATCTGCAAAAACGAGTTCTGCCCTAGAAGCAGCAACCAACAATCTCTCAGTCCATCTGAAGCAACATCCTGAATTAAATTTAGCTGATGTGGCGTATACCCTAAGTGTCGGTCGTCAAGCTTTTGAACATCGGCGGATTTTGGTGCGTTCCGAATCAGAACAGATTTTTACAGGTCAGGCAAAATCTTCGCCCCCTTCAGTTATTTTCATGTTTTCTGGTCAAGGTTCCCAATATGTGAATATGGCACGGGAAATCTATGAAACTGAAACCATTTTTCGTGAACAAGTTGATTACTGTGCAGAATTACTCCAACCAGAATTAGGGCTGAATTTATGTGATATCCTTTACCCTACTCCTGAACAAACAAAAGCAGCCACAGAGCAACTCCTACAAACAGCGATCGCCCAACCAGCCATCTTTACTATTGAATACGCCCTAGCAAAACTCTGGGAATCCTGGGGAGTCAGTCCTCAAGGTTTCATTGGTCACAGTATTGGTGAATACGTCGCCGCCTGTTTAGCCGGGGTTTTCTCCCTTAA
Organism: Nostoc sp.; assembly: GCF_036917555.1. Classification (GTDB taxonomy): domain Bacteria; phylum Cyanobacteriota; class Cyanobacteriia; order Cyanobacteriales; family Nostocaceae; genus Nostoc. Next base: position 148,943 of record NZ_JBALDD010000015.1, on the reverse strand, counting down.
AGATGCCTTATCTCTGGTAGCCATACGTGGACATATGATGCAGCAACTACCCCCTGGAGCGATGCTGTCTGTGCCTCTATCTGCGACAGAAATTGAACCTTTCTTGGGCAGAGAGCTTTGTTTAGCTGCTATTAACGAACCATCCCGTTGTGTAGTTTCCGGTACTAAGTCAGCAATTGCTGCCTTAGAAAATCAGTTGCTATCTCAAGGAATTGAATCTCGTTACTTGCACACTTCCCATGCGTTCCATTCTCAGATGATGGAACCGATTTTGGAATTGTTTGCTAAAGCTGTGCAAAAAGTCACTTTAAATGTGCCATGCATCCCCTACATTTCTAACCTCACAGGTACATGGATTACAGCAGAGCAGGCAACTAACCCTGACTATTGGAGTCAACATTTACGCTCTCCCGTGCAATTTTCCCGTGGGATTGATTTATTGTTGAAATCTGACCACCTGCTGCTAGAAGTGGGGCCGGGAAGGACATTAAGCACCTTTACCAAACGGCATTTCAGTACAGCAGTATCCCAAGTTGTGCTAACATCTCTGCGTCATCCTCAAGAAGTCCGCTCAGATATGGATTTCTTGTTAACTACTTTAGGGCAACTGTGGTTAACGGGAATTGAGATAGATTGGTTTGGTTTTTACGCAAACCAAAACCGCCATCGCTTGCCATTGCCAACCTATCCTTTCGAGCGTCAGCGTTATTGGATTGAGGCGATCGCAAACAATCAAAAGCATTTGCAGCCAATAACAACTATTCAGACACTTGATAAATCCTTGTCGGCAAAAAAAACAGATATTGCTGACTGGTTTTATATTCCATCTTGGAAACGTTCTATTTTGCCTCTATCAACAAAACAGGTAACAGAATGTTGGTTGTTTTTTGCTGATGAATCCGGTTTTGGAGAACAACTGGCTAACAGGCTTGCAGAAACTGGGCAAAAAGTGATAATTGTCAAGCCTGGAAAATCCTTTTTTAAAAAAGATGATGGAATTTATACCCTTAATCCTCAACAGCGCGATGACTATGATCGCCTTTTAACTGAACTTCAAGCTTTACAACTCACTCCTAAGCAACTGGTTCATTGTTGGAGTGTTAGAGAAACGGCTGTTACTGAACATCCTTTATGGTTAGAAGAAGCACAAGATTTAGGTTTTTATAGTCTGCTATATCTTGCTCAAGCATTGGGGCAAATAAACTTTACCAACGATTGCAAACTTACGGTTATTTCCAACAATATGTGGGAAATCGCCTCGGAAGGATGGTTATCTCCAGAAAAAGCTACCCTGATGGGGCCGATTAACGTTATTCCCCAGGAATACCCAAATATTATCTGTCGTAGTCTTGACATTGTACTACCGCCTGCACGAGGGCAAAAAGCTAAACTCCTCGATCAACTGTTAAAAGAATTACAGGCTGAGTCAGAAGATCGGGTGATTGCTTATCGGGGAAATTATCGTTGGGTACGTAGCTTTGAATCTGTTCGTTTGGAAACGCCCCAAGCAAGCACATTACCTTTAAAAACAGGCGGTGTCTATTTAATTACTGGTGGTATGGGTGGTATTGGCTTGTCCCTAGCTGAATACTTAGCCAAAACAGTACAAGCAAAACTAATTCTGATTGCACGTTCTGAGTTTCCGGCCCGTTCTGAGTGGGAACAATGGCTGTTAACTTACGATGAGCAGAATGCTACCAGCCGAAAAATTCAAAAAATCCAAGAAATGGAGGCATTGGGGGCTGAGGTTTTAGTAATTACTGCTGATGTGGCGAATCACGAACAGATGCATAAGGCGATCGCAAATTCCTTAACCCACTTTGGTGATATTCATGGTGTTATCCATGCTGCTGGTGTTCCGGCTGGGGGAATAATTCAACTTAAAGATCGGTCGATGACAGAAGAGATTTTTGCACCGAAAATCAAAGGTACTCTTGTTTTAGATCAAGTCCTCCAGGATATCAAGTTAGATTGGCTGATTCTGTGTTCATCACTCAACTCTGTTCAAGCAGTATTTGGACAAGTAGATTATTGTGCTGCTAATGCTTTTCTAGATGCCTTTGCTCACTATAAAACTAACCAAGGCACAAACACAATTGCCATTAACTGGGATGCTTGGCAGGAAGTGGGTATGGCAGCTGAAGCAGTGTCCCATACAGATGATACCTCTGCTGCTGGTTCCACCACAAATGGCTTGAAGAACTTGTTACAAGGCAATGTGCAAAAATGGTTGTTACCCAGCGAAGGAGTTAATGTTTTTAGCCGAATTCTTGGTTATGGGCTGACTCAAGTGTTAGTTTCAACTGTCAATTTAGAAACATCAATTAAGCCGGAAAATAAATTTTCTCAAACAGTTGCTTTTCAAAATGATGCTATATCAGAAAACACCAATGCGAACGCTTATCCACGTCCTCAACTCAGCAATCCTTATGTTGCACCTCGTAATCCTTTAGAAGAAGCGATCGCTCAAGTATGGCAGCAATTTTTAGGTATTGCAGCAGTTGGTGTAGGCGATCGCTTCCTAGATTTGGGTGGAGATTCCTTACTAGGAACACAAATTATTGCCCAACTCAGGGAACGTCTAGCAGTCAAATTGTCTTTGGCTAGTTTATTTGAAACTCCAACAGTAGCAGAGATGGCTGCTAGCTTAGTTAATAAGGTTGGTATAGATAAACACTTGATGGAGATTTTAGAGTCTAGCGATCGCGAGGAATTCATCTTATAAATCCTAATTTCTGACTCTTAACCTTCGACCCTCGAATTATTACCAATGAAAAGTACCCAAGAATTTTTAACACACCTTAAACGTTTAGATATTTATATTTCTTTAGCAGATGGACATCTGCATTGTAATGCTCCCAAGGGAGCGCTGACACCAGAAATCAAAACAGAATTAGCTAACTACAAAGCAGATATTGTTGCTTGGTTGCAGCAAAATCAAATCCAACCGCTTCGTCCGGTTAAGCGAACAGAAAATCTACCTTTATCCTCTGCTCAAGCTAGACTCTGGTTTCTAGAACAACTTGATACAGGTAACACCACCTATAGTTTACCCAATCCTTATCAATTAACTGGTGACTTAAATATTACAGCCTTAGAGCAAGCAATTACTGAACTATTGCGACGACACGAAGTTCTTAGAACTAACTTGCAAGCGGTGAATGGTTCACCAGTCCAGATTATTCACTCTCCCCAAAAAGTAACACTACCAATTATTAACTTAGAAGACTTAACTGCTGATGAACAAGCTATTGAAGTTAAGTTTCTTAGCGAGAAAGATGCTAGTAAACCATTTGACTTAGCACACGATTCTTTGTTACGTCTCACCTTAGTACGTCTGAATGCCCAAACTCATGTACTCTTACTAAATATGCATCACATTATTTTTGATGCCTGGTCTATGGGGATCTTAATGCAAGAGTTATCTGTGCTATATGGTGCTTATTTGCAAAAACTGCCATCTCCAATACCCGAATTACCACTCCAATATATTGACTTTGCAGTCTGGGAAAGCCAGTGGCTTAAGAGTGAAAGATTTGAAGAAGAACTGAACTATTGGCGGCAAAAGTTAGCAGGAATTATACCAGAACTAGCTTTGCCTATAACGCAATCGCATCATTCCCAAAACTTCCAAGACTGCTATTATGTTTTTGAAATTAACCCTAACTTAACTAAGCCCTTGGAGGAACTGAGCCGCACTGAAGGTGTTACCCCTTTTATGCTGCTATTCGCTGCTTTTGCTACTTTACTATATCGCTACAGTAATCAAGAAGATATTGCTATTGGTTTTCCAATTGCCAATCGTCAATACAAAGAAACTCATTCATTAATTGGCTTTTTTGTCAATCTCTTAGTACTGAGAGTCAAATTAGCAGAAAATACTACATTTAGGGAAATTTTAAATCAGGTACGCCGCACTATTCTAGAGGCTTATGAACACCAGGATACACCTTTTGAAAAGGTAGTAAAAGCTTTACACCCAGAGCGAAATCTTAACCACAGTCCTCTGTTCCAAGTGATGTTTGATTGGCTACATGCAAGCTCCAATGAATGGAAACTACCTGGATTACAGATGAAATCGCTTGCTCCACCAAGGCCAATGGGGAAATTTGATTTATCTTTAACCATAACAGAGACTGACACAGGTTTAAAAGGGATGTGGTCATACAACGGGGCTATGTTTGCGACCGAGGCGATATCCCAAATGACAGAACATTATCAGGTGTTATTGGCGGGTATTGTGACTAATGTTCAACAGTCTATCAATGAATTGCCGTTGCTGACAGCAAAAGAACAGCAGTTACTCACTACCTGGAATGCTACTCAAACTGATTATCCCCACACTAAATGTATCCATCACTTGTGGGAAGAACAAGTAGAAAAAACGCCAAATGCTATAGCTGTACAATTCCAAAATCAACAAATTACCTATAGAGATTTGAACGAAAAGGCGAATTTGTTGGCACACTACTTACAAAATGCAGGGGTAGAACCAAGAACACTGGTGGGTATCTGTGTTGAACGTTCCATTGAGATGATAATTGGCATTTTGGGAATTCTCAAAGCTGGTGGTGCTTATGTTCCTTTAAATCCACAATTACCCACAGAACGGGTGGCTTACATCTTGCAAGATACGCAAGTACCTATACTCCTGACTCAACAAAAGTTATTGGCTCAATTACTAGATGTTTTGAGTCATGGCAAACAGAGGGAGAATTCCTTAGACAGGATACAAGTCCTTTGTTTAGATAGAGACTGGGGTTTGATCGCGAATCAAAATCAGCAAAATCCGGTGAGTGCAGTGTCTACTCATGATTTAGCTTATGTTATTTATACCTCTGGTTCTACAGGTCAACCAAAAGGAACTGCGATCGCTCATCAGTCTTTAGTTAACTTTACATCACAAGCCATCAAGGAATATGGCATTCATCAGCAAGACCGGATTTTGCAGTTTGCTTCTATTAGTTTTGATACTGCTGCTGAAGAAATCTATCCCTGTCTAACTACTGGTGCAACTTTAGTATTGCGGACAGAGGATTTGTTAAGCTCTAGTCATCAATTTTGGCAATGTTGTCAAGATTGGCAATTGACAGTGTTAGACTTGCCAACAGCTTACTGGCATTACTTAACTGCTGACTTGCAAGCATCTGATGGCAGAATTCCCTCATGTTTGCGATTAGTAATTATTGGTGGAGAGCAAGCACTAGCAGAAAATTTTAAAAGATGGCAGATGAGTTTAAAAGGCTCAAAAAACCCACCTAAATTAGTCAATACCTATGGGCCTACAGAAGCCACCATTGTGACTACCATCTATCCTTTCCCAGACTCCACACTAGCAGAAACAGCAGACTGGGAAGTCCCGATTGGGCGACCGATTGGGAATACTCAAGTTTATGTCCTAGATAAATATCTGCAACCTGTTCCGATTGGTATTCCTGGGGAATTGCATATTGCTGGTATCTCTTTGGCTAAAGGTTACCTTAACCGTCCTGATTTAACCCGAGAAAAATTTATCCCCAATCCTTTCTCAAATAACACCCAAGATGCCAAACTTTACAAAACTGGAGACTTGGTACGCTATCGATTAGATGGAAATTTAGAATTTATCGGTCGGATTGACAAACAGGTAAAAATTCGCGGTTTCCGAATTGAATTAGGAGAAATTGAAGCTGCGATCGCTCAACATCCCTTAATCCGCATGACGGCTGTTACTCTTCAAGAAGATCAGCCAGGAGACAAGCGCCTCGTAGCTTATGTTACTGCTGATGAAAATTTTTCAACTAGCGGTATGAGTGAATTTCTTCGCCAAAAGCTACCAAACTATATGATACCGACAACATGGGTTAAACTAGATTCTTTACCTCTAACTTCTAACGGAAAAATAGATTATCGCGCTCTCCCTAAACCAACAAAAAATATTAGTCAGGATAACGGTTTCGTCGCTCCCCGTAACGAACTAGAACGACAAATAGCACAAATTTGGGCAGAAGTGCTAGATGTGCCAGTGGTCGGGATTAAAAACAATTTTTTTGAACTAGGTGGTCATTCCCTTTTAGCCTTCGCTTTGATGAATAAAATTCAACAAAAATTCGGCAAAAATTTACCACTAAGTAGTATTTTTCAAAGCGCAACTGTTGAGCAATTTGCAGAAATTCTTAATCAAAAAACTGATTCTCACTTTTGGTCTGTCCTTGTCAAAATTCAGCCTCAAGGTACTAAATCTCCTTTGTTTTTAATCCATCCAGGTGGTGCTAGTCTCTTGGCTTATGAAGATTTAATTAGTTGTATGGATGATGGGCGTCCGCTTTTTGGGCTGGATGCAAGGGGTTTTGAGGAGGGACAAACGCCTCAAGAAACGGTAGAGGAGATGGCGGTGCAGTATCTAGAAGCTATACGGGAGGTTCAGCCGGAGGGCCCTTATTTGTTCATGGGTTGGTGTTTTGGTGGATTGGTGGCTTTTGAGATGGCTCAATTGTTGCGATCGCAAAATCAAAAAACTGCCTTCTTGGGATTGATAGACACTTACATTCGTTCAGGACAAGTACCTCTAGATGATGTAGATTTATTATTTGGGTTATTCTCTGAGTTATTTGGAGTGGAATTTCCAACAGAAAAGCTCCGACAAATGGAGATAAATGAGCGAATCACTTACACTTTTGAGCAAGCAAAACAAGCAAACCGTCTTCCTCGCAATTTTGGGTTGGATAGGATAAAGCGTCTTTTTGAAGTTGGCAAAAGCCATGACCAAGCTTCAGTAAAATATTTTCCTCAACCCTACCCAGGTGCAGTTACTCTGATTCGGGCTAGTGAGGATACTTCTGCTACTTTGAATAATCCAACTTTAGGTTGGGAAATGCAAGCAGATAAAGTAAATTTGCACTGGGTAGGCGGGGATCATTTGTCAATGTTTCATCATCCCCATGTACAGAAACTTGCAAAAAAACTAGAGTTTTGCATTGAGCAGGTTGAAATATTGAAAACTTTTTAATAATTAAGTCACTGGAAACAATGTAAAATGAATTCTCTCAATATACTTCATATTAATAACTGCTTTGGCATAGGTGGTGCATTTATTGCTGCCTACAATCTGCATCAAGGTTTATCCAGAGCCGATATTCAATCTTTCTTTGCCTATAAAGATGAGATTGAGGGAGTGTTTCGGGAAAAAGCTAAGGATTTGAAAAATACGGTAGAGATTGTCCAAAAAAACAATCAGTTTATCGATTTAGCAAACTCAATTACAACACGAGTTGGCTTGAATTTCGTTGCCAATCCCTCAATTGCTACTCTTAAACATCAAGCCTGTTATCAGAATGCTTCTTTACTTAACTTTCACACAATTCATGATGATTATTTTTCCTATCTCATGCTTCCCTCATTGACAAGAGATAAACCTGGCGTCTGTACACTACATGATATGTGGAGTTTCACGGGACACTGTGCCTACAGTTACGACTGTTCAAAATGGCAAACTGGTTGTGGAAAATGTCCTTATCCGAATGCGTTACCTGCGATTGAACGAGATGCCACATTTCTAGAGTGGAAGTTAAAGAATTGGGCATATCAACACTCCAACTTAACGATTGTGGCTCCTAGTCGCTGGGTGGCTGAATGCGCTAAACAGAGTATGCTCAACTGTTTCCCCATTCATCACATTCCCTACGGAATTGATATAGTAGCCTATCAACCACTCGATCAACAGCAGTGTCAATCTGAACTGGGAATTCCCCAGCATAAAAAAGTTCTTATATTTGGAGCGCAAGACTTGACCAATCGGCGTAAAGGTAGCGATCTATTGCTAAAAGCCCTTTCTCGCATACCTAAATCACTCAAAGCTGAAATCGTGTTGCTGACTTTTGGGGATCAAGCGAAGGCAATCTCAAATATTGTAGAAATAGAAGTACTGCATCTTGGCTATATCAGCAGCGATCGCTTGAAAGCGGTTGCTTATTCTGCCGCCGATTTATTTTTATTTCCAACCCGTGCTGATAACTCACCTCTAGTCCTTCTGGAAAGCATGGCTTGTGCTACACCAATGGTTTGTTTCAATGTTGGTGGTGTTGCAGATTTAGTCCGTCCTGGTATCACTGGCTATTTAGCAAAACCTGAAGATACTGATGATTTCTGTAATGGGATTGTCCAACTATTAGAAGACGTTAATTTACGCGATCGGATGAGTCAAAATTGCCGCAAGGTTGCGGTTGAAGAGTACTCGTTAGAAGTACAAGCCCAACGATACATTCAATTGTACCAGCAAATTCTTAACCTATAGGTGTAGAAGTAACCAAACTAGCACTTCATCATATTAACTTTGTTGGGTAAACTCATTTTTATACTTATTCTCTTTTTTTTTCTCTGCAAGCTAATTAAAAATTTCTACAGTCCTTATTTGTTCATAGGTTGGTGTTTTGGTGGATTGGTAGCTTTTGAAATGGCTCAACTGTTACGATCGCAAAATCAAAAAACTGCCTTCTTACTAAAAATTAAACACCCTAAATACAGAATAACCAAATATGTTCAATAACAGCGGCACAAGTCAATCTACCTTCTATCCACGATTTAGAGATTCAAAACCATTAGTTGCATCAAAATATTATACTGAAAAATATAACTGTGACTTGGCAATACCTAGTTATATCGGAATAGGAAGTTGTGTATGTTATACACCATTAGTTGAAGCCTTATCTTTAAACAAAGGGCGACTAATAAAATTATTGACTGCTCCTTTAAACTACAATGAAAAGGCTCAAGAAAAAGGCTACTCAATCTGGGAGAACAACCCATATATTGAAAAAATTATCAATGCCGATGAGATAGACCAGAACATCATGGTAGAACTGACCATCGAGTCAGATAATTTTTGTCAAAGCCGTCATATCATAGAAAATATCTGTTTTGCTCATGGATTGTGTCCTCGTCAATTAAGGGGTTCTTTATTTTTATCTTACGCAGAAATGCAATGGGGATTAAAGACCCTTGCTCACCTGAAACGTCCCGTTGTTTGTATCTGTCCCTATGGGACTTCATCGAGTACTGAAGACTCACCTTGGCACTTAGATAACTGGCTAGAATTAGTCGATTACTTGAAAAATCAAGTAAGTTTTTTACATATTGGCAATAATGACTTTGAGCAAAAGACGTTTTCTATCTTTACACCAAAAACAACTATTAGACAAGCAATGGCTCTGATTTGGGCAAGCGATTTATATGTAGGATTTGATACTGGGCCTTCTCATATTGCCACTGCATTTGCGAAACCAACACTGGTCTTATGGGATGCTGTGAGAAAAGCTTCTTTAGAAGAAGAGAAACAAGAAGGATTTAGTATTGCCCATCTGCGTCGATGGTCTTATCCTCAAAATCAGAATTTAGTTATTGTTGGTGAGAAAAATAAGGAAGTCCTTGAAGACTGTCTGGAATTCATTCTTAAACAACTCAACTCCTTTAATCGACCCAGTAAACTAATCACAAATTGATAAAACTAAGAGAATATTTGGAAAGTTGTTGTCAAGCATCATCTAAAAATAACTTGAAAAATTTGTAAGAAATCCGTAATATGCAAGTCTTTGTCGATCAATCCTTACGCCCTCATCCCCATCTTGCCGTATTCGGCTCCAGCAAAGTTGGCAATTATGTAGTAACTACCCCCTTGCTGCGAGGTTTGAAAGAAAAATATCCAGATTGCACGTTGGATTTTTTTGGCAGTGACGTAACCCAAGACTTTGAACTCTATTGTCCCTACATTGATTGGCGCTTTTCTCTGTATAGCGATCGCGACGATATCTTAGCGCAGTTAGCGCAAGTAGTGCATCAACGGCAACAAGTTGCAGGCTCTTACGATTTAGCGATTAATTGTGATGAATTCAGCCCCATCAACCTAGTGATGACAACTGCCCTACGTCCACTGTATGTCACAGGAGCGGCCCTGACACAAGACTTTCAGAAAAAGCTTGATGGAGGTGAAAATGCGAATTCAATTCAACGTCTGCTCCAGGATCGAGATTGGAATAGTTCTGAATTGATCGAACGGCATCAAGGCGTGATTCAGAGCAACTACATTGGGGAAATCTTCTGTCGTTTAGCCTATGTTGAAACCGACTTTTTCAAGCTAGAACTGCCCAGTCATCAACCTAATTTTCCTGTACCCGATGTACTAATTCATGTAACAGCTACCCGACCTGCTAAACTCTGGCCGATTCACGCTTGGCAGCAAGTAATTCATTGGTGTATGGTACAAGGACTAAGTGTCGGTTTAGTAGGCAGTGCGCCGAAGATACAGAAAACGCTGTACAATGCAGGTTCTATAGAAGACGAGTTGTTACAAACTACTGCTTTGATTGATCTTAGAGGTCAGACATCTCTATTAGAATTGGCAGGCGCATTTCTTGAAACCAAAGCTTTCATCTCAGTGGATGCAGGACCACTGCATATTGCAGCTGCGGTGGGATGCCATACAATTGCTCTTTTCGGTAATGATGTTGACGGCGATGGAGCCAGTCCAATACATTTATGGAAACCAAGACAACCTCACGTACATATAGCGTTTTCAACTTTCAAATGTACCTTGTGTCAAGAGCATAGTTTTAGCAATAAGTCCTGTCTCGTGCCAGACCACCCTTGCATGAGCCATCTGTCTTCTCAACAAGTTATAAATTATCTCCAAAGCCTGCTAAAGAAAGTTTGTCAAAAAATGGTGTGAAATTGCTTACCATTCGCGTAATCGAGAATGGGTTTGATGAAATAGGTTGTATTGCAAAAATCGCTGCCTAAGCAAGTGTTACAGCAGTTTGCAAGTAAATGAGGTACAAATGCAGGACTCATAAAAAGTTTCTACCTCCTGCCTCCTGCCTTATCTCAACGATAAATTTTTCCACCCACCTACTTATAGCAGTCCTAAATCATTTGTAAAATTGCCTTGGGATATCCGCAGACTTAGGAACTACGAGTAAGTCACGGATGCGATCGCAGCACCCATATTTAGCAATTTTAGGAGATTAAAGAAGACTAGTCAAAAATTCTTAGCTAATTTTCCGGAATGGGTAACAATGGCGTGGTAGTAAATATCAGAGCATCGATATTATACTGAACCTCTATAACTAACCTTCGGGGAATATATCCCCATTGTTTTCCCTCAAAAACCCGGTCATAAAGACCGGGTTTTTGGTGTTTATACCAAGTTACAGTCGGGCAAGTCAGGGACAGAGCGATGTTTACGGTGGTCACTGAGCTTTGTCGTTCGCGCAGCGTCTCGTAGAGAAGTGCTGGCTACGCCAACGCAGCACTTATTTAAACTGTCTACGTATCAAATAAAACTATTGTCCAGAAACTTTTAAGAGATTTTATTGGTCTGGTTCTTCAAATTCTGTAAAAATCAACCAATGTTATCTTCTGCTCAAGGTATTCCCGGATTACCTGATTTGACGCATCCGATTGAGCTTGTTCAATTTGGAACCCAGGCGCTCAAAGCTTCACTGTTATTAGTATTTTTGGTCGTAGCTTTGGGAGTTGTGATCGCACTTATCAGTTTTTCTCTGCGTCGCAGCCAGCCGGAACAATTTATATTCATTGGCGAATGGGCTGTTCGTTATTCCCGACTATTGCGGGGATTACAGCATTTAACTCTAATATTAGTTCTGCTAATAGCGGGATTTTTCCTCTGTTCAACTTTGAGCAATCGTTATCACCACTGGGAACAAACAAGGGTGGCTCAAGTGGCCCAAAGTGTCGCAGGTGAAAAGCTCGAACAATCTGCCCCGCAAGTGCGCTACACTACCCAGGAGCCATACTCCTATACTACGCAAACCAATGGCAAAATAGTCAAAGTCAATGATACGCGAGAGATTAACCGCTTCTTAACGCTGGGTGGTTCGCAAATTCAAGTCAAGCTAGACCAAAGCGTAGATGTTCCAGGTCGCAGTTCAATTTATCGCGTGGAATACACTGCTGATTATAAAGTAGTTAACCAACTCAAGGATATTAATAATTTCTTTTTTGAAGCACCGCCGCCTAACGGCTACACACTGCTTGCTGGCTACAAAGTAGAGCGTAACGGTACTAGGCTACAACAAACCAATCCGGGAGACTATGGCTTTCCCTTCCGGCTGCAACCAGGAGAAGAAACCACCTTTCGAGTCACCTATCAAGCTCAAGGCGGGCCTCGCTGGGTTTACAGCGCCGCAGGACAGTTGCTTTCTAATTTTCGCCTCACAGCAATTGCCAACTTTGCTCCGGCTGATTTTGCTAGTGGTGTTATACCAAATGAGATTAAAGTTGATGGCCGCAGTACTCAGTTTACTTGGAAATTTGACGATAATGTTTCAGTCAAAAATCCATTTGGAGTGTTTACTAACACTGACCCGATTCGTCATACTGGCATCATTCCCCGGCTTTTGTTACTAGCACCGGCAATATTTTTGTGGTGGATGTTGTTGTTATATTTGTCACTGCCAATGAGTTTCAGAAATATTGCGATCGCTGCTAGTATTTTCTTTGCTTGTCTATTGACTTTGACCTATCTAGCTCGCGTTATCAATGCTCAGTTGGCTTGGACTTTAATTTCCATCATTTTACTAATTTTAACATGGGGATTGGGAGCTAGCCGCAGTGCTTCCCTGGCTGCGATCGTTGCTACTATTGCTGGAGCAGTGTTACCTATTTTTGGATTATTAGTACCGTTTAGCGGGCTAACTCTTAGTTTAGCGGGTTTGCTTTCAGCGGTTTGGCTAGCAGTTCGTCACTGGTATGGCTGGTACAGTTTGCACCCAGAAGATCAACGATTGCAGACTCAAAAAAATGCTAAAGATTAGATGATTCCGCTATGATTAGCGAAGTTTTAGCAAATAGCATTTATGGATAACGATTTACTCGCTTTCTTTGCGGCTGCTGGGTTACTCATTCTTTATCTGATCTTCTCAGCTTTAACTGAAATAGGGACTAAATTGCCTTGGAAGAAATAAGCTGATGGGCTAAAAAGTTTACACTTATAAACCTCATTGGGCTTGGAAAACAAAGTAAACATCATTTAGGCTTAGTTAATATATTTATTGTTCGAGAGAGTGCCAAATGCGCGATCCAGAGAATAACCACATAAAAGTTGAGCCGACAACCCTCGTTTTGATTGTATCTGTCTTAATACTCTTGCCTCTGCTGGTTGTTGGTTTTTTCTCGCAGTGAACTAGTGAGGAATACTCAATAGATATTAATGAACTTCAATAACCCCACCCCACCAAAGCTACGCTTTGTCTCCCCTCCCCTTGCTAAAGGGAGGGGATTAAGGGGTGGGGTGCAATGACTGTGGAAATAATAACTATTATCCAAAAACAATACTACATTAGTTAATGCAACGACTAACAATGCAATTGTTTTGCCTGACAATGCAATTGTTTTGCCTGACAATGCAATTGTTTCGCCTGACAATGCAATTGTTTCGCCTGACAATGCGATTGTTTTGCCTGACAATGCGATTGTTTTGTCTGACAATGCAATTGTTTCGCCTGACAATGCGATTGTATTGACCTGCAAAAATTAACCTTGCTCTTTCTTTAATTTTTGTGATAAGTAAAAAGAGTAAATAAGGGTAAAGTATCAACTTCCCTTTAATTCTTAAATAATGTTAGCGCGAAGCCTACAGCAGGTTACGCCTACGCTCTTTTTCTCAGGTGCGTTAAGCTACTGTTAACGCACCAAATTATATCAAAGCTACTTAGGCAAAATCTGCCGTAGTGCTGCTAAAAGTTGGTCAACGCTTTCCTTTCGACTATTAAAGCCCATCAATCCGACGCGCCAAACTTTACCCGCGAGTTCGCCAAGACCACCGCCAATTTCAATATTATGTTCATTGAGTAACTGCCGAGCGATCGCTTTACCATCTACTCCGGGTGGAATGCGGACAGTGGTAAGCGTTGGCAGTCTATACTCTTGCTCAACGTGCATACTCAGTCCTAAATTCTCTAAACCTTCCCAGAGATATTCTACGTTCTTTTGATGCCGCTGCCAGGAATTTGCTAATCCCTCTTCTGCAAGCAAACGTAGTGCTTCCCGCAATGCATAGTATAAATTAATGGGTGCTGTATGGTGATAGGTGCGTTCAGCGCCCCAATACTTGCCTAGCAACAACATATCTAAATACCAGTTTGCAACTTTGGTTTGCCGCTGTTGCAATTTCTCAACAGCACGCGCACTCATTGTAAAAGGAGAAGCACCAGGCGGGCAACCTAACCCTTTTTGGCTACAACTATAGGCTAAGTCAACTCCCCAAGCATCCAAAAACAAGGGGACGCCGCCCAAACTTGTCACCGTATCCACTAATAACAAAGTGCCAAATTCACGACATAAATCAGCGACCCCTTCCAACGGTTGACGTGCGCCGGTGGAAGTTTCGGCATGAACTAGAGCTAAGATAGCTGGACGATGAGTTTTTAAGGCAGTTTGGAGTTCATCCAAGTTGAAAACTTGTCCCCAAGGTTTGGTAATGGTTCGCACATCAGCGCCATAACGTCCAGCCATATCCACAAGGCGATTACCAAAGTAACCAGCTACACCAATTAAAACTACATCACCGGGTTCTACAGCATTGGCGATGGTTGCTTCCATTGCAGCTGTTCCCGTACCGCTGACTGCAATGGTAAGTGAGTTTTCTGTTTGCCATACGTAGCGTAGCAACGATTGAATTTCATCCATGAGTGTGAGAAAAGCTGGGTCAAGATGCCCAACAGGTGAAGTATTCATCGCTTGGAGAACTGTGGGATGGGCATTAGATGGCCCTGGTCCCAACAGCAGACGGGATGGAATTTCTAGCGGCGTGAGTTGCAAGCGCCCGGAGTCGTTAATTGAAATTGTTTGCGTCATAAATCTCTCTTCATTTAGACGATACTTACCGGATCATATAGGAATCCGATTTGATTCTTGAACTTACTTGTGTAGGGAGGGAACAGGAAATCCGGGAATATGCAAACCAAGAAGCAACAGAAGACACGGTTTTCAATTTCACTTTCTCAGAAGATATTTTTATTGATATCGATGCTGGCGATAGCCTCACCTACACTCAAGCTGCTATTAGTAACCGTGTCGCTGGTATTGATTTGAGTGTAGCTAACGAAGCTACAGCAAGTTTTACAGGCACTTTCCAACCTGGTGCTATTTTCGTCCCGTTTATCATTGTTAATGCCGGGGCTGATGCAATTCTTGATAACAATCCCAATAACGATCCGGCAGTTTACTTCTCCTTCTTGGGCGCTAACACTGACAAAGCAGATCATATTCGTCTGTTAGGGAATAACGCTTTTGGCTTTGAGGATTTGGCAAATGGCGGTGATCGAGATTACAACGATTTGATTGTCCGAGTTAATTTGAGTATCGCCTAGTACCGCAAGGCGGAAGTCAAAAGCAGCCAGTGCGTTGGGGAAACAGTGCTGTGGGCGGGTTTCCCGAATTGAGGCGACTGGCGTTCAAAAGTCAAAAGTCAAAATAATTATATTCCAAGCTCTTGCGCCATTTGAAATGGTATGTTTATTTACGCCATACTGTATTAGTCTGAAGTGACTTGTATAGATGTAATATAGCCTGTAAGCTTTATTGAGCAATGAATACAGGCTTTTTTTTTTTAAAGTCAAATATGAGTCATAAAAAGCGATCACATCACCAATGTTTTAGTAAATCTGTCATTTGTCAGAAGATGCGATTACGGCAAAGTATTACAGTGATTTAAACAAATGTGTGAGAGTATATTTATTCACTCACCCGGAGACATAATTATGGTTTTTGCTGGCAAACGACCAAATAATTTAGGTATTAGCAACGATAAATTAGCACCCTGCCCTAATTCCCCCAATTGCGTTTCTAGTCAGAGTACAGATGCATCTCACCAAATTGCACCACTGGCTTTTACATCTACTCCAGAAGAAGCGATTACTAATCTTAAACAGATTATTGAGTCTTTACCAAGAACCAAAATCATTACCGAAAGTAAAGATTATTTATATGCAGAATTTAAAAGTGCTTTACTGGGATTTGTGGATGATGTAGAATTCTATCTAGACCGGAATGGCAATGTTATCCACGTGCGTTCAGCTTCACGTTTAGGTCAGAGCGATTTGGGTGTTAATCGTCAACGAATAGAGACGATTAGAGGCAATTTCAAGTAATTTGTAATTGAACTAAGGACTGGAGATTAAAGACTGGGAAGATAAAGAAGTAGTTGGACAAAATTAATTACACAATATCATTATGAGTGAGACATTTGCGTAGCCTCTCGTAGAAAAGAGAGACAATCTCAGAGTATTGGATTGATTCATTTGGTTTGCAATAGTTGTAAATATTTTTGTCCATCTACTTATGTGGATTCAGACCCCAGTCAAATCTGGAATGACGATTGTGTAATGTGGTGTAGTGTTTCACCGAAAATTATGAATTACGAATTAGTTAAACTCTGCGATCGCAATATTTGTGAAACTTAATTTGTTTAAAAACTTTGACTCCCGACCCCGACTGATAGTTGCTATCGGACTGGCTGTATTAGTTTCAGTAATCCTGCCGCATTCTCTGCACTTACCTACTCGCATTCTCTGCGCTTGGAACTCCGGTATTGACTTTTTCTTAGCTATAACGTGGTGGAAAATGACTAAGGCTAACCCAGAAAAAATTCGCCGTTATGCTGAGAGTGAATATGAAGGGCATTTGGCTATATTTCTGCTGGTAATTGCTGCGGCTTGTGCCAGTGTTTTAGCCATTGGGTTTTTATTAACCGATAAAAAAGGGTTGTCAACAATTCTACTTAACCTACATGTCATACTTTCAATTATGACCATTGTTGGTTCCTGGTTACTAGTGCATACGATGTTTGCAGTGCAATATGCACACAGCTATTACAAATATATTAATCGTAATCATAGTCAAGAAATCACCGGAGGTTTAGATTTTCCTCATAACGACTATCCAGACTACTGGGAATTTTTATATTATTCATTTGTAGTCGGCATGACCAGTCAAGTTTCAGATGTGCAGACAACATCACCCGATATGAGACGCTTGACTCTGTTACATGGCATATTATCCTTCTTTTTCAATACCACCATTTTAGCTATGAGTATTAATATCATTGCATCGCTGATTTAAATAATTTCTATAAACAAGAGGTGTCAAAATAATTCGTAATTGATAATGACGCTCTCTACGTTCGTGCAGCGTGTCGCAGACAGACACTAAAAGCGTAGCTTGCTTCTTTGTAAGAGTACGCAGACTCGCTACTGCTACGTTTGCGGAGCATCTCGTAGAGAAGACAGTAATTCGTAGTTGCAATCAGTGCTTGCTCTGAACCCTCCACGCAAGAATTTGTAATTGGTAAAGGGTTGAATTAGGTCGCCCACTGTTCCCCTCCCCGCTTTATAAAAAAATATATACACAAGATATGCTGATTCAAAACGGTGAAATAGCTATTCGTCTCATGCAAGATGAAATGTATGATTATGAGTTGATGGCCAAATGGTTAACTAATGCAAAAGTTTTAGAATTTTATGAAGGAAGAGATAATCCTTTTCCCTTAGAAAGAATTATAGAAACGTACAAACCGATGATTAGGGGAGATGAACCAGTTGTTCCGTGCCTCTTCTACTATCAAAATATTCCCATTGGTTATTTGCAGTATTGTATGCTCAATGACTTATCGGAAACTGATAGACAATTGTATCATCTCGACCAAACCGATCGTGTCTATGCGATTGACTTGTTCATAGGCGAAACCGACTATTGGAACAAGGGAATTGGTACAAAAATGCTGTCAGCAGTGATCAACTATCTTTTTGAACAGTGTCAAGCTCATAAAATTGTCATAGATCCGCACGTTGACAATTATCGTGCTATTCGCTGCTATGAGAAATGTGGTTTTGTGAAAGTAAAGCTATTGTCTGCAAATGAACTGCATGAAGGAGAATACTCAGATTGTTGGCTGATGGCAATAGAGCCAAAGAAATCATCACCCCTCTAATTTACATGGTTCCTCAGTTAATGTCTGACCGGATACCGAGAGTGGCGGATAAGTCTACACTGTAGTGTAAGAGGATGTCACTGAGTTAACTTGCGTGTTCCCAGTCACCAAGTAACTCATGCTGTTGTACTATTTTATGGCATTTATGAAATGGTACTTTAGGAGTACCAATACTCATACCAGGAAAAGACTGTTTTTTCGTCTTGGTAGGTCTATTTTCTAGGGTTATTGAACTGAATTGTTGGGTTTTCATTGGTAAATAAATCTCTGATTAAAACCTGAACACCAATTTATAACATCAATTTGCAAACAGCAAATTTCTGAAGAAAAATAAAAAATACATATTTAATTTGTAAAGTAAAGAAGAGAAATTGAAGATAAAATTGCAGCTATACAATAAAAGAAGCAGGTTCTAGATAGCACAACTCTTGACTTGGTTAGTGAGAAAGGCAAATCATGCAACTACATCGATTCGACAACATTTAGGAATTCTGGCACTGCACTCAGACTTACTCCAGCATCAGGTAGAAAATAATGTTTTGCTGAATATTTCGCATACCTTGTTGCATAACCCAGAACGTTACCTGGGTAAGCCTTATTTAGCAATTGTCCAAACAAGCGACGAGATTCTAGCTGTTGCCATCCGCACCCCACCCCAAAAATTGATACTATCCAAAGCCCAGAATATGGATGCCTTGCGGTTGATTGCTCAAGATTTAGAGCAACTGCCAGGAAGCAAGGGACCGGCTAAAGAGGCAGAAATATTCTCGCAGACTTGGCAAGCACTGACAGGACAATTCTATCAACAGTCGGTGGTAATGAAAATTTACCAATTAACAGCAGTGCAAAGAGTCTCAACGGCCAGCGGATATCTCAGATTGCTAACTGAAGGCGATCGCTCTCTTTTGATCAAGTGGCTTTCTGCATTTTTATCTGAGATAGGTGAGGCGGTGAGCGAAGATGTCGAACACCAAGTAGATAATCGGTTGAAAGAGCAGAATACTTATTTTTGGGTTGATAGCACTCCTGTTTCAGTTGCGTCTAGTAAACAAGTGTTACCTACAATTGGTCGGATCAATTTAGCTTATACACCACCAGAGTATCGTCGCAAAGGATATGCCACTGCCTGTGTCGCAGCGTTAAGCCAAAAACTGCTAGACCAGGGATGCCACCATTGTTTTCTAATTGCAGATTTAGCCAATCCCACAGCCAATCATATTTATCAAGCGATTGGGTATCGCCCCATTTGCGATTGGCACGAATATTCATTCATCTCTAAGGAGTAAACATAATAAAGTGATCGCTCCAATTAAATTACTTTCAATGGCAGAATACACCAAGGGCGATCGCTTATCCATCTGCCATACTCAGAAATGTGATTGCCTTGTGGTTGATTATTATTGCTTCATTCTAAGTGTGATTGAAACTTGTCATCTGAGGAAAATTGATCCTTGGAATTATATTGCTCAAGTTCTTACTCAAGGTCGTCAGGGTATCAAATATTCACCCATCCCTCTTGTTTGTTAATTTATTGTTAGCGGGGGAATGTGAAAACTTACAATTGAAGAGTTGATTTACTCTCAAGGTTAAGTGTGCCCAATGAGACTAACGATCGCTGTAGCTAAATCCACTGGATCGACGGGTTTAGGTAGATGTTTTTGAAATCCTGCTGCCATTGCTTGGTTGTAGTTAAGTTCTCCAGCATAAGCAGTCAAGGCGATCGCGGGAATTTGTCCGCCTTGTTCTGGCGGTAATTTTCTCACTTCGCGTAGCAACATATAGCCATCCATGAAAGGCATTCCAATATCGCTTAAGAGGATATCTGGCTTTGATTGCACTAATGTTTGCAGCGCTTCATTTGCTGATTCAACTGCCGTTACCGTTGCACCGTATTGTTCCAGCGCAAAGCTAAAAAACTCTCGCACATCAGCTTGATCGTCTACAAGCAGGATTTGTACTCCAGCAAGTAATGTCTCCTCAGTATTGAGTTCTGGTTGAGAAACTTCACTACTGCTAACTCGTAACTGAGAATTTTTAAGCAAAGGTAATTTAACTGTAAAGGTAGCCCCTTGTTCTTCTCCTAGACTCTCTGCCTGAACTGTGCCACCGTGAAGTTCTACTAAATGACGCACAATTGCCAGTCCCAATCCCAGTCCGCCAAATACTCTGGTTGTCTTAGCATCTGCTTGCCGGAAGTAATCAAAGACGTAGGGCAAAAATTCTGGGTTGATTCCTTTACCTGTATCAATCACCTGGATTTGGGCATCTAAACCAACTTGCTCTAGACGCACCTCTACAAGTCCATCTGTAGGTGTGAATTTAACGGCATTGGAGAGGAGATTCCACATTACTTGTTGCAAGCGATCGCCATCGCCGAGAACTTTGCCGATATCATTACTTAACACCGTTTGAATTTGAATTGATTTGGCTTCTGCTGCTAAACGCACCGTTTCTAGTGCCGCTGCGATCGCTATTTTCAAATCCACTGCATGGAGATTTAAGCTAACCTTACCTTGCAAAATCCGCGAAACATCAAGTAAATCTCCAATCAACTGGGTTTGTAACTTGGCATTCCGCTCAATTGTTTCCAATGCCCGGATTTTAGTAGCTTCGTCGAACTTGCGGGTTCTGAGTAACTTTGCCCACCCTAAAATCGGATTCAAGGGAGTTCGGAGTTCATGGGAAAGGACAGCGAGAAATTCATCTTTAATCCGGTTGGCTGTTTCGGCTTCTGCCCTGGCAATCTTTTCAGCTTCGTAAAGTTGAGCACGGGCGATCGCTTGTGCACACTGCTGTCCCAGTGTCAACATAAATCCCCGGTCTTCTTCGTTAAATATTTGAAGAGGAGTAAAGCTTAATCCCAAAGCCCCAATTACTTTACCTTCTACTATCAAGGGAATGGAAGCCCAGGCATTATTCGCTATAACAGTCACAACATCTGCTAAGTCGGGATATCTAGCAATCATGGCTGCTAAATTTTCTAAAAAAATCGGCTGCCCAGTTCTGACTGTTTCTGCTATTTGGTTAGGTGCTGCGAGCGGAAAACTTGTCGAAGTATTTATGAGCGTTTGCGGATAGCCAATTGCTTGCACAACTTTTAGGGTAGTATTTCCTTCAGTAAGTAAAACAACGGAACCACCAGTAGCTTCCAAGGCGGCAATGCCTTGGTTCACCACTACATCAGCCACCTGTTGGGGAGTTAAGGCTTCCGAGAAGGCAGCAGTTATTTTTTGTAAAAGTACCGTGCGATTGACAGACCGTTGAGTTTCCTGGTAAAGTCTGGCGTTGTCGATGGCTGTCGCTGCCCGCCGAGCAATATCTTCTGCTAAAGCCAAGTCTGTTTGTTGATAGTACCGACCAGATTCGGCGGTAAAAAAAGAGATTGCTCCAAATAATTGCCCACGGGAACGAACTGGAATCACCATCAGAGAACGAATACCCAGACTTTGCAGCAATTGCTGATGTTCGTTGTCTTCAGACATCTGTAGAAGATGTGAGTCAGATAATTCGGGATAAAAGACAGATATCCCTAAGTGTAGCTGCTGTACAAGCTGTTTGGCTCTGGTTTGGGGTCGATAACGCCGTCGGATTTCGTCTAAAATATTTAGTTTTGTGGAATCAGCAATTGCGATCGCAATTTGTTTACTTGACCAATCTTCCTGGAAGACATCTACAATGCACAAATCGGCTAAAGTTGGAACTGCTAGATTTGCCACATTTTCCAAGGTGATTTCATAATCCAATGAGGCAGCTAGTAAGGTGCTGGCTTCGACTAAAAAGTTTTGTGTGGCTTCAATTCGTTTGCGATGGCTAATATCCTCAATAATCCCTAATGCATACATTGGAACTCCCTTAGCATCCCAAACTGCTGATGAAGTTAGGTTTGCCCAAACTATGGAACCATCTTTGCGGATGTAGCGCTTCTCTAGGGAATAACCACTAATTTCTTTTGCTAAAACTCGCCGAGCATTTTCCAAATCAACTTCTAAGTCGTCAGGGTGGGTAATTTCTTGAAAGTTCATTTGAATTAACTCTTCATGGCTATACCCAGTAATTTCGCATAGGGCAGGATTAACTTGCAGAAATCGTCCATCCAACCCTACTAGAGTAATACCCACAGCTGCCTGATTGAACATTGCCCGAAACCTTTCTTCGCTTTCTCGCAAAGCAACTTCTGTTTGCTTTGCTGCTGTCACATCTGCCAAAATAATGCCAATTCCTACCGTTTCACCCATTGTGTTATGAACTGGGTAATAGTTGCCCAGCCAGTAACCGTAACGTCTTGGTTGTCCTCTTGTCTCACCGCTGATTTCCATATTCAGCAGGGGTTCTCCAGTATCTAACACGTGCTGTAACTGTGGCTCTAACTTAGCTGCCATCGCTGGCAACACTTCCCTAAATTTGCGTCCTAGATGTTCTTCTATAGCTAAACCGTTAATGTCAGCGAAAACTTGATTAATGCGAATATATTGTAGTTCCCGATCGAAAAAGCATACGGCAACAGGAGCTGCTTCTAGCAGCGCATCTAGAAGAGATAGCGATTGGGCATAATGGACTAAAGCCTGGTGGATGTCTCGATAAAGTTGGGCATTTTCTACTGCTAAGGCAGCACGATGAGTAATGTCTGTTGCTAAAGTTAGGTCAGTGCGATCGTAGCGATGATCCGATTGGGTGTTGATAAAGGTAATACAGCCGAGTATGCGCCCTTTTGCGATTAATGGCACAATCATTACAGACTTCATCCCCAATTGCCGAACAAGTTCTAAGTGTTCCTGATTCTGAGTAGTTGCTACTAATAGCGAGTCAGATACCTCTGAGATCAATTCACTTTGCCCAGTTTGCAATACTCTAGTAATTGCACTTGCACCTTTGTAATCTGTCACATACTCTTGAAGTTTATGCGCCAACTCCGCTTTCGCTGGGTCTACATGGGCAATGGGTAGGCGGCGAATGGAACCATCTTCATTTAAAATATCGACGCTACACCAATCAGCAAACTGGGGAACTGAAATTTTGGCGATCTGTTGTAAGGTTTGTTCATAATCTAACGAAGTAGAGAGTATACTACTAATTTGGGCGATATAGCGGAGTCTTTCCTCAGCCTGTTTGCGCTCTGTAATATCGAGAACAAAAAAAGCTCCTCGATCTACAGTCCCTTCAAAATGGCTACCACCTGCCAAAACAGGCAAGCGTGAGCCGTCTTTACGGATATATTCTTTTTGATATGGTGTGCAAAAGAAACTGTCTTGAAATTGAGTTAGTGCTTGCTTATCGAGTTGCACGTACTCTCTAGGAGTTAGGTTTTGCCAACGAAGTGTGCCGGCAAGTAATTCTTCACGGGTATAACCGACCATATTCAGCAAGGCATCGTTAGCATCTGTAATCCTGCCGTCTCTATCCCAGAAGCCAATACCAATCATGTTTGACTCAACCACACTACGAAACTTAGCTTCGCTTTCCCGTAATGCTTGTTCAGTTTGTTTCAGTTGAGTAATATCAATTGAACTAATGCCCACTCCCAACAACTGCCCATCCGCCAAACACACCGGATAATAGCTGACAAGACCATAACGATATACCCCAGGCGGATAGGTTTCACCGCTTACTTCCTGGTTGAGTAAGGGCTGCCTCGTTTCCATTACTTGCTCAAAAACAGGCTCAATTTGCGCTGCCCATTCTGGTAGTACTTCCCTAAAGGTGCGACCAATATGTTGAGTTTGCGGTACACCGTTAATAGCGGCTAGCGCTTCATTTGCATGAATGTAGCGCAGTTCAGTATCCAGAAAAGCCAGTGCTACTGGTGAACTAGTAAGCCAAGCATTGAGTAACGCCAGAGATTCGTCTTTTTGCCCAATAGCTTGCTGAAGTTCCTGGTGCAACCTGGCTTTTTCTAGTTCTGCCTGCTTGCGCTCGGTAATATTCACACCTGCACAGGTAATACCTAAAATGCTATTGTCTGCATCCCTTAGTGGTTCAACTAGCAAATCATAAAAACAGTCTTCTCCAGAAGTTGTCAGAGAAACTTCTTCACGGGTTGCAACACCAGTCTCTATTACCTTTAGCTTAATTGCCTGCAATTGCGCTGCTACTGAGGCTGGAAATAATTCATCATCAGACTTACCTAACATTTCCTCAGCAGTTTCTAGAGCTTGAGGATTATCAATCCACTGATATCGCAAATCGCGATCCTGCTGAAAGACCACGATATCTGAACTACTTAACGCTAATCGAAATCGCTCCTCACTAACTCTCAGTTTTTGGAGATTTTCATCAGCCCGTTTTTTAGCAGTTTTTAATGCTTCACAGATGATACTAAAGAGCAATCCTTGTAATGCAAATAACCCAATTTGCACAGAATTGGATAAGTCAAAACTCAGCTCATAAGCTGGAGGAAGAAAGAAGTAATCGCTCAGTAACGCAGACAAGGAAGTTGCTAATAGCCCTGACTTCAAACCACCATACCAAGCACTCACCATTACAGCGCTAAAAAACAGCAGAAAAGGAGTTCCACTCATGCTTAACCAGGGGTCTAGCATCAACATTAGCACTAATGCAAGTGCGACAATTAATACAACGATGCCATCACGCAGTAACTGAGAATAATGAATATGGGGCATGAAAAGTTCTTGGAACAACCAATACTCATTGCAGAGGTTGTACATACCCTAAGCTAGTTTGCAAACTTTAGTAATTTATCTCTAGATAGATTTTGCCTGAGTTATAAAAACATCTTTTGCTAGAGGTTAAGTTGTTATTTATCTGATATGCAAAGGAAAATTTTATCTCGAACCTTTAAAATAAATAACACTGTTTTGCTAATGTAAAACCCTAATTGAAGAAGAATTCAGCTATTCTGAATTTAGGAGCAAAGCCGGAGACGCTCCGCTTTCGATCAAAATCAAGACGCGACGCTCTCTACGAGACGCTGCACGAACGAATATTCGCTACTGCTCTGCTATCGCAGACTCGCTATCAGTCGCGGGTCTGAATCCTCGACTGAATTGTTGCACCACCAAATCTACGATTTAGTGGGGGTGCAAAAACGTCGATTATTCATCTGCTTTTTCGGTCAAAATACCCAACTGAATTCTGACTCCTGACTCCTGAATTCTATTCTATAAAGGTGCAATCTATCAAATTTCTAACAAAAATTAGGGAATAATATCTGGATAAAGATAGAGATAAATATAAAATCTTGACTGTAGTTGTAAAAGAATCTATATTATTATCCAAATTGGTGAAAATTACGAGTTAATTGTTTAGCTCCCTTCCTTTTAGTAAAATTTTTCGTTAATCGCTCATTACCTGTTAGACTATTCTTTATTTGGCAGCAATCGATATTGAAATTTAAGTGAATAAGTTAAATATTGATATTGCCAGGATATCTACTTAAGCATTAAGTACAATAATAACGCGATCGCCTCCTTATAATTTAGCTTCACCAAGAGCTTTTTCTGCTTTTTTAATTACCTGATGAGTTTGCCCTATTCCCCAGAGGATAAATACATAGTTTGACTTGCTATAAGTACTTCTGCTGTCTCATATCTTAGAGGTTTAGAGAACACATAACCTTAACCAAATTCGCATCCAAGTTCCTGTAACCATTGAAGTTGTTGTGGTGTTTCAATACCTTCTGCAATAACGGCTAATCCAAGTTGATTGCTTAAAGCAATAATAGTACTAACGACCTGATAATTACGGTTCCCTGCCTGCATCTGACTTACAAAGGAGCGATCAATTTTCAAATTATCAGCAGGTATCGGCATGTTGGAGTAAATCGGAGGCGTGAGAATAATCCTTTGTTACTAAGACAATACCGATGCTCGTACTGATAACCACTTCGGAATCATTAAGTATCAATGGTGTTTGAAAATCTTTGATAATCCGCTCAGTAATTTGAATAGCTTTTTCAATACCAGCAATATCTTCCAGCAGAATTACGAATTCGTCACCATCGATTCGAGCGACTAAATCAATCTCTCGTAGATGGGTTTTTAGCTTCTGAGCAATGCTTTTGAGTAGTTGATCTCCAGCTAAATGTCCTAAGCTATCATTGATCACTTTGAACCGATCTAGGTCGAGAAATAAGACGGCGTAACAATAGGTTTCTATTCGTTTGGCTCGGTTAATCGATAATTCTAGCCGTTCTACCAAAAGCGTCCGATTCGGTAAATCTGTCAACGGATCGTGCAAGGCGTTGTGAATAATCAGTTCTTGTGCCTGTTTGCGATCGTTGCTCAAACAAGTCTGGATAAATCTGTTAATTATGCCCAATGCCCAATGCCCAATGCCCAATGCCCAATGCTCAATGCCCAACTGTCGTCAGATGACATCCTTTAATACTGCTACCAATTTTTCAATATGTACTACTTCATGAGTTGCCATCACAGATATTCTGATCCGACTTGTGGGCACTGTGGGGGGACGAATTGCTGGGGCAAAAATGCCAGCATCTCTTAGCTGTTTTCCAGCTTTGAGGGCATCTGTGGCATTAAGCAATTGAAAACATAATATGGGTGATTCAGAAGGCAGTAATTTCAGGTTAGGTAACTGTTGTAGCAGAGTTTTCAAGTAATGTATATTCCCCCACAATTGGGCACGATGTTGTGGTTCTTGTTGCACGATCTTGATTGCTGCTAAGGCCGCGGCTGTATCAGCAGGTGAAAGCCCAGTGGTATAAATCCAACTGGGTGCGCGGTTCCGCAGAAAGTCAATTAGGGCGCTACTTCCTGCTACATACCCGCCTAAACTACCTAAAGCTTTACTCAAGGTGCCAACTTGAATTAACTGCTTTCCTGTACACCGAAAATGTTCGACACATCCAGCGCCAGTTTTTCCTAGTACCCCACTGGCATGAGCTTCATCGACTAGCAGCATACAGCTAAATTCATCAGCAAGATCCAAGAGTGCAGGCAACGGACATAAATCGCCATCCATGCTGAAGACGGTATCAGTAACAATCAAACAGCGTCGGTAATTTTGCCGCTGCTGGTTCAACTGAGTTTTTAATACTGCCATATTACAGTGTGGGTATTCCACAACTGCTGCACCGCTGAGAATCGCTCCATTTTTTAGACTGGAATGATTGTACTGGTCAGAGAATATTAAATCACGCTTGCCAACGAGGGCGGTAATTGCACCCAAATTGGCTAGATACCCGGAACTAAATACCAAGGAATCTTCTGTTTGTTTGGTAGATGCGATCGCAGATTCTAAATCTCTGTGTAATCCCCGATGTCCACTGAGTAATCTCGAACCAGTACTACCAGTCCCAAATTCGGCGACGGCTGCGATCGCCGCTGCCATCAAACGCTGATCTCCAGCCAATCCCAAATAGTCATTGCTGGCAAAATTAATTACCTCTTGCCCAGCTAAAACCACCGTTGCACCAGGACGACCATTGATAGGTTGTACTGAACGATACCAGTCCGCCCGATGAATTGTCGCTAAGGACTGTTCTAGCCAAGCATAAGGGTCAGTCATTGGGGATAGGGCATTGCGCATTAGGCATTGAGGAGTGGGGAGATGAGGGAGATGAGGGGGATGAAAAGGATGAAAAGAATGAGGGGGCAAAGAGAATAACCCATGCCCCATGCCCAATGACCAACGACAATTAAACTTGTTCGCTACTGAGATGAGCGATCGCTTGTTTAATCCAATCTTCGACATAAGCATCTTTGGGTAGTCCGATGTCTTCGCTGACCACATGCAGGGCGTGACTGACTTCATGGGCAGTATATCCCAAGGCGAAGAGGGTCATTTGCACCTCTTCGAGAATTCCCGGTGCTGGCCCACCTGTGGCGACGAAGAACCCGGCTGATTTACGCCACTCGACCAATTTGCTTTTCAGTTCCAAACAGATGCGTTCTGCGATTTTCTTACCGACACCTGGAGCCTGAATCAAGATTTGTGTATTGCCAGCGATAATTGCTTGGACTAAATCTGGTAGTTCCAGAGTATCCAAGAGTGCGATCGCTAAGGCTGCACCAATACCTGTGACAGTCAGCAAGTGTCGAAATAAATCGCGTTCGGCTGGGGAAGCAAAGCCATATAGAAAGGGCACTTCTTCACGAATTTGGAAATGGGTAAAAATTTGCGCCACTCCTCCCGACTCTGGTAATTGGTTTGCTAGCCGTTGGGGAACTTGCAAATCATACCCCAAGCCATTCACTTCCAGAGTCAGAATCACGCGATTAGCGCCAATTGTTTGGATACCAGCGACTATACCTTTTAGATAACTAATCATTACAAGAGACCAAAATAATTTAAGCCTTCAATAATTCCACCTGCACAAAAACCTTTTGCCAGGTAGCGATAGTCTGCGGGATACTCATTGTGCCATTGGAGTAACTCTTTGCGGGCATTCCCCACAATGATTCCCCGTTCATTGCCTACAGCAAATAAAGCAATATCATTACCCGAATCACCACAGACAACTGTTTGTTCTGCTGCAAATTTCCACTTCTGGCGTAAAAACTGCATTGCCTGACCTTTATCGCTGCTATGGGGTACAATGTCAAGGTCAATACCGCTACTGTAGATTAACTTTACATTTAATTTATTTTTCTGCAACTCTGCTTCAAGTTGTGATATCACTCTGACAGATGCTTCTTGTTCTAGGAAACAACTCACTTTGAAGGGACGCTGTTCTGAATCTGGTTGCCGAACTAACTCAGAATATTTTTTCGTAATAGATAATACAGTTTCCCGTTCCCATCCTGGAGAGAGGATTTCTGACCAATTTGAGTCTGGAGTATCAGTACCATCAAGGTAAATTTCTGTCCCCACAGATAGGACGAGGGCATCCGGTTGCAAAAGATTTTTTTGAGCTTGGAGTTCTTTGTAAAGTACAGGCGATCGCCCGGTAGAATAAACGATTTTAGTGCCGTATTCTTGGCGATGTCTCTCCAGCAGTTGATTTAGTTCTGGTAAAGCACTGTCATCACCGACAGTGCGATACACGAGGGTGTCATCTAAATCGGTTACAAAAAGAAATGGTTTCATGATTAAGACCTCTTGCAAAATTTCGTTATTCTACCGCGTGAAGGGACTTTTGCAAGAGATTTGTTTGCTAAAAACAAAATATGTCAGATATTCAATTCGAGATTAAGGATAGTTAGAATTATTGTCAGTAAAAGGTCAATACCTTTGCCAATTTACGAGGGTTCAAAGCCAGTAGAAACGGGATGGATACGACCTAAAGATGTAAGCTTGGCAAAAATATGAGTTAATAAAATAGGCTCAGGGATTTCTGAAAGCATTTTTAATATTTCATGCACATATCGAAAGCCACGATAGTGAGCCTTCAGGTCAATAATGCCAGAGTCAGGATTAAGGAGGCGAAAATCCGCCAGAAAATGATAGGATAAATTAACCATAAAAAAAGCCAGATTAGCAGCATTAGTCACGGCAGTTTGGCTCAGGTTCATAAAATATTCTAATCCCCAAAATTGCTTTGCATCTTGAAAAGTAAATTTGATTTGAAAGCGTAGTTTGTAATAGTCAATAATTTTTTCAAATGACAAGTTTAGGTCACTAGAAAATAGAATTACATGGCTATTTATTTGCAGTAATAGGCATTGTAACAGTGATAAGATGTCAGGCATGGGCTGTTTGTAGTTTTGAGTTGTCGTTGTCAGAGACAATAGCTCTACTACATCGGATCTTTTTCTTCATCCTCTTATTTTGGCGAAGGTATTGATTAAACGACACTTATTTAGTTGATCGTTACTATGCACTACTACCCACGGTCAAATTACTGATTAATTGAGGGGTGTTATGTCAGGAATAACTCAAAATTTGCAGTTTTGGTATAGTTCTCTGATTTTGACGGGTATGTTTATTGTTTCTTTGCAAGGGCGTGTTTTTGCTCAATCTCAATTTCCCTCGATTAGCGGGATTGACAACGATTTGATTGAAGACAATGGCTCTCCTAACTTGTTTTTTCTCAACCCGAATGAAATTATTTTTGGGCCGAGCTGCTACAGTCCAGGTTATGCTCAAAGCAAGTTTGTTATTCTCGGACGCGGCGGTTTACCATCCAATCCTAAAGATATTCTCAACCCTGATGCAATACAAATAGATTGGGTATCTCTTAAACCCAGCAACAAGAAGCGTTCCCTACTACCTGTCAGGATTAAACCAACTATTTATATTCCTAAACGTATTGTTGAGGCCACAGGAGTAACGCTAAATGCCTTTGGACAAATAGTTTTTAGTGCTAATCCAACCACTCTTACTCCTTATACTTCCACGCAAAAGCCTATGCAGTGTTATGGTAGCTAAAGTTACTCATACTTTTGCCATATCTTGTTTACTGATGTTGTTTAACAGCATCACAACTACACCTGGTAAGGCGCAGTTACCTCAAAACAATTCTCCCTCGCTTGGGTTACTTGGGCGAGTGCCGGATATTCAGCCACCAACCAAAACACAATCAACACCACCGTCTCCAGCACCGCAACTACCCCCTCCATCCCAATTACTCCAACCAGTTCAAGGGCTACCCACACTAGAGCAACCATTCCCTGAAATTCCCTACACTTTCACTGTTAAACAGTTTGAAGTCGTTGGTAGTACGGTTTTTAGCCAAAAAAAGTTGAATGAGGTACTTAAGGACTTTATCAACAAACCGATTACTTTTGCACAATTATTAGAAGCTCGTTCCAAAATTACCGAATTGTACAATCAAAAGGGATACATTACTTCTGAAGCTTATATTCCTGAACAAACTTTCACAGATGGTGTTGTCCGAATCCAGGTAATCGAAGGCAAATTAGAGGATATCCAAGTCACTGGTACTAGGCGACTTAACCCAAATTATATTCGCAGTCGTATAGCTAATGGTGCATCCACCCCTTTGAATCAAAAACGCCTATTACAGTCCCTGCAACTATTGCAGCTTAATCCTTTAATTAAAAGCTTGTCTGCGGAACTGTTTGCTGGCTCACGAACCGATACTAGTTTACTAGCCATCAAGGTAACTGAGGCAGATACATTCAATACAAAAATAGTACTGGACAATCGTCCTCCCCCTGATTCTGGTAGCTTTCGTCGCCAACTGCAAGTTAAGGAATCCAATTTACTGGGAATTGGAGATAGTATATCGTTAACATACAGCAATACTGATGGCAGTAATGCTATAGATGCCAGTTACAGCTTACCCCTCAATCCCCACAATGGCACTCTCACCTTCCGCTATGGCAATAGACCAGCCAATTTTATTGAACGTCCTTTTGATATCCTAGATATTGAATCAACTTCCCAACGTTACGAACTCACATTCCGCCAGCCACTACTCCAAACTCCTAACCAAGAATTCGCTCTTGGATTGACAGGCAGCTATCGCGAAAGTGAAGCAACGCTGCTGGGAGGCGAGATTCCCTTCCCATCACCAGGAGATGATGCACAAGGACGCACCAGAGTATCTGCCCTGCGATTCTTCCAAGAATGGATTTCCCGTAATAGCCAAGAAGTAATTGCCGCTCGTTCTCAATTTAGTTTAGGAATTGATGCATTCAATGTCACAATCAATGATACCGGTCCTGATAGCCGTTTTTTCGCTTGGCGAGGCCAAGCACAATGGGTACGCCTATTAGCTCCTGATACCGTACTTTTGATTCGTGGCGATGTGCAACTAGCTTCCACAACACTTTTAGCTTCAGAAAAATTTCGTTTAGGTGGTGTAAATAGTGTTCGGCGATTCCGTCAAGATTTGTTGGTGGGAGATAATGGCGCTCTTGCTTCTGCTGAATTACGACTACCAATTTTACGTGTGCGTTCCTGGAAGGGAGTTCTACAAGTGACTCCTTTTGTTGATGTTGGTACTGCTTGGAGTAATTCGTCCAATAGAGATGAAAATAATATTATTAACATTAACATTAACACTAACACTCTAGCTGCTGTTGGTTTGGGTTTGCGGTGGTTACAAGGTAATAATTTTACTGCTGCTGTTGAGTGGGGTATTCCTTTAGTTTCTGTTGATACTTCACATAATACATGGCAAGAAAATGGTTTGTATTTTTTTGTACAATATAATTTATTTTAATTTCAAAAGTTAAAATTTAGGCTAATAACCCAAGCGCGTTAGAGGAAGAAAAGCCGCCTGTGGTAGCATCGGATATCGATGATACATAGAGCCAAGCGTTGAAGCCTCGTAAATTGGCAACGGGATTGAAAGGTTATAGGCATTTTCATTAATAAAAAAGCCCCTTCTTTTCTCACAGGATAGAAACTTGGGGGTAAATCAAGTGATAATCAGCTATGTTGCAGAAAGAGCAATCGCTAATATGCAGTCTTTATCTCGTTGAGTCAAGCCTCATCAAACCAGCTTTTTAGGACTTGTGTGTACACCGTAGCTTCTTAAAATATCTGTTATATTTCAGGAAATAAATAGATTTATAAGTTCATTACAATGATTGCTGCAAATGCTTAAACGTTTCTTATACATGGAAGAGCATTTGTTGCAAAGCATTAAGCATTTGCAAGAACTAATTATACATTTGCTGCAAATGCTTAAACGTTTCTTATACATGGAAGAGCATTTGTTGCAAAGTATTAAGCGTTTGCAACAACTAATTATACATTTACTGCAAATACTTAAGCGTTTCTTATATATGGAAGAACATTAGCTGCAAACGCTCAATTTTTGACAACTAATGTTTAAATTTGAGCAATGTCGAAAAAGACTTAGCACCGAAAAACAATGTAGAGACTTAGTACTACGTCTCTTTGGCTTAATGCACTACGATACAATCAATTTAACCACCTCTACAGCCTGCGCTCGTGGTCAACACCTCTCCACAACATTCGACTCCAACTGATTCTACCTCCGACATTCCGTCTCCTGAGAGTGGCGATCGCCTGACTCGTCCAGAGTTTGAGCGTCGCTATAATGCCATGTCCAACTTCAAGAAAGCTGAATTGATTGAAGGAGTCGTTTACGTGGCATCACCTTTGCGCTTTGAATCACACGCCGAACCGCATGGTAATTTAATGATTTGGCTGGGAAATTATAAAGTAGCCACGCCTGGTGTCAGACTGGGCGATAATCCAACTGTGCGGCTAGATTTAGATAATGAACCCCAACCTGATGCCATTTTGTTAATTGATGCAGCGTGTGGCGGGTCGTCTCATCTGGGTACTGCTGGATACGTGGAAGGTGCGCCAGAATTAGTAGCAGAAGTTGCCACTAGCAGTACGAGCAAAGATTTGTATGATAAAAAACGTGCCTATCGTCGCAATGGCATTCAGGAATATATTGTTTGGCAGGTTTTTGATCGCACTGTTAGTTGGTTCAGCTTGCAAAATGGTGAATACGTAGCACTAATACCAAATGCGTCAGGCATAATTCAAAGTCAAGTGTTTCCAGGATTGTGGCTTGATGTATAAGCATTAGTTGCGGTAAATATGCAACAAGTTTTAGCAGTGTTGCAGAAAGGACTAAGTTCAGCAGAACATCAGATGTTTATTCAGCAGATAAATATTTAAAAAGGGTTAAACCAAATCATTTTAAGGAATAGTATAATTTAGTTTAGTCTGCGCCAGTGCCACCACAGCTTGAACTAACTCTTCTGGATCGAGGGGTTTAGTAACGTGCCGTTGATAGCCACTGCTTATCGCTCGTTGGTAATCATCAACTCTGGCATAAGCAGTCAAAGCGATCGCGGGAATCTCTCCTCCTTTTTCGGGCGTTAAACTGCGGATTTGTTGAATCAGAGAATAACCATCGACTTCAGGCATCCCAATATCACTGACTAAGACATCGGGTTGAAAGGATTCTAGGTTTGCCAATACTTCCGTCGCAGAGGTAACAGTTAAGACTTGCGCTCCGTATTCAGCAAGCAATACTGTTAATAGTTCACGAGCATCGGGGTCATCATCAACTGTGAGGACTCTAATCCCCGTGAGTTCGAATGCTTGTTGTGGCAATTCATCTGGCTGCTTGATTTCCAGTTCAACATTCAGTAGTGGCAACTGGACTGTAAAGGTGGCTCCCAAGCCTTCACCAGGACTATCAGCCGTGATGGTGCCGCCGTGAGCCTCAACCAACTGCCGGACGATCGCCAACCCCAATCCTAATCCCCCATACTTGCGAGTAATTGAGACATCTTCTTGACGGAATGATTCAAAAATATACGGGAGAAAGTCAGAGTTAATGCCTTTGCCAGTGTCACTGACGATAATCTGTGCCTGATCGTTAACTCGCTCTAGTCGGGTTTCTACTCGTCCTCCCTTGGGGGTAAACTTGATAGCATTAGAAAGTAAATTCCAAACGATCTGTTGAAGGCGGTTGGAATCTCCAGAGACTTGCCCAATATTCGGCAGTACTGAATGCAACACAATTGATTTGGAAAGGGCTGCTGTATTTACTGTGTCGATCGCAGATTCAATCACAAATGCCAAATTCACAGGAGCCGCATCTATGCTAAGTTTGCCGCGCAGAATCTTGGCTACATCGAGTAAGTCATCAATCAGTTGAGTTTGCAGTTTGGCGTTGCGTTCAATGGTGGCTAAAGCTTCAGCTGTTTTAGTTTCACTAAATTTGCGGGTTTGCAGCAGTTTTGTCCAGCCGAGAATCGGGTTGAGAGGCGATCGCAATTCATGGGAGAGAATGGCCAGAAACTCATCTTTGATGCGATTAGCGCGTTCGGCTTCGGCTCTGGCTGCTTGCTCCAATTTTAACAAGCGATCGCGTTCGATTTCAGCTTGTTTGCGATCGGTGATATCCTGGACATTGCCCACCATCCGTACCGCATTACCCGCTCCATCATAGAAAACCTGACCTCTAGACGCTAACCAGCGAATGCCATTAGGATGTAGGACACGGTAATCAGCTTCATAATACTCTTGCTGTTGCTGGATGGTATGACTCACTGTTTCATTGGCTGAGGTGCGATCGTCTGGGTGCAGGAGGCTTAACCACTGTTCATAGCTGACTTCCTCTATTGTTGGGTCAAGCCCAAACAGATTGTAGTACTCTTCAGATACATGAATACTGTTGCGGGTAATGTCCCAGTCCCATAATCCCGATCGCGTAGCTTTGTACGCCAATTTCAACCGGGCTTCGCTCTCCTGCAAAAGGAGTTCTATCTTTTTGCGTTCGGTGATGTCTCGCGAAATCAACAAGACTTTTTCCAGCTGCCCAAAGGCATCCAGCATCGGGCTAACAACCACTTCCCACCATTTCGGAGTGCCTTTTGCGGTTGGGCAGTATCCGCGAAAAATCCTGACTTCACCTACTTTAGCGGCAGCGAGTGCCTGCTCTGCCTGTTGCCGATGGCTGCCTTCCCAGAAACTAAGCCATTCAGTATTGAGATAGGGATTTAAGTCGTCAATTTCCATCAAATACAGCCCGCCTGTATTCATGTACAGGAGCCGCCCATCAAGACTTAATACCTTGATGCAGTCAGAACTGCTGTCTAAAATACAGTTTTTAAATTCTTCACTCTGGCGCAGGGCTTCTTCAGTTTGTTGGCGAACGGTGATATCTCGCCAGGTGGCAACAAATCCGTCTCCAAATTTAGCCACGCGGATATCAAACGCTCTAACTAGGCGTTGTTCTCCGTAATCATCCTCATAAACTAGGCTGTCTTTAATGAGCGGCTGTCCTGTTTCTACTACCTGGCAGTACTCATCAAACAATCCACTGTTACGATGCCCTGGTAGTAATTCACACAACCTCCGTCCAATCTGCTGCTCATAAGTCATTTGATTGTTGAAACAAGCCGCATTATTGACATATTCAGTCAAAAAATCGACAATCTCTCCCTGCTCATTCCGCACAGCACGGTATACCCCAAAACAATCCAGCATATTTTCAACCGACGTGCGGAAGCGTTCTTCGCTCTCTCGCAGAGCAAGTTCTACCTGTTTGCGCAAGCGAAGCTCGTCGTAGACATCGCTGATATCATGATGGATGCCTGCCATGCGGAGTGGATTGCCTTGTTGATCGCGCAAAACTACTTTTCCATAGTTAGCAATCCATTTCCACTCCCCAGACTTGGTTAACATCCGGTATTCAAATTTGTAAGATACCGAGTCGTCCTGAAGATGAGCATTCAACCGTTCCATTACCCAAACTTTATCGTCAGGATGAATCAGTCGCTCCCAACTGCTAAAGTTCCCAGGTAATTCTCCTTGCTCATATCCCAGCATTTCCAGCCATCGTGAACTTAAATAATCTTCATTGGTAACAATGTTCCAATCCCATAGACCGCTACCAGAACCTTCCAGCGCCATTTGCAGGCGTTCTTCACTGTCTCGCATGGCTCGCTCTGCCTGCTTGCGTAAGCGAAGCTCGTCGTAGACATCGCTGATGTCTTCGGCAATACCTGCAAACCAATAAATCTCTCCTGTTTCATCTCGAAGTGGAAAGCAGCGATCTCTTACCCAGCGAATACTACCATCGGGTAAAATAATCCGATATTCCTGATCAAATTTACCTGCGACAGCTTTTTCCTGAAACGCTCTCTCAGTCGATTCTCGATCCTCTGGGTGGATACGAGTAATCCATGCTTGTTGTCCTTGATACAATTCCTGTGGGTTCAATCCCCACAGGCGTTGGTAGGCGGGACTGACATAGCTGACTCGGTTTTCAGGCACTTCTCTGATCCAGAATACCGCATCAATGTTTTCTGCAAGCTGCCGGAAACGTTCTTCACTATCGCGCAGAGTTTCAGCTGACTGTTTGCCTTCGGTAATATCTAGATCGATACCCGCCATCTGAATTGGTTGTCCGTGTTGGTCGTAGAACACCTTGCCCTGGCTCAGTGCCCACCGAATTGTACCGTTGGGATATACTACCCGAAATTCAATGTTATAGTCTTCTTTGGTGGCAACAGCACGATCTACGGCTGCTAGTACACGATCGCGATCGTCAAGGTGCAACCGCGCGGCAAACATCTCGAATGAACCGTCAAATTCTCCTGGTTGCATTCCAAATAAGGCTTCCAGGTTATCTGACCAGGAAATTTTTCCCGTTTGGATGTTCCAGTTCCAGGTTCCCATACCAGAAGCTGAGAGTGCCAATTGCAACCGTTCTTCGTTCTGGTGCAATTTTGCTTCTACTTGTTGGCGTTCCCTTAGTTCATGCTGTGCCTGCTGATACAGTTCTGCCTGTCGCAACGCGATACTTAGCTGAATTGCCAGGTCTTTGAGCAAGTCAATCTCTAAGGGTTGCCACACGCGAGGGGATGCACAATGATGAACAATTAGCAATCCCCAAAATTGGTTGTCTTGCAGAATTGGCACGACCAGATTAGCTTTCACTTGAAACTGAGCCAACAATTCAACGTGGCATGGGTCAATATTGCTATTCTGAATATCAGATATCGCGGTTACACAACCCTGACGATAACGTTCGATATAATTCTTGACAAAAGCGGGATCATAGCTGAGAGTTTGCGGCCGATTCCATGCAAGGTAGTTCTTTGCGAGGCAGGGATCATGGATCGTCGAAAAGAGCAGCGATCGCCATTCTGCCCCAACCGATTCTGCTACTACTGTCCCATTCCCATCAGGTTTTAACTGAAAAACCAAAATGCGATCGGTGTGCAGAAATTCTCGCACTTCGGTTACAGTTGTCTGAAGAATTTCATCTAGATTTAGCGATTGGTGAATTTTCTGGGTAATATGTGAGACTACGCGCTCTCGTTCAATACGCTGTTGCAGTTGGGTGCGTAACTGCATTGTTTCAATTGCCCCATTGACTGATATTTGCAGCCCTTCTGGGGTAATTTGCTCTTTGACAAGATAATCTTGTGCGCCCGCTTTCATCGCCTTAATTGCGATCGCTTCATTGCCCTGCCCCGTGATGACAATCACAGGTAAGCACGGCTGTTGGTTCAGGGGTTGCAATTGAGCGATAAATTCCAGTCCGTCCAGATCGGGCAGTCGATAATCAACCAACACAACATCGGGCTGATACTGCTGCCAAAGTTCTAGTCCTTGCCGCCCCAAGGTTGCTTCCAAAAATGTATAGGAATACTCACGATCGCGCAGCAAACACCGCCGATAGAGTTCTCGATCTTCTGGCGAATCATCGACAATTAAGACAATGCGCGATCTCTGACTCATAACTAATCCTTCGGGGAATCGGGCAGTGTCGTCACTTCAAACCAATACTCTACCAGCATCTGAATATCTCGTTTCAGTTGAGCGAAATTGATTGGTTTAACGATGTAGCTGTTGACTCCATATCGATAGCATACTTCAATATCTTTGGGATTATTAGAGGTAGTAAACACTACGACTGGAATCATGTTTAAGTTGTCATCCTGTTTAATCCGGCGCAATACTTCTCGTCCATCGGTTCCGGGCAGGTTCAAGTCAAGCATAATCAAGCCGGGGCGGGGCGCACTTTTGCGATCAATATAGTTGCCAGTCCGATAAAGAAACGCCAACGCTTGTTCTCCATCTATACACCGTTGAATGGGAACCACAATGCTAGAGCGTTTTAGAAATCGTTGCAGTACCTCAAAATCTTCGTTGCTGTCTTCCACAATTAAAAGCAATGGCGTTTGCTTGACAGGAGAAGCTGAGAAGCTAGTCATGTGTTAGCCTCCGCTGACAGGGTGAAATAAAACGTACTGCCAAGAGTTGGGGTAGATTCCACCCAGATTCTACCACCATGCCGTTCCACGATTTTGCGAGCAATGGTTAACCCTACCCCAGTCCCACCGCCAAAGTCATCCCGTCCATGTAAGCGGCGGAATATCTGAAAGATTTTGTCAAGATGTTTTTCGGGGATGCCAATGCCGTTATCACGAACGTAGAAAGTTACAGAAGTAGAAGCAACTTTTGTTTCCCCATTTCCTTCGATGAAACCAATTTCGACCCACTTTTGGGGTTTATCATTGTACTTAATAGCGTTGCTAATCAGGTTGGTGAAGAGTTCAATGATCTGAGCGCGATCGCATTGAACGCTCTTAAAGGGTTGAAGAATGCGAAACTCGACTTCGCTTTGTGGTCGGGTAATGGTCAAGGTGGTGATTACCTGCTGCACTAACTGATTCAGATTCACTGGTTGTCGGATCAGTTCGGCGCGTCCCAACCGGGAGAAATAGAGGAGCGAATTGATCAAGTCTTCCATTCGCTGCGTCAACCGCACTAAGGTTTGGAGTTTTGCAACCCCATCGTTATTCAGTACCTCTGCATAGTCCTCCATTAAGAAGTTAGCATAGTTGTGAATGCCCCGCAGCGGTTCCTTCAGGTCATGGGAGGCAACGTAGGCGAAGGAATCGAGTTCTTCGTTACTCCGTTGTAATTCAAAATTCATCAATGCCAGTTTGTCTGCCTGCCGCAACACAATACCCACAACCAGGCTTCGCAGTTCAGCAACCGCTTCAACTTCGCAAGGTTTCCAAGGTAAGGCACACCCTTGCATCGTTTCTTGCCATAATTCAAAGGATTTGCGAGGAGACATTCTTAAACTGCCATTTGACAAAACTTCCACAGGCTTGTTGGGGTTGCCGCCCCAATTCACTGTTTGAATTACCTCTGGACGAAACCAAATAATATAATTGTGATGAACTCTAGAAATTTCTAGGACTAAAACACCACTGGCGATCGCTTTAAATGACTCGGCAGCAGGATAATTTTTCGTGAGCGATCGCGTCTCAAACAAGTTATGATGCAGTTGAGGTTTAATCCAATCAAGTAAGGCTTGAACCTCTGACTCCGATGGCGTTTTACCCACTTGAATATACTGGTCGCCACTACATATTACCGCTCCTGTGGCGCTGACCAGATTCAGTAATTGAGATTTCAGTTGTACCATGCCATCCAGGAAATACTCAGCCTGAGACAACCCTTCCACAAATTGAGTTTGTAATGACTTTAATTGACTTTTGTAATCAATATCTTCACTCGCTTCTTTATTTGCCAGTTCCACAGACATCACCTGTCCAATGAACTCGCAGATGGTACGGATATTGTAAGAAATATATTTGGGTGACGAATGGTGACAGGCAATCAATCCCCAAAGCTTTTGCTCGTGCATCAGAGAAATAGACATGGAGGCGGTCACACCCATATTTTGCAGGTACTCTAGATGTAATGGAGAAACACTCCGCAACACCGAGAGACTGAGATCGAGCGGTTGATTTGTTAAAGGATTGTTTGCTGGAATTAAGGTAACAGGCTGGTAGCTGGCATCTGGAATCAGCCGCAGCCAGTTGAGGGTGTATAGCTGTCTGGCTTGCTTGGGAATGTCAGAGGCCGGATAGTGTAAATCCAAATAGGGCGTTTTTTGATTGGTGTCTTCAGCAATGACGCTGCCTGCTCCTTCTTGATCGAATCGATAGACCATGACGCGATCAAAGCCAGTGATTCTCCGAACTTCTGTTACCACAATCTGGCACATTTTTAGCAGCGTTGCTGCTTTCTGAATACAGGTAATGGTTCCTCTTACCTGTTGATAGAAGTCAAAAAAGCCTGTTTTGTCCTTCGCTTTTTTCGGCTCTAATTCCAGAATAATAATAGTATCTAAATGATGTACAATGCCATCAAAATAAATTAATTTATTCAGAGATTTGATAGATAAATTGAGGGGATTGACGCTCTCAAAATCCTCTGCGAGACATTGTTGAATCAGCTGAATATGCTTGGCATCGAGTAAATCTGACAGCGGCTTGCCCAGCAATTCATCAGGTTGACGGCCAACGACTTCCTGAGTGTTGCTGCTCACCTGAAGGATTTCCAGGGTGGGATCTTGCAAAACCAGTAAAATCCCGTGAGGCTGGATCAAACTTGGAATGTGGATCGGTTCGCGATCGCAGTTTGTCAAATCAATGATCTCATCAGTCATTCTCTATTTATCCAACTCCTCATCAGAACTCCGGCTTAAAAAAGGCAGAAACTCTTTAAATCTGAGATTTTGAGTCCGGCATTTTGTACCTTACTTAAAAGCAAACTCCTGTGTTCACACTAGCCTAGACTCAAACTAGATTTTCCAGCTTCTACTCTTGGCTTAATGTTTCAATCAACAAATCTACCTGCTGTTGTCGCTGTTGCAAAAAACCTTCGCACTGACGCAAATACTCCACAGCAGTTGCAAATTGGTCAAACACAGCTTCTAATTCCAACTCACCTGCCTCAATGCGAGTAATAATTCCCTCTATTTCAGCAACCTTCGCCTCATAATTCCAACCTTCCTCAGAACTAGAAGCACTCTTACGTTTAACCATTAACCTCTCTGCGTCCTCTGCGCCTCTGCGGTTCGTTTATTTCCATAACCTTCACTTTAACCCCACCTTGCCCCAATTGAATCATTAACTCTTGCCCCACAACCAACTCCGTTGCCGAACGAGCGATCGCTCCATCTTCCCTTCTCACCACCGCATAACCACGCTGTAACACCGCTTTCGGGTCAAGACTAGCCAACTTCTGCCGCAATAATTCTAAATGCTGCGTTGCTTGCTGCGATTGCCCCGTCGTAATTTGTACCAAATGCTGACGCTTCCAAGCTAGCTTTTCCACTTCCTGCTGCACTTGCCGATCTAACCGCAAACGTCGCAAACGGTTCCGTAATACTTGCAGTTTACTCTCAGCATTTTCTCTAAAGTCATGCACCGCCTCATGTAAAGCGACAACTCGCTGGCGATGCTCACTATACAACTCTGAAAGTGCTGGTACAACCATTTCTGCTGCCGCAGTGGGTGTATGCACACAGATATCTGCAACTAAATCTGCTAAAGACTCATCTCGTTGATGGCCGATACCAGTAATTACAGGAATAGAACAACTAGCAAGCGATCGCACCACTCGTTCATCATTAAAACAAGCCAACTCTTCCACGGCACCACCACCCCGCGATAAAATTAGCACTTCGGCGCGTCCATCTCTTTCCACCCGCTCAATTGCCTTAACGATAGATTCTGGCGCTTGCTCACCTTGTACTGTAGCCGGAGAAAATAAAACGTGTAAACCTGGATACCTTTGTTTGAGGGTTTTTTGAATATCACCCCAAGCAGCAGCCGTTGGGGAAGTGATGACAGCGATCGTTTGGGGATGAGTGGGGAGCGATCGCTTTCTTTGCGCGTCGAACAAACCTTCAGCCAGCAAGCGATTTTTTAATTGTTGATAGCGCAGCGCCTGTAAACCAACACCAGCAGGTAGAGTCTGCCAAACTGATAGCTGATACTCTCCCCGTTGTGGATAGACGCGAATACTGCCCAAAATAATTATCTGCTCACCAGGAACGGGTATCTGAGCGAGTTTTGGCAATTGGCTATTCCATACTACACACTTAATTCCGGCAGTGCGATCGGGATCTTGCAGCGTGAAAAATAACCCACTGCGATGGTGGTTAGCACTAGAGACTTCACCAGTTACCCAAACTTGCCGTAATTGTTTATCTTGCTCTAACAGCAAGCGGATATAGTCAGTTAATCCAGATACTGAAAGCGCTGTATCGAGAATCAGAGAGTCGGAAAGGTCGAAAGTCATCAAAGATGCCTGAAAGCATTTGTGCTAGAGCGATTTTAGCATTTTGATGAAAACGGAAGTTTATGCTAGTAAATGCTTTACTTTAATGTTTTGTAGACATCATCATTGCGCTTACCGACTAAAATCACTTCTAGTAAATCTTAATCGAGAAAATACGTATGACAGACTCTGCTTCTAACAACAGTTCTGAATTAGTCTCTGTAGCTCAAACTGCCAAATTACTTGGTATAACCCGTCAGCGAGTACATGACTTAATTAAGAATGGTCAGATTATAGCTTGCAAACTTGGGCGTTATTACTATATGGAAGTTGCTGAAGTAGAGAGATATAAGAATCAGCCTACTGGAAAACCTTATCAACCTCGTAGTACAACATCTCAGAATAATTCTATTGACAATTGACAATAGAAGTCGTAAACTCAAGCTATAATAAAATACTAAAGATTAAATATGCTCCCTTTTCAACTGATTGCTACTGAAGTTGCAACTCAACAAGGATTGCAACAGATTTATAAGAGTGAGTATGGAATTCTCTATCAGGGAGATTGTGTTAAACTCCTTTCAGCATTGCCTAATGAGTCTGTGGATCTGGTATTTGCTGACCCACCTTTTAACCTTAGTAAAGAATATGGTGAAGGTGTAAGCGATCAGATGGAGGCTGATAAATACTTAATATGGTCGCAACAGTGGCTTAGTGAGAGCATTCGAGTGCTTAAACCCGGTGGAAGTCTATTTGTATTCAACTTGCCCAAATGGTGCATAGAGTATGGTGCATACCTTAATAAACAAGAAATGTGGTTCCGGCATTGGATTGCTTGCAGAATGCCAAAAGCTTTTCCCAGAGGTAAGAAGATGTCTCCTGCTCACTACGGACTAATTTACTACACCAAAGGAGAACCAGCAGTCTTCAATAAAGTCTACACACCCATTCAAGTTTGTCGGCATTGCGGTGGAGAAATTCGTGACTATGGTGGGCATCGCAAAAAACTTAATGAGAAAGGTATCAACTTAATGGATGTTTGGGATGCGCCAGAAGACGTTTGGGAAGATGCTTCTGAAGCCGACTCTACTGATATTTTATGGACATTGACAGAGGAAATATGGACTGATATTCCACCAGTTCGGCATCGTCGGCACAAAAAACGAGTTCCCAACGAACTTGCTCCGATTATGCTAGAGCGAATTATTGCAATGGCATCTAATCCAGGGCAAATTGTGGTTGATCCATTTGGAGGCTCTGGCACGACATTTTACGCAGCAGAAAAGCTACAACGTTACTGGATTGGCTCAGAAATTGGGGATACACATCCAGCACTAGAACGATTGACTGATCTGGCTAATGGCATTATAGAACAATGGGAATCGGCAAGGGGAA
This sequence comes from Nostoc sp., assembly GCF_036917555.1. GTDB lineage: Bacteria > Cyanobacteriota > Cyanobacteriia > Cyanobacteriales > Nostocaceae > Nostoc. The sequence continues at coordinate 105,142 of NZ_JBALDD010000015.1, read as the reverse complement.
GCAAGAAATTAAAACAAAGCACAACTGCGTTACAACTTCCAATTCCTTATTCTACATAGCTATGTATGCAAGAAACTTCAGACCAAGGCACGACCATCAGTACCTTTAGTAAGTGTTGGGACATTGCTATCTACGCGATCGTGTTCAATTACAAAGATTGCAAGAAAACCCTCTTGGATTTGAACTGCCCGCCAAACATCAAAGTATGGCTCTAACTCTTCGTAGTTACCAATTCGATCCGTTAGGTAAGGATAAAGTTTCCTGCTAGGGAGTACCAACGCAGCACCTAAAAAAATACCACGTAGTAATCCGAGAACCATTTTATTGACTGCTCAATGGCTTGAGGAAATATTACCAGTTTCCCACTCAAAAGCGAAAAGATAATTGTCAATGACCTTTGTTGCATCAACCTTTCCTGGTGATTTAGTTGCATAGTTAATTCGAGTTTCAAGTCTCCATCCAAACTGATCTTTCAACGCAATCATGCAAGCTTCTTTAATTGGCTTGACACCATTACCATGCTTTGTTGGATTAATTGTAAAGCTTGATGTACCGGGAGGATAGACAATTAAAGAGATAGCATCACGAATTTCAGTGCGTATGATACACCAATCGCTTGATTCTTCAAAACTTCCAACACTGATTAAAGAAACTTCTTGAACAATCTTCATCACTGACTCTCACTTGACTTTGTTCCCACCACTCTAGAAGCCGTCTACATCTCCCCTTTACCCGATGATGTCCCTGTCCTATCGATGATATGCTGATTACCGTTTCGTGTGTTGTTTAGATAATTTTTTGTTGAAAACCCCTTGCTTACTCAGCCAAAAAAAGCTATCTCTGAATGCAAATTGGTATCATTGTGCAAGACTACCCTAATCCGGTAGCGATCGAGTTACGATCTTGTTACACCCTTTTTTTGATTTGAGAAGTCCTATTCCAGAATTTTCTGGTTAAAATAGTATATCTGTTCTACTCCAACTCCCAGAGCAACACTCCTTAAAACCATATATTTAGAGGCATTAGAGGCAGGAATGGCTATCAACACCGATACTTCAGGCAAGCAAAAAGCGCTGACTATGGTGCTTAACCAGATTGAGCGCAGCTTTGGTAAAGGAGCAATCATGCGCCTGGGCGATGCTACCCGGATGCGGGTGGAAACGATTTCCAGTGGGGCGCTTACCCTAGATTTAGCATTGGGTGGTGGTTTACCCAAGGGTCGGGTAATAGAAATTTATGGGCCGGAAAGTTCCGGTAAGACTACAGTAGCGCTACACGCGCTCGCTGAAGTGCAAAGAAATGGCGGTATTGCTGCCTTCGTTGATGCTGAACACGCCCTAGACCCTACCTATGCTGCGGCATTGGGTGTAGATATTGACAATTTGCTGATTTCCCAACCTGACACTGGCGAATCAGCTTTGGAAATTGTCGATCAGCTTGTGCGCTCTGCTGCGGTTGATATTGTAGTCATTGACTCAGTAGCAGCACTGGTTCCCCGTGCTGAAATTGAAGGCGATATGGGTGATGCTCACGTAGGTTTGCAAGCGCGATTAATGAGCCAAGCCCTACGTAAAATTACTGGGAATATTGGTAAATCTGGTTGTACCGTAGTTTTCATCAACCAGTTGCGGCAAAAAATCGGTGTTACTTACGGTAGCCCAGAAACTACCACTGGTGGTAACGCATTGAAATTTTATGCTTCGGTGCGCTTGGATATTCGCCGAATTCAAACCTTGAAAAAAGGTACAGACGAATATGGTAATCGCGTTAAGGTCAAAGTCGCCAAAAATAAAGTAGCGCCGCCTTTTAGAATAGCGGAATTTGATATTATTTTTGGCAAAGGTATTTCTACCTTGGGTTGTGTTGTTGACTTAGCAGAAGAAACTGGTATAATTATCCGCAAAGGAGCTTGGTATAGTTACAACGGTGATAATATCTCCCAAGGACGAGACAACGCCATTAAGTATCTAGAAGAAAAGCCTGAATTTGCTGAAGAAATTAAGAAACTGGTGCGTGAAAAGCTAGATAAAGGCGCTGTTGTTTCTGCTAACTCCGTAGCTAAAGCCAGTGAAGAAGATGAAGAGGAAGAAGTCGATTTAGAGCCAGAAGAATAAGGAATGTGAATTTATTAATCTGCAATTGCTAATAGATGGTGCGTTATGAAGATAGATGACGCACCTTATTTTTTTTTAAATTTTGATTTTGGTACGTTAAATGCAAGCCTAAATCCAGACAGTGAATAGATTTGGACTGATAAACACATCCTACTTGATATTTTGGCGTAGACGTAGCCCGTCGTAAATATCGCACTGTTTTGTCACCGATGAATCCATCAATTTAAACTTGACAGACTACTATTAGGGAAAAAGGAAAAAATACTGGTTCGGGGTTTCAGCCTTAGATTGACACTAATGACCAGCTATATGGTAATATTTCATGGCATTATGCTAAAAAACTTTGTTTATAATCAAAGAGTAGCCAACCCATGAGTTTAGCTGTAATTAAGTTCTCTTCAGAAGAATGCGGCATCTGCCACAAAATGTCTTTTTATGACAAAAAGGTGGCTGAAGAACTGGGTTTAGAATTTATTGATGTAAAAATGCAAGATACGACTGCTTACCGCAAGTATCGCAAGATTTTATTGACTCAATATCCCGATAAATCAGAAATGGGATGGCCTACTTACATCATCTGCAATTCTCCAGAGGGGGAATTTCAGATTGTTGGTGAAGTAAAAGGAGGTCATCCCAAAGGGGAGTTTAGAAGCCGTCTGCAAGAAGTTTTGAATTCCACAGCTAATCAGAACTAATTACCTCAAAAGATTTGACCTCTAAGGCAGGGCCAATCATGGCAGTTGTCATAATATCTTCACGCACCTGTCCTTTAACTTTTGCTTTTTGTCCGGCTTTGAGTAAGTCTTTGTCAGCCCCTCTGAGGATTTCGTAAGTAACGCCCTCTTCTGTAACTAACGCCCATGCGCCTGTACCAATATCACGACGTTCGACTGTACCTGTAAGTGTGATGCTCATAACAGTGCTGAGTGGGGGAGTTAAAAGTTAGGAGTAGAGACGCGATTAATCGCGTCTGTTAGGAGTTAGGAGTAGGGAGTTATTAAAAATTCTTTCCCACTCCCCACTCCCCGTTTACGCAATTTTCTCTTCGTTTTTCAATGCTAAACGAACAAGTCCATAACAGATTAGGGCATTAGCAATGAGGAAGAGGCGTGCTAAGTGACCACTTCCCAATCCCCAAACTGTCGGCTCGAAAAACGCACTTGTAGTTAAGCACGCTGCTATACCTAAAGTTGAACCAATGGCAAACCATTTCCAACTAGGATGTCCCAGCAGCAATGCCATCAACACAATGGGAATTAGTACACTGGCAAATAGAGGATTTAATGCATCAGTTCCCTGGAGGGTATTGCCTAATTCGGGAATTGAACTGCCCAAAACCCGGAAAGGCCATTGAGGAAGATCAAAAATATAGATTCCCTTGAGGAAGAATAACCCAGAACTACCGGCAATTAGTCCACTGGATAAAGACCAACTCCAAGCGAAGGGGAAGTAAACGCGTAAAAACCAAGCTAGCAGATAGGAACCAACTACCATTAAAACCTTGGGTAACAGTGCGATCGCACCACCATCAATCCAAAAGCCGGGGTTAAGATAGCCGCTATCCCGTAACCACCGAAAGAAATCTGGGAAACTGATTTGCCCGCTAAAGGCTAGTTTGACTGCTGCTTCTGCATTGAGTTGTCCAGCGCCATAATAGTTCAAACCATCATCCTGGATAACTCGTGCCGATTGCTTGAGGACTTTTAAAACTTCATCTGGTTCTTTGATGCCAGCAGCTTTAATTAATGCTACAACACCAGCAACGTGGGGAGAAGCCATACTTGTACCCTGGAAACCCAGAAATATGCCTTCGCCATTTTCATCGATAGTTTCTTGGAGAATCTTACCAGCCTCACTACCACCAGGAGCAGATATATCTACCCCTGCACCAAAGTTAGAATAGGGCGCTCTTTCGCCATCTGGGCCAATTGCCGAAACGCCGATGACATAGGGATAGCGGGCTGGATAGCTTGCTCCATTGGTGTTTTCATTTCCGGCTGCGGCAACAATAACTACACCTTTTCTATGGGCATACTCGATCGCATCTTTCATCAACTTGCTTTCACCGCCACCGCCTAAGCTCATATTAATCACATCTGCGCCTTTATCAGCAGCAAATTTAATCGCTTCGGCAATATCGGCAACTGTACCGCCACCAAATGAACTGAGTACCTTCAGCGGCATCAGACTGGCTTCGTAGGCAATTCCAGCGACGCCATATTTGTTATTTGTGGCTTGAGCAATAGTTCCGGCAACATGGGTACCGTGACCATTATCGTCTGTGGCTTCTTCTCTGTCGTTAACAAAATCATAGCCCTTGACGAATTTTGTCTCATGCAAGTCGAGAACCTTGGTAATTCCAGTGTCAATAACTGCGACTGTAATGCCACTGCCTTTGGTTTGACTCCATGCGCCTTCAATACCGATTTTGTGCAAGTTCCACTGCTTGCTGTAATATTGGTCATTGGGACCAATTAATGAAGGACTTGCTTCTTCATCTTCTTGGGGTCGCAAAAATTCTCCTAACCAAGCGGCTTTACCTGGTTGTGGAATCTTGCTGTAGATATAGTTTGGTTCAATGAATTCTGTAGCTTGGGCAAACTGAGATTTTTTCAGTTGTTGGAGCCGTTGGCGATCGCCCTTGATAATATACACATTATCTTTTTTGGAAAACTTGTTGTCTAATTGGGGTGTAACGTTGTATTGTTTGGCGATCGCTTGCAGGTTCTGTTCCACTACAAGTGATGGAATATCTTCCCGAAAATCAAGCAAAATCGTCTCAAACTCTCCTTTAGCTGCCAATCCCTGAAAATTCAGGAAACCAAATATAGCAGCTCCCAGCCCAATGACAAACAAGCACAATAATATAAGTTTTCTCATATTAACTCATCACCGCTTTTTGCCAGTTTGCTCATACCATAACTTATCTGCACCCCTTGTTGGTAGATTTTGCACTTTTAGTTACAAGTTTTATTCAGAACTGAGGATTTTTTTAAACGATGGAACGTGGTCTTTTGTGGTTGCCGCTGTTAGTAATGTTTTTCTGGTTGGCTTGGCAAGGCTCGAAGGAGTATCAAAAAGTCGAAGCCTATCGCACTTGGGCAGAGCAATTTGAACGGGCCAAGTATGATATTTATGCTGTATTAGGTCAAAAAGACAACAATATCACTTGGGGAAAACCCACGCCTCAAGGGCCTATTAAACTAGAAACATTCTCCTTGCTTGATATCAAACAAATCCAGCTTTTAGTAGATGACAAATCAGTAGATGTAAATAATCCACCGCAGAAAGGTCGCTCTATAGAATTAGAATTTCTATTTTCCGAATCTAGTAACTCAGTGCGGGTTCCGTTTACAGAAATCCCTTTGGCAGCAGAATGGGGTAAGTTTTTGCAGGGAGTATTACAAGACTTGCGATCGCAACCACAGCAGTAGTTATATTAAAACTATAAGTGACAAATAATACGGCTATTTCTGGTCAAAAAGTTAGATCGCTAGTAGTGATATTATTCATGGGCAACGACATTTTTATTAAAAAGATGTTTTTTCAATGGCTTTTACTTGACTACTAATTTATTCAACATCTCCATAAATTAAATATACGTTATCCAAAACTCTCGTAGAGACGTAGCACGGCTACATCTCTACATTCTTTTTCACTAGATGTTGTGCTCCTATAGGTGTGGTCTATCTAATTGAAAGCCGCCTTAAACTCGATTCATGTTTGGATTACACTTCCACTCAGTTGACCCGACCCACCTATGCTTGAATGATGAAATCAGAGGCAGTAAGAGAAGGCATACCAGTAAGTTGTGCAAATTGACCACCACTGCCGAAACCAGCATCGCTACCATTTTGATTGTAAAATAACTGCCCAGTCATACGGTCGTAAACAATTTCAGCATTGCTAAGTGCTCCTGAACTGGTGATTTGAAAATCACTGGCGTTACTAAAACCTGTTCCCACATCAGAAGTAATAGCACTAAAGGTAGTCTTATCGAGGACAATCTTATCACCTTGAGAGCGATTGAAGTCAGCGATAGTATCAATACCCACAACAGCAGTATTAAAGATAGCATCGGTGTCGTAGAGGAAAGAGTCAGCACCGATACCACCCACAAGAGTATCATTGCCTTGTCCACCAATCAGAAGATCGTTGCCAGTACCACCCCGCAGTAGATCGTCACCACCGCTGCCATTGATGGTATCATTACCCCCTTGACCATTAATCACGTCGTTGGAATTGTAAAAACCGCTGATGTTATTGTTCAAGTCATTGAGGAAAGTGACGCAGTTTGCAGTGGAAATATACGTTTGAGTGGAGTTGGCACTAATCACATCAAAGCTTTTAGTAACAGTGTCTTCTCCATCAAAGATGATATTGCCGATGGCAGGTCTTGTTGTCGATGCGGCTAAGTTGTCTAAGTTTTCTAACTTAAGGTTTTGCAGAGTTACTTTGGTATTACCCACATTTCCAAAGGTGACATCTAAATTGTTGCCATTTTGAGTTAATTGCAGATTTCTCGCAGTCAACTCAGTCCCAATAAATTGCAAGGTGTCTATCTTGGCAACCACCGTAGCCGGAGGGTTTGAGCCAGTACCGACACCACCAAAGTTGGTGATGCTGTAATTGCCATCGCCTCGTTGGATAATAAAGGTGTCATTGGAGTTAGTACCATTGAGAACTTGAATTCCTGGGGCAGGAGCGCGTTTGACTGTGCCATTAATGGCAAAGTCAAAGGTGCTTTCATTAATATCGTTGTTGTTTAAACTGAAGCTGCCACTATAGCTGCCGTCTGTAGTGGGGTTAAGTGCCACCGATATGGTAGTAGAAGCATTGGCAGCCACACTCGTTGGAAGAGTTCCAACCAAACTAAATCCATCTGGAAGATCAAGTTTACTCAGCTTGAGTGCGCCTGTACCGGTGTTCTTGATGGTAAAGGTTTTGGTTAAGGTATCCCCAACAGTCGTTTCACCAAAGTTAATGGCGGTGGTGTTGCCATCTGTAATGTTAACAGTGCCATTGAGAACTTGAATTTCCGGGGTAGTAACTGTGCCACTAATAGCAAAGTCAAAGGGGCTTTCATTAATATCGTTGTTGTTTAAACTGAGGCTGCCACTATAAATGCCGGGTGTAGTGGGGTTGAGTGCCACCGATATGGTGGTGGAAGCATTAACAGCCACACTCGTTGGAAGAGTTCCAACCAAACTAAATCCGTCGGGAAGTTTAAGATTACTCAGCTTGAGTGCAGCTATACCGATGTTCTTGATGGTAAAGGTTTTAGTCAAGGGTTCACCAACAAGAGTCTCGCCAAAATTAATGGCGGTGTTGCCATCTATAATGTCAATATTGCCATTGAGAACTTGAATTTCTGGGGTTTTGGTAGGGTTGCGGGGAGCTTCGTATGCACCAATATCAATGACTGTACTGCCATTACCATCACCATCTTGAGGAGTCTTCTTAGTGATGCTATTGAAGGCATTGGAACCACCATCAACCGCAACACTTCCAGGTCTGAGTGCAAAATTCCCTTTGTCTGGATCAACAAATTGAGGATCTTGACCCAAAAGATTTTGTAACCCTGTAGCGTTTAAATTATCTGAAGCTTGGAATTGGTTCGAGTTATAAACAAGATTGCGATCGAAAATTACATTTGTGTCATACTTAATTCTGTTAGCATTTTGATTGTCGCTTGCATACAAAATGTTGTTGTAGACACGTACATTTTCCGAGTAAGTAACACCAATCTCTCCAGAATCTGCTAGAACCTGGCCATTCTTGTAAGCCGTGTTATTGATAACATCAACATTGGTAGCTTTGAAAACATTAATGCCTGCACCTCCATTGTTGTAAGTAATGTTATTTGCAATTAATGCCTTACCTGTATAGGCCACGTTATCTTTGCTGATATCAGTAGTATCAAGCATAATCCCATGTCCCTCAGTGATTTTGTCAGTGCCTCCATCTTTCCATGGAACTAAACTTTTGTTATCGTAGACAATGTTGTCTCGAAAAATCATTCTGTAGTCAGTAGTATTGTTATCAAAATTAAAACTGTTGAGGGAGGTTATTCCCTGATTGCCGTGAGGTGAATACCAAGCGTTTCCAGACACAATGTTTTTCTCAACAGTTATATAGTCTGAATTACTGAATGCTATGCCTCCACCTGGAAAGTTACGAATTGTGTTACCAGTAATGACAATATGATGAGGATTAGTACCACTTACACCAGCGTTGTTTTTCCATGCATTAACAGCAATTCCATTACTACTGATCAAGGGGTCAGGGTTAGGCTTATCCTTCTCTTTCAAGGCATAGTCGAGAGTGATGTTTTCCCGATTGCCTTTTATATCAAGTCCTTCAATCCGCACATAGGATGAACTCAATATATTAATGCCACTTCCCGTTGTTGTTATCGTCGGCGTAGCCCCTGGATAAGCTTTTATTGTTGTCCAATTATCTGGTGAGCCATTCAAGTTTAAAAGCGTAACCCCTTTCATTTGATAATTTCCATTCATGACGTAGAGCGTGTCACCTGCTTTCATTTCATACACGGCTCTACCCAAGCTGAGAAATGCAGAATCTTCGTCTAAGCCTTTATTTTTATCACTGCCTGTTGCAGAAACGTAGTATGTTGTGCCAGCCATTTGTTTACTCCGAATATGTGTAAGGAAAATTGGTAGTACAATTTCAGCAACTTTCTTCAGTTGCTAAGTAGTTATTTGAATGAGTCATCTATCTGCACTGTTAAAAACAGTCACAGTTGTCCGATCACAACTTAAAATCGTGTCGATTGTAGAAACACTTTTGTAAAACTTAAAATTTTTCTTCTATCAACCGTTAATGGTTAAAGTAGGAATGTCAATACCGTCAATCGTCAATGTTTTATTGAAGGTGATCGACCAATTTGGACGCAGACAATGCAGCGCAAAGCCAAAGACATTTCCTGTCATCTCTGCGTTTGTTGAGTGGTCAAAGTTGAATTGGTTGAAACTTTAGTAGGTTTACCCCTTAATTTAAGGGAACTAATGTAACAACTTAGTCGAACTTGTTGTATGCGGTGTAACTGAGCCTTGTGAACTCATGTATTAAAACTAACCTTTACATAGAGAATTTAAACCAGTGAATACGCTGAACAAGGTTATATTTTTTACAACATTCTCAAAAAAATTATGGAGATATCATGCTGGAGTCCTGTTAATTTTCAGAGTGATATGGGAGTGTAAAGCGCTTTGTGCAAGGATTTTATGAATTTTTTCTAAAACATTTTTAAAGAAGCGATCGCTTCTTTAGCAAACGCCCCGCTACCATTAACAGCACTTTCAAGTCAGGTTGTGGCAAATCTTTGTGGTTGCGATCAGCAAGGAGGTTGGAAGGAAGAGGGTTTTAACCTAGTTCATCAATGTTTGAGATAGTTTGGTTTGATTATGCCAACTTACTTTATCTTCATAATATGAACACCCAAATAAACTCCAGAATACCCGTTGCTTTAACCATTGCTGGTTCAGATAGCGGTGGCGGTGCAGGAATTCAAGCTGATTTACGCACCTTTGCTTTTCACTGTGTCCACGGTACTAGCGCTATAACCTGCGTCACGGCACAAAACACTCTAGGAGTGAAGAGAGTTGATGCTATGCCAACAGAGGCTGTTGTGGCGCAAATTCAGGCAGTAGTTGAGGATATTGGCGTACAATCTGTCAAAACGGGAATGTTGCTCAATCAGGAAATTATCTTTGCTGTTGCCCAGCAAGTGGAAGCTTTACAAATCAATAATTTAGTAGTTGACCCAGTAATGGTGTCACGCACGGGAGCACAATTGATTGATGATGATGCTGTAAAGACTCTGTGCCATGCCCTGATTCCCAAAGCGGTTATGATTACGCCCAATCGCTATGAAGCTCAAATTTTGAGCGGTTTACAAATTAATTCTTTAGAGGATATGCAAGCTGCTGCTGAAATTATTCACAAGACTTTAAAGACGAAGGTTGTTTTAGTCAAAGGCGGAGGTATGCAGGGAGATTTGCGTGGCGTAGATATCTGGTTTGATGGGGACAAGTTGGAAGTTTTGACTTGCCAACAAGTAGAGACAAAAAATACCCACGGTACTGGTTGTACACTATCAGCTGCGATCGCTGCTAATCTAGCTAAAGGAAAAGATTTGTGGCAGGCAGTGCAACAGGCAAAGGAATATGTGACTACCGCACTCACTTACGCCCTAGATATTGGCGAAGGGCAAGGTCCTGTGGGACACTTCTTCCCATTGTGGGGACTAGGGACTAGAGACTAGTGATTAGAGATTGGAGACTGGGCATTGGGGATGGGGACTAGAGAAAAGTTTTCTCAGTACTCCATCCCCAAGGCCCAAATAAAAATCTTTGCCCTTTCGGTATTTTTCTATTATTCTTGGGCATAGTTTCAGGGGTGACTATCTCTGTTAGCATCTCTGTACGATCTAATTACTTTAATTTTTAATACCAAGCCCCCGATGCGAACAACCATAGGTTCTGTTCACAGGAATTCGCCAACACCGACTACTCAAGCCTACCCTGCCTCTGTACCATTATCTGTATACAGGGAATTATCAACAGAGTTGCAAGCAGCACAGGCGAGGCTAAATGCACTCACCATTCAAAATCAGCAGCTAGTACAAGAAAATCAACTATTACGTCAAGAAATTATCAAAGTTGCTGAGTCTTTTTCTCATTTGCAAAATTTTGTGGATTTTCATACTACGCCTAATTATCACCAAGCTACTCAAGCTTCTAGCGGCGTAAAAAGCGCCGCCAAACAGCCAGTAACTCAAGCACCTCCACGTCAGCAGGTTTCCTATCCGCGTCCACCTGTTGTCCCCAAAGCCCCACCCGAAAAAAGCCACCGCCAAAACTTTTCCACACCTGTAATGGAAATGAATTTCCCGATACCAGAACCAGTTTTTATAGAAGAGCAACAAGTAAGTTATTATTCCACTACTGAGCCAGATGTCAAGGGACTCAATGGCTGGTGGTTAATTATCACCATCTTATTAATTATGCTTACTGCCTTTAGCGCTGGATATTTCGTTGTGCGTCCCTTGTTTGAACATCAGAAACGTTAGTTTGAAACTCCCACAGTCAGTAACTAGGCTACCGAGCAATTTTTCTGCAATTACTGTCTAAATATTTGAGGATATCTGCTAAATAACGGAATTTATCTATTTTTAGGTTATAAAAGCTACATAAAATGCTAAGTTGACAGCAATTTCTTTATGTTAGAACCTCAAAGATTGTCCAATTAATAAATCCTTGCTGGTTCTCATGTCTCAAGCATCAGGCAATGCATCTACACTTTAAGAAAGTGGTAATTATTACATATCTTTTAGGAAAAGCTCTGCTAGTTACAGCTTCCGACAGTGGATCTGGTTAGATATATAAACGAAGCTAGTAGAAGTCAGGAGTCAAGAAGATGAAAAAAGTAGAAGCTATCATCCGCCCATTTAAGCTAGATGAGGTAAAAATTGCCTTGGTTAACGCAGGTATTGTCGGCATGACTGTTTCTGAAGTCCGGGGGTTCGGACGGCAGAAAGGCCAAACTGAACGATATCGCGGTTCTGAGTACACTGTTGAGTTTCTGCAAAAACTCAAAGTGGAAATCGTTGTTGACGACAATCAAGTTGATATGGTAGTAGATAAAATTATTGCTGCTGCCCGCACTGGTGAAATCGGCGATGGTAAAATTTTCATCTCGCCTGTTGAGCAAGTGATTCGGATTCGTACCGGCGAAAAGAACACAGAAGCAGTTTGAGTACTAAATACTGAGTACTGAGTGGCAGTATGGTGGGCCTTGCTGAATAGTAGGATGAAATATATCGAAAATCTTAACTTTGAGATAGTCTTTCATTTCTTAAATCAGCAATGCCTTTTATTGAGTTTGAAATGGACACAAAAAAAGTAAGAAACAGCATCAAGAGTTTTTTACTTAGTTACGCTTTATTTCTTTTAGTTTACATTTTCACCTACTAATGCTGTGCAATCTAGTTGCTGGGTCGGGCTTCAATGGGATTCCTTGGCATACATTATTCGTTCAACTACTCATAGGTGGATTTTCAGTGTTACCAATAGGACTGGGAAGTGGCTGTAATAAACCTTGTATCGTCATTTGCTGGAATAAATAATCAATAACCTCTTCTAGTACTTCACGGGATATAAGAGATATTTTCCAAGTATTGGTAAAAAGTTCAGTGTCACTAACTACTAAATAGCTATCGCTTCTGTTACTGATTATCTCAAAGGGAAATTCAACTAAGGAAAATTTAGGCTTAGTGAATTCTTCATTTCCATATTCATGTTGGTAAAATCGATTCAAAGAAAAATCACCTTGTACTTTACCTTTCAATAAATCTGCATATACAGGGTGAAGTGAATCTAAAAAGATATCAGTTTTACTAGGTAATATCCAAAAAACACCTTTTGTTAAAGCGTCTGCTTCTCCCGTAAATTCGTTATATTCCCAACATTTCATTTTTAATAAACCAATATTCAAAATCTCTTTAAGAATATAAATTTCTAGACCATCATTTCGTTGAAGTAAGACAAGTTGATAAAATTCATTGGCTTCTCTAGGTTGCCTGAATTTATAAGCTACACATGGAGGGGATATACCTTTACTCTTTATGAAATACTCCTCAAATCCAAGCTTATCCAAAATGCTAGTAGCTAAAGATATTAAAAATTCTGCTTCCCGTTGAGCAATAATTCTTTGTTGAATTCTGACTGCATCTTTTTCTCTAAGTCCAAAGTCTTGTTGAATTAACTTAAAATCATCAATAATAGAATTATCTAAAGGATAAAAATGCTGAATTGCTTCTGATAGCATTTCCTTATATTCTTTTAATTTAGCATTATATTCTTGGTAAGGTTTGACAACTTCATTTTCAATTTTTCTGGCTTCGGATAAAGTTATTTTTAAATTATCTTTCTTTAAATCTAGCAGCTTACGTGTAAATTTAGAAAATTTGCCGTTTATGACATAACGTTCAACTACTTTACGATATTCCAACTTTGGGTCATTAATGCGTACTTTAGCTAAGAAAATTTTGTAACCTTCTTTGAATGGATAAAATTCAGGTTTCATTTTTCCAGGAGCAGTATCTTGAACTTTCTGGCTAGTATATGTATGTAGTTCATCAATGGAAATGTTCCCATCACTATCTAAATCTGCTACGCCTGTTTTCAAACCCTCAATTAAAAAATGTGTATAAAGAGAAAGTTCAAATCCTGGATGTTCAAAAGAATACTGAGTTGAAGTTGAAGAGGTAAGAATAGCTCGTCCTTCTCCACCTAATTGTTGCTTAATAGGTATGAAACCGTCATCTTTAACCTTCATTCCTTGGCTAAAAGCACCACTAAAGCAACAATCAAGAATCACCACCTGTCGTTTAGAGCGACTATCACTCATCGTGTTCTGTACATAACTTGCTGCCACCGCAGTTGGCTGAACCAACTTTTCTTGCTCTTTGCGGGTATTACAGCTTGCTAAATAAAGATTACCACTATCATCTTTAATTCCATGTCCAGAGAAATACAGTAGTACAAGGTCATCTTTTTCACGATTTGCAAACAAGGAAAAGATTGCTTCTTCCATCACTTGTCGCTCAAGATTTATCAGAGGTTTTACTTCATCAAAACCACCAATTTCTGGATCTACCAACACTTGCTGCATTGCCTATACATCCCTATTGGCAGCAACTAAAGGGGCTAAACCAGACTCATACTTACTTACTCCAATTAACAATGCTAGCTTCAGCATATGTAAATTCTTATATGATTTAAATAGTAATTAGACTTGCTTGATTTGTTATAAAAATGGTGGAAATTTGAAATGCTTTGCAAATTATTATATTTCTCCATAATCAAGCAAGGTAAAACTATATTAACAAGAGGTTAAGCTTATGTCTTTGCTTTCCTTTTCTCTAATCCATCCAATTCTTTAAATTTCTACATAATTATTTTGAAGTCAATTTAAAATGAGTAAAGCCAAATGGTGATTTATCTTCTCCTGACTCAGGACTCAGGAATAAGCACTGTGTCTAGTTGGGGAAGTAAAACTGTAAAAGCCTTGCCTCGATGACTTATTGACCCCTTCAACTCCCGTGTCATCTCAGCAAAGGTCAATTGCAACTCTGGCACATAAAAAATTGGATCGTAGCCGAAACCACTATCACCACGAGGCGTGTGGAGAATTTCACCACGACAAATACCTTCAGATTGTAATACGATCGCACCATCAGGACGAGCGATCGCTACTGCACAAACAAACTGGGCTTGTCGATTTACCTCGTTTCCCAATTCCCTCAATAGCCTAGCAATCCGTTCTGAGTCAGTTTTGGCGTAACGTGCAGAATACACTCCTGGTACGCCATTTAGGGCATCTACTTGCAAGCCCGAATCATCAGCAATTGCCCAGTTTCCCGTAGCTTTAGCAATTTGTGAAGCTTTTAGACAAGCGTTGGCGGCAAAGGTTTCGCCCGTCTCTTCAATTTCCAACTCTTCAGGTTTGAGGGTTAATTCCCAACCAGAATTTTCCAGGTAAGCTTGCATTTCCCGCAACTTACCTGGATTTCCTGTAGCTACTACAAGTAATTTAGTCATTGGTCATTAGTCATTGGTCATTAGTCATTGGTCATTGGTCATTTACCAAGGACAAATGACTAATAATTAATTTTACTCTGCCCAGTGTTTCGCCCAAGCAAGAGTTTGATGCACTTGCTCAATTGTTGGGGCTTCGCAGTATAGCCGTAAAACTGGCTCAGTACCGCTAAACCGAATCATTAACCAGCTTTTATCAGCTAGACGATATTTGTAGCCGTCAATTGTTTGACAATCAATTACTGCTAACCCGGCAATTTCTGTTAAGGGTTGGGTTTGCAGTTGTTGCAAAAGACGCGATCGCACTTCCATACTTGCTAAGGGTAAATCAATGCGATCATAAGCTGAGGTAAACCCTGTTTGTTTCTGCAAGTAGCGATAATACTCACCTAAATCCAAACCAGATTCTACAATCGCCTCTAGAACGTATAATGCTGACAGCAGTGCATCGCGTTCGGGAATATGGCTGCCATAGCCGATTCCTCCCGACTCTTCGCCACCCAGCAACACTTTTGCTGCTAACATTCTGTCAGCGATGTATTTATAACCAACTGCTGTCTCAAATACTGAGAGGTTATGTAGTGCCGCTACAAGAGGCATCAAGTCAGAACCACTAACAGTTTTGACTATTTCACCACTAAAGCCGCGTCGCAGGGTTAAGTGGTCGATTAATATCGGGATTAATACTTGGGAACTCAAAAAGTTGGCTTCTCCATCCACGGCTGCAATGCGATCGCAGTCCCCATCAAATACCAACCCCACCGTTAAACCTGATTCATCGGTTTCTCGGTGAGTTTTGATGACTTCAAATAGCTTTGAAAGGTATTTAGGCAAGGGTTCCGGCGCACCGCCACCAAATAGGGGGTCGCGTTTGCTGTTGATTTCTTTGACCTGATTGCCTAATAGTCTCGCCAATCCGCCAGCAGCAGCGCCATGCATGACATCGGCAAATAACGTCAATTTACCAGAGGCGATCGCTTCTCGAATTTTGGCAATATCAACTTTACCTTCTAGTGCTTGGGTATAACTGGGCCAAGGATCGAATTTCTCTTGCTTACCTGGGGTAGCTGCTAGTGGTACTCCCACCGACAATTGCGCTTCTATCTCTTTTGTGACTTCTGGCGGCACAGAACCACCAAAATAACCCTTGACTTTTAAGCCTAAATATGCACCTGGATTATGGCTGGCTGTAATTACCAGCGCTCCTAAAGCATTGAGTTGTTTTGCTGCCCAACTATAAGCTGGGGTTGGGGCAAAGGTTTCGCTCAGTAGGACATCAAAACCGATAGCGGTGACAGTATCGGCAACAGCACGAGCAAAATCTTCGGCCATGAATCGGCGATCATAACCGACAATTATTGTTCGGCTACCCACCGTAGAAAAATATGTATCATATAATACTTTTGCGGCAACTGGCGCGACCAGGGCTAGGCGTTCAAAGGTAAACTCGTCACCAATAACGCCCCGCCAGCCGTCTGTACCAAACTTGATTGAGTTAGCTACAACTGGCATCTTGGTATCCTAACTGTCTACTTGAGGATTCTAGCATTTATACAGTGTGCAGAGTAAAAAAAGAATCTAGTAATAATATGTACTAAGAATATTCAATACAAAAGTGAGCCAATTTGTGTATTGTACAAATGCAATGTCTAACGATAAGCCCGTCTACGCCTGCCATATTTAAAAGAGAATAGCATTTTTGTAACATACTGTTTCAAAAAGCTTACACTATTAGAATTGCAGGTATCTATCGTTAGCATGAAGCAGACTTGAGGGTTCCAGTAAATCGTATATTTGATTAAGGCTGTAAGGATAAAAGCAGTGATAGACAATCGGGCAATATCAATCAGTTTATTTACAGGAGCAGGTGGACTAGATATTGGGATAGAACAGGCAGGTTTTCGGGTAGTAAGTGTTGTTGAGAAAGATCCTGATGCTGCGAAGACTATAGCTTTCAACCGACCTCACCTAAATAGTGCTGTAGCAAGAGATATACAGAAAATCACTGCTCAAAATCTTTTGGAAGAAGGGGGATATGTTATTAACCTTGGTAGACCCCTACGTATTGGAGAAGTAGATTTGATAACTGGCGGCCCTCCTTGTCAACCTTTCAGCACAGCAGGAAAACGTGGTTCAGTTATGGACCCGCGTGGCAGCTTGTTTATGGACTTCATACGTATTGTGGAACAAGTGCAGCCACGCTTTTTTGTTATGGAGAATGTTAAAGGTTTACTCTCGGCTCCCATTCGTCATAGACCTCATCTGGAACGAGGAATGGGTTCTCTTCCTCTGGAACTAGATGAAATGCAAGGAAGCGCTCTTGAGATTGTTCTAGAAGAAATTAAGCGCCTTGGTTATCAAGTTATTTATAAAGTAATGGAAGCAGCAGATTACGGTGTTCCGCAAAACAGAGCGCGAGTAATCTTTATCGGTTCAAGAGATGGTGAATCAGCTACATTCCCTTTACCTACTCATAGTAAAAATGGCTCTTTATTACCTCAATGGCGCACTCTTAAAGATGCCCTGATCAACTTAGAAGATCCACAACTGGAGTATACTTCCTACTCAAAAAACCGTCTTCAATATTTAAAGCTTTTAAAAAGTGGTCAAAACTGGAGAGATTTACCTAACGACTTGAGAAAAGAAGCAATGGGAGGCGCTTACGAATCTGGAGGCGGTAAAGTAGGGTTTTACAGAAGGTTATGTTGGGATAAGCCGTCTCCTACTGTTACTACAAGTCCTTACCAAAAGGCTACAGATATGTGTCATCCAGAGGAACTGCGTCCTCTAAGTGTTCGAGAGTGCGCCAGGATTCAAACCTTTCCAGACTCATGGATTTTCTATGGTTCGACAGCCTCTAAGTACCGACAGATAGGTAATGCTGTACCTGTACTCTTAGCTAAAGCTATTGGTGACTATTTACATAGTTTAATTAGACAGGAGAAACCTAAAGGGATACCAGTCTTTGAACAGCTTTCGCTATTTAATCAGTAAATTCCTAGCTTGTTGATTATTTGAGGACTCTTATGACTGAACTTGTTGCCAGTATTTACTATCTTCTACATACAATGCTGCGGGGTTTTCAGCGATAGTTTGTCTCACAAAGGTAGCAAAGTCTTCTTCAGAAAGATGAGAGCATCCTATTAATTGATTCAGTTCTTTCCAATAGTAAGCTCCATTTTGAGCATTGACTCTATGCCATTTCCGAATGATAGTTCCTTTGCGGACACTACTACTCGAACTATTTTCAGAATTACTACGGTTTTTAACTTGTAATAGCTCACCTTTCTTGGTGCAAAAATCTATTTTATTGATAGTCGCACCCCAAGCGCAATGCCAACCATAAGACGACAACTTTTCAGCAATATATTCTTCTAAAAGTAGACCTAATATGTTTTCTGCCGACATGCAAAGACGATGAGCATACTTTATGTGATTAATAGCGCCAGTGCTGAGAGTAGGTAAACGATCTGAAATAATTGTGTCAATAATGTCGTCTGAAACAGTGCCTATCTTCTTACTAGTTCGCTTTGAGGGTCGGTTATTATAACCGCCAAAATACTTTTTTAACCACTTGGTAATGTAATCTTCATTTGAACTCCAGCTTTTTATTTCTGGAAATAGAGTAGGCGAATCACAACAAACAGATAAAACTGTTTTGACGGAATCATTCCATGACATGTCAGTGATATCTGTCGCTGTTCGTTCAGCATAAGAGATGATTTCTTTGCTATCGAAATCAAATATCTTTTTATTAGATATCTCTCTTTTTATACTCACAGTTACTATTGGGTAAAATCTGCTGTTTCAGTTACTTGTTATAGTTTTCCCAACAATTCACAAGGAGTAACACCTAAAACCTTACCTACCTCCAAAAACTCCACTATACCCAAATTTTGTTCGCCATGCTCATATTTAGTATGAGCAATCGTCCCATCTATACAAATTTCAATAATCAAATATTTTTATATATAAACATTAATAATCCTTAATAGTATTAACTATTAAGGATTGTTAACATGAGCAAAAACAGCTCACAAACCTGATTGTTCCTTAAAAATCATCGAGAAACTGACTAAGGCGACTGATTACGGGGTCAACCTCTTGAGGAGGGGTAGCAACAGTATAAGAAGTATTATTTACTACTTCTAATTGAGTTGGAGACGGAATGAACGATCGATCGTTGACTATGAGCGCCAGTTGTGCAACTTGTTGAGAAAGTTGCAGTAGATGATGTTCCATCGCCTCCAAACGATTAGATCCCTTGGCAAAAAAACGTTCCTCAAGTCCAGCCACTTGACGTTGCAGTTCACCGATTTGTTGATCAATCGGTGTTGTTACTGCTGTTTGTGGAGCAGGTTGTACAGGTTCCGGTACACATAAAGATTGCCATAAGGCTTCTTTACAGAGGTCGCTGAAAGTCTTGTCTGGTTGTTTTTCCAAATAACTTTCTACTTGCGCTAACAAGCTTTCATCAGCAAGCTCTGGGTTGAACGTGACGGATTTAACTACCTTTTTTGACCATTGGAACATCAGCTTTATGCCCTAGCAGCGCGATTGGAGGATAATTGTGCCTCTCCATAAATATACTGCCCCAAAGCATTCGCCTGTCGGGAAGGTGCTGCTAAATGAGCATTAATCTTTGCTTCTTTGAGCAGACGTTGAACGTCGTCCCAGAAGAACTCACCACCGCCGCCAGTAAGAATTACATCGGTGACGCGTTCTGGCAACCAGGCTAGCACACGGCTACAAATTTCGCGCGAAAACATCTCCGTGAGGTTGGGAAGAAAATCATCTAGGTTGGTGGGCTTGCTAGCGCCTTTAGGACGGTAATACCGTTCACCTCTGGGTTTGTTGACAGCAGAAATCAGTGCTAGAGATTGACTATCTGCTCCTTCGATTTCGGCAGACACCAATTCATAAAACTTATTCATCCCGAAGTCTTCGCTCTTAGAAGCACCTCTGGCAAAACGGAAGTTATCTACCATCAAAAGATCGACGGTTTGATGTCCAATATCAACGATTGCCACCGATATTTTTGTAAAATCGGGACTGCCAGGGTTTTTCTTGGGTTGAGCTTCAGACCATAACAGGCTACCGTAACCTTCTGGCATGACCCATACCTTACTGACGTTCAGCGATACAGATTCACCTCGGAAGTTCAACACATGAGGGCCACCTACTTGGCTAATCAACTGTGCTTTTTCCTTTTCAAATTGCTCTAAGGAAAGAAAAGGCAGACCCAGTACGACTGAGATATCATCTCTGAGTTTGAAGTAACCAGCACTTGCTAAAACTTTTACCAGTGCAGCTTCTACCTTAGATTGTCCGACTCCTAAATTCGCCCCAAAATCGGCTGCAAGTTGACCAACAGCATATCCATTTCCTTGATACTCCAGCCACAAATCCATTAAGGGGTCAGTAGCTCTGGCTTCAAAAACACCACCGCGTACTTGTTCGATTGACATCTGCTTGACGTTGGCAGGTACGAACACCACACTGCCGGGTTCACGACTCACACAAGTTTTTGTGGAAGTTCTTCCTAAATCAACACTGAGAATGGTTTTTCCCGGAACACCGGCTGGCTTGCCAATGGGAGGATTATTATTAACAGCATTTATGGGAGTCGATGCTAACGGCTGCCTATTCATAGGTATAGCAGCAGCATTGATTGGGGTAGCGGCGGAAGGTTGGTCTGTCATGAAAGCTCCTAGTTCAAACTTAACTGTAAAAAGTTGTCATGCTCATCTTACAAAAATGCGAGCAACCAGAAATTCTAGGTTGCGTCAAGTGTAGCTAGAAATACGCCAAAAATTAATTCCGGCGATACCTCTGGTAAGCTCTGCCAACGCATATCTAGTATTATTTGGCATAGTGTAGGCGAATTTTGGCCAGATGTAACCCCTGCTTTCACTGCTTTCAAACCAAAAGCGTCCGTGTTTCATCTTCTAGTACGTCTTAACTGGCGCTTGAATATCCAGAAAACAAATGCTAGAACCAAACCGCCAAGTACGATTTTAGATACAGGAGCAAGGTACTTGTCCACAAGTTCATACTGACTACCCAATATGTATCCTGAGTATGTTAGCAAACCCACCCAAGCAGCGCTACCGAATGTTGTGTAAAACAAAAATGGTAGCAAGGGCATATTGCTAATACCTGCCGGAACAGAAATCAAGGTGCGGATTCCTGGCACAAGACGACCAATTAATACTGCTGTTCTACCTTGTCGGTCAAACCACTCTTTGGCCTTGGTGATATCTTTACTGGATATAGCCAGCCATTTGCCATACTTGTCAGCCCAAGCTTTCAAACGAGTTTCACCCAAAAACTTACCTGGATAGTACCAAATAAGTGCGCCCAATACAGAACCCAAAAGTCCTGCGAAAAACACACCAATAATATTCAGCTTTGCTCCTCCTGGTTGATATGGACTTGCTGTAAATCCAGCCAGTGGCATAATCAATTCTGAAGGAATGGGGGGAAAAAGGTTCTCTAAAAACATTAATAGGGCGATTCCCCAATAGCCAAAATAGTTGATAGTATTAGTTATCCATTCAAGCATTAAGTCAATTCCTGAAATTGCTGGACTAGTCTTGTTACTAAATTCAGCTTTAGCTTTTTTAAAGGGTAATTATCCCCGCTTGCTAGAGTCAAGGTAATTTGGCTGCACTCAAAATTGGCATCACAACTGAAAAACAGAGTAAGACAAGTGGAAGCTAAGGGTCTGTTTCATTAATGTTGAGAGTTATAAAAGTTCGTAAGTATCTCTAGCCTTTGAGATTGAACGATTTATCTGCTCGCTACAAACCTCACAAAATTAATGAAACGAACCACTAGGTTTTTTTTTCTAATTTTTTAGATCCCCCTTAGTCTTCTTTTTAAAGGGACTAGGAAGGATCTAAAGACTTGATGGCAAATTTAAAAACATACTCTAGGGTTTTCTGCTGAAGTTGGGGCTGTGGGGTAGTACAGAGAGAGAAGGGAGAAAATTTCACCTTGTTGTCCCCCTCATCCCCCTCATCCCCTCTTCTTCTAGACTGTGGGGGTCAATGATTGTACCCTTGGTTCCGATTGCCAGTCTAAGGGATTCCAAACTCGATCTTCCAGCGCCATCTGCTCAATTAAACTCGCAAGTCTCAGGGCTTTGAGAGCTTGTTCACCACCTACTGAGGGTTGATTGCCACCGTGTACACAGTTGACAAAATGTTCTAATTCTGCACTTAGTGGTTGAATATTGCTGGTGTAAACTTTTTCAATTACACCATCTTGTCTGTAAAGTACTTGTCGGTGGTCGGTGAGAGAATTAGCAGTGGTTTGTCGGTGAATCAAAATTTCATTCTTGAGGAAATCTGCCTCAGTAAATGAATTTTTACAATGGGCGACAATCCGGCGAATTTTTCGGTGAGTAACTTTACTGGCAGTCAGAGTAGCAACAATACCATTGGTAAAGCCCAAGGTGGCGGTTACGTAATCTAAATAACCAGAGTCTAGGGAGCGAGTACCGCTAGCAGTTAATTTTGTGACTGGGGAAGCAGCTAATTCCAGAAGTAGGTCGATGTCATGGATCATTAAATCCAGCACAACTGAAACATCGTTTGCTCGATCTGAGTAAGGACTCATCCTGTGGGCTTCTAGTGCCAGCAATTCCTCTGTTTTTAGAACTTGGCTCAGTTCTTTAAAAGCTGGGTTAAAACGCTCAATATGACCTACTTGCAGGATACACTGAGATTCAGCTGCGGCATTTACTAAAGACTCTGCCTCAGAAATACTAGCTGCGATCGGTTTTTCAATCAAAACATGAATTCCCGCTAACAGACAGTTGATGCCCACGGCATAGTGCAGACGGGTGGGAACAGCTACACAAACTGCTTCCACAAGGGGTAGCAGATCACAGTAATCTTCAAAAAAACGCACCTTGTACTTGCTGGCAGTTTCTAATCCTCGCTCGACGTTAATATCTGCCACTCCGACTAGTTCAACATCTTTCATTGAACTCAGCACGCGAGCGTGGTGTTGTCCCATGTTACCCACTCCAATCACGCCTATGCGGATTGGTCGTGGCTGGTTGCGCTGTGTATATGGATTCGGTTCTGCCACTGACATGCTATTTTGCACTATTATTCTCTCCTCAACCACCAAATTTAGAGACGCTACGGCCGTTGGCGTTTATACTCGAAAGCCGGTTACGATCCGTCTAAAACCATCCAGATGGTAACATAGAGCCTATGTTTATGAAGAATTTCAAAGTTTGTGATCGGTTCCCGTAATCCAAATATCTTTTGTATCGATATTTCAGGTTTGCTTTGGATTTTGCACTTTCTACAAAAAATATATGTCTTTTTATTAATTTGAAAAAATTCAGTAATACTAAGTATAAATTCCGCCTAGCATTGCTTTCTGGCATCTTGTTAGGTTTGATTTGGTGATTTGAAATCCAAAATTTGCAACTGAGATGAAAGCTGTAATTCTGTTATCTGGGGGATTAGACTCTTCCACAATTCTGTACAAAGCTCAAGCTGATGGCTGTGAATGTCATGCTATTTCCTTTGATTACCAGCAGCGACATCGACGAGAGTTACAGTCAGCGCTCAGTATTGCTCAAAAAGCTGCGATCGCAAAACATCAGGTAGTTAATTTTGACTTACGACAATGGGGCGGTTCCGCACTTACTGATGATGCCATTGATTTACCCCAGGAGCGATCGCTGGATGAAATGTCTGAAAATATTCCTGTCACATACGTTCCGGCTCGTAATACTATCTTTTTAAGCTTTGCTCTTAGTTACGCCGAAGCGATCGCAGCAGAGCGTGTCTATATCGGCGTTAATGCCTTAGATTACTCAGGATATCCTGATTGTCGCCCCGACTATATCCAAGCAATGCAAGAAGTTTTTCGCCTGGGAACCAAACAAGGGCGTGAGGGACGACCAATTAATATTGTTGCACCCCTAATCAACCTGAAAAAAACCGAAATCATCCAACTGGGGAACCAATTGGGAGTTCCTTGGGAACTAACTTGGTCTTGCTATACAGGTGGAGATGTCGCCTGTGGTGTGTGTGATTCTTGTCGCTTACGGCTAGCAGCTTTTGCCGAATTGGGACTTGTTGATCCACTGGCGTATGCTTCTTGAATGAGGAGTTAAAATCTATAACTCCTAACTCTTAACTCTCAACTCCTAACTCCTCTAATCGTCGCAGTTGAATTTGATGTAAGCGTGGGCCAACAATCGATATCACAGTGAATTCGAGATTTTGATAACAAAAGGTTTCGCCTTTGGCAGGAATTTTCTGTAACTCATACAGCAAAAAGCCCCCTAGTGTTTGGTATTCTCTGGTCAGGGGCAAATTAAGATGCAGAACTTCGTTGAGGTCTTCGAGGTTGATTTGTGCTTGCACTAAAAATTTTTGCTTATCTAACATCTGAATCAGTAAGTCTTCACTGCTTTCAGGTTCGCTGGGGTCACCAATAATTTCGGCAATCACATCTTTAATTGTCACGAGTCCCACAGTACCGCCAAATTCATTCACTACCATAACCATAGCGGGTTTCTCTTGCTGCATCATGGGCAAAAGTTCACTCAAGGGCGTGTGTTCTGGAACAAACTGAGCAGGACGCATCCAAGGTTGGATCTGTGTTTCTAAACTGAGCTTTCCTACAGCCAAAGGTTGTGCTAAATCTTTAAAATAAACAATACCGCGAATATCGTCCAAAGATTCACCAATCACGGGATAGCGAGAGTAACCAGTAGAAGCCATTTCCCTGAGTAATGTCTGGAAGGTAGCATCTTTTGGCAGCGCGATAATACTGGTGCGCGGGATCATCACATCTTGCGCCATGACATCCCCAAACTCGAAGACATTATTGAGTAATTCCCGCTCTGCACGCTGTAAACCAGTAGACCCCCATTCTGTAGAGATGATCAGTTGCAATTCTTCGGGAGTTACAGGCGGTCGCCAGCCTTGACCTGTGTATTGGATGCCAAAAATCCGTAATAAAAAACGAGTTGATTGGTTAAGAATCCAGATGAAGGGGCCAAAAAAACGGACGATCGCTTTTACCGGAGGCCCCAAAAACCTCGCTAGCTCTTCTGAGTACAGCATGGCTAAGGATTTGGGACATAGTTCTCCGATCACAATTTGCAAATAGGCAATCAAGAAAAAGGCAATGGGAATTGATAAGGAATGGGCGAGGAAGGTAGTCATCCCACTGGGTAAAGGCCAGGATCTTAACCAGGCATTCACCAGCACGACAATCGTACTTTCGCCAATCCATCCTAGTGCCAAACTAGAGAGGGTAATACCTAACTGGGTGGTAGATAGCAGTTGGTCAATACTGCGTTGTAACATTTCTACAGCGATCGCTGGAATATCCCCAGCCTTAACTAGCTGGTGAATACGCGATCGCCGCACGCTCACCATTGAAAACTCGGCCGTTACAAAAAAGGCATTTATGGCAATCAGTAGTAGCACTGACAACAACCGCAGCGCCACCTCTATCAAACTTAAATTAGGAAAACCACTCACCGCCAAAGCTCGTGTAAAACTCACGCCCTCCATTTAGGGGGAATAGTAAAAAATAATAGATAATTACCAATTCCCAATGCCCAATGCCCAATGCCCTTTCTACCTTTCTACAGGAATATTCGATGCCTCTAGCTTCAATTGTTGAGCGGGATAATCAGTCAGAGCAAGTGATATTTTCTTGACATCATCAAGTAAAGCTGTAGGAATGCTTACTGTACCTGAAAATGCTGGCCCATTTACAGGCAATTCTGTTGGTAAACCCTCTGTACTTGCACTCAGGGTTCGTCCTTTGTCATCGGTAACATCTAAAAAACTATACAGGAAGCGCACAGAATCCTTACCTTTGTTCTGCATTTTCACTTTCAGTAGTAAATCACCACCAGAGTAGCGAGCAGATTGCACAGTCATTGTTACACCCTGACTTTGGGCTGTAACCGGAAAACCTGGTAGGGGTTTTTCTTCAACTACTTCTGGGGGTTTTTCCTCTGGCTTCTGCTTGCTGCTATTGGTTTCTTCATCATCTTCTTCTGGCTTTTCCGATTTAGCAGCTTTGGTCTTACCCTCAATTCGCGCCTTGACAATTTTCAGAACCTCTTCCTCTTTTAATAGCACCAGCCCTCCCTGTTGAAAGTTATTTGCCTTATTGCTGGCAAATTTGGTTGTAGGACGCCCATCTGGTGTGCTAACGCCTTTAAGTGCTGAACTCCCCAGTTCAAAGCCCAAAAACGCGCTCACAGAACCTGCTCCCATCATCAGAATTAACAAAATCAAAGTAAGAAGTACAGTAGAATTTATTTTCATCGCTGACAAGCTATCACAATAGAATGCTGGTCTATTTAAGAATAGTGAAGCTTTTGACCTCAATCCTTAAAGGAACTTAATCAATATTAGTTTGCACTATATCTATGATCAAATTATGTAGTATAAAAATCTAGTAAACTATTGTCCAGTATTCACACGTGGTAAATTTGTGCTATATTCATGGGATTGGCTAAACTCAGTACGTGAGGTATTTTTCTCACTCTACAAATTAGCAAATGAGGTTGACCTAAGAGTTAAAGAAATTTACTTGTAGCAACCCAAAACCCAAAAAATAAGCGCCTTTGGCCGATTGGGGAGGCAACGAACTCATAATTCGTCTTCAGGCTGGTTCGATTCCAGCAGGGCGCACTGAATCATCAAAAACTACTAGATAGAAGGGCATGGGGCATTGGGATTAGAAAAGAGGTGACAGGTGACAGGTGAGAGGGAATAATCTTTACCCTATAAGCTGTACCCTATTACCTTCTTTACTCCCTACTCTCCAATCTTACCGAGATGGTAAAGTTTCAAACCTGAATTCTGTTCCTACTTTGAGTTTGTTGCTATAGCGAGGAGACATCATCAGCGATGTGTCATAAGGATTTGGTAAATCAAGAGTACGAATATAAGGATCGTTGCCAACTTGCTGAGTCAGGGCATCATGATATAAAGTATTAATCAAATTAGCATCGCGGGCAATTTCATTTTCTGGGAAGGAACCACCGAAACCGGAACCAGATCCGAGAAATGAGTCTAGTTGACGCTTGAGGCTGCCATTTTCGTAGAAATTGGGATCGTGACGAAAATAAGCTCGTTCAAATATATCATTCGTAGTTTCAGAATTGGGTGTTGCCGTTTGGGCAGATGCAATAGAGGGAAAAGCAATACCAGCAGCAAGCAACACTAATAAACCACCAAAGGTTTTAAATTTTATACGCACGTTTGTGACTCCTCAACTTTTGCTTTGGGCGAATCTTAATTTATGCTGAAGTTCAGAACTCTGATGAGTTCAACCTTTGGTGTAGCACAACTTTTAATGTTTTGTAATGACGTATCCTACTGAAACTATTACCCACCCAGATATTTGGGCAACCACTTCTGATTTGACCACTTTGCGCCACAAGCTACTAGATTTATTTTGCCAACTTGCTTATCAAGAGGGTGATTTTCTCCTCTCTTCTGGGCTGCGTAGTTCTTATTACGTTAATAAGACACAGGTAACACTCCATCCTCAAGGCGCTTTAGCTGTCGGACGGTTACTATTTCCTTTATTACCTGTAGATACACAGGCAGTAGGTGGTTTAACAATGGGGGCTGACCCAATTGTGACAGCAGTGAGTATAGTTTCAGTTTATGAAAACCGCCCGATCCCAGCGCTGATTATTCGCAAAGAAGCCAAGGGTTATGGAACAAGAGCTTATATAGAAGGTTCCAGTTTACCAGAGGGCGCAAAAGTAGTAGTTTTGGAAGATGTAGTAACAACTGGGCAATCTGCTCTAAAAGCAGTTGAGCGTCTTAAAGATGCAGGTTATACCGTAAATTTAGTAATTTCACTGGTAGACAGAGAGCAAGGGGGAGGTGAATTGTACCAGTCAGCAGGGTTAAAGTTTGAAACTTTGTTTTCGATTCGGGAAGTTCAAGAACGCTACCGACAACTTGCGAATTCATGAAAAAAGGAGATCAATATGCAAGCAACTATATCTACAGAACTAACACAAGAAAAGGTTGAGAAAGCTGTGAACGCAATTCTTGAAGTACTAGGAAAGCCAGAAAATGATTTACACCACAAAGCGTTAACAGCTTTTCAGAGTGGCGATTATCAAACTGTAAAGAGACTGGCATCTACCAACTTGACTGATGATTATTGCAAAGCTTTGGGATACCTGGGAGGAGCGCTGAAGCTGACTCCCAACACCGATACTATTTTGGCAGAATCGGCTCGTAGCGCGGCTGAATTTGTGAAAGAAAAAGCATTGCTGCACCTTGGTATTAAGATCGCTGATGCTTTGAATTAACCAATGCAATGAGCTTGCGCGATCGCTCTAAATAAATCAAAAAACCCTCTTGAAAAACTTTTCGAGAGGGTTTGTGTAAGTACCTATTGTGGTAGTCGCAACAAGACAAAAACCACAAGCAAGTGCTAACAAAGAAAATTGTTCTGTTTCAACAAAAGCCAGCAGCGGGATTTGAACTCGCGACCTTCCGATTACAAGTCGGATGCACTACCACTGTGCTATGCTGGCGAGTTTGACCATTACTCTTAATTAGTAACCACGATTTATTATTATACCATAATCCATTTATTTGTCTAGCTGTGAATTCTAAAAAATATCTGCCTCATCAGAAATTAGGCTAAAAGACCAGAAATTTTAGCAATATCGCTGCTTATATACGCCTAAATAGTTTTTCTGGCGTTGCCATTGTGATGAACCAGAAAAAATCAGTGATTCTGAATCACTGATAAAGTTAATAAATTAATATTCATAGCAAAAGCTAACTCAAATCCTGGGCTGAACCCAAAAATATCTGGTCAGTTCTAAAACTATATTTTCTTGGCACGGCTGAATAAAGGAACAGAAATATATAATTATTTTTTACAGATTACAAGCATGGCAGCATTGCTCGGACGAGATTTATTAAGTCTAACGGACATCAGTTCTACGGAACTTCAAGAACTCCTGCAATTGGCAACTCAACTTAAATCACAGCAGTTGAAGTTGCAGTGTAATAAAGTTTTGGGGTTGTTGTTCTCCAAAGCTTCAACTCGTACACGGGTAAGTTTTACTGTGGCGATGTACCAACTTGGTGGACAGGTAATTGATCTCAACCCTAATGTCACTCAAGTTAGTCGTGGGGAACCTTTGCAGGATACAGCGCGGGTGTTAGATCGATATCTGGATATTTTGGCAATTCGCACTTTTGCCCAGCAGGATTTAGAAACTTTTGCTCACTATGCCAAGATTCCGGTAATTAATGCGCTTACCGATGCAGAACACCCTTGTCAGGTATTAGCTGATTTATTGACGATTCAAGAAAGCTTTAACACTCTTGCTGAGTTAACTTTAACCTACGTGGGTGATGGGAATAATGTCGCTAATTCTCTGATGTTGGGCTGTGCTTTGGTGGGGATGAATGTTAGAATTGCTACTCCTAGTGGATATGAGCCAGATTCTAGGATTGTAGAGCAAGCAAGAGCGATCGCTAATAACAAAACTGAAGTTCTCCTTACTCACGATCCAGAATTAGCTGCTAAGGGAGCTGCTGTACTTTACACTGATGTATGGGCGAGTATGGGACAAGAGGCAGAAGCCGATAACCGGATGCCAATTTTCCAGCCTTACCAAATTTCGGAACAGCTATTGAGTCTTGCTGATCCAGAGGCAATTGTTTTACACTGCTTACCAGCCCATCGCGGTGAAGAAATTACCGAGGCAGTTATTGAAGGTTCCCAATCACGAGTTTGGGAACAAGCAGAAAATCGTTTGCACGCTCAAAAAGCTTTACTTGCAAGTATCTTAGGGGCAAAATGAAAGGAGTTAGGAGTTAGGAGAGATGCGATTAATCGCGTCTGTACAGGAGTTAGGAGTCAAAATAGTGAGTGTGCAATTGGCTCCTGACTACTTGCTGGTAAAAAATTCAAAATAAATGGGTAAAAGAAAAGACAATATTCTTGCTTTTGCCTTTCATAATTTTTACTTTTCTCTTGTTATAAGGAGTTTTTTGTAGTACTAATGTTCTAGAGACATTTATAATTACTTCCGCTTTCTTTATGGAACGTCTAACAGAAGCTCAACAAGAACTTTACGAATGGTTGGCAGAATACATCAGATCGCACCAGCATTCGCCTTCTATTCGGCAAATGATGCAAGCGATGAACTTGAAGTCACCAGCACCAATTCAAAGCCGTTTAGAACATTTACGGACTAAGGGATATATAGAATGGACTGAAGGACAAGCGCGAACGATTCGGATTTTGCGTCCTGTTAAGCAAGGTGTACCAATTTTGGGCACGATCGCTGCTGGTGGTTTAATAGAACCGTTTACTGATGCTGTAGATCATTTAGACTTTTCTAATTTCGATTTACCTCCCCAAACTTACGCTTTGCGGGTAGCTGGCGATAGTATGATTGAAGATTTAATTACTGATGGAGATGTGGTATTTCTGCGTCCAGTAGCAGAACCAAATCATTTGAAAAATGGTACTATCGTCGCCGCCAGAGTTGATGGATTTGGTACAACATTAAAACGTTTTTATCGCCAAGGCGATCGCGTTACCCTCAAACCAGCAAATCCTAAGTACAATCCCATTGAAGTCATGGCTCAACAAGTGCAGGTGCAAGGTTCACTCATTGGTGTTTGGCGTGGTTACAACTGAGTAATGGGGAGTGGGGAATGGGAAAGATAAGTACCAATGACCAATGACTAATGACTAAATAAATATGTACCTGACGAAAAATTCAGTGCAGCAACTGCCCACTTTCCGGTTGAAATTACCATTTGCAAGGGAAAGTAAGGGCAGTTATTACACTCCGCAACCATTACCAGGATGCCCAAGAATGCCTCTGTCTCTGCAATTGCGGCAATACCAGCGCCAAGCGATCGCTAGCTGGTTTACCAACAATGGCAGAGGGACGCTGAAAATGGCTACTGGTAGTGGTAAAACGATTACCGCACTAGCGATCACTTGTGAATTATATCAGCAGATTAATTTACAAGTTCTGTTGGTAGTGTGTCCCTATCGTCATCTCGTTACCCAATGGGCGCGAGAATGTGAAAAATTTAATTTGCAACCCATTTTAGCTTTCGAGAATTTACGCACTTGGCAAAGTCAACTTTCTACACAAATTTATAATCTGCGCTCTGGTTCTCAACGGTTTGTCACGGTGATTACTACGAACTCCACTTTAATTGGAGATGGCTTTCAGTCTCAACTCAAATATTTTCCTGCCAAAACTTTAATTATTGGGGATGAGGCGCATAATTTAGGCGCACCTAAGTTAGAAGAAAGTTTGCCGCGCAGTGTTGGGTTGAGGCTAGCTTTATCTGCCACACCGGAAAGATATTTTGATGATTTTGGTACGCAATCTTTATTTGATTATTTTGGGCCAGTTCTCCAACCAGAGTTTACTTTGAGGGATGCGATCGCTCAAGGTGCTTTGGTGCATTATCTGTATTATCCGGTGCTGGTAGAGTTAACGGAAGCAGAAAGTATTGCCTATTTAAAGCTAACTAAAAGAATTGGGCGATCACTACTTTATCGAGATCGAGAAAATGGCGAATCGGGATTTGAAGACAATGAAGATTTAAAGCCGTTGTTGATGCAAAGAGCAAGGTTAATTGGTGCAGCAGAAAATAAATTAAATGCTTTGCGCGATTTAATGACCACTCGCCGCGAAACTACTCACACACTTTTTTATTGTGGTGACGGTTCCCAAGATGCGGGACAACGTTCATCCCTACGCCAACTTAAAGCTGTTGCTAAAATTCTGGGGGTGGATCTAGGGTATAAGGTAAGTACCTATACGGCTCAAACAACTTTACAAGAAAGGGAAATGTTGCGCCATCAATTTGAAAGTGGTGAGTTGCAAGGTTTAGTCGCAATTCGTTGTTTAGATGAAGGTGTTGATATCCCAGCAATTCAAACTGCAGTAATTTTATCAAGTTCTGGTAATCCCCGCCAATTTATTCAGCGACGGGGGCGAGTTTTACGTCCTCATCCGGCTAAAGAACGCGCAACAATATTTGACATGATTGTTTTACCACCAGATTTAGATAGAGAAACTATAGAAGTTGAGCGTAATCTGTTGAAAAAGGAATTGCGTCGCTTTGTGGAGTTTGCTGATTTAGCTGATAATGCAGGTGTTGCAAGAATGAAGTTACTTGATTTACAAAAGCGATATGGTTTATTAGATATTTGATGATGGACTATATAGTTGTATTATTTTGTAAAATTTTTCGAGTTTTGAAAAAAGAGGCATTAAGTATGAAATAATAAAATTATGAGTCTGATCATAATGGGATGTAAGCAGCTTTAAAAATTTTACTTACATCCCATTATAATCTGAATTATTAATATTAATAATAACAGAAGATAATCCAATAATAAAGTCTTTTTTCAAAGAAAATGATAAATTTTAAAAAATAGTTTTTGCAAAATTAAAGATAACGCTAACAGTGGCTTTACGGAGGTAAATGCACTACTAGAGAAAGTTAAAATATAGAAAAACTATATTTCCAAATCGAAGATGTCACAAGATGCGAATATCGATGATGTGCAGGAGCCAATAACTAGCGCTCCGCCAGAAGTACGGCAAATTATTGAGCGGGTATGGAAGCTGGAAAAAGGCAGACTAGATAAGAAGATTAACAGCCATATAAATGATAATATTTTGGACATTATTAAGGAAGAGGTGCGATGAAGCTGACTTCAATCAAGCTATGCAACTTTCGCTCCTTTTATGGTACGACACCAGAGATGATCATCGCTGGGGGAGATGCTCAGAATACGACAATTATTTATGGCAATAATGGCTCTGGTAAAACTAGCTTACTGAATGCCTTTACATGGGTATTGTATGATAAATTTAGTGCAGCCTTTGCATCGGTAGAACAGTTAGTAAATAAGCGTGCGATCGCAGAAACTCAAAAAGGTCAAGCTGTAGAATGTTGGGTAGAAATTGGCTGGGAACATGAAGGTAAACGCTATCGAGTTAAACGCGCCTGTCGGGGTTATAAAAACGAAGGTGATTTTGACGCTGGCAAAACTCAATTAACTATGTGGGTTGGTGCGGATGATGGCAAATGGAACATACCAATTCAACAACCAGACGATATAATTAATCAAATTTTACCCGCTACATTACATCAATATTTTTTCTTTGACGGCGAACGAATTGAAGAAATCGTTCGTTCTGACAAAAAAGCTGAAATTGCCGAAGCTACAAAAATTTTCTTGGGTGTGGAAGTAATTAACCGTTCTATCAGACATTTGGGAGATGCTAAAAAAACTTTAGAAAATGATTTAAAAGCTATTGGTGATTCTGAAATTAAACAACTATTACGACAGCAAGAAAAGATAGAACGAGAGCGCGAACGCATTACCAAACGACAAACTGAAATTAAAGAAGAGTTAGAATATCAACAAACTTTTAAAAAAGAGACAAGTAATCGGTTACGAGAACTGAGCGCTGCTAAGGAATTGCAAGAAAGATGGCAGGATTTAGAATCGCAGAAGACAGCGAATCAAGAAGAATATAAAAAAACGAAGGAAGCACTGAAAAAAGTTCTTTCCGCGCGGGGTTATACAGTTTTACTGTCAGAAACTACAGCACAGTTCCGAGGAATTATCAATGATTTGAAGCAACGCGGCGAGTTAACATCAGGAATTTCAAGAGAATTTGTGAATGATTTACTCAATTCTCAACGCTGTATTTGTGGCGCAGAATTACACGAGGGTAATCATTCTCATACTCATGTAAGTACGTGGTTAAACAAAGCAGGTTCTTCAGCGGTGGAAGAAACTGCAATTCGGATGAGTGCACAAGTAGATGAAATTGATAAGCAAGCCATAGGTTTTTGGGAAGAGGTTGATAGAGAACAAACTAGAATTAATCAGTTAAGGCAAACTATATCCCAAATTGAAGGTGATTTAGACAATATTCAAGAACGGTTGCGAAAAGATGCTAATGAAGAAATTAGCAGTTTACAAAAACGCTTAGATGAAATTGAAAGTAAAATTGATGAATTGAATCGAGAACAGGGTGCAAATCAGCAGCAAATTGCTCAACTCACAACTGAGATTGAAGGTTTAAATAAACAAATTGCAAAGCAAAAGCTGAATGAAGACAAGCAAACTCTAGCACAGCGACGAATTAACGCCACTCAAGATGCAATCGAACGGTTAACGGAAGTTAGAAATCGTCAAGAGCAACAATTTCGCCTGCAACTAGAAAAACGAGTACAAGAAATATTCATGGAGATTTCTGTAACTCCATACATTCCTAAAATTAGTGAAAAATATGAACTGACGTTAGTAGAAAATACTACAGGGATAGAAGCACCAGTTGCAGCTTCTACGGGGGAGAATCAAATTCTCAGTTTATCCTTTATTGCCAGCATCATTGACAAAGTAAGGGAATGGAGTGAGAAGCGAAAAATGATGATGATTCCTGATAGTAGTACTTTTCCAATTGTGATGGATTCACCCTTCGGTAGTTTGGATGAGAATTCGCGGCGACACATTGCTAAAACAATTCCCCAATTAGCGAATCAGTTGATAGTTTTAGTTACTAAGACTCAGTGGCGGGGTGAAGTTGAAGCAGAAATGACAGACAGAATTGGTAGAGAATATGTGCTTACGTATTATTCTTCTAAGCCAGATTGCGAACAAGATTATATTGAGTTGGCTGGAGAAAGATATCCTTTGGTGCAACAAAGTCCGAATGAGTTTGAGTATACGGAAATTATGGAAGTTGAACGGGATAGGTAATTATCATGTAGAGACGCAGAGAAAGACTTTTCCAAGGAATCTGATGATTTCGCGCATTCGCCGTTAGGCGTTCTCGTAGAGTAGGCGCAAAGGTTTTTTACAGAACTGACGCAAAATACCTCTCAAACTCTTATTCCTCCGTGTTCTCTATCCTTCTGTGGTAGCCTGCGGCAAGCCGCTTCTCTACGAGACGCTCCGCGAATGCGTCTACGATTTTCTGTTACTGTGCGTAAGTCCGATTTTAGTTAAAGTTGAGAAAAGTGACTTTTGAGAAGGAATCAGGTTATGGTTGCGAGTCCAAACAGAAATTATATGTCTCCCCACGAATACCTGGAATGGGAACAAGGCCAAGAAATTAAATATGAATATATTGATGGTGAAGTTTTCGCCATGACTGGGGGTACTCTTCCCCATAATGATATTGCTTTAAACTTAGCTTCAGCGTTAAAAAGTCACCTGCGAGGAAGTGGATGTCGTGTGAATATGGCGGATGGGAAAGTAGGTGTATCTGAAAACGGGCCTTTTCATTATCCTGATGTTGTGGTGAGTTGCGATGAACGGGATAAACAAGCTATTCAATTTCTCCAATATCCTTGTTTAATTGTTGAAGTTCTGTCCCCAAGTACGGAAGCTTACGACCGAGGTAAAAAATTTACGCGGTATCGTCGCATTCAGACTTTGCAAGAATACATCCTCATTGATGCTGAAAAAATTGGTTTAGATTGCTTCCGGTTAAATGATAGAGGACTCTGGGAGTTACATCCTTATGAAGCAGGGGATGAGGTTTATTTAACCAGCGTTGATTTCCACTTTCCGATATCTTTGGTGTATGAAAATGTTCAGTTTCCTATTTAAATTAGGATTATCCTCGATTCATTATTAGGGGTTTTATGAGTATTAAAACTGAAGCAACTATTGAAGATTTGTACCACTTACCTGACAATTCTAAAGCAGAGATTGTGAATGGGAAATTGATGCTGATGTCTCCAACTGGATTTTTCCCAGGACGTGCAGGTGGTGAAATTTATGCAAGTCTACGGGATTATGAACGTCTGACAAAAAGTGGTTACGCTTTACCTGATAATGTTGGTTTTATTGTCAATCTCTCTAATCGTTGTTCTTTAAGTCCTGATGCCGCATTTTATACTGGCAAACCTACAGGTGGGAAGTTTCTCAATGGTGCACCTGTGTTTGCTGCTGAGGTAAGAAGTGAAAATGATTATGGTGATAAGGCTGAGAAAGATATGGCTAGTAAACGCGGTGATTATTTTGCAGCTGGTACTTTGGTAGTTTGGGATGTAGATGTACTTAAAGAAGAAGTTATTAGAGTATATCGTGCTAGTAATCCTGAAGAACCGCAAGTGTATCGCCGTAATGAGGTGGCTGAAGCTGAACCCGCAGTACCAGGATGGACTATGTTAGTGGATAATTTGTTTGTTTAAGCGATCGCCCATATACTAGTATAAAATAATGCCTTGATGGGTGCGATCGCTTTTGACTTTCGGTTAAAATAGCAACAATGTAAATATTAAAACAATGGCTGCAAATAGAATCAGGGTTGCTAAAGATAAGGCTGAGTTGGTGAAATCTCTAGTCACATCAAAAGACACAACTGGGCCTTTTCAAACTTATGTAGAAGTTATGGTGTTTGCAGCAGCATTGGGCGTTAAGTATAAAAAGCGTGTTCCTTTGGGAGAAACTACAAAAAGAGAACCATCTCCAATTCTACAAGAAAATTTTGCTTCATTGGGATATGACCTAATCATTAAATTATTAGGTATAAATGAAACTCAAGATATCAATATACTCTCATCAAGAGAAGAACAAGATGAAGATAAACGTACTCAAATATTTGAAGAGTATGCTAACGCAGGACTGGAAATTTTACAAAACGAGTTGCGGGGTTCTGTTGACTACTCAGAGCGACTTCTATTAGTTCTGATTTCTGAAAGAGGAACAAAAGAACATCTAGAAGAAGAATTTGATCTTAGTAAATTCTTAAACTGATTTTTTCACTCGCTTAATTAAGTTATTAAATATGAAAAATATAGCATATTATTGTAAACGCTTTGCTGAATTAAATGTAAGTAGTAGCCGGAAGCGTGGTAATGCTCAATATAAACCAATATTACTTTTATCTGTAATTGATTTAATTGCACGAGGTGTCATTACTACTAATGACATTCCGGTTTCAGACGAATTAGTTCAAACATTTGAGAGGTATTGGAATGTAATCGGTTCTCCGTCTTACAAAGGTGGTTTACACTATCCTTTCTTCCATTTGCAAAATGAGGGTTTTTGGTACTTAAAATTTAAGCCTGAATTTAATGGGTTACAGCCGAAAACAATTAACAAGCTAAAGGAGGCTGTTGAATACGCATATCTAGACAGTGAATTATTTAACTTTTTGCAAGACGAGTTTTGCAGAAAAGAACTAATTGATGCACTTGTGGCAGCTTTCTTTTCTGATAATAATGAAAATGATTTAGAAGCTATTTTACAAATAAATCAAACTTTTCAAGATGACGCTGTAGATATAGAAAAATTAATTAAAACAGGAAATTTAGAGACTAATCCAAGGTGGGGCTTGAAACTAGCAGTTATTAGAAATGCTTTCTTTAGGACAGCAATTATATATATTTATAATTATAGATGTGCCTTTTGTGGACTGAAAGTAACTAAAAAAGTAAATCCAAATATTGTGGATGGCGCACACATCAAGCCATTTTCACAGTTTTATGATAATAGGATTCATAATGGAATAGCACTTTGCAAAAACCATCATTGGGCATTTGATAAGGGTTGGTTTGCTGTAGATGAGCAATACAAAATTATAGTTAGTAATGATTTGGAAGAAGCATCTCCCCATGCTAAACCTATGAAAGATTTTCATGGTGAAACAATACTTTTACCAAATACAGAGCAACACTTTCCAGAACTGGAAGCGCTGCAATGGCATCGCCAAAATATATTTCAAGCATAATTACAGAATAGGTGGTAGTCCTACTGCTTTTGGTTCAACAAACTCGCCATCAAAACTTATAGTTTTATCTTCTACAGTCCTAGCATCCGCCAAAGCCTTACGAAGTTCAGCACGTTCCATCTGTTCCTGAATTCCACCCAGGATGTAAACCAATAACTTCGCCGCTAAATCTCGTCCAGCAACCTGCACCCGCTTTTTATTTGGGTCATACAAAATCCCATACCAGAGAGATTGGGGATATTCCATACCACTAAAACCACCTTTCTGGTCAAACTTCCGCAGTTTCTTAAAAATATCTTCCAAAGAAAAACCCTTTTTAAAAACTAAAATTCCCAAAGCTTGGGCTAATGCAACTTGAGCAACCGGACGGAAAAGCATATTTCCTTCACCTCCATCTTTCTCAAAACTGAAGCGCCGTAAAGCTGGTGTATCCTCGTGTTCTAAAATTTTATAACTTGAAAGACTAGCTAAATTATCAAATAGCTTGCTAAATTCCTCAATTCCCTGCTCAAGTTCTTCATCCTCTGGACGCATGGGAATTAGACCTTTCTCCAAGGGTTTCCAGTGAGGGAACTTTTGACCCAAATATCGCTCAGACATATCTTGCAGAGCTTGCAAAGTTGTCAGAACTGTAGAATTGGAAGCCACTGTTGCACTATTCCAATTAACACGAGGATTGCGCTCTTGTCGTTGTTTTAATAGTGGATGCGTAACTGCAATTTTTCTAGCAATGATCGCAAAACCATCATCTTCATTCAACTGTGTTAGCTGACCTTTAGTCAACGGTGCAGCCATCAGGTTGACATGAACAAAAATCGATCTCACCCTCCGCCTCGCCTCGGTGCGAGTTTCCCCAGCCGCTACCGCACAGATGAACTCAATACCAATTTTTTCCTTGGGTAAATTTTGCAAGTAAGCAAGGTCTACTTGGTACTTTTCTATCAAATCATTTACTGTAATAAAACTGTCATCAGCACCTTTATCTTTTTTATATCGCTGGAGTTTACGAGTTTTGATTAACTCCATCAACCCCTGAACCCCCATTAATCTGTGTTGCCCATCTAGTGCATAAATGGTTACATCATCCTCAGAAATATTTAGCAGACCTACCTTACCGTCTTTATCTAGAGGTATAAAATCAGTCGTAGACTTAATGGCGCGTCCTTCGTTATCCCACTCAGCAGCTTTAGAATTATCCACCCACGGTTGATTAATTACTACCAGCACTGGCGGAAACTTGTGGTTGTGTCGAGCCGCTAAATACTGTACTAGCGGCGCTTGACGTGACCAATCTAAGGGACGCTGTTGAATTTCATCAATGCTATCCGCGTCAATCTCGACATTATCAGTCTCACGATTATACTTTTTTTGAAATAGAGGTAAGCCAGAGGCGAAGTGAACTCGACCTGCAAACCATTCCAAGGTAACAGAGCTAACATAAGCCTCAGTACCACCCATTTCGGTTTTTTGAACGAGAATCTGATCTTTTCTCCCTAAAAACTTCTCTAGGAGTAAAGCTAGTACTTGTTTTTCCTTATTTTCCCGTTCCAGGTACTCTCTAGCAATGTCAGCAGCGGAGTCAGATGCACTATCTTTCATGTTAAATTTTAAAAACAGAATAGGATTATGTCGTTTAATTATCCAAAAATTTGGATATTAGTAGTAAAGTTTTTAAAAACTTTTTTTTAATTCAGTTCGGTGGGTTTTGTCTGTATAGCCGCGAATTCTATTCGCCGGGATATTAACGCCAGTGTTTCCAGAGAGAAGGAGAAATGACTATAGCACAACAACCAGAAAATAAAATTCAGCAAACACGTACTGTAGCAGAGTTAGTGGACTATATCCAAGCTCTCACCACTGAAATTCAAGAATTGTATTGTTTAGATGAGATACCTTGGGTGGTGGGCTATTCGGGCGGAAAAGATAGTACTGCTACCTTACAGCTTATCTGGAATGCGATCGCAGCACTACCAGTTGAAAAGCGAAAAAAGACTATTCATGTTATTACAACTGACACACTGGTAGAAAACCCTGTAGTCTCTGTTTGGGTACGTAAATCCTTAGAAAGGATGAGGGTTACTGCTAAAGAACAGAAAATGCCCATTGAACCCCATTTATTACAACCAGAAATCAAAGAGACATTCTGGGTAAGCTTGATTGGTAAAGGTTATCCAACGCCGCGAGGAAAATTCCGTTGGTGTACAGACCGTCTAAAAATTCATCCTTCTAACCGCTTTGTCCGTGATGTAGTTAGAGTAAATGGGGAAGTTATTCTTGTTTTAGGTACGCGCAAGGCTGAAAGTATCAAACGTGCTATCTCAATGGAAAAACATCAAGCAGGTAGCCTAAAAGACCGCCTCATTTCTGATTCAAGTTCACCTACATCTTTGCTTTACCATAGTGCAAGCTTGCCTAATTCTTTAATTTATAGCCCCATCGAAGATTGGCGTACTGATGAAGTTTGGATTTATCTAAATCAGTGGCAAAACCCTTGGAAATATAGCAACAAAGACTTGTTCACCATGTATCGAGGTGCTACAGCAGATAATGAATGTCCTCTAGTTGTTGATACTTCTACTGCTAGCTGTGGTGATTCTCGATTTGGGTGCTGGGTTTGCACAATTGTTAGTAAAGATAAATCAATGGAGGCAATGATTCAAAATGATGAAGAGAAAGAATGGATGCAGCCATTATTAGATATCCGCAATGAATTAGATAATAGAGATGACCGCGATAAAAGAGACTTCCGTCGCATCTGGGGAGAAGTTCAACTTTTTGAGCGTCAAATAGATGGTGAAGCCTCTATTGAACCAATTTATGGCCCTTACACAAAATATTGGCGGGAATATTGGCTCAGACAATTATTAGAAGCGCAAACAAAAACTCGTCGGACAGCGCCAGAAAATATGCGCGATATTACCCTAATTACTCTCGAAGAAATGAGTGAAATTCGCCGCATTTGGCTAGAAGAAAAACACGAGTTTGATGATAGTTTACCCCGGATTTATCAAGAAGTGACTGGTGAAGAATTTCAAGACCCCCGTCCTGGTGCTGACTATAGCCTACTAGGTCGTGATGAATGGGCTGTGTTAGAAGAAATCTGTGCAGATGATAGTATGCACTTGGAACTCATGGCTAAACTTTTAGACACAGAACGCCAATTTCGTAAAATGTCCCGTCGTGTGGGAATCTACGACACCCTTGAAAAATGCTTTGCTACAAGTTCGCGTTCTAAAGATGAAGCAGTTAAAAATGCTCATTTAAAGCGGGATTTGAAAACAGCAGCTGAACAAGGCGATATTGAAAAGGTCAAGCAGCTAACTTTAGCAGATTTTGCCACACCTGATACACAAGCGATGTCTAACGACAAATCGCTACGCGTTTACGCGCCTGATGCAAAAGTTGACGCAACAAACCTTACAAAATCTGATGCCCAAACAAAGACTTGGGGAAACATGAAATTTAAAAAATAGGTACACACTGCTTTAAGGCTGTGTCTCATCATCAGCATCTCCCAAGTAAAGCCTGATAAACTCTTCTGCTGCGGCTGGATTAATTTGATTCAGCGCATCACGAATTTCTAATACAGTATCAGCGACAGGATCTCTAATCTCGTTTACCCAACGGTGAACGTTTGGCCGTCCTGTTCCCATTATCACTGCTAACTTGTTTTGGCTAATGCCATAAATGTCCAATACCCGTTTCAGCGCTTTTCCTGCTTTTCCCATGCCTTTGATTTTGTCAAAGGCTTATAACCTAGTAAATGTTACCCATCGGTAACAAAGGGTGTAAGATAGTTATGTTACCTATAGATAACATAACTATTTGACTAACAAACAGGTAAATTTCGATGAATAAAAGCTTTTTGGCAGATACCTTGCCAACTCCTACATCCCTTGTTTCATCCGATGACTCTACAGCAACAACACCAGCCAGAGAGTCTGTAAAAGTAGTAATTTTTGGAACTAAAACAGGTGTCAACAACACGATTCTCACTCTCTACAAACTAGGTTTTGCTCAAGTGAATGAATGGAGTCCTCTATTACCTAGTTCTAATCTTGGTGAAGTAATGAGTATATTAACAAGGCATATTGTGACGGCCTGACTATAATTTGGCTATTGACAAATGTGGTAGGGTGGGCAATGCACATCCTACACATACTTAAGATTAAAAATCGCAGTTATACAGATTAAACTCGTCTACGCGGGTTGAACACAGATTAATGATATTTCTTGAACTCGTTCTACAAAATTTTGGCCCCTACGCTGGAAGACAAGTAATCAATCTTGACCCGAGAAGTGAAGAAAATCCTCGCCCAATTATTCTATTAGGTGGGATGAATGGTGGTGGAAAAACTACCCTTATGGATGCTATACGTCTCGCTCTATATGGACAACGCGCCCAATGTTCTACTCGTGGTAATTTGAGTTATAGCGATTTTCTTACTCAATGCGTTAACAGCAAAACAGATCCACTTAAAGATACTCGTATTGAACTGGTTTTTGAACATATCGAAAACGATGAACTAATAAAATACCGTATTGTACGCTTTTGGACAAAAAACCTTAAAGATGGCAAAGATACACTAGGTATTTTAGGTGACGATGACACCTGGCCTGTTGATTCTTTGGTAAATATCTGGGATGAATATATTGAAAATCTCCTACCATTAGGTATTTCTAACTTATTTCTCTTTGATGGTGAACAGGTTAAAGAACTTGCAGAACAGGAAACACCACCACCAGTTGTAGTAGATGCAATTCGCGGACTTTTAGGGCTAGAGTTAGCAGATCGTTTAGCAGTTGATTTAGATATTTTAGTTAACCGTAAACTTAAAGAAGTTGGTAATAGTAAGGATTTAGCAAATCTAGAGGAAATTGAAATTAGGTTAACCCAACAGCAAGAAGATTATCAAACAACAGGAGAAAAATTAGAATCTCTCAAAAATCAGGTAGAAGAGTTAGAACAAAAGCAGCAACAAGCCTTTGATAAATTTATTTCTGAAGGCGGGAAGATTGCAGCCGAACGCAATCAACTAGAACTACAACAGGATACAAAAGCTACGGAAGTTGAACAAGTACGTCAGTCCATGTGTGAATTAGCAGCTGATGTTTTACCTCTGGCATTAATTCCCAATTTGCTTAATCAGGTGCAAGCACAGGGAGAAAAGGAATTTCGCCATCAACAGGTACAAATTTCTAAAGATTTGTTAATTGAGCGAGATCAACGCTTACTCACTTGGCTTAATCAAGGGGAAATTTCCACGATACAAGTTGAAAAAATTCAATCATTCCTAGTCCAAGATGTAGATAGTTTATATGCAAAGACTATCCAGATAGAAGCACCTTGGTTATTAACTGATGATGAAACTTTAAGTCAGCTAGATAATCTCATATATCACTTACAAAATACTAAACTTTCTGCAAAAGAGAAATTAGCTATTCTTAAAAACAAAGAAGAAGAAATTCATACTCTAGAAAGACAAGTGCAGACAGCAGCAGCACCTGAAGATTATACAAAGCTGCGTCAAGCACTAGAAACGGCACAAAATCAGGTTGTTGAAGCTAAAGAAAATTACGAAACAATCCGTCGCCGTTTAACTGAATTAGAAACTATAATTGCTAAGTCAAAAAAAGAATTAAGTGATTATACTGTAGAAAATATTAAACATAAAAATAGCGAACATATTATTACGTCAGCAGCGAAAGTTCAAGAAACACTCAAGATTTTTCGGGAAAAATTAACTCTGCGAAAACTCAATAAATTAGAGGAAGAAGTGAAAAATTGCTTCCTTTATCTCCTCCACAAATCAGATTTAGTTCATCGTATCACTATTGATACCAAGACTTTTAGCCTTTCCCTTTATGATTTAAATGGTAAACCTGTCCCTAAACATCGCCTCTCTGCTGGCGAAAAACAACTACTTGCGATCGCATTCCTCTGGGGTTTAGCCAAAGTCTCTGGACACCGCCTACCAGTAGCAATCGATACGCCGCTAGGTAGACTAGACTCCTCTCACCGCAGTAATTTAGTTGAACGTTACTTTCCATCCGCCAGCCATCAAGTAATTTTGCTTTCCACCGACACTGAGATTGGAAAAAAAGAAGTCGAAACACTGCGAGAAAATGAAGCGATCACCCGTGAATATCTCCTCAAATACGACTCCGCCAGCCGCCAAACAACTATCCAACCAGGATATTTTTGGTAGGAGATATTGTTTGTTAAAAAATTGAGCGATGTTTAACGACAAGCCTTTCTCTACGAGAGGCTACTTCGGCTTACCTCGACTTCGCTCGGTACAAGTCGCTCAGTACAAGTGCGCCAACGGGTTCGGGAGTAACGCTCGTTCGCCTTTGGCGTCTCCCCTTCTCCCAAAGGGAGAGGCTAACGCCAAAGGAGAAGACTCGCTAACGCTTCGCTATCGCAAGACGCTCCTGCGTCGCTAACGACGGGAACCGCCTTCTCTTCGAGAGGCTTCCGCCAACGCGCAGCGTCTCGTAGAGAAGACTGCGACTCCCTCACCGCTACGCGTCTACGCAATTTTTTGAGGTCTATATCACAGAATATACTTAACAACTTTACCACTAACTAAAGATATAGTTTACAATAAATTTTGTTAAATTATGGCATCTTCATGGCATCCTCAAAAAATTATATGTATATACGCAGTTGGTATGATTATTTATCACTAAATATAGCTCGTTTGGTAGTTTCATTACTTAAGTAAGAAAGTGTAT
The DNA here is from genome assembly GCF_036917555.1 of Nostoc sp. Lineage (GTDB taxonomy): Bacteria > Cyanobacteriota > Cyanobacteriia > Cyanobacteriales > Nostocaceae > Nostoc. The sequence goes on along the minus strand of NZ_JBALDD010000015.1, from coordinate 60,869 downwards.
ACATTACTCGTGTAAGATAAATAAGCTGATAACCTCAGCGATTATATCAAGTAAAAATATAGTTCTATTTAGATATGCGATCGCATATCTTTTTAAAATAATGCCAAACTCCAGCTTGAAAGATGACTCATTATGGTTTAAAAATGCAATTATCTACGAACTAGGTGTTCGCACATTTGCTGACAGTAATGGTGATGGTATTGGTGATTTTCAAGGACTGACAGAAAAACTAGACTATTTACAAGATTTAGGTATTACTGCCATTTGGTTGTTACCTTTTTTTCCTTCACCACTCAGAGATGATGGTTACGATATTGCCGATTACACTAGTGTCAATCCTATTTATGGCACGTTGGAAGACTTTAAAGCGTTTTTGAGCGCTGCTCATCAGCGCGGTATTCGTGTAATTATAGAATTGATTATTAACCATACTTCTGACCAACATCCTTGGTTTCAAAGAGCACGTCGCGCCCCGAAAGGAAGTCAGGAGCGAGATTTTTATGTTTGGAGTGATACTCCTGAAAAATACCAAGAAGCGCGAATTATCTTCCAAGATTTTGAGACATCTAACTGGGCTTGGGATTCAGTTGCCCAAGCTTATTGCTGGCATCGTTTCTATTCCCATCAGCCGGATTTGAATTATGACAATCCCTTGGTGCGCGAGGCAGTATTTGATGTTCTAGATTTTTGGTTGGAGATGGGTGTAGATGGACTACGCATGGATGCTGTGCCTTATCTATACGAACGGCAAGGAACGAACTGCGAAAACTTACCCGAAACCCATGCGTATTTGAAGGAGTTGCGATCGCACATCGACACGAAATTTCCTAACCGGATGTTACTAGCTGAGGCGAACCAATGGCCTGAAGATGCAGCGCAATATTTCGGTGCGGGGGATGAGTGTCACATGAACTTTCATTTTCCCCTAATGCCGCGTTTGTTTATGGCATTGCGGATGGAAGATAATTTCCCGATTGTAGATATTCTCCAGCAAACTCCATCGATTCCTGATAACTGTCAGTGGGCATTGTTCCTCCGCAACCATGACGAACTGACTCTAGAAATGGTGACAGATGAAGACCGCGACTTTATGTATGGGGTTTATGCCCAAGACCCGATGATGCGGGTAAATTTAGGCATCCGTCGCAGATTAGCGCCGCTTTTGGGCAACGATCGCCGCCAAATTGAGTTACTCAATAGTTTACTGTTATCTCTACCAGGAACCCCCGTACTTTACTACGGTGATGAAATTGGCATGGGAGATAACGTTTATCTAGGCGATCGCAATGGTGTTCGCACACCTATGCAGTGGAGTTCTGACCGCAACGCCGGTTTTAGTCGCGCCAACCCACAACGCTTGTATCTACCCGTCATCGTTGACTCAGAATATCACTACGAAGCACTCAACGTTGAGGCACAACGGACTAATACCAATTCTCTCTGGTATTCGATGAAACGTTTAATTGCAACTCGCAAACGGTTTCCGGCATTGGGTGAAGGGCGTTTTGAATTGCTACAGTCTAATAATCGCAAAGTTTTTGCCTTCAGCCGGATCACGTCTGAAGAAGATGTCTTAGTAGTAGCAAATTTATCTCACTATGTACAAACGGTGGCGTTAGATTTATCAACCTTCAATGGACTACTACCAGTAGAAATTTTTGGTTCCACTGAGTTCCCAGCGATTACAGAATCGCCCTATTTCCTCAGCTTAAGTCCTTACGGGTTTTACTGGTTCACCTTACAACGTAAATCTAGTTCAACTCAACCCCCTAAACCCCAAGCAGACTTAGTAACTCTGCTGGTAAATGGTTCATGGCAGAATGTGACTGGGCAACGAGAGTCAAAAAGCATTCTAGAATCAACACTGCGGGATTACCTCTATACCTGTAGCTGGTTTGGCGGCAAAACTCAGACTGTACAATCAACACAAATCATTGAAGCGATTTCTTTACCCTATAACCAGCAGATAGCTCAAATTGTTTGGTTGCAGGTAGATTATAGCCAGGGAAACCACGAAACTTATCTGTTATTTCTCGCCTATGCAGAAGGTGAGCAAGCAACACATCTTTTGGCAGAAATGCCGCAAGCTGTAATTGCACGGCTTGGGGTGCAAGGCAAAATAGACACTCCTGCACCCAATACTCAAGAAGTTGGAATTTTATTTGATGCTTTAGCAGACAAAAACTTTCTCACCTCATTGCTAGATGATGCGATCGCTAATCATCACTCTTATAAAGGGATAACCGGAGAATTATTTGGCACTACTACTGATTCATTCTCCGAATTGCGCCGACAGTTAACCAATCATGAGCCGACTGTCCTGAATAAAGAAGAACAAACCAATACTTATATAGTTTATGGCGATCACTTGTTGTTGAAACTCTTCCGCAAAGTCGAGGAAGGTTTGCAGCCAGATTTAGAAATCCGGCGTTTCCTATACCAGAAAAAACGCTTGCAACACTCAGTTTTCCTAGCTGGTGCTTTAGAATACCGTCCTGCAAATAAAATAGGCAATAAAACTGCCCAACCCACGACTATAGGCATATTACAAGAGTTCATTTCAGATATCCGCAGTGGCTGGGACTACACCCTTGATAGTTTGCAAAAGTACTTTGATTTAGTGACTACAGAACACGCCACTATTACTGAAGTGCCTCTGCCATCAGGTTCCTTGTTGGATTTACAGAGAATTGAGATTCCAGAGTTGGCAATTGCAACTATCACTTCTTACCTGCAAAGTGTTGAACTATTGGGTAAATCCACAGCTGAATTCCATATAGCGCTGGCTACAAATATAGATAGCTCAGAGTTTGCTCCAGAATCTTTTTCATCACTTTATCAACGTTCGATATATCAAAATGCACGTAACTTAACTGGACAAGTATTTCGGTTGTTAAAAGAACGAGCAAACTACTTGCCAACCGATACTCAACCATTAGCATTAGAAGTTCTTAATAGCCAACAGAAAATCTTAGAACGCTTTCAGTTGCTTGTTGGGCAAAAAATTACTGCATTGCGTACTCGTCATCATGGAAACTACCATTTATCGCAAGTATTTTACACAGGAAAAGACTTTATTATTCCTGATTTTGAAGGCGAAGCAGATCGTAGTTTCAGCGAACGACGCATAAAGCGATCGCCTCTACGAGATGTAGCAGGAATGTTGCTATCTTTCAACTATGCAGTTAATGAAGCTCTCCACTATCAAAAAGAATCTGGGATGATCCTGGCTGAAAATTTACCCCTTATAGAACAATGGGGACAGTTTTGGTATACCTGGGTCAGTACTAGATTTTTAAATTCTTATTTAGAAACTGCTAATAAAGAATCTTTCCTTCCAAAGACAACAGAAGAACTAGATGTGCTGCTTTTTGCCTATCTTCTAGAGCAAGCGATTGATGCAGTAGGCGATGAACTAAATAATCACTCTGATCGGGTAGAAATTCCACTCAAATTTATTCTGCGATTATTAAGTGAAACTGCTTAAACAGTTTTTTATAGCACCAACAAACTGCAAGAAATAAATAATATGAGGAGGAAGAAAAATGAGTAACAAAACTGGTGAACTGACAAGAACAATTTTTTGGAAAGGGAATGCAGAAGAATTTCTAGGGAAGTATTATAACTTACAATGTATTCCGAGAATAGGCGAAGAAGTACAATTAAAAAACAAAACATGGCGAGTGAAGAGGATTATTTATACTCCCGAAATAGATGACATAACTATTATTTTGGAAGATAAATAGTTTCACCTGAAATGGTTATGGTTGTTGAGCCTATACGTACCAGTTCGGTTTCATAGAAAGTCGGCGGGAAACTCCACCCAAGAGAGGATAGAGAGGGATAGCCGTCCACCGACTGATTTAGTTGTTCTTGTAACGCGTCTGCCTTTAGCCCCAGCACGCCAACAAGTCCCATTTTCTCGCTCAAAATAGACTCAGTGAGAACGGAACCTTCGCTTTTAAAGTTACGTTCCCACAGCTTTGCCAGGAAATATCCCACCAAATAAGAGTTAGGTAAACGGGCATCTTTGCCAACATATTTATTCTTTTTTCGAATGACAAACTTGCACAATGCTAAAGCTGTGAACTCAGTGTATGCCTGCAAGATAAATATTGTTAATTAGGTGAAAGCATAATGTAAAGTATTCCTTTAACCTTTAATCATGGAATCCCCAATTGAAAGAATTAAACTCTCCCAAACAGCCAAAGACCAACTTACCAAACTCAAACGCAGCACCAAAATCGACCAATGGAATATTTTATGCCGTTGGGCGTTTTGTCGTTCCCTCGCAGAACCAACCGCACCCTCCCCCGTCCCAATTCCCCAAGATAGCAACGTCGAAATGACTTGGCGCGTTTTTGGCGGTGAAATGTCTGATATACTCCTCCTCGCCCTCAAGCAACGCTGTCACAATGACGGCTATCCCACCGACAAAGAAACCCTTGCCACCCAATTCCGCTTACATTTGCATCGCGGTATTGGCTACATAGCAGGCGATCCAAATATCAAGAAAATTGAAGATTTAATTGAACTGGCTGTTAAACCTTGAAAGAATATTAGCTGCTGGCTGTCTTAATCACGAATTACGAATTACGTTAGCGCAGCGTTAGCGACGCAGGAGCGTCATTACGAATTACGAATTATTTTTATGCCTGAAGCGCTAGAAATCGAGCGTCATAGAGCTGCGATCGCTCGCACTGATATATCTCGCCCCGTGCGATTGGCAATAGAATGGGCAATCCTGAATCAAGACACCACTTTTTTTGACTACGGTTGCGGTTACGGTGGTGATGTCCAGCGAGTAAAAAACTTAGGCTACACCAGTGCAGGCTGGGACCCTTACTACTATCCCGATGTACCACGCATCGCCGCCGATGTGGTCAATTTGGGTTATGTCCTCAACGTTATTGAAGATGCAGAAGAACGCCGTCAAAGCCTTCGCCAAGCTTGGGAACTCACTGGGAAAGTTTTAATTGTCGCGGCTCAAATACTGATTAACGCTCCCAGCAAAACCCAACTTGCTTACAATGATGGTATTGTGACGCGCCGCAATACTTTTCAGAAATATTACGAACAAGAAGAACTCAAAACTTATATTGATGAAGTCCTAAATGTAGATGCAGTACCGATCGCTTTAGGTGTCTACTTTGTTTTTCGAGATGAGGCTGAAAAAGAAAGTTACAAAGCTATCCGCTTCTTTTCTGCGACTTCTACACCGCGAGTCCGCATCCCTGTTAAGCGGTTTGAAGACTATCAAGAACAACTGCAACCATTAATGGCTTTTTTTACCAAACGCGGTAGACTACCCGTGAAAGGCGAATTAGAAAATGAACAGGAATTACTGAGCGAATTTGGTAACTTTCGCCGCGCCTTTGGTGTAGTTTTGCAAGCCACTGACGAGGCTGAATGGGATGCGATCGCTTACCGTCGTTCTCTCGATATCCAAGTTTATCTTGCCCTGAGTCACTTTGATAAACGTCCGGCATGGCAGAAGCTAGCGCCAGAAATGCGTCACGATATCAAAGCCTTTTTTAGTAGCTACGAGGAAGCTTGTCAAGTTGCTGACCAAAAACTTTTCAGTTTAGGCAAACCTGGAGTGATTCAAACTGCGTGCGAAAAAAGTAAAGTTGGTAAACACACACGCGGTGCCCTTTACGTCCATGTTTCGGCACTTGCTGCACTTGATCCCGTACTACGAATTTGTGAAGGTTGCGCTAGCCGTACTATTGGGCGTGTCAATGAAGCTACATTAATCAAATATCACACTGATAAGCCGCAAATATCCTATCTGTCTTACCCCGAATTCGACACTGATCCGCATCCGGCATTAAAAGCCAGCATAGGTATTGATTTAAAAACCCTCTTCGTCACTCACCGAGACTATGCAACTAGAGCAAATCCGCCGATTTTACACCGTAAAGAAACATTTGTTACCAGCAACTACCCAGGCTACGAAGAATTTGCTAAACTCACTCAACAAGAACAGGAATTAGGGTTGCTCAAGGACAAAAGCGACATCGGCACGCGTGAAGGTTGGGAAAAATGCCTTGCTGCCCACAGGGTACAAATCAGGGCACATCAGGTTTATTCAATTAAGGAAAATTAAGGAATAATCACACTGTTAGAGTATTGCTGATATGTATCTTAAATAAAGTAAATCTTAGCAAGTTTGTGTGCTTACACGAAATTAGACAGTAGTTATGGCAAGATAACTGCAATTCAATTAAATAAAAAGGAATCTTCAAGATTGTGCAAGTAAATAATTCGCTGCTACGAATTTTTGGCAGCCCGAAGATGGGAGCTTTGTTATTTCTTGGCTTTTCATCAGGGTTGCCGTTATATTTAACCAGTCAGACATTACAAGCATGGTTGACCAAAGAAGGAATCAGCTTGGCAGCGATCGCCGCTTTTAGTTTAGTAAAGCTGCCCTATTCTTTAAAATTTCTCTGGTCGCCTTTACTAGATAGATTTGTACCGCCTTTTTTGGGGCGGCGTCGAGGTTGGCTGGTAATTACACAGATAGCATTACTGTCAACTATAGCTGTCATGGCTCTACAACACCCATCCCAAGGGCTACAACCTTTAATAATTGCTGCTGTGGCCGTTGCCTTTTTTAGTGCCAGCCAAGACATTTTAGTTGATGCTTACCGCACTGATGTAGTGGAAGTAGAAGAAAGAGGTGCTGGAGCGTCTATTTACTTGTTGGGTTATCGCATTGCCATTCTCGTAACTGGTTATATCACCCTATTTTTGGCAGACAGAATGCCTTGGCAAGCTGTTTACTTGTTGATGTCGCTGTTGATGCTCGTAGGCTTGGTAACTTCTATTTTTGCACCAGAACCAGTCCTACGCGATCGCCCGCCTCAGACTTTATCCGCCGCCGTCAAATTACCTTTCATTGAATTTTTCCAGCGTCAGGGCTGGCTACAAGGACTTTTAATCCTGATATTCATTGTAATTTACAAGTTGGGGGATTCTTTACTAAAGAATGTATCCACTCCATTTTTGTTAGATAAAGGTTTACATTTTACTCAAACCGACATCGCATTTCCTGGTGCGCTGGGAATTTTCGCCACTATTATTGGCACTTTGGCAGCAGGAGCAGTAATGACCAAAATTGGTGTTAATCGATCCCTCTGGATATTCGCCATCATGCAAGCCGTCGGTAACTTGGCTTTCTTTGCGTTAGCAGTAGTAGGTAAAAACTTCTATCTAATGTTAGCTGCCATTAATATAGAACAATTCTGTGCCGGTTTAGAAACAGCTGCTTTTGTCGCATTTTTGATGAGTCTTTGTAACCAAAGCTTTTCAGCTACACAGTACGCCTTACTTTCCAGTTTGCAGGCTTTTAGTAGAGATATTCTCACGGCTCCAGCAGGTACGTGGGCACAAACCACCGGCTGGTCTACATTCTTTCTACTGACAGCAATAGCTGCTTTACCAGGATTACTATTATTGCCATTCTTTGCACCTTGGAATCCAAAGCCAGTGGTAGTATTATCCAGACCAGGATTAGAGAATGAAGACGAGGATATATGGGGAATCAAGTAGTTATTGCTGTCGGCACATTCATCCTCTTACTCACTGGTTTATTACTTGGGTATGTTCTCTCACAGTTAGTTCTGGGATTTCTAGCATTTAACCTCCTAACTTTTTTTGGAACACTCAGTCTAATTTTAATTTTTGGTACGCTTTATTACGTTTTATTTTGGCAATTGCGAAGAGAGCAGTCCCGGCCATCAACTCCATCAACCATAAATGAAGGGATACCAACTCAGGTAGAGGAGGGTTTATCTGATAGCTATCTCAAAAACAGGCTAATTGCTAAATTATCTGGTGATACTGTCGCAGCCGAACGGTTAATTCAACAGGCAAAAGAAACTTATCCTGGGATGCCGGAGAATTGGTATTGCGAAAGAGTACTTGATGATTTGGAAAGTGATCGCCAGCGGGAGTAGGGGAGTAGGGGACAAGGAGAATAACATTGCCCAATTCCCCATGCACAGAAAATTGCTAAAATAAATCAAGAATACTTCACAAATCTTCAGCTAGGTTCTCATAAAAGTTCCTAGCTTCTTGCAATTAAAATATGGCTATTTTTCGTCAATACATCGCTCCGCTGCTTGCGGTATTGGTATTTCTCTTTGCCCTAGTTGCAGTCAGCGCCCGGATCTTTTTACCGTCTGATATGGCAGCACCCGCACCAATTGAAGAGGTAAAGGTAACTTCTCAACCTACTCCAACTGATTTACCTCCAGCAGCACATAACGCGAGCTAACGAAGTCAATTAACATTAGCAGTGTCTGAGCAACTATTACCTGGATATATTATTCGCCGTGGCTCCCTTTTGGAGCGATCGCTGCTGTTTAAATTCATGCAGCGAACTTACCAGGATCTCTTTCCCAATGAGGATTTTTCCCACTTAGAGCAAACAGTTAAGCAATACTTCTCCAGCGATACGCCCTCGTGGTGGGTAGAAGAGGAAAGGGAGCAAGGGAGTAATAAAAAATCTGTTTCCTCTGCCCCCCATCCCCCGATCGCCTGCCTCTGGGTAGGCAATGCTATAGATCAAGTACATGGGAACCGTCATGCTCACATCTTTATCCTCTACGTTGTACCAGAACATCGGCGACGGGGTATTGGTACAGCCTTGATGCGATATGTGGAAAATTGGGCTATTCAAAGAGGCGATCGCCAAATTGGCCTGCAAGTGTTTCAATCAAACAAACCCGCATTGAATCTTTATAATCAGTTAGGTTATCAAACCCAATCCTTATGGATGGTAAAATTCCTGAGTGCAGAAAAATAAACTCAAGGATAGCGATAACATACTGTAGCACCTGAGTTATAGAGGTTCTCGTTTGGATAAAACTCAACGAGGAAGAAAGGAAAATGTATAAGAACCCAACTAATATATATAAAGCTTTAACTTATTAGCGCGGGGGATTATGTGTTAATCCCTTTTCGGGATTGAAATGAAATTATGTATGACGAAGACGATCTAAGCCTACTCGATATTGAGGAGGAGCTAGAAAGCCCCTTAGATAAAATAGAGCCGCTAACTGCCGAATCAGTTGTGGCAAAGCCCGATCCAGAAGTGATGCTAGCCTTGCTGGAAAATCCCCAGCCCCAGCAAAGAATGTTAGCGGCACGTGCTTTTTGTGATATTGAAGATGCGCGTGCTACCCCCCATCTGATTCGCCTGTTAACTGATACCTGTCCCTTAGTGCGGGTAAGTGCAGCTTATGGCATCGGACGCAATCCCAGTTTAGAAGCAGTGAGTCCGTTAATTGCTCAACTAAACAGTGATTGGAATGGCTATGTGCGTAAAGGTGTAGTTTGGGCTTTAGGAAACTGTCGCGATCGCCGTTCTTTAACACCTTTAGCAAACGCCCTCAGAACCGACATTTCCGCAGTGCGTTTGTGGGCTGCTAGCGCCTTAGCACAGATGGCAGAAGTCGGTTATGAAGCAGTTATAGGGGCAATACCACCATTAATTGAAGCCTTAGTCCAAGATCCCGTAGCAGCGGTGCGGAGTAACAGTGCTTGGGCAATTGGTCAACTGTGCCGCGAACTACCTTCAAATGTAGTTTATGCCACAGCCATCGATGCCTTAATTCAAGCTTTTGCTGAAGACGAAGATTTGGGAGTCCGGGAAGACGCAAAAGCCTCACTATTAGGAGTGGGCGATCCCCGTGGTTTGCAGCTGATTGAAACCTTAGAACAAGAGGGATGGTTTTGATTAAACATTGGGCATCGGACATCGGGCATCGGGTATTATTCTTCTCCTGCTCCCCAGCCCTTACAGTCCTTCAGCTACAGGTTTGACTAAATTTAAGTCATAAGGGCGCTCAGTATCATCCTCACCTAAATATTCACCATTTTGAATTTCCAGAATAACTAGCGGAATATGTCCAGGATTTTCTACTTTATGTAGAGTTGCTGCGGGGACATAAGTTGATTCGTTTCGATTCAGTAATATTTCTGCATCGCCACAAGTCACCTTTGCCACACCGGAAACTACAACCCAATGTTCATTGCGGTGATAATGAATTTGTGGTTTAATGCCATGCCTGGGCTTGATTTCCACACGACTAATTCTATAGGTTTCTCCCTCCTCGATTACCTCTACCTCACCCCAATATCGTGTACCTGAATGTGGAGACAATTCGTTGATATTTGACTGAGTATTATTTTCATTGGGAGTCATAATCAATTTCTCAACCAGATGAGTATTAGTATTTATCAGTAATTTACTGTGAACGAGATCAAGCTGGGTAGAAAAATGCAGTCACAACATTTTATCTTTCTATAAATAATGCCAACTGCTTTAATTTGACCCAGCTAACAGATTCTATCCCCAAATTTATTAATTTTGAATTATTCACTCCCCCGTATACTGAATCCGATAAATCCGATTATTGGCTTCTTCTGTTAGTAGTAAACTGCCATCTGGCAACACGAGTAAACCTACAGGCCGTCCCCAAGTACTTGGTACAGAAGGATTTAGCAAAAATCCTGTGAGAAAGTCTTCGTAGTAGCCAAGCGATCGCCCTTTAGCATCGAAAGGAACAAATACGATTTTATAACCAGTGCCGCGATCGCGGTTCCAAGAACCACGAAAAGCCGCAAAAGCACCATTCCGGTATTTTTTTGGAAACGTTTTACCATCATAAAACTGCAAGCCCAATGCTGCTGAGTGCGCCTGGAACAGCACATCAGGCGTTTGAGTCCGGGCTGCTAAATCGGGACGTTTACTTTTGTCATCTGTCTTTTGGCGCGGATCGAGGTTGTTTGGTGTTAGATAAGCATAGGGCCAGCCATAAAATGCCCCCTGTTTAACGCGTGTCAGATAGTCTGGCACTAAATCATCACCAATTCCATCCCGTTCGTTGACAGTGGCGTAAAGTTCCTTAGTAACAGGATGAAAGTCTAAACCAACAGGATTACGCAAGCCAGAAGCGAAAGTTTGTTGTTGGGAACCATCTAAATTCATCACTTGTATCGAAGCCCGTGGTAGAGGTTCTTCATCTACATTGGTTCCCGATCCAACTGAAATATATAATTTATTGCGATCAGGCGAGACAACGACATTGCGCGTCCAATGATTGTTATAACCTTGAGAAGGCAACTCGGCAATTTTTTCTCCCTTACCTGTAATCTTATTTCGACCTTGAGTATAGGGAAAACGCACTACAGCATCTGTATTCCCCAAAAAAAAGGAATTACCTGCAAAAGCCATCCCAAAAGGTCTATTGAGTCCGTTGTCCCTACTAGCAAAGGTTTCTCGAACGTCAGCAACTCCATCAGCATTGCTGTCACGTAACAGACGAATGTGATTTTGCCCGGTTTCAGTCACCAAGACATCACCACTGGGAGTTAAAGCTAGCCAGCGTGGGGCATCTAAATCCTCAGCAAAGACATTTACTGTGAAGCCTGGTGGTACACGCAGCACCGGATTTTGGGGAATAGGCACAACTTCAGGCTGCTTGGAGGCGCTTTCTGTTGCGAAGGGTGCTGGTAAATTCTTCAGATTGATTCGGATGGGTGTAGGTGAAAGTGCTTCAGTACGGACAATATTTTTTGGCTGTGTAGGATTCTGTGTCAGTTGGGTGGAAGGTACAGATTTTTGAGGTGCAGGATTATCTGAGTTAGCGCGAGTCTGGTTACAGGCTGCTGCCAAAGTCATTAAAAAAACTGGCAGCAAGAAACGCGCAGGGACTTTCATGGTAGTAGACACTATACACAATGTTCCTACTTTAGACTTGAGGCTTAATAATTGTCGCCTGTCAAAAGTTTGATTTTTTTAATTAGTCAACCTATTAACAATTCAAAAATAAAGTACTAGTGACTAAACTCTATTCCCAATGTCCAATATTTACACATACAAGCATTAGTTAGTTAACAAAAAATTTTCTTTCAAATTCTGCTGCTGGTAACGGACGACTAAATAGAAAACCTTGCATAAAATTACAGTTATGTTGGCGTAAAAAGCCTAGTTCTGCTTCTGTTTCTACACCTTCAGCCACTACATCTAGATTGAGATTATGAGCCATCTCAATTAATGCTTTAGCAATGGCTGACTTTTGAGAATCCTTAGCAACATTATGGATAAAATAACGGTCTATTTTTAATGTATTAATTGGTAAATTTTTCAGATAAATCAAAGAAGAATAACCCGTACCAAAATCATCGATCGCAATTTTTACACCCAAAGATTGCAATTTGCTCATAGTAGCGATCGCACTATTTACATCTTGCATAATCATACTTTCAGTGAGTTCTAGTTCTAGGTCATGTGGTTCCAAATTATTCACAGATATAAAATTGACTACATTATGAATAAAATCTGGCTGATTAAATTCAATTACTGACAGATTTACAGCAACAATCAAAGAATGAATTCCAGCATCACGCCAGCTTTTAATTTGTTTGCATACCCTTTTTAATACCCATTTCCCAATCGGAACAATTAAACCTGTAGACTCTGCTAACGGAATAAATTCTGTTGGATAAATCATTCCTAATTCTGGACTTTGCCAGCGCAATAAACTTTCAGCACCTACTATTTTTCCAGATGCTATATCAACTATTGGTTGATAATAAATTTCAAATTCTTGAAAATTATGTTGTTTGATAGCTCGGTGTAAGCTAATTTCTAACAACTGCATTTTTGGAGACAAGTTATTAATTACAGTCTGAGGAGATAAATGCCTTTTTAAAGTAGCGTATTTTTCCAACCTATTGATGATGGCACTTAATAACTCAGATCGAGTGAATGGCTTAGTTATATAGTCATCTGCACCCATATCCATACCTTGACGTAAGTCAGATTTGGCAGATTTGGCAGTGAGAAAGATGAAGGGAATTGTTGCCGTTGATCGATCTTGATGTAATGCTGTTAGCACGCCATAACCGTCAATTTCGGGCATCATCATATCACAAAGAATTAAATCAGGAACTTCGGAGATAGCCAAATTTACCCCGATTCTGCCATTAGCCGCAGCAATAGTTTCAAAATTCTCAGCTTCTAGCAAATCTAAAATATTTTCCCGGACTGCTTCTTCATCTTCTATTATTAATATTTTGGGCATAAATTACCTCATATTTTATTTATTTTTTAACGGCAACAGCCAGCAATATTTATTACAAAAACCACGATATTTATAATAAGTATTTTAACTTTGTAGACATATATACACTTTTTTAAAATTACCATTTTTAATCTAGTATTTAGTATAATAACACCATTTATAGTTTGATAAAATGACTCGATAATATCTCCTATATCTTCTTGTAAAATACAAATTTACCAATCTTGAGTTTCAAATACAGCTTGTCTATGTTGACTAAGGAAACTAAACTTGAAAGTGCTATCATCTGAGAAAGATTTAATCGAATTTGAAAACAATTTAGTCAAAATGTGTACCAGAAGTTTTTCATCAATGCAGCAGATTACAAATTTATATTGACTGGTAAAAAAAATCAAGCGCCGATAGCCCAGATTTATCTGTATTTGTTCTGGCGATTGTCGGCTATGTTCAACCAAATTGAAGGATGTTGGTCTATACTTTAATTTCCCCACTTCTAACTGGCCAATAATCAATACATCATTCAACATTTCAGTCATGATTATGTGATATTTGGGCGTATTGGTCTGCATGACCCTATTAGACTTACGATATAAGTCCAAATCTCCCTCATAAACTTCAATGAAGTGAGTGTATTTGCCTGTCGTAGCTTTACGTACTATAGCGTGTGCTAGTAACCATTGGGACTTGAGTAATTGTCTCTCAACGAAAATCTGATCTTCTAGCTCAAGGGAACCAATACTAGCATTAACTCTAGTTTTCTCTGTTTCTTGTGCCAGTGCTTGATAGATACTTTCAGGAGTAATATTACCTGTGTTATCTACAACTAGCAGTAGTTCCAACTGCTGCTGGTACAGCCGTGATAGCACTGAGACTATCTCCGAAAATTCTGACACGTTCAATGTCATGACTAAGGTATGCATAACTTCAAAAATATTGACTGTTTTCAAGCTAGTTCCAGAAGCTACAAGCAGTACCATATCATGCTTGGTGAAGTACCCTACTACCTGCGAAGATGAAAAAACAAGACACTCTTTTCTTACCCAGGTGCGACATCAGTGCGTAAGCGTAGCCCATTATAGACATAGCATCTACTCTAAAAGTGATGTTTTTAACACAACCATCAGCGGCAAACAGTCAATTCTTAATTTTAAGCTTTGTAGCTCGATGAGTTGAGGTAAAGCTTGCATAGATTTTAATGATAGCTATCATCAAATAATAGTTATCTAAAGCTGGTCATCTAAGTATTTTCCAATATTTTGACGCTAAACAAGTAGTAATATTTGGGATACAAACACTACAAAAAGTGTGTTAAGAATTACAAACTAGCTTATATCCAGCTAGTTGGGTATTGAGCATCCCTTCCCTGCGGGACGCTACGCGTAGCTTGCTTAAGAGCAGGGGTACGCTCAGGGCAAGTGGGCATGAGGAAGAGGACAAGGGGAAAGACTTGTTGCAAGTTTTCCACTCAAGTCACTTTGTCTCCCCTGCTTCTTGCCCCTCTACCTCTTCACAAAGGACGCAACTGCACCCGTCGTTCGCCGTAACGTAATAACCTTTCTATAGTTACGAGTCGATTTTCCCAAACTTTGACTTGATAGGAATTCGACTTAATTTCTTGGCTCATCAATACCCGAAATTGAGACTGGAAACGAGTTAGAGAGGCTCTTGCCACCAGTAACTTACTAGCAGAAGGGGAGGCGGCAAGCTGATTTAAAGCACTGCGTAAAACTTCTGCCTGGTTGTTAAAATCTGAAATTTTCTGAGATGGCCTTTGTCGTTGGTCATTTTGGAAAACAAATTTCCATTCCCGTTGTAGTGCGGTGTAACGGATGGCGGCAGTTTGAAAAGGCTGTCGGTGAGGAATCGGTTCACTTGTTTTGGATTGAATCCTACCTTGGGTGCTACTAAAGATTTTTTGGAGATCGTTGCTAAAATTTTCTGCGGCAAATAGTGCATAACCACTAACTGGCAAGTCTCTTACCAACTGGAGTTGATCGAATGCCCCGATTGTTGACAGAGAAAGTAAGCGAATTCCCGGCACCAACAAGGTAGCTCCCAATTGTTTAGAGGCAATCCAGGGTTGGGCCAGTCGTTGAAACCGAGAAGTATCCAGAGCATAAGTCATGGGAACAATTAAATCTACATCCCCCCGCCTTGCCCAAGTTTCCCAATTTTGTTGAATTTTCTGAATCCGTTCTAGTTCCGGCAAAGGAAATACTGCAACTGACAAAATCAAATTCGGTTGCTTTTGTCGTAACTGCTGTGATACTTGGGCAACAAAGCTATCAACTTGCTCAGTGCGAAATGTTGTCCATTTTTGCCACAAGTCTGCTTGGCTAGGAGAAATATTCACTGGATCTACACCAGTAAGTTTTTGAAATTGCGCTCTTGCAGCTTTCCCATAGCCATAAGTTCGACCTGCTGATGGGTCTTGGAAAGGGTAGCGAATGTAGTCTAGCTGTAGACCATCCACGTTATATTTAGTGACAATTTCCTCATACAGCTTGAGCAAGTATTGCCGCACTTCGGGGTTGGCTGGATCGAAGAATGGCTTAGTCTGACCAACGGGAATCATGTTGCCAAGGTTATCGTAGTTTGCCCAATCGGGATGAGCCGCTAGTACTGGCCCTGGATAATTAGGATTAAGGTTGAGAATTTCATTATGACGTTGATTGCCAGCAGCAAAAGTCCAGACCCAAGCGTGTAATTCCATGTCTCGCTCATGGGCTAATTTCACCGCTTCTTCCAGTGGATTCCACCCACGAATTAATGGGTTTTGCTCTTTTGCGACTTGGCTCGGATAAATTGTATAGCCAGCGTTAACAGTTTCAAAAAAGACGGTATTAATCCCGGCTTGGGCGAGGCGATCAAAAATTTGTGCCAGTCCCGCCTTACTACCAGCGCGAACAATCGTCCCTCGATCTAACCAAACTGCGCGAATTTCTGGTTGAGCTAGCTTCCGATCAACAGGAAACTGCTGCCACAAAGTCGTTTTAGCAACCAGCCACTGCTGACGAGCCAAAGCGTAGTTTTTTTGAGCAATCAATTGGGGTAAATTTTTGGCAATTAGCCTTACTTGTGCTAATGCTTGGTCTTTACTTATGGCTAGCGCCCCCAGTTTGGTTGAGGCCAATTGTATTGGCTGTTCTTTGACATGGGGGGTGTTCAAATGACTAGAAAACTGCTTTTCCTCAGATATTGTTTCGCCAACATTAGCTGCATCAGCTAACACCGCTAAATGAGCGCTTTCCACCCGACCAATCAGATTTTCTAGCTCTTGCTGGAGAGCGATCGCTTGGTTGTGATCAATCGGCTCATTGGAGTTGGGTGCAACATCCAAACGCACCGCTTGTTCTAATTGGTCAATAGCCTCCTGAGAACTTGGGGGTTTGACCATAGGCAACGCTCTAGGTATGGGAGCAGTGGCAGTTTTAGGAGGAGTTAATGAGGGGGATAAGGGAGATGAACTACCCCCCTGCCCCCCTGCCCCTCTGCTCCCCTGCGCTGAGGGCGTAGCTGCAACAGTTGTAGAGCAGCTTTGGGAACCTCCTGCTATTTTTTTTGTACGATTTGATGGCGCTAGTGCTGTCAAATAGTGATTGATGGTAGTTTTTAACCAGGCATTATCCAACTCGGCTGCTGAGGCTGTATCTGTTCCCCAGCGCCAGCCCAAAAAGGTAGAACGCTCAGTTGTCACTACTGCGGCCGGATTATCTTTGGAATTCCAAACAGCAGGAGATTCAGTGCCCATATCATTAGGAATCACAACGCCGCCGCGCACTTTACCAAAGAGTCCAGTTTGATTTGCCCATTCTGGGATCTTGGTTTTTGCAGCTTGAATCTGTTCTGTGTCACTAAGGCTGAATCCCCAATAACCTCCCAAGAGTGATCGCAATAACTGCCGTACTCCTGGCGATGACAGACTACCTACAGGCCCACTAGCAATCAAACGCCCTCCCTTACTCATCCAGTCTTCTAGAGCGATCACTTGAGTTGGTGTTAATGTCTCGACGTTTGGCAAAAATAATACCCGGCGATCGCCCCAATCTCCCCCACTCTTGACATCATTTAGGGAAATTACACAATATTTTACCCCGATTGTCTGTAAGCGATCACTTATACCTCTCCATTGATTTGCATTTTCTTGGCCATATACTACGCTCAATACGGGTTCTTCAGTCGCCGCCGTTACTGGTAAAATACTCAAAAAATTTAAAACTACAATTTCACAACTTAAAATAAATAGTTTTCTAGATTCTTTAATTTTTAAACTTATATCTTTTTGGTTTTCCTGATAATTCACCAGTGACTCCTCACTTCATTATTAATTAATTTAGTTATTAGTCAGAATTCATTAGTACACAATATAGGACTCTAGCTTGATTCCTAGTAAGTTTACTGAGATCCTCATCTAGATTAAGTAAAGCTAATATTTGGCTTTTCAAAAATCAAATAGAATTCCTATAAGCTTTTTGTAGAAGTACTTAGTGAATGACTTTCATCAATCTAGCCTATCAAAACCAGTAAAAAATGCCAAGATGGATACTCAAATTCCCAGGCGATTCTATAGAAATTGTTAGCTATTACATTGTGATTTTAATTCCATTAGTGGCTAGGTTTTTAGAAAATTTTGCATTTACCAATTCTCATAGGCTTTTGCATAATTGCAGAGAGTTTTCACTTAAACCTAAAATCAAAAATGCCACTCTTGTTCTAATTATCTGTTTTTCAGGGTTTTTGTGAGTAAAAAAAGTAATACTAGTGCATCTTAAAGCCCTCACCCTAAATCCCTCTCCCAAGCTGAGGAGAGGGACTTTAAAATTGGCTCGGCTCCCCCCGGTCACAATTTTGGGAAAAGGGGTTGGGGGATGTAGCAAGATCCCGCAGGTTGAACAAATTTTGTATTTGTGCAATAGGTCTAATTAGTACTCTTGATGATCGCCAGAGTTAAATTAACAATAATTTCTCATGAGTTTGTCTAGAAAATTTTAGATAGAAAGAAGACAATAATTTCAACAGTCGCAATTACAACCATTAAAATTTATTAAATGTAAAAGTCAATACAGTTCAGAATAAGCAACAAAAACCTGATGTAGAAACGTGATTTATCACGTCTCAAAAAACCAATTTTCTACAGCAATAACCCTTGGCTGAATCGAATTGATGCAAAAGTAAGCAATATTTTTACATCTAATTAAAATTTATCAATTTTAGATTTAACATCCAAATGTTTGGATGCAAAAAAATTAGTATAACTTCAAAGGCTTGAAGTTATACTAATTTAAAAAATGTTCACGACAGATAACGTCACCCCCAAGCCCTATTCTTGGTAAGAATAGGGCTTGGGGGTAAGGTTTTGATATGTGCTTCATCCACCTAGTAACTGCTATATAGCGGTTTCCATTCAGATGCGGTATAACATTATATCGCGGGGTGTAGGGGCACGACACTGCTCATTGGTGTCAACTTAACGTGAAAGCCAGCCTAGAAGAAGCTTTTAGATATTGTCTCGTTCCCAGTCTCCGACTGGGAATGCTTATCCTTGAGGCTCTGCCGCCAGGAGCAGCATTTCCAGCAAGAAGCTGGAACGAGGTTTTAAAGGAGTTTCAGCTTAAGTTGACACCAATGGGCACAGCAGTGCCCCTACGGGTGTACCTCACGCAAACCAGAAGCGCTATAGACTAAAGAGCTAACAAAAACAGCTTAAAGAATACAGGTATTGATTAAATCTTCAACTCCTCCTACTGGTAAAATTTTTGTCTCTAATTTACAGGCTAATTCTTCAATACTCATATCATCTAAAAATACTAATTCACCATGTTTTAGCATTACATTTGGCAATAAAATTCCGTCTCCTAAATCTTGCCCTTCTAAGTTCAATAGCAAATCATAACCCGTTAGTAATCCCGTGACAGTGATACTCTGTCCCCAATAATCACTACAGAAAGCACGCATATTTACTTTTAAACCTTCAACAGAATTCAACCGTTTCAAGATAGGTTCAAAGGCGTTTTCTACTGCGTTGCCTACTACCCAAGTTAGTTTTCTCTGAGGATAAACTTTTGGCGGTAGTAATTCTGTTGCCGCGGCTGCAAATTGCTTGATAAACAACTGAATTGAACCAACACCATTATCAATTTGGGGATACTCTTCATATTCAGATTCACTCGGTAATTCCTCACCTGCAATCAAAAACCACTCATCAGCTAACCAAGCGACGTTAGAGGAAAACTTTTGGCGAAATTGTTGCGAGAGTATTCGTACTTGAGAAATTACTTCTTTCGCTTTTTCTCTGGTTACGGGTGTAAGTTCGTCTTCTGGAGGACGAAACCTTGTCAACCCAACTGGCACAACTGCCACTGATGCTACCGTAGGCACTTCACCAGTATGAAAGGATGCTAAGTCTTTTAGGGTTTGCTCCAGGTGTTCGCCATCATTTATACCAGGACAAACAACCACTTGAGCATGAATTTGTAGCCGTCTTTTTTGAAACCATTTAAGTTGTTGTAAGATTTGTCCCGCACGGGGATTTTTCAGCAGTCTAATTCTAACTTCCGGCTCCGTAGAATGAACAGAAACATACAACGGAGACAAGCGCATTTGTTCAATCCGCTGCCATTCTCTTTCTGGTAAATTGGTCAGGGTAAGATAAGAGCCATACAAAAAGCTTAGGCGGTAATCGTCGTCTTTAAAGTACAAGCTGGTGCGCTTACCTGGTGGCTGTTGGTCGATAAAGCAAAATGGACAGCGGTTATTGCACTGAATTAAGCCATCAAATAGGGCAGTTTCAAATTCTAGCCCCAAGTCTTGGTCGTAATCTTTTTCGATTTCCAGGCTATGAGTTTTACCAGCAGCGTCTAAAACTTCTAATTCCAAGACTTCATCAGCACACAAAAATTGATAATCAATTAAATCGCGGGGACGTGTACCATTGATTGCAACGATCGCATCCCCAACTTCAAAACCAATCTCTGCAGCTATTGAGTCTGGAAGAACCTTGGTAATTCGGGCAGGATAAATGGTAGTCATGGGGAATGGGGCATTGGGCACTTGTACTGAGCGTTCGCGTAGCGTCTCGTAGAGAAGTCGAAGTATTGGGCATTATAGCGTTTCTTAGTTGAGTCTAATACAGACTTAACCCCAGCCCCTTCCCTACTAGCGTTGGGGAGTAAAATTCAAAGCCTCTCCCCTTTTAGGAGAGAGGTTAGATCGTATTGCATACAAACAAGCGGTCGCTATAGTCATTTGCTTTGGACAAAGGACAAATGACTAATAACAAATGACTAATGACTATTATCCTTTCCAACCTGCTGCGATCGCTAGTAAGATCGCACTACCAAATGCTAGTCTATACCATACAAAAATCAAAGTGTTTTTGGTTGCTAAGTATTTGATCAAAAATGCAATTGATAGGTAGGAAAAAATCAAGGTTGAAATAATTCCTACAATTAACAGTGCAACAATGTTATCTGGCAACTGGTGAGCTTGAAACAACTTGAATATTTTCAAGCTTTTGTAGAGCGTCGCAATGGTAAGAGTTGGAAAACCTAACAAAAATGAGAATTTTGCTGCTGTAGCGCGTTCTAATCCTAAAAATAAGGCAGTTGTCAACGTCGAACCAGAACGAGAAACGCCCGGAATCAAAGCAAGTGTTTGTCCCAATCCAACTAAAATACCATCCCGAATCTGCAATGACTCAAAACCTCGCTTGCGAGTGCCAATTTTTTCTGCCAAAGCTAGTAAAAGTGCCATTATGATTGACATGATGGCAATAACTAATGCACTTTCTGGTATAACGTCTTTAAAAAGAAAACCGAAAAATAAGGCAGGTATTGTTCCTACTACAATACCGAGAAAAATTTTCAATTCTTCGCGTTGCCAGTCTTGATATATTAGTGCTTCGATTCCACCTTTGACAATACTATAAATCAGCGACCAAAAATAACCCACAATTGCTATAACACTGCCAAATTGTATCGCATCAACAAAATCTTTAGAACCTAGTTCTTTCCAACCAAATACCTTTGTCACAATCAAAAGGTGTGCAGTACTGCTGATTGGCAAAAACTCTGTAATACCTTGAACAATACCTAAAATAAAAGCTTGAATAAACTCCATCTGCAATTAATACCTTTTTCGTGTTTTAGACATTATTCTTGAGATGATGATGTTTTATATACTCTCTATTGCACCCAATCTTGTAGAAAATTCAATTTTACCGATCAATAACATCATCGAAGACGCTGACTATGTTCTTACACCCGCCTCAATAAGTCAACGGAATTTTGTCAATTCATCAAACTTTAATATTTAGCAGACTGATGCAATTTCACTTTTAACTGTTAAATTTTACCCCTCACCTCTCTGTAGTCCCTCATTTACAAGGAACTACATAGCAGTTCTGTACATAGTGCAACTTTAATGGATTCGTCTGAGGCAGAATGTTTTGTTTGGTTTACGCCAACGCTCTTGAAAATTTCAGTATAATTACAATGCCCCAGGGGGGGATTTAAAAGTGTGATATCTTAAATAAGATAAAGTTTAGTAACAAATATTAAAAACTTTGGTTAATAATACACTGTCCTCCTACAGCGCTTCTACCCCTTCTATTGATATTGAGTTGGATTTAGCTGATACTGGGCAGAAGGGTATCAGGCAATTGGAATCTACACTCTCCCTTTCTCCCTCTTTATGCTTATCTATTTCTGCCCAACAAACTTGGTTAGTGTTTGCAGCAGCGGTGTTTTTGGTAACAGTGCCAGTATTTATAGAAGCGCCAATAGTGCGCTCGCTACCAAGTCTAAGTCTAGCGCTGACAGGATTTTGGGTGTGGCTAAGTTTTGCCTTAATGTCACGTCCTGCAACTTATGTCTGGGGGGATTTGCTCTTAGGGTTTAGCTGGAGTTGGTTAGCAGGAGCGATTTACTGGGGCTGGTTACGTTGGGAACCTTTATGGCATTTGCCGGTGGAGTTTATCGGTTTACCTTTCACTTGTTGGTGTCTGGCGAAGAATTGGGGCAAGGTAGGTAGCTGGTTTTATTTAGGTTCTTTACTCGGTACAGTTTTAACAGATATATATTTTTATATAGTAGATTTGATACCCTATTGGCGGCAAATCATGAGAGTAGATGCAGATGTAGTACCACAAATCTTACAAAATGCTCTCATGCAAGTACAAGCACCTTGGGGACAAACTTGGGCGATAATTCTCGCCGTAGTGCTATTAACAGTAGGGATTTCAGCTTTAGGTCGAAATCAAAGACACTGGTATGCCTTTGGTGGCGCAGTTTTAAGCACAATTTTGGTAGACAGCCTATTTTTGTTAGCTGCGATCGCAGCGTGAACAAGCCAGGAGACGCTATTATGTTGCAATGAGCGTGTAGGCTTTTCTTTGGGAAACTTTTCCCAGCCCAATCTACGGCACATCAAAAATGATGCTGTAGATGATTAATTAGTTAAGAAATATTACATAAAATCCATCAGCATCAAGTCTTTTTTGGTAAGGTTTTCGATCTTAGAAATCGTGCAGTTTGGTGTCTGCTTGAGAGGTAGAATCAGCCACCCCGAAAAGATTTAGTCTAGTTGGGAATGTTCCTGGGATCATCGATGCAACGCTATCGCAGCTATGCAGGCACTCTTTCCACGATGAAAATTTTTGGCAAAAGTATAGTCAAACCCAGTAACGGTAAATATTGTGGATATTAATACGCTGTATATTAGTTTCTGATGACTGCTGTGTTGATTAAGCTATCAGGTTTTGTCTCTTGTCCTTTGTCCTTGGCGCTCTCACGTAGAGTATGACTAATGACTAATGACTAATGACCACTGTTAGCTTAAAACTTTTATTTCTGTTTGATGGAAAGAGGTAGAAAAATCGTGAAAGGATTGGCGCGTTTATTAACAGTGTTTAGCTTGTTACTTAGTTGCTGGGGATGGTTGGGAACAACTCAGATAGCCCAAGCTGCTAGTTTCAACAGTTTTGCTTTTCCCCAAGTCCCAGTTCTGGCAATTCAGCGGCAGAATCGGGCAGACGCTAAACTAGGAACGGAATTTGGTAAAAAAATTGATTTGAATAATACCAACGTCCGAGCTTTTCAACAGTTTCCAGGGCTTTATCCCACCCTGGCTAAGAAAATCATCACCAATGCTCCCTACCAAAAGGTAGAGGATGTATTGGATCTTCCAGGATTGAGCGATCGCCAAAAAGAAACCCTGCAAGCCAACTTCGATAAATTCACCGTGACAGAACTAGAGCCTGCCTTCAATGAAGGAGACGATCGCTTTAACAACGGTATCTACAGATAACTGAATTGCAGTTAATGTAGCAAATAGCAGCCCACTCCTGATTCTAGGGAGTGGGAGATGATATGAGTTAGGAGTTAGGAGTTATGAGTTAAAAATTCAAAACTCCTAACTCCTAACTTCTAACTCCTCACTTCCCCCTACCCATTACCTTGTCTCAGATAGATATTCCCAGCCAATTTGATGTCTTAGTAGTCGGCGCTGGTGCCGCTGGACTATACACAGCGCTGTGTCTGCCAGAATCCTTGCAAGTCGGCTTGATTACCAAAGAAACCGTTGCTTTATCCGCCAGCGATTGGGCACAAGGTGGTATTGCCGCAGCGATCGCCCCAGAAGATTCTCCAACACTGCACATTGAAGATACGATCCTGGCGGGTGCAGGTTTATGCGATCACACCGCTGTCGAATTTCTCGCCCAACATGCCCCTAGCTGTATTCAATCCCTAGTTAACTTGGGGGTCGCTTTTGACCGTCATGGTCAAGCTTTAGCTTTAACTTTGGAAGCCGCCCATTCTCGCCGCCGTGTTCTCCACGCTGCAGACACCACAGGCAGGGAAGTTACTACCACTCTCACTGCCCAAGTATTACGTCGCCAAAATATTCAAGTCATTCAGCAAGCTTTAGCTTTGAGTTTGTGGATTGAACCTGAAACTGGTCGTTGTCAAGGAATTAGCCTGTTTTATCAAGGTAAACTTACCTGGATAAGAGCTGGTGCTGTGGTACTGGCAACAGGCGGCGGTGGTCAGGTATTTGCCCAAACCACAAACCCGGCTGTGAGTACCGGTGATGGGGTCGCGATCGCCGGTCGGGCTGGGGCTATCCTCCGCGATTTAGAATTTGTCCAATTTCACCCGACTGCCCTCACTAAACCTGGTGCCGATCGCTTCTTGATCAGCGAAGCTGTACGCGGCGAAGGGGCACATCTCATTGATCATGAAGGGCGACGTTTTGCCTTTGACTACCACCCTGCGGGTGAACTTGCACCGAGAGATGTGGTCAGTAGAGCAATTTTCAGCCATTTGCAACGTACTGCCCTTGATTTGGCTACTGCCCATGTGTGGTTAGATATGCGCCCCATCCCTGCCGAGAAGATTCGTCACCGCTTTCCTAACATCATCAAAGTTTGTCAGCATTGGGGCGTTGATGTCTTCCACGAACCAATTCCTGTAGCGCCAGCCGCCCATTACTGGATGGGTGGAATTGTTGCGGATCTGATGAATCGCACAAATATACCCGGTTTGTATGCAGTGGGTGAAACCGCTAGTACCGGTGTGCATGGGGCAAATCGCCTTGCCAGTAATTCCCTGTTGGAATGTATTGTGTTTGGGGCCCAGATGGCTAATATTAAGTTAGAAAATATTAAATTGCCCTCAGAAACATCAGTGCTACCATTACGGAAATTTAATCCTGATGCTAGTGAGTGGCACATCCAACAAGCACAGCTAGAAGCACTCAGGGAGAAGTTACCGCGTCTAGTGTGGGAAAGTGCTGGTATTTGTCGGGAGCAATCAAGGCTGGAAACTGCGATCGCTACTATTGAATCTTGGCAGCAAGATTTCGCTGCCTTGCCTTTAAGTCAATTCTTGCTTGCTTTACGTCCAGTAGAACCCGCTAGTTTTGACCTACCAGATGTTGAACGGCAATTGGGACTTTGGGCAGAAACCCGCAATTTATTAGATGTAGCTGATTTAATTCTCAAAAGTGCTGCTTTTAGAACCGAAAGCCGAGGCGGACACTTCCATTTAGATTATCCTCAACCAGACTCAAATTGGCAAGTCCATACACTTATACAAACAAATCATTGGTGGAAATCTCCATTATTGTCTTAAATAAACTACCTTAAAGAGCCTGACAGTTTTCGCAACCCTAATACCAATTTAATATGAAGCTGCATAGAAAAGGGCTTCTAAAATAAAGTTATAAGAGGAAACAGAAATTACCTGCTCGAATGTAAGTTGATCAAACAATTGCTGTATGCGCTCGCGTAAATTTTGTATGGAAGAAAATAATTCATTTTTGAGCGACTTTTTGAGGAACTGCCAAAGCCTTTCAATCGGATTCAGTTCGGGAGAATGAGGTGGTTGAAGTAGAGGAATAATATTTTCCGGCCAATTAATTGCACAACTTACATGAGCAGGAGCTTGGTCAATTTGTAAAATTGCATAATCTGAACCTAATTGCTGAGATAGCCAGTCTATGAATTGTTGAAAATAATCACCATTAAGTTTGGGGTATTCTTGTTCGAAATGTTGTCCCGTTAATGGTTCAATTGCACCATAAATCCAAAAATTCTCTCTTTCCCATTTAACGGATACAGTTGGCTTTACTCCAGAAGCCGTAATCACTTTTCCTGTCAAAGTTTTTAATCCAACCCTAGTTTCATCCTGGCACAGGTAATGAACACATTTTCCTTGGGCTAGATTTTCTTCTATACACTTGAGAATGATTCCGAGTTTTTTTTAAACTCAGATACCAATTTTTCGTCTTGTTTGTGGCTTTGAGGACGAGGCACTTTTAGCTTTGCTCCTAATCGATATCGAACCCAGGCATAAACCGTTGCATACTCGATATTTAGTCCATGTTCTTGTTTCAACCACTCAACTATTGCACCATAGCTACTAAAGCCTTTTCCTGTTTTTAACTCTTCTGTGAGTGCTGCGATCGCTGCGTCATGAATTTTACGTTCTGCTCCTGGAGCTTTTTTGATTGACAATAATTCATATAGCCCACCTGATCTATACTTTTGCAACCACCTTGTCACAGTTGAGGTATCTTTCGCCAAGCGTTTTCCAATTTCTTGCTGCTCCTTAACTTGTCCGCTTTTTATCCACCACAGCATAATAAGTTTTTCTTTCTGGTTTCCCAAGTTAGGTGTTTGTAGACGTTTTTTAAGTTCTTCTTCACTCTCTGCGATTTCAATTTTAAAAGGGCGGCTCATGGTTATTTTAATTTATCGAGTTTATTTTCTCCATTATATGCAGCTTCATATAAAATTGGTATAAGCACAACATCTTGCAATGAGCCGCTAAGTAAAATATGTGGTGTCCAAAACGGTAGCTACCTGATCAAGCTACTCTACCACAATCTAAAAATCAAAAATGCCATTAGCGGGTGCCGCTACCATTATGACTGTCGGGACCACCATAATTTGGTGGAATATATATGTCTTTTAAATTTTGAGAATTGACCTTGCGGGCGATTAAGGTGTTACTGCTAGTAGAACCAAAAGAATTAGCACTTGCAGTACTGAATATACCTGTGCAAGCGGCAATTTTTGGGAGCAGTATATAAGCACCTATGCAGAATATCATAAACTTTGTGATTCGGAAGTTAGTCTTCATATCTTTCAGTAATTTTACTAATTTTTTATTTTAAAAGGTATTTTTTCTTTACTACCGTATATTTACTGGGCTTTTTGAAAAAAGTATTTTAACTTTATGAAATTATTGCTGGTAGTGTACAACTTATTGTGGTATTCGCTTGTCGATTAACCTTAATCTGCCGATATTAAATAGTCTTTATACTTAAGTGGTACTGTTAATAGGCAGCTTTTACATCAGTCTCAGGTTAGATATGTCAATAATTTACTGTAAATATTTTGCTAAGTTCACTATTTATTAATAATATTTTAATATTGCTAAGTATAAACACTATGTTCGCTAAATCAGAAGTTAAGAAAAATATGAAATAATACTTATTTGGTTGTATAGTTTAGACTTAATGAGTAAAGATGTGTAAAGATAAAACAACATATTTATTAAAAGGATTTTTAAACCTATCAAACAGCGTAATCAGCGAATAAATATAAGTATAATTTTTAGCAAAACTAAGTTTACATTGAAAATTTCTTTTCCTAATCATCTTTGATGACTAATTGCTTTTTGACATAAGTTATGAGGTTTAGTCTTCAAGCCAAAAAGCCTTGCTAGGTCTACATATTGGCTAAAAAATTACCTCGCAGTATATACGCTATATTTCTTCAAGACAGTGTTTTAGACGTATCTCCAGTCTAAATTCCTAATTTAAAAGTAAACATTGTAACTACAGTTAAAAAATCTGGAGATTTGACTCTTGACTAATCAAGCAAACTCATAGCGATTTTTACCCAGGCGCTTGGCACGGTACATTGCTGTATCAGCTTGTTTCATCAAAGTTTCACTATCTTGACTGTTGTATGGGTAAACACTAATGCCAATACTGGCAGTGACTCGGATTGGATAGCCGTCCAAAACAATTGGCTTGGTAATACTGTTTAAAATTTTTTCGGCGACTTTAGCAGCTATTTGGACATTAGGAATTGCCCGTAAAATCACAGTAAATTCATCGCCACCCAAACGAGAAACTGTATCACTAGCGCGTAAACAGTTGCTGAGTCGTCCAGCAATAGTTATTAGCAAGCGATCGCCTATCTCGTGCCCCAGAGTATCATTAACTTGCTTAAAGCCATCTAGATCAATAAACAGCAGTCCCAGCAACAAGTTGTTGTGTTGCGCCCAATGTAAGGACTCGTAAAGTTGTTCGACAAAAAATTTGCGATTGTATAAACTGGTCAGGGGGTCGTGATACGCTAAATAACGTAAGTGGTCTTCTTTGAGTTTTAATTCATTGTTAGAGCGGAATAGTTCAGCAGCAGTACGCTTAAGCTGTTCTTCGATCAACTTGCGCTGAGTAATATCCCGGATGACACCAACTAAAAAGAAATTACCAGCCGAGTCTTTGTGAAGCGATCGCTTAGTGGCAATTAGATAAGTCTTACCATCGGCATTTGTAAATTCTTCTTCATGTTCTTGGGGTTGCTGAGTCCGAAAAACAAGATCGTCCTGTTGTCGAAACACATCAACTTCGTGTTTTGGGAAAAAGTCATAGTCTGACTTTTCAATTAAAAACTTATTTGGATAACCGATAAATCGACAATACGCCTCATTTAAAACAATCCACTGGTGTTGTTCATTTTTCACAAAAATTGGATCGGGGATCGTGTTGATAACGTGATGCAAAAATTCTTTGGAACGTTTCCACTCTTCCTGCATGTGAGCAATATGACTAGTCATCCAAATAGCTGAAGTGCCAAAGCAAACCAGTGAGGGAATGAGTGGTATCCACCAACCGTACAAGAAAGCCAGGTATGCACTCACGGTCAATACAAAGCAAGAAACTAGGATACAGAAGAGACTCCTAGTTGCATGTCGTATCTGCCATATCGTCACGGCTCCCAGATAAGACCAAACAAAAACCCACAAGTATTCCACCAAGTCAGGCCAAACTTTGAGTAATGGTCTTCCATCAACAGCAGCAGAGATTAACTCACTAATAAAATAAGCCTGCAATTGAATACCAGGTACAGGCTTTGCCGTACTCATTACACTGCTGGAGTAGGGAATAAATACAAAATCTTGGAGACTGGGTGCAGTAGAGCCAATAAGTATAATCCGATCTTTGATTAAGTTTGCTTTGACTTTATCTGCCACTACATCTCTCATTGATACTTGGTGAAAACTACAAAATTCTCCAGACGAACTTTGACATTTGGGTTTGGGAAAATTGCTCAAAATTTGGTAGCCTCTAGCATCAGCTCCTACATAAGCACCATCATTAGCCTCAAAACGAGTAAATGCTGCCTTACCCAATTGCAAATACTCAGGGTTGCTTTTTGCTTTCGTGGGAGTAATTCCCTTTGACTTTAAATACAATAAAGCCAACTTCAGGGCAAAACTTTCGTGTACTTGATTTTTAACGTGCCAATACAACAAACTGCGACGTACTTTACTATCAAGATCGTACAGCACGTTATTAAAGCCCACTTGATTCTGATTTAATCCCAGTGGAGGCGAAACACTAACGTTTTTGTTTTTGTCATTTGCTAGTAATTCAATACCAACTAAGTTGGGCGTTGACTTGTAAGTATTACGCAGTTCTTGATTACCAGGCTCTACTGGTAAATTTCTGTAGATATCTAAGCCAATAGCACGGGGTTTGTGGACATTTAATTTTTGCAACAACTGGGCAATATTCGCATCTGGAATTGGCCACGAACCTACTTCGTCTAAATCAGCCTCATCAATCACTACGATCGTAATCCGGTCTTCTGACGGTTCATTTGGACGTAAGCGAAAAAATTGATCCAAAGCCGCCAACTCCAAAGATTGCAATAATCCAATCGAGTGCAAAAGCAGGACGCAGACTGCAACGCTGGCCGCAGTAATCAATTCTCTGTGTCCTCGACTAAGCGATTGTTTCAGTCTAAAGATTAACTTCACAAAACGCTTGCCTAGCTGCTGATTCATTCCCATTACCTAGTAGGGAGAAATATTCTCTATTTCTTATAGCTATTAACTATCGGACTAACATAGCTCAAGTAGGAGCTAAATAGAGTTTCTAAAAATTTTTTCTACTCAGCAAGGTTCTTTAAGACATTGTGGTATTTGTGATGTATTACCATATATTGAGGCCAATTATCTGACTAAAGGGCAACTGGGACTCTTGTGGCTATCAGCACAGATTAATAAATATTGTTGAAAGTGAGTTCAGTAAATTTAACTCTCAAAGCCTTCTCTAGTAGAGCCTACTCAATTAAACTCACATTTGCGATCAATTAGGTATTTTACTAAGAATTACGTAAACTTCCAACAACACACCTCTCGGTTCGAGCCTGACATGATTACATCCCAAGGTGGCTCTCAAGTATTATAAAATGAATTAAAATATACATTACTCTTAAATAAATATACTTATCTAATTTCCTTGAGCTTAAGTATTTGCAGATAAAAGCCGCAGGAAAATTGGTAATTGGGCATTGGATAAGACCTATTATCTGTTACCAAATACAAAAAAGCCAACTGGAAACAGATTTTACTGTATCATCCAGTTGACTATGGGGTGTGAACTACTGAAAATCAGTGTAGATACTTTACTTAAAATACTTGAAGTTCCGAGGACCTGTGTAACCAGAAACTTTCGCTAGTTCCTCTAAATTTTGGACTCCACTATAGCTTTTACCATTAACGATCCAAGTGGGGAAACCTTCAATTTTTGCAGCTTTACAGAGTTCTGGTTGAGCTTTGAGTCCATCAGGGGCGCACTCTACCTTAATACCATTATTGATTATTTCCTCAGCTTCTTTACCAAAAAGCAGCTTTTGTTCATGACAGTGAGGACACCAATAAGCACTGTATTCCTTTGCACCTACCTTTGCCAGATGGCTTGCTAAGGCTATTTCTGCCTCACCAGAAGTAGTGGTAACTTCCCAACCGAACGCTGGGTTAGGGTTTTCCTTGGGAGTAAAGGTAATTTTTGTGGGTTGTCCAGGAGTTCCAGGTGTAACATCTGATTGATTCACGCCAGCATAGACGCCTAAAGTACCAATCAGCGTTACCATCCCGACAATCAAGGCGGTAAAGAAAATTTGTCCAATATCCTCCCAAGTCCGACCGATAATCGCTAGTACCAAAAGACTCACAGAGAACAAAGCTGAACCGATACAGTAAGGACAAATAGCTTTGAGTTGAGATGTCAGCACAAACATTAAGTAGCCGCTAAAGACAGACATAGCGATCGCACCTACCAGCAGCAGCCACCACGTCCAATTTTCCAATTGTTTGCGATTATTGTTTTCCCCTGAGTTAAATACCAAGGGAGCCAAAGCCAATATCACCATACTGGTGTATGCCAAAAACCCAAACAAGGCTAATGGCTGACCAAAAACCGTTGCCCAAGGACTGGAAAGCACATCATTACAGCCCTTAGCACCAGCCTGTGCCACACAAGCGGCACTGCCTCCAGTTAACTTTTCTATAGTGAGATAACCTGTTATCAGGGCACCACATCCAGCGATCGCGGCAATCAATGGACGTGACCATTTATGAATCCAAGGAGTAGAACGGCGGCGAATCATAAACTGTTATTGGTTAATGGGCATTGGGCAGTGGGCAGTGGGCGGTGGGCATTAGGTATTATTTATTTTTCCCCATGCCCCATTCCCTATTTAAGAATGTAACTTCACTTGTTCTGCTGATTTGCTTTCACCTTTGGAGTTCCAATTGCGACGGGCAGCTTCCACAAATTGACTGACGCGAATTGGGTCAATTGGTTGCTCTATGCGTCCATGACGTTTCAGGGAGCTGGAAACTATTACACCATCTGCTGCTTGCATCAATGTATCAATATTTTCCCAATTAGCCCCACTCCCGATGAACACTGGCGTGCCATTTGCTGCGCCACAAGCTAGTTCCAAATCTTCTAAGTTAGGAGGACTACCAGTAGCCCAACCAGATAAAATCACTCCGTCTGCTAAACCCCTTTCAATGGTGTCTTTTACAGCGACTGTGAGATTTGGAGAACTCAAAGGACGGGCGTGTTTCACCAACACATCGGCCAGGATTTTAACATCACAGCCCAACTCCCGTCGATAGCGGAGTAGTTGATGGGCTTCTCCCTCAATTAATCCTTGGTCAGTTGCCATCACCCCTGTGAGGACGTTGACGCGGATAAATTGCGCCTGTACACAGCTAGCGATCGCTATTGCACTTTTGGCATCGTTTCGCAATACATTTAAGCCTATAGGCAAAGTCACCAAATTCTGTATCCGCTGCACCACAATAGTCATGGCACTCACAACCACTGGATCGACTTGGTTTTTGGTAAACGGCGCGTCGAAAAAATTCTCGACAATCAGACCGTCAACCCCTCCACTTGCCAGGGCTGCGGCTTCTTGTTCGGCACGGTCAATCACCGTTTTTAGGCTACCTCCCCAACGGGGTGAGGCAGGCAGTGGTAGCAGGTGAACCACGCCAATAATTGGTGAGCGAGTTTTAAATATCTGATATAAGTCCACGTCTTTAATTTGCCTCGCACAGTCCAGAGTCCAGATTTTTTTGACTATTGAACGCCAGATCAACACCACTCCCCTGAAGGTCGGGAACCTCTATATAAGGGTGGCTCTTCAACGGGGAAAATCCCGCACGTGACTGGCTCCCTTTGACCCTTGACTCTTGACTTTTCATTAACTAGTCAAATGTGTTTTATGATAGTTGGTTTATTGCCTCTTTCCTCAGATGGAAATTGCCGTCAAACCTCCCATAAGATATGTTAAGATAAAACCTGGCTACAAGAGGAGTTTGCCACTCACTAGACGCAAGGCAGCTTTCCGTGGTTTAGGCGTCTTGTCCGCGCACTGTCGTAGGACTTGCCAATCGCCAGGGTAGCATTACTGCTTTATAGGCGTAGTCGCTTTCGTCGATTTCCCTGAGGGTAGCGACTTCTCACAACAAGCCCTTTGGGCGGCTTCCCGATGGGTAGGTTAACAACGCATACGCTGTGGTAATGTAAAATACCAATAGGCGAATTGTTAAAAAACATTACAAGTGTCAAATGTACCCAAAGACACTTCAATTTACCCTGGGGAACAGATTGATAAAAATATCATAACATGACCTCTATTTTTATTATTGATAGGGTCATAATTATGCGGACAGTTGCTGACAGTGAAAATCTGCCATCGTACTGTTATTAGAAGGATAGCGATCGGAAAAAAGCGAAATTAGCACCAAAATGTTGACTACAAGAAAAAAATGAAGATATTTTCAAAATATGGGTGACAAGCCAACGATTGCCATTTCTCACCTGGGCTGCGAGAAAAATCGAATTGATACAGAACACATGCTGGGAATGCTCGTAGAAGCAGGCTACGGTGTAGATACAAATGAAGAGTTAGCAGATTACGTTATTGTTAATACTTGTAGTTTTATTGAAGCGGCCCGGCAAGAATCTGTCAGAACTTTAGTAGAACTGGCAGAGGCAAATAAAAAGATCGTAATCACTGGCTGTATGGCGCAACACTTCCAAGAACAACTTTTGGAAGAGTTGCCTGAAGCAGTAGCCGTTGTGGGTACAGGCGATTATCACAAAATTGTAAATGTAATTGAGCGTGTTGAACTTGGCGAGCGGGTCAAACAGGTTAGTATAGAGCCAACCTACATTGCCGACGAAACTACACCGCGCTATCGCACTACAACCGAGGGCGTTGCTTACCTCCGGGTTGCGGAAGGATGTGATTATCGTTGTGCATTTTGTATAATTCCTCATCTTCGAGGAAACCAGCGATCGCGTACTATTGAATCTATCGTCGCCGAAGCGGAGCAGTTAGTTAGTCAAGGGGTAAAGGAAATTATTTTAATTTCCCAAATCACGACTAATTATGGTCTAGATATTTACGGTCAGCCAAAATTAGCCGAATTACTTCGCGCTTTGGGGAAAGTAGATATACCGTGGATCAGAATGCACTACGCTTATCCCACGGGACTGACCCCAAATGTGATCGCGGCCATCCAAGAAACACCCAACATCCTGCCTTATCTAGATTTGCCCTTGCAGCATTCTCATCCAGAGATTCTCCGTGCCATGAACCGCCCTTGGCAAGGGCGCGTAAATGATGGGATTATAGATCGCATCAAAACGGCGCTACCAACAGCCGTATTGCGGACAACATTTATTGTTGGTTTCCCAGGAGAAACAAGCGAGCATTTTGAGCATCTACTAGAGTTCGTCGAGCGGCATGAATTCGATCATGTTGGTGTCTTCACCTTTTCCTCTGAGGAAGGAACTCCAGCTTATAAGTTGCCAAATCAGTTGTCCCAAGAGGTGATGGACGATCGCCGATACCAACTGATGGAACTCCAGCAACCGATTTCTCAAAAGAAAAATCAACAGGAAGTAGGCAAAATAGTCGATGTCCTGATTGAGCAAGAAAATCCTGAAAGTGGTGAATTAATCGGTCGTTCAGGTAGATTTTCCCCAGAGGTTGATGGTCTGGTGTATGTCAAAGGCCAGGCAAAGTTAGGAACCATCGTGCCAATAGCGATTCACCACGCTGATACATACGACCTCTATGGTCAAGTAGTCAATAACTAAATTGTCCTTTGTCTTTTGTCTTTTGTCCTTTGTTAAATGACCCTTACAGATTCACCCTTATCCCAAGATCAACGCTGCATTAATGGCAGTTTTCATGAGGGTTTACCTGAAATTCGGGGACTCACTCGTGGGCATAGCTTCTCCAAGATTTGAGGCTTTGCTATCGCCCTTGGCTGACTAACTAGCCAATAACTAATGACTAATGACTAATGACTAATGACTAATAACTAATGACTAAATGACTAATCCAAAAATCCTTAGATAAAATTTAGGACGAATTAATGACTCTTTCATTTCAAGAATTAGGCATTTCCCAAGAACGTGTCGAACAACTAGAAAAAATTGGTTTTACTGAACCAACCAACATTCAAGTGCAAGCAATTCCCCAATTGCTAGCCGGTCGTGATGTGGTAGGTCAATCTCAAACTGGAACAGGCAAAACGGCAGCATTTTCACTGCCAATTTTAGAACGGCTAGATATTAATCAAAGAGCCGTGCAAGCCATAGTTTTAACACCAACTCGTGAATTAGCGATGCAAGTTCACGATGCGATTGCCCAATTCATCGGTAATGAAGGATTGCGGGTGTTAGCAATCTACGGTGGTCAATCAATTGACCGTCAAATGTTACAACTCAAACGTGGCGTTCACATGGTCGTGGGTACTCCAGGACGGGTGATCGATTTGCTTGATCGCGGTTGTTTAAAGCTCGATCAAGTGAAGTGGTTTGTATTGGATGAAGCTGATGAAATGTTGAGCATGGGCTTTATCGACGATGTAATCAAAATCCTCTCGCAAGCGCCCGTAGAACGCCAAACAGCTTTATTCTCGGCAACCATGCCACCATCGATTCGGATGTTGGTGAACAAGTTCTTGCGATCGCCTGCAACTGTCACTGTTGAGCAACCAAAAGCCGCTCCCAACAAGATTAATCAGGTAGCTTACCTGATCCCTCGCCACTGGACAAAAGCCAAAGCTTTACAGCCAATTCTGGAAATGGAAGATCCAGAAACAGCTTTAATCTTTGTCCGCACCAGACGCACAGCCGCAGAACTCACCAGTCAGTTACAAGGGGCTGGTCATAGTGTCGATGAATACCACGGTGACT
The DNA here is from genome assembly GCF_036917555.1 of Nostoc sp. Lineage (GTDB taxonomy): Bacteria > Cyanobacteriota > Cyanobacteriia > Cyanobacteriales > Nostocaceae > Nostoc. Next base: position 25,458 of record NZ_JBALDD010000015.1, on the reverse strand, counting down.
TGTCTCAACAAGCACGGGAACGGTTATTAGTCAGATTCCGTAACCGTCAAGTTCGCTGGGTGGTAGCAACTGATATTGCAGCCCGAGGGTTAGATGTCGATCAACTCTCCCATGTGATCAACTACGACTTACCCGATAGCGTAGAAACCTATGTCCATCGCATTGGTCGTACTGGTCGTGCTGGTAAAGAAGGAACAGCAATTTCTTTAGTACAACCATTTGAACGGCGCAAACAGCAAACATTTGAACGTCATAACCGCCAAAGTTGGCAATTGCTGACCATTCCTACACGCGCCCAGATTGAAGCGCGACACATCCTGAAATTGCAAGAGCAGGTGCGGGAAGCTTTGACAGGTGAGCGTTTGGCTTCATTCTTGCCGATTGTTAGCGAACTAATTGAAGAATACGATGCTCAAGCGATCGCCGCAGCTGCACTACAAATCGCTTACGATCAAACTCGTCCCGCTTGGTTGAGTTCAGACGTGGAAATTCCTCAAGAGGAATCTTCTGCTCCCAAACCAAGACTCGGCAAACGTCGTGAATCTTCCAGCGATCGTCCCCGTTCTGCATGGAAATCAGATAGCAACAATGGTGAAGAAAGACATTCTTCTCCCAAGCCAAAACTGCGGACAAGTGGGCAGGATTCTTCTGTATCTCCTAGTAAAAAGATAGGTTCACCTACAGCTAGAGAATCAGCTTCTTAGTCAACAGTTAGAAGTTAATCAATTTTGGATTTTAGATTTTTAGATTTTTTCTGCAATCCAAAATCCACATATAAAATTGAGAGTTGAGAGTTAAGAGTCAAGATTTTGGCTTTAGCTCTTGACTTTTTGGCTTTTTGGATAATTTCTTCTACCCGTTTGTAGGAAGATAAATTAAAGATGCATTCTTCGTGGTCTTATGTTCACTATCCCAGACTTAGAGCAACTACAAGCAGAGCATCCAGAATGGCAGATGGAGCTGGTAGACGGAAATATAATTGTTATGGGGCCATCAGATTATGAGTCAGAGGAAATAGGCGCTGAGTTAGTTAGATTACTTGGCAACTGGGTACGCCCACAGAGGCTAGGACGGGTGACTGGTTCTAGCGCTGGTTTTATTTTGCCTACATTAGAAACTGAAAACGGGAAAGAAGCTGATAATGAAAAACGAAATCTCCGCGCTCCCGATGTATCTTTTCTTCGTGCTGATAGATTAAAAACAAGCAAGCGTGACTTTGTGGAATTAGTGCCTGACTTGATGGTAGAGATAAAATCTAAGTCAGACCGCATCAAACCATTGGTAGAAAAGATTCAGCTATTTCTACAACTTGGATGTACAGTTGGTATCCTAATTGATCCTGACAAATTGACGCTCACCGTTTATCGACTCAACCAAGAACCAATTCTCTTGCAGGATAGTAATAAACTGACACTACCAGACTTATTACCAGGTTGGGAGCTAGTAGTGTCAGAACTTTGGCCGCCTGTGTTTGAGTAGTTTAGAAATACTACAGCCAAAGACGACTAACTTGTTCTAATTCTCCAATTTCATCGTCGCTCAATCTCCAGCCCAAAGCACCAGCATTCTGCCGCACCTGTTCGGCTGTCTTCACCCCAGCAATAGGAATAACATTCCCCTGAGCAATTAACCAGTTGAGAGCAACTTGGGCAGAAGTGCGATCGTATTTTTCCCCGAAGCTGCGTAGCAAAGATATGACTGGGGCAATTTTTTGCAGACCTTCTTTCTTGAATCGCGGGTCTATTTTCCTCGGGCCAGTGGGGGTTTCAGTACTATCAATAGTGTACTTGCCTGTAAGTAATCCTTGTGCCAAAGGACTATAAGCCAAAATAGTCATACCCAACTCACGCGCAGTTGCGATAATACCTTTGCTTTCAACTTGACGACTGAGTAAAGAATAGCGCACTTGGTTTACAGCCAAAGGCACTCCACGGGCCGCCAATATTTGATGTGCGTCTCGCATTTGCTCTGCTGAGTAATTACTCACACCAACTGCGGCAATTCTACCCTGCTTCACTTCATCCGCTAGGGCATTCATCAAAGTTTCTTGGCTTAAAAAGAAGGCAAAAGGCCAATGAACTTGATACAGGGCGATTCGTTCTAATTGCAAGCGTTTGAGGCTGGCTGTTAAAGCATCTGAGACGGATTGGGCTGTAAATCGCCACGGTAGGGGGCCAAATTTTGTAGCGATTTGCACAGGTTGTTGTGTCTGTTGCAGAAATTGTCCTAAAAACTTCTCGCTCTTTCCCATTCCGTAGACTTCAGCAGTATCAAAGAAGGTAATACCAGCTTCTAAGGCTGCTGTGAAGGCTTCTTGTAACTCTTCTGGCCCATAGCGATCGCCATAATTCCAAAATAGTTTATCACCCCAAGCCCAAGTGCCTATGCACAAAGGTGTAACAACTGGGCCATTTTGCCCCAATGTAATATTTTCCACGGTTGCAAAATTTAATTTATTTACATTTCTTTACTTTTATAGTGTATCGTTATAGGCAAAATACGGTGCGATCGCCACCACTTGGCTGCAAATCTTGTGGTGGGTAGGCGTAGCCCGTCGTAGACATCGCAGCTTGCATAAAGATTAACAAATTACATTTGACAATATATTTATTCTCAGAATTAAGGGAGGCTAATAACCTCCCTTTAATAATAGTTGAGTGTATTTACTTGTATTTATGAATTAGATGATTTATCCTGTTTGGCTTTTTTGATTAATTCCATATAGACATTAATCTCACTAATTTCTACATCATGCTCAACCCTGGTTACTTTCCATCTTTCCTTTTTTAGGTAAACTTCCTCTCCTACTCTGGGAGTAAATTGGAGATCATAGAACTTTTTTAGAAAATCTTTTTGATTTTCTTCCCATAATATTACTTTGACTGCTTCTTTACTCATTGCTTATGCCTTTTTGATTACTAGATGAAGCTAAGTACTTTGATGACATACATACGGCAAGTTTATCTTACTAATTTAATGGAATAGCGTAGTTAAAACCACATTTTCACATTGATGTTTTTATATTACTTGATTGCGTCTGATAAAGTTACAGCGCAATACTATAACTTTAGTAAGTATTACTATTAGGTTTACTTGAAAGCCAAAAGTAATAAACGCTTGTGGTATGGCTCTTTCAGCTTTAATACCACAAGCGTTCTTTGAGTAAATGCTATGTACTTCTGTTACATAGCATTGGCTTCAAGTGATTTTTTAGGCTTTTAATGGATTCTATCGATTCCTTGGTTTCCAACTATCAAGATTTTCTCGAATAGACACTAATTCGTTAAGATATTCAGTCACTTTGATTCTTTGACTTTCGAGATTAGCAATAACCTCAGAAGCTTCTACTTCCCTTGTTGCCCGTTCTTTAAGTAAAGAGTCAAATTCAACTTGAAACCTATTGATGTAGTCATTGATTTGCTTTTCGCCTTTCCGAAAATCATCTGATACTTGTTTTTCAATAACACGCTGAAGCAACTCTATGTTTCTCTTCACTTGTGAGTCAATATTTTGCTGAATTCCTTGAGAAGTCAGTCGTAAATCAATTTCATAGTAAGATACTGTTTCCTCATACGGAATATCTACTTGATAGACGTTATCTGATTGACAGCAGCGGCTATTCGTCCTTGATTCTTTCTTAGTTCTAGTAAATACTTCTTGCTGATGTTGAATTTTGGCATCAATACCAGAAAATTCAAAGTCAGGAAATTGAATTGGATTATTACCTATTTCTACTTGCAAATCATTTTTAATAGACTCAGATAGTTCATCAGAAATAGCCTGTATTTCTCGTTTAATCTTTTTAACTAAACTTTCACGTATTTTTGTTCCATCTCTAACTAGCCTGTCTTGAGTATCTAACCAAAAATTTTGTATTATAGGGGTACAGTATTCATTAATGGTTTTACCGATTTTCTCAGCATCGTTTTTGTTTTTGACCTTGATTTTATAGGGATCAGAACTGGAAGATTCTTCAAGTAAAGAACTGAAGTTATCCCATATATATGTGAGAAGGTTTTGAGTCTTTTTGTCCTTTAAAACCTTTTTAGATTGATTTTCAGCCACTCTCTCAATCTCTGATACTATGCGTTTTTTAGCACTTTCGGCAAATTTATTAATCCCTTGGCTGAACGTACTGATTAATATTTGCTTTTGTGTTTCTACGGACTTTTTTACGGTTGCTACCTGATTTATTGCTAAATCAGAATGTTTTTTGTACTTTTCTACTTTTTGTAGCAGTTCCTCAAATTCTAACTGCCAGCCTCGGATATCTGTAATAAATATTTCATCAATATCTTTAGCTGCTTTATTCAATTCATTTAAAACATCGCTCAATAAATTCCATCCTGAATTTTGAGTAATAGTTTGAATTACTGTCTCTTCAATTTTGGGAATACCACTATCATTTAAACTTTGTGGTGCAAGTTTTTTTGCTGAGGGAATAATACGGTTTCCTTCTTCATCTCTTTCGGTATCTGTGGGGGTAAAAAATTTTTCAAAGTCTTTAATATGACTATCAGTTGCCTTCCCCTGTTGAATAAGTTTAGATAACAATCCTTGCCATCCACTGACTGAATAAATAATTGGTTTTGGGATACCAAATTCAACTAAATTTATTCTTAAGGATTCTATAACATCTGCGATAGGTCTATCGCTCTCCCCTTTTCTATCTACTTTATTAAGAATAAAGTAAATCTTACCTGTATTCTCTGCTAAAAATTCTCTACGCTGCTCAATTAAATCTTGAAGCAATTCTGCGTTCGTGTTGTTCCTAAATGCTATGTAATCCAGAATGAATAATATGGCATCACAAGTTCGGAGAGCTTCTAAAGCAGTCTGCTTTAAGGAAGTAGTGTTAAACGAGGTAGACTTCCACTCATTGGGGCCAGGAGTATCAACTAATGTGAAACCTGCTAGGGATGGCATTGTACTAATTGCTTCAATGGGATGTTCTAATTCAAAGCGTGTAGTATTATCTTGATTAGATTTAGCTCGAATTTCATGGGTACGCTCTAAAAATCTTTGCCGAACTTCTCTTGCTTTACCTTCTATTAAAACTATAGGTTCTCGTTTATCTGCTTGATATTCTAAAAGTCTGGGTGTTTGTCTGGCATCGATTGGACGGATATCTGTACGACAAACTGTACAAGATTCTGCTTCACTTGCTAAGACATCTGCACCAATTATGGCATTCAAAAAGGTACTCTTACCTGCTTTCATTGCTGCAATCACAGCCACCTGATATTTTTGTTCCGCTAAAGCTTTTAGAGCTTTGGTAATATTATCTTCAACACTCTGTAATCCTTGGGTACTATCTCCTTCCTTGAGCCGTCCAGCACGAAGTTCTTTCAAGTAGTTTAAGAGTTTATCACCAGTATTACGAATTCTATTATAGGTTTCTTGAAAATCGTGCTCAGGCATATTTTTAGAAGATAGTTTCATTAACATTCTCTCATTGTTTATATTTCTCGGTTTCATTGAAATGATTCTGCGTTGAACAATAGCAATAAAATTACGTGCATAATAGTCACTGGGTACACAAATTAACTCTTCATTTATTTTGCAGAGAACATTGTTTGTTAGTTCTACTGCGTTGATAAATTCCTTCAAAGCAGCTTCTGTTGGCTCTCTATCAATAGCCCACATCAGACAAATCAGATTATGCTGTAATCTAACTGCTAAACGCAAACAATCTTTTTCAACTTCATCTAAAGCGTGCTGGTGAGTTAAATTGAGAATCTGTTTTTTTGTTTTATCAGCTAGTTCATAGTATTTTTGCTCCAAGTTTGTATATTTATCAGCTAGTTCATTTGCTACAGTCCTATGATGCTTGGCAGCTTGTCTATCACTTTCCCCAACAGCGTGAGTAGTAAAAGCACCAACAACAGCTCCAACAGCTAATCCAAGAGCACCGAAAATAAAAGGAAGCATAAAAACTATGTAATCCTCTAAAATTTAATTCCTACTTTTCTGTGGGAAGATAAGGCAGCTGAGAACCAGCAAGCAATTTACTATCTGCTGATGTTAATCCTAGAGATTTAGCAAGAGCGACTGATTCACCTAACCGTTGCATAGCCCCTTCTATTCCTGGTACAATTGGAAGATTTGTAATTTCTTGATTAATTGCTGATGCTTCAGCCAAAAATTCTAGATTTTTGAGGTGTTCATAAATCAGTTCGTTCTCAATTGCTTGTAATCTTTCTAATTCTTGCTTAGTTAAAGATTCATAATAGATTTTCACCGTTTGTTTATGGTCATTGAGGATTTTGAAAAACTCGTAAACCATACCCGCAGTTCCAACAACAGCTAAAACTGGTGCGGCTGCGGTTAAAGCGATCGCAATTGGTGGACAAGCTGCTGCTAGTGTTGTGGTTACAAACGCTGTCACACCCCCAACTGTGCCGCCTTTTACGGTATCTTTCAATGTTTCTATACCGGCTTCTTGTGCAGAAATTTCACCCCGAACTACCCGCAGCGCATTAGTTAGTAACGAAAATGGTGCTGCTGTCGCTACACCAATAGCTGCTCCAAGGGGCGCGGCTTTAACACCTGCTTTGACTGCACCTGTTAGGTTGTCAAAATGCCATTTGGCATCTAGTCTCATTTGCTCCTGCAAAGTCATGGGTTTATCGCCACGGGCTAAATTATCTTTAGCGTTTTCCCACTTGATATTTTTGGAATCATTTGAGCCGCCTTTGCTATGCGGTTTGATATGACTAGCGTGCTTATCTGAGAGGTATTGTTGGGTATTAACATCAGTAGATTTGCCATCAATGCCTGCTCTTTGAGATGGAGGGATTTTATCTAACATTTCTTGGGCTTGCACTCTGGTTCTGAGCGGATCACCAGATCGAATCCCACCTTTGTATAATCTACGGGCTGCACTTAAGGATAAATCTTGTAATTGGGCATATTGAACGTTAATGTTGGCAGCTGCATTAAAAGCGGAATTATGCTCTTGTTCGTTAGACATGGATAAACAAATATATTGTGATGTATTACGTTTCTTTGCTTCATACCAAAGCATGATATTGGCTTATTTTCTTATAGTTCCCATTTGGGCATCAGATGCGATCGCCTGCGATGAAGTCATGAGCATCGTAATCGGTCACATTTTGGCGTGATCGCAACTTTCACTTTTCATTCGCTGATTTCGAGCAGCTAGGGTTTATCTTTATTTAAAGAGAGAGAGATTAAATTCTAATAAACCATACAAAAAAGTAGCTATGGCAAGTGGTGAAGTATTTGATACCAAAACAAAAACCCTATCTCTGCCAAGAGTAAACCTGCTGACTATGTTCAGGCTGGGTTTATTTCAAATGGGGTTGAGCATGATGTCCATTTTGACTCTGGGCGTACTCAACAGAGTCATGATTCAAGAAATAGCAATTCCGGCGACGCTGGTATCAGTAGTTCTAGCACTGCCCTTATTTGTTGCTCCTTCCCGTGTCTGGTTCGGCCAGATTTCAGATGCCAAGCCGTTATGGGGAAACCATCGCACAGCTTATGTATGGGTGGGTGCAGCAATATTTGCGATCGCAGCCTTTTTAGCTGTACAAGTAATGTGGCAGATGAATCTTGCCGCTACTAGTGCAGGTGGTTGGGCTTGGACAACCCAAACAATCGGCTGGACAGCGCTTTTAGCTTTAGTTTTCGCTGTATACGGTTTAGGAATTTGTGCTAGCAGTACTGCCTTTGCTGCTTTGTTGGTGGATATATCTGAAGAAGATAACCGTTCTAAAGTAGTCGGCGTAGTTTGGTCGATGCTAATGGTGGGGATTATTGTTGGGGCGATTATCAGTGGCAGCTTGCTAAAACAGTTAACGCCAGAAGCAACGGTAGAAACCTTGCAAGGAGCGGTCAACAGGTTATTTTTTATCGTCCCAGCAATTGTATTTGGTTTAGCGATCGCAGCAACATTCGGTGTAGAAAAAAAATACTCTCAATACTTAAGCCGTTCCACGCTGGTAAATCGGGAAGACAGCATTACTCTGGGCAATGCTTGGAAAATATTGACAGCTAGTCCACAAACAGGCATCTTTTTCACCTTTCTACTGGTGATGACTATCAGTTTATTTATGCAAGACCCGATTTTGGAACCTTATGCGGGTCAAGTATTTAAAATGCCCTTAGCGGAAAGTACCAAATTAAATATTTTCTATGGAACGGGTTTACTGATTGCCTACGGCGTTACGGGCTTTTACATTGTCCCGCGTTTGGGTAAGCGCAGAACTGCACGTCTAGGCTGTATGTTGGTAGCATTCTGTACAATATTGCTGGGTATATCAGGATTCACAGCTAATGCAGCAGCTCTCAAACTAGGTTTGTTCTTTTTCGGTTTAGCCGCAGGTTTCCTAACTACAGGAGCAATTAGCTTAATGTTGGATCTTACCGCAGCAGAAGCCGCAGGTACATTTATTGGGGCATGGGGATTAGCGCAGTCCCTTTCTAGAGGTGTGGCGGTAGTAATCGGAGGTACAGTTTTGGATATTGGACGCAAGTTTTTACCAAGCCTAGAGTTAGCTTATGGACTGGTATTCGTTCTAGAAGCAGTGGGAATGGTGCTGTCGATTTGGTTTTTGAATCGGGTGAACGTCACAGAATTTCAAACCAGTACCAAGCAAGCGATCGCTTCAGTTTTAGAAAGCGATTTAGACTAAACTAGAAACTTAAGCTAACCTGAATCTACCTAATTGTCGCTCAGGAATGCCTTTGCGTGAGAATTAACCAATGAATGATTTTTGGACAACAATTCTTGATTTTGCCCAAACTACCACTACCAGAGTGGGCAAGCAGCTAATGCAAGATTTTGGGCAAGTACAGGCTGACCAAAAAGCTGATGGTAGTTTGGTGACGCAAGCAGATAAATGGGCAGATCAGGAAATTCGAGATGCGATCGCTTCTAATTTTTCTGGTTACGGCATTTTGAGTGAAGAGAGCGATCAGTCATTTCCCGGTACGGAGTGGTGCTGGGTAATTGATCCTCTAGATGGTACAACCAACTTTACACGCGGCATTCCCATCTGGACAATCTCTCTGGGTTTACTGTATCGAGGTACACCCATTTTTGGTTATGTTTACGCACCAACCTTGAATCAAGCTTTTCATGGTTTCTGGGCAGGTTCATCTGGTTTAGCAACACCAACAGGAGCATTTCTCAACAACCACCCCATCCACACCAGTACTGATAGTCCCAGCAACAATCACTTTTTTAACCTCTGTTCCCGTAGCACCGCAGTTATCCAAAACGGCTTTCCCTGTAAAATTCGGATGTTGGGTGTGGCTAGCTATAACTTTTTGACAGTTGCCACTGGGGCTACTCTAGGTGGTATTGAGGCGACACCAAAAGTTTGGGACTTAGCCGGAGCTTGGGTAATTGTCCAAGCTGCTGGTGGGATGTGGTCATCACTTAAGTCAGAGCCGTTTCCGTTGTCACCGGGAGAAGATTATAGTGATCGCTCTTTTCCCACCCTTGTAGTTAGTCGTCCTGAATTAGTTTCGGTATTTCAACCTTTTCTCGAAGGCATAAAAATTTAATTTGCAGCTCATCCACTTGTAAGCAGTGATTTTCTCAACCAGGCTAGTGGACAATAATATACCCGATATTAAACTTAACAAAACCCTAGTCAAACAAAGAATTGAGTATAAATAAAGCTAGTAATAATCCTGGTTTAAGCAAAAAACCAGTGTATTTATTAATTTAAGTAGTGTTGTGGCTTTCATCACACTGGTTAATTTAGTATAAAAAATTTTATGTTGTCTAATCTAGATTTAATTCGAGAGTTTGTACAAAACTCTATTCAGAAAAAAGACGTTTTGTTGTCAAATCCTGTTTTGACAGCGCAAACAGTGTATAAAACCAATCAACTGACAGCAAAATCCGAAGGCGTAATTGCCACTGCTCAACTATCTAACACCCAATCTGAATTCTCGATTTCTCCAAAATCAACCCAGTGGGAATTGATAAATCAGGCATTAGCAGAATATAGTTATATCCTCAAAGGAGAAGTAGATAGTCGGGGTTTTTATCAGTATCAATACTGCGAAGTTCCCAAAGGCTATCAAATGCACTGTACTAAATGTGTCATCCTATGGCGAGCCTGGTGGAAATATCGCAATTATACTTCCAGACCAGGGATTCCGTTAGAACTTCTGATTAGAACACGAGATTCCTGGTATCCAATTAGAGATTTAATTATTAGTGACGGACTTCTCTATATCAAAACCTTGGGAAGTGAGATTGCACTTGGTTCAGATGACTTAGTTACTTGGTTAAGCAAAGTTGATGTAACTAGAATTAAAGAAATACCTTCTACAGAGACATAGGTGTGGTTATAGGGGTACAGATATACGCCCGTATATATTTATAAAAATTTTTCAAAGTGGTATGACAACATAATTAGGCAAAGGACGTGAAGAAAAATGAAAGGACTTTGGCTCGAAAACAACCAGTTGCAATTACGTACAGATATTCCCGTTCCTGAACCACCACCGGGAGAAGCCTTGGTACGCGTCTTGCGTGCAGGTATCTGTAACACTGACCTGGAACTACTCAGAGGCTACTATCCTTATACTGGTATTTTGGGGCATGAATTTGTCGGTATTGTCGAACAAGGGCCAGAATACTTAGTTAACCAACGCGTAGTTGGAGAAATCAACGCTGTGTGTGGGCATTGTCGGTTTTGTCGTAGTGGACAACCAACTCACTGCGAAAATCGTACAGTTCTGGGTATTGTCAACCGCAACGGAGCTTTTAGTGAATATCTCTGTTTGCCGGTGCAGAACCTGCATCCCGTACCTGAGAATGTACCAACAGAAATAGCAACATTTACCGAACCGATAGCAGCAGCTTTGGAAATTCAGCAGCAAGTGCAATTGCATCCAAACGATCGGGTGCTAGTGGTTGGAGATGGCAAACTAGGGCAGTTGGTAGCACAGACACTAGCCCTAACTAGCTGTGAACTCTTAGCTGTGGGTCGTCATCGAGATAAACTGGCTAACTTAGAAGCACGGGGGATAAAAACGAGTCTGGCCGACGCTGTTACAGATGGATATTTTGATATCTCAGTAGAATGTACCGGCAACCCAGAAGGATTTGCGATCGCCCGCCGCGCCCTACGTCCCCGTGGTACTCTTGTACTGAAAAGTACTTATGCTGGCAACCTCAGCCTAGATGCTTCTTCTTTAGTAGTGGATGAAATCACCCTCATCGGCTCCCGTTGTGGCCCCTTTGCTCCAGCCCTCCAGTTACTAGCCACAGGAAAAGTTGACGTCCAACCCCTGATTCATGCCACTTACCCCCTGATTGAAGGGCTTGCAGCTTTTGAACACGCCCAAAGTCGGGGTGTTTTAAAAATCTTACTGGATATTAGTAATTAGTTATTGAACATTGGTGAAACTCTTTCCCAGTCTCTAATTCCCAATTCCTAGTCCCCAGTCCCTAATACAGATAAGGATTTGTCTTCGGTTGATAGTCAGAACAATCGATCGCTTCTTCTGTATTGGCAATAGATGGACGTACAGTGCATTTAAGACGGTAATTATCGGTAAAAAATTGACAACCAGTACAGGGGATTTGATACATTTGCTTGGCTGTAGTTACACTATCTCGCACCGCCGACCAGAGACTCAAAACGGCGAGAATACTTACAGTCCAAGCAACGATAAAGCAAATCGGGACTAATAAAGGTTGAATTCCATGAAGAAGAAAAGACATCAGTTCTAACACAGTATGTCCTAATACAAATTAGGAGTTAAAAGTATATTATCTCTTAACCGGAGGCGGAACGTCTCTGCCTTTGCTCTTAATTCCTAACTTTTTCCTTATAAAAGTATAAGTTAAACGCCAGCATGACCCAGTGCTAAACCTGTTACCAGCATTCCCAGAACCAGGAAAGGTTGGGCGCTGGCTTGGTACTTAACATCATTCTTTACAGGGTCGCGTAGGAAATACATATCCTGCAAGGTGATTTGCGGGATGATTAGCAGTACTAGTATTGCTGCATACAAATTCTCATGGATGCTGACGAGATAAGCTGCAATCAATCCTTGAAATACGTCAATTGTCACTACACAAATCCATGCTGCGGTGGTGATGCCAAACATTACGGGTAGTGAATTTAATCCTAACTGGCGATCGCCTTCTACACTCTTGAAGTCATTGACAATGGCAATACCCAATCCAGCCAAACTGTAGAACATTGTCAAAATCACAATTGTGGAATTCAGTTCACCAAACAAAGCGTGTCCTGTAGACCAAGGTAGGGTAATGTAGCTTGCACCCAAGGCGTAGCTACCTAGCCAGCCGTTTTGCTTGAGTTTCAGGGGAGGTGCAGAATAAATGTAGGCGATGAAAGAACCGATGATCGCGATCGCTGTAATTGTCGGGAATTCATGACCAGACCACACATCCAGCAAAAATGCTAAACCAATGCCAGCAATCAGTAATACCCAAATCTGAATAATTACCTGGGGTAGGGGAATTGCCCCAGAGGGAATGGGGCGATAAGGTTCATTGATGGCATCGATTTCGCGATCGTAGTAATCATTGAGGATTTGGGTGTAACCTGTCATCAATGGCCCAGCCAGTAACATACAGGCTGCTACCTTCAACACATTTTCCAGCGTCCAAGTATAGTTACCAGAAGAAGCCGCACCACAGACTACACCCCAAATTAGGGGAATCCAGGTGATCGGCTTCATTAGCTGTAAACGAATTTTCCAAATTGAAGTTTCCCCAGACGCTGCACCTTTCATCCCCAGCATCTGCCTAGTTTTCGCACTGCGATCGGCAGATGCGTTCGCTTGCTCATTGGCATTATTTGCCACTAAGTCTAGTGCTTCAGATGGGTTAGGTTCTGGGGTAATGGGAGTTGATTCTGACATAATTTTTACTAATTAATTGGGTATTGGGAATTGGGCATTGGGGAGCCAGCGCCGTGGGCGGGTTTCCCGACTTGAGGCGACTGGCGTCATTGGGAATTGGGAATTTGGAATTGGGAATTGGTTATTAATTTTTCTCCCTCATCTCCCTCATCTCCCTCATCCCCCATTCCCCATTCCCCACCCCCATAAATTAAAACGAAATTATCAAATAATTATTCTGAAACTTTGCTCCAGCAACGGGTCTGCCACTCAACGCCGGGGGTAAGGGAATATTGCGCCGCTGATCTCCTGCTTCTATCGTGACTTCTGGCCCATATTGGGTAAGCTTGACCTGCTTTTTGTCAAATCCTGGCAAGAATAAGCGTACTTGACGATTGTGGATGTCTATTTCAATTGGTTTGGGAGCCTGTAAAGCTTGTGCTTCAAAGTTGGGTAGAGCGTCTATCAGTGGTTGCCAGTCACCTGTGGGCGAGTCGGGAACAACACTCACAGGTAGGGGTATAAATTCCTCTGACAGATTGACATTTGTCTCACTAGACACAAGCAGAACACCACCGACAGTTAAACCGATTTGTTGAGCGCTACCCCATAAATAACGAGCATTTGCTACTTCAATCGGATCTTTTGTAGTCACTAAGAAAGCAACGAGACGCTTGGGATCGGCAAGAGCGGCTCTCCCCTTTTCTAAGAAATTATTGACTTGGTTAGTGGGACCTGCAAAGTTATCTGCTGTCCAGTTGATATTGAAAAAACTGCTAATCAGCGGCTGAATCAAGGGTGATTCAGTAATCATTTTCCCCAAATCGGAGTTGACAAATAATTGCCGAAATCGCCGGATGTACCAACTCAGAGATTCTGGCAAACCCAACGTTCGCAGCGTTAAAGAGTCGCCCGCGCCATCGTAGATGATCGCATCATATTTGCCACTGGCATCATATTCGCGGATAGCATTCAGTGCTAGGGCGTTGTCCATCCCCGGCAATACTACCAGTTCTTGACCAAAAACGTCTTTAAAGATGGGCGTGCGGAGATATTGCGCCTCAAGTTTCTTCACTTCGTCCCAGTTGCGTTCTAGCAGTACAGATGCTTGAAACTGGACTACTTGCAAATTGGGAGCGATTTCCTGGGGATCGGCAGCAATGGGAGTACCCAGCAGGATTTGCAATGTTGGTTCTGCTTGTCCTGCTAGGAGTACGCGCTTGCCTTGACTTGCCAATAATTTGGCGGCGGCGATCGCAATTTTGGTACGAGCGGTGCCGCCTTTGCCCAAAAATGTCAATATTAGAGCCATTATTTGATTCCTGTTTTCACCGCCGAGCTTTTCAACTCCAACTTAACATTCAACAAAGACTCTCAACCTGTGCTTGAAATTTAAGATGCCAAAAAAAATCCGGATCTGAGTTATTTACTACTACACAGGTTTGATTTCATCTTCAAAAAACCAGGTGGAAGAATTGTCGTCAAACTGCACCACTACACCGATACTGCCACCATCGGTGAGTTTGTAGCCTTGGATGATACCCACTTGTCCGAGTTTTTTCACAACTGGGGGAGAAACACGATCGCGTAAACGAAAGACTTTAACCTTTTGTCCGATTTCCATGCCTGATTACAATTCAGATAAACCAAGTCTCAGTGTAGCGGAATCCGTGACTCTGCTCTCATAAATTCAGGGGAGATCAGGAAGTGAGAGAGATGAAGGAGAATAGTAAATGACTTATGACTTCTGAGGTTCAATGACGGTTATAACAAGAACGACAGCGATCATTATGAAAATCATTTGCGTCCCTTTCAACTCATAAGCACTCGCTATGAGGCAATATCTTTACCAGAGAACCGCTTATGGTTAAAAGAGTTAGAACTAGGATTGGGTCTTTGGCAATGGTTCTTATCAACAGACAACAGGTTTGTGGTTGCGTTGGTATAATTCTGCAGGTTGGATGCTGACCCGAAGAGAACAAGCAGAACAGGAACATCAACGGGCTGAACAGGAGTGCCAACGGGCTGATCGATTAGCAGAGTATTTGCGATCGCTCTTAATTGATCCAGGTAGTTTAAGTTAAACAAAACTCGTACCTTTAACAAGGAAAGTAGTTTTGCCAGCAGAAGTTATATTTTGTAGTAAAGATACACTTGGCAATAACCGATTCATTGTATAATATCCAAAATAATTTAAGTATTATTTGCTAGTCATGATGTATTCTCCAAGGAACACCCAGTATATTTTCATAGCTACAAAGCTTTATGGAGAAAAATCGTGTGTGTCGGGATTGAACGAGAAAGCAGATATTGTTGCAGAAAATATGAAAATTCATCCGTAAGGCAGAGAGCCTTAGCTGCATTATCCTACTTTTAGTTTTTAAAACAGTTGTGTTTTTAATATAAATTAAGTGTGTTCTCCAGCCAAAGAAATATGTTAATTTGGAAAGCCAGTTCTCTAAATATAAACTTAGCTAGTCTTCGTTATCGATGCTTAATACCATTACATTATCTTGAATTGTGTGGTTATAAATCCTGTATTTACTCTAATTGTGATGAAATAAAATTCAATAAAAAATTAGATGTTATTATTTTTGTAAAAAGTTTTAAACGTGAAGATTTAGATATAGCAAAAAAAGCGCATAAATTGGGTGTGCCAATAATTATAGACATTTGTGATAATATATTTATCGAAGAATATACAACTAGGATAGACAATATTCCATCTGAGAACTTTAAAGAAATGGCCAAAGTGGCTTCAGCAATAGTAACCACAGGTATAGTATTAGAAAATGTCATCAGAGCAGAAATAGGAGAATCTATCCCAATCTTCATAATTCCAGATGGCAACGAAACACTGGAAGATGTGAAGCAAGCGATGAATTGTATTAAATGGACACGTTGGATTAAAATAGCTATTTATAGACCAACCTCCTTTTTGCTAGTGCTAAAAAGTGTTTTTGAAGTCAAATTTATTAGCTTATATAAACAATTTTACCCAAAAATAATGCAGATTTATAAAAAAAATATATCTGGAATCAAAGTTAGGTTAAGCAGATTAAGATCGCAAATCGAGGTAAATGAAACAACGCTGACTGAACGAAAATTTAATGTTTCTGAAAAAACCCTGACATCAAATGCCATTTTGCCATTTACATTTTTCATTAAAAGTAAAGATATAAAACAGCAAGTGATTGATAAATCTATATCTAGTAAGCTATCAAAACACTCAAAATTAGGCAACAATTTATTAATAGCAAAGGATGTAAAAAGAATAATTTGGTTTGGTCATCATGGAGCTAGCTATGGTAATTTTGGTATGCTAAACATATTGGATATAGCTGAACATCTAATCAAAACAAGTAATGAAATAAACTTTACATTATTGGTTGTTAGTAATAATTACGAAAAATATTCCAAACATATACTTCCATTACCTTTTTCTACAGAATATATAGACTGGGACCCAATAAATATCTATCAACATATATCTCAAAGCGATGTCACAATAGTACCCAACTCTAAAACTCCCTTTAGCATTGGGAAGTCTGCCAACCGTACAGTTCTTTCTTTATCTTTAGGAGTACCTGTTGTGGCGACAAAGACACCAGCACTCAAAAATTTTCAAAATTGTATAATGTGTGATGAATGGGAACAGGGACTAAGGGTATACCTAACTGATCATCATTTGGTTAATAAGCATATAGAAATGGCACAATCGATTATTAAGCAGAATTACAGTGGTGAAGCGATCGCCACTCAGTGGGCAAATGTGATCAATCGAGTTACTGGTAAAGTAGTGTGATTAACTTTATACGTTTTTGGAACCATAAACCAACAGTACTACTATTTATACACTTAATCCAAGATTTGGATTTAGTTTTGCCTTTGTTGGTGGGTTTACAAAGTAGGAATGACCTTGTGTATCAAGTCTGCGTACTCGATCAGATATTAAATAAATCACCACGAGTTAAAAACGCCTTAGAAAAATTAGAAGTTAAATATTCAAAGGTTTCCCGCTTGGGAATTTTAACAGGAGTAGAACCAAACTTACTTGGTATCCGAGCGTTGATAACGGCCTCTGAAAGTACTGCTGGTCCTCATAAGGCTGCTTATGCTTTGACTAAAAGAGCAAATAAGTCAGGAGTATTAACCTACACTTTGCAGCATGGTTTTGAGAATATTGGCTTAAATTATTTTGATGAGCTTTATACGGCAGAAAACACCAGATTTGCCTCAAAAAAATTATTAACTTGGGGTGATACTGCCTTACTACCAGAAGAACTAGCTGTGGAAACACGCAGCAAATGTATTACTATTGGCTGTCCTAAATATATTAATTCAACCGCGACTGCAAAAGTCGAATTTTCCAATCATCGTAATTACTTAATAGTTGTATTTGAGAATTTACATTGGGAACGCTATAGCGAGCAATACAGGATACTTTTTCTTCAAGATATGGAGAAGACAG
Organism: Nostoc sp.; assembly: GCF_036917555.1. Classification (GTDB taxonomy): domain Bacteria; phylum Cyanobacteriota; class Cyanobacteriia; order Cyanobacteriales; family Nostocaceae; genus Nostoc. Next base: position 8,123 of record NZ_JBALDD010000015.1, on the reverse strand, counting down.
CACAGCATTTTCCCAATACTACTTTTTTGGTAAAACCACACCATGCTGGTGTATGGCTAACAGATAAATACCAGGGACACTTACCTCAGGCAGATAATATCGTCATTGCCAACCCACGGAATCCTCAATGGGAAGCTTTTACTGCACCAGCACTGATTGCAATTGCAGATGGTGCAATTACTACACCATCAACCGTGGCATTAGATGCAGCCAAATACCAGTGTCCTGTGGGTGTAATTAGCTATGGTTTAAATTTGCAAAAGTATCAACCACTGCCACTAATTAACGAATTAGGAGACTGGATTAGGTTTGTGGAAAAATTACAAACTACTGAAGGACGTTTGGCAATACAGCAACAAGCACATCTCTATATTAGTCGCAATCTCATAGCTGGTGATGCTGTAACTCGCATTTTAAATTTAATTGCAATTGATATTCAAAAAAAATACACATTAAATGCCTGAGAAATGTCTATAAATTTCTGTTTTGCCGACAGCACAAAGCCAATTACTACATCTATGACAACTTATGTAATTGAAAAAATTAACGGTCAGTTATCAACTAAAAGTCTCTACTCTAGTTTAGAAAAAATTTCTCAAAATATAGAAAATGACGTACTACCGGAAGCGCTCATTTGGGATGACTTACTGTTTTCCATGTCTAGAAGAGGAAGATTGACCCCTTTTCGTGTGGAGTGGCCAGAGAAAGATTCTCTTTTATACCCGCATATCAATCATGCAGGCCGGTGTGCGATTCGTGGCGATATTTTACACAAGTTATTACAAGAAGGACACTTATCTAGGAAAGATGATACCTCAGGTGCTTTGGCTGTTCTCAGCAAAAGTCCCACAGTCAAAATAATACAATTAAATCATGTTCTACGCTTCGTAGGGTTACAAAACAGTTTTATCTACCGGGCTTTAAGCTACCCCACGCCCAGCAAAAAAGCTAAAAGCATCAGTATTATTATTAACTATCGCGATCGCCCAGAGCTAATGGAAGTATGTCTGAAATCTATTGTTCAGCAAGCAGTCAGTGCCAATATAGAAATTGTACTTGTAGATAATCAGTCCCAGCCTGCTAATAGACAAGCCGTGGAGGAACAAATAAAGCGTCTCATACCTCAAGAAATCCTAGTTCGCCACTTGAATTATGACGCTCCTTTTAACCATAGCGCTCAAACTAACATGGCCGCAGAAGCATCAGTCGGTGAAGTCATCTTCATGCTGAATAATGATGCCCGCTTTCTAGATAAAAATGTTTTACAAACCCTTGCTGATTGGGCAATGACACCAAAAGTTGCTAGCGTTGGTCTTCGCACCATAGGGAAAAAAGGACGACTCGTGTCTTCAGGAGTACAAACTTGTTTGCCTATAGGCACTCGTCCAGTACGCATCCAAGAATCCACAGTTAATCCTCTTTCTCAAACAATTCACTATGCAGCTGGTAATGGGTTTGCTTGTGCTGCCATTTCCCGACAAGTTTGGTGTGAGATGGGCGGACTTAATGCTATAGAATTTCCTACACAGTATAATGATGCAGACTATTGCCTGCGCGCTCTAGACGCTGGTTTTCGCCATATTTATGTTGGTTCTCTTCAGGTTTACCATGAACCAGGACAATCTGAAACCAGAACCCGCACTATCGTTGAGGAGATTCATGAGAAATTGCGCTCTTTTCATCCTAACTTGGGGCATTTCCATAGAATCAGCCCTAATTTAACAAAAGTTACATCAGATGTACTTGCTATGTCTTTAAATGTGCCAGCTTTATTAAAAATTTGTTTAGCTTATCGCCGATTGTATAAAAAACTAGGATTGACTTAAAATTGACAAAATCAAAATATTGATAAAAATTGTGGTAGAAAAGGTGAGGAAAAAAAGTAGACCAGAAGTAATATATACCCCTGAAAGTAGAGTACTGCATCCGATTCAGTTATTTCGGGAAATGTTTCAAGATTTGTTTGGTTGCCGTGAACTGGCTTGGCGATTACTAAGTAGGAATATTAGAGCTGAATACAGGCGGTCTTTCATGGGAATTGCTTGGGCTATTGTACCTCCCGCTCTGACAGCCGCCGGATTAACTTTTGCTAATAATACAGGACTGGTTCGTGTAGATAAAACTGACATACCTTACCCTGCCTACGTCATGTTAGGTACTATTTTATGGCAAACATTTTTAGATGCTCTTAATAGTCCTCAAATAGCCATAGATACATCCCGCCCACTGCTTGCTCAAGTTAAATTTCCCCACGAGGCAATTATTCTAACTCAATTAGGTCAAGTACTATTTAACTTGTCGATCAAGCTAGTCTTTCTAATCGTTTTATTTCTACTATTCAAAGTTTCAGTGAGTTGGACAATAATTTTTGCACCGATTGCATTCATTATTTTAATTCTATTAGGAGTATCTATAGGACTTTGGCTGGTTCCTGTAATGAATTTAGTGCAAGACGTATCGCGAGCTATGGAAGTAATCACCTTAGTTTGGTTTTTTTTGACTCCCATTGCTTATCCTACCCCTAGTAGCGGTATCCTATCTGTTTTAGTCAAGCTAAATCCTGTCACCCCCTTACTAGTAACAGCACAAGAGTTAATTACCACAGGAGAGTTATCACAATTAACTTTGTTTTTAATTATGAGCGTTATAACTTTAGTGGGATTCATTCTAGGGTGGTTAATATACCGCCTGTCTATACCTTTTCTAATTGAGAGGATAAGTTAAGCATGACTATGCAAATAAATAACAGTGTTTCAGTATCATCTGAAGGTGAAGATGATACTGATGTAATTATTTCTGTCAACAATGTATCGAAAAAATTTTGCCGGAATCTCAAGCAATCTTACCTCTATGGTCTCAAAGATATTGGCGCAGAATTAGTCGGCAAACCGAGATACAGCAACAAATTAAGAAAAGGAGAGTTTTGGGCGCTTGATAACGTCAATATAGAAGTTAAGCGTGGTGAATCTATAGGTTTAATTGGAGTTAATGGTAGTGGTAAAACAACTTTACTAAAAATTATTACTGGGTTGATTAAACCAGATAATGGCTATGTAAAAGTTAAAGGTAGATTAGCAGCCCTGATTGCATTAGGTGCAGGTTTTAATCCTGTGCTTAGTGGCAGAGAAAATGTCTATATTAATATGTCTATTTTTGGATTATCTCGAAAAGAGATAGAACTCCGCTTTCAAGAAGTGCTTGATTTTGCTGAGATATGGGATGCAATTGATGCTCCTGTGAGAACTTACAGTTCTGGTATGAAAGCTAGGTTGGGATTTGCTAGTGCTATTTATACAAATCCCGATATTCTTTTAATTGATGAAGTGCTAGCAGTCGGTGATTTTAAGTTTAGAACAAAATGCTACCGTAAACTATCCGAACTTCGTAAAAGTGGCGTATCATTTGTTTTAGTTTCTCATAGTGCAAGTGCAATTACATCTAATTGTGATTCTGCTGCTTATCTAGCAAAAGGCAAGCTAGTGATGAGTGGTAATGCAAATTTAGTTATTCAAAAGTATGAAGAGGATTTATCTACTAACCAAGTTAGTAATGCAAAAGTGTTAACCCCTGGCGAAGTATTATTTTCTGGTAATTCTGTCAGTTCTACACTCAAGATTAAATCCCTTTCTTTTCAGAATTCCAAAGATAAACTTTTAGAGACACTCATATCTGGTAAACCTGCATACCTCAAGATCACATTTGAGGCATACGAAGAAATCGAAGATGCTAGTATCAATCTCATAATTAGAGATTTATCTGATAAAGAAAGGTGTAATCTTTTTATCCAAAGTGCAGATGATATTGGATTTATTAAAATAACAAAGGGAGAACACTCATTAAAACTAATTATGCCATACTGTGGTTTATTAACTGGAGTATATTCGATGAAGATTAATATCACTGCAAATGGTAGTTACTATACAATTTTAGACATAGTTGAATCATTTAAATTTAAAGTAAAAGCTAATCAGTCTATTAGTCAATCATCATTTTATCAACCGTGTCAATGGGAAATTGATTGTCATTAATTCAGTTTATATGGAAACACCTCTTTCTAAAACGGAACAAATACAATTATTTGAAAAAGAGTTTTTTCAAGAATCTGCAATTATTAATAAGATCCGAGAAAAGAATTTAACTTACTGTGGCTACCCAAAGCTAGAGAATATTTGCCGAGCAATCAAATATATTCAAATAAAACAAGTTCATGGTTTCTATATCGAAGCTGGATGCGCCTTGGGTGGTTCTGCAATTCTGATAGCTCACATGAAGCCAAATTCTGTACCTTTACACCTCTTCGATGTATTTAGTATGATACCACCCCCTTCTGAACGAGATGGTGTTGATGCACACAATAGATACGCAGAGATTAGCAGCGGTAAATCTCAGGGCTTGGGAGGAAATGAATACTATGGCTATATTCAGAATTTAAAGGATATTGTCATTAACAATATAGAAAGTTTTGCCTTCAATTTGGAATCAGATAATATTCAGTTAATACAAGGGCTTTTTCAGGAAAGTTTAAATGTTCAAGATACCGTAGCATTTGCCCATATTGATTGTGACTGGTATGACTCAGTAAAAATTTGTATTGACAGAATTACTCCTCAGATGAGTCTTAATTCTGTAATTGTATTTGATGATTATAGTTCCTACTCTGGCTGTAAAAAAGCGGTAGATGAATTAATAGAACTGGGAAATTTTGATATTTTATTTTGTCAAAGATCTATAGTTTTAACTAAGGTACGCTAGGAGTATGAGATTTAACTGTGATAGTCAAAGTGCTGAAAGCTGGCAAATACGTGCAGAAAGTGCAGTAGAGATGCTGATTGCCAATGATATTTCGTTAATTAATAATATTAATCCAATTAAAATTGCTGATTTTGGTTGTGGAAATGAAAGGTTAAAGTCTGTGCTTACCGCCAAGCTCGGTAATCAGTTTGATTACTATGGATATGACTTGCAACCACAATTAGAAAGTACATACAAAATAAATCTAGAATCTGAAATGCCGTCTTTAAATTTTGATGTTGTATTTTGTTTGGGTTTATTAGAATACATTGGCGATCTTGATAATTTATTAGCTAAAATTTCTGAAATATCTAATTTTTATTTAATCAGCTACGTTGTTAGTGACTCAGGAGCATATTCTCCAACTGATATATCAAAGAAAGTATGGTTACATCATTATTCTTGCCAAGAGCTAGAAATAAAATTTAAAAAAAATTATTTAATTCAAAAAAAATTTAAGTTAACAAATGAAGGAAAAACAGGATTATGGTTACTTCAAAATCACTCTTTTACTAAAACATATAATATTCAATAAATAAATTTAATATGGCTTATGCTGTTATTACACCTTATATAGTTCCTGTTGAAATCCAGAACAAGAAAGCTGTCAATATAGGTGACGGATTTATTCTCAATAATTTAATTAAGCTATTATATCCTGCTGAATGCAAATATTTGTTTACATCAAGAAAAGAATTATCTGAAAATGACATCGATAAAATCAATTCTACGAAAGCCTTAATTCTAGCAGGGGCTAATCAATTAAATGATAATTTTATTATAGTACCTGGCATGAGCCTTGCTACACTAGCTAAGATCAAAGTTCCTGTTGTGCCATTTGGTATTGGGATTCATGGTATTCCAAAGCAAAATATTGATATGTCTAATACTACAAAAGAGATACTCAGAGCTATCCATGAAAGAATTAGCTTCTCTTCGTGGCGTTGTCCTTTAACTATTCAGTACTTAAACAATAGCCTGCCAGAACTTCTTGATAATTTTTTATTGACTGGTTGTCCAGTTATGTATGATGATAAAATCCTTGACGATGCAGGATTTTATCATCAAGCAAAAACTGTTGTAGTAACTGTAACGGAAAGACAAGATTTTTGGGATAGAGAGACTAAGACAATTAATTTTGTTGCTAATAAGTATAGAAAATCTCGTAAAATACTGTCTTTACATCAAGATTTTCTGGAAATTAAAAGTAATTTGCAAAATAATCAAGATAGTATTTGGAACACCTTGAAGATAAAAGTTTTGAAAAAATATGATAAAACTCCATTGTCATTAAGAAATTATGCTCGAGATAAAGGGTTTCAAATTTTTAAACCTACATCTGTAGATGAATGTTTAAGCTTTTACAATAGTTGCGATTTACATATAGGCAGTAGACTACATGCTCATTTGTATTTTTTAAGTCAAGCAAAAAAATCATTTCTGACCTATGTAGACGAAAGATGTATTGGCTTTTCTAATTTATTAGAATTTCCTATATGTGATTTTAATAATTTGAACGAATATTTTAATTATGACTTTGAAATATATCGCAAAAACTGTATTAATTATTTTACTAATATGCAAAAATTTGTCGATTATTTACAGGAGAAGGTATTATGAGTCCAAAGGTTTTTGCAGCTTTTGCTAAAATTCTAGCTTCATTTTACCAGAATAAGTCTCCCTCTGCTGCACTAGAAGTGGGTGCAGCAACATGGACATTGCTATCAATACCTTGCTTTCAATATTCTAGAAAGGTAGCTTTAAATGCACAGAAAATTAAAAAAAATTCCCCGGAATTGCAAAAATATGAACTTGTACTTGGTAATAGTAACCTGCTCGAGTTTGCAGACAAGGAATTTGATTGCGTCATGTCATCTTCAGTTTTAGAACATGACAGATATTTTTGGAAGTCTGTAGAAGAGATTTATCGCGTGCTTAAGCCAGGAGGTATATTTATTGTTGGTGTTCCCATTTACATGACATTACCCACGGACTATATGAACACCACTCTCACTTTTAAGCGTCATGGTATTGCTTACAATGCTGACTTCTACCGTTTTAGCGAACAGGCTGTTAGGGAAGTTATATTAGAAAAGTTTACCATACATGAATCAATTTTGGTTCGCAAATATCCAAATCCTTATTTAGTAATGTCTGGAGTAAAAAACTAATTTAAAGATGATTACATTTGTCACATTTCATGCTGAAGTTCCAGGAGAGGATATTGAACAGAATACTCCTTTGGATCAAAATAATTTTTATGATTATCAACAGTCGATAAACTTAATGTTTAAGTCTATTGATAAATTTCACAGTTATTGTAAAAAAATTATCCTTACTGATTTAGATACTAATTTGTCCTTTTTACCTTTAGATGTAACTGTTCAAAGATACCAAGTTGATTCGCGAACAATTATGCTGAGTCGTTTGGTGTCACAGCTACATTTTATAAAAAGTCATGACTTTGAATCGGATATTGTTTTTCTGGATTCAGATATATTAGTTAACGATAATATAGAATCATTATTTTTACAAGAATTTGATTTAGCTTTTACAGTTCGTGATGATAAAGAAATGCCTATCAATGGTGGAGTAATTTATATTTCAAAACTACATAGAAAAGCCGTAGTTACTTTTTTTGAAAAGCTTTATTTATTGTACATAGAAAAATATAGACAAAAGTCTCAATGGTGGGGCGATCAATATGCTTTAGCAGATGCAATTAACTGGCAAAAAGGTAGCGAAATTCATCCAGGCACTATAGAAATTGATAGCATAAAAATTCTTTTATTATCTTGTGATATTTATAATTTTTCTCCTGATTACGAATCTGATTTAGATGTATATGAGCTAAAAGAGAAAAAAATTTTGCATTTTAAAGGACCACGCAAAAAGTATATGAGTGTTTATTGGCGTAATTATCTTTATTTGCATGGTTCAAACAATTGGGAACAGGAAAATTCACTTCTAAAAAAACAACTTATAGAACTACAGAATGACAGACTAAATTTTAAATCTACAATTAAAGGTTTACAATCAGAAAATACTGAATTGCGCCGCGTTATGAAGGCTAAAGTTAATTCATTGCGTGCGAGAAATAATAATTTGGAGAAAAATATTCAGGAATTAAATGAGAATTTAGAAAAAAATATTCAGGAACTAAATGAGAATTTGGAAAAAAATATTCAGGGACTAAATGAAAACTTAGAAAAAAATATTCAGGAATTAAAAAGTGATAATGAGAATTTGGAAAAAAATATTCAGGGACTAAATGAAAACTTAGAAAAAAATATTCAGGAATTAAAAAGTGATAATGAGAATTTGGAAAAAAA
>NZ_JBALDD010000014.1:0-15844 GCF_036917555.1 Nostoc sp. | reverse complement strand
ATCTATGGAGTATGCTTTCATTAGTGACAAATTTTACTTCTTTGATCTCTATAGTACATTTGATTGTCTCTCACTCAAGTGAAAACCGCTATATCTAAATTATTTAAACTTACATATATGCTATCAGTTTTATAAGTTTAAATTATGAATCATTTATAAAGATCGCCAGATATTTTTCTTAAAAAAGCTTGAAAAATAATATAAAAGTAGTAATTTTTACACTTTTGTTTGATAAAAGAGATTAATAGCAGATATGTCATAAAGGTAGATTTGAATCCCTAACTTATTTAATAAGCCAGGAATCTAAGCAGTAAGAGTGTAGATTTTTAAATTTACTGGCAATGATAAGAATATAAAATATTGTCTACATCTTCGATAGTAAGACTTTGTTTATCAGCTAAAGTTTTCAACCTATAGGTAATATCTTTAAGCTGGGATAAATTAAATGAAAGTCCTAATTCATTAGCTCGGTGATTAACCGCCTGTTTTCCAGCCAATTTATGATTAATTAAAATTGAGCGCGTTACACCAAAACTGCGGGGATCAATAGCTTCATAAGTCTCAGAGTTATTAAGCATAGCCTTAGTATGAATACCAGCTTTATGACTAAAAGCACTTTCTCCAAAAACACAGTGGTTAAAAGGAATAGAAATTCCAACTTTCCTCGCAACTAATTCATGCAAGTAACCAAGTTGATCTAAGTGATATTTAGACTTAATCTGCTCTGGATTTGTAGCATATAACCTAGCGATGAATCCAGCTAGTGAGGTAATACCATTGCGTTCACCAATGCCCAGAACACAAGTGTCAATATGAGTTGCTCCCGCTTCCAGTGCTGTATAACTGTTAGCATTTGCACATTCTGTATCATTATGACCGTGAAACTCAATATCTAAATTAGTGAACTGTCGCAAAATCTTCACTAATTCAAATACTTGCATTGGCGTAATAATTCCCACTGTATCAGCAATTCCTATGCGTTTGACAAATCCTAATTTATCAATTGCTGAATAAATTGTGATTAAATCTCCTATAGAAGTACGTGACGAATCCTCAGCCGAAAACCGTAACTCAATATCGGGGGCTTGTTGATGAATAAAAGTTAAAACTTCAGTTGTTAAATCAATAATTTGATTAATATTTCTACCATGACTGAACTGACGCATTAAAGAAGAACTACCAATAGTTAAATTAATCCCAGCTACGCCTGTTCCTAAAGCAACTTTAGCATCTTCTAAGTGACAGCGAATGTGAGTTAATATTTTGGATGGCAAGCCTAACTGAGCCAATCGTTCACAGTCTTGTCTAGACTGAGGTGAAGCAATTGGTGACGTTAACTCTATATATTCCACTCCAAATGCAGCAAGGGCTTCAGCAATTTCGACTTTATCATCTGAAGAAAAATTGGCTTTGACAAATTGTTCACCTTCACGGAGAGTACTTTCTACAATTGCAAATTCAGATAGCGACATTGAGCAAGCCTTGTGCTAATTCTTACTAAAGATATTTACTTGTTAGTTTTTATATTAACAGATTTGTATAATCGAGAAATAATTGCTTTGGCTGATTCTTGGGGACTGGCTATGGTATCAATTATAAGAGAGCGATCGCTTGTATCCATCGCTTCTAAAATCTGTTTCGTAGAAACCGAATCATAGTTCTGACTCTCTTCGACAAATATTTTTAGTTTGTCTCGCAATTCTACATCTGTGATAACTTGTTTACCTACAAGTTCTAAGATTTCTTGTTCTTCTTTAGGAGTAAAATAAACAGAAGCCTCTGGTACGCCCAAACTAGCAAAGTTGGTCAGTGCTTCTGGGACAGTTTGCCTATTATCATCTAACCCTTGACTAGCAATCCAATCAAAAGAATCATGACGTTTCAAAAGTCTTTCTAAACGCACTGTATTTGGTGCAGTCAACATTACAAATTTAGCATTTTTTAAAGCTTTAGCTGCATAGCAAACCTCATTTTCACCACGTAAACTATCGAAAACTAACATAGAGTTGACTTCTTGTGGATTGATGTGTAGCGAAGCTAAAATGTGACCCATTCCACCAGGGAAGTATTCTCGATAAAGGCGAGTATAAGTTAGGCGTTTAATCCGGCAATGGGGTTGCATGAGTTTTTCTTGCATTTTTAACATTGGTGCAATTATTATGCGTTCAGTTAAAATACGACGATTAGGTAAAAGTGTGAAATCCAAGCCTTCTTCAACCAAAGCTTTTGTGATTGTGCTTTTTCCTACGCCAGTCATACCTGCTATGATTAGTAAAGGAAAACTTGTTATTGGCAACCAGTCTTTAGGAACAGGAAATCCTACACCTACACCTGGACTTAAGTGTTCAAAAAATAGATTTTGCCTTGTTGTATTAACTCGATCCTGCACAATATGAACCTCTTTTTAGTTTAGTTATTATAAATATATAAATATTTTTTAGCCCCAGTATTTATACATAATTAAATAGCTATATTGAATTGATGATAATATCTATCAATAGTTATTTTTTTTAAATTTTTATCTTATTTTTTGTAGGAAATGACCGCCCTACCCATTTTTGTCATTCTCATCAAGCAGAGATACTAGTATTAAGTAAATGAAAATTATTTGAAAATTATTAAGATATCTTAAATAAAACTAGGTTTGAAATTAAAACTTGCTAAATTAATAAAGTATAAATAGTAAATTTAGCAAATTAAAAACATGGAAATTAGCGCTCGTAATTCTCTTAAGGGCACTGTCAAAAAAGTTGTACATGGTTCAGTTAATACTGAGATAACTTTAGAACTAGTGCCAGGAGTAGAGCTAGTGTCAATCATCACAAAATCATCAGCAGAAAAGCTATCACTTGCAGAAGGTAAGCAGGCTTATGCTGTGATTAAATCATCAGATGTGATAATTGCTGTTGATTAAAAAATAGAGTAGGCTTCCTTTACAAGCCACTCTATTTTTTATATCAAATTGCACTTATTTATATAATTTAGTGACTAAAAGAGTGCAATAATTTTGTCAAGCGTAATTACAGCAATCATATTAGATTTTTAAGAATTGAAAATCATCGATACCCGGCTTATTTAAAAATTCGGCTATTTTATTTTTTAGTAATAATTAAGTAAGGCTACATATAAATGCTAATTAATGTAATTATCAATAATGCGAATATAAATTGCTCGGACACTTTCTAAATCTAATACAAAATCTATATTCTCAATATTGATAATCAAAGTGGAAAAATATTGTTTTAACGTGATATGAGTTCCTGTTACTATTCCCATTGATATAAGTTTTTTCAATATTGTTTCATCCTGAGTTTTACAGAAAATCACGATTCCTCGCTCTCCCGTTCTCAATAATTCTAATGAACAGCCAGCAACACTAAAGTGGGTAAACATTTAAATTATAAATTAGGAATTGTGAAAGGAAGAAGGAAGTATATTTTCATCCTTCATCCTTCATGTTTTATTTGGTCGCTAAAGGCAGCAACCAAAGTCTAATTTAGACCAGATATGCTTCTTGATGTGTCTTAATTGTGCAATTAGAACGAGGATAAGTTACACAAAGTAGAGCGTATCCTTTAGAAACCTGATCGTCATCTAAAAAGTTTTGATCGTCTTGATTAACTTCACCTTCGACAACTTTACCAACACAGCTAGAACAAGAGCCTGCATGACATGAAAAGGGCAACTCAATCCCATTTTCTTCTGCTGCTTCTAAGATGGTGGTTTCTTCGTCAACTTCAATTATGGCGTCGAGGTCTTCTTTTTTGTTGATTAATCTAACTTGGTAGGAAGCCATTTACCGATTCTCCTCAAACGTTATACAGTTGGTGTAATTTCCGAAGTTTTTGAACAACCTATCCTACTTTTTGCTTCCCTTCTACTTACGGAGATGCTACACTTAGTCGGCTTCTCAATAGGAGTAAGGGATGCAACGCGAACTAGAAGCCACCTCAAGCATCTATGAAAAACTGCGCGGAGTGCGTCTATGGGAAGCCTCTACAATTGACTTGGCGCTAACGGAATGATGTTAGCTACAAGGTACCCCAGTAGGCTTACTGTCGCCTGCTTTGAGGGACTTTCCACAACCACCGCATTTATCAGTTGCATTGGGGTTGGTGAACTTAAAACCGCTTTCCATCACTCCCTCAACGAAGTCAACCACAATTCCTTCTAATAACGACGCACTTTTGGCATCAACGTAAACCAGCACTTTGCCTTGCTGGCTTACCAAATCATCTGGTTGGGGCTTGCTGGTGATATCCATTGCATATTCATGGCCACTGCAACCACCATCTTTTACTGAGATGCGGACACCTTTAGTTGCGCCATTAGCGTTGGGTGCAGAACCTCCGAGCAATGCCTGCAGATGAAATTCTGCTTTTTCTGATAAAGTAACGGTCATCAGGTCTCCTGATTTGTAGCGATTAGTTGTTCTGATTTCAGGTGGGGTTGTCTTTTGTCAGTTGTCCTTTGTTATTCACTAATGGCTCCTGACGAAAATCAACTATTTTGTGCAATACCTGTGGCTTCCATCGAATTGGATTGAGCGTGTCTCCAAGGCGCACTATTACCGCATACTGGACAAGAGCGATCGCGGTAAGAACGGCGTTTAGCAAATTCCATCCGATTTAAGTCGATTGTCAGCAATTGCGATAATAGAGGCTGACTAAACCCGGTGATCAGCTTGATAGCTTCCAAAGCTGTTAGACAAGCTAGGGTTCCAGAGACAGCGCCTAGAACTGAAAAGCCGCGCTGATCCCAATCAGGCTTCTCTGGAAACAAACAAGATAAGCAAGGAGTCACACCAGGAATAATCGTTGTCAGGTAAGCCTCCATCCCATTCATTGCGGCTTCTACCATTGGCTTACGCGATCGCACACAGGCTTCATTTAACAAATTGCGCTCTGTAAAATTGTGGGCGCAATCAAGAGCCATATCAGCAGATTGCACTAACGAATCTACATTTTCCGGGGTGATGTAATCATGAACAGTTTCCACTTGGACATCAGGATTAATCGCATCCAGAGTTTCTTTAGCTTTGAATACCCTTGGCTTACCTACCCAATCATCAGTCATGAGAACCTGACGATTCATATCATCTAGCCGCAAGTCACCACCCCGGACTAAGATTAGCCGCCCAACGCCTGCTACTGCTAAGTAAAGCGCCGCCGTACCGCCTAATCCCCCCACACCTGTAACCAGAACTGTCGCTGACTTCAGGCGCTTCTGTGCTGTTTCGCCAAAATTTGGAAGCATCATTTGGCGACGATAGCGTTCTAATTCGGTAGGCGTCAGGTTAACCAATTTATACCTCCTAATCAGAAGTGATTTCTGTCAGTGTGACTACATTTTTCGGCTTGTCGTTAAACACTTTGAACAGCTTTTGTTCGTGGGGTGTTGATTCGATAAATACCTGATAAGCTTTTTGCAAAGCCAAAGAATATTGATTTAATTTCTCTTCTGGACTCAAGTCAGGAGAATTATCATCAACTTCCTGAATGTATTGAGAAAACTTTTTCAGAATATGTAGGCGATTTACATTCACAACTTCTAAATCGTAGGACATATTAAAGAATTGAAAAAATTCTTCTGCATCTACGAGTTTCTTGAATTCATCAATAGTTCCAGTCATTTAGTATTCTCCAATTGTTTCAGATGTTGCTTAAGTTCATCTAACTGGCGATAGATTTCATAAGTTGCGGCGGCAACATCCATAAGTTGTGTGTAATCTGTTGGCAAACCTTCAGCTAAATCATGCAGATCCATTTTCATTTGACCCGCTTTGCTATTGAGGCGTCTGATTTGCCCTTGTAGTTCCTCAATACTCGTTTCTTCTGCTTGCACAATCAGCCACTCCTTTTTCAGGACTCTTAAAGTTTGCCAACTTCAGGAAAGCGTTTCGCCAAATCAAGGCCTTTTTTGACGTAGTTTTCTCCCTCTTCTGCCAATTTTTCTAGCGAGTCAAAGCCAAAACGATGAGCATCTCGCAAGGTTTTCACAGCTAGCAAAAGACGACCAGAAAAAACTAACGCCCAGCCAAATCCTTCATGGCTCAAATCAACTACAACCTGGGATATCAAACCTGTTTCTTGTTCAATCCCAGCAGCTACAGCTCGAAAAAATGCCATAATCCGGGCTTGAGTTATCGGATCGACTTCGCCCTCAATGGAGATTTCCCGTTTTTTTTGTTTGGTGACAAGAAAGGGTTTAAGAATCAACTCATCCGACCAAGTACGATAAACTCCATAGCTGTCTTGACCACGGATTTGTTTGATTAATACCTTCAGAAAAGGTGAGTTCAAGACTTCAGTTGTAGCAGTTCCGTTAACACTATTATTTGCAGTCATACTGTTGCCTCATCTTCAACTTCATCAGCAAAATTTGTGGATTTCGGCTGTAAAGCTTTACGCAACCAAGGTGGAGGATTACCTTTGAGGGTTTTCACTAGCTTATTTAGCACTTCGCTAATTTCTTCTTCTTCCGATCGCGCCTTCACTGGGGTGACACCTTTCTTGATTAACCGAGCGGCAGCGCTACCACCAATTGCTGTTACGTAAATAATCGTACAGTCGCCTATTGACTCAAGTTTTGGGGTGATTTTGTCTTCATTCCCATCTTCCTTGAGTTCGCCTTCAAAATTGAGGGTTTCTACGAAGTGATATCCCTCATTAGAAATTTCGTAAACATCAATCATTTTTGCCCATCCGAAGTGGGCATTAATATGAACTCGGTCACTTGTCGTGAAGGCAATTTTCATCGTAATTCTCCTCTCTAAAGTTTTGAGTTTTGAATTGATAAGAAGGAATTCAGGAGTCAGAATTGAGGAGTAATTAGAGTTCGACTGGCAGAATTAAATCTGCATATTTATACCAATTCTGTTTGGAGATGCGCCAAAGTATATGAGAAACGAACCGCAAAGGGCGCATAGACACGTTCGTGGAGCGTCATCGTAGAGAAGTGGCTTCCCGTTTGCGTAGCGTCTTTGAAGAAGAAGGGTAGGACACAAAGAACAAAAGCATTCTAAATTCTGACTCCTGAATTCTTGAAGAAGAATTCAAAACTCTGCACTTACAATTCCGAACTCTTGGAACTGCTTAACTCTGGCTTCTTCTGCCTCTAAAAACAGGTTGCCGATGCCAAACACAAGTTCCATCGTGCCTCGATAGCCAACTTTGGTAAATTGACCATTACCTAAACGGTCATAAATGGGCAATCCTAGACGATAAAGAGGAACTGAGAGCCGTTTTGCGATCGCACCGACATTTGAGTTACCAATTAGCAAATCAGATCCAGCGCATAAGCTCTCAAAGTCTTCCAAATCGCCGATGGTGATGCTTTTTACCGGGAGTTGTTCTAGTAAGTGCGATCGCGTGGTTGTCACCACCGCATGAATCTGCGCTCCCATCGATTGCAAAAAATGCACTGTTGACCACAGCAAATCTGGTTCCAGCGCTAGGGAAACTCGTTTTGCACCGAAGTAAAAGTGGGTATCCAGCATCGCATCTTGCAACTGACGACGTTGGCGGCGGTATTTTTCAGGTACGCTGTTACCGCTCAGAATCGCCAATGCTTGGATAAATTCATCTACTGGTTCTAATCCCGTCAGTTGGCCAAACACCTCATAAGGTGTGCCAAAGCGTTCTTCCAGAATCTTTGCAGCCCCCCGCATACTTTCACCCAATGCCAGGGTGAAAGCAGAACTACCTACTTCTCTTAACTGTTTTAAGGTAGTCCCACTAACTGTAACTGCACTATAACTATCCTCTAAATGTCCATCTAGAGAAGCGCCAAGGTCAGGTACAACTATCGGCACTAATCCAAAGGATGTGACTATCTCTTTGATTTCCTGTACATCCCCAGGTGTGAAAGCAGAACCTGCCAAAATTGTGACTTGTTCAGTTCTGAGTCCACCCACACAAGGAATTTCCTGAACTATGCTTTCTACAGCAACGGCAAAGCCATCTTGCAACGCCCCTTTAAAATCTGGGGTAGGTGCAAAAACGATCGCTAAATCATTCAATTCAGGGTGGCGATCGCGGATTTCTTTGAGAAAACCCTCGATGTCATCTCCTCTGGTTTCAGTCAACCCAGTACTACATAAACCAATAATTTCTGGGTTAGCTTTTTCTACCAAAGTCAGAATTGCTTGTTCTACATTCTCTTCACCACCCAAAATAGTAGTGACTTCCGTCATTGCTGTGGTAGCAAGGGGAATCGCTTCCCGGAAATGCCGCACCAGGACAACTTTGGCGAAAGCAGTACAACCTTGAGCACCGTGGAATAAAGGCATCGTCCCTTTCAATCCCAAAAAGGCTAAGGTTGCACCCAAAGCTTGACTTTGCTTGAGGGGATTAACTGTCAGTGCTTTGTTAGAAACAGTAACGATCGCCATTAAACTACCTCTTCATTCCACAGGGCGGACTTTCTCGTTCCCTGGCTCTGCCGGGGAATGCTGACAGTGAGGCTCTGCCTCATCTGCTTTAAAAAGAAGGGCAGCAGCCCTCCCAGAATGCCTTCCCAGCCTGAGTCTGGGAACGAGGATACAGACACCATTAAACTACCTCCTCGTCCCAAGGAGCGGGTTTGCGTATTTGTTCCCAAATCGGGCTATACAGAGCTTCGTATAGTTCCCGTGCCATCTCAATCATTCCTACATAACCTGCATAAGGATGGTGGCGTTCTTGGTTGATATCAAGGAAAGGAATTCGAGCTTTCAAAGCGGTGTATTGGTTACGTCCACCAGCAATCAGCATATCTGCACGAGTGTCTTTAACCACTTGTAGCAATTCCTTAGCGTTGCCTTTCTCTAGCATGATGCCATCGTTGCCGAGCAACTTCTTGATTTTGGCTTTATCTTCTTCAGTGCTTTTGCGAGTACTGGTAGCAACAACTTCAATGCCTAAATCCCTAGCCGCCGAGATAATCGACCAACTCTTGACACCACCAGTATATAAAACAACCCGCTTACCTTTGAGTCGAGCGCGATAAGGAGCCAGTGCCAAATCTAAAGCAGCCGTTTCTTCGGCAATTAACTTTTCTGTCCGCTCCTGTAAATCAGCGTCGCCTAATTTAGCAGCGATATTTCGCAGACAGCGATTCATATCATCGATGCCGTAGAAAGACTCTTCAATGTAAGGGATGTTGTAACGCTCCTCCATCTTTCTTGCCATGTTGAGTAGCGCTCGTGAGCAGATCATGACGTTGAGCTTGGCACGGTGGGCGTAGCGAATTTCATCGTAGCGAGCATCGCCCGTAATTTTAGACAAAATACGGATGCCTAATTTTTCTAACAGTGGTGTTACTCCCCACATTTCCCCGGCGATATTGTATTCACCGATTAAGTTAATATCATAGGGCGTTGTATGTTCCGGTTCTGCTGTGCCGACAACATATTCCAACAAAGATTCACCGCCAAAACGGTTGCCGAGATTTTTGCTGCCAATGAATCCTGGGGCAATGACGGGAACAACAGGAATACCAATTTTCTCAGCCGCAGCTTTGCAGACAGCATCCATATCATCGCCAATTAAGGCTGTAACGCAAGTGGCATAGACGAATACTGCTGCTGGTTGGTAGCGCTCTTTGAGTTCTAGAATCGCTTTGTAGAGTTTCTTTTCGCCACCGAAGATGACATCATTTTCACCCAAGTCAGTGGTAAAGCCCATTTTGTAGAGTTGCGGGCCAGACGAAAGACTACCACGACTGCCCCAGGAATTACCAGCACAGGCGATCGGCCCGTGGACTAAATGAGCAGCATCTGTGATCGGCACTAGGGAAATCATTGCACCATCAAAAGCGCAGCCCCCTTGAGCCGCGCCAGGTTGTGCCTGTTGGGCGCATGACTTGTTTTTCTTTTCGGATTGTTTGTGCTGATTATGCTCGCATCCTGTCTCAGTCAGCAGCTCGTTGATTTTGCCTTGGGTGATTTTCATCTCTCTTCTCGTACTTAATTGTTAATTGTCATTAGTCATTTGTCCTTTGTCATTCGTGAATTACCAATGACTAATAACCAATGCCCAATAATTAGCAAATGTATTTTGTGACATCCTCTCCACATACATCAGTAAGGTAAGATAGAGCGCGGAAACGCAATCCTACAAATTCGTCATATAAAGGATTGAGTTTACATAGTGGTGGGATATCAATAGACTTCCCAAATAATTTAATTTGTCGCTCAAAGGGACAACAACAAGGAATTGTTTGGCAAATTAGATGAGCGATGCGATTATTTTTAACCTGAATTCCATCCACTACACGGCGCAACGGATTAAGATGATTGTTGAACCACCCTGGTTTTTTCTGGTTAGGTGGATGGTAATTAGGATGAGGATGAGGATGAGTGTGAGTATGTTCGTGAGTGTGATTGATGGTTTCCATTTATAGATACCTTGGGTAAATGCTAGAAAGAAAAAGGGGAAAATAATTCATAATTACGAATTACGAATTACGAATTATTTCCCGCCCTTAATTAACACGTTGTGTTTCTACGCAATTTCTAACGAATCAAGTCGTAAGAAATATCTGTCTTAGAAGGAATGTTGGTGTTGCGATCGATTTCTTCAAACAGGGTATTTACAGTCCAGTTGAGAAGGTTGATCAGACCTTGGTAACCAATGGTGGAGTAGCGGTGTAGGTGGTGACGATCCATGATCGGGTAGCCGATTCTCACGAGGGGAATCTTGGTGTCACGCCACAGGTACTTACCGTAAGTGTTACCAACCAGGAAGTCTACTGGTTCGGTGAACAACAAAGAACGCATGTGCCACAAGTCTTTACCACCCCAAACAGTTGCATTCTTACCAAAGGGGCTAGAAGCAAGCAGTTCTTTCATATCTGCTTCAAATACTTCGTTGCTGTTGTTAACCAAGATATGCACAGGTTCAGCACCCATTTCTAGCATAAAGCCAACTACGCTGTATACTAAATCTGGTTCGCCGTAGATAGCGAAGCGCTTGCCGTGAATCCATGAGTGGGAGTCAGTCATGGCATCAACTGCCTGACCGCGTTCAATTTCCAATTGTTCGGGAATAGGTATACCACTCAGTTCGCTGAGTTTCATTAAGAATTCATCAGTACCCTTAATACCCCAAGGACGGCAAACTGCGGTTGGTTGCTTCCACTCTTTTTCGATGTACTCACGGGTTTTGAGGGTGGAGTATGATTGCAGAGCAATTGTAGCTTTAGCATTAATTGAATCTTCTGCATCTTCTATCTTTGTTCCACCTGGATACATATTGAACTCACCTGTGTTTGGTGAATCCAGGTAGTCGCTGTTGTCAGCTAGAATAGTGTAGTCTAAGCCGAACAGGGAAGCAATCCGCTTAATTTCCCGGTTGTTGCCTACGTAGGTGTCAAAACCTGGGATGAAGTTGATCTTACCGTTGCTGGTTTCTTTCTTATGACCTGCTGTCAGGTTAGAAAGAATTCCCTTCATCATGTTGTCGTAACCAGTGATGTGGGAGCCAACAAAGCTAGGGGTGTGAGCGTAGGGTACTGGGAAATCTTGAGGAACTGAACCAGCTTCCTTGGCGTTGTTGATGAAAGACTGTAAGTCATCACCAATTACTTCTGCCATACAGGTGGTGCAGACAGCGATCATCTTGGGCTTGTAGAGTTGGTAAGAGTTCGCCAAGCCGTCAATCATGTTTTGCAGACCACCAAACACGGCTGCATCTTCAGTCATTGAAGAAGACACACCAGAGAATGGTTCTTTGTAGTGACGGGTTAAGTGGGTGCGGAAGTAAGCAACGCAACCTTGAGAACCTTGAACAAAAGGTAGAGTGCCTTCAAAACCAACAGCAGCAAAGATTGCTCCCAATGGTTGGCAACCTTTAGCAGGGTTAACGGTTAAAGCTTCACGAGCGAAGTTCTTTTCACGATAATCCCAACCCTTTGTCCACTCTGCAACCCGTTGTACTTCTTCGGCTTCGTGACCGTTTTCAAATTCCTTTTTGTTTTTGAATAGTTGTTGGTACTCCGGTTGGTGGAATAACTCTACGTGGTCTTGAATTTTTTCTGGATTCTGAGGCATTTTTGGATCTCCAAGCTTACTGAATTCTTTTACTGATTGAAAAATAAGGATTTGAGGCGGGGGTGGGAGATGGGAATATGATTCAA
Source organism: Nostoc sp. (assembly GCF_036917555.1). Lineage (GTDB taxonomy): Bacteria > Cyanobacteriota > Cyanobacteriia > Cyanobacteriales > Nostocaceae > Nostoc. Next base: position 3,727 of record NZ_JBALDD010000014.1, on the reverse strand, counting down.
AATTCAAAATGCAAAAATCAAAAGAAATTTTAATTTTTCAGTTTTGAATTTTGGATTCCCAACTCCCCACTGGGGTTTTAGCCCCAGGTTATCCTTACTTATCTAGCTCCCATTTCCTTAGACGGCAGCTTTAGCTTCAACTTTAGCTTCAGCTTCAGCTTTAGCTACAGCCTTCTTAGCGTTAGCTTTTTCATTCCAAGGAGCACCAATTAATCCCCAGGTTGGGCTGTTGAGTGCCAAGTCCATGTCGCGTGCGAAGATGGCGAAGCCATCGTAACCGTGATAAGGACCGGAGTAATCCTTTTTATGGTTTAATTCTTTTCAGTAGCCTAATGTTTGCAGTAAACAGTGTCAGAGATAAACATTGTTCGCCGATAACACATTTATTTTTAGGCTAAATATAGGCTAAAAACACAGCGATGCATAATTAGGTTCAGGACTCAGGCATCATCTAAATGTTGTCCTGAGCCAAGGCGATTAAAAAATCGCCCGTTTTTTTGCTCATCTCTGCAAGCACAGCAGCAAAAAGAATACATGAGAACGAAAGTACTACTGGATTTAGAAAAAGTTAATCTGCGTTTGAAGTCTGCAAAGGCAAAGGTGACAATTAGAGAATCAAATGGAAGTTTGCAATTACGAGCGACGTTACCAATTAAACCAGTAGACAAAGATAGCAACGGTACTGGGAGAAAGCAATACAATCTCAGTTTGAATATTCCCGCTAATTTGGATGGATTAAAGACGGCTGAGGAAGAAGCTTATGAATTAGGGAAGTTAATTGCTCGTAAAACGTTTGAATGGAATGATAAATATTTAGGAAATGAAGCAATTAGAAAAGATTTTCAAACCATAGGAGAATTACTCGAAAATTTTGAAGAAGAGTATTTTAAAACTCATAAACGCACAACTAAAAGCGAACATACTTTTTTTTATTACTTTTCCCGAACAAAACGGTTTACGAATTCTAAAGATTTGGCAAATGCTGAAAATCTGATAAGTTCAATTGAACAAATCGAGAAAGAATGGGCTAAGTATAATGCAGCTAGAGCGATCGCAGCCTTTTGTGTGACATTCAATATCGAAATTGATTTATCTAAATATTCCAAGATGCCGGAGAATAATTCCCGAAATATACCGAACGATGCGGAAATATCTGAGGGAATTATCAAGTTTGAAGATTATCAAAATAACAGAGGTAATCAAGTTAATCAAAATGTTCAAGATAGTTGGCAACTTTGGCGCTGGACGTATGGAATGTTAGCCGTTTTTGGTTTACGTCCACGGGAACTTTTTATTAATCCCGATCTTGATTGGTGGTTGAGTGCAGAAAATATAGATTTGACATGGAAAGTTCATAAGGATTGTAAGACTGGTGAGAGACAAGCATTGCCATTATATAGGCAATGGATTGAGGATTTTGATTTGATAAATCCTAAATATTTAGAGATGTTGAGGAGTGCGATCGCTAAAAAAGATAATACTAATCATGCGGAGATAACCGCATTAACACAACGAGTTAGTTGGTGGTTCCGTAAGATAGAATTAGATTTTAAACCATACGATTTACGCCATGCTTGGGCAATTCGGGCGCATATTTTGGGGATACCAATCAAAGCAGCGGCGGATAATTTGGGGCATAGTGTGCAAGTTCATACACAAACTTATCAGCGTTGGTTTTCGTTAGATATGCGGAAGTTGGCAATTAATCAGGCTTTGAGTAAGAGGAATGAAATTGAGTTGATTAGGGAAGAGAATGCTAAGTTGAGAATGGAAAATGATAAGTTGAGATTGGAGATTGAGAAGTTGAGGATGGAAATGGTTTATAAACAAAGTTAAACTTGCTCAAATACTGATAATATAATAAGCTTGGAGGTCAGTTATGGAAAGCATTAAGATTAGAACATATATAGGTAATGATGGAATTTTGCAAATCCAGCTTCCGCCTGAAATTGCTAACCAAGAATTAGATGTAGTTATTGTCTTTCAACCTGTCATACAAAAATCCTCACAGTCTCCAAACAAAACGCCATCAGAACTAGGATACTCTCGTAAATTTGTTGAAGAAGTAATAGGTAGTTGAGAAGGTGATCCGCTTAAACGTCCAGAACAGCTTCCCTTTGAGGAACGGGAGGAGATTCAATGGCCTACCTCCTAGATACAAATGCGTGTATCCAAATTCTAAATTCACCAAGTTCACCTGTTACTCAAAAAACTCTATTAATTCCTTCTAGAGAAATTTACATTTGTACAGTTGTTTATAGCAAACTGTATTACGGAGCTTACAAAAGCGCAAACGTTAATAGAAACCTTACTCATATAGAAAATTTATTTGCTGAGTTTGCTGATTTACCATTGGGTCGTCAAGCTGCAAAAATAGCTGGAAATATTCGCGCTCACCTTAATGCGTTGGGAACTCCAATTGGAGCAAATGATTTGTTAATTGCTGCGATCGCTTTAGCAAATGACCTCACTCTTGTCACCCACAACATCCGTGAATTTAGCCATATTGATGGCTTGAAGTACGAAGATTGGGAATAGCTGCGTATGAATGAAATAATAAATACATTTTTCGTGGGCGTTATATTGAGAGAGTTAGCTTACTAGTTTCTCTATTTACAATGAAATCTAAACAGCCATGTGCATACTGTGCTTGTACAGATACAAAGCTTACCAAGGAACATCTTTGGGCACGTTCTTTGCATCAACGACTCCAGAAGTCGAGAGGAGATAAGCAGCACTTTTTCTGGCTTTCCCGATTGGATAAAGTAGTTGAGACTGAACCCAAACTTAGAGATGTTTGTAATGTTTGCAACAATGGTGTATTGTCTCAACTTGATGCTTATATATGTGCTTTATGGGATAAATATTTTTTTCGCATTCATGAGCGTGGAGAGTTCGTAAATTTCTCATACAATTATGATTTACTATGTCGATGGCTTTTAAAGCTATGTTACAATTCTGCACGAATACACAAATTTGATAATTTTGTATATCCACCGCTAGTTCCATACATACTTAATGCCTCTAGTCCTGTAGTTGAATTCGAGCTCTTTCTACAAATTGTACCTCCTGGCTTACTCTCGGTATCGGAACTTAAGGAAATGGAATTACCAGATGACAAACCATTGCGCTGGGAACCGGATCTTCATAGAATTGGTTTTGCACAGTTTATATCAGATGATGGCCGCAAAAAAATTCTTCGTGCGGTTCATTTGAGATCGTATTCTTTTTTCTTAGCGTTTTTTCAGCCAGGAACTACAAAATCTGAAATCAACGAGTTTATCTCGATTTTTTTACTGCAAAAGCAGGAGGTCAAACACATATCACCTAGATCAGATTCTGTTGTATTGCTTTGTGATGGCATGGATGCACTACAATCTTTTCAAGGTTCTCATCGTAAGTTTATAGCCGGATAACCTGAGATCGCACCTTTCCCTTAGCCTGCATTCTCACAAAGCACAACATATTCAACTAGGCTTATTTACTCAAAAACAACGCCGCTATAAATTTCTGCCATCGATAATGTGATCGCAACTGAATCCAAAGGAATAGATAGCTCTAAGCCGCTAAAATCACTGAGCAACCAACCTTTGTCTTGTTTACTATAGCGTTCCACAAAAGGTTCATCCTGCTCGACTAATAAATATTCGCCAAAACTCTGAATTGAGCGATACATCCGAAATTTACTGAGTTGGTCATAATCTGTGGTGGAAGGAGATAAAACTTC
>NZ_JBALDD010000013.1:0-16272 GCF_036917555.1 Nostoc sp. | reverse complement strand
AAACGTCCGGATATTCCTATGTTTATTGTCTAGTTGTTTGGCGCTTGGCACGGCTGCGCCGCGCCCTCGCTTGTGACAGTTGCGTAAGTCCTGTTAATGTAACCCTTACTCTTTTAACAACAAATGAGCGTTGTCATACTTAATAGTATTTTTATCTGCAACAGAAGACTCTACGATAAAAAAAGGAGCCTAACTTAGGCTCCTTAATAAAAAACTGGTAATAAAATTGTGACTACTTAACAGTCACCTTACCGCCAGCTTCTTCGATGCGCTTCTTAGCATCTTCAGCAGCATCCTTAGCAATACCTTCTTTAACTGCCTTGGGCGCAGCTTCCACCAAGTCTTTAGCTTCTTTCAAACCCAAACCGGTCAATTCCCGGACAATCTTCAGCACGGCAATCTTCTTATCGGCTGGGACTGATTCGAGAATCACTTCAAACTCGGTTTGCTCAACAACTTCCTCAGCAGGAGCAGGACCACCAGTACCAGTACCTGTGAACGCTACGCCAACGGGTGCAGCAGCACTCACGCCAAAAGCTTCTTCAATTTGCTTGACTAACTCAGAAGCTTCCAGCAAAGAAAGGGTTTTTAGCTGTTCTAAAATGTTATCGGTTGCAGCAGACATTGATATAACTCCTGTAATTTTGATTATTTATTTGTCATGGGTCATTGGTCTTTAACTATAGACTTTTGACTTTTGACTAATGAACCACGAAGTCTATTCAGCAGCAGTTTCAGTGCTACTATCACCTTCAGCAGTGCTTTCGGTGCCGCTATCTTGTACAGCAGCAGTTTCGGTACTACCACCACTTTGCTCTTGGTCGGCCACAGCCTGCAAAGCACGAGCCAGTGAACCAGGAACTTCGTTGATACCCACAGCAATCTTGGTAGCCAAAGCGTTGATAGCCCCAGCGATTTGGGCGATGAGTTGTTCCTTAGATGGCAAGTCTCCTAGTACCTTGACATCAGGTTCTTTGAGTAGGCGACCTTCCAGTACACCACCGCGAAGTTCTGTCTTCTTGGTAACTTTTTGGAATTCTTGGTATGCCTTAATTGCCGATGAAAAATCTTCTTTTACCAGCAAAAATGCGGAAGAACCATTGAGCAATTCCGACAGAGGTTGCCATTTTTCATCGTCTTTAATGGCAATGCCCATCAAGGTGTTTTTAGTCACCTTACAAACAGTGCCACTGGGACGTAACCGCCGCCGTAAGTCTGTGATTTCCGAAACTGTTAGCCCCTGATAATCAATTACCAGTGCCAGAGTTGACTCACTCAAAGTTTCTTTGAGGTCAGCTACTATTTCTTTTTTATTTTCTAGTGTTCTACCCATTCCAATCTCACCTCCTTAAAACAATCGGGGAAGTGCCCTAGTTGTGTGTTTTTTCTCAATTTGAACCTAAACAACAAACCCCAGCTAATATAGCCGGGGTTGAGTAGTAAGACTCGTGATGCCATAGTTATCACACCTTTATGGGTGGTAATTCTGACAATTAGAGTATTTTAACCTCGGCAGGATATTAAGCTGTTAGCACCTGCTGTCTCTGGCTTTGTCTATTTAATTTTGTCATTTGTCTCTTGTCATTTGTCCTTTGTCCTTTGCCTTTACAAATGACTAATGACTAATGACTAATGACTAACAATTAACTTGCTTGGCTCAGTTTCAAATCTCGTAGGGCACTGATATCAACTTTAATTGATGGCCCCATAGTGGCTGATACATAAAATGTGCGCCAATAACGACCTTTAGCTCCTGAAGGACGGTTACGGTCAATCGTCTCCTGCAATGCCTTTAGGTTAATTAACAAATCTTCGGGCGAGAAGGTTGTCTTACCAAACATAACATGGACAATACCAGTTCGGTCAGCTCGGAATTCTAATTTACCAGCTTTGAATTCTGCGATCGCACCTGCTAAGTCAAATGTTACGGTTCCACCCTTGGGTGATGGCATCAAACCACGCGGTCCAAGCAACTTACCCAGCTTTGCCACCTGTGGCATCACATCGGGTGTGGCAATTAGCTTGTCAAAATCCAGTCTACCTTTCTGGATTTCGTCAATCAGTTCTTCTGACCCAACTAAATCAGCACCAGCACTGCTGGCTTCGTTGACCTTTTCACCTCTAGCTATCACCGCTACCCGAACGATTTGTCCTGTACCTTTGGGCAGTGCTACCGTTGTCCGCAACTGTTGGTCTGTATACTTGGGGTCAATTCCCAGCCGGATATGCGCTTCCGCAGCTTCGGTAAATTTAGCTGTTGCTGTGTCTTTAAGAAGGGCTAAAGCTTCTAAGGGATTATAGTCCTTGTCTTCTACTTTTGCTTGCAGACCCTGCAAACGACGCGATATTTTTGGCATTTGTTCTCCTGGGGTAATTCCGAAGCCTCGCCTCTCCCCCGATAATTTTTGGTTACTTGTCCTTTGTCCTTTGTCATTTGTCCTTCGTCAGTTACCAATGACCAATAGACTAATCCGTGACTGTTACACCCATATTTTTAGCCGTTCCTGCCACAATCTTCATTGCCGCGTCGATATCATTGGCGTTGAGGTCGGGGAGTTTGGTTTGGGCTATTTCTTGCAGTTGTGCTTTGGTTATTGACCCAACCTTCTTTTTGTTGGGTTCGTTTGAGCCTTTTTCAACTTTCGCCGCCTTCCGAATCAGCACTGATGCGGGTGGCGTTTTGAGTACGAATGTAAAACTCCGATCTTCAAAAACAGAAATTTCTACAGGTATTACCGTTCCAGCTTGGTCTGCTGTTTTGGCGTTGTACTCTTTACAAAACATCATGATGTTGACACCATGTTGACCCAAGGCGGGCCCAACTGGCGGTGCTGGGTTGGCTTTTCCAGCATTCAGGGCCAGTTTAATGACCGCCACTATTTTCTTCGCCATTTGTATTTAGCTCTGTTTCTCTACCTGATTAAATTCCAATTCTACTGGTGTATCCCTGCCAAAAATTGAGAGCAAGGCTTTAAGTTTACTCCGCTCTGGAGAGACTTCAATTACCTCGCCTTCAAAGTCTTTAAATGGACCAGAAAGCACCATTATCTTATCACCAGTAGCCATGTCAATTTTGACAACAGCTTCTTGTTCGCTGGTTTGTTTGAATATACGTTCAACTTCTGAAGAACTCAGTGGTATGGGGTTGACATGACCGCGACCCTTGCTGCTACCACGTTTTTGTTCTGAACCGACAAAGTTAATTACATGGGAGGTGTTGCGTACCACCTGCCAGGTATCATCATCCATCATCATTCGCACCAGCACATAGCCAGGGAAAACTTTTTCTTCTGTATGCTGGCGACTGCCATCTTTGCGGATTTTCACCGCTGGCGTCTGCGGAATTTCTACCTGGATAATTTTGTCAGCTACATCAAAAGTTTGAATGCGTTGCTCTAAGTTAGTCTTTACACGCTTTTCACAGCCGGAAGCTACTTGTACTGCATACCAGCGTGCTTCTTTTGACGCTGCTTCTGCCGCTTCTGCTGCTTCTGCTGTTTCCTCTGACTGCAACATTGAGTTGCGTGGTTCATCTGTTGCAAAACTCATTAGAACACCTGTTTTGCTGCCCAATGAAACAATCCATCGACCAAGTATATCAAAGATGCGGAGAGTGCCACCATTAACAACACAGCGGCTGATTCGCTCACTATCTGTTTCCGACTGGGCCAAACTACTTTTTCAAGTTCTTCTTTGGTTCCCTGTATGAAGTTGCCAAAGCTAAACCCATTTGTGGTTTCTGGCAATTCTGCTTCACTTTTTTTGGCCACGACCGTTTATCCCCCGTTTCTTATACTAGATCCTGTTTAATTGTCATCTAGGTTTGCAGTTTCGACTCTATTTCACTTACTGTCAGCAAAACAACTGCAAATACAATAAATTTACCCGAAATTATTAGCGCTAACTGCTATGTTAGCAGCTGCGTAATTATTTCGGGCTTTGTTTTTTTGCTCTTGAGCGCGCCCTGGAGGACTTGAACCCCCGACATCAGGTTTTGGAGACCTGCGTTCTACCAACTGAACTAAGAGCGCACAAGCTGTTTTTGATTCAGTGATTGCGCTGAACTAAATTTTAGTTTAACGCAATATGCGATTTACATCATACCTTAGTTTTTTTGGGAAAACAAGTTAGCGGCAGATGCCGCTTGAAGAAAAGAGATTTCTCCCGTATTTTTGAAGGCGAATTACAAAGGGCGGTCAAACCGTTGCTTGATCCGGGTTGCCTTACCTACGCGATCGCGGAGATAATATAGTTTAGCACGGCGTACTTTACCGCGACGTAATACCTTGATGCTGTCAATCCGGGGAGAATGCAACAGAAATACCCGCTCAACGCCCACGCCTTGAAAAACCTTACGAACTGTAATAGTTTCGTTGATGCCGCCATTGCGCTTGGCAATCACAACTCCCTCGTAGGGTTGCACGCGGTATTTTTCACCTTCCTTGATTTTCACTCCCACTTTTACAGTGTCACCCACATAAATGTCGGGCAGATTCGATTTTATCTGTTCCGCTTCAATGGAGCGGATAATCTCTTGAGCGTTCATAGTCTTTCTGTCTGCTTAAAAAAAACTCACGATCATCAATGATAAATCGATAATCCTATTTCAGTCTACTTGTTAGGATTGATAATTGTACTGATACAACAGCCTGTATATCAAAGCTATATTGCAAAATACCGTACTAAAAAGGAAAAATTTATGAAATTTAGCATCGTTATCAGTACCTATAATCGCTTGAATTTGCTGCAAAGAGCAATTAATTCGGCTTGTAACCAAACAATCGAGTGCGAAGTGGTTGTTGCTGACGATTGTTCTGATGATGATACCCAAACTTATCTTAAAAGCTTAGGGGACAAGATTGTTTACCATCGTAACGAAGTGAACCTTGGTCATGCAGCAACGGTAAATGCTGGAGTTGCCAAAGCTAGCGGCGACTGGATTAAGTTCTTAGATGATGATGACTATTTAGCGCCTAACTGCATAGAAGAGATGGCAAAAGCGATCGCACTTCGTCCCGATGCTGTAATCTGCTCTTGTGTGGCGGCTCAGGTGGATGGCAATGAAGTTGAACTCTCTCGCACCCCCCAAATTGGCCCTGGTCTAGCTTTTTATATCCCACAAGCCGATATTCACTACGGGATGCTTTTAGAGCTTGTACCCTTTGGCACACCTGTACAAGTAGCTTGTGGACGTGATGCTTTCCTGCAAAGTGGTGGTTGGGATTCCACACTCGATGCTAACTGTGATGACATCGATTCCTGGATTCGGATTGCTCAGTTTGGCGATGCTATTTTCTTCAACCAGTGTCTTGCTTACCGTACTATCTGGCCGGGTGCATATAATCAAAAGTTTTCTTTGTCTCGGCGGTTGGCGACAAATATTTTGATGAAGGAGAAAATTTACGCCTTGGTAAATGAGCAACATCGCTCAGAGATTCCTGTTTTTCAGGATATAAAAAATTACCTAAAACTCCATTGGATTTTAGTCGCACTGAAGCAAAAAAATCTCAAGAGTTTTCTTTCAATGATAGATCCATCTATACTTTCTCCTCGGTCTTGGAAGTTTTTGCTAACTGCTGTTTCATCACGCCGCTCTCAGGGAAACAATTCTCAGATTCGTAAACTTGTATTGATTGAGTTGTATTATGATGTCTGGCAAAATGCCTAGAATAAAAGCGCCAGTCTTCAGAATTTAGAATTAGATTCTGTGCCACTGACGGAATTCGAGGCAAGCGCTCAGAGTTCGACTGAGCTCTAGACAAGGACATTACTACCAACTACCAGATTTGTCGCAGTGAAATTATTCAAAGTCGCCACGGTGTTATCGTCATAAACTCCAATGTAATTGACTTTTGTCGAAGTACCTGATTGCACAAACTTTAGGTGGCCATCTAAGATGGGATTGCTGCCACTGTAGCCCCAGTTCTTAAGCAGGTCAGTAAGAACTAATTTATCCTGGCTTTGATTAAAGTCAGTAATTATACTGTAATTACTAAAATTTTGGTAGACAAACTGATCGTTACCGCTACCACCAATCAGGGTATCATAAGAATCACTAACAAAGAGAATGTCATTACCAGTACCTCCGATGAGGCTATCCTGACCTCTACCACTTACAAGGGTATCATCGCCAGCACTACCTATGAGGGTATCATTACCTGCACCACCACGTAGTAGGTCGTTGCCACTCTTGCCATCAATGCGGTCATCACCCCCCTGACCATTAATGACATCATCTGAGTTATCAAAGCCATTGACATTATTGTTCAGGTCATTGACAAAGGTGACTATATTTTTGTTGAAGATGGTGCTTTGGGTGGAGTTGGCATTAAAGACATCAAAACTATCACGAATGCTGCTTTGCCCATCAAAGAGGATATTGCCGATGCTGGAAAGGTTGTCTAAGTTTTCCAGGGCAAAGTTTTGTAGGTTAACTTTGTCATTAGCTATGCCTTCAAAAGTGATTTCCAGATTGTTACTATTCTGGGTGAGTAGCAGATTTCGGGCAGTCAATCCAGTACCTTGGAATTTGAGTGTATCCAATTCGGCAACAATTGCTGCTGATGGATTTGAGCCTTTACCTATTCCACCGAAATCAGTGATGGTATCAATACCGTCACCTAAGTTATAAACAAATTTATCTTTGCCACCGCCACCAGTTAGGAGGTCGTTGTCTTGATTACCTGTGATGATATCGTTCCCGCCTTCAGCATTAATTATGTCAACGTAGTTGTTGCCCACTAAATTATCAGCGCCACTGGTTCCAATCAAACCGTTGAACTCTAATGCACCAATATCAACTGTACCCTCAGATACTCTGTCAAATCCAGCACTGCGTTGGTCAGTGGTGATACCTGCTGGAATTAGGGCATTATTACCAGCGTTAATGGCAGGACTATTTTCAAGTAAGGCATGGGTAAGGGTTGCACCACCGTTATTTTGTAGGGGGCTGAGTTTGGGGTCAATGGGGTTGGTACTAGTGCCGACAAGGGTACTGGTAGTAAAACCAGTGCTGCCTGTGTTATCGCCAATCAAGTTGTTGCCGTCGTCGGTGAAGTTGCTGGAAACGTCGGGGTTGATGTCACCGCCGTAGATACCCCTGTTGTTAAAGTTGCCTGCAATGATGGTGTTCCCAACAATCACAGTCCCGCCACCGTAAACACCTCCACCAGTGCCGCTCCCCCAGTTGTAAAGGTCTTCTGCGGTATTATTGGTAATCGTGGTGCTGTTCAGATTGAGGCTACCTGAGTTAGAGATGCCGCCACCGTCCCCTCCACTTGCCTTATTGCCAGAGACAGTACTGTTGGTAATGTTAAGGATGCCTGAGTTAGAGATGCCGCCTCCAGAAAGTGCTGAATTACCAGAGATAGTGCTATGACTCAAGCTGACACTGCCAGAGTTAAAGATACCACCACCATAGGACGGGTAAGGGTCAGGCTCATAACGATTAAGACCACTGGCGGAAGCCCCATTACCAGAGATAGTGCTTCCTGTAAGGCTGAGAGTACCTATATTAAATATCCCACCACCGCTGGCAGAGGAGTAACTGGTAGATGCACTATTACCAGAGACAATACTGTTAGTGAGGCTGAGGTTGCCTTTGTTAAATATGCCTCCGCCTAACGATGACCCCCTATTACTAGAGACAGTGCTTCTTGTCAAGCTGAGAGTGCCTTTGTTAAAGATGCCGCCTACTGTCCCCCTATTATCAGAGACAATGCTTTGCGTCAAGTTGAGGCTAGTATTGTTATTAAGCAAAATACCGCCAAACGGATCGTTAGCATTAGCAACCTTCAAGCCATCAATGCTGGCATCTGTCCCTGTCCCCGATATCTCGAATACGCCTGAGGCATTATTTCCGCTAACGGTGAAGTTTAATGCTCCAGTCCCCAAAAGGGTAATATCATCGGTAATCGTCAATTTACCAGAGGTAAGGGTAATGATATCTGGAGTGGCATCACTAAATACGCCCGCAAAGGTAATCGTATCTGCTCCAGTAGTAGTATTGGCATTGAGGATAGCCTGCCGCAACGACCCGTCTCCAGAATCGTTAGTATTAGTCACGACGAAATCATTGGCTGCGATCGCTACTGTGGCACTATAATCCACATTATCGATTTGGTAAGCTGAATCTGCTGCCAAGCTGAGGTTAAGATTTTCTGCCGCTTCTGCCTGAATATCATTGACAGGTGTTAGGGTGATATCTGCATAGCTTTGCCCATCAGCAATCACAATACTGTTGCCGCTGATAGGGTTGCCACCCACGCTTAGGTTGTAGTCTGCAATACTTGCATTACCATTGGCAGAGAAGTTGACTGTTAATGCCCCACTGCTATTACTGCGGCTGATGCGGTAAGTGCCAGTATCGCCACTATTTTCATCGGCAGTGTTATCAGTTGCGATGATGCTGATGGTGGGTACGAGGGGATCAGGATTATCAGTTGGCGTAATTATAATAGGCTGGACTTCATAAGAACCAATATCAATTGCAACGCCAGATATCCTGTCAAATCCAGCACCCCTTTGATCGGTGCTGACACCAGCAGGAACTAGGGAATTATTGCCAGTATTAATAGCGGGGCTATCTGCAAGTAAGGCATGAGTAAAGGTTGCCCCACCATTATTTTGCAGTGGCCCGATTTTTGGATCAATGGGATTGGCGATTGTGCCAATGAGAGTGCTGGTGGTAAAGTTAGTACTACCAGTATTATCGCCAATCAAATTATTGCCAAAGTCAGTGACGTCACCGGAGATGTCAGGGTGTATATCACCAGAGGTGGAATTGTCAAAGTTGCCTGCAATAATGGTGTTACTAACCTTCATGGAGCTACCATAATTTGCAACACCCCCACCGTTGCCAACACCATTGCCATCTGAGTCGGCTATGTTGCTAGTAATTGTGGTGTTGATCAGAGTGAGGCTGTCGCCTGAGTAGCTGCCAGTATCATAGATGCCACCACCTTCATCATTCGCTGTATTGCCAGAGATGGTGCTGTTAGTTAGAGTAGTTGAACCGCCACCATAGCCACCATCATCTCCGTTAACGACACCACCGCCGTTATAGTTTGCCGTATTGCCAGAGACAGTACTTGCCGTTATGTTGAGAGTACCGCCTTTATTGTATATGCCGCCACCGTAGTTTGCCGTATTGCCAGAGACAGTACTTGCCGTTATGTTGAGAGTACTGACTCTTAAGTTGGAACCGTCATTATAGATGCCACCGCCGAAGTCACCCGTATTGCCAAAAACACTACTTCCCGTAAAGCTGAAGATGCCACTGTTATAGATTCCGCCTTTCGTATTACCAAAGACAGTACTTCCCGTTAGATTGAGGATGCCGTTATTAGAGATGCCGCTTTCCTCTGTATTGCCAGAAATACTGCTTGCTGTCAGGCTGAGGATGGAATTTGAATTGATTTGAATACCGCCGCTAGCGATCGCCAGGCCATCAATAGTAACACCTGTCGCTAGTCCCGATATCTCGAATACTCTGGAAGTATTATTACCACTCACAGTCAGCTGAGATGCGCCAGTTCCCAAGATGCTTACATCATCGGTAATGGTCAGTTTTCCAGAGGTGAGGGTTATTACATCTGGGGTGGTATCAGTAAACACTCCTCCAAAGGCGATTGCATCATCTCCAGCAGTAGCATTAGCTAAGTTAACTGCCTCTCGCAGTGTAGTGATACCATTATTGGGATCGCCATCATCTGCGTCCCCGGTACTATTTACGGTAAAGGTAGCTAGTACTCCCGCGTAAGCTTCCCGCGTCGTTTCTGTAAACGCTAGAGTCAGTTCCACATCACCGATGCGAACTTCCAGATCCCAATTGCCGCCTAATGCCACACTGCCTATCAGCTGACGTGAAGCAGCAATATTCGCTCCTGTAAGTTGGTGCAGTTTGCCAATAAATTCTGACCCTACATCACCGTCAGCTACCTTGCAACCATAGATAAGTAAGTTGGCTATAGATGATTTAGCAGTTTTGGACGAAGCGGAAAATATTTTCTGCCATTGTTGCAGTTGCTGGCTATGGCATTCGAGGCTATTTAGTCCCAAGTGAATGTTGCCCAGTTGCAAGCTACCGGGGGCGCCGTGGCAAACAATATGAATGTTGCTAAGATTCTGGTCAGCGCGAGTTGCCAAAATCTCCGTAATTTGCTCAACACCGTTCTGTGTCGGGTTAATAATAAATACTTCGGTGTCAGGGATAACACCGTTAATTAAACTCTGGTAGTCTTCAACTGCCGTGTCAATGAAGACTAGGTTATGCGTATATAAGGTGGGAATTACGGAATTTAATTGGAAGTGTGGAGTATGTAACGTTGCCATTTTGTTAGCTTAAACTAAGGTTTTGAGTTCAACTCAAACTGACTGAAGCTTTGTCATTACAGGGTTTTCACACAATTATTAACAGTAATAATGAATTATTTTTTACCATTAATTTCATTTTTTTATCATCAGGCCAATTGCTGTTTTTGTAAAGGAGTATTTCAGGAGTACCCATAAATGAACTAGTGAGTTACCAAGAGAGCGAAACACGGGATTGAACAAGGACGGGATGCTTGACTTGCTTCAACCTGAAGTACTTGAAACTCAAAAATCAAAAGACTTTTATTCTCTGTCTTGGCTGCTGTGTTAAATGGTATTTACATAGCAATCTGGAATCATTCGTGAGAAAATACGTAGAAGCGTGTAAGTAGTTAGAATGACTAAGGTAAGGGTGTAGTAATGTGGATGCGATCGCTAGATGAGTTTATCGAAAATAGCCAAGATAAGCGTGAAGTTCAACGAGCGATAGCAGTTAAGATGTTGTTGTGTGGATACAAGCATGAGCAGATAATGTCGATCTTGGGAGTGTCCAGTGGTTTTATAAGTAAGTGGAAAAAAGCATTTTTTCAAAATGGGGTAGAAGGTTTAAAACTCGCTCATCGAGGAAGTGTTGGGCTATTAAACCCAGAGCAGCGCTTATCTATAATAGAGTGGCTGTTAATAAAAGATAGATGGACTTTGAATGAGTTAGAATAGGAGATCAGCCACAAATACGGCGTTACTTTCTCCTCAAAGCAAAGTTACTATGATTTATTTAACGAAGCACGTATTAGTTGGAAGAAAACTCAAGCTCACAACCGAAAATATGATGAAGAATTAGTCGCGTCAAAAAAAAAGATATTTGTACATTGCTAGCTGGGGGACGTGAGGAAATAGAATCTGGAGAATTAGTCGTATTCATGGCTGATGAATGTCATTTGTTATAGGGAGATCTAAACGGTTATGTTTGGGGTAAAACCAGCAAACGAGTATCAGTTCCTGTAAGTAATACCCGCTGCAAACAAACATATTTCGGCGCATTAGACTATAAAACAAAGGAATTTTTCATTTACAAGGCAAAAAAAGCTAATTCCGAGACTACAATTGGTTTTTTAGAATATCTTCAATCATTACGTCCTCAAGCCAAAATTTTAATTATTTGGGACGGTGCTAATTACCACCGTTCAAGGCAAATTAAAGAGTATTTAGGCTCGCTCAATGCAGAATTAGAAAAAGAACAATGGTTGATAACTTGTGAGCGTTTTGCCCCAAATGCTCCACAACAAAACCCTGTAGAAGATATTTGGTTACTAGCAAAAAGACTGATTCGAGAATTTTACTTTTTTTGTCATTCTTTTTGTGTACTCAAGGGGTTATTTGAATTAGCAATCGATTGTCAAACTTTTGACTTCCCTAAGCTACATGAGTATGGTATTTTCTCATGAATCATTTAGGATTGCTATATATCTGCTGTGGTGTACTGGAGTTCGATACCAGGGTATTAAGAAATAGAAAATAAGGTTGTAGCAACTTTAAATAGCAGATTCAGTCTTCATAATTTTGAAGTTTTACCCCGATTTATCGAGCCGTTACTAGAATAAGTCTTTAAGCTAAGTAACTGGTTTTAAGCGCTCTTAATCAGTAGAAAGTGGTCAATTTTATGCACTACTGACTACTTTTGAGTTGTCGCTGAAGACCTCAAAAATTATGTTGATTTATACCCAGTTACTTATCTTTATTTTTTATACACATCTCAAAAATTATGCGAATCATACATATTTTGAACCACGTTCAAGAAATAGGTAACGGTATTGTGAATGTGGCCGTTGATCTGGCTTGTCTACAGGCAAAATCTGGTTATGAGGTAGCGGTTATTTCTGCTGGTGGGGAATACGAGGCTTTACTAGATATTTGTGGTGTCAAACATTACCACCTAGACCAAAGCAAGAAACCGATAAATACGATTAAAGCAGCTATACGTTACCGAGCGATCGCAGCTGAATTTCAGCCGGATATTGTTCATGCCCACATGATGACGGGGGTAATATTAGCACGCATTTTTAAGGGAAACAAATATGCTTTAGTTTCTACAGTCCACAACGAATTTCAGCGTGCTAGCCTGCTGATGGGTTTAGCTGACAGAGTAATTGCTGTCAGTCAGGCTGTACGTGATTCTATGATTAGACGTGGTATTCCAGAAAACAAGTTGCGGGTGATCTGTAACGGCACTTTAGGCAGTCCCCGCACTCGACAGATACAAGATTATCAACCTTTGCCATTACAGCATCCAGCGATCGCCACTGTAGCCGGGATGTATCAACGCAAGGGAATTGCTGAGTTAATTGCTGCCTTTGAACAAATTGCCTCAGATTTTCCCCAAGCCCATCTTTATTTGGTAGGAAACGGGCCTGATAAACAGTTATTTGAGGCACAGGCACAAGCAACTTCTGTAAATGAACGCATTCATTTTGAAGGCTTTCAACCGGAACCTCAACGCTATTTGATATCTTGTGACATATTTGTGCTAGCTTCCCACCGTGATCCTTGCCCTTTGGTACTTTCGGAAGCTAGAGAAACTGGAATTGCGATCGTCGGCACTCAGGTAGACGGAATTCCTGAAGCTTTAGACAACGGGCGAGCAGGTCTTTTGGTGCCAGCAAAAGATAGTCATGCTTTAGGTGGGGTTTTAGTGCAATTACTGAGTAATGCCGAGATGCTGCAAGAGTGGAAACAGCGGGCAAAGAAAAACCTAGAGAGGCTGAATGTTGCCCGCGTCCATCAGGAAACAATGACAGTGTATCGGGAGTTAATTACAGAATGAGGGCATTGGGCATTGGGCATTGGGAATTGGGAATTAGGAATTGGGAATTGGGCATTGAGAAAAAACTTACTGCAACTTCTCCTCTGCTCTCTGCTCCCCTTAACAGTGCGATCGCTTTAATCTTAAAGCTACGCCTAAAGCACCAAAGACCAGTACACCCAAAATATTAGTTGATTCAGGAACAGCGGTGTAATAAGCAGCCACTCTGATCGGCCCATCTTTATCTTCTTGCTCTGCTGGAATTGGTGGAATGATTCCAGCACCTGGGGCTAGATTAGGCAGGGTAGCGAATGGATTGTAAAACAGACTTCCGTTTGGGATGACGCCACCACTAAAAGTGATAGTACTACCAGCAATGGTAATATCTGTAAAAATATCCTTTAGATCGGGGTTAGCAGAGTTACCAATCTTCCCATCTCCATTAACATCTCCCCATTGCACTGGTTCATTATCAAATGCTGGAGTAGAATTCGGATTACTATAGGACAGCGTTTTTAAATCAAAGACCAAGCTGTTTATATCGTAACCAGTAGCATTTAGAAAGTTATTAGCTACATCTGGAACACCATATTCTATTACTTGCCCTGGTAGATAGTCTGTAAGCTTTCTTGGGTTTTTTGCGTCGAGTACATCTTGATTTTTGGTCGTCACAATGGGTTCTACAAAGATGACAGCTTTTGCTGGTGTCCAAGACAAAAAACTAATTCCTGCTGTTCCGAGAACAGACAAGGCTATTTTTGTGGCAATTTTAATCATACTTGTGTCCTTTGGATATTGATTCACAGAATGCTACACCGTATGGTTTAAATCAAACAGCAAAACTCACTTTTCAACCGCTATCTATCTGCTAGGTAAATAGTGGTTAATCTGTACTTGCTCACTGAGTTGATATTTACTCATAGGTTGATTTATAAAGCAATTCTTGTAATGATTTATCATGATAACTAGTAATTTCACGCAATCTTTATAAAAAATCCAAATTAGAACTTGTACATTGACAAATTAGACAATATGTGAATTATAAATAATTGGTTCATTGCTGTCTTAACGAGATGCTATATAGCAGGTTTGAGATGAAATGGTTATAAGATTTAGAGACTGTGGCAAACGGCTTGCTGATTTTGAGCAAGAAATTTTAGTACGTTGTCCTCAGTGCGATGCCTACAGCGGGCTGCGCCTACGCATTGCCAAGGTATTGACTGTAAACTCTGAGCAATCAAGTCTCTGTTCCATCAAAAGAATTACCTGTCAGCACTGTAGCTATACAAAACAACAGTTAAAGGATGGCAATTGAAAATCCGTATTGCTACTGTGGCAAAACAATTACAGGCATAAAAGAAATTCCAGCTATGGAATATTAGACCATTTTTTTGGCTTACCCCTGTGGCTACAAATCTCTTGTTGCGGTCAGGTGCTATGAACATATAATGAAGCACATTTGAACTTCCTGGAAAGTTATGTTCAATCAAGGTTGCGAGAACGCTTGCCAGATGATTCATTAGGCTGGCACAATGGCAGTCTTGCCAGTCGCCTACCCCGATGGATCAAGCTGACGCAGCATCGGGAAAAAGTTTCACAGAAAATTCAACAGTTAAAGCACAGGTTGTAATGAAGGCTTTAATCTTGTTGATGAGCAAATTTATAACCACCCCACAGAGCAAGAGCGATCGCAACTACCAGCAAAATCGGTATGCTGTACCAAGGAAACTGAGACAAGGGTAGATGAGCAACTGCACGCAATCCAATGCTGGCGTAGGTTAGTGGCAGCAGGTAAACTAAAACTTTGAGAGCCGCTGGTAGTGTAGCAGGGTCAAAGAAAGTCGCTCCTAAGAAGGACATGGGGATAATGATAAAATTATTGTAAAGTCCAACTGATTCGAGCGATCGCACACTCAACCCTATAATTACCCCTAATCCAGCAAATACCGCACAATTCAGTGCCACCAATAGTAAAAATAGTGGGTTGAGAAAATTCCAGTTTCCAGTCAACAGCAGCGCTACCAAAATCACCGAACCAGAAGTCATCAAACCCCGCACGACTCCCGCCAGCATTTTACCGATATATAACGCTAAGGGATGTATGGGAGTCAATAATAATTCCTCAAAGGTTTTGGTAAATAGTCTCTCTCCACAAATCGAAAATGTCGTTCCAGCAAAGCTAACCGTCATCGACGATAGCGCCACCATTCCCGGTAATATAAATTCCAAATAGTTGTCATAGTTACCACTAATTCCTGAACCGGGTTTGATGGAACTACCCAAACCCAAGCCAAAAGCTAAAATATATATCAGTGGCGATATTAAGCCTGATGCAGCAACTGGTAAAATTCTCACGCGTAAATCTAACCAATCTCCCCAAAAAATAGTCAGACTATCAGCTAAGAAGATTTGAAGTTGCGAAGTTTTGAACCTCTTGCCCGAAGATAGCGCTCTTTGAGATGTCACGTGCTTTTAATTACTTATTAAAATTCCATTAAGTGTTAATTTACATTGTTTTACACATCAATTGCTAGGGGTAACAAAAATATTTCATCCTAAAAATTGGAAATTAACAACAAAAGTTAGATAGTTTAAGCATTCTGACTAGATTAATTGTGAAAATTTAATTAGTTCTATCTGATAACAATTAAAAGTATGATATAATTAATAAATTCAATTTTTAAAGTGATTGATAAAATCAAGCAGCACAAAAAGAACGCAAAGGTTATAACTAATAACAATTAATTAATACTCAAATAATAAATATACTCACTAATTATTCCAAATACAAAAAATAAGCGATTAGTATAGCTTGATATAAATTTAGCTATTATTTTAATTAGCCACACAAGTTTTTGATCAACTTGTCTAAGAGGATGTTTGAAAAGTTTTCTTCTCGGTAACAAAACGTTCTAGCTCCCCCTAAATCTCCTGATAAATTGGGTGACTTTAATTCCGGTTCCCCCCTTTTTAAGGCAGGGCTGATTCATTCCCCAAAGAGCTTTGAAAATCAAGGGTTCTAGCAATTAAAAATTAGTTATTTTGTTACTGGTGTACCGATGAAACCGTAAGGATTCAGGTCAAGAGGTATTGACAAATGTGACATCTGAGGCGGAATATCACAATTATGGGAAAAGACCTGCTTGTGAAATTAGAGCGTG
>NZ_JBALDD010000012.1:0-109932 GCF_036917555.1 Nostoc sp. | reverse complement strand
CTACTCCCAAGAAAAATACAGTGAAGCCGAACCTTTGTTCCAGCAAGCTTTGGAACTGAGACAACGCTTGCTGGGAGAGGAACATCCAGATTTTGTACAAAGCCTGAACAACCTAGCAGTACTTTACTACTCCCAAGAAAAATACAGTGAAGCCGAACCTTTGTTCCAGCAAGCTTTGGAACTGAGACAACGCTTGCTGGGAGAGGAACATCCAGATTTTGCACAAAGCCTCTACAATCTGGCAGGACTCTACTACTCTCAAGGAAGATACAGCAAAGCTGAACCTTTGTACCAAAAAGCTTTAGAACTGAGACGAGGTTTACTGGGAGATGAACATCCTAACGTTGCACAAAGCCTCAACAGCTTGGCAGCACTCTACCATTCCCAAGAAAAATATAGCAAAGCGGAACTTTTTTTAATACAAGCTTTAGATATTTTTGAGCGAAAGTTAGGGTTGGATCATCCTGATACTATTACTACTCGTGATAATTTAGCAGATTTGCGCGATCGCATCCCCCCAAATCAAGAATAGACTACATGGGGATACAAATTTACAGGTTTTGTGCAAAGCATACCGTGATAAAACTGAAAAGCGCGTTAGCGTTCCTGTACCGTTCCAAAGGAAAGGTATCGCTTAGACTGAAACTCATATTGAATTAAGTAAAAATGCCTGATTACTTATGCAAAAGCAGCTTTTACTTTCTCAAAAGCAGCTTTTAATCTCGCATTTTAGTGTTTTCCACAAACAAAAGCAGCTTTTACTTCTTCAAAAGCAGCTTTTAATCTCGCATTTTAGTGTTTTCCACAAGCAAAAGCAGCTTTTACTTCTTTAAAAGCAGGTTTGAATCTCGCATTTTAGTGTTTTCCACAAACAAAAGCTGCTTTTGCTTTCTCATTTTAGTGTTTTCCGCAAGCAAAAGCAGCTTTTACTTTCTTAAACCCCAGTTTGCTTACTCATTAGAGTAATTCACGCATTCATTTTGGTATATCATTGAGCCGAAAGAAAAGCGTAGGCGTAGCCCGTCGTAAACATCGCTCTAGAAAATAGGATACAGTTCAAATTCTCTACTTTCCGGTCATGATTCCTCAAATAAGCGATCGCCTTGATGTAAACGTTCCGCAATTTGATAAGTTTGTCCTTGAGATCGCATTGTCGGAGAATGAGCAGCTAAATACCGAGACGCAGCCACTAGTATATGAATTCCAGCCGAAGTTTGACCGAGGAAAGAATACTGACGAAAAGCGGCTTCTATTTCTTGAATGACATGAAAATCACGGTTTTCTCGCAGCATCAATTTCCCCAGTTTTGCCATCAGTCTTTCAGCACTACCACCACTGTATAAATAATTAGCAACTAATTGCCCTGTCTGGTTTACTTGCTGCTGACGGTTTAATAAATCCGGTAGCTGCTGGAGTAATTGTTCGGGATTTTCTACGATGTCTTTGGGTTCTGGCAGCCTTGCTGGTGGGACATTCAAAAAACGATTTAAATATACACTCATCGCCGCATCAAACACACCTCTTAGTAGTTCGACCGTTGGTACTCTTCGTAAAGCTTGATGTACGGCATTTGCAAACGTAAATGGATGGTGGGCTGAATTCCAATCTCCAAAGTCATTATTAGTATGGAAACGAGCTACTCTTAATGCTGCTGTATAAGTAACTACACCAGCTAATTGTTCTTCAGTACAACCTGCTTTCAGTGCATTCAACAGCGAATTTGCGATCGCTTGTGGGTCTTCACCCAATAAAATTGGTACTAGTTCATCTGCTTGTGACCAATTTCCTTGTCGAGATTTTCCCACACTTAATACAGTCGGTAATTGCTCAAAAGCTGACTCTAATATTGCCACCAAATCTACAGGGTAGCGCCAGGAATTGGATTCTTCCATCCGCGAAGCATTGGCTAAACCCGAAACTAGGCTAGCCAAAATTGATTCTGCTGCTTGCCAAGCTGTAGTATCAAGTGCTTCTAATGCTTTATTGATAAAATCAAGCGTATGCCCAACATCAAGATAGCGACGATCTGTGGCAGCACAGAACAGCATATCTGCTATTTGCTTTGAATTAGCTCCCAAACGAACAGCAGATACTAAACATCTTTGTGCTGCTTCAGTATCCCGTACCTGAATAAATTGGCGAAACCAGTTTTTGAGAGTTGCAAAATCTACTTTTGAGTTGGGTAATGGGTGAACAACAAACTCTGGTGGCGCACCTGCACTATCATTAGCTACTGCCGACAGTCCGTGAAATAAAGCACGAGGTTTGTCTTCTACATCGAGATAAGGTAGTAGATTCATCATACAGGTGTGGATAGTCAAACCTGAACTCCAACCCGCTTTGTTATAACGAGTGCCAAATTCTAGCCCCATGAGAAATGGTTCTGTCGGGTTCACTCCTATATCTAAAAGTGCGAGCGTTGATTTTGCAATCACTAAAGAAATATTCTGCTCTAAACCGTCTAGCAGACGTTGGCGGTGGTGAGCATGAGGGTTAACTGGTGGTGCTAAATTTATCCAAACTTCACCATCACGGATTTCTACTGGGAAACAAGGAACATCATCTGCCCACGAGTCAAACGTTCCACCACTAGCAAGATCAAAGCGGGCATAATGCCAAGGACAGGTAACAATACCATCTTTGCAAGTGCTTCCTTGTAAGGGAAAGCCCATGTGAGGACAACGGTTATCAATTGCGTAAACTGTATTATTTGAGTAAAACAAAGCAATCGTATGCTTTTCCTTGTGGACTAACAAACTGCCTGCTGCCTGAACTTCCGCAAGTTGAGCAACACGGATATAATCGTCTGTTTTCGTCACATCTTCAAATATTTGAGTCATTTAATTACACATAGGTAAATATCAAATCCCTTATTTCTACTCTGACAAAGTTTTTCCAATTTGAGCATTTGTGCATTCTAATTTTTGTTAACTAAGGGAACTCCAAAAAATAAACTATCCAATTTTTGAAATTTTCCTTCCCCTGCTCCCTACTCCCCTGCCGTAAAAGTGATGGGATATTTTTTTATTTGGAAGTCCCTTATTGCCATATCCTAAAACTGATTATAAACAGTGGATAAGTGGATATTGACCACTCAAAAGGAATCGCATAAAAAACCCCTAGCATTTCTACTAGGGGTGGGAAATAATACCATTTCACTTGATGTTTGTCTGAGATGACCCTGTTTATGCCTCTGCTCTACGCAAAAGGCTGGAGTGTTTCTCAAATATTACAGTAAAAAGCGATCGGGTATAAAATTAGCCAACATTTGCCAAGAGCAATTCTCGTTTTTCTGATTTTTGTACTCTCACTTGAGAGTCATCATCAACATCGATAAGGGCTGTGTCTCCATCTGTAATTTCACCAGATAGCATTGCTTCGGCGAGAGAATCTTCTAAAAGACGCATAATTGCCCGACGTAATGGCCTAGCGCCATAGCTGGGGTTATAACCCTCTTGTACCACAAGCTCTTTGAAGCGATCGCTAACTTCTAAGATAATTCCCTTTTCTGTCAAGCGATTAGCAACATCGCGGAGCATAATTTCAGCGATTTGCTTAACTTCATCCTTGGAAAGCTGGGTGAAGACGATAATCTCATCAAGACGGTTAAGGAACTCAGGACGGAAGTAAGCTTTCAATTCCTCATTTACCAAGGTGCGGATGCGGTTATAACTAGCGTCGGCTTGAGTGTCAAAGTCAAAGCCTAAACCACTACCACCTTTTTCAATCACCTTGGAACCGATGTTAGAAGTCAAAATGATCAGCGTGTTCTTGAAGTCCACTTTCCGACCTTTGGCATCGGTAAGATGACCGTCATCCAAGAGTTGCAGTAGCATATTGAATACATCAGGATGTGCTTTTTCGATTTCGTCGAATAGCAGCACTGAGTATGGTTTCCGGCGCACGGCTTCTGTAAGTTGTCCGCCTTCGTCGTATCCTACATAACCAGGAGGCGAACCAATCAGTTTGGCGACGGTATGGCTTTCCATGTATTCGGACATATCTAGCCGAATCATCGAGTCTTCCGCGCCGAAGAAGTAGGCAGCTAGTGCCTTCGCCAATTCTGTTTTACCAACTCCAGTGGGGCCGGAGAAGATAAAGCTAGCAATGGGACGATTGGGATTTTTCAAGCCAACGCGGGCGCGACGGATACCGCGAGATACAGCCGAGACTGCTTGCTCTTGTCCGATGAGCCGCTGATGCAGAGTGTCTTCTAGGTGTAGGAGTAACTCTGACTCAGATTCAGTTAGCTTATTAACTGGTACGCCAGTCCAAGAAGCAACGATTTGAGCGATGTCTTCTTCGTCAACTACGCTAGAGTTGACAGGTTGCTCGTTTTGTGAAAACGTTGCTTGCAGTTGTTCTGCAAGTTTTAACTCTTGGTCGCGTAGTTGTGTAGCTTTGTCAAAATCTTGGACTCTGACTGCTGCTTCTTTTTCTTTGGTAACGCCAGCGAGTTCACGCTTCAGTTCTTTATTGGGAGAACTTTGGGAGTTCCGTAGACGAACGCGAGAACCAGCTTCATCAATCAAGTCTATTGCCTTATCTGGCAAGAAGCGATCGCTAATATAGCGGTCTGATAATTCTGCTGCTGCGACAAGTGCTGCATCCAAAATTGTGACTTTGTGGTGTTGTTCATAAGCACCGCGCAAGCCGTAGAGAATTTGTACGGTTTCCTCTACCGATGGTTCCCCGACCTTAATCGGTTGGAAACGACGCTCTAGGGCAGCATCACGCTCAATATGCTTACGATACTCATCAAGGGTAGTTGCGCCGATGCACTGGAGTTCACCCCGTGCTAAGGCAGGTTTAAGAATGTTGGCTGCATCCAAACCACCTTCTGTACCACCAGCGCCAACCAAGGTGTGAATTTCGTCAATCACCAAGATGATATTGCCTACAGTGCGGACTTCTTCCACAACTTTTTTGATGCGTTCTTCAAAATCGCCACGGAAGCGAGTTCCAGCTACCAACGACCCCATATCGAGGCTGATAACTTGCTTGTCTTGTAAGTTTTCAGGAACATCCTGGTTGATAATCCGTTGAGCTAGACCTTCTGCGATCGCAGTTTTACCAACTCCTGGTTCTCCAATCAACACTGGGTTATTCTTAGTGCGGCGACCGAGAATTTGGATTGCCCGCTCAATTTCCTTCTCACGACCAACTACGGGGTCGAGTCTGCCTTCTTGGGCTAATTTGGTCAAATTTCTGCCAAATTCTTCCATTGTTAGCGGTTGGGTGCGCTTTTGACTACCACTACCAGCAAAAGCTGGTGCATTTTCACCCAAACGGCGAACTATGGCACTGCGGACACTCTTGAAGTCAACCCCTAGATTTTGTAGTACTTTGGCGGCGACACCTTCACCAGCCTCGGTTAATCCTAAGAGTAAGTGTTCAGTGTTTATGTAATTCTGTCCTAGACTATGAGCTTCTTTAAACGATTGCTCAAAGAGGCTTTTCACTTTAGGAGTAAAAGGAATTTCTGGTGGTACAAAGCCAGAACCCCTACCAATAATTTTTTCTACCTCGCGACGTGCATCTTTGAGGGTAACGCCTAATTCAGCTAGCACTTTAGCAGCAACCCCAGTTCCTTCTCCCATCAAACCCAGGAGAATTTGCTCAGTTCCTACGAAGTTATGTCCCAGGCGACGTGCTTCCTCCTGAGCTAACATAATTACTCTAATGGCTTCGGAAGTGAAGTGTTCAAACATAATGGGTTATTGCTCCCTCGCTGCTTGGACTTTGGGTGAGATAAAATTCACCCTCATCTAAAGTTTTTTGTATTTTCTTAAGGACTAATGTAACTTTATTTAAAGTTAAGTGGCAGTGGTGAGAGCCGTAAGACATCAGGTGTACTTGCCGTCTAGTAGGAGTGCTGAGTGGAGTACGGAAAAATTCAATAGTTGCAAAGTTGACAGTTAAGTTTTCGGTATTTGACAATTTTCTTTTGTCTGTTTTATTTTCCACTGTCAGCTAAACTTAAAATTCAGGACTTAGCACTCTAAACTCAGGACTGACAATGACTGAAGCAACGGCCGGTAAAGACCAACAACATCCACTTTATAACCGCGATCGCCCCCTTATTGATATTTTACTCGCTCAAGAGGCGACAGACTATAACTTAGCAGAATTGGCTAGACTGCGAATGCGCTATCAAGGGTTTCCAGGGGCGAGAGACATCCAAAAAGACCTAGATAAAGTCTTGCAACAGTGGGGTTTAACCGAAGCCGAGCTTTTTGAGAAAACTCGTCAAATTCACGATTTGGGTGGAATTTACAAAAGCCGTGGCAAGAAAGATGAACAGGATTGGAATTAGTTATGGGGAATAGGGCATTAGTTATTCTTTTCCATTCCTAACTCCTGACTCAGCGCTGGAATGACGATCGCTAATTCTGCGCCTTTGCCTAATGTCAGATGTCACTGTGAGTTGTCCACCATGTTTTTCTTCTATAATCTACCGGGAAGTGGCTAATCCTAAATCAGTACTTTTACTTGCTCTTTTAGTAATAAATAAATAACCAAATAGTTTTTGGAATATTAAAATAAACCTTGCGATCGCTATCTCGTTTTCAGAACAAGATGAGTTTAGACAAGTCTTCTTAATAGTATAAATCGATTGTGGCGATCGCTTCCTCAATTTCTGCTCCCTGATTAGGAAAGGTTTGCCAATAAAGCTAGATGACTGCCAGAGAATCGTGAAAATTGAAATATGTTAAGAATTTGTCTTGGCAAAAGTATTACATTTCTGAGGATCGCCCGTTTGGATACCTTGTTTAAACCAACGAACCCTTTGGGCTGAACTACCATGTGTAAAAGATTCTGGCACAGTATAGCCTCTAGCTTGTTTTTGCAAGCGGTCATCTCCAATACTGCTAGCTGCGTTCAATGCTTCTTCAATATCACCTGTCTCCAGAATTTGCCGTGAGCGTTGAGCATGATTTGCCCAAACCCCTGCAAAACAGTCTGCTTGTAATTCTAATCGCACAGAAAGCTGATTTGCTTGTGTCTGATTCACTTGGTTCTGCAAACCTCTAACTTGCTGCGAAATTCCAAGTAAATTTTGGACATGATGCCCAATTTCATGAGCAATCACGTATGCTTGAGCAAAATCTCCAGGTGCTTGATATTGAGTCTTCAAATCGCGGTAAAAACTCAAGTCAATATACACCTTTTGATCGCGCGGACAATAAAACGGCCCAACTGCTGAACGTGCAAATCCACAAGCAGACTCCACCGCTCCTGAATAAAGAACTAACTTTGGTTCTACATAAGTTTCTCCGTCTTGCCGAAACAACTCACTCCATGTATCTTCTGTATCAGCCAGTACAACAGATACAAAATCCGCCATTTGATCTTGAGTTTGAGATCCTGTTGTTTGAGGTGACTCAGCTATCGGGCTATCACTTGGTGGGGAATCTTGTTGCCAAAGGGCACTGGGATCACCACCCAATAGTAAAACCAGTAGCGATATGAGTGCCGCTCCTACACCTCCACCCACGACAGGAGCGGAAATCTTCATCCCACGCCGATCTTCAACATTTGTACTCCGACGACCTATTTGCCAACGCATAATTACTGCTTACTAAATTAATAAAAAAATACGGCTTGAACTAGGTAGGATGAAATCTACACAAGCCTTTTAACTATACAAATAAATATTACTGATTTTATATATTGATCTCGTCTGCCTACGGACAAAGCATAAGTAAAGGACAGTCAGCCTTTAGGAAGGTTTTGTTAAACAGGTTGTCCATCAAATCACACAGAATTCCCGGACTCCTTATAGAGAAAACCACAGTAAGAACAGAAGCGAAATTTCAAAGACGTAATTTACATTCCATGACCAAGCCGTGAGAATTTAGGATATCAACACAGGGGAATGTCGTTATGTCTGCGTTGGACATACACATGTAGTTGAGGCTGTCCCGTGTCACTCACTAATAATAACTCTGCATCAGTTATATCATGTCCGCATAATTAGTTATGATTCCCACAGTCATTGCACTCCACACGCCAGTCGCTCATGGGGAAACCCCCAGACGCTCGGTCGCCCTATAGTACGCAACGTGTAAAATTTAACTCTAATTCTTTTGCTTAATTGTTTGTTACATACTTATACCTGTTGCAACAACTTGATAGAGGTAGATATGGACATACAATTTAGCCCTGTTTCATTTTCTGACATTCGTGAAGCGGTGCAAAGCCACCTTGCGGCACTCCCCGCACGCATTGATTCGTTCCTGGAGGAACATATCCTTGCGTCGCACCATTATCACATCTTCATTGCTCGCCAATCTGCAGGCTTTGCGTCAATTCATGGTGAAAGTTTGCTTACCCAATTTAGCCTGACTGACCAACATAAGCGCTATGGACAAGCCGTGTTTCAGCAACTACGCAAGCTAGAACACGTCGAATCGGCGTTCGTTCCAACGTGCGACGAGTTTTTTCTCGCTCATGCGCTTGATGATTACCGCCAACTTACAAAACAAGCATACTTTTTCAATGTCGTTCCACATACACAAGACCATACAGCAACTCAATCATTTTCGTTGCGCTTGGCTAACCCCGAAGATATTCCCTTCATTCAACAGTACGCGGGTGAGTTTTTCACGCCTGTTGAGAAGCATCTCGCAGCACACACATTGTTTCTGGTACGATCTAGCGATGAGTATGTCGGATTTGGGTTGATCGAATCGAGTAGCCTTTATGGTGATGTCGCCAGCATCGGCATGTACACGATCGAACACTTTCGGCACATTGGTATTGCAACTGCCACAATCACGCTATTAATAGAGGAATGTCGGCGACGGGAACTACACCCAATTGCTGGGTGCTGGTATTACAACCATGTGTCAAAGAAGACTTTGGAGCGGGCAGGTATGTTCACCCAAACAAGGCTGCTAAAAATCGATTATTAGTCGAAGGCTTATTCAGAATAATTGAGATTTGTTCATTTTCGGTGGAGCAGCCGCCCAATCGGGTCGAGAAGGGCGTTTAACCCTTCCCTCCCACACCACCCATCATGCAGGTCCGCAATGGGCGGTTCATGAAGACGCGCAAACAACACTGATGACTAAGCGTAACCCTGAACTTTCATCCAGAGTTGGCGAACCGATAACAATCCCTGTTGTTCCAACCACTCATTGGTCATTCCTGTCTGCGTTGCTAAAATCTTTGACAAACGCCAGTAGCCTTTATGACTAATGCCTGTCAAGATCGCATGACGCTTACTTGTGCCCAATTTGAGCAAGTTGGCAATGCGCGTTCTCGGTCTGCGCCACTGTTTCCGAATAATATATGCGAATCCGTCGCCTCAGCCAACCCTCTAGCTCCTCAATGGGTGTGTAATGCTGGGAAATGCCTGCATTTGCTCATCCACCCTTGTAAGTAACTGTTCAATCGCTCGAAGCGCTCTGCCATTGAGACTCCCCAACTGCGCGACGTGAAGCCTCACAATCGATGTTTGAAGTCCTGTAGAGCTTGATCACAGACAAAGATGTGAATCCCTCGGAAGGTAAAACCGAGATAGTTCAGATTCTCAATCTTGACCACTCGACTCTTTTCCCGATTCACTTTGAGCTTCAGAGTCTGAGTCAAGTAACGGCTGATTTTCGCCATCACTCACCGCCCTGCCCGCCTGCTTTTGACTAAGATTACTAGGTGTTACCTCGTTAGATATATTATCCGTATTTACCTATCTTTACATAGTTTGGTTTTTTCACCTCGTTCTACTTATTGTTTAGCAAAATGACTTGCACCGTTGAGGGTGTTATTGCCTACCTAATAAGGGAAAGAATATATTTTATTACTAAGGATAGTTTTGAGTTGAAGCAACTCGTATTTAATATAACAGGTACTGAAGAATCAACTTTGTCAGTAATTAATCTTTCCCCTGCGACTAAGGAGTAATAATGGTTTTAATTCAATATCAACGTGCTGTAGGTGTATTTACTCATCGGATAGATGCAGAGCGGGCAATACATGAGTTGAGAGATTCTGGCTTGGCGATGGAGAAAGTATCTGTAGTTGTACAAAATTCAGATCGTAATCATGAGATTGTCGATAATGAAGTTAAAGAGGGCACTGGTGATAAATCTGACGAAGGTGCAACAGTAGGAGGGCTTTCAGGGGGCGCTGTTGGTGGGTTAACTGGTTTATTAGTGGGTCTTGGGACTTTAGCAATCCCTGGAGTTGGCCCAATAATGCTGGCTGGGGCAGCAGCAACTGCTTTGGTTACAACCCTTGTTGGGGCAAGTATTGGTGCTGCCACTGGGACTTTTGCTGGTGCATTAGTTGGTTGGGGAATGTCGTCAGAGCAAGCTAGAGCATATAACGAGCGAGTAGAGGACGGACACTATTTAATAATCGTGGATTGCACATCTTTTGAAATCGCTAAAGTACAAGAAATACTACAGCGTTGGGGTATTGAAGAGTTTGGCATTTACGAGCATCTCAATAGTGAATATGAAACTACAAATTCTCTGACCACAACGACTTCTGCTACTGCCATTCCTAATAAAAGTGGGATGATGTCTAAGTATGGTGTTAGTTGCTTTAATAGCATAGATAATGCTGAAGCGGCAATTAAGGATATGTGTGTCGCAGGTTTTTCATTAAACCAGATTTCCTTAATTTGCAAAGACTTTTCTCAATTGGTTGGGTTAACAGGCATTAATTTAAGTGAACGCTTTGACGCTATGAGGTTAGGAATAGCAGATCAGTGGGCACGCTTTTATAATGAGCAAATAGAGCAAGGAAATTACATACTTATCATTAGTGGCACAGATAATGAGCAAGATATAGCTAGCTCTATTCTGTGTAATTACGGTGTTCAAGAGTCTCAAATTTATGACCCAATGTTAATTCGTTCTTAAAAGCAGGTGCTGTGATTAATGAGAGCAAACTTATTTGAGTTTTGGAAGATACAGCAGAATTCAGGAGTAAAATATAATACAGTCCAGAATGAGCAACAAAACCCAGGTGTAGAGACGCGATAAATCGCGTCTTGAAAGACCAATTATCTACACCAATAACCTTTAACCCAAGCGTATTGGAGTAAAACACGCTTTATATCTGGGTAACAGACTTAGCTTGTGTATCTCACTTTCCTTGAAATCTGCTGTATCAATAAGCAATGGGTTTTGCAGCCTGAAAACTCTACTATGCAGACAATCGACACCTTTCAAAGTTATAGCGAGTGGTGTCGATGAGCTTCAACACATTCACCTGACAGTAAAATATCTTACTTAAAATTTTCAACAGTTTGGCTTTGCTTAGGGTCAGCAGTGAGCGAAGCTGAAGGGTCAACCTGTATTGCCTCTTTCTCCGTCTCCAATTGCTCCCGTTGCTTACCATAGTCCCGCAGCTGCTTCAAAAGGTTTTCTTGGGATGAGTTCGGGATAGACAGACTAGGACTTGGTTGAAGGTCGGTGTTGGTACTTGTAAAATTAGCCGCTGAGGGATTCATTTCGTAGACTGGTAGCGACTTGTCATTAAACATCGCCTGTTGGGTTGGTGCTGGGGTAGGAATTAGATTCTTTGGTTTGCTCACAGCAGCTTTTACCGAATCTAGAGTAGTAGCAACCTGCACTTGTTGCTGCATCTGTTGTGTAGAAGATACTAAACCACTTAAACCATTCACCAATTGCCGCAGATTTTTACGGAAATTAGGATCGCCTGTCAATTCATCTAAATCAGATGTAATTTTTTGGGTATTTTCAAAGGTTACTCGTGCTGAATCTAAAGTTTGTTGCAGCAACACCGCATTCTTGGGATCGTTTAAGGTTTTAGAAGCATCACGTAAATTAGCTGAGGCTTGGGCTGCATTTGCTGAAAGCGTTTCTAAATTGTTGAGTAATTCTCCTTGAGTCAATCGATTCACAGATGGTGATAAGCTACTGACTGTAACCCGCAGTTGGTTACTGGTTTCGGTGATATTATTCAATGCACCAACCAGCGTCGAACGATTTGTTGTCAACAAATTATCCAGGTTGTTCAGCAACCGATTTGCTTGAGTTGCAGTTGCACCAAATTTATTTACTGTTTGATTTGCAGATGCATTAAGTTGGTTTGTTGCCCGTTGCACTGAATTAGCCGTAGCGGAAAAGGTAGTAAGTTGTAGTTGTAAGCTTTTGGTCAAACCTTGTAAATCCTGACTTAGCTCAGTAAAACTGGATGCTGCGCCTGTGGTCGTTTCTAGAACCCTATTGACATTTCGATAAAATTTTGGATTATTGTATGCACCAGCTAGCTCAGTTGAACTGCGAATTAGTGCATCAACACTGATGCCGACCTGACCTTTTAAGCGAGAGCCATTACAGACGATGAGGCTGGTATCACAACTTTTATCTAGGGGTTTAGCAGTCACAACCCCAGCAGGCAAGGTTGTTTTTGGTGTGATGTCGATAATACTTTCGCTAATTAACCCGCTTTGATTAGCTTCCACCACGACATTACGGGGGATAATGAGGTTAGTTTGGGGAATTTCAATCTCTACATCAATGGCATTTGGCCCTGGTCGAAGTTGGGAAATAGTTCCTACCTTAACGCCACGATAGCGAACTGCTGCTCCCTTTTGCATTCCGCCAGCGTTAGCAAATTCTACAATAATTTTGTATGAACGGCCAGCAGCGGTAAATCTATTTAACCACAGAAAGAGTAATCCAAATACCCCTAGTCCTAGCAGGAGTAATAATCCCACAGAACCTTCTCTAAATGTTCGCCCAGACGCGAAGCGACTTGTCATAAGACCTCGCATTTTTTTGCCTCCACCAACAACCAATAACCAATTAGGAGTTAAAAGTTAGGAGTTAGTAGTTAAATTTAACTCCTTACTCCTCACTTTTAAGTTTCTAGCCGGCGACTTTAATCGGGCCTTGAACACTTCCACTAATAAATTGTCTGATCAAGGGATGTTCTGTGTTGTATATTTCACTAACTGTACCTTGCCACTGCACTTTACCTTCATAGAGAAATATAAGTCTATCAGATGTACGGCGGATAGTGCTGTCCTGGTGGGTAACAACAGCATAAGTACTACAAACTCCATGTAAACATTGCAAGTGGCGGATTAAATCTTCGATGACTGTCGAGGCAATAGGATCGAGTCCGGCTGTTGGTTCGTCGTATAGTAGAACTTCTGGCCCTTCACTGGGACTATCGGGGTTAGACATAATCGCACGGGCAAAACTTACCCGTTTGCGCATTCCCCCAGAAAGTTCAGCTGGGTAGAGGTCGCCTACTTCTGGCAAACCTACCATCTCCAATTTTTCTTTTACCAAATCTCGGATGCGCGATCGCGGCAGCTTTGAATTTTGATAAAGTAAAAATCCGACATTTTCCTCTACTGTCAGCGAATCAAATAGGGCCGCCTGCTGAAACACCATACCAATGCCAACCTGCTGGCCACCATCCTCAATCAAACCGTCTCGCCGCACTCCTTGCACATAAATTTCTCCTTCATCAGGACTAAGTAACCCCGCTACTACTCGTAAGATAGTTGATTTCCCAGTCCCTGATGGGCCAATAATCCCCAGTGCTTCTCCCCGGTAAATAGTCAAGTCTACATTATCTAGAACTTTATGGCTACCAAAGGACTTAGAAACACCTTTCAGTTCAATCAATGGTTCAGTCATTAGTTATTAGTCACTTGTACTGAGCGCAGCCGAAGTATTGGTCATTGATCATTGGTCATTAGTCAGTAGAAAATAAACAAATGACTACTGAGAACTAACAAAGGACAAATATGCCAAATAGTGATTTCATAGTTATTGGTAGGACATTGTATAGTGTATTATAAGTACATAATTAGCATTCTGATTAGCAAACTTTATTTTTTTAGTATAATTTTAGTTATTGGCGATGTTTATCGGCTCAAAATACCCTCAACGCAAGGCTGACGAAGACACCGTAGTAATTAAACATCTCAGTGATGTTAAAATAAGATTCCAGTTTTCTATAGACATTAGCAAAGTCATTTAATAGTATTACTATACTACTTAAGATTCTAACTATTTCAGAGAAAAGCTGCAGCAAAAAAGCTAATTAATAAGTTGATACAAAATATAAAAATCAGATTTAATTTGTGAAAATCAAAAGGTTCAAACTTCCAGCTTTCTATATAAGTCAAAAACCTGTTTTTCATAAACGATTAACTATGGCTATAAAAAATTTTATCACATCCAAAGTTATTGAAATTAGCATAATTATTAAATAATTGGAGATGTTAATAGTATTATCCGTCAATCTTAGAATTGGCAAAGTCAAAAATTATTTACTAGTATTGTAACAATTACTGTTAAAAATCAAAGTATAAATTATGAGTAGCCAATTAGAACAGTTTGCAAGTGATAATTCCTCTGGTATTTGTCCTGAAGCACTGGAATATATGATTAGGGCAAACCAAGGTAGTGTTCCAGCTTATGGAAATGATGAATGGACTCAAAAAGCAACAGATTATTTTCGGGAACTCTTTGAAATTGATTGTGAAGTATTTTTTACCTTTAACGGGACAGCGGCAAATTCTTTATCTTTAGCTGCTCTCTGTCAGTCATATCACAGCGTCATTTGCCATGAAACATCTCACATAGAAACAGATGAATGTGGCGCACCGGAATTTGCATCTAATGGCTCTAAACTGCTACTTGCTCACGGTAAAAATGGCAAATTAACATCAGAGTCTATAGAGTCAATTGTCACCAAACGCACTGATATTCATTATCCCAAACCTAAAGTTATTAGCATTACACAATCAACTGAATTAGGAACTTTATATTCTATCGAAGAACTTTTAAGCATTAAAGAAGTTGCAAAAAAATATAACTTAAAGATTCACATGGATGGCGCTCGTTTTGCAAATGCAGTTGCCGCTATGAATAAAAGCCCTGCTGAAATTACTTGGAAAACTGGAATCGATGTATTGTGTTTTTGTGGCACCAAGAATGGAATGGCATTAGGTGAAGCCATTATTTTCTTCAATAAAGCGCTAGCAGAAGATTTTGATTATCGATGCAAGCAAGCAGGTCAGCTAGCTTCAAAAATGCGGTTTATTTCGGCTCCTTGGTTGGGTTTATTAGAAACTGGTGCTTGGCTAAAAAATGCTAGACATGCTAATCAATGTGCTGAATACTTAGAAAATCAACTATTAAACATAGAAGGTGTTGACTTGATGTTTCCTAGAGAAGCCAACGCCGTATTTGTGAAATTACCTGAAGAAGTCGTTCACAGCTTAAAAGCCAGGAACTGGCAGTTTTATACATTTATTGGTGTGGGAGGAGTACGTTTTATGTGTTCTTGGAACACTACTCAATCAAGGATTGATGAATTGATTGGTGATATTAAAAACGCAAAAAAGTAAGCGACTTAGCCTACTTGTATCATGTCTGCATAAGTTAGTTATGATTCCCATAGTCATTGCACCCCACCATTAAATCTGACTTTTCACGGGATGTGGAAAAGTCAGATTTAATGTTGTTTTGGGATTAGAGAAAAATTCGTAACCGCGTTTGCGATCGCAGGACAAGCACAAATTTTTCTCCCACCAGTCCAACATTTTTTGTCACTTTTAGCACCTAATTTAAATTTCTTTACGTATATATTGTGCTTTGTCCAGAATCCTTTATGAGCAAGCTTTTTGAGACTCAACAGGAAAAGTCAGGTCTAGCAGAAAGAAAAAGGTAAGAAATGCATAAAGTGTAAAGTATTGTTGCACAAGGGTTTCTTTTAGGTGCGACCTTGCAACACTTTTGCAGGGTTTTACCAGTCGCAATTGGGGGAGCCAAACCAATGCTACAAAGAAGGTTATCTAATACTGGTTCGCTAGTAAGTAGGTAAGCACAATTAAACCGAACTGTATAAACTTATATAAAGCACCAGAAACGCTTTGAATATAAGCTCTTAAGCGATTTAAATTTATTAATATATTCGTATTTTTTTTAGCGTCCACCTACTTATTACGCCTTTAAGCTTGGATGTAAAATTTATAAATTTTCTCAAAGTAGATTTTATAAATCAACAATATCCTTCATACTTTAAAACAGTAATCCTACGTAAAATTTGAGGAAGGGATGCCAATGACATCTCTATTACAGCGACTAAGTGCAGAACGAAATCGCAGATTTGTAGGACGTGGGCGGGAAGTGGAGCTATTTATTGATGCGATCGCATCAACAGAATTACCTTTTCACATTTTGCACGTCTTTGGCCCTGGTGGTGTGGGCAAGACAACCCTCATGCAGCAGTTTTTACGGTTTTGTGAACGGTCAAAAATATCAACTATCTACGTAGAAGGACGTAATATAGAAGCTGCGCCAGAATCTTTTGTTAGCACGTTGTGTTCGTTGATGGGATTGAATGAATCAGATTCTCCTTTGGATGTGCTAGCCCAAAGACAAGAACGGAATGTAATTTTAATTGATACCTATGAAGCTATTACCCAGCTAGATGAATGGTTGCGAGAAGTATTTTTACCCCATTTGTCTGTTAATACCTTAATTGTGATTGCTGGACGCAATCCCCCCTCATCTGGTTGGTGTAGCGATCCAGGTTGGCAAGCTTTGATGCACACATTGCCCCTACGCAACCTTACCCCAGAAGAAAGTCAAACTTATCTTACCACACGAGATATTCCCACCACACAACACCGGGCGATTCTAGATTTTACCCACGGACATCCTCTAGCATTATCTTTGGTTGCTGAGGTGTTTGCTCAAGGAAAAAAAATCTCTTTTCAAGCAGAATCTGCTCCCAATGTTGTTAAAACATTGTTGTCAAGATTCATAAAAGAAGTACCAACACCCGCACACCGTATGGTTTTAGAAGCTTGTGCGGTGATCCGCCTGACTACCGAAGTCGCACTAAATCAAATATTGGCTGTGCCTCAAAATACTTTGGCTGGTGAGGCTCACTCTTTAGGGGAAATACTTGATGTTCACGATTTATTTGAGTGGTTGCGCGGACTGTCGTTTATCGAATCAGGGCAATTGGGTTTATTTCCCCACGATTTAGCACGCGAAGTTCTAATTGCTGATTTGCGTTGGCGTAATTCGGAATTCTACACTGAGTTACACCACCGAGCGCGTCAATATTATACTAAACGACTAGGACAAACCCAAGGGCAAGAAAAGCATCGAGTGCTACTTGATTATATTTTTTTGCATCGGGATAACTCGGCGATTCGATCCTGTTTCACCTGGGGTGAGGAAAGTAGTTTATTGACGGACTCACTACGGGAAACTGACAAAACCGCACTGCTGGGGATGGTGGCAAAATACGAAGGCGAAGAATCAGCAAAAATAGCAGATCACTGGTTGAAGCGCCAACCGCAGAATGTAGTAGTATTTCGTGACTTGCACTCCGAACCTGCGGGATTTGCAATGATGGTGGCATTGCAGACAGCAACTGTTGAAGATTTGAGTGCAGATCCGGGCGCTCTGGCATCTTGGCAATATCTCCAAACCCATGCACCATTACGCCCTAGTGAAAGCGCAACTATTTTCCGCTTCTGGATGGCGCGGGACACTTATCAAGCTGTTTCCCCCACCCAAAGTCTAATTTTCATTAATTTTGTGCAGTATTTTCAGAAAACACCGGGGTTAGCATACACCTTTCTACCTTGTGCCCAAGCAGATAGTTGGACAGCAATGTTGAACTACTTCGACTTAACACGACTTTCTGAAACTGATTTTACAGTTGAAGGAAGACACTATGGTGTTTATGGGCATGACTGGCGAATTGTCTCACCTGCCGCATGGCAGGAAATTTTGGCCCGAAAAGAGGTTACAACTGCCGGAGAATCTGTAGATAATACTCCAGTCGGTGAACCTCTGTTAGTTCTTAGTCAGCCTGAATTTGTGGAGGCGGTGCAGAATGCGTTACGTAACTTTAGTTGTCCTGATGTATTACAGAATAATCCCTTAGTGCGATCGCGCAGCGTGTACAAAGTACTCTCGCGCAGCGTGGAAGAACAAGTTACCACAAAAGCAAGTATGAGCGCGAGTCCAAAGGACACGCAACTCTCCGATAAGCTGTCCTCTGGGTATCTACGCGAACGCGTTAACGTTTTACAAAATCTGCTAAAACAAGCAGTTGAATCCTTACAATCATCACCGCGTGCTGAAAAACTCTACCGTGCTGTTTATCGAACTTATTTGAATCCTGCCCCCACCCAAGAACAAGCAGCTGAGTTGCTAGATTTGCCTTTCAGTACCTATCGCCGCCATCTAAAAGCTGGAATGACGAGAGTGGCAGATATTTTATGGCAAAGAGAAATTAGCTAATCAGCGAAAATTACGAGTGCTGAGTGGAAAATGATTTTGCGAGAGAGGATTTTAAAGACTAAGATTGAGCCAAAAAAGTTTTTCAGCTTGAGACAAGCTAATTTCAAAGTAGCCGATTATGCACAAAGCAGTTATTAAAAAGATAAAGGCAAATCGTTTCATGTTTTCCTCAAAATAATATTTTCTAACAAACTCATCAGGAGGTTAGTTTACAGATTTTAGCTTTTTCAGGTTGCGTTTTAGTATTAAGCTGCTACCAAAAATACCAAAGATGACTATGCTGGCAATTGAAGAAGGTTCGGGTACTACTGTAATATTGCCAGGGCCTGTGATGGTATTGGTAAAAGTACCAAAACTGTTATTGCTATTATCAAATCCAGTAGTGACTAAAAAGTATTGATTATTGGCAGTTAAGCTCAAGCCGCTAAAACCAGATGTGCCTTCATCTGGGAAAGGATCATTCCCACTAAGTAAATTAACTAATGGTGTAGTTGGATTGAAGCTGTTCTCGTACAAGAACTGGATGCCCAAGAAAGCTTGAGAACCTTCAATATCATAAAAGCCAGTAGTATCAACTAAGAAAGGCTGGCTGTAATAAGGAACGGTGGTACCATTACTAAAAAGTGATGTGGGTGGGTTAGTACCACCTTCAAACCCTTCCGTTTGAGGACGGTTAAAAATTGGTGCGTTTGTTGTGTCACCCGAATATGAAATAGTGAATGCCTCAGAGGGTAGGGTAATACTTAGAGATAGAGCGATCGCAGCAGAGGCAATAGGGATTGAACGTCTTAGCGATTTTTGCCAAAAATTAAATGAACACTCACTCAAACTCTTAAGCTTGGCTATTTGTGAAAACTTGGTACAGTGATGAGATAGATTGTTTTCTGAGACGATGGATTCTTTAATTGCTTGTGACATCTAGTTGTTCTAGGTTGTTTTATAAAACTAAGTGCTTTTGTCTTTTGTACTTTCATCTAGTTCCAGGGATGAGCAAGCAAAGCCTGTGAAGTAATACCTAAGCCAATTAAGGTGATACATAAGGCACTTGCTACGGGTAACATTTTGATCCTGGGTATCTGGAGTGGCAAATGCTCAAACTGATTTTTGGCGTAGACTAGCATTAAGCCGATTCCAGTTAGTACTGCTGCTAAACCTAAGCTAAAGGCAGACACCAGTGCTAGTCCAAAGCCAACTCGTCCCATTGCGATCGCACTCAGCAATACTACTAAGGCTGAAGGACAAGGTAACAAGCCGCCCGATATTCCCAGCGCAAGTAGGCTAGACCACTTCATGGAAGCACCGTCAGGTGGTAGATGTGAATGCTCATGATGTACATGGTCATGGTGATGGTGATGATGCAAGTCGTGGCTGTGTTGATGACTATGTACATGGTCGTGTGAATGAGAGACTTGAGTCCCTTGCAATCGACTAATAAACAAATTCAGACCAATTACAGTTACCAGCACACCAGAGAGTACGCTTAACCAAGGGTACAATTGCTCTGTCAAGATAAACTTGGATGTGCCAAGAGTGACCAGCCCTAAAGCAAATATGCCAGCAGTATGGGTAATCGTCATAATTAGCCCCAGGAATAGGGCGTGTTGGGCATTACTACGGGAACCAACCAAATAAGCACCGACTATCGTTTTTCCATGACCAGGGGACAGGGCGTGTAAACCACCCCATAAAAAGGCGATCGCTAGAGCTATTAGGATAGTAAGGAAATTATGATTTTCCTGGGTAATCAGGCTAGTAAAAACATCGTTGCTTCTTCCTGTCAAAGCATTATCTAAACGGCTGGATGATTTAACAGACGGTGGAGGCGCTTGTTGACTCGATGTCAGAGACGAATTAAGTTTAAAGTCAATCCGACGTTGGTCGAGAGGACTGCTGAGTAACTCAGTGGGGTAATCTCTCAAGCGGTTGGTGATACTCAAAGAGCTGAAATCACCTTGAATGGGAATGCCATTTGCGGCCACAGTAATCTCACGCCAGCCCAAGCGCTGTGGATAAAACTGATCTTCAAACTCGATTAACTGATTCGCGCCTACTAACTCCGTTGTTCCCTGAAAATTACAACTCAGCCGCAGTGTAGATAATCCTCCAACACCTGGAGGAAATTCGACTGTTGATTTGATCAAAGATAGTGCTAAAGCCTGTTTATCGATCAACAGTTCCAGATATGAATTGACTTCCTGGCATTTTTGGTCAGGGTATTGAACCGTCTCTACAGGTTCAGCTTTGCGATCGCGATTAGTATCTAAGTGATTAATTTCCTGAAAAGCAGGTATCTCTGCCATGTCTAGAACATAATCAATCCCCACACCATCCGGCGCTACCTGCACTCCTGCGTAGTGATTGATGGTAAAATTACCTAAAGGATGGGCATCCGCCCTTGGCATCCAAAATAAACATATTGCGATGATTGCAGTACTCCAAGCTAAGTAATGTAGCAGCTTTTTCATAAAGAACTCCCTATAGTGTTAGGAGTGGGAAAAGAGACAGAGGGTACTAAGTTAGCCAAAACTTGACGAGCTTCATCAGCATACTTGTGATGAAATTGAGGATTGAGGCTAACAGCTTGAGTTAATCGGTTTATTGCTTCCTCACGCTTACCTAAGTAAAACGCAATCATGCCAGCATGAAATTGCAGCAAAGCATCTTCTGTTCCGAAGCGAGTTGCCCGTTGTGCTGCCCCTTGTGCTTCTTGCCATTGCCCATTAGCCGCAGCTGCCCAAGCCAAGGTATCCTCTGCATATACATCGTCTCGTACTGCTACTTCACTACGGGCAATCTGTAGCGCCTCTGGTAAGTGGATTCCGTGTTCGGTGTAGTAGACTGCCAAAGCGCGATCGTAGATTCCTTTAACCTTGCTCAGGTAAGCAACTACCCCGATTAAATCTTCAGTTTCAGTTGCGCCTTTTTCGTCTCCCAGAGCCAGTTGAGCATCTGCTTTATACCCCAGCGTTTCTACCAACGGCATCAGTTCTATACCCTGGTTTGCAATATTTAGAACATCCTGCCATCGATGCTGTGCCGCATAGAGGCGGGCCAGTCCTGTAAACGCAGCTATATGCCGTGGGAAAAGGTCAAAGCTCTCCCGATATCGCTGCTCAGACAGGGCAAAATCACCGGCTGCAAAAGCAAGATCCCCTGTCCGCACATGAAACCAAGCGCGAGTTTCTGCGCTTGTCGTGTAGAAAGAGTCCATCTCCTGCATAGCCTCATCTAGCAGTTGTCGCGCTGAGGCTAAATTGCCAGTTAATTCTAAGTAACGAGCTAAAACCGCGTTATGACCAGAGTTCGATTTTTCCTCAGCAAGATTCTGCAATAGTTGATGAGTTGCTTCATAGTCGCCCAACTCCATCTGAATCGATGCCCTCAGCGAGACAATATTGGGATTATCAACAGATGAATTATTTAACACATTTAAAGCTGATCGAAACTGGTGTTGAGATAGTAAAGCTGATGCTAGGAGCATGGAAGAAATCTCATTATGGCGCGGCTGTATTGCCAGGGATCTATGTGCCGCTTGTTCTGCTCGTAACACATCGTCTATATCTCCAATTTCTCGAAAGCGCCTCAAATATTGATCGGCTAACAGACGTAAAAATATTGAGGAATCGGGAGATTGGGCAACTTTCTCCTCATAGACGCTGATAATATGCGATCGCTGTAAATAATCGGGGAAGACTAAATCTGACTGCTGAACTGGTAATATCTGCTTAGAGTTAACAGTCAGCAGTTGTACAAGAGAGGAATATGTACCTAACTTACCATTGGTGTAGCCTAAACTTAGCGCTTGTGTATCACAGGGTCTTAGTAAAACCAGTAGGCTAGTCAGCACTAATACCCATAGTATTCGTAGATACATAAACCTTACAAAGGATTGCCTAAATAAGGGAAGGTAGGAAGAAAGTTGGCATTATTAGGCCCAACATTATCGCTAGTCAGCCCCGGAATTTTACCTGTAGAAATGCCTGTAACTGCATCACCAAAGACAACAGATGCTGTTACATCGATTACGTCATCTTTTGGTCTTCTACCACCAAAATTTTTGCCTAACTGAGTACCAAAATAACTACCGCTAGGTTTAGAAAGGTCAGATTGGATAACATCAGGAATCGCCACTGAGATCACTGCATCGGCTATGCCTTTAGGTCTACCGATCGCTTTCACAAAGGCTTGAATGAATTGGGATTGATTGCTAGCGTCTTTGGTTGGTGTCTGAAGATTACTATTATTATGAGCTTTAAAGTCCATAAAAAGTTCATTCAGGGCTGGAACTGCTAACCGCTCAATCTGAGCAAAATGCCCGTTTCTGAGTCTAGGAGTTTTAACACTAGTTGTCATCCAAGCACCAATCTTGCCTTTACCAAGCAGTTTCCTGGGTAGCTCGACAATAATTGAGTGGACATTGAATGGG
The DNA here is from genome assembly GCF_036917555.1 of Nostoc sp. GTDB lineage: Bacteria > Cyanobacteriota > Cyanobacteriia > Cyanobacteriales > Nostocaceae > Nostoc. The sequence continues at coordinate 87,231 of NZ_JBALDD010000012.1, read as the reverse complement.
GCTAGAGTGTCTTTTGCTTGTCCAGGTGGTCTAAAGGTAAGAACTGTCAAGGGAGGACTAGGATTAGGCTGAAGGCTATAGTTCCGATCCGGGATGATTTTAAAGAACTGTTCCAAATCGAAAAAGAATGGGTCTTTGCGTATGCCAACAAAGAACTTCATGCCGTTATATGCGGCGAATGTTTGATTGAGTTGCCCTGTCCAACTGACTGGAAGCAAAGCTGACTCTGTTCCTACTATGGTTGGACGACATGGGCCGCGGACTGTGACAGTTTGCTGTGAGCCTTTACCATTTATATTGAATTGGAGTACGACATCTTCAATACTGTCGCCAGTGTTATCAATCTTGAACTGATAAAGAACGTTTGGATCGAATGGTCTTTTTTCACCAGAAACGATCAGAGGGTCGAAATCCATCACTAAGACAACATTTTTGGGGTTTGTCGGACTCTCAAACACAAACAAATCTGTGAGATCCGCAGCAGTCAGCTTAGTGGCAAGAAAAGTTGTGTCCTGGTGATCTGAAGCCAAAGCTTTAGGGGTTGCATAGGTTAGGACTACCAGCAAAATAGCGACAAATGCCACTATAGGACGAAAAAAACGAGTAGCTTTAGTCCAATATAGCGATCGCTTGATGGGAAGAAATACCATATTTTGGACTAGTTTATTTATGAGCAACCTGCCTTCAGTTGGTAGAAAAGAGGTGATACTCCGAGCATTTATTCTCATAGTTGCCCTTCTTGAGGTATTTAGCCTCTACTGTTGATGTGGAAATAGGAAGTTGATTTGGATTTCAAAAAAGACTGCGGCTATTACCGAAGCGCTCCACAGCTTATTTGCTCTTACTACTCACTTTCCAGACCAAAACTTGCTCATTTCTTGCTCACCCTTATCTATATTGATTTTCTGCTAAGGAATAAAAATTCCATTCTGACTTTTTGATTACTTGTGCTGATTTCCATCAATAAAGCCCTTATAAAATCTCTGAGGGCATTGATGAATATCTATGTTACTCATCAAATGCAGAAATGTCTTTTACCCTGCCTGTGCTTGGCAATTTCTTTACGCTTGCGTTTTTCAATAGGCGTTTCAAAGTGACAATGCTTTCTCATATCTGGAAAAATCCCAGCCGAAGAACATGGAGTAATTAGGTTTTTAACGTTTTAACCACCTTATCCACAAGTTCCATTGGATCAATTGGCTTGGTAAGAAAAAGTTAAAACCCTGCTTTTAAAATATGATGTTCATTTGCAATTTTTATTTTTGCCACAAACCCAAATGCTTATTTTTAGCATTAGCTTCTGCAATTAAAAGTTGGGTTTTGCTCTCATAGCAATTTTGTAAAGATTCTTGGTCAACGGCGGCATTACCTGACTTTACCAAAAGGAGATTTACTGACCGATTATCTACAAACACTTCACCCGCTGGGCGACCACTTTTAAGTTGTTCTGTACTTCTAATTACGACAGGAGTTTGAAGTGGTAATAGCTGTTTTAGCCTTTGTGTTGCTGCTAAACCATAGCGCTTGTCAGTTGCCTCTGGTGCATTAATACACGCTAACTTGACTATAGTTGTTTGTCCTACATTATCTTTAACCAAAATTGTGTTCCCGTCTGTAACACCAACTACTGTACCTAGCACCAACATTAGTTGAAGTAATTCCATCATTTTATATGTAATATTTTATGCACAAATAAAATTTTATTTAGGTGCTTAGGTTATTAGTGTGATTTAGCTCACAAGTTGCAAGTAAAAATAAAAGTAATAAATATTATCATTGCAAAAACCTGGCGTTTATATCAATCAAAACTTCATTTAATAACTACCTTTACACCTTCCCAGATTCATAGTCACAAAGATGAAGCTTTCTCTATTCAAGAGGTAGAATTATAATTTCAGCTTGATGACCAGATTATCTTAGCAATTCCTGGAACTTTCTTCACTTTTCTAAAGGTCAACTCCACAGGGTTATAAATTATCCTTGTATTTTAAGAGTTTTAACTTCTAAATCCTAACTTTGTTTGTATGCCAGAACAACAGCAGTGGACTATAACAGCAACTGAACAACCACCAGAGTGGTTTATCCAAGCAGTGAAACAGTATACACCTGCATCAAGTGGACTGTATGCAGCGCAGTTGTTATGGCAACGAGGTATTAAAGATCGTCAACAATTAACAGCTTTTATCAACCATAAAGCTTATCAACCAGCAAGTCCCTTTGAGTTTGGGCAAGAAATGCATCTGGCGATCGCACGCTTGCAACAAGCATATAATACTAAAGAAAAAATCGCCATTTGGGGAGACTTCGATGCCGATGGGATTACCGCCACATCTGTACTTTGGGATGGATTGGGGCAGTTTTTCGCTCAAAATACTCAGTTAGTTTACTACATTCCCAATCGCCTGAAAGAATCTCACGGACTTAATAATCAAAGAATTGATAACTTAGCAAAACAAGGTTGCAAATTAATTGTTACTTGCGATACAGGTAGCACAAATGTTGAGGAAATTATCTATGCCAAACAGCTAGGTATAGATGTAATAGTTACAGACCATCACACCTTACCAGCCGAACGCCCACCCGTCGCAGCAATTATCAATCCCCGCTATTTTCCAAAGGAACATGAGTTATTTAATCTTTCTGGGGTGGCGGTAGCTTATAAGTTGGTGGAAGCACTATATCAAAGCCTGCCCAATGTTGCCAAATATCCTTTAGAGGATTTATTAGATTTAGTTGCAGTTGGATTAATTGCCGACTTAGTACAGTTAAGTGGAGATTGCCGCTACTTGGCACAGATGGGAATTCAACGACTACAAGAAGATTTTAAACAGCCAGCAGCAGCGCGGCGGCGGCCAGGGGTAGGAAGATTATTAGAATTGTGCCAGAAAAGCGGCGATCGCCCCACAGATATTTCTTTTGGTTTGGGGCCAAGAATTAACGCCGTTAGTCGCATCCAAGGTGATGCCAGTTTCTGCGTGGAATTATTAACTAGTCAGGATGTCAAACGTTGTAACGAACTAGCCGAAGTTACAGAACTCGCCAACGCCCGCCGTAAATCTTTACAAAAAGATGTGCAAGCACAAGTGGCGCAAAAACTTACCCAATTAGACTTATCAACCACCAGCGTCATTGTCTTAGAAGATGTCCAATGGCCTGCGGGTGTATTAGGCTTAGTTGCGGGACAGGTAGCACAAGAAACTGGTCGCCCGACGATTTTGTTGAGTACAGAAGGAGCAGAGGAGCATACTTCGACTACGCTCAGTAACCAGGGGAGCATACTTCGACTACGCTCAGTAACCGGGGGAGCAGGGGAAGCAGGGGAAGCAGGGGGAGAAATTACTCCTTTATTTTCTAACTCAGAACTCAGCACTCAGCACGGGCTAAACGCCCCGCTTCCGCTAACAGCACTCGCATTAGCCCGGGGTTCCGCCCGTTCGGTGAATTCTGTCGATTTATACCAATTGGTGAAAGACCAAGCACATTTATTACATCGCTTTGGGGGACATCCCTTTGCAGCGGGTTTGAGTTTGTTAGTGGAGAACATTCCTTTATTTACAGCGGCGATTAATCAGCAATTGCGGCAATCTTTAGGTAGTACAACTCTAACGCCAACTGTACAAGCAGACTTGACGGTAACAGTTGCAGACTTGGGGAAAGAGTTATTTTTGGAACTGAAACTGCTAGAACCTTGTGGAATGGGTAATCCTGTTCCGAAATTGCTAATTCAAAACTGCTGGTTTGAAAATTCTTGGCATCGCAATCAGCAGGATTGGCAAGGGAAAAAGGTACAGTACATTAAAACTGAGTTTGATATTCGGGATGATTCTAGCAGAAGTGCTTTTCCTGGCTTATGGTGGGGACACTACAAAGATGAATTGCCCATAGGAAGGTGTGATTGTATAGCAGAATTAGACTACAACACCTTCAAAAAACGTTATGAAATCAGATTAATTGCCGTGCGTTCTTCTCTTAACTCAGCACTCAACACTCAACATTCACCCTTCATCCTAGACTTACGGAATCAGGAACACTCAGCACCCACCACTCAGGACTCAACACTGATTATTGAAGATTGTCCCACAAACTGGGATGATTTACGTATATGGTTGCGGCGATGTTTGGCAACAAGCCGCTCTACATCTGGGCTTGAGAATCAGCAACAATTAGCGATCGCTTGGTCTAAACCCAACCACCAACCACCCAATCAAATTTGGCTGACTCTTGTCGGAATTGCCAAATATCTCAGTCGCACAAATCAACTAGTTACCCGCGGACAACTTTTAGAGAAAATCGGCATCAGCGACCAAACTTTACTTGTCGGAATCAAAGCTTTAAAATATTTAGGGTTTACAGTTAAACGACAAGACCGTTCTTTACAAATTACCTGGCATCCAAGCGATAGTGCCGAAAACCTTGCTGATGAAGCCGTTGCAAGATTTTTAGCTGCTGTCCGAGAAGAACAATTTCAGCAACAGTATTTTGCGGAAGTTCCTTTATCTACGATTGTGGCGATCGCTAGCTATGACAGTAAATAATTTAAAGGGTTTATGGCGTTCGCTACACCAACAAAATAGGGATTTTCAACCAAGTCTCAGCTTGTGTAGTGCGATCGCGATCGCACTAAATTACAGCAGTTTGCAAGTATAGAAATTACTTAGCTGAACCCTGAAGTTACAGAGGTGTCCCAGAAGGCTGTTGCACCCTAGTGTTAACAGTTTTTGTTTCTACAAAAGCTTCTCGACCTGTAATCAATCTAGAGCGACGATTACGAGTGATATAATTCCACCCCCATTGAATTGCTACTACTACTTTAGTGTCAAACTCGATTAAGAAGTAGATGTGAATTACTAGCCAAAAGAGCCAAGCAATGAAACCTTTGAGTTTGATTAAGCCTAAATCTACAACAGCTAAATTTTGCCCAATCATCGCCAAAGTACCCACGTCGTTGTAACGAAATTGTGGCAAAGTCTCACCTTGAAGCCTGCGTTTAATCAGTTTAGCTACATACTCTCCTTGTTGTTTGGCTACAGGTGCAACACCAGGTAAGGGTTTACCATTTTGATGGGAGAAGTTACCTAAATCTCCCACTACAAAAATGTTTTTATAATCCTTAATAGACAAGTCTGGTTCTACAATCACACGTCCGTCGCGATCGCACTCTACACCTGTGCTTTTTGCTAGGGCTTTCCCCATAGGCGAACCTTGAACACCTGCTGCCCACAAGATAGTTTTTGAGGTAATTTCTGTCAATTCATCGCCTTGCTTGAAAGTAACGATGTTACCTTCAATATTTGTCACTCTGGTGTTAGTGTAGACAGCCACACCCAACTTTTGCAAAGATTCTGCTCCTACTTTCGATAACTCTGGCGCAATGTGTGGGAGGATGCGATCGCCCCCTTGCAATAGTAAAATTCTCGCTTCTGAGGTGTTGATGCTACGGAAATCTTCTGTGAGAGTTTGGTATGCCAATTCCGCGATCGCCCCCGATAATTCAACACCGGTAGGCCCACCCCCCACAATCACAAAAGTCAACAAAGCACGGCGTTTTTCTGGATCGGTTTCTTTTTCTGCCGCTTCAAATGCCGAAAATATCTGGCGACGCATTTCTATGGCATCTTCAACAGTTTTCAAACCAGGAGCAAATTCTTTCCAGTTATCCTTACCAAAATAGGAATGGTTAGCACCTGTGGCGACAATTAATGTGTCATAAGGTATTACTTCATCACCCAGAATAACTTCTTGTGCTTTTGGATCGATATCATTTACCTCTCCCAACAGCACTTTTGTATTCTTGCTTTTGCTGAATACAGATCGCAATGGTGCCGAAATATCAGCAGGTGATAGCGCACCTGTGGCAACTTGATATAAAAGCGGCTGAAATAGGTGAAAGTTACGTTTATCAATGAGAGTAACATTTACATTTGCTTTCTTCAAAGCTTTTGCTGTATACAGTCCACCAAAGCCGCCACCAACGACAACAACCCGATGTGGTACATTCTTTTCAAGTGAGACTACCATAATCAATATTTCCTTGTGTTAAGAAGTTGTAACTATTCTTAACAAAGATGTAACAGCATTATGATAGTGATTGCTGTTTCTTTAGAACAATTGAAAAAATGATGAAAGTAATCAAAGTTAGTTTTTATTCAGGAAGGCAGGAGATAGAAACTCTTTTTATCTAATGTTGAGTCTTGCATTTTGTACCGCATTTAAAAAGCAAACTGCTGTACCTTATGTATTTGGCGAAAACAAACGTGCCATTCGCCGCTAAACCCTCTTTCACATTCGGGATGCTTTGATCTCAAACGTTGTTTTCCAGCTCGGTGATGCCAGAAAAATGTTCAGCGAGAAAATCTACGAAAGTACTTATTTTGGGTGATAGGTATCGCTGATTCGTATAGACAGCATAAAGAGATGAGGTTGCCAACGTGAAGTCCAGCTTCAGCACCTCCAATCGTTGGCTGGTAAGATCATCTTCAATCAACCACTTTGGCAAAACCGCCAACCCCATACCGGCTAGGGTTGCCTGATACAGCATGGTAGTGTTGTTGGAGCGGATCGAGACTGGCAGTTTGACTGTCTCCCGCCCGTTAGAATCCTCAAAGAGTATCTCATCGGCAAACTGCGAGTAGTAATAACTGATGCTTACATGCTTCGACAGTTCGGTGGGAGTTTTTGGGTATCCATTTCTTTGCAAATAGTCAGTTGAGCCAACCAACATGAGTTGAATTGGGCAAATGCGTCGCGTGAGCAGTGAAGAACCGGGTTCCTCAGGCGTGACACGTAACGCCAAGTCAAATCCTTCTTTCACCAAGTCCACCAACCGATCATTCAAATTCATATCTAGCAAAACGTCTGGATAGCGAGAGCGGTACTTCGCCAAGGCTTTAGTAAATAACGGGTTAGCAAACCAAACTGGGGCGCTGATCTTGAGTACGCCACGCGCAACGACGGCTGATTGCCTCACCGTTGCCTCCACCATTTCCAATTTATCAAGCATTTCCCGGCATTGCTCATAATAGACCCTTCCGGCCTCGGTTAGGCTTAAATGTCGGCTGGTTCGATTCAACAAACGTGCGCCAAGGTTTCGTTCCAAGTGCATCACATGCTTGCTGGTCATGGCTGTGGATAAGTTGAGCCGCTCGGCGGCTGCCACAAAACTTCCCGATTCCACCACCTGAAGCAATACTTTCATGCTCGTTAAGGTGTCCATCGTAGTTCTAAAGTTTACTAAGAAGAAACATCGCATCAACAAAATGATACTTGTACAACGATGAGAAATAAATGTAATTTGAGGAAGACGGCAGCATCAACTAGCTAGGCAAGTAAATAGTGATGACTGAAGAATTTATGCATTGGACGTTTCAGGAGTCTTAACAACAAATCTAGAACACTATCAACTCGTCGAGCGCCCGCAAGAATTTCAACGTAGAGGAGAATTTCAATGTCTCAGAACAACGAACTTACAGCGATCGACCGCTTTACCATCTTCGAGCAGTTGAACATGCATCAGCGATGTATCGACAAGGGTTGGGGGCGCGAGCAGGTCGACCTATACAACCGCCTTTACTGGCCGGAGGCCAAATTCCACGTCAACGATCTACGTACTTCAACCTTCGAGGGTTTTGAGGGCATGAAGCAGATGTTCGACTACGCGCACAGCGTCTTCCCGATGGACAAGTGGTTCCACTCTCTGGGCGCATTTGAAATTTCCGGATCGGGTGACAAGGCCGAAGCGCACTGGCGATGGTTCGTGTACTGGAAGGCTGAACACGTCGGAATCGTTTCAACTGGCACCTACGACGACATCTTTGAACGTCGCGATGGCGTCTGGAAGTGTCTGGAGCGCACCTCCAAGAGCGATCCTAACTGGCCGGTAGACTTGTTCCAGCCCTTCCTCGATCAGGCAGACATCACCTTCAAAGCGTCCTGATAGTCAGACTTTTGTAGGTTAGGTGGAGCTTTGCGAAAACCGTTTACATATCGCTCATGGAAATGCGCGTCAATTGTTTTCACTCTAACTAAAGGTTCAACACCAAGTAAACCGTTGTGTTGTGAGTGAGGTAAATCCAACCACTAATGGGAGTCGTTTATGGCACATAGCACAGTTGGCACTCATGTAGTCGTTGAGGACGCAGTTTCTCTGGCTGAAGCAGTTCAACGTACACATGTTGTAATTGAGGTGGCTGGTCGCCTTCATGACTTAGAGAAATTTACACTTCTTGAAGGCTCAAGTTTGGTGGGTACAACTTCTGACGCAGAATTGGTCTTCAAGCCAGATTCAGACGGGGTAGCGCTCACGGCAAATAACACCCTCCAGAACCTAACCCTCCGATCGCATCCGAGCCGATTAACGCTCAGTCTGGAATCGGCAACGACTACCCTTGGACAACTCAAGTTACAGCATCTCGTCGTCTACGGTCGGCTGCACTTGGAATCGAGTATTGTGATGACCGCTGACCTTGTGCTCACTGACGTTCAAGTGTATGACGGCGACAGTACCTCAGCGCTGCATCGTCCAGTCGGTTACGGTGTAGAGGTCGTTCCGGGTTCCCTAACGATCTACAATCGCTGTACCGATCCCCAAAGTCGCTGGACACTGCGTGCCGAAAACCTCTCAGGGGGAACGCCAGATGTGCCGTTGAGGGGTAGTGGCATCTTTATTTTTGGCGGCATGACTGTTCCCGCAAACGCTGATCCTCAAAGTGGACCAGCGCCCAGTTCTCCTGGTGGCATGATTGACCTGAAATTATTGACCACAGGCGAAATCCATACTAATGGCAATATCCCGGCTGGTACTGGCAATCTGATCTCAGGCGGGGTGTTCGTTGGCTCAGGCGTGAAGGCTCAACAAGTGATCAATAACAGTCCTGTAACAACTTACGGGACAAATGACATGGTGTTGGATAACTGGGGCAATGTCCGTTTTTGGCTTGCTCGGCAGTCCATCATATCTCATGGAACCAGTGGAATCGGATTCGTAAATTTCGGAGATTTGCAGACTCTGATTGTGCAAGGCGACCTGGCGACCTATGGCGAAGGGGCGCGGGGGTTCAATCTATACGATGGAACCTTGGCTTATGCAGAATTCAAAAGCATTACCACTCATGGCAATGGCTCGATCGGGATACAGACCAGTAAACCATTTGGCAATATCCTCGTGCTTGGAGACGTGATCACAAAAGGTGGTAGGGGTAACAGTTTGGTGCGTGGCGTGGTCGTACAGCTTGATGCACACGCCCTGAGTCTCAAACCGGGCACAAGTGGAAAAGAGATCATTGTACTGGGTCGAGTCGAGGCTCAAAGAGAGGAAATTACCTCATTGGATTTCGCTGCTCCAGCCAACACAGTTGAATTCATTACGATCGGTGGTCAGCAGTATGTCGATGGATCGTCAACAGAGTAGGAATTGAATGGCACTAAGAAAAGGTGAAATTTCATTAGGGCAGGGTGTTGGGGGTAGGGGGTAGGGTGTAGTGTTTAAGACAATTAAATTTTAGTTGCTCCTTGAGGGATACATCTTCTTAATTCCCCACACCCTACACCCACAAGCCAGTTATAACAAGGGTTTACACTTAACAAGCGTGCCATTCGAGTAGGAATTGTAATTACCCAGTAGGTAAGTAAGGGTTTAACGCTGAAACAGCGCGATCGCAGTTCAGCATTCCAAGCGACTACGAATCTTTTTCTTGGTAACATTCAAAATTTTGATCGCCAGTGATTGATCAAATGCCGATCCATTTTATGAAAAGGAGTACGTCACAATGGCAACGATGAAAGCAATCCGAATTCATGCTTACGGCGGGGCTGAAAACCTCAAGTACGACGAAGTATCCCGTCCTGAACCGCAAGCAGGGCAAGTCCTCATTCAAGTGTATGCAGCAGGCGTAAACCCAATCGATTGGAAGATTCGTGAAGGGTTTTTCCAACAAGTCTATGATTATTCGCTGCCCGTGATTGCTGGCGCTGATGTGGCTGGTGTTGTTGCAAGTGTGGGCGATGGTGTCACCACACTGCAACCAGGACAAGCGGTTTATGGAACAGCAGACATGGCGCTTTCGGGAGCTTATGCCGAGTATGCAGTAGGCTATGCAGACGCGATCGCCCCGAAGCCGAAAACGCTCGACTATATTCACGCGGCTTCTGTCCCAATTGTGGCAATCACCGCATGGCAAGCATTGTTTGATGGTGCAAATCTCCAGCCAGAGCAGAGTGTGCTGATTCATGGTGGTGCGGGTGGAGTAGGTCGCTATGCAATTCAGCTTGCTAAGTGGAAGAGGGCACGAGTCATTGCAACGGCATCGGCAGCAAACCTTGATGATGTGAGAAACCTGGGTGCTGATCAGGCGATCGACTATGCGAGTCAACCGTTTGAACAGCAGGTAAAAGATGTAGATGTGGTGCTTGATTTGGTTGGTGGAGAAACACAAGCGCGATCGTGGCAAATCATTCGTCCCGGTGGCGTTTTAGTTTCAACACTTGGTGTGCCTGAATCAGGCATTCCACAGGGCATTAAAGCAGTTCCTGTTTTTGCCAATCTCAGAGCAATTTCCCAGCTCCAGCAGATTGCTCAATTGATTGATGACGGACAGATCAAAGCGTCTATTGAGCAAGTTTTTGAACTGGCAGAAGCTGCTAAAGCACAGGAAGTTAGCCAGCACGGACATCCACGCGGCAAGCTGGTTTTGCAAGTTGTTCATCCAGCTTGAAACAGGCTTTTGTAAAACTTTGGTTCATCGAACTTTTTTCCTGTCAGGGCGAAGCATTCGGGCAAAAATCTCTATTTCAATGGGTTATTAACCAAATGCTTCGTCCCTACGCAGAGTGTATCTCAGGCAGAGTTCATTAACGAAATCTTTGGAGTTATTGCTTAAAAAATGCGAACGAGACCTGTTCGTTTATCATTTGAAAATTTCTGCAACACAACCAATTAAGGCTGAACATTACCTGCTAATCGAACAAGAGTACGTTGAGCTTCGACTGTGAGTAGAAACTTAGTTATGCACAAAAGTAAGGAGCGGCTATTATGGCAGCAACGACAAATAAGAAATCCTCAGCATCAAACATTGAACTAGGAACACCCGCACTGAACTGGATTGATGGCGAGTGGATTGATTCAAAAAAGCATAGTGATAGCATTGATCCAGCTACAGGCAAGGTGATTGGAACTTATGCAGATGGTGGGCGTGACGAGGCTGTTCAGGGGGTTAATGCTGCGGTGCGGGCGTTCCGAGAATTAGACTGGAAGGAAAATCGGGCACTTCGGGCGCGAGTGCTGAATCAGATCGCCGATCGCTTTGAAGCCCAAAGAGATGAACTGATCGCGATTCTCTCGCTTGAAAACGGCAAAGTCCATGATGAAGCAGCATTTGAAGTCGATATGATTCCCAGCAAATTTCGATACTGGGCATCGGTTGTGCTGACCGATTATGGACGGGCGATGGAAGTCCAACCCGGACACCTATCGGTTGTGACTCGATCTCCAATCGGAGTTGCTGGAATCGTCGCACCGTTTAACTCGCCGCTTGTCCTGACTGTGCGTTCTCTGGCACCTGCTCTTGCTGCTGGTGTTACAACTGTTATTAAATTGCCAGGTAATACAGCACAGATCAACTATCTGTTTAGTAAAACCCTCGCTGAAGCTGCCGATTTACCGAAGGGCGTGATTAATGTTTTTAGTGAAAGCAGAGGCAGAGGCGGATCATCTTTTCTGATAGAGTCAAAGGATGTTCGAGTGATTAGCTTTACAGGAAGCACGAAGACCGGGATAGCAATTTCTGCAACAGGGGCAGCGACGCTCAAGCTGTTTCAGACCGAACTTGGTGGCAAGACGCCGATGATCATCTTCGAGGATGCCGATCTGGAGGCGGCTGCACCAAAAGTTGAGAAGGCACTCACGACCTTCGCAGGTCAGTTCTGCATGACAGGTTCCCGGCTGTTGGTGCAACGTGCTGTTGCCGATCGCTTTCGCACGCTGATCACCCAGCGACTGGAGAACGTTAAAACAGGACCTGCGTCTGATCCGTCCAGTGATATGGGACCTCTGATTGATAAGCCGAACGTCGCTCGTGTTGACAAGATGGTGGAGAAGGCGATCGCAGCGGGCGCGAAGGTACTTGTACGCGGTGGCCCAATTGTTGAAGGCCCACTCGCCAGCGGTGCATTTTACCGTCCGACCCTGCTGGAAGTGACCGATCCGAAAATGACGATTGTTCAGGAAGAGGTCTTCGGTCCAGTCCTGACGATGCAAATCTTTGATACTGAGGCAGAAGCGGTGCAGCTCGCAAACGATAGTGAGTATGGCTTGGCTGCGAGCATTTGGACTCGCGATGTTGACCGCCCATTGCGCGTCGCCCGCGAGATAGATGCAGGCACGATCTGGATTAACGATTGGGCGATCGTTTGGGACGAGTTTGAGGAAGGCGGATTCAAGCGCAGCGGCAACGGCAGGCTCAATGGTCTAGCGGCGATGGATGAATTCCTGGAGTACAAACACATCGCCTTCAACTCAGGCACGATCTCTGGTGCTGGCATTTCTGCTCAATAGTCGAGCTCGAAGCCAAGTTTTGAGTTCTTCCTAAATAAGCTTCACAACCATCAAACCCAATAATCAGGTTCGCTTAAGCGGCCTTACAAAAACATTGTCGAGTACGCCCGTAGAAATCGTTCAAGCCCTTCTCAAAGACCCCACCAACCCTGAGGTCGTCAACCGGCTCGTCTCCCCTGACGCTGTCTACGTATCGCTCAACTACAATGATCCCGACTTGAAAAAGCTCATACCTTGGGCAGACATCCATAGGAACCAAGTGAAGACTAATTATGAACGGAATTAATAAACGCCTGAGTTTGACTTTGTCTGCCGTGTTACTTGCTCTTGCTCCACTCAGTGTAGTAGCTCAAGAAGTCAGTCCACCATCTATAGATACACCAGCTGCCATGTCCAAGCTGGCCCTTGCCAGGGTAAAAAAGCAGCGTCGCGGGCAATATGCCTATCCAGCCGGGTTTAAGAGTGACTACGTGGAAAGTAACGCCATCAAGCTGCACTACGTCAGCGCCGGATCGGGCAGTCCCATCGTGTTTGTCCACGGTTTTGGTTCGACCTGGAAAATGTGGGAACCCGCCCTGAAAGCATTTGTTGGCACGCACCAGGTCATTGCCATCGATTTGCCCGGACTTGGGCAATCGGAAGCCTCCCAGACTGGTTATAGCGCACAGGCTCTCTCCAGCTATCTGTTGACAGCCATTAAGAAATTGACGAGAGAGCCCATCATATATGTTTCCCATGATCTGAGCAATACAGCCTCTTATCCAATGGTCGCCAACAACCAGGATTACATCAAAAAAGTCGTATTCATGGATTCGCCAATTCCGGACAAGGCGATGTGGACCTATCCGGGCTATACCCCGAAAGGTCCTGGCCTTGGTTGGCATTTCGGCTTTTTTAGCTACGGGGATATCGCCGAAAAATTGATATCGAACGACCCTAAACTGTTTATGGCTTACTTTATACAAAGCTATGCCGGAAAAAAGGGTATTTTCACTGATGCGTTACTCGACGAACTAATTGAGCCTTACTCGAGGATCGAAAATTTGCACGCTGCTTTTAGCGGCTACTACAGATTTCACTCTGAATCCATCAAACAGAACGAAGCGCTGCTATCTGCTAATAAGCTGATTAGAATTCCATCCATGTCGATCAGCGGTGGCAAGGGCGTAGGAGACGTATTGCCTAAGCAAATGGCAGCACGTTTCGTGGAAGATAAAAAGAAATTCAGGGCCGTGATCTTGCCGGAATCTGGTCATTGGCTGATGGAAGAATCCGGCCCTGAGGTGATTGCTCTTCTAGCTGAATTCATCAAAGATTGAATGCGTCTTCCCCGTGAATCGCGGGACCCGAAGAGTTCTTCCGAGGCACTGACTTGCCGCAGAATCACTACTAGAAACCAACTGTAACTGAAAACGAACACACCCATGTCAAACACCAACGTAGAAATCGTTCAAGCCCTTCTCAAAGACCCCACCAACCCTGAGGTCGTCAACCGACTCGTCTCCCCTGACGCTATCTACGTATCACTCACCTATGATAATCCCGACCTAAAAAAGCTTATGCCTTGGGCAGGCACGCATAAAGATGGTCCAGCCAGCGTCCTCAAAGTTTTCCAGGAACTCAATACCTTTTGGAACATCGAGGAGTTCGATATTCAGCAGATATTTGGCGAAGGTGAGAACGTCGCTGTCTTTGGCAGCTTCACCGTCCATTCGGTGAAACTCGATAAAACGTTCATCTCTCCCTTCTCTGTCTTGGCGAAGGTGAAGAATGGCTTAGTCACCTACATGCAGTACATGGAGGACACCTTTGGCACAGGTTCGACCTTCCGATCGGGTGGTACTTGGACATTCCAGGGCAACCCAGACGGCAGCGAAGTATCGGTGCCGTAGCAAGGTGTCCCAGGTGAATGGTACGCTTGAAAAGCCGAAAAGTCTGTGGTTTAAGCTCACTATTGCCGCTCATTGTTTTTTATCAATCAAGCCGCTCAAAATGTGCTTTGAATAATTCCGCCATCTACTTGCAGCATGACTCCATTCACAAATGAGGCTGCTGGTGAACTCAGAAATACCGCAACATTGGCAAACTCTTCTGGTGTCCCGATACGACCCAAAGGAACTGTCTCATTGATTCTAGCAATTTCTGCTTCTTTGGTTTCACCACTTTTACTAATGCGGGCATTGAGCAATTCTTCTACCCGTTCTGTATATGTCCAGCCGGGTAGAATACTGTTGACGCGAATTTTATCGCTACCCAGTTCTTGGCTGAGAGTTTTCGTTAAACCAATCACTGCTAATCGAATGGAATTAGATAAAACCAGATTTTCGGCTGGTTGTTTAGTTGAGGTTGAAGTGATGGTCAAAATTGCTGGTGCGATAGATTGGCGTAAGTGAGGTAAAGCGTACTTTACCAGACGTACCGCACTCAGCAAAGTCAAGTTGATCGAAGTTTCCCAAGTTGCCAAATCGATATCATCAAAAGTACCAGCGGGTGGACCTCCCGCGTTAGTAACGAGAATATCCAACCCGCCGAATTTTTCTACTGTGGTGTTAATTACCCGTTCAATATCTTCTTGACTGGTAACGTCTGCACGTAGAGATAGTACTTCTATACCTGTTTCGCTTTCAATCTCCGCAGCAGTTTTGTCAATTAACTCACTGCGGGCGCAGATGGCAACTTTTGCACCCTCACGGGCAAATTGCCTCGCTGTAGCTTTGCCCAAACCTTTACTAGCAGCTGTCACTAAGGCGACTTTGCCACGGAGTTGCAAATCCATAATCTTGATTCTTCTTAATTTACAGTAACTTGAAGCCAAGGTTATTGAGAGCTTCACGCAAGCGATCGCGTCCTCTCAAAGCCTCAACAGTTGCGATGCGCTGGGCTGAGTGTTCTGACCAATTGCCAGCAACATCCATCTTTTGTTCAGTATAGAATTCTTTGATGATGTCGTTGTAATGAGCGATCGCTTCTTCTTGTTCTGCCAATTTATAGGTTTCACGATGCAGTATTGCTGACTGGGGCAACCTTGGCTTAATCGCCGCTTCGACTTCAGGATTCGGATAGCCCACACACAATCCAAATACAGCATACACAGAGGAGGGCAAATTCAATATCTGTGCTACCTCTTGCGGGCGGTTCCTGATTCCGCCAATATATACTGTTCCCAAACCGAGTGACTCGGCTGCAACTGCGGCATTTTGCGCCGCCAACGTTGCATCAATTGTTGCCATCACAAACATTTCCAAATATTCCAGCGCATCATGAGATATGCCGCGACTGTCAGCAACGTGACTTAGACGCGCCAAATCTGCTAACCAAACCAGGAATAAAGGCACTTGCTTAATATGTGCTTGGTTTCCCGCTAGCTTGGATAACTCATCTTTGCGCTGTTGATCTTCGACTGCTACCACACTCCAAGTTTGCAAATTAGAGGAAGTAGATGCAGATTGGGCGGCTGCAATTAGCAATTCCAGAGTTCCTGGTGGTAAAGGATCGGATAGATAAGACCGAATTGAACGGTGAGATAGTAGTGCTGTTAGCGAATCATTCCATTCAATTTCGGGGTTGAAGGGAATTTCACCGTAGCGCGATCGCAGTAATTCTGTAGGATTAGTCATAATCAATTCCAAGATTTACATTTCCAATATTGTCAGTTGTTTTGCGACTAATACCAATTTCATCTGTAGGTGCATAAATCTCTATGCCCCTACAGCCAATTCATTGTACTAGTTTAAGTTTTTGGTGAAAATGCAGCGTATTCTTCTTTTGTCAACACTGCATCCTTCACATTTACCTCTTTGGGAATTAGCTTCAATTTATAATATGTATCCGCAACACCTTGTTGTAGATTTATTAAATTATCGTCAATTGGTACAAGACCAAAAGTCCGTCTATTAGTTGCTTTTTTCATTGTCTCTAAATCAATTCCTAATACAGGTGCAAGAGTTTTTGCTACTTCTTCTCGATTCTGTTTAGACCATTCTTCTAGATTTTTAATTTCTTCCAGTATTGCCTTGACAGTTTGGGGATTTTCAGTGACAAATTTGCGAGTCATCAAATAATATCCTCCCTGTTTATTAATTCCTGTGCCATCAATCAGGACTCTGGCTTTAGTTGCCTCTTGAGCCGCTGCATAAAATGGGTCCCAAATTACCCAAGCATCCACACTTCCTTTCACAAATGCAGCACGGGCATCAGATGGAGCCAAATATTTAGGTTCAATGTCTGTATATTTTAATCCGGCTTTTTCTAAAGCTTGGACTAACAATAAATGGGCACTTGATCCTTTCTGAAAGGCAACTTTTTTGCCTTTCAAGTCAGTAACTTTTTGAATTTGTGAATTTTGAGGAACAAGAATTGCGGAACTAGCCGGAGTAGCCGCAGTCCCAACAACGTAAGTTAGTGATGCTCCCGCTGCTTGGGCAAATATTGGCGGTGATTCTCCTACGGGCCCGATGTCAATACTACCCACATTCATCGCTTCTAGTAGTTGTGGCCCTGCTTGAAATTCAGTCCACTTTACAGTGATACCTTCTGGTGCCAAACGCTTTTCTAAAACACCCTTAGTTCTAAGTAAAATAGTCGATTTTTGATAGCCAAATCTGACTACTGTTGCTTTATTATTGGAAGCCGAATTGCTAACAGATGTGGCACTGGGATTAGGGGCATTAACAGTCGGTGTCGATGAACAAGCAGCAAATAGCAGGCTCAGACAAAGACCTGTAACAAAAGCCCCCACTGTTGGCAAAGGAGAAGAAAAGAATAATTTATGTTGGTTGTTAAATGGGATATTCCTGAATTTTATCAACGATATCCACTTGGGAATAAAACGGCGAAAGATTTGGTTAATCATCAAAATGATTTCTCTGAGCTATATGAGTACTATAAACTTATAGGTTTACCGGAGTATATAAATAAATTTTTAATTGATATCAAAATAGCGGGAAGTAGGTTAACTGGAAACTTCCCCGCCTATTATTCCAGTGTCAAAAAACACAGTACTAATTTAGCAAATCAGGTTCTTCACGCACAATCCGGTCGTAAAGGGGCTGGAAACTGAACCACCCACTTACATGTGACCCCACTTGAGTTTGTGTTAAACGGGCTGTTTCGTGTTTGATTGTAGTGGGTCTACCTGCAGCTTCAGCCAACAGTTGGGCTTGACAGGATCGCTCTAAGCTAATGTACCAGAAGGCAGCTTCATCGACTGTATGTCCTACAGTTAAAATACCGTGGTTACGCAAGATTACCGCTTTATTACCGCTCAAAACTTGAGCTAGTCGTTCACCTTCAGAGGTATCTAATACGACACCTGTATAGTCATCAAATAATGCATGATCTTCGTAAAAAGCACAAGAATCTTGAGTCAAGGGGTCAAGGATACGCCCCAAACTAGACCAGGCTTTACCATAAAGTGAATGGGCGTGAGCCGCAGCGATTACATCAGGTCGAGCTTCATGAATCTGAGAATGGATGGCGAAAGCAGCTTGATTTACTTCAGCATCGCCTTTAACCACCTCACCTTCTCTGTTAACTAAAACCAGATCAGAAACTCGGATATGACCGAAGTATCCCCCGAATGGATTGACCCAAAAATGGTCTGTAAACTCCGGATCGCGAGCCGTAATATGGCCTGCGATTCCCTCGCTGAACCCAAACTTACCAAACAGGCGAAAGGCGGCGGCGAGACGTTGCTTGCGGTGGAGGCGTTCGTCTTCAACTCGCTCGAATACAGGGGGCTTTGGTCTAATATACTTGGCCATGTTCTTTTTCCTCCTCTTCTTTACAGGGAGCGTTGGAATATCCAGAGCGAAAGGATTTGACACTGTGAGATTCTGGGATGAACTGGTGACGCAAGACGCAACCAGTATCATTACCTAAGACATGAATGGATACTGATGCGCTCTGGGATGTGGTTTTGACGGCGTGGATATCACCATCTGGGGGTAAGAGGCGGTAAATATCTCCTGGTTGAAGCAATCGCACTTCAGTTACTTGTAATTGTGCGTGTCCTTCTACATCACCGCTATCTACACGGCGATAGACTGTTTCTTCTTGATTACCCTTGTATAAACCAATCAATCCCCAGGCTAGATGATCGTGGACAGGAGTTGTTGAACCTGGGGGAATTACCAAACTGAATACTGACAGGGAACGGTCTTTAGCGCGATAAAGCAGCCATTGACCAATACCGCCACCCATCCGGCTTTCGGGATTGACTTGGATAAACTTTTCTGGTAGCCATTGCTGTTGGGCAAGAAGTTCTTGAAAATAGGGTTCTAGTCTGGCGAGAGTTTGGGTGCGATCGCCAACAGTACTAGCGCTAATTTCCCGTACTGTTGCTACAAAGGATCGTAGTTCCTGGCTCTCAATAAACCATTGGTCTTCTGGTAATAGTTCTAAAATAGTGTGGTTCGTCATTTATATTCCTCTGTTTAGGAGGCGACTAAGATTAACTAATTACTAAGTCGTAATACTTCGGCTACGCTCAGTACAAGTTCGTAGTCAAGAATTCAATTACGATTTATTTTAATACCAGGATGAATCTTAAAGCCAAGTTGCTCAAGTTTTAGATGAGAAAGGGACTCCTTCAGAATAATAGTAAAAGGATATCGCTGAAATACGGTAGCTTTACCTTGTGACAATAGTAGCCTAGCATGGCTGATGCGTACTGGATATAACGGTTGTTGGTTGGCATCGAGAATGAATACTTTAGTCATATAATTTTGAATTTTAGATTTGCGATCGCCAATTTTTTGTAGTTGGATATTTTTATTGGGAAGCCTGTTAACTGTTATATTAATTTTCTTTAAGTACTATAAATCGGTCGGATAACCGTTGAATTAACTACAAGCAGAAATTATCACATACAAATTTAAAAAGCAATAGGCTAGCAATTAGGGGAGACAAAGCGTAGCTTTAGCTCTTTGGGTTCTTGGGATTTCAAAGAATCAAGCTGATATAATATGACACGTTAAAAGGGTGTAATTGCTTGTAAATGCAGCGTTTGTCTCAACTGCGGATGCTCGAAGCGAAGTTCTCTAGCGTGCAGATGTAACCGACTAGTAACTGCACAGCATCCATAAAGGCGATCGCCTAAAATAGTTATCCCAAGTCCTCGCACATCAGCGGCATGAACTCTCAACTGATGAGTGCGTCCTGTTAGTGGTGTAAATTCTACGCGAGTGTAGTCTCCTTCTCTCGCCATTACCTGGAAATGTGTCAAGCTAGGTTTACCATACTGCCAATCAACTTTTTGCTCAGGGCGATTTTCAGGATCTCCCCACAATGGCAAGTCAATTTTACCTTGCTCAACTGTCACAGCACCGGAAAGTATGGCTTCATAAACCTTGTGAACCTGGCGTTGCTGAAACTGCTGGCTGAGTTGCCGATGGGTTTGACGATCGCGCGCCAACAACAAAATCCCGGAAGTTTCTTGATCTAGGCGATGCACAGATATAAGCGCCATGCCATCAGGTAACAAATGACGTAAGCGACTCAAGACACTATCTTGGCGATCGCGATAACGACCAGGTACTGAAAGTAGCCCAGCAGGTTTGTTGACAGCAATCAACCATTCATCTTCATAAATAATCGGTATGACCTCTCCCCAAACCCTTCCTCTATCAAGGCAGGAAGGGCTTCTTACTGCTTTTTCCCTAGCTGGCAAGAGAGGTTTCAAGCCTGAGAGCAAAAACCCCATCAATGGCTGACATCGCTCGGTACACGCTCCATAAAACTCTCCCGAAATTTTATCCTGATTTGCGGAAGACGTACCCCACCAAAATTCTGCCATTGCCAATGGTTTGAGATTATGTGTTGCCGCATAATGAAGCAGCTTTGGGGCACAACAGTCTCCTGTGCCTGTGGGCGAACCTCCTGGCATCAATTCTTGCAATGATTGCGATCGCCCGGAAAAATTAGTCAGGCTGTAGCTAGCCTGCATTTGAGCTTGTAATTGACGCGACAGTGCTTTACGCTGTTGTTTCAGTTCGCTAATTCGCGCATCCGTCGTTGCAATTAACTGCTGAAGGGGCTGTAATACGGCATTTTGCTGGCGTTTAAGTTGTCGTCGCTCAATTCCCTGCTGACGACTTTCTTCGTCAAGTTGTTCAAGAGCAATCGTGAGTGCTTCGGGAGAGAGTGTATTGCAGATTTGCTGACGTTTTTCTTGTCGTTGATGTTTGCAATAGCGATGGCGATCGCTCATTGCTTGTAACTGCTGCTCAAAGTCATTAAACAGGATTTCATACTGCTGACGTTCCGTCAGTTGCTTCAAAGTAATAATTTCTTGCTTAATCGCGTCCAACTCAGCCAAAGTACGGGCTTCCTCAAAAGCAACTTCGTCTCGTCCGGGAATTGGCGGCACCCAGCCCTCAACCACACTGCAACCATTCAAAAGACCAGAAAAAGCTTTTAGTACCCGTTGTTCGCCATTAGGCAGTTCAACCAATAGTATTCCATACATCTTGCCTTCACGAGAATAAGAGTCATTGTTTGCAAGATGTTGCATTAGTCCGTGGGCGATCGCTTCAGACATTGAGGTGCGGGGTAATTTTAGGCGATGTCTACGACGGGCTACGCCTACGCCACTTTGGGAACAATGCCCTTCGTACCAATAGCTACAAGATGAGTCGCCGATCGCAAAATCGCAGTCGATGAAATCTGAAAGTGCGTGCAGAACTACCATACAAGGTATGATTGCAAATCTAGCTGATCATAATATTTTAAATTATTGCCCATATTAACAAGTTTGTAGTAAGGACTTCAGTCTTTATTTTTTAAGCACTAAAGTCCTGACCACAAACCTTTAAAACTAGCTTACAAAGTATTAGTTGGAGTGCGCTCGTCTTCTGGTGTAGGCAGTTGTTGAGATAAGTTAGCTTCTCCAGATGGAGGTTCTGGATCTTTTGTCATACCATGCTGCTCTTGCCCTCTAAGTCCAAGATATGTTGCAGCACTGATTCCTTGTAGCGCCAGAAGTGTATCATCAAATTCTGGCATTGCTAGATTTTTAATCACCTCCCAAATAAAAAATAGTCCGATGGCAACTGTCCAAATAAATGTTTGGAATCGATGAAAGTTGACTCCATTAATATCTGATAATATATCGGTGAAAAACCCTTCCGAAACGCCTTGACTACCTTTTCTATTTTTCTCATTACCCTGCCCATCAATTAACGAAGTAGCAAATGCAGTTACAGAGTTAATTCCTAATAAAACTAGTGATTGTCCAGTTAAAATATTAGTGTAATCTCCTGTTATGCCGTAGATAAGCAGGTAAGCAGAAAAAATCAGAAATGTCCAGAAAGCAAGTTGAGATATCGATAGGCTGAAGGGATTTCTATACTCTTCATTTGAACCAAGAAAATACTTAGCAATTCCCGAACGAGCTTCCTTTTCAGGCATAAACTCTTTTGTAATTAACGCTTCCTGGCCATTGATTACTTCTTTTTTAGAGTAAATTCCTTCTATTCCAGCACTACGTAGACTGTCTCGACCATATCTGATAAATATCAAGACAATAGCTATAACTAGAAGCAAACAAAGCCAAAATCGCCACGAAAACAGAACTATTTTTAATTGAGGAGGTGACAGAGGATCGCTTACCAAAATCGCAACTTTGCCGGGACAGCCTACCCCAACGATCGCATTAATACTAGGTTTGGGCCTGCCACCAAGCAGCGAATTCCATGCAGTTTCAGATACATCAGTACGTTCAAGCTGAAAAGCTAACCAATCATTATTAAGAGTTTTCTTTTGATCCTCACCCTCCTCCATAACGCTGACTGGTTCTCCGTGGACATTCTCTAGCTGATAGCCATTTAGGTACAACACTAATTGGCGAGGATCGAATGAATTGCCTTTAGGGGTTGCACTTATGGCTGCTGCTGACAATCCTCTAACTTTTACCCTGATGCGATCGCCCATCTTAACTTGGCTGCGATCGTTATCAGCAATGACTCGTTCAGTTCTGAGAGTCGCAGGAACATAACAAGCGCGAGACGATGCAAAATTTACAGAAGGGATACCTGAACTATCTTGAGCGATCGCAGAAAAGTTGATAGAAACAATCAGAGAAAACACCAATAGAAAAATAGCAGTAAATCTTTTAGTCTTTCTATACATTGCTCAGTATTACCAAGTAAACTATGTCGTAGTTTACTCCTACTTGAGCCATTCGGAATATTAAAAAACTTGTCTGAAAAACAATACCTCCGCCAAAGAGAGAGTGCCAATGCCTGGGGTAGGCTACGCTTACGCCTTTATCTTTTTGGCTGTAAAGCGGCAGTCATGGGGCAAAAATAGGTATTTATGGAAAGTCAAAATTATGACTAGTTAATGCGGACTCACACTAGGTAAATACGCGCCTCTCCATAAAGGGCACCAATTAGTGATTGAAACAGCCTTAGCAGAGATGGATGAAGTACTTGTGATGATTTATGACTGCTATTCCTTTAACAATTCGAGCGAATTGACTGTGTCAAATTTATCCACAAATCCAGGTGATTAAAGCGTGGGATGAGCCAACTGAGGTTGGTGATACTCCTGAGATTAAGCAAAAGCACGAAGATTACATCCTGAAACAATTAAAATCAAAAAAAATTACTCATTTTTACTGTAGTGAATTTTACAGAAAACACGTAATTCAGGTGCTAGGGGCAGTTAATCGGCTTGTGGATTGCGATCGCCAAACTTTTCCGATTTCTGGAACGCAAGTAAGAAGAGACATAGCTAAGGGACAAGCATTTACTAAGATAAATCAATAGTTTTATCTTTATCTTTTTTAGCAGTATCAATATTACCTTGCAAATCAGCTTCTCCAAGATGAAATCCTCTTTTATCAAAAACTTCTAAATGAGCAGCTTTACCCTCATGCAAATTGTCTACATACCAATACCATGATGTAGTAAATTCACAGTAAACAAATCTTCCATCATATCTAAATGATGTTTTTCTAAATCTTGTCGTATCTCGTAAAAGTGTTTGTTCATCCCGTGGCGATTCAGTAGCGTCTAGAGAATATTCTAGTGAGCTTAGATTGAATTTATTTTCTAACCAATATTCCAATGCTAGTTTACTATCAATACTATCTATACATATCTGATTTTCCTCTAAATTATTTTTAATAACTGTAATTAAACAACATTTAATAATATGTGGGTGAGTAATTTTAAAATTAGAATTAATAAAATTAACTAACAAGTATTCCTTTTTTTCGTTTTGAATTTTTCGTTCAGCTACTTCCGCTAAAGAGGTGTCCCCAACATTTTTATAATCATTGTCAATAGTTAAGCAATCAAATAAATCTTCTGAAGAATGCAACTGCTCTGTACGCCATTGTTTGGGATTTGACTTATTGAAGACGATATTAATAAAAGCAGTTTTCAAGGATCTATCTTTCAGTTGATTAAGACTAGCATTGAAGTTATATCCTTTGATTGCTTCATAGTTAGCATATATATTGCTATCTTCTTTATAAAGTTCTCTATCTTTAATTCTTTGATTGATTAACTCAAAAATAGAATTAAAAATCTTTATAGCATCCCGGAATTCTGCCTCTGTCATAAACTGTCCTTCTAGGGATACTTCGTTAATAAATATTTCCATTACTTACATTCCAAAAAGCCTAGAGAAATCTTTATCCATTTGGTCAAAAAATCCTTCTGGCCATTCTTCAATTCCTCCATCTGGCTGAACAATAATTTGCACTACTGGCTGTTCTGGATTTCGCTGGAAATATAATATACTTAAATCTTTGGGAGTTATAATTTTATCAAGAACGGCTATCCGCAAGGCATTCAAGATATGGTCGCTATGTGATTCAATAAAAACTTGTACGCCACAACTGCTCACTCTGGCTAAAAATTGGGCTAATCGAGATTGTGCTCTTGGATGCAGATGCGCTTCCGGATTTTCTACTATTAACACTTCTCCTTCTTTTGCAATCAATCCTGAAACAACAATAGGTAAAATGCAATGATACCCAAATCCAACATTTGCTGGTTTAAAACGGTCTTTTGAGTTATTCGTATTAAATAAAAGTTCGAGTATATGACTATTAGAACTAGGAATTTCGACTTTTGCTCCATTAAAGATTTCGTTAAGCCATTCTTCTGTTTGATTATATAAAGTTTTGGCATCTTGACCTAGACATAACTTTTCATTGATTAAATCATCTCTCTTCTTATAGAGTAAGTTAACTGTAAATTCTCCTTTGGCTCCTACATTTGGAAATTTGTTCAAAGTAGCTTTAGGGTAAGATTCTTGTGGTCCTAAACGGTCTGCTGAAATGTAATGTATCTTGTAAAAGTACAGAGATTTATGTAACGAATATACATCCAATCTGAGGTTGTATTTTTCTGGGGTTTTAAAGTCATATCCCTCACCATAGAAAGGTAATAAATTAAGAAGACGACAAGAGCCTGTTCGTTCCGGTACTAGCTCTGGTAATTCATCTCGCTTTCCTTCATTAAAATCAAATCTATTTATATTAAAAATATTTGAATCTTTAATCTTTTTGTATACTCCTTTAAATCCATAATCAGATTTTTTTCCATTAAAATTTATGATACCTTGAGCACAAAAAGTAATATTGCTTATCTGAGTTACCATATCATCTTCAATATTTTCCTCAAAATCATATTCTGTGTAGCCGTGAAGCTTGAGATTATCTTCTTGATTAAGATTCAGAATATGTTTATCTTCATAATGGTATATAAACTTGATTGACTCATTTCTGGAAGTACTACTGTTTTTAATATCTGTAAAGCTACCTAAGTTGACACAACTACCATTTAATACCACTTGAGACGCACTATCATTATGCTCAATAGATTGCCTCATTAATAGCAAAGACTGAAGAAGCGTAGACTTACCACATCCATTTATCCCTGTTAACAGAGTTATTTGACCTAATAGAAAAGATGTTCTTTCTTTAAAAACTTTAAAATTTTCTAATTCTATTTGTGTTATCATTATACGCTTCCTAAAACCTCTTGTGCAAGTTTAAATCTAGTAATTACCTTAGCTTTACTACTCGTAGCATATCTTATAGCATCAATATATTCTGAATTTTGTAGTAACTTATCAAAGTTATCTTGGATATTTTTTTTATTTGTTTGTAGAAAATCATCACTGTTAATTGAGAAAAAATAAGAAACAGATTCAAAAATAGCAATATTTACTCTTCCTCTCCTTTCTTGTGCAGGTAAACGGAAGTTTCTTTTACCGAAAAACTCTAGACTAAAATTCATAACTCTCTCAAAATCATTTTTCAATAAATCTATTTTCTCATCTGACATCAAATTAAGTTTTTTCATTGTATTTTCCACAAAATCACTCAATTCTCCTTGATATTCTATTTCATAATCAAAGATTTTAAATGCTAAGTAGCGCAAGATAACCTCCCTGTCTTTCATTCTTCTAGGGGATATTCCATAATCAATAGCTCTTTTGAAATAGTCTTTTTCTGATAACTCTTTGAGGAGTCTAGTAGATTTACCTGAAAAAATGCAATTTCGGACTTCTTGACGCTCAAGATTTGTTCCACCTGTATTAATTCTATTAAAAATATCGTAAACAACTTTGGCTGGCACAGAAGGTTTAATAATATATATATATAGTTTTTTATCTTCTATTCTTGTTTGATAGTCATCTGGCAACTCTTGAAGTTCTGAAAAATTATATCCATTTAAATCTGTTAAAGCTTCTAAGCCTGTTAAGTTAAATTCATCATTTACAAATTGATGCAATGTGGATGTTCTTTGTAAACCGTCAACAATAATATACTTACCTTCTACAGTTTGATTAACATATAAAGGAGGTAATGGAAAGTTAAGTATTACTGATTCGACAAATTTACTTTTCTTTTCTGGTGTCCAAACTAGATTACGTTGAAAATCAGGATCAATGATCAGTTTTTTATTATCATATTTTCTCATCAACTCGAAAACTGTTTGAGGGTCTTCTCTAATGTCAATATCTGCTGTAGTTGGATCATAAGGATACAACCCACCATTATCACTTCTATCTTCTTCAGCAGTATCTTCATCTTTTTCAATAACATCACTATCTTGTACTTCACTATCCATTTATCTTTATTCCTTTTGTTAGCTGATATACGCGATATAGTTGGGACTTGCAGTGGATCTTAAAGCACCTAATAATTTGATTATGACATCTCCTAGCTACCTAGAATGCCCTCTTGTTATATCCACTACAGCCTAAGTTAAACTTTTGCCAAATTTCCAACTTACTCCAAACAATCTTCGCCGCTTAACTCAGCAACCGCAGTCAGTGCATGTAGACTCGTTTTCCCCTGTCGATTTTACATCCCTGTTACGGTAACACACCCTACTTGCGGTGCGTTACGCTTGGCGGTAACACACCCTCAAAAGTGTTCTTAAGCAGCGTTTATTCTTTGCAAACCAGTGTAAATGTTGAACCGTTCTCTGCGCAGGAATCCAATTAAGGTAATCCCGAATTCCTTGGCGACAGACACCGCCAAACTACTAGGAGCAGAAACAGAGCAGACAATAGGAACTCCAGCAGTTGTAGACTTTTGCAAAATCTCAAAACTAGAGCGTCCGCTAACTAGAACAATACAATTATTTAAAGGCAATTCGTCAGTGAGCAAAGCTGTACCAATCAATTTATCCAAAGCATTGTGTCGCCCAACATCCTCCCACAGGTTTAACAGTTGTCCTTGCGCATCAAAGATAGCCGCAGCGTGCAAACCCCCTGTTGCAGTGAAGATACCTTGAGCAGCCCGGAGTTTATCTGGTAGGCTGTATACGATTTCAGGTTTTACCGTTGGACCAGAAGAAATTACTGGACATCCTCGCAGACGTAAAGCTTCAAGGCTAGCTTTACCACACACTCCACAGGCGCTACTTGTGTAGAAATGACGCTCCAAAGGCTGTAAGTCTGGAATCAACCCATCCCGCAGTTCCACATTTACAATATTATGGCGCTGTTCACCATCTACTAATTCATCTACGCAGTAGCTGATACGTCGAATATCTTCTCTGTGGCTAACGACTCCTTCACTGTAGAGGAAACCAGCAGCTAGTTCAAAATCTGCCCCTGGCGTCCGCATTGTTACAGCTACCGTCTTCTGGAAAGGGAGAAGACGAATTTCTAAAGGTTCTTCGGTGGTAAGTTGGTCTAAACGAGACCGTATTTGACCTTTTTCCACTACCCAAACAGTGGCTTTGGTTTTGCTTTTAGTTACGATTCTCATATTTGTGAAAGTTGATGAATTGAAATTTTGATACTAATCTGGAAACAAAGTAATGCTATTTATATGTCAGATTTCAGGTTGATGCTTACCAACTACTTTGTGCCATTGAGCTAGAGCAGCTATGTTTCTGTTTAGGAAGTAAAATGAACCTAAAACTTTTGGCTTTCAGTAAAATTTTATTTGCAATAGTCTTTGTGATTTCCCTTGGTTTTACAGGATATTTAGTAGCTAATAACATTAGTCACAGAGTAATTGAAAAATCCCTTGCTAAACAAGTCATATCTACCTCCACTGTAGGAAAAAGTTCTCAATTACAGAAGCTTTTAAATGAGATAATTGTAGAACAGAAAATCCCTGGTGCAGTAATGTATATTACTACACCTAAAGGTTCTTGGCTGGGAGCATCTGGTGTGAATAACTTGTCAACTAAAACCCGGATGAAACCCACAGATGGCTTTTCTATTGCCAGTATGAGTAAAACTTTTATGGCGGTGGTTGTACTAAAATTAGTGGAACAAGGGAAGATAGAATT
This sequence comes from Nostoc sp., assembly GCF_036917555.1. Classification (GTDB taxonomy): domain Bacteria; phylum Cyanobacteriota; class Cyanobacteriia; order Cyanobacteriales; family Nostocaceae; genus Nostoc. The sequence continues at coordinate 58,908 of NZ_JBALDD010000012.1, read as the reverse complement.
AGATCAGGCGATCGCAACCTATTTACCAAGAGACATCACTCCTCATATTGTCAACAGCGACAAAATTACAGTTCGTCAACTCCTCAACCACACCAGTGGTGTTGCTGAATACCTAGAAACAAAAGAGTTTATTCAAGCTACAGCGAAAAGAAGTCGCTCACAGCCTTGGACAGCCAGAGAAGCGATTCAGTATATGTATGAAGAAGAACCGCAGGCAAATCCCGGAGAAAAATTTATTTATACTGATTGCAACTACATTCTTTTGGAACTGATTGTCGAAAATATCACTAGGGGAACTCTCGCCCAAGCAATCCGCAGTCAGATTTTAAAACCATTAGGATTAAAACATACCTTCACAGAATTGCGCGAACCGATAATTGGAGAAGTCGCTACAGGTTATAGCGATCGCAATAAAGATGGTAAGCTAGATAGCTACGCCGCAGTCAATGATGGCAATGGTTTGGGAGATGGTGGATTGGTTTCAACAGCAGAGGATTTAGCGAAGTTCGCCAAAGCGTTATTTGTCAAAAAAACCTTACTTTCCTCAAAGATGATCAAAGAAATGCTGAAATTTAAAGATAATGGCGCAGACTATAGCTACGGGTTGGGTGTAGAAAGGTTTTCATCTCCTTTGGCAAAAGCAATTGGGCATAGTGGTATAGCTTATGGCTTCGCAACATTGCTTGCATATTTACCCAATGAGAATACCACTATAGTAGTGCTGCTAAACAATCAGAATGTTGATATTAAATCAGTAGCTAAGACAGGTTTAGAGGTTGTCGAGAATAAATGATAGTAATTATTTGTAATTATGCTTGTAGGTTTCATCTCAACTTAACTGTTACCGCCAAATGCAACCCTAATGCATCCAGCAAAGCACTCAGACAATAAAATTCTATTTCTTTCTTCTTTCTCGGCTAATATCTGTTCGAGTTTGTCATAAACTTCCTTAACTTGTACAGAAAGCTTATCAATTCCACCTTGTGCCTCAATCACATTTTTCAGAGCCTTACTTAACATTTTCGGGTCGCCTTCTTCTAAAACAACTTCGATATAAGCTGCGGCTTCTAATGGGTCGTTGAGGTCTTCAGTTTTTCATGATAGCTTGCGCTTTTAGACATCATCTCTACTCCTATAATCTTCCTAATATTCTTTTGCTTTATTAATATCTTTTTCTTGAGTATTTTTATCGCCACCGCACAAAAGAATAATAATTGCTGACCCTTCTTGCCCAAAGTAAACACGATAGCCAGAACTGTAATCTATTCTTAGTTAAAAAACTCCATCTCCCACTGATTTACAATCACCAAAATTACCTGCTTCTACTCGGTCAAGCCTTGCTCTGATTTTAGCCTTTGCTCTTTTATCTCCCAAAGAGTCAAACCACTCAAATAAAGGATTTATACCGTTATATGTTAAGTAATTCCTGATCTCTTTTGGTTGAACTTCCATGATTTTTAGAGTAAGCCTACATGGTATCTGGGTCAATGTTCAGTTCTCGCAATTTGGCTGCTAGGCGTTCAGCGCGTTGCTTTTCTTGTTCAGCACGTTGTCTTTCTTGTTCTGCGACTTCTTCCGGTGTAGGAACTAGATTCCCTTCCGCAGTGAAATAGCGCAATTTATGTTCATAAACACCTAAGTACAAATTTAACTGCTGACTCCACAGCCATCCTTGAGGATTAGGTTCTATCGGTTCATAACTACCGCCAATCAAGATAAAGCCAGCAAATTCTAAATTATTGGGATCGAACCAAAAATATTCTGGTGTGCGAAAGATATCTTGAAAAATTTGTTTTTTCAAACCCTTGTCAGTTGCGGCTGTAGAATTCGAGAGAAGCTCTACAATTATGTTGGGATATTTCCCATCTTCTTCCCAAACAACCCAACTTTTACGAACTTTGCGTTGACATCCCAGCACTACAAAAAAATCTGGCCCCCGGAATTCTTCTGACCTCTTCTGGCGTTGGCTGTAGTAAATTGTTAGATTCCCCGCAGCGTAAAAGTCATTGCGGTTTCGCCACCACAATTCCAAAGATTGCAATAGCAAAATTATTTGGCGTAGATGTAATTCGCTTTCCAAAGGTGGTTCGTCACTATCTAAATCCCCTAGAGGAAATATTACATCATTTGGGAATTCAAAATCTTTGGCGGCGGACATGGCTGCAAGTTTTAGGGTGATATGGGTGATAAAAACTTACCGTAGCAGTAGTTTGAGTTTTAACATCTAGCTTAACTTAACTGTTACTGCCAAATGCAACCCTAATACATCCAATAAAGCATTCAGGCAATAAAATTCTATTCTTCTTTCTCGGATAATATCTGTTCGACTTTAAATCGTATCTGGGTCAACACCCAATTCTCGCAGTTTTGCTGCTAGGCGTTCAGCACGTTGCTTTTCTTGTTGGGCGCGTTGTCTTTCTTGTTGGGCGTGTTCTGCTTCCCACTGGGCAATTTCTTCAGATGTGGGCATTAACTGTCCTTCCGCATTGAAATAGCGTAATTGATTTTCATGAACGCCCAAGTACAAACTTAGTTGCTGACTCCACAACAATCCTTGTGGGTTGGGTTCTATAGGTTGATACGTACCACCCACCAAAATAAACCCAGCAAATTCTAGATTCTTGGGGTTAAACCAGAAATATTCAGGAGTGCGAAAGATATCTTGATAAATTTGTTTTTTTAAGCCCTTGTCGGTCGCTGCGGTTGACTTTGAAAGCAGTTCTATAATCAAATTCGGATATTTGCCGTCTTCTTCCCAAACAACCCAACTATCATGGGGTTTGCGTTCAGTATTTAAAACGACAAAGAAATCTGGCCCCCAAAAGTCTTCGGATTTACGCTGGCGTGGACTGTAATGAATGCTAATATTCCCCGCAGCAAAGTAGTCATTAAAGCGATTGTGGTCTCGCCACCACCAATCAAGACATTTATCAATAGCAGCATTTGCTGCAAATGTAGGTATGTTTCTAATGGTGGTTCGTTACTTTCTAAATCCCCAGGTGGAAATATAACATCTTCTGGGGTTTCAAAATCTTTGGCGACAGACATGGCTGCAAGTTTTGGAGTGATGTTAACTTGAACGTCGCAGTCGGAAAGCGTTAATATTAGGTTTGCTTTTCTAAGCGTACTTTATGCATTATAATCAGGAACCCTTTCAGATCGCTTAGAGTCACAGACGTTACTTAGCTTCCATATACATCGAAGCAGGCATTTTTGTAACTAGCAACTTAAGTTATTTATATCTGTCTTATGTAGTGATCCTATCCCTACCCTAAGTAGGGTTATCCATTTCCATTTGTTCGTTAAGTTATATGAAGCTACTGAAAACAAATTTTCACAGTAACTAACAAAATCAGAATACCCTTAACTTAGTTGGAGTTTTTTATGACTTACACAGCTGAAGAAGCAACAAAACCGGCTTTAGAAAGTTTTAAACAGTTTGATGTAGATACTCAGCTAGCCCTACTTTGGTTCGGTTACTTGGATCTTAAAGAGCAGCTACAGCCTGCACCTCCTGAAAGGATAGAAGTTCCCGCCAAAGCAGTGTTTGACAAATTCCTGGACTTGTCTAAAGAAGAGCAACTGCAAGGGCAACGCGACATTATTAATGGTGCAGCTAACGAAATCAGCCAAGCCTATAATGCTCTAAGTGCCAATTCCAGATTAGACGTTTGGCTGCTGCTGGCAGAAGGAATGGAGAATGGAACCATCATTCAAGTACCGTCTGATTATCAACTGCCTGGTGAAACGGATGAATTTGTTGCATCGATCAAAAAGCTAGAGTTTGAGCAGCGGATTAATTTCCTGCTGACTGTGGTGCAAACCTTCGGTTAGTTAAGTCCCAGAACTCTCAATACTTTCTAGAATTGGGGATAACTGAAAGTAGCAAATTAAGCTAGACTTGGCTGTTTTTGCTCTACTTTAATAGTTGTTAACTTAGAACTACCGCAGAGATGCTCATCTTTGCGGTAGTCTTAATGCAAGTTAATTTTGTTAAAACTGGGAAAATGAGACTTGATTCAGATTTTTTCCAACCGCACGATCGCATTATAATCAGGTACACCTTCCAGCGATCGCTTACTTTTATCTAGTAGCACATTGCCTTCTGGCCAGTGTACTTGCAAGTTTCCTGACTGAATTGGCGCAATGTATACTTGACATAACAACTCGCCTAAATCATTCTTAAGAATGACGCGATCGCAATCTTTTAAACCCAACAATGCCGCATCAGCAGCATTCATTAGCACCGCCTCTCGCATCGCCCCAGTAATGGCATCCTTGCGTTCCTGCACCATACTATTAAATTGCTTGCCTCGGCGGGTTGCTAATAAGAAATAGCCTTCTGGTAATTCTCTTTGGCGTGGCAATAATACGCCAAAGTGTGCCTTCCCATCGGCTGTCGGGAAATTCCAACCAAAGCACAAATGTGAGCCACCATATTGAAACTGATCGCCAGCTTGCTGTAAGTGTTGAATACCAGCATATTGGGGGACAACTTGAGCAATTTCTTGACGGATAGCAGCGGTGTCAGCAAAAGCCAGCTTATCTGCCAAATCTGGTTTTACCCGCCTTGCCAATTCTAAAAACACTTCCCACTCTGGACGCGCTTCCCCAATGCGTGGCCCCGGAATTTCTGGACTGAAAATTACCCGGCGTTCGGTGTTAGTTTCTGTGACTCCTCCTGGTATTTCGTAACGAGTTGTCGCAGGTAACAGCACCACAGTATCAGCAGGTTCCACCAACATTTGACTAGAGAGAACAATATCTATATGTACCCGTAGCGGTATTTTCTTCAGCGCCGCTTCTACATAATCTGGTTCTGGCAGCACTTCTAAAAAATTCCCACCGACGGAAAACAACACTTCTATTTCCCCTTGATGTGCAGCGTGAATCATTTCTGGAGCAATTAAACCTTTACTTGCTGGCACTTCAAAGCCCCAATGTTGACTCAATTCGGCAGTATTTTCTGGGGTGATAGGTTTACCACCAGGAAATACTGTCGCGTAACATCCCATCTCTGCACCACCCTGCACCCCAGAGTGACCGCGAATTGGCATTAAACCGCAGCCTTCCCGACCGACAAAACCTTTGGTGAGAGCTAAGTTGATGATACTCCGCACATTATCTTCACCGCATTCATGCTGAGTAATGCCCATACTCCAAACAAATACGGCTTTATTAGCTTCTTTGACCATTTTGGCAAAAGCGTACATTTCCTCGCGGGATGTTCCAGAAAGCCGCTCTAATTCTTCCCAAGACTGGTTTTCTAAAGATGTTTTGAGTTCAGCAAAACCAACTGTATGTAAGTTAATAAATGACTGGTCTACCCAGTTGTTAGCAATTATATGTTTAATAATGCCATTTAAAAATGCTATATCCCCGCCCATATTGATTAAGAAGAAGTCTTCGGCAAACTTTGTACCGAAAACGGCACTTTCTACAATTGAGGGCACCCAGTAGCGCTCCATTCCTGGCTCACGGTAAGTGTTAATGACTACAATCTTAGTGCCAGCTTTCTTGGCATAATGGAGATACTTAACGGTAACAGGCTGATTATTGGCAACATTCGAGCCAATGAAGACTAATAAATCAGTGCCAATCCAGTCTTTATAAGAACAGGTGGTAGCCCCTGCACCCAAAGCAGCTTTCAATCCTGCTGTACTGGGAGAATGGCAAATGCGGGCAGCGTTATCAATATTATTGCTTCCCATTGCCCGCACAGCTTTTTGGGTAGCATAATAAGTTTCGTTGACAGTACCGCGACTGGTAACATAGAAACTGAGACGATCTGGTGTAGTTGTGCGGATGCGATCGCTAATTACCTCTAAAGCTTCATCCCAACTCACACGGCGAAAGCCTTTTTCACCTCGTTGACGAATCATCGGGTACGGGAGTCTTCCCAAGTCGCGCAATTGGGCACTTTTTTGCTTCTGCAACTGCGAAACATCCTCTAGTAGTACAGGGTCAAAAGCTGGCATTGTATTCATCCGCAACAGCCGCAACCGGACATTGCAAAGATGAATTCCATCTAAAGTCCAATCTTTCATCCCGGTTGTTCCGAGAGCGCAACCATCGCAGACACCTTTATCGAGAATATTCCACGTGTATGGTAGTTTGTCACGAGATAGCCAGATTGCCCGAAATACTTCCCAATAGTTGTTAGGGTACTGTTCGCCAATCCCGAAAGGCTTCCAACTTGCCCAATTTGAAGGTGTCCAGTGCTTTTTAGGTTTAGGTAACATGATGCAATGTATGTAAGTGGCTGGATTCTTCAAGGCTAGCGTTTTAAGTAGCATTTAAGTAGCAGGCGGTTAAAAATCTAGACATAGAAGGTAAAAACTGAGAAGATTAACTTCTTGTGTCTTAACGACAACTTAAATGTTTATAAGCACAACATCAGCCGTAGTAACAACAGCTTAAGCGTTACTTATAGCACTTGGAACGTTATTAACCACAGCTTCAGGATCGATAACAACAGCTTAAGCCTTACTTATTACACTAGGAACGTTATTAACTACAACTTCTTCTGTAGTTAAGAGCTGATTCGTAAACAAAATCTTAAGATGCCATTCGCTTAATTATCAGACGAATTAATGAGCCATAAATCATGGCTTCACTTAACTCTGTGTACAACTTATAATCCTTACTCAAACGGCGAAATCGATTGAGCCACCCAAATGTCCTTTCCACAATCCATCGTTTGGGCAATCGCTCAAATGTTTTCGATATCCGTTCAATCACCTCAACACGAACGTTTTCATTACAAACCTTCTTAACGGCTTGAGCAAAGTTTTCTCCCGAATCGCCCTGCTCTACCCAAACAACTTCCAATTTAGACAATTCCTCGGCCGCTTCATCCAGTACCACCACAGCACCTAGACGTTCTGAAGCATTTGCCTCAGTAACTAAAACACCAATCAACAACCCTTGAGAATCTACGACGATATGCCGCTTACGCCCTTTAACTTTCTTACCACCGTCAAAGCCGTAGACCTCCCACGCCAGTTGCTTCAAGTCGGCACAGCCGCCCAACACACTGGCTCCTTTTTTTCTGTTGTCTTCACCGACTGAGAATCAGCCATCGCTACAGTAGACTGTTCGGCACGCCCCAAATCCTGTCGCAATTGATGGCGCACTTGGTCGTGAATTTGTTGCCAAATACCTTTGCATTGCCATTTCTGAAAGTAGCCATACACCGTTGTGTAAGGAGGAAGATAATGAGGTAGCATTTCCCACTGACTCCAGTCCATTACACGTAGAAAATGGCATTCAAAATTTCTCGTAAATCTACTTCTACAGCATGCCCAAATCCTTTAGGTGTGGGTAGAAGGGGCTTGATAATTAACCATTCGCTATCGCTTAAATCACTTGGGTAGGGTTTGTGTTTTTGGTTCTCAATTACTGCTAGACGACTCATTGGCAACAATCTAACTGCATTCGATTTAGCCTATAACCTGAGTCAAGCTAGATTCATTTCTCTTTAGATTTTCTTTACGAATCAGCTCTCATACAGAAGAAGTTGTAGTTACTAAAGCTTTAATTTTTTAAGTTATAGCATTTTAGTGATATAGCGCTTCTTGTTTGCGTGAGGTACATCCGTAGGGGCACGGCAGTGCCCATTGGTGTCAACTTAAGCTGAAATATCCTGACTGCATGAGTTTTGCCCTCACCCCCAGCCCCTCTCCCAATCGGGAGAGGGGAGCAAATTCTCCAGTTCCCCTTCTCCTAACATGGGAGAAGGGGTTAGGGGATGAGGGCAACCCTAGAACTCTTGCTAAACCTAACTTTCACGTTAAGTTGACACCAATGGGCAGTGCCGTACCCCTACACCCCACGATATAATGTTGTAGCCCATCTGAATGGGAACTGCTATAACTGATGAGCCGTCAACAGAGAATATTTTCTAAATTTTTAAAGCAGTAGTTCCAATAAAAATCCCTGCCACAGATGACAGGGATAGTAATTTTTAGTCAAAACTTGTCTCTTAGCTAACAAAATCTTTGTGGGCCGCGACAAGCATTTGAGCCTGCCTTAAAACGTTTCCGAATAAATAAAAAGGAATCTGCCAAGCTGCAACGGTAACTTCTTTGACTATATCCTGTACACTAATTGCGATTAATTCATGCTCTGGCGGCTCTCCCTCAACAGTACCAGACCAAGTAAAAGCTAATAAGAAATCATCGTCTCCAGGCAAGGATGCAATCAAACATTCTTCTGGTGTTGGTTCGCAAATAATTCCATAATCATTTGCAAGTTCTACTAATTTCTGAAAGTTCTTTCCGTTTGTCATTTGCCTTTTGGGTGTAATTGAATCTCAGTTTTAGAAGAAATCATATTTTGAACTCCACAACTCAACTTAGTTGCTTCATACTATAAATTACGAATTACGAATTATTAAGGAGTTCTTGGAGCTAGATCGGGCTTAAGTCCAAAATATTACCGCGATCGCCTGGTTCTATCAGCAACAATTGTTACTGTTTTAAAAAAAGCTAGACTACCTACTTTTTCGGTTTACCCTATTTACAGACACCTCCCTTTGTTATCATTTCAATATTGATGCTCTAATCTCACCCAAGCTGATGCAGTGCATTAAGAATTGCGTAGATGCCTAGCGCCTTGTCGTCAGACATCGCTTTTGGGGGAACTGCTGTAAACCGAAGCAGAAAAAGATGCTCGTCAACATTAGACTGTTCGATCACCTTGGCATAGATATCTTCTTCTGTAGGCATTTCTGCTTCAATCAATAACTTGAGTTTGAGATTACTCAAGAGTTCTAAAGAATGTGGCGATTGCAGCTGCGCTCCTTTTTCTGAGAGGCTAATCAATTCCCCCATAAATACTGTTCCCACTACATGTTTTCCCTGCAAAATGATGTATTCCACAGGTACTATTGGAGTGAGAACGATTATTTTCTCATCATATTTAGGCAAGAATAAATTATATTTACTGCCAATGCCACGAATTTCACAAATTGTCACAGGGTGTTTTATACCCTTGGATTCTATTTGTAGTTCTCCAGCAATTTGTAGGTCAATATTGGCATCCTTACAGGTATTCTCGGAAATTAAAATCTGCCCTCCCACTGTATAAGATTCAATTCGAGCAGCCAAATTAACATGACTGCCAATAACTGTATATTGAGCGCGTTTTTGAGAACCAACATTTCCCGTTACAGCCTCACCTGTATTAATCGTGCCTTTATACTGGTTAATCCCATCTGTCATTATTCCCAGATAAAGATTCAAAATCTTTACTACTTCTTCAGGAGGCAATTGTTCAGAAATAGCCGAAAATCCTCTAAAATCAGATACGAGAACCGTAACTTTTCGGTGTTCTCCTCCTAGCTTTAACCCAGAAGGAGTTTCGAGGATATTGGCGACGATTTCATCAGTTAGATAGCGACCGAGAGTTTTTCGCATCCCAGTAGCACTTTGGGCAATATACTGAGTGAGTGCGATACCTTCTCTACGTTCGCGCAGCGTGTCGTAGACAGACGCTACGCGTAGCTTGCTTCCCCGTAGGGGTACGGTGAGCTTCTCTACAAGACGCTCACCGTACGCCAACACAGAACCTCCAAAAGCTAGCAATGAAGATATAACAGGAATCCACCAACCAGCCAAAAACGCCAGAAAATTGCCATGCTGTATTCCTCCTCGGTAGTTCAACAGCACTTGATAACTCCCAGCATCAGCTCGGGCGTAACCTCCATCATTAGCTTCAAAAATCGGAAAAACACCCCGCCATTGCCAGATTTGCGGTTTCAGCTTTGCCCACATAATATTTAGTGCTAAGTGCTGTTAGCAGTAACGGGGCTTTTAGCCCGTGCTGTTAAAGTAGAAAGCAAATACAAAGGTAAGGAAAAGGGTACAAAATATAGAGATGGTTTCATCCATTTCATATTGATAATGCCTGAGTTCTAGATTAGTCAGGTGAATAAATCAAGTATTCCTAAAAGCAGAGTCAGATTTTTTACTCAACTACTGAACTATTTATTGGGCATTGGGCATCCCTTCCCTGCGGGACGCTACGCGAACGCTCAGGGCAAGTAGGCATTGGGCAGAGGAGAAAGAGGTAATTTTTTATTCTCCCCCCTGCTCCCCTACTCCCCACTCCCCACTCCCTACTCAGATATATGGTGAAACATCTTCACCGCATTTATCTGCCAAATAGGAGAGTGCGCGGAAACGTAAGCCTACCAGTTGCTCATATAACGGGTTGATTTTACACATCGGTGGGATATGCACAATCTTGCGTCCAAATAGAATGACATCTCGTTCAAAAGGACACTGGGCGGGAATCATTTTACACAAAAAGCGAGCGACTCTTGGGTCTTGGATATCTAGCCCGTTGAGCCAGTCTTGCAGGGAGTGTAGGGCATTGATTTGACGCTTTGTTAGCCCAGTGCTGGCGATAGTGGGGGTAATTTGCTGTGGGTGTTCCAGAGTGTGGCGAAGGGCTTCCAGTAACTTCTCTGGCTGTTCCAAGGCTTGACAGAACTGTTGCAGAACCTCATCTTCGCTGGGAGAATAAGTACCATCTGCGATCGCTACCATCACCGCTGTCCTTAAGAAATTTTCCGCGGCTGGTGTACCTTTACCCAACGCTGCGGCTAATTCCTCTGGGGTAATTATCTCTAGTGAGTCGCATTTAATCTTAGGAGCTAATTCATTTTTGGTGATGCTGGCAATTAATTCCTGTTCTTGATCATCAAAATTACCATCAGCCCAAGCAATAGTAAGCAGTCCACGCAACCAAGCGCCAATCTGTTCGCTGCTGTAGGGGGATTGAACGGTACTTGTCATAAACTCACGTCTCAAGCTTTCCTCAGTCACTACTACGCTACTCTAACCAGTGACTATGAAGATAGTGGAAGCAGCACAGAAAAATAAATCAGAGAAGTTTTCAAATCGCAATAGTCGGTCTTAAGGTAAAATCCATTTGTACTGTTATTGAGAATTTTTCTACTTAAAGTTAATTCAATTGGAGTATCTCAAATATTCATCAGGTTCAAGACTGTAATTTACGCTACAGAGTGATGGAGTTTTCTAAGTATGCGAACCTGCCAGCTAAATATCGCCGACGCTTTTCTATAATGAATCGTTTACTGATGTTACTTCCTTCTCTATGGCATTGCGATCGCTTGGCATTGGTGAAATTAGGTTAACTCTAAAAAATTAAGGTATATATAATGTTTTTCTTTGGCATTGAACATGAAGTCGCGTTCTTAAACAATGAGGGAAAGTTTGCTGATTTTTCCCACATAAAGTTTGCTGATTTCAATCAAATTATTGAAAGGCTACCTACATACCCCAGTGACTATCCTCAACTCCGCGTCGGTGATGCGGGTATTAAGATGAAGAGATGGTACATTGAGGGATTTGAAAGATTTGCAGATTCCGATCAAGTGATAGACTGTCACGTTAAAGGTATTGAAATTAGAACAACTATCCATTCTAATATTCAAGGCGCTATTACTGAATTATCAGAAAGTTTTGACTTACTACGTGAGGTTGCCGCTGACTTTGGCTTATCACCAGTTTTGGTTAGTTTCAATCCCTACAATCCAGCTTTTGAGCCTCAACCCCCATTAAACAATTATGAAATCAAACAGTTAGAAGCTTATCCTGACGAACAAACTGCTAATATTCACATGGTATCTTATGGGCCAGATTTAAATATTTCACTGGCAGATTTCTCAACTGAAGCTGTGATTGATATTGGCAAAAAGTTAACTTATTACAGTCCCTATATCGTTCCTTTTAGTTATAGCTCTCCCTTTTATAATGGAGGTTTATGGGATGGACTATCGGTACGAACATTTATCAGAACTGGAAAAAGACCAGCTACTCTGGTTTTTGTTCAGAAAGAAGAACAACTGATTAATAGCATACCTGCCTTAACAAAAATTGCCCGCATTCCGGCTGAAGTGGGACGCATTGAATTTAAGGCTTGTGATAGTTGTGATGATTTTTTAATCTATGCGGCTTTGCTGATATTATTGAAAGGTTTGGTGTTAGATGAAACCTTATCGGGTAGAGCAACTGTACCCGATGCAGCATTACACCAACTTTCTGCAAAAGAAGCGTTTGAAAATGAAGAGATTTTTGAGAATGCGACAAAAGTCTTGCAAGCAGCCGAAGTTGCTTTAGGAGATGACCCAGATGTTCATTATTTAACGCCCTTAAAAGTAATGCTGGCAAAGCGAAAAACAAGATCCCATGAATTAATAGAAATGTTCCATCGGGTAAGTTCAATAGAAAAGGTAATAAGGCAGACTTATCAAGTTTAAAAAAAAGATTTATTTTTCTCCTTTTATGAAAGGGATTAAGGAGAATCTTTATATAAATCGATACTTTACAAATTTCCTCTCAAATGCATATTCCTGAAATTCCTTTGATTGGATAAAGTCGAGCTAACTGAACATAAATAGTGGAGCCATTAACTTGCCAAAACTAGATTAAGTCGATATACCTAGAGACTGATTTTATTGCAACTTAAGATGCAGTAAACTTCATTCTAGAGATTGATGCAGACCTTAGCTTTTTCAAAGTAAAAGTGTAAACAGGCAACCTGAAACGAAGAATTTCAATTATGAAATCTAATGATTTTGTGAAATCTAATGATTTTGCTAAAGAGTTAAGGTGATATTTGCTTATTATCCCTTACTAATCTAATCCAGAAAGAAAAAAGAAATTTATTCGTCAGGTTCGTTTTTCAAGAATTTTTAAATTGAAACGGAGCTTGCCAGTTTTATTATTGCTTAAAATTGTTAAGTAAAGGTATATGCTTCCCTCTTTCAGTGTAAAGTTGTGCGTTGTTAAAGCTGTTATCGAGGATTTCAAATGAAGACGATTGCTTCTGTTTTATCTATTTTCCGTCCAGTACGTTTTTTAGTAGTGGGTTTTACTTGTGCCCTAGTATTATTCTCTAATGCTTTTCCTGCTTTTGCGATCGATAGCTACCAAAGTAAGCCTACCGAAGCTACTACACAACTGCTTGACATTCAGCGCAAAACTGACGAAGCCGCCAAAGAACCACCACAAGGATTGAAACAGGTTCAAGAGGAGTCCAACCAAGGACTCAATGAGGTTCAGGGAGCGGCTGATATTGACAAGCAGAAGCGTCCAGAAAATTCAGGGGGTGCTACCTCTGTGGAAGAAAATATAAAGAATGTGTTGGATAAAGTTACAGGTAAGTAACAGAGTTAATACCTTGGTAATTTATCATTAGTAATGGGTGATTGCGTAAAAGCAATTACCCATTACTACTTATTATATTAATATCTCTATTTATTTTTTTAGCTGATAAAAAGCAAGGATATGTAGCTAAATTGATAAATTGTCTCTCGACTGAAGACCACTACCTATTAAGGCATAGGTATAACTATGTAATGTAAGAATTAATCTAAACTCATAATATTTCCTTTGGTTGATGTGGATTATGTGGAAAATTTGGCAAATTAATAAATAAGTTTGCTTAGGGATGGAAAACAATGCGTGCGATAAACATTGGTTTGACGGACGAACAACGTCAAGGTGTAATTAATCTGTTAAATCAAGATTTGGCAGATGCCTATTTACTGCTGGTGAAAACCAAAAAGTACCACTGGGATGTAGTTGGCCCTCAGTTCCGCTCTTTGCACCAGCTTTGGGAAGAACACTACCAAAAGCTGACTATAAATATTGATGCTTTGGCAGAGCGGGTTCGTGCTTTGGGCGGTTATCCAGTTGGTTCATTGGAGGGATTTCTCAAGATTGCTACCCTCAAGGAACATGCTGGGAGTGTGCCCACAGCAACAGGGATGGTAGCTAATTTAGTGGACGATCACGAGCAGGTTATTCGCAATTTGAGAGACCATCTGGATCAGTCTGGTGAAAAGTTTCACGATCAGGGAACAGCCGACTTTTTAACTGGACTACTTGAACAGCATGAAGAGATAGCTTGGATGCTGCGTTCATTTATTGAAGGCGAGGCAATAGACTCAGATGGTAGACAGCCAGCAGAAGGGGCTAAGACTCCCGTAGGTGTATAGCTCATAACATCTGAGTTAAGGATGGCTGCATATGACATCAGTTGAGGGAGGATTAATTCTTCCCTCAATTGATGTGAAAGAATTAATCTGCCTGCATCTACATCATTCACCCTGCCAGTTTTGGATTTTGGAATTAAAAATTGGCTCATGCGCCAACACCACTTGACGCCAGTCCTCTCAAGTCGGGAGATCGAACCACACGCCTGGCTTCTTTATGCCGGGAAATCCGTCTACCGCAGTGGCTCCCTCTGATGAGTGCAGTCAATCTAAAATCCAAAATTGATTGGTCATCTTCATTGCAAAAAGAACATAATACAAGGAGTTTTTAAGTGCCAGAAGTATATAAAGCAGAACGTACTATTTCTGCTGTGTTCAAAGAGCAAAAGCAAATTGATGATGTAATTTGACGTTTATTAGACAGGGGTGTGCCTAGAGATCATATTTCGGTCATGGGCAGAAATTTCCAGTTGGAAACCAGAATCGCTGGCTTTATTAGTAAAAAAGATATGATTCTCAAAGGTTTGAGAACAGGAGCAGTTTTTGGTTCCTTGTTTGGTTCCTTTCTCAGTCCTTTCTCAGCTTGCTTACGGGTGTAGGCGTATTGTTTATTCCCTTTGTCGACCCAATTGTGGCAGCAGGGCCTATTGGTGCAGTACTGTTGGGAGCTGCTAGCGAGCGATCGCAGGTAGTGCAAGCGCTGGTTTAGTATTGGTCTTAACCACTTTGGGGATGCCAGAAGATAAAGCAGCTATTTACCAAACTCGCTTACAAGCTGGCGAATTTTTCGTGATGGCAGAAGTTCCGAGCGATCGCACTGGCGAATTTCAATTGCTGCTTGAAAGTGCTGGTGGCGAAGAAATTCATCCGATTGAAAAAACATTTCGCTCATTCTTGTTCTGGACAGTGCAACAGTCCAGAAGACTTGTCTCCTGAAGTTTGCGCTCATCTTTTTGATGAAGCTCAGAGTACATTCATCGAGCGCTATAATGCTGTATTCAATGAAAGAAGTGACGAGTTCACAGCCGAACAAGCTGCTTGGGAGACTATTCACCAGCAATATGATGAAGATGAAAATGGTGTCTGGTCTAAAGCTAAGGTCAAAGCGTGAAGAAGGCAGGAGGCAGGAGGCAGAAGGGATGCAATCTGGTAGTGGCTTCTGTTAAACTACTGTGCAAGACTAAATATTAGAGATTTATAACAAATAAATTATCCAATATTGTGGGGTGGGCTTTGCGGCTTACCCCACAAAAAGTAAGTATATTGGCAATAATCTAGAAATATTTGTATAAGTTTATGCATACGAGTGCAAGTGATCGCACTTAGATAGAAATTGCCTAGCTTTGGGCCTAGTTGCATAACTTTGGGTACATTACCGCAAATGCGCTGATACTTTAATTTACTCTCTTCATAAATTCCGCAAAAACACCGTTACGCTATTTGTGCTTGTGATCAAAACTTAGAGCATCCAGTTTATTAGGGCGGATTTATGACCAACCCTGTAAAGACGGTTATCCAAGTCAATCTGGAGATGGCTCTAGAAGTAGCTCAACAATTGGAGCAAGCTCCATACACTCAACTCGGTGTTTATTGTTTGGAAATTTTACGAGAAATCGGATGTCCTGGTACTGAACTCCCTGTTAACTTACAAACTCGCGATCAGCAGCTAAACTTCATTACAGGCTTTGCATCTTATGCTTTTGGGGAGGTACAAAGTGTATAAAGCATTAATTGATGATATATTTTCTGATTCAGAAGGGGCAGAAGAAACTACTTTTCCTGCCACAGATGAAGATTTATTAATCTTAACAGAAAAATTTTTAGGGTTTGAAATTCCCTCAAAGGTTTTCTTGCAAGCTATAGCTATTGCTGATTACGACGGTGCAGCTGCTTTTCGCTACGTTGATAATTATTTGATTACTCTCAAAAATAAGAAGAAGCGTAAGCAGAAGAAATTACTTGTGTTAGGTTGTTCGACTAAATTTGACAATAATTGACGTGCTTATTCACCAGCTAACTAAAAACCAATACGATTTAGATAAGATAATTTGCACAAGCGATATAGAGACGTTGCATTGCAACGTCTCTACACATATTTGTCCCACAGAGACAAGAAAGAACAATTAAAAATTATCTAAAGTTAGTGATGGGATCTTGGTCAGAGCAAGCATTTTTATGTATGTGCTAATGACGAATTAGTATTACTCTCTCCCAAGACAAACTTGTTCATAGCTTTTACCAGCAATATCCCAAGTGAATTCTGTTTCTACCAGTTGTCTGCCATTGTGAGACAATTCTGAACGCAGATGTGGACGATCGAATAGTTGACTAATAGCGGTGACGTACTCTGCTGGTTTATTGGCTCGTAATGCCCGTAATGGATGACTAGCAGCATCTACAGCTAATCCTTCTAAGCCGCGATCGCTGGCTACTACAGGTATACCAGCTGCCATTGCTTCTAAAGTTTTATTTTTAATACCAAACCCAGTCCGCATCGGGACAACGCAGATGGTGGCTTGATGTAAATATTCTGCCATTGAAGGTACACGCCCAAGCACATTAATTCCTGGTTTTTTATCAAGTGCTAAAACTTCTGCCACTGGATGAGAACCGACAATATCAAAAGTTGTATCGGGATAGAATTTTTGGATTTCTGGCAAAACTTCGTTGCTGAAAAAGCAGACAGCATCAATATTTGCTAAATTATCCATTGCACCAATAAAAATTAGGCGATGTCCTCCTGGATCGATGGTACGGTTAGGGAAAGAAACTAAATCTACGCCATTGGGAATAACTGCAATTTCGCTATTGGGGTTAAATTCTTGTAGTTGAATTTTATCTTCTTCTGTTGTCGCAACAATTACCGAAAATTTAGCGCAGTAGTTTTGCTCATAACGCCACAAAAGTGGCAGATTAATTTTGTCTCTGAGTGAATTTTCTGAAATGCCTGTTGCTAGTTGGTTCCGACAGGTAGCATAAACAGAACTATGAACATTAACTATAGTTTTTAGCTGTTTCTGAAAATGTGGCTGCACATAAATTTCATTGACGCTATGTTCGCAAGTAATTACATCACATTTTCCCGCTTCCACCCAGTTATTAACCCATGTTTGCATCTCAACTGAGTAGCGGTTAAGTACACTTGGCGGTGTTCCCTGCTGCAAAAATCTCCCAAATCGCTGTATTTTCTGCAATATTCCGGTGGTTTGAGAATCTGGCGGGCGTTCAAAAATAGCTAGATGATCTACACAATCGCGTAATCCTGCTACTTCTGCGTCTGTAACATCACCCTCGCGTTGAGTCGCAAGGGTAACGGTATGACGTTGACTTAGGTATTTAAGTAAATTAAATGTCCTGACTTGGGTTCCTCCGCGCGTTGGTGGGTAGGGAAAGGTGGAAGATAGCATTAAAATGTTCATACAAGTAATGAATCAAATGTGATATATACACCATGCCCTCATTGGAGGCTGTATGTCACGTCACTTCTCTACCAGACGCGCAAAGGACGCTTTGAGAACAATTGCAAGTTTTTTTTGGCAATGTAGAGCATCTAGGCTTAAAACAATACCTTCGATATTTAATGCTGCAATCAAATTTTGAACTGTACTCTGATTTTCGCCTCTGATTCGGAACAAGTTTAGACAAAATAGCTAAAGTGCGAAGTTTTCCGGGATAAAAACTAACAAAAACACCAGGAGGAAACGCGCGTTTCCTCCTGGTGTTTGGTAGATAAATACAATAGTTAGGTGTGGTTACGATTTTTGGGTGGACTTGCTAATCTCACTGCTAAATGGGCGCTGCTTCTATTTTAAAGATGTTTAGTGTAATGGTATTAGAAAGCTGCGACAGCTGCCTCTGCTACAGCTTGATCCTGTTCACCGCTACCACCACTTACTCCGATCGCACCAACTATCTGCTCATCGCGTTGAAGTGGTATACCCCCGGCAAAGATCATGATTCGTCCTCCATTTGAGGCGTGAATACCATAAAATTGTTTTCCTGGTTGAGCATCCTCACCAAGGGATTTGGTAGAGAGATCAAACGCACGAGCAGTAAATGCTTTGTTAATTGAGATATCGATACTTCCGATCCACGCACCATCCATACGAATATGAGCAACAAGATTCCCGCCAGCATCAACAACCGCAAGATTCATTGGTTGTCTGATTGCACGAGCCTTCGCTTCTCCAGCCGCTATTATTCGTCGTGCGTCATCCAAGGATACAGAATGTTTGTCAGAAGTCATGGTAATTCTTTCAATCGTAGAAATGTGTGCGTTGAGGGCGTGTCATCAATAAAGGATATCACGAGCATAAATTCTCGGTGTACCCCTTTAAAACCGGGAAGACTTCAAGCACTCCTTAGGAACGTGGATTAAATAAAATGCAAAACTTCATCCTCTATCTTGCTTCCCTCTCCTTTATAAGGAGAGGGATTGAGGGTGAGGTAAGTCAGGGACATAAATTGTATGTTATTTAATTCTTATTCCTTAGACGGGATCTTAGCTCATGATCAATTGCATTCAACTGATAATAACTGGAGATCAAAGCATAATCAAACCGAGTCGCACACCCACAGCAACAGCCTCAGTGCGGCTGGAGACACCGAGCTTTTGAAAAATAGATGAGAGATGAAATTTGACGGTATGCTCTGAAATGTGCAAGCCTTTAGCGATCGCTTTATTTCCCAACCCTGACCCAAGCATTCCTAAAACCTCGATCTCCCGTGGTGTCAAGGTTTGTACAGGATTCGTGACGATTTTTTCGCGGATAGACAGTAATTCTACAGCATCCGGGTGCAGCACCAGTAAACCAAAAGCGATCGCCTCCACAGCCGCGACAATTTCTGACTCTGTACTAGTACTGGGCAATATCCCCCGGATACCAGAACGTAACGCCGTCTCTAAGTCGATGCTGTCGAGTTCTTCAACAATGACGATCATTCCTAATGGATATTGCTGTTCTTGAATAATCAGCAATTTTTCCCACACCGCTTGTTGAAAATTACCGCTCAAATCTACCAGCACCACATCTGGCTGTAATTGCCCAACTTCACTTGCCAATACATCCAAATCGGATGCACTCCCCACAACCGTCAACCGAGGATTGGTAGTCACTACAGTTGATAACCCTGCTCGTACCACAGGGGAAGTAGCAACCACCATCACCCGGATCATGTCGCCTCCACAGCAGTTTTATCAGACTGCACGGCAACATAAATTACGAATTGCTGTCTACCGCGTAGGAGTTGTAGCGGCACAGATCCTTTACTTTCATGGAGATATTTGGTTAAGTCATTCATGCTAGTGAATAATCGCCCCAAAACTCCAATTAAAACATCGCCGATTTGCACACCAGCAGTTTCCGCCGCACTATCAGGTAAAATTGACAATACCAATAAACCCAATCTACGCCTATCTAAAAGCACAGGTTGCAGTGTGACTCCCAGTTGCGGACGACTATTTCCCTGTAAAAAACGCTCAACGGTGTTGCTGGGAACTGCCACAGCCAAACCATTAGCAATCATCGTGTTAATTCCCACGACAAGGCCTTGACAATCGGCAAGTGGCCCCCCAGAATTACCAGGATACAGCCGCAAATCAGCCATAACTGCTCGTGGATTATTTGCATAGATAATTCCAGTTGTCACAGCACCACTGTCAGCAAAGGGATTACCCACCGCCAAGACTAATTCACCTACTCGTAGCGCCTCAGAATTGCCGATAGTTGCAGCAGTTAAATCAGTGGCGACAATTTTCAGAGCTGCTAAATCCTGCTGTGGATCAAATTGGGTACGCACTGCATCAAATACTCTTCCGTCTGCCAATTCCACAGTTGCGCGGTTGCTGGTTGCCACATGAGCATTAGTGATAATTAGTCCGTCAGGTTGCCAAATGACACCAGAACCGACTCCTAGAGAGCCGCTTTTTACTTTGACAGTGCGATCGCGTAGTTTAGCAGCTACCTCTGTCAATTCAGCAGCGATGTTAGTTAATGTTGTGTTTGCCATGTTATACAATTTTTGAGCATGTCAAAGTAGAATCAGTGAGCGTTCCGAGTTCAAAGCTTGAACGTTCGAGCAAAAAGGTGCAACTTCCGAGTTCAGAAGCTCAACGTTTGAGTAAAAAGGTGCAACTTCCAAGTTCAGAAGCTCAACGTTTGAGCAAAAAGGTGCAACTTCCGAGTTCAGAGGCTCAACCTTTCAGTAAAAAGGTGCAACTTCCGAGTTTAGAAGCTCAACGTTTGAGCGAAAAGGTCGAAGTTCCGAGTTCAGAGGCTCAACCTTCGAGCAAAAAGGTCGAAGTTCCGAGTTCAAAGCTTGAATGAATAGAAAATTTAGATAAATTTTGACAAAGCTAGTTAAACCGATCGCAAATTGGCATTATTCTTCCTTAGTAGGTCGTTCGCCAACTGCGATCGCTAACTCAACTAATACTCCACCCCGGACAACTTGCACGTTGACAGGTTTCCCAATGCGATCGCTATTATTAAGCAGCGCCAATACCTCACCTGTATCGCCAACAGTTACACCATCGAACGTTACCAAAACATCGCCAAGCAGCACACCTGCATTATCAGCAGGCCCCGAAGACTCAACATTAACGACAATTACCCCAGTTGCAGAACTTAAATTTAGAGATGTTTTCAGGTTCTTTGGTAAGCGTACAGGTTGCATTCCCACACCCAAGTAGCCTTTTGAAATACGTCCTTTTGCTACTAATTGGTCAACCACGCGATCGACTGTAGCAGTGGGAATAGTCAAAGCAGTACCACGCCGCCCCGATGTATTCATACCTACTACAAAACCACCAGCATCTACGAGCGGCCCACCTGCAAAGCCAGAGTAAAGGTTGATGTCTGGGCGGATGAATTGCTCAATATTTCCGCCACTCATACTTCGCCAAGCACCGCTAACCACACTTACCGCACCCATCGCCGCTCTTAAGTCACCTTCGCTACCTCTTGCCAGTCCTAGTACCAGATGACCGACTTTGAGCGTTTTGGCATCGCCAACTTTTGCCACAGGTATTTCGACATTTTCTAGTTTAAAAACAGCGATATCGGTGCTAGAGTCATGACCGACGAGTGTTACTGGTGCAGTGCTACCATTTGATAGAGTGATGGTGATGTCGTCATAGCGCTGGAGGGACTCATCAGAGGTAACAATGATCCCATTACGCCAGTGAATACCACTTGGGGAAACACGAGTACCCCCATTCACAGCAACCACAGCACTCCCAGCTTGTTCTACGGTGTCAGCTAAACTGTTGGACAAAGCCAGTAATGAAGACATAAGATTTTTCTGCAAACGTTCTTAGATATTCATATCGTGCCGTTTTATCAACACAGATGGCATCGGAAAAATGGGGAGAATTCACCCTAGAAAAATGGCTAGGTTTTATATAAGCTTTTGGCGTTGCTGAATCAAGATATAAATAATTGGCTTTATCGGCTCTTTTCTTGAACGTAATACTAGAAACTTGTTGCTTGACAGCTTTAGAAGCTTACAGTCAAAGCCTTTGATGACATTATTATCAAATAATGTCAGTGGCTCTACCAACCATAAAATAGGCAGAAGAACCCAACTCATTCCTACAAATGAATTATGGAGATTACTACTGAACAGTTGCTCAGAAGATATGTTGCTGGAGAAAGAAACTTTGCTGGTATTGACTTGAAGCCTGCTACTGATACGGCAGGGATAGAGTTGCTTAAAGGTGCTAATTTGAGAGGAATCAATCTGAGAGGGGCTAATTTGCACTCTGCTGATTTTAAGGGGGTGGATTTGAGTAGAGCTAATCTTACTGGCGCTAATTTGTGTAGTGCCAACTTGAGAGGTGCTAATTTGAGCGAGGCTATTCTGGTTGGTACTAACTTGAGAGGTGCTAGTCTTGGGAGTGCTAATCTTACTTGTGCTTGCTTGGAGAGCGCTAATCTCACTAGGGCAAGTTTGAGAGGTGCTAATTTGCTCAATGCTGATTTTAGTTGGGCAATTTTGATTGAGACAAACTTTGGTAGTGCCAGTAACTTGAAAATTAACTCCACTATGTTCTACGTCTTTTTCTGGAAAACCATCCTGCCTGATGGAACTATAGAAGTCGGCCCCAGATACAGTGAGCAGTGAGCAAGGTATTCGATTCTGGTTCAGCTATCACAAAATATCTTAGTATATCGAACTTTCCTCACAGTTCTTGTTCACAAAAAAGTTTTTACTTCTCAACGATAGTAGGGAAGGGGTTGGGGGTTAGGTCTCTATTGGACTCAACTGAAAACCGCTATAAATTGAGCAACGCTCATTCTAAGCTGGAATAGCGATGAAATGGTAGATAAACAAATGCACACTCAATCAAGAGAAATCAACCTACTCACTCCATCTAGAGAATTACCTCTATATGGCAAGAGAATTTTAGTTACAGCACCGAGAAATTATGCTTTTAGGCTGTCTGAACAAATCATCAAACAAGGTGGTCTACCTGTTCTCATGCCTACTATCGAAACCTGCTATTTATCAAACTACACTAAGTTAGATACTGCTCTAGGCCAGATAGACGAATTTGATTGGATTGTCTTCACCAGTAGAAATGGTATCACTGCATTTTTTGAGAGGATGAATGATTTAAATATTCCCGTATCTGTGGTACAAAAATGTCACTTATGTGCATTAGGAGAAGACGCAGAAAGCTTATCATCTTTTTGTGGCAAAGTAGATTTAATCCCCACAGAATCTAGCCCAGCCGGAATTGTCGCAGAACTAGCGAAACTTCCGCAAATTCACAATAAAAAAGTGCTGATCCCGGCTCCTGAAGTTGTTGGTTTGCCTGAGCCTGATGTTGTACCTAATTTAATTACGGATTTGCAGAAATTGGGTATGAAAGTAACTCGCGTACCCACCTATATTACACAGGGTTTAGATAAAAATATCTACAGTATTGAATTAAACCTGATACGTCAAGCAATAATCAATGTAATTGCCTTTAGTAGCACGGCGGAAGTAGAAAGCTTTTTGACAATGGTCAATTCCCAAAGCGATTATGAACGTTGCATTATTGCATGTTTCGGTCCTTATACAACTGCCAATGCCCAAAAGTTGGGTATGAATGTCTCTATCGTGTCCAAAGATTATAGTTCATTTGAGGGATTTGCTGAAGCGATCGCAGCATTTTTTACTCTTGCTTCCGGTTAAAACTAAGCGTCTCAAGATATAGAATAATCAACTAGATTTCACTCTAGACTAGCTGCACATAAACCCGTAGTATCGAAAATAGAGTTTATATTGAGTTAGGAATTTTTACATGGCAACTTACAACGTTACATTGCGTACCCCAGAAGGCGAAAAAGTAATTGAAGTCCCTGATGATGAGTACATCCTAGAGATCGCTAACGAGGAAAATGGACTAGACTTGCCCTATTCCTGTAACGCTGGTTCTTGCTCTACCTGCACTGGCAAGCTGATTTCAGGTACAGTTGACCAAGACGATCAGAACTTCTTAGACAACGATCAAATTGATGCGGGATGGGTTCTCACCTGCGTGGCCAAGCCCCTTTCTGATTGCGTTATCGAAACCAATCAAGAGGAAGCGCTTAACGCTTAAGAGCGGGTAAGGGTTGAGGGCATTGGTGTCATACTTAAGCCTAAACCCTTTTTAAATCTCGTTTCTCCGGCTGAAAATGCTGCTCATTGGGCTGCTGCCTCCGTTGCTGGCGGTAGTAGCCGTCCATTGTATACGTTACTTTAAAAAAGGTGTGGAAATTAAACTGCGATCGCAAGTGGTTATAAATGTACAGCAACGTTTGGATAATTTGCATTCTCTGAAGGATTAGCCAAAACTTACAACTGCTTCCACAATCCCACCACTGACATTCAACAATTGCGTACATGATAAACGCAAGAAAAAGGGGAAAGATAAGGGGAGAGATGAGTTTGTTTTAGGTACAAAATTATGGGATATAAGCCCTCACCCCAACCCTCTCCCAGAGGGAGAGGGAGTAAAGAAACAGAAGAAGAGAAGAAATATCAAGAAGATAAAAATAAAGATAAATCTTGTTCCCCTCTCCCAGAGGGAGAGGGGCTAGGGGTGAGGGCAGATATTACTAGATTAGCTGGTAGAAACCGACAAATTTCCAAAGTATTATTAGAACGCGCCCGTGAGTTAAGAAAACAACAAACACCCGCAGAAGAAATATTATGGGAATGTTTAAGGGATAGACGTTTGTTAAATACAAAATTTCGCAGACAACATAATATTGGTAGATATATCACTGATTTTTATTGTTACGAATAATTACTAATTATTGAGTTAGATGGTAGTATTCATGCAAATCAGCAAGCTCAAGATTTTATCAAAGAAAACTGGTTACAATCTAATCACTTCACTGTGATTCGCTTTAGTAATGAGCAAATATTTAATGATATCAAGTTAGTTTTACATACAATTGCTCAAGCCCTCATCCTCTAACCCCTTCTCCCCAAGAGGAAAACTAAAATCGCTCAAACTTATCTCAGCATTCTCCCCCAATATTGGTGTCAACTTAACGTGAAACCCGCTTGGTGAGAACGTTTTGCCCTCACCCCCAGCCTTTTTTCCATCCGTGAGAGGGGAGCAAGAGATTCAATTCCCCTTCTCCCAAGGGAGAAGGGGTTAGGGGATGAGGACGTGAGGTGATGTGTAAAACACCTACCCAATATAGCTTTCAGCTTAAGTTGACACGTATGCTCCGCCAACCCCGCAGTGCTTGGACTTATGAAGTAGAACTACGTCTGTGGGTAGAGAACTTCTAGCCTAGACAATTGTTACAAGAATAGTTTTGTAGGTATGAAAATTGATTTTGGTGCAACTGCTACTGATTATGCAAAACACCGCGCTGGTTTTCCCAGTTCATTATTTAACAAACTGTCTGAATATGGTATAGGTTTACCAGGGCAGAATATTGTTGACCTCGGCACAGGAACAGGAACACTAGCGCGGGGTTTTGCTGATAGAGGTGCTTATGTAATTGCCATAGATCCATCAGCCTCACTTTTAGAACAAGCCAGACTGTTAAGCGAATCTGTGCAACTTAAAGTAGATTATCGAGTCGCAACTGCCGAGAATACTGAGTTACCAGATGCCAGTGCGGATGTGGTGACAGCTGGACAGTGTTGGCATTGGTTTGACCGTCTGCGTGCTGTCGAGGAAATTACTCGTATATTGAGAGTAAATGGCTTGCTCGCGATCGCACATTTTGATTGGATACCCTTAAAAGGTAATGTAGTTGAAGCAACAGAACAACTAATCGAGGCTCATAATCCCGCATGGAATTTAGGCGGCGGTAATGGCTTGCATCCCCAGTGGTTACAAGACATTGGCGAAGGAGGATTTCGAGATATCCGCACATTTTCTTACGATGTATTTGTGTCTTATACACACGAAGATTGGCGGGGACGAATTCGTGCTAGTGCTGGCGTGGGAGCCAGCTTGACACCAGAAGAGGTAGAAGTATTTGACCAGGAATTGGCAACATTGCTCGAAACAAAATATTCTACACCAATTCTTCCGGTTCACCACAGAGTTTGGGCTGCGATCGCAAAATCACCACAATCTAATTCGTAATTCGTAATTAAGAGATGTCTGTAACGCACTATTAACCTACAAAACAATCGCACAATTTTAGGAAAATAACCATGATTGAACTTTACTATTGGGCAACTCCAAACGGTCATAAAATTACAATTTTCTTGGAAGAAGTTGGCTTACCATACACCATAATTCCTGTGAATATTGGGGCTGGGGATCAATTTAAGCCAGAATTTCTGAAGATTTCTCCTAACAATCGGATGCCTGCGATCGTTGACCACAAGCCAGCAGATGAAGGTGCGCCAATTTCGGTATTTGAGTCTGGTGCAATCTTGCTATATTTGGCAGAAAAAACCGGGAAATTAATCCCCCAAGATTTACGTAATCGCACTCAAGTTTTAGAATGGTTATTCTGGCAAATGGCAGGGCTGGGGCCGATGGCGGGACAAAATCATCACTTTAGTGCTTATGCTCCCGAAAAAATTGAATATGCCATTAACCGCTATGTGAATGAAACGGGACGCTTATATGCAGTACTAAATAAGCAACTAGCAGATAGAGAATTTGTGGCTGGCGATTATTCCATTGCCGATATTGCTGCTTATCCCTGGATTGTGCCCCATGAACTCCAAAGTCAAAACCTAGAGAATTTTCCTCACCTCAAGCGCTGGTTTGAGACAATTAAAGCGCGTCCAGCAACAATTCGCGCCTATGAAAAAGCAGAAGCATTCAAAACTGAAGCGCTCGATCCAGATAAGTTACGAGATTTGTTATTTAACCAGTCGGCGAAGACTATTCAGCCTTGAGCCTAATGAAATTGTCTTGTCACTGTGGCGATCGCAGCAATTTCTGCAAGGGACAAATTTTGGTCTAAGTTATCATTGATATAAGCGATCGCTTATATTAATTTATGTTTTGGTAATCCACCTGTGTATTCTCAAATAATAAATTTCTGCGTGGAGTAGCATTTCAACAAATGCACCGCCAGCAGATTTGCTGCTGACTCCATATACAGGTAACTATCAAATCCACTAGTTTCTATTTCTTGCTTGAGTGTCAGTCCAACTTGTTGTGCTAAAGATAAGGAATCCTGGGCACAACAAGTTAAAATACGGTAAGCCTTCCAAATTACGGTTGATTCATCCAAAACAAGGTTCAATTATTATTAATTATTTGTATAATTGGAAACTCAAATAACTGCTTATGTCAGAACAATATCGTTTTGAAACCCTGCAAGTTCATGCTGGACAAGAGCCGGCTCCTGGAACTAATGCTCGTGCTGTACCCATTTACCAAACGACTTCCTACGTTTTTGACGACACCGACCACGGAGCGCGGTTATTTGCTCTCCAGGAATTTGGCAACATTTACACCCGCATCATGAACCCAACGACGGATGTATTTGAAAAGCGGATTGCTGCCTTAGAAGGGGGTGTAGCAGCATTAGCAACCGCTAGCGGGCAAGCGGCACAATTCTTGGCAATCAGTACCATTGCTCAGGCTGGGGATAATATTGTTTCCACTAGTTTTTTGTATGGTGGAACATATAACCAGTTTAAAGTCTCTTTACCACGTTTAGGTATTAACGTCAAATTTGTTGCGGGAGATGACCCAGAAAGTTTTCGTCAAGCGATCGACGATCGCACGAAAGCGTTATACGTTGAAACCATTGGCAATCCCCAATTTAACATTCCCGACTTTGCCGCTTTAGCTCACATTGCCCACGAAAACGGCATACCTTTAATTGTGGATAATACTTTCGGTGCTGGTGGGTATTTAGCTCGGCCTATTGAACATGGTGCTGATATCGTAGTGGAATCTGCAACTAAATGGATTGGTGGACATGGTACTTCCATCGGTGGCGTAATTGTCGATTCGGGTAAATTTGACTGGGGTAATGGCAAATTTCCTCTATTTACGGAGCCAGCACCCGGCTATCATGGGCTAAATTTTCAAGAAGTATTTGGCCCTAGTGGTTCCTTTGGTAACATTGCCTTTATTATTCGTGCCAGAGTTGAAGGATTACGAGATTTTGGCCCGTGCTTAAGTCCATTTAACGCCTTTCTGTTACTGCAAGGATTAGAGACTCTCTCTTTACGTGTAGATCGTCATGTGAGCAATGCCCTAGAATTGGCTCGGTGGTTAGAGCAGCAAGAGCAAGTATCATGGGTTAATTATCCGGGGCTTCCTAATCACCCATATCATGAACGAGCCAAAAAATATCTTCGGCATGGCTTTGGGGGAGTTTTAAACTTTGGTATCAAAGGTGGACTAGAGGCGGGTAGAGCTTTTATTAATCAGGTGAAATTAGCGAGTCATTTAGCAAATGTTGGTGATGCGAAAACTCTTGTTATTCATCCCGCTTCCACAACACATCAACAGCTAAGTAATGACGAACAGCTTTCAGCAGGTGTGACACCCGATTTGGTGCGGGTATCAGTGGGAATTGAACATATCGACGACATCAAAGAGGATTTTGAGCAGGCATTCCGGCAAGTTAGGATTTAGTTTTTAATTGTGCATTGGGGAGCCACTGCGCTGGCCGGGCAATGCCCGACTTGTACTCCTACGGAGAAGCAAGCTACGCGTAGCGTCTCCGACAGGAGAAGCAAGTGGCGTCATGGGGCATGGGACATAGGGCACAAGAGGCAGAGGGGAAAGACTTACTGCAACTGCTCCTCTGCTCCCTTGCTCCTCTGCTCCCTCATCTCCCTACCTAGATATGATCTACTTAGACTTCATCTCACCACAAACCCAGTTTTACCAGATGACGATGCCATTTCAACTTGAAGGCGGCGAAAGATTAACTGCGGTTCAGGTTGCCTATCGCACCTGGGGACAGTTAAATGCTCAAGGCGATAATGGGGTACTGATTTGTCATGCCTTAACTGGTTCTGCTGACGCTGATGATTGGTGGGAACCTTTGTTTGGTTCAGGGAAAGCCTGCAATCCAGAACGCGACTATATTGTATGCAGCAACATTTTGGGAAGTTGTTACGGCACAACTGGGCCAACTACTATCAATCCCATAACGGGAAAGCCTTATGGTGTATCCTTCCCTAAGATTACAATCCGAGATATGGTTCACCTGCAAGCTGTACTACTAGAATACCTGGGTATTCAATCTCTGCGATTAGTAATTGGCGGATCGCTCGGTGGGATGCAAGTACTGGAGTGGGCATTATTATATCCAGAAAAGGTGAAAGAAATTGCACCCATTGCTGTTTCTGGCAGACATTCAGCTTGGTGTATTGGATTAAGTGAAGCCCAAAGACAAGCAATTTATGCCGATCCAAACTGGCAAGGAGGGAACTACACTCTGGATGCGCCCCCAAACCAAGGACTAGCAGTAGCGCGGATGATGGCGATGTCTACTTACCGTTCTTGGGATAGTTTTACAAGCCGCTTTGGACGGCAGTATGATGCATCTGAGCAGTTTACTATAGCTAGTTACTTACAGCATCAGGGTCAAAAGCTAACAGAACAATTTGATGCTAACACTTACATCACCCTTACCCACGCAATGGATCGCCACGATATTGCACGCGATCGCACTAGTCCTGATTTGTCAGATTATGAATCTATTCTCCAAAGCATCCAGCAACCAACTTTAGTTGTCGCAATTGATTCTGACATCCTCTATCCTCCAGTAGAACAACAAGAATTGGCAAATTTAATCCCTAATGCTCAACTGGCGTGGTTGAAGTCAACCCACGGACATGACGCATTTTTAATTGATATGGCTGCATTGAATGAACTGCTGATCTCTTTTCAGCAAAGTTTAGATTTCTCAGCCTCCTAACTCGATAATCTGGTTTTGTAGGGTGTGTTATCGCGTCAGCATAACGCACCGTCAGAAATTTTCGGTGCGTTAGGATAAAATTCGATAACGCACGCTACCAAATTTAAGCTTGTGTATATGGAAACAATTTATAGAGTGGCGACAGTCGCGGGAGTTGAGATTTTGCGACAGCGCCAACTAAAAGATAGTGTACCAGATTTGCGGTGGATATCTGAGCGCATTGAGGAACGCGTATTTTTGTTAACCCAACTGATGGCTATTGGTAACGGGTAAGCTTGGGTATCTGCGGAAGGATTTCTTTATCCTAGAAGGGGCGGGTGAGATCGCTTCTAGGTGGACTATTTAAGATATTTTGCAATCAGTTAAAATTTATTAATATTTAAACTTCAGTAAATCTAGCAATCGTAAAAACACTTAAAATGAATTGTAGTCTCTCCATCCATAAGAGGACAAATCATATATACAAGAGAATATTAAATGTTACAAAAAATAAATTTTATATTTGTTTTTGTTATATTTAGTGTGTTTAATAGCTTCACACTATACGGCTGTAAAAGCATATCTAGAATAGGAACAGCCAAACTTATTAAAGAAACAGTTGAAATAGAAATAGAAAAAACTGCGATCAAAGGATCTGAAGATACATTAGAATCAGGGACAAATATTCGTACATTAAATCATTATCTTTCGCTAAATAAAGCAGTTTCAAATAAAAACTTAATAAAAAAATATAAAGTTAAATTCTCAGTAGAATCTCAACCAGTAACTTTAAATCAAGAAGAATTTATAGAATTTAGGGAAAGAGCGCAAAACTTTAATAATTTAACTGGTCAATCTTATATCAGATACAAACAAGAACTTACAGATAAAGTAATCAAAGAAAGCGAAAAGTTACCTTTTGAATCTCAGGAAGCGTATAAATATTTAACTGAAAGAATTGATATAGATTTACCTCAAAGTTTAAGATTTGAAGGTGATAAAATACTAAATCAAACACTGTATAACGAATTTGAAAAATATTATTCTCATAAATTATCTACCAAAATTTATCAAGAACTTAACGATAAACTATCTAGAAAAATCGGCGATAAAGCCCCCAAAGCACTAATAAATGCTTCTTTACAATTAGTAGCAGATGAAGTCTTAGATGAATTCATAATTGCTAGTTTTATTTCAAATAGCCTAGATGTAAGAATTAAAAAATTAATTAATGAAAATGAGAGGTTGCCAAGTTCAAATGATTTTTTGATAAAAGATGAAGCACTAGCAGTAAACAAGTCAATTTCTTCATTTATTAATAAGGAAATAAGTGATGATTTAGCTAAACATCTTAATAAGAAACTAATCGAAAAATCAGAATTATGGGCAAATAGAGGATACAAAATTAAGCGAAGCATTTTAATTGTAGTAGGTACAACAGTAGCTGTTAAAGTTGTCCATTCTGTTACTCATGATTCTAAAAAAGACAATTTTAATGAAAAATAATGATTAGTTAATATTTGCTTATCTTATATTGTACAGTTCCGTTACATATATCATGGATGAAGTAAAAGATGTAATTAAAGAATATCGTACAGAAGTTGAGCACTTGGTATATAAATATTATGAAATCGTTGACGGACAATTAACCGATAATGCTCGTTATCAATTAACAGAATCTCAAAAATATCTTGGCATATCTTTAGAACAAGCAACATTGATTGAATTTGAAATTCTTAAGAATTGTCAAAATTATGAGCAAAAAATACATAGCTACAAGCAGTTGTTAAATCACAACATTCAGATAGATGGGCGTATTAGCCCTAAAGGTCATCAGTTTTTAGAGAACTTGCAGCAGAGATTAGAACTTAATAATGAGGGTGTTGCAGTAGTATACGCTAGTTTAGGAAATGATTTTAAAAAAGCAGGTAAATTTGAAGCTGCTCTCATACGTTTTCAGGAAGCAATTGATTTAGACTGTAACTGTGCAGTAGCTTATACAGGACAAGGATATATTTTTTATGAGCAAGGTAAATGGAACAAAGCAAGAACAAGTTTTCAAAAAGCAAGGGAATTATTTGAATTTCAAGACATGCCTCAAGAAGTAGAACAAATTCAGATAATTTTATCCGAATTTCACAAAAATCATGATTTTTGGAATAATATTTTATTAATCATCAAAAACTTATGTCTGCCAAATCGTCAAAAAAGTATTTTGACATTATCACACCAAAACATATCAAATAATGATGTGTACAAAGAACAAAACTTGTTTATTCAAAATTTCACTATAGAGGATAAATCTGTGTCAGAAACCTTTAATACTCACATGAATGAAGTTAAAATTGCTAACTTTGCTAATAAGATTCAGGATAGTGGTCACCAGCAAGCTAACCAATATATATATGAGTCCCAACAAAA
This sequence comes from Nostoc sp., assembly GCF_036917555.1. Taxonomy (GTDB): domain Bacteria; phylum Cyanobacteriota; class Cyanobacteriia; order Cyanobacteriales; family Nostocaceae; genus Nostoc. Next base: position 27,123 of record NZ_JBALDD010000012.1, on the reverse strand, counting down.
GCAAAATCTTGCTGAAGCAGCAGCAGATATTCATCAACTCCTGAAGCAACTGGAAGCAACGAACTCCACTACAAACGAAGTGGAAAAACTGATAGTTGTAGCTAAAGCGGCTGAGGAAATCAAAAAGAACCTTACACTGAAAGCACGGGTCATTAATGCGCTCAAGATAGGAGGAACCGAGGCATTCAAAGAGGCAGTCGATCATCCACTGGTTAACATTCTGCTGGCAACTATTGAGGGTTGGCAGGAAGCTGAGTAGTCAATATAGAGTTTTCTAAGCAACTGAGGTACACAGAGTAAGCTCATTTAATTTGGTATAAAGATAATTTGACAAATTAAAGAGGATAAGCATAAACGACCGTGTAAAAAATGGACTTGATGACTGAGCAAGATCAATGAGACAAATCCAATGCTGTCGTTGAAAATTGCCAGGAGTTAAGTTGATGTCAGAAGGCTTTGAAACTAAATCTGCTGATGCTAGTAAAAATTCTTTTAATCAGCGCCAGCCAACAAAAGTGACAGAATGTGGGTGGTAACATTAAAAAAATTATCGGTAAGCAATAGTATAAATTAAGGGGATAGTTTGGATTAAAGGGAATCATAAGTTGCCGTGAAGGAAAGCATCTACATTGAAACCAGGATCTTAGGTCACTTGACCATCAAATTATAGATCATCCTTTTAAAGACTATTGGGATATTTTTATTCTTAAACATCAGCATCCGATTAATATTACTCTACATATTCTGGGAATATTATTTTTTTACGGCTTACTCTTTTATACTTGGAATTTACAAAATATTTGGTTACTCTTAGACTTACCGTTAACTCAATTATTGGGATTAACCGGACATTTTTTATTTGAGCGTAGCCATATTGATTTACAAGATGCTGTATTTTCTTGGCGGGCTTCTTATTGTTTGGGTAAAATGTTATTTAGGATTTTGATGGGTAAATATCAAGATGATATTCGCCAACGACAAGAAATATTAAATAATTATCTATCAAACAATTATGCAAATATTTAATAACTGGAATGTAATTGCTAAAGGTTGGTATATTGCCTGTCCTAGTCATGAAATACCTAAAAAAACAGCAAAATCTGTAGAAGTATGTGGTCAAAAAATTGCCATTTTTAGAGGTGAAGATGGGCAAGTGCGGGCTTTGGATGCTTACTGCCCTCATTTGGGGACAGATTTAGGAATTGGGAAGGTTGATGGTAATTGGATTCGTTGTACATTTCATCATTGGGCATTTGATGAAACAGGACTTTGTCAAAATATTCCCTGTCAATCAGAAATTCCTACTCAAGCTAAATTACAAGCTTATGCAACGGAGGAAAAGTATGGATTTATCTGGATTTATCCAGATGCTAAAGCACCAGAGGTAGTAGCTGATTTTGATGAATTAAAAGGTAAAGAAATTGTTGCACAAGCTGATATTCCATTTGAAAGAAGTTGCCATCACCATATCTGTATGATGAATGGGATTGATGCTCAACATTTAAAAACAATTCATCATTTAGATATCAAAATGGATCTGTCGCTACATTGCAGCGAGTTAAATACACAAATTGACTTTACAATGCGAGGACAATTCCCTCAAACTACTTGGAGAGAAAAGTTAGGTCAAATATTTCTTGGTTCTACATATCAATATTCAATGCGTTATGCTCATGGTTGCATTGGTTTGTTAACAATGATGAAGGATGTTAGGCTTTTTCCGCCACTGTATATGATATATGCTTATAGTCCAATTGCATCTGGAAGAACAATAATTCAACCAATTTATGTAACTGAAAAACGTCAAGGTATTGTGGGATATCTGCAAAGTCAGTTTTTGCTATTCTGTACTCGATTAGCTTACTATATGCTCAGAGATGAGGATGGCAAAATTTACGACAATATTCGTTTTAATCCGAAGTTGCTCCTTAGTATTGATCAGCCATTAGCTCAATATATGGAGTATGTAAATCAGTTAAAACCGTCTCGATGGTCAAAAAACAGAGGTGTAGAATAGTAGGTTAGGTTAGTAGCAGCGTAACCCAAAAAAAACTTTGGTAATCTTGGGTTTTGTTTCTCAACCTAACCAACATCTGAATTATTTTGTAGAGTGGACAATGCCCACCAAACCTGATTGAGAAGGTGCAAGATGTGAATACATAATTGTAACGTAAATAACCATTTTTGAATCTGTCACATTACACTGTAAATTTAGTAAGGTAGTCGATAAAGTGTTAATTACAAACATATTACAAATCGATTTTAGGTAATTTCCGAATAATGAAGAGTTTGCTGATTCCTGTTCAAAATTTGCAATCAAGCGAGCGCATCGCCATGTATGCGCTGCTGCAAAATCACTTTCAAGGTATAACCTGGGATGGGTTTCAAATTGATCTAGAGCGCAAAAACTGGGTTGTGTTGTTAAGAGATGAAACATCCAATGCACTCAAAGGATTTTCAACTCTGATGTTATGTCAAAAGACTTTTTTGGGAGAAAAAATTAGTGTCGTATATTCCGGCGACACTATTGTTGATCCTAGTGCTTGGTCGAGTACAACACTACCACGTAGTTGGATTGCCGCCATCAATTTTCTGCATCAACACTATGCAGAAAATAAACTTTACTGGTTGCTAATTTGTTCTGGTTTTCGCACTTATCGTTTTCTCCCTACTTTTTGGCAAAATTTCTATCCACGTTATGATGTCACAACACCTGCCGATGTTGCAAATCTGATGGTGAGTTTAGCACGCGAATACTATGGTAGTTTATACCAAGAAGCAACTGGTATCGTCCATTTCCACCATCCCCAAATTCTCCGCGAGGGGTTGATTGAAATCCCCACAGGAAGACAGACTAATCCCCATATTCAGTTTTTTGAGGAAAAAAATCCTAGCTACCGATTAGGAGATGAATTGGTTTGTTTAACTGAAATTAACTATGAGAATCTCACTCGTGCTGGAAAACGGATGTGGGAGTCAGAATCATCGTTAAATTTTGTGCAAGATTGTGCTCTCATTTAAATTTTATGGTATATACAAACCCACAATCAAACTTTAACAATCCAACTCAATTTATAGAGGGATGGTACTGGACATTACCATCCAAAAAATTAAAAATTGCCAAAGTAAAAGCTATAACATTGCTAGGTAGAAATCTGGCAATTTATCGGGGAGTCAGTGGGAAAGTAGTGGTGGTGGATGCTTATTGCCCTCACATGGGCGCTCATTTAGCAGAAGGTAAGGTAGAAGGTGATGGAATTCGCTGCTTTTTTCATAATTGGAAGTATGACAATCACGGAATTTGTGTAGATGTTCCTTCTCTCGGAAAACCGCTACCTGTGTGTATTAAAACTTGGCATACGGCGGAAAAGTACGGCATAATTTGGGTTTGGGTGGGAGAAGAAAAGCCAAGTTCGCTGCCCTTTGTACCAGAGTTAGAACAGGCAGATTGTGATTATATATTGGGGACTCAGTTTGTCAAAAACTGCCATCCCAATGTCTTACTAATTAATGCGATTGATGCTCACCACTTCAATACAGTACACAATCTACCCTTAGAGATTGTATTTGATTCTCAAAACCTCAACCCCAACGCTATTACCTTCAGCAACACTACACGGGGAGGGGATGATTCTTGGTTAATCCGCCTGATTCGTCCTTTATACCGCAATGAAGTTACTTATAGTATGTGTTACTGGTATGGCAGCACCGGCACTGTAACCCTAGGCCCGGATTTTCTGCACTTCTACATTATATTTACAGTGCGAATGATAGAAGGTGGTAAAACTGAAGGGCAAACAATTCTTGTGACTCCTAAGCGTCCGGGATTTTGGGGATGGGTTTTAAATCGTGGTTTGTTATGGTTAACTCAGCAAGTTGGTAATTACTTTGCAAAAGGAGATACACAGGTATTTCAAACAATTCAGTTTGATTTAAAGACTCCTACTAAAGCAGATCAATCTATTCTGCAATTTATTCAGCACGTTAATCACCAGAAAGCCTTAACCTGGGAAAAGTGGGAAACTGTTAATTATCCAGATATTCAAACTTTATTAACATCTAACCCTGACTTCAGATTAATTGAACAGGAAAAAAATGGATTTAAAATATAACATTGCCGGTTTTGATCTACCACACACAGATTCTCATAACTGTTTACGACGGATATTAACAGCAGCATTACCCAATCAGAATAATTATGCTAATGATCCACAAATAAATTATTGGGATGCGGAATTTTTCAATTTACATCAAGTCAAAATTTTTCAACAATCTAATCTTACTGAACAATCTGCTATTCTGGAACTTACTAATCGCAGTCTGTTAGAAGAATCATATTTCATAGAAAAAGCAGGCGTTGGCTACATGGCAAAAATGGTACTGTTAGCAGAAACAGTTGAAGAACGAATGCTCTATGGACTGTTTACGGCTGATGAAGCTACCCACCTTCATCAAATTAGCCATTTTTTACCAGAAACGGAAGTAACTAACACGGACGATCCGTTTTTGCGCTTACTATCAGAAGTGGTTGAAAGTGCAGATAAAACAGTTTTGTTGTTTGTGCTGCAAGTAGTTTTAGAAGGATGGGGTTTAAGCCATTATCGACGTTTAGCAAAGGAATGCCGCTATCCAATTTTAGCAGAACTTTTTTCCAGTTTTTTACAATCTGAATCCCGTCATCACGCCACAGGAACCACCTTGTTTAATCAAATTACTATTTCAGCATTCAGTCAAACAACAATTCTTGATGTATTGGCACAGTTTTTATTTATGGTACAGGTGGGGCCACAAAGCTTACTTGCAGCAGTCGAACAAGTGAAAGGACATCTGACGCGATCGCAAAAAATCCAAATCTTAGAAGAACTAGATACAGAGACTCACAGCGGAACCCGATTACAAATATTGCGATCGCTAATGGGAGGAAAATCAGCCCAGTTTATCCTGCAAAATCTAGATGAACGCGGAGCCTTTGAACCCCTCCCCGCCCATCAATGTGTGTAATAAATATCAATCTTATCTCTGCGTTAAATAAAAATGGATATGGAAAAAACTATTTATCGCAAATTACAAATTAACCACACCCGCAACAAACAGCAAGATCATACTGCTTTAATGGATGAAGCAGTTACCAATTTTCGCTATGAAGATTGTCAAAATGAGTATTGGAACCCAGAGGAATTTTCCCTGCTATATGGTACACCTTTATGGGAACAGTCCAGCCAACATCAGCGTATAATTTTAAATCAACTTTACTGGGTAGCTTACTACTCACAAATTGTTTCTGCTGAAATTGCAACTATCTTTTTCAATCAAACCAGTGCAGCCGGACTTTACGCTCAAGAAGATTTTCGCTTAATCTGCGATACATTAGATTTGGAATCCGCCCAAGAGCGATCGCACATTAACGCCTTCCGCACAATTGCTAAACAGGTTGAACAAGCGTTGTTTGGGGAACTTATCTTTACCTACCCCATGCGCGGCCCGTTTACGGAAACGATGGTTTATGCTGACACCAATGCCTTAAAAACTTGGTGGAAAAAAATTCAACTTCAATACTTTGGGCTGATTTCTGCGAATAATACTTTTTTGGCTTGTCAGTATTTCACGGTACGGGGGGTGCGGACACTAAACGGCAAGTTAGTACAGCACAAACTCAGCAATTATTATCAAAAACATCCTCATCCTGAAGCTGCTCCCATTCCTGCTAAAGTCTCTTATTATCACTTCATGGATGAGAGTTTTCACTTTAATAGTTCGACAATTATATCTCACGATGTTATCACCTGCCTTAAGCCACCAACTGCTTTTGAGCGACTGGTTGCTAATTTAGGATTGCTAGGATGTCAGCATGATCATTTTCATTTTTCTGCTGCCATAAACGGTATTTTCTGGTACGATCCGGCGCTGTATGGCAAGATTTATCGGGTGTTGCGATCGCCCATTTTTGAGATGAGTGACAGGGATGCTAAAGGAATGATGCGCCGTTGTTTTACAGAGGAGTCGGAAGGATTGCAGCGCAGTTTTTTAACTCATCAGGAGGCGATGAAATCTTATCAGCTGTATATTGAAAAGCTCGATTATCTTTGGCAACGTAATCGAGAAATGTCACTGATGGCTAATAATTCAATTTCTCGATATTTGGCGACTCAACAAAAGGCTTTTCAAGGTTTTGAACACCAAGAGGATTTGTTTTTAGTTTACGCAGAGACGCAGAGGCACAGAGAAGAATGGAAGAGCGTTATTTAGGTAAAATTGTTTTGTATTATGGCTGACTTATGTAAGATATCGTTTCCAGGAAGTGATTTTGTTCCTATCACTCTGAAATGTCATCAAAGTTTGTCTGAACATCTCACGGTTCAGAATTCACCTGTTTTGTTTGGTTGTCGGACTGGTATTTGTGGCACTTGTTTGGTTGAGGTGATTGGTGATATTCCTCCTCCTCAACCTGATGAACAGGAAATGCTGGAGACATTAGCAGCTAATCATCCTCATGCGCGGTTAGCTTGTCAGGTTAATGTTACAGAGAATGTTGAAATTCGGAAGATTGAAGGATGAATTAGTTAAACTCAGTTTAGAGACTTAGTTTAATAAAATCATGGAAACTGTAAAAGTTACTTTATTATTTCTTCCAAAATTTCTACAGCTTTTTTGACATTCTTATACCAAGTCGATACATTATTGTAGCTCATACCGACACTTTTACCATGAGCTATTTTGTGACGATTAATAACCACACTATCTATAGAGTTTTTATTTCATCAACAATTTTACTCTCAGCTTGAATTTTGTTAGTGAATTCGCTTTCCCAAATAGGGCTAAATTTGCCTAATATTTCTGTAATTCTACTTGTTTTACAGTTTGTTATATCTTGTATCTGTTTTGTAACAAATTTTTGAATGTTTGGTGAAGCTTTGTTTTCACAATATTTTTCTAATAAAACTCTCAAAGATTCTTCAATGAATCCTGATATCAAGATACATAGATACTTTGACCATTCACTTTGAATCTCTGGTTCTGTGAAAGAAGCAAATTTTTTAAAGAGATTATCTATTTTCTGACGATGAGCTAATATAGATTGATTCATAACTGCGTATTTCTATAAAGCTCTTTAACATACTCCAGCCTCGTAATTAGATTTTTTCTACTTGTGGTAGAGGGTTGAGCAAATGACCAGAAATGCTTGTCATTAATCAGCAATTCGTAAAACTTTTTAAATTTTGAACATTCCAAACCTTTATCCAACTCTTGAGCAGTTATAACCATCACACTATCAAAAAGAATTTGGAATTTTTTTCTCTCATAAAAAACTTTAGAGCCTATACAATTTTTAAGAAAATATATTGTATTTAAAAATATATTTTTTATCTCAGTTTCGGTAATTATATCCAAATCTTTGTTTTTTAACATAAATTGATTGAGAAAATTGGTCATATTGCCTGAATAATTTTCTCCATCGAAATATAGAGATAAAAATCTTAATATATGCTCTTGTTCATCAGCCCGAATATCATCCTTTCTATAAAGCTCTTTCCAGGTTTCATTTTTTGATAAATCTTGAAGCAATTCACTAAAAGAACCATGATAGAGAGCATTCCGAATCTCCTGTGGTTTTAAGGCAGTTCCAGTAGTATTAAGTCGTTCAAATAGATAAAAGATTCCACGTGGATCATAATTTTCAGATATAATTATGCAGTGGATTATTGCATTATTAAGCTCACGACGCTCCGATAGTGGTAATGTGGAATAAGTTAAGCCTTCTAACTGTGGGACGACACCTTTAAGCTTAAATATTTTCCCATTTGGAAAAGATTCTTGAAAGAAATACTGCAAAGTTTTCAGCCGTTGCTGTCCATCTATAACAAGATATTTTTTGGAAAACTTATCTTTAGCGAGAAAGAGTGCAGGGCTAGGAAGGCCAAGTAGCAAGGTTTCAATAAAGCGTGATGCTTCTTCTTCTTCCCAAACATACTTTCTCTGAAACCCTGGAATAATAAATTCTTCTTCTTCCACTCGTTTCACTAATGTATCCACAGGAAAGTCAGCACCGTAATACTCTACTTCAAGCCTTGGACTTTCGGTTGTTTCTATATCGTAGTTCATAAGTTCTTTATACATTTATGCTAAGTAGATTAGTGCCTTGGTTGCACATACTCTTAGATCGTAGCCTACCTGCCAGTTTATAAGCTGTTTTCATTTAAGATTCCCTGGACATCATACTACAAGGTAAAACCATCTAACTTGACCTAAAACAAGTTTTCAGCAACCAACAAAGAATGAGCTTTTGCTTAAGATATAGCCATAATTTAAATACGATCGCTCTCACCCACCATGCAATTTGCAGATTTCTGGTACATTGTCGCACTCAGCGAACAATTACAATCTAACAAGGTATTACCACGCACCGTTTTAGGAGAATGGTTAGCGATATTTCGCGGTGAAGATGGACAACCCGTAGCTTTGCGCGATCGCTGTTTACACCGCAATAGCCGTCTATCAGCAGGTAAAGTTTGTGACGGTGCTTTACAATGTCCCTATCATGGTTGGGTATATGACGGAGTTGGGAACGTTATTGCTGTTCCAGCCGAAGGAGATGATTTCAAACCTTCCCCACAGCGTCGAGCCAAGTGTTACGCTACCAAAGAACAAGATGGCTATGTTTATGTGCAGTTAGCCGATACCCCAAGCGTTGATCTTGAACCCTTTTCTATGCCTCACTACGAACAAACAGGATGGGAGACGGTGCGGGTAATTAACCGTTTTGCTAACAATGTTACTAATTGTGCGGAGAACTTTATCGATATTCCCCATACGGCTTTTGTTCATCCTGGTGTTTTCCGTACTTCCCGCCAACAAAAGTTAGAGATGACTGTAGAACGGTGGAATGGTTCGGTTTTGGTGGAGTATCGCAACGAAAACAGTAATTTGGGATGGTACAGCCGTTTTCTGAATTTGCAGGGTGCAGAGATTAAACATAGCGATCACTTTTATATGCCAAATATTACCTCTGTGGAATATAAAATGGCACACAATCGCCATTTGTTCATTACCAGTCAATCTATTCCAGAAACCGATAATTCAACTCTGGTTTATACGGATGTCACCTACAACTATGGTATTTGGAATAAGTTAGCACGTCCCTTTGTGCAGTGGACTGCTCAACACATTATCCGCCAAGACGTGGAAATTTTGGGTATTCAGGGGGAAGCGATCGCTAAATACGGTACACAATTTTATAATACGCCTGCGGACACAATTCATATATTTGTAGAGTCAATTATAGCAGCTATATCTCGTGGAGAAGATCCGCGTTTATTGCCAAATCAATCGTTAAAAGTTACATTTTGGGTTTAAGAATAATTCGTAATTCATCAATATCAGTGTGAGTAATCAGAAGTGGGAATACAAAACTTTTCACAACTACTAATTTTTGGTTCTTTTATCGGATTAGTTGGCTGGACTATTACAAATCAGGTTGGACGAACTCAACTTCAAGTTAAAAGTCGTGAAGATTGGTTGCTAGATGGTATAGGATTAACAATTCAAGGAATTTTCATTCCCTTACTACAAGCGACTTTAGTTTATTGGCTTTATCAACATTTATTACCTACTCAACAAGGATATTTAAAAGTATCGTTAGTTACGGCTTTTATTATCAGTTTTGTCATGGTTGATTATTTATATTATTGGAATCATCGTTTATTACATACTAAATTATTGTGGAAAGTTCATCAAGTCCATCATACTGTTACTCAGATGGATGTATTAGGAACTTCTCGGAATACACTCTGGACAAGTTTGTTAATTATTTATTTATGGATACACACTTTGTTTTTGTATCTGTTAGCTGATCCAACAGGTTATTTACTTGGAGTAAGTCTAACTTCTGCTTTAGATTTATGGCGACATAGCGAATTGATAATTCCTGAAAGTAGCTGGCTTTATCAATTTTTATCTTCTTGGTTAATCTTACCACAGGATCATGCTTGGCATCATTGCCGCGAAGTCCACAATTATAACTATGGGGCTAATATGAAAATTTGGGATAAGTTACATGGAACATATTATGAAAGCAAAAAAATGCCATCTCTCATCGGAATTTCTAGCTCATTAAATTTGTTCCAAAAACTTTTATTCCCATTTTCATGACAGTTATAAGTACAATTCTTTTGTTTTTTCCTACCCTTGTATTAATGATAATTGGGACAGCAATAGTCTACCTTGCCTATTCACCCAACATCTTCAGCATTCTGGTGGTGTTCCTTTCTATTTATGGGCTACCAGTGCTAGTTTACCGCTTGCATGAATGGGTTTATCCTGTGCGGGAGGGTATTAGTTATCTACAAAGTAAAGAATATAGTCCCTGGTGGGGTAGTCATCAAATCCAGGTAATTTATATTACTATTTCCGCCTTGGAAGGAGTGCTGCGGTTGATTCCGGGGGTATTTTCCTGTTGGTTGCGATTATGGGGTGCTAAAGTGGGGCGAGATGTTTACTGGACACCAAGTTTGGAAATTGCCGATCGCAGTTTATTAGAAATTGGCGATCGTGTCGTTATCGGGCATCGTGTCGGTATCTATTCTCACATCATTAAACCCCGCAAGCAAAATTTAATGTTGTATGTCAAAAAAGTCAAGATTGGCAGCAATGTTTTTGTGGGAGCCGGATCTAATCTTGCTCCCGGTGTAGTCATTGGTGATGGTTCTTACTTACCAGCAGCCAGTAATCTTTATCCTAATCAAAAGGTGCAATAATGCGTCCAATTATTCAGCTTTTTGGGCAAATCCTCGCACCAACGGCGAGGCGATTTCATCAAGCTTTGGATAACCCAGAGTTAATGCAGACATCTGTAAAAAGGGAGATTTGCGATCGCCTAATCAACAGTGAGTATGGTAAAACTTTGGGGATTCATTCTCTAGACGATTGGTACGCACTGCCAATCGTAGATTATGATGCACTCGAACCCTACTTAAATCAAAAACAGCAGCAAATTTCCCTTACTCCTGAACCTATTTTGTTCTATGAAAAAACCTCTGGTAGTAGTGGGGCGGTAAAATGGATTCCTTATACTCAATCTTTGCGACGATCGTTTAATCAAATGTTCTGTATCTGGGCGCATGATTTGATTGTACACGGACCGAAATTTTCCACAGGGAAGATTTATGCTTGTATCTCGCCGCAATTAGATGTAGCAGATAGCCAAACTTTACAGAACGATCTAGATTACTTAGATGGCTGGTTGCGTTGGTTTTTACGTCCTTGGTTAGTGATGCCAAATAAACTGAATCGGTTGGATGATGCGAACTTGTTTAAACATCAACTGGCTTTGGCATTATTAGAGGCTGAAAAACTAGAAATTATTTCTATTTGGAGTCCTAGTTTTCTGCAAGTACATTTAAAATATATTCAAGAAAATCAAAATTTATTGCGAAAAGAATTACACAACCGGATTTCACATAAGCGCCTGCAACTTCTCAGTGAAAGTAATATTTCCTGGATGCAACTCTGGCCAAATTTGAAGCTGATTTCTTGCTGGGATAGTGCCAATGCAGCAGATCAAGCTCAGGGATTGCAAGCGCAATTTCCAGGTATATTCATTCAAGGTAAAGGACTACTAGCAACCGAAGCCCCAATGACGATTCCGTTGATTGTCGCTGGAGGATATGTGCCGATTCTCAATGAAGTGTTTTTCGAGTTCGAGGATGAGACTGGTTCCCTGTATGGTTTACATCAACTCAGTATTGGCAAGGAATACACAATTATTTTATCGCAGAAAGGAGGTTTGTATCGTTATCGAATTGGCGATCGCATCCGGGTAACTAATTACTATCGCCACACTCCCTGTTTAGAGTTTCTCGGACGACATAAAGCCATTAGCGATTTGGTGGGCGAAAAGTTACAAGAAACTTTTGTCAATAATGCTCTGACTCTGTTGAACTTGCAAGAAGCTAATTTTAAAAGCTTGATACCGATTGCCGATCCTCCACACTATATTCTATTACTAGATTCGGCAAAACAAACCCCAGAAATTATTGCTCACAAACTGGATCAGGCTCTATCAGAATCATATCATTACAAGAGAGCGCGAACCATCGGTCAACTCGCACCACCACAGGTTTTAATCTCTAGTCAAATTCTTGAAATATTAGTTTCCCATCGTATTCGCACCGGAAGTATCTGGGGAGGTATTAAACATCCAATTCTGGCAAAATCACCCATTAGCACTGAACTTTTACAAGAATTGAAGTTGGAAATTACCCAGAAATAGTTTACTAAGTACTAGCTTTTTTAAATTTGATTAAATATTTAACGTGATTCTAATTTAGCAACTCGCTCCTCTAATTTATTAACTTGTTGCTTCAATTCAATCACCAAAGTTGCAAGCCGATCAAACATCGGATCTTGCTGTGATAAGTTCCCTCTGGAACCACTTGACTGTCGTGGGGTAAGTCTTGTTCTTGAGGATGGAGACTGACGGGTTCTACCTAGCTGAGACTCTAGCTGATTTAACCGCGACTCAACACGATTCAAGTCTGCTTCTAAGTTATTGATGCGGGACTCTACTTGCTGGGATGAGGCAGTTTTGGAAAAAAAACTGCCCCAGATAATTGTTACTAAAATCCCGGCGATTACTAACACCTTGATTTTTTTCATATCAAATAGCTGACTTGTTATAACAGCCTATGTAACCAGACTTTGTTGGGATAATTACAGACTAAAAATCTGTAGATATTTCATCTCTTATCCGGTTGTAAGTTAGAAAATAAACTCTGCCAATCGATAGAGTTGACAGTATTTTCTCCCTGTTTCACCTCAAATGTGACGTTAGACGCTTTTCCTAGTTTTAGCGCTTGCACACAAAGTTCTGCCACATCCTCACGGCAGATTTTGCCTCTAATATTGTCACCTTGCTCAAATATTAATTCCTTACCCCCTGCGTCTTCAGTTAAAGCACAAGGTCTAATAATTGTATAAGGAATTCCGCTTTCTCTTAAACTATCTTCCCCCTTCAACTTCCAAGTTAGAATTCCTCCCAATTGGTCATTTAATTTTACTGCTGGGGGTTCTTCATCTAAATTAATGCCAGGGCGGCCGGGACGAGTGACACCTGCTGAACTGACGAGGATAAATTGTGGTAAAGTTGCCCCCCCATAAGCTTTAATTGATTCCAACTGGAAAGTAAAACCACCTGGGGAAAACTTGGGATTTAAAGCGCCATCATGTTCAAATTTGCTCAACATCAGTTGGAATGAACAAATTCTACTTTCTTCAAGTGGCGGTGCATCTTTGACAACTTTTGCTCGAAATACAGGAATCAAATCTGCAAAGGGGATGTGAATATCTATCCAGGTATTAGCTACGGTATCAAAAGAATAGCTGTAGCCAATACCATCCCATTTTGTATCTGTCCGTAGAAATATTTTATAACGTTGACCATCACCTTTGACACGCAATTTCACACCTTCGTAATCAGATAGGTTGAAGGGTGGATCAAAATTCTTCGTTCTGACAGAAGCAAATCCGCCAGAGTTAGCGGTGGAGACATTACCAGCAAATAAAGCTGTATTTTCTACTAATTGGATATTACTCGCACTCACGCCACCCATGACGACATCATCCAACGCTCCCCAGTTATCCTTTAATTCTGCTGATGGCTTGGTGAAATCAAATATTAGTTTTTCCTTTGGTTGGGGCAAATATTTTGCTGCCGCTTGGACTAAGTTTTTGACTCCTTGATATTCTACATTTTCAGGAGTGTCACCAACAATTTCTGGCTGGTAAAATTTAACACCTTGATAGTATTTAGCTCTATCTGCTGTGTCTCCCTCAGCTGGTTGTACACGCACTGCTGTGCAACAAATTACAGCTTGGATATCAACCATAACTAAAGGAGTTAAAGTTTCTGGCTGTGTGATATCCGCAACTAATAAATCGATATCATTACCAAGAATTAACCGGGCTTTGTCAATATCTCGAACTAGGGCGCAAACTTTATAACCTTGTTGGAGCGATCGCTGCACGACTCGTTTACCGACACCACCTGTTGCACCTGCTACTAATATTACACCCACATTTCTTCCTCCATTGGGTCTATATTGATTATCCTTAGGACGACCTTGGATTAATTGCTGTACCCAGTTAAGGAAAGGAATTACCTCAAAGTAAGCCAGGGTTTCGATAAACCTGCCTAAGTCCCATTGAGAACGATTTTTGTCAGTCATATTTGCGTCCTCATAACTCTCTTCACTCTAACAATTTTAGGGGGAGTGGCGAGTAGTGTAGTTCAATTACTTGAAAAGCGCTGTCATTTTTTTAGAGCGCAAGAGTATCATCAGCAATATCTAAAGAAGCATGGACGCGCCTCTTACAGGATAGGCTAATCTTTCACTCGATTGAGGGAATATATAAGCGCTCAGTTGGAATTTCATACTTCATAAATAGTACAAAAGCTTTTGTTAACCTCTTTCGTAATTGAGATAGTCCAAACTTGGACTTGAGGGATGGTGGTAAGTCTTGAAAATTAACGGATACAAAACCTCTTTGAATGTAAAAATTCACCAATTGATGTTTTAAGCATTTTAAATAAAGCGGTTGACTAGCTTGAGTAATTAAATGCTGCACTAGAACAGTCCCTAAACCACGGTTTCGCCAAGCTGCTGCAACAAATAAACTACCTAGCTCTTGTGCTAAGTGAAAGTTTCGGAGCTGCCCGAAGGCCACTAAATGCCCATCAGATTTAATCACCCAAAATTGCTGCCATTTTAGTTGACTAGGGTCTAGCTTTGCTCTAAACACAAAAAATACTATTAACCACATATCAAAAGGCTTGGCTTTACGAAGAACATATTCAGGTGGCAACGAGACATTAGACTGTATCATCTATCCAGCCATAATTAGACAATCCCAATTTACCTTGACTGGTTGAATTTTTTTGACCAAAACAGGGTGTGGGCTGTAGGGGAAACACGAAATGGTAAGCTGAGATTGTAGTTATCTCCGACAACAAGCATCAATTACTATCGTTACCAGAGCAGTAAAGCAGGCAGAATATAGCTTCCGGGCAATAATGCAAAAACTTCTTTTTAATGACAAAGATAGATTTAGAGCGCAGGCCCTATTCCTTGGTAAAGGTATTAACTTACAGACACTGGATAATTACGTTTCCTTAACGAGTATGCCATTAATGATTAAAGTTGGTGAAGAAGGCTACGCAGTATTGCTGGTCTATGGTGCAGTTGTCCTGTTTAACCTTGAGCCTGTAGAAAAGGTAGCCTTTTTGACCAAACTATCCTCTCAAATTAGCGGCCCTTTTGCCGACCCGGAAACAGAAGAGGTTGAAGTTCATCTCAGTATTAGTGAGAGTGAACGAGCTAAGGAAGGAAAAATTTTACTGCATGAATTGAGTATAGAACGCTTGCAGATAGTGGCTGATATTCTCGCCAAGAGTGTCGTTTTGTCTCACTATGAAACCAGCCTAGCGGCTGTATTCGATCAAATTGAACCGTTTGCAGCTAGTCTCCAGCGTGAAAACAGGAGTAGACAACAAAGCCGGGAATTACTGCGTCAACTTGGGACTACCCTATTAGTTCAACATAAGATTGTGGGTCAAGTAGAGATTATTGATAAGCCAGAGTTGCTCTGGGAATCTCCACAGCTAGAAAACTTATATCTGCGCTTGGAGGATGAATACGAAATTCGTGAGCGTCACCATGCTCTGGAACGTAAACTAGAGCTAATTTCCCAAACCGCTCAAACGGTGCTGGAGTTCATGCAGCATAGCAGTAGTCAGCGAGTAGAGTGGTATGTGGTGATTCTGATTGTGGTAGAGATTCTGCTGTCACTTTATGACATCCTTTTCAAAGGCTAATGCTAAATTTGGGGTTGTGATTTCATGTGAACGGGGGATTAAGACTTTTGACAAAGAGTATACACGCAATACTTTAGATATATCTGCAATTCCTGTTTTGCATAGTCTGACTCACTTGCCAATTGCTGTTGATCCTAGTCACGGTACTGGGAAATCGGAATTGGTGACACCAATGGCAATGGCTGCTAAAGCAGCTGGTTGTGATTCGCTAATGGTTGAGGTTCACCCTAATCCTCAAAAAGCCCTTTCAGATGGGCCTCAGTCGCTCAATTTTGCCAGCTTTGAAGAATTTATGAGAGAAATGGCTCCCTTGGGCAAATTCTTTGGTCGCTGGCAAGAACAGAAATACACAAAAAGTGTTGAAACTAATTCTCTACTCCCCTTAACAAATTGGAAGATTGGGGTTCTTTAACAACAGAGGCAGAGGGTAGGAGGCAGGAGGAATACTGTCTGACGCTCTCTACGTTCGCGCAGCGTGTCGCAGACAGACGCTCTTGCTAACTTGCTTCTCTGCAAGAGTACGCAAACTCGCTACCGCTGCGCTATCTCCTGTGGCGACCTTTCATGGAGCTTGCGGGTTTAAGTCCCTCACCAAAATCTCCGATTTGGTGGATTGGAATTAGATGGGGTTGAAGCCTTGCCTCATCTAAATTCCAACCTCCTGCCTTCTTCACTAATTGTCATAGGTTGAAAACTTTAGTCATAAACTCTCAAAAGCATGGATACACTTCGTTTAAGCAAAAAAACTGCCAACAAAATTGCCTTTTTTTTTGTGCATAGTTCTGATGAGGCTGTAATTGTAGGCGATCGCAATCTCACTGTTGAAGAAGTAACTAGTGTAGCGCGTTATGGAACACGGGTACGTTTAACTGACGATCTAGAAAAATTGGCTAATATCCAAGCATCCTGTGATTTTATTCGCCATGCAGTTGAATCTGGCGAACCTATTTATGGGGTGACAACTGGTTTTGGTGGTATGGCAAATGTAGTAATTTCTCCTGAATCTGCGGCGTTACTACAAAATAATTTGATGTGGTATCACAAAGTAGGTGCAGGAAAAAAATTACCTTTGGCTGATGTTCGGGCTGCAATGCTTCTACGTGCAAACTCCCACATTAGTGGTGCATCAGGGACGATTCAGCCACAAATAGTTATGAAATTATAGATATTACTGGCACAAGAAATGGCAACCTAATAGAGTCTTTATTATCTCCGGGATCGTTTCTTGACAATGACAAT
Organism: Nostoc sp.; assembly: GCF_036917555.1. GTDB lineage: Bacteria > Cyanobacteriota > Cyanobacteriia > Cyanobacteriales > Nostocaceae > Nostoc. Next base: position 10,019 of record NZ_JBALDD010000012.1, on the reverse strand, counting down.
CTCTTATTAGCTGAAACTCTGGCATTGGATGAATTTGGATTTGCTTACACCGTAGGAGGAGCATCATATAATGTGTTTTACACTTATGACTACTTAGAAATAGGCGATCGAGGTTATTATAGAGGTTATCCCCTCAATTCTTTTTCTATAACACCTATCCCTGAGTCTTCGTTAATGTTAGGTATACTAAGTATAACTGTTTTAGTAGCTATCAAAAAAAGAAACGGTAAATTAGCTCATTTGAAAAAGTCAATAATCCCAATTTGGGCGTTGCTGATTAAGGTCAAATGGTAGAGACAATTTATTAGTAACAGCATTACCTAAATCGACTAAAATCAGCCAGATGATAAACACACTTTGGAGGTTATACCAATTCTATATGAAGATGCACTAAATCATATTAGGACTGAAGTATAAGAAAGAAAAACGAACCGCAAAGGGCGCAAAGGACACAAAGAAAGAAAATTTGGCGCACCCTCACAAAGAAATGATATTACTTTCTATAGTATTTATCTAAAAGTTTAAAATATCTAATGATTGTTCTATCTCTAAATCTAATATTATTTCTCGTGTATTTTTGAGTGCTTCTAGTTTACCTTCTTGACGATAGATGTCTGCTGCTTTCTGAAAATCTTCAATTGCTTGCTGTCTATCTGCAATTTCTAAACGAATATTACCACGCTTATAATAAGCATCAGCATAACTAGGATTAATCTGAATTGCCTGAGTATAATCTTCAATTGCACCCTCAAAGTCTCCTAAATCTGAACGAGTATTACCACGGTTATAATAAGCATCAGCATAACTAGGATTAATCTGGATTGCCTGAGTATAATCTTCAATTGCACCCTCAAAGTCTCCTAAATCTGAACGAGTATTACCACGGTTATAATAAGCTATGGCATCTTGAGGATTAATCTTGATTGCTTGAGGAAATCCTGGCTGAGAGCCTAACAAATAACGAGCAATCCCACGGTTTTTATAAGCATCAGCATAATGAGGATTAATTTTAATAGCCTGGGTATAATCCTCAATTGCTCCTTGGTTATCTCCAACATGAGAACGAGCTTCAGCCCGATTTTTATAGGTTACGGCAACATTAGGATTAATTCTAATAGCTTGAGTATAATCATTAATTGCTTCCTCTAATCGCCCCAATTGATAGAGAGTTAAACCTCGTTTATTGTAAGATTTAGCATCATGAAGATTCATCTGGATTGCCTGAGAATAATCTGCGATCGCAGCTTCATAATCTCCTATTTTATAGTGAGCTAAACCTCGTTTATAATATAAAAAATCAACATTGTCCTGCTTAACTTGTAAAGCTTGATTATAGTTAGTAATTGCATTTGTATATTCTCCCTTTTGAAAGCATTCATCACCCAGCTTTACATAAAATATATTTAAATCTTCATTATGATATTCAGGCTGAAAAGAAGATTTGAGTACCTGATGAATAGTTGGCTTAGATAGAATTTCCTGTTTTGGAAGATATTTATAAATAGGTGGTTGTTGCCGAGAAGAATTATTTATAGAAGATTGTAACTGTTCTAGATAGCACCATAAACCACCACCATATAGTAATTGTTCTATTCCAAAAGAAATTTTACCAGTCTTCAATTTAATCATCTGGGTTGGGAGAAAACCAGCCACAAAAAGGTGATACTCAGATTGTGCTTCACTCACATCTTCTTGAATCAAAATGCAAACTACAACTGCATTTTTTTCAACTTCTTCAGAACTAATTGACCATCTTACTCTGTCAATTCGACCATGACGAGATTTTACCTCAATACCAATAGATGGGTCAGAAGTCAAGGTAAAATCTATATTACCATCGCCGCCGAATCGTTTTTCATAATCGACTTCGGTAATAAAATCAGCTAAACGTTCTTTGACAACTTCTTCACCCAACTTACCTTTGAGATAGCTAATAAAAACATCACGGACTGGTAAAACACGCTTATATTTTTCAGCCATCTGCCAACAAAATTCCCGTAGTGCCTTTAACCTCTCTCCAGAAATTATAGTTAATTCACTATATTGACCTTCTGTTTCACAATGAAGCAGACAACCAGATGCTAACCTTTGAATAAAATCAGACTGTAGCGATCGCAGTAGTGTAATCCAGTCCATTTATGTTTCTGCGAATCTTTTGATGAGATTATTCTATTAAAATATCCATTCGGCGTAAACCTTTTAATTAGCTTGGGTGATATTTCCAAAAATTGTTTACTATTTTGTAATAATTCTTAATTTAACTTATCACTTTTGAAAGTAGATCTCTATAGCTTCTTTCCACAGACTGTCATATTCATCGTTAGACATTGGCAGAATTTACATCAGTTTTGAAATTGCGCCCATGTCTTGATTATGCCAGAGTTTTGAGGAGTTAACAAAAGAGTGCGATCGCTGGAAATAATACCTGAAATATTAATTAGCTAACCACTAAGATCGCAAATGACCGAAAATCACAACCCCAACCCAAAGCCTCTCACCAACTCCAGTCCCCCCTCCCCACTCTTCGGGAGGCAGGGTGGTTTCATACAACCAGAGAAAAATGACAATACTTATGGGAGGCGATCGCTTTCTTGACAAGAGGGAAACATGAATAATCTGATCGAACAGTTGCAGCAAGTGCCGGACTATCGGCATAAGCGTTAGTGTTTAGTCAGTTTGTTGACCATTTGCACATTATCAGAGATTATCTGGAGCAGCAAGGAATTAATTATCAATATCTAGATGGCAGCACTTCAGTGGCAGAGCGCAAAAAACGGGTGGATGCTTTCCAAGCTGGTTCAGAGGATGTATTTCTGATTAGTCTCAAGGCGGGGGGTACAGGACTGAATCTGACTGCTGCTGATTATCTGATTCATACAGATCCTTGGTGGAATCCCGCAGTGGAAGACCAAGCCTCAGACCGCGCTCATCGCATTGAGCAACAACGCCCTGTTACCATTTATTGTCTAGTAACAAAGGATACTATAGAAGAAAAGATTGTGCAATTGCATCAGCACAAGCGAGACTTGGCTTCGAGCCTATTGTCAGGTGCTGATATTAGTGGCAAGATATCAACGGAAGTCTTGTTACAGTTGATTAGTGAAGGTTAAGGCATTTACCAAGGCTTTTTTGACAATAATCGCTCATTCAGTCAGTTGCTTTTATCTCCCTTGAGCGATCGCAAAACTTGTTGCGCCATAATTATTACCTTGAAATAATGTTTTGGCACGGTGATGGCTAACCGCCCAATTCAAATTGTAGAAGGATTTAATCATGATGCAAGATGATGAAATACTTGACGTTATATTAATACTAGCTATATTTCTGGCAATTAGTTGGAAATAAATACTAAGAGAGCGGAAATTATGCAAGTGTGTCTGGTTACAGGTGGTAATTCGGGTGTAGGTTTAATGACAGCCATAGGTTTAGCCAAATTAGGCAATCATGTATTTATTGCCTGTCGTTCGGCAAATAAAGCCGCAAAAGCTATAGACTACATCTGCCAAACCACCGGAAATGAAAATGTGAAATTTTTACCTCTTGATCTAGCTTCTTTAGATTCAGTTCGGAAGTGTGTAAAACTATTTAATGGCTACAATTTGCCATTACATATATTAGTCAACAATGCAGGGATATTCAACAACAGAGGTACAACCAAAGAAGGTTTTGAACTGATTTGGGGAACAAACTATTTAGGTCATTTTTTGCTGACTTATTTATTACTAGAAAATTTGCAAAACTCTGCTCCTAGCCGGATTATTATGTTAGCATCAGATTTGGCATTATCTTCAAGTGGTATTGACTGGAATTTATTAGTTAAAAGAACACCTTTAAATTTCCTAAAATTATATACCGTTTCAAAACTCTCTTTATTGCTTTTAACAACAGAACTTTCTCAGCGATTAAATAATCATCAAGTCACTGTTAACGCCATACATCCAGGCTTTGTACAATCAAATATTACTATATGGCATCGTCTCAGTAAATATTTAGGTTTAGGTATTTCTTCGGAAGCCGGAGCATATAGTACCCTTGTTTGTGCTACTTCCCCAGATTATCAAAATATTAGTGGAAAATTTTTAGATAATCACACTCAAGAAATTTTATTACCCGAAATAGCACAAAATCAAGAATTATCACAGCAATTATGGGAACGGAGCTTATTATGGGCTGGTTGCAACCAACAGCAGAATACAAAGAAAATTAATTATGATGGTACTGATGAAATTTGGGGACCAAATTCTCTGATTTTAAGCAGTGATGAAATAGCTAATATTACCCAATACATTTTTGATAATATTATCCGAAAAATCCCAATAAATATATTATTAAAACAGGTATTTAAATCATTTCTCAGATTTGATATTGGTTCGTTATTCATTATATTAGTTCAAGTTTATACCAGATGTTTTTACATGGAAAGACATTTAGATTCACCTGTAATTTGGCAATTATGTCAAGATAAAAACTTATTAGAAAGGCTTAATGCTCATTTAGGGGATAATTTAGTATTATGGCGGTCAGAAATATGGGTAAATTATCCCGCCCAGCAATTAATTCCTTTTTGGCATCAAGACTCTTATTCTAAACTGCTGAAAGGAGATGGTAAAACTATCAATGCTTATATAGCTTTGACAGAAGTTAATGAATATAATGGATTTGAGTATATACCTAATATTTACTTAAAAAATTGCCAAATAAAAGGAACCGATCCTTTTAGTGGTAATCACTTTTTTGAAATCACTGATGAAGTTGGAAAAAAAGTTATTCCTGTAGTGTTGCGTCCTGGTGAGTTTGTACTATTTACTAATACACTATTACATCGTTCAGTACGTAATAATAGTGGTAAAGTCAGACTTTCTTTAACGCTAAGGTTGACTCAGCCAGAGGTAAAAGTTTTACCAGGTTATACTTCTAATTACCAGAAGCCTATAATTTTGCAATCACAAAATAGCGCTGATCCTAAGAAAATGTCTGAAAAGTAAGGGAGCTAACGTCACGGTATTCTGTCATTAGAAAAAATACTTAAGTAGACAGCGTGACAAAAGCAATGAATCCATTTTACCCAAATAACCTGACACTAGAACAATGGGAAGTATTATCACGACTGATTCCTGAGTCAAAATCAGGTGGTCGTAAACGAAGCGTTGATATGCAGGCGATCGTTAACGCAATCATGTATATTTTGTGTGCAGGTTGTGCGTGGCGAATGCTTCCAAACGATTTTCCCAAATGGAAAACTGTGTATCATTACTTCTGACAATGGCGCATTGATGGAACATGGTTAAAAATTCACGAACGATTACGTTTGTGGGTACGTGTGAGTCAAAACTGAGAACCATCTCTTTCAGAAGCAATTATGGACAGCCAAACTGTTGAAGCAGCAACAATGGTTTCCCAAGAAGTTGGTTACGACTCTGGAAAAAAAAATTAAGGGACGCAAACGCCATATACTCGTAGACACTTTGGGTTTACTGTTAGTTGTGGTGATCACTGCTGCTAATACAAGCGAACTTTTTAGGTGCAAAACAAGTACTTTCAAAGCTGAATGCAGTACGCGATCGCTTCCGGCGGTTAATCACTATTTGGGTTGATGGCGGCTATCGCAGCAAGGATTTTCAGCATTGGGTGATGGATATCTACCGATGGAAAATGAAGTGTTGTTAGCCGTCATGAGGAACACAAAGGTTTTGTTGTACTCCCTAAACGTTGGTTAATTGAGCGAACTTTTGGTTGGTTTAACTGGTGCCGACGATTGAGCAAGGATTATGAAATTTTACTTCAGACCACTGAAGCATTTATTTATGTTGCCATGATCCGATTGATGCTCAAACAACTTGCGTGATTAAAATCACCTATTTAAAATTTCTCAGACATCCTCTTAGCAGCAACTTTTCCTTTAGCAAGCTGAAACCATGATAAATTTTGTGGTAATTCAAGGTCTAGCAGAAACTGGATCTGAACAAAGTGACAACCAATGGATGATCGCTGGTAAATCATCAACTCACTCTGAAGTTGTATTTGTATTATTTAACTGCTTCATAACCGCCTCTGTGATTCGTCCATGCCTTTGCAGACTAAACTTTCAGGCTGCTATTTGTCCAATATCTTTTCTTTAGGGGCGAACCTATCGGTTAAATTAAGCCTTGGTGTAATTGAAAATATTGTAAAGTATAGAATTGTCCTAAGTATTGCCCTACGCAACTCCCCCTATGACTACCGCACCCTTAAGCTGGGAAGAACTACAAACCCTCACGGATTATCAAATAGATACCGTCAATGGTCTTACCAACGCTAGAGCCAGGTTGCGCTTGTTTGGTCAGCCGGAATCTGATGTGCGGGTAACGCTGTACCGCGATAACCACGCCTGGTGTCCTTACTGTCAAAAAGTTTGGTTATGGCTAGAGGAAAAACAGATCCCCTATCGAATCGAAAAAGTGACAATGTTCTGCTACGGGGAGAAAGAAAGTTGGTACAAACGTAAGGTACCATCAGGAATGCTCCCCGCAATCGAGCTAGATGGACGGATTATTAAGGAAAGCGATGACATTTTGATCGCTTTGGAAAAGGTTTTTGCCCCATTGAGCCAAGGGATGGAAGACCAGACGGTGCTGACTCTACGTCAATTAGAACGACTTTTATTTAGAGCCTGGTGCGCTTGGCTATGCTCTAGAGCAGGTTCGTCTCAACAAGAACAACGCAACCGAGAACAATTTATCGGAGTGGTGGCTAGTGTTGAGTCGGCTCTGGGTCGCACCCCAAGCCCTTACTTTCTGGATAGCTTCGGCATCGTCGATGTGATTTTTACGCCATATCTCGAACGGATGAATGCGAGCCTTTACTACTACAAAGGCTACTCCCTGCGTTCGGAAAACCCTCGCTTGAACGCATGGTTTGCGGCAATGGAAAGCCGACCGACCTACTGCGGTACCCAGAGTGACTTTCACACCCACGTACATGATTTGCCGCCCCAGATGGGGGGCTGTTGGGAAAACGGCGAAACCCAGATGCTTCTCAATAAAGCGCAGGTGGATAATGGTCCCTGGTTTGGGCTACCAGATGTTACTTATCCAGAACCGGAAAACTCCCGCATGGAAGCTCTTCAACGAACTATCAAGCACCGCATTAATATTATCCGAGTCAACCCCAAAGATGATAAATTGTTTGATCAAGCCCTACGTTGTGCTTTAACACATATGATGACTGGTGAAGACTGTGTACCGACATCGGGATCTGATGTCGCTCTCCGATATTTGCGCGATCGCATTAATGTACCGCGAGATATGTCCATTTACGCAGCCAAGCGATTGAGGGAATCCCTGGAGAAAACCGCAGCCCTTGTGGGTGATGGGCAGCCAGACTCCATTCCTACTAAACATCGACGAGATCAAGACCCGTCTAACTTTGTCATCAAGTAGGATTACCCCACCCATCCTAGGAGATCGCGCGACTCTAACAGTGAACAGTTATCTTGGTATGAACTACCTCTAGCTGAAGCGAAGCTAGCTAGAGGTTTCTACATCCTCTAGTTCATTGACAGCAAAGTTACTTTGAGATTTTTGTCTGCATCAAAGACCTTGGCAGCCGCCCGCTGATTTGAGACGTTATGCAGATGTTGCAAGAGGTATATGTATGGACAAAGATCAACTAAAGCGAGTTTTGACAGAGCGGATGGCAATCGGCCCTGGTCAACCGTGGTTTGAGTCCTTAGTAGACCCCATCGACTGGTTCGTTCCTCCTGACTTCACGTTGAGCCAGATTTTCTTTACACAACAAACTGCTTCTGCACTCGTGTGCGCGCTGGATGTATATGCGAATCCCTGTTGCCTTTGTACGCCTCGGCTTGCAGCCGAATGGTATCGACGAGGGCGCTGGGTGACGCTTCTAGACATCGATCCGAAGTTTGCCGAATTTGCGGAGTTTCTCCCTTATGATTTGCGGGAGCCACAGCCGATTAACCAGGAATTTGATGTGATTATTGTTGATCCCCCGTTCTTCATCCCTGAGCCAGTGTATCAGGCGATCAATGTTCTGACTGGGGATCGGCGACCGGATCTGTTCTTGGTGTTTGCCGTCGAACACGAAGCCAAACTGCTGCGGCTTTTTGCTGAGTATCGACTGCAACCAACAGATTTCAATCTGCGGCATAACAATGTAAAAGCCAGTCACCAGCCCTTGTTTCGGTTGTACGCTACTCAGCCCAATTTGGTCTATTGATGACAACGAAAATTGACCGACTTAGGTGAAAGTCCTGACAATGCGATCGCTTCTCAACCCAACAATTCAACCCATCCGTTCAGTAGACCTCTTGCAAAACTCCCAAATACATGGGACAAGTAGGTTAGAGTTGGGTAGCATTGATGACCTACGAATAAGTAAAAAGCTTAAAGCCAGAAGACTTTACAGCAATGTGTGGTGTACGACCAGAGACTAATAACTGCGATGCTAGAGGTAGTGCGATGTCTACGACGGGCTGCGCCTACGCCTAGTCAATCCAAACAGAAAATAGGACGACCAAGTAAACCACCTCAGAAGACCAATTGTTGATGACATTGGAATACTGGAGTAAAGCCGGAGACGCTCCGCCTCCGGAGAGTACCGTACCTACTTCCATATAGGTCAATAAGCAGGGAGTGAACGAGTCTACAGCTTACCGAATTATCCGAAAAATAGAAGATACACTTACCTATTTCTAGGGCGTTCACACTTCCAGGGAAGAAAAAATTGGCTACTTCTAATTATCAGTTAGAAGTAGTAGTGGTTGATGTTACAAAAAGCCCCATTGAACGTCCTAAAAAAAACAAAAAAAGTTTTACAGTGGAAAAAATAAACAGTATACACTTAAGTCACAAGTAGTAGTAGACCAAGCAAATAGTAAAATCATCTGCACCGCTCATGGTAAGGGTAGAAAGCATGATTTTCGGATATTTAAAAATAGTCAAGTTAGGTTGAGAGAAGATATAGAGTGCTTCGGCAATAAAGGTTATCAAGGTATTCAAAAACTGCATAACAATAGTCGGATTCCCAAGAAAAAACCTAGAGGAGGTAAATGAAGTTATGAGGATAAAAAGAGTAATCAAGAATTAGCCATAATTATAGTTTTAGGTGAGCATGTAAATCGAAAGTTGAAGGTATTTAAAATTTTGTCTCTTACTTATAGAAATCGCCGAAAAAGATTTAGTTTAAAGTTTCATCTGATTGCTGCTCTCTACAATTATGAGCTTTGTCTCCCCAAAATGAAATCTTCCTGAGCGACTTTTGCAAGAGGTCTAGTCCACTGTGGGGCATCTGACACCAATTGAGCAAACTTATCTTTCTTAAGCATTCTCGAACTCCAGCATCACGCCCCAACGCTGATCGCTTGTTAGTGTACTGAGTAATTCTCTCACCTGTTCCACGGATTGTTCTATCCGTTCAATAACTAGTCGAGCGTAATACTTTAACTAGGCCTGAATTACTCGGCGATGAATATCACCAGTACAAAACAGGAACGCTTTGAACAGTACTCTCATCAAGTCTATCGTGATGCAGTGGACGTAAATGACGACAGCCACTTTGCGGTGATTCCACCAGGAGTAGATTTCTCAACCTTCGATACTAACAGACGTTCCCAAAATGAAGAAGAGATATATCAACTGATTCAGGAGCGATTAGCACGGGATATCGCTGAGTTGCGTCGAGATTTGCCCGTTATCTTAGCATCTAGTAGATTAGAGGCTAAAAAAAACCTATTAGGGCTAGTGCAAGCTTTTGCAATCAGTCAAACACTTCAGGAACGAGCTAACTTAGTTCTGCTGACAGGGGGGCTAGACGATCCGCTACGCCAGAGGGCTAGCGATGACATGAGCGAAGAGGTATTAGCACCCATCCGGGAGGTGATTGAATCAAACGACTTGTGGAGCAAGATCAGTGCTTTTAGTTTATTAACCCTCTTTTGTTACCTTCGGGGAAGAAAAATAGGAGAAGATTAGCTAGCTATAGAGAAATGAATCGGAGAAGCTCGAAAACCATTCATCAAT
>NZ_JBALDD010000011.1:0-52487 GCF_036917555.1 Nostoc sp. | reverse complement strand
AGGACGCACTGAAGAAGCGATCGCATCCTACGACCAAGCACTGAAATTTAAACCAGATTACAACGATGCTTGGAACAATCGCGGCATTGCGCTAAGAAATTTAGGACGCACTGAAGAAGCGATCGCATCCTACGACCAAGCACTGAAATTTAAACCAGATGACCACCAAGCTTGGAACAATAGGAGAATTGCCGTCATAAAATTGAAATGGCAAAAATTAACTCAGGCTGTGACAGGATTTCTGCAACTGATTAGTTTTAAGCATTGATTTAAGAGTGGCGATAATTATCAGATATTAAGGTCAACTCATCTTCAGCAACACAAATCAAATGTCAGAAAACACCCAAGAGCAAAAACAGCTATCTCTCAAAGAAATTGCTAGCCTATCTTTGGCAGAACGTCACAAAATACTAGAACCTTTGATAGCTGCCACAGCCAAAGATTTTTTGAACGACCCTGAATCAACAGAATTCTCAGTTTTAGATGGTGAAGATTGGGAAACTGAGAATGACAACATAATTCATGTGGAAGAACTCGAAAGCACCCGCAACCATAACGCTTTTTTGAACGGCTACGCACCGGAAGACGAAGGACTTTATGACGACTGAAAATTAAAAGCAATCATCTTGATAAAAATCATGTCACAACTTAAAATTGACTATCCAGAAACTTTACCAGATGCCTTACAGCAAACGCGAGAACAGTTTGAAAAAGAAGCAAAAATGGCGATGGCAGTTAAACTATTTGAAATGAAACGTATTTCTTCTGGTTTAGCTGCACAATTAGCAGGTATAGATAGAGTAACTTTTTGACTTAATTTACACCGTTATGGTGTAGCGATGATTGATTTCACAGAAGAGGAACTTATATCTGATTTAACGAATGCTTGAAACTAATGCTCGATTTGTGAGTTAGTATCACCAAAATAGCTTCAAATAAATACCCACCGTGAACTAATTACTAACGCATCCCTCAAAGGAGAGAGATAGGAGCCGAAACCCTGTTGTAAAATAGACATATAAGAATTCGGGGGGCCATTTAACTGGTCATAAACGCCTATAGAAACTATTTTTGGAAATCTCCAAGGTCTGAAGTCCAGCCAGCTGAAGCAACTACAGCGGCTGTATCACCAGCGCATACCAGGCGATCGCATCACCACGCCTGAGTTTTCCCAGCGTATGGCAGCAATTAGCACAGAAGTCAATCAGCCTGTGTGTGCCTACATCAACCGTCGCGGACAAGTGATTCGCGTCGGGGTAGGCACACCGCGTCAAACGCAAATACCACCGATGGAATTGCCCCGTTACGGTGCAGAACGACTCAGTGGTATTCGTTGTATTGCCACCCATCTCAAGCCAGAACCGCCCAATGAGGCGGCGCTGACGGCGATGGCACTGCAACGCTTAGATGCCCTAGTTGTCCTAAATATTACCGGAACCGGATTTACACGGCGGGGAGGCGGTGCGACTGGGTATGTCAAAGAAGCTTATCTAGCTCATCTGACACCCCAAGAGTCTCGCACCCTGATTACTAGTCCTGCTGCTCACAAAGTAGGGGAAAGCCAAATCCAAACCCCAAGTTGGAATATATCGCCACCTCTTGACTTGGACGATCTGGCAGACCAGGATTTAGTAGACTTGGTAGAAAATCTGGAAGCGGAATTCCAGCGCGAATTTATCGCCCAGGAAGTAGATGCTGACCACGATCGCGTGCTGATTGTGGGGCTGATGACCAGTGAGATGACTCCCCTACAATTCCAAGACACCCTAGTGGAATTGGCACGGTTAGTTGATACTGCTGGGGGAGATGTATTACAGACAATACAACAAAAGCGATCGCGCGTTCATCCCCAAACCGTAGTTGGCGAAGGTAAGGTGCAAGAAATTGCCCTAACTGCCCAAACACTAGGAGTCAACCTCGTTGTCTTCGACCGCGACCTCTCACCCTCCCAAGTCCGCAACTTAGAAATGCAAATTGGTATCCGGGTGGTTGACCGCACCGAAGTTATCTTGGATATCTTTGCCCAACGCGCTCAGTCCCGTGCCGGTAAGTTGCAAGTAGAACTAGCACAGTTAGAATACATGCAACCGCGACTGGCTGGTAGAGGTCGCACCATGTCTCGATTGGGTGGTGGTATTGGGACTCGTGGCCCTGGTGAAACCAAACTGGAAACTGAACGCCGTGCAATTGGGCAGCGTATTTCCCGACTGCAAAAAGAAGTGAACCAATTGCAGGCCCATCGTTCCCGGTTACGGCAACGAAGACAGCATCAAGAAGTTCCTTCAGTCGCTTTGGTTGGATATACCAACGCTGGTAAGTCCACTTTGCTGAATGCTCTCACTAATGCTGAAGTTTATACAGCCGACCAGTTATTTGCCACTCTCGATCCCACCACGCGTCGTCTGGCGATTCCTTATGGCGAAACAAATGAACATCAGGAAATTCTGATTACAGATACGGTAGGGTTTATACACGAACTGCCTGCATCGTTAATGGATGCTTTCCGCGCCACCTTGGAGGAAGTTACAGAAGCGGATGCCCTACTACATTTGGTAGATTTGTCTCACCCCGCTTGGTTGCGTCATATTCGCTCAGTCAGAGAAATTTTGGCACAAATGCCAATAACTCCTGGTCCTGCGCTAGTTGTTTTTAACAAGATTGATCAAGCCAATAGTGAGACACTAGCTTTAGCTAGAGAAGAATTCCCCCTAGCGGTATTTATTTCAGCCAGTCAGCGCTTGGGATTAGAAACCCTGCGTCAGCGCCTTGCCAAGCTGATTGAATACGCCGTTGATTCTCAGTAAATACTGAAATAAATTTTTAATTTCTAGTTGAAAATGCCGTAGTTACTATTAACTACGGCATTTTCTATTGAAAATAATAGATATTTCTACTTTACTAAAGATTTATCGGATTATGTGGAATTTGCTAAATGACAATATTATAAATAATTAAAGGTTTGTAGAGACGCTACGCGTAGCTTGCTTCCCCAAAAAGGTACACTACAAACTAATATCAATATTTTTTACATTACTTAACACGACTTTTATTTATTTTTGCCTACTTACATCAATGGCTTCTCTAGATTAGGTTATGAAGGGATAAAGCAGCCACAGTCAGTGGCAAAGCTCTAAAATTAAAAAGTATTAAATCAAGTTGAGGACATCATGGCTGCAAAAGTAGAAATTTACACTTGGAGGACTTGCCCGTTTTGCATTCGTGCCAAAAGTTTGCTGAAAAGCAAGGGTGTTGAATTTATTGAATACAGTATTGATGGAGATGAAACAGCCAGAAATAAAATGGCTCAAAGAGCAAATGGAAGGCGCTCTGTACCGCAAATTTTCATCAATGACGATCATATTGGTGGTTGTGATGATATTCACGCTTTAGATAGTCAAGACAAGCTGGATGAGTTACTAACTTCTAGCAATAGCGTATAGATTCAGAAGTATTGCGCTAGCGACAAGCCGCTGCAAATTACACGGCAGTCGCTACAACTCTAGAAAAACAACGCGCTGCCTTGTCTACGGGCTTTCTCACAAAACCAATCTGTCCACAAAATTTTCCCCTCCAAGTTCCACTCAGCAGTACACATGTACGTCAATTGGTGAGAGCATCAAGAGATAATAATTGAATAACCATTTAATTTCTTGGTGATTGAGGTATAAAGGGTGAAACTGGCTTTTATCATTGATTCCATCCATCTACTTGACCCGTGTCATGATACCAGTGTTGCCCTAATTGAAGCAGCGCAAATCCTGGGACACGAAGTCTGGGTGACTCAGGCAAATCTGCTGAGTGTGGTGGAGGGCAAAGCTTGGGCTGTCCTACAGCGAGTCGAACTTGTACCAGTGCATTTGGTGGAGGGACGCTGGGTAGCGGTAAATCCTTGGTATAAGTTGAGTGATTCCTTCTTAACTTCTTTAGAGGCAATGGACGCCGTATTTATGCGGACAGATCCACCTGTCAATGATTCTTACCTATATGCCACCTATATTCTCGATTACATTGACCAAAATAAAACTCTGTTGATTAACAGTCCCAGTGGCATCCGAGGGGCAAATGAAAAAATGTACGCCCTCCAGTTTACCAAAGCGATTCCAGAAACGATTGTCAGTGCTGATAAGCAGTTTATCCGGCAATTTGTGGAAGCAAAGGGAGCAGGGGTTCTCAAACCGCTGGGTAACAAAGCTGGCGAAGGAATTTTGTTTTTGCAATCAGGCGATCGCAATTTTAACTCCATTGTTGAACTCAGTACCTTCCAAGGTAAAGTCCCAGTAATGGTACAAACTTATTTACCGGAGGCAAAAGAAGGAGACAAGCGAATTATCCTGCTCAATGGCGAACCAATTGGTGCGCTCAATCGCCTCTCTAGCGGAACTGATTTTCGCAATAATATGGCAACTGGTGGTACAGTTGCTCAAACCAAAATTACCTCAAGAGAGTATGAAATTTGTACCCAAGTAGCCGAACGCTTACGCCAAGACGGCTTAATTTTTGTAGGTATTGACGTTATCGGTGGCTACCTAACTGAGGTTAACGTCACTAGTCCTACCGGCATTCGTGAGATTGACCGCCTAGATGGTACTTGCCTTGGTCATCAGGTTATTCAATGGATTGAACAGACACTAGAAATCCAAAAATAGTTTACATTTATTTATTTTTTGTTTAATGTTCTATTTCTCAGTAAACAGACCTCTTTCAGACACTTACGTGGGCTGGTTGCCTACGCTACTTGTTTTAAGTAAATATATTTACTTGTACGGAATATGAGTTTAGTGGATCGCGGGATTGCGAGAGGTAAATGTATTGATGACTATGACCAGCTATGACGCTCGTGACGCTCAATGACTCGCTCTAAGCGAACGCAAATGCGTCTCTAAGAGTTGCCATGCCGTTGGCGAACGCGAGTGCGTCCCTCAGGGAAGAGAAGGCTCTTTACGCTGCGCTATGCGCTAAAGCGTCTCCCTCTGGGAGAAGACTCGGTAACGCTGCGCTATCGGTGATGCATCCATAGTTGGGCAGGTATTTCTATTGTTTTGTTCTGAAAGCATAGCTGGACATGCAAGCCAGTAGACTCCTGCCCAAATTCATTCTATAAAGTAGCGTTGACAAGTTTTTTTACCAATTAGCAAAATTGGGTACGGCAAAAGATTGCTTATCCCTGCCCTTGGTAAAACCCTGGTGGAAGTAGCAGATTTTATACAGCATTCAGCCTGACTTGATACTGCTAAGTTAATCTAAAATCTCAAATCCAAAATCTTTTAATTCCTTGGTGTACGTCGGTTTCTCAGAAAATCAGGTATATCTAATCCAGGTTTTTCTTTTGGTTCTGGAATTGGAGTTGGAGTTGGAGTTGAAGTTGGAGTTGAAGTTGGGGGATTAACTGCAGGTTGCTGTGTTGTTGGACGCTTCGAGGTATTAGGTGCTACTCGAACGTTAGCCACGCTTTGTTGTACCGCAGCTTGCACTTCACCTGTAAATCCGGTGGCAATTACAGTAATTCTTACCTCACCTTGGAGCCTGTCATCAATTACAGCCCCAAAAATAATATTGGCGTTGGGATCAACTACCTCATAGATTGCTTCTGCGGCTGCATTCACTTCATGCAAAGTAAGGTCAGTACCACCAGTAATATTAAATACAACTCCTCTAGCACCTTCAATAGAACACTCTAGTAATGGTGAAGAAATAGCTGCGATCGCAGCTTCTCTAGCTCTAGATTTTCCAGAGCTAACACCTATTCCCATCAATGCCGATCCCGCATCTGCCATAACTGCTCGGACATCAGCAAAGTCAACGTTTACCAAACCGGGGATCGTGATGATATCAGAAATACCTTGCACCCCTTGACGCAGCACATCATCTGCATACCGAAAAGCTTCTTGCACAGGTGTTTGTTCGGGGATCACTTCCAGCAGTTTGTTGTTGGGGATAATGATCAGTGTATCTACTCTACTTTTTAGTCCTTCAATACCTTGTTCTGCTTGACTGGTGCGGCGGCGTCCCTCAAAAACAAATGGACGTGTGACTACACCAACAGTGAGAGCGCCCATTTCTTTGGCCACTTCTGCCACGATTGGAGCTGCACCTGTCCCAGTACCACCCCCCATACCAGCAGTGATAAATACTAAATCTGCACCCTCTAAAGCCGTAGCAATTTCGTCCCGTGATTCCTCAGCTGCCTTTTGACCGATAGCAGGATTACCACCTGCTCCTAAACCCCGTGTTAGCTTCTGCCCAATTTGCAATCGACTTGGAGCGCCAGCTAAGGTAAGAGCTTGGGCATCAGTGTTAATTGACCAAAACTCTACCCCAGAGACATCAGACTCGATCATACGGTTAACAGCATTGCCACCACCACCACCGACACCAATCACTTTAATGTTGGCGACCCGACCAGGAACAATTTCGCCAATTCGGCTATTTTCCGGAGAAATTTTCTTATTATCGTGATTTTGCCCGAAGTTTAGCCCAGAGTTATTAAAGGGATTGGTCGAGTTAACTGCCAGAGAGAACCCCGGCTGTCCCGTAGATTGGGAATTTTTATAGTTAAGTCCTTGGTTATTATCAAGTGTCATTGGATTTGTGAAAGGGTAGATAAACGACTTTTTCAGGTGTTATTCACCTAAGAGTCAACTTTAGTTTGACAATGCCACAATACTATGGCGTT
This sequence comes from Nostoc sp., assembly GCF_036917555.1. Lineage (GTDB taxonomy): Bacteria > Cyanobacteriota > Cyanobacteriia > Cyanobacteriales > Nostocaceae > Nostoc. The sequence continues at coordinate 45,814 of NZ_JBALDD010000011.1, read as the reverse complement.
GTTCTTTATTGTTTTCACTACTGCCAAGCCTAACAGAATTGGCAGTGCGAAAATTTGCTATGGGATAAGCTTTTAACACAGCCGATCGCACAGCCAATTTTAGAGAAGTATACCTATATTTATCTAAAACTGACCTGTATAACTTCAACCAGACATTAATCTCTTCATTATTCTCAGCAGAGGGCATAATTTGTAAAGACACACTACAGCGTATCTTCTCTGCCTCAATAATAATATTGTTAATAGGTTTCACCATTGGGGATGATTGGAACTTTAGACACAAAATTTACCTTCTACTTACTTATTTTTAAGGTTAAACTAAGCAAGAATTTACTTGTCAGACTATACCTGATTAATTTGTTGTTTGGGTGGTCTTAATGGACACTTTCTTGGAGCAATAGCCTATCCTACAAGAACCCTGACTAGTGCGACCAACAAATCAAGATTTCCTAAGAGATTTCGTCACCTAATAGGAATTACAGCACAGAGCAGTCTAAACTTATTGGCCAAAAGTAATGCTTACGCAACTTTTGGTGGCATTTTTCGTTACAGATTGAAACTTCGGTAAACTGTCTTTGGAAGTGTCCTCAACAGACCAAAGTCAGAGCCTTTTTGCCTCTGCACTTGAATGGCGGTGTAAACCGTTCTCATTAGTGCCCTGTGCTCACGAATCTGAATCTGAATGAAAAGCTCAAGCCACTTTCTGTTTTTTGCACTGGGTTTAGTCAAATAATGTATGGGCAGAAGGCGTTTTGCACGCCATAGACCATCATTAGATTGTCTGACATCTTGCACCCTACTATTAGATGTTAGGGTAACAATTGAGGGTCTGTTACTCCCAATGGAGATTTTATGATTGATCTTCTCATTTTAATTAGAAGTCAATGCCGATTTTCGTGCGATTTGCTGGAAAACTGAAAATAATAAATATATTTATCAGCATAAAGCTTCTTAATTTACTAGGAGTTATCAAAATAATAAACATGCTAAATGTTTTTAGGGATTTTGGGAGTTAATTTTTGGTCTTTTTGGTTCATTTGTACTAATGGAAATTCGGGATTTTTCAGATCAATATACTCTATTTGACCGGAATTAAATTTTGTTGCTAAATGGCGCATTTGGGCGAGTACCTTAATTTGTTCAGATAACTGGGGGCCTGGAACACCGAGATGCACATTTCCTAATTCTGTTTTCAAAATTAAGTTTGTTGGATTTTGGCAATCAATTTCCATCACTTTCACGGGACTTTGGCTCACAGCTTCATGGAGTTGAGTCCAATCGAGGCAGTATTGATTTGGCGAACCAATTACTCTGAGATTGGGTAATTTTCTAGTGGGATTCAGTGATGTATATTTTTCTAAAGGCATCCAGACCCCACTTGCATCTAGCAAGCCAATTGTTACTTTTTTGTTGCCACGTGTTTGAGTTACCGCTACAGGTACTCGTTCTTGGATTTCAATGATTAATCCAGGAGGAAATAGGCGGCGTCTGACGATCGCTTGGGCAATAGTTGGCTGTTTCTTCAAAGAGTTAGCGATCGCTGACGGTTCAATCCGCCACAAAGACTGAGGGTAAGACAGCACCAACAATGACTGAGTTGTTTGATCCGACAGCAATTTATTACCTGATTTCATCACTATTTGTTTGGGAGCCTTTAGCATCCACACCGGTTGAACTGCCACCCACAACAATCCACTCGCCAAACCAGTAATGGCAAAGGTTCGCCAAATAGCTTGAATAATTCTCATCCGCCGCTGCCGACGCAACTTCTGACGACGCTGGGCTAGATGCGTGCGAGAAACTGATATTATGCCAGCCATTCACACCCCTTTTTGATTGCAATCTAAATTCCTTGACAAGCTTGTATCATTATTAATTTCAGTAAACACTGCTGGCATCTTTTAGCCGCTCTCCTCAAGACTTTTTTTATTTTTAGTAACACTTTACAGTAACTACACAAGGATTATGGCGCTAGTCATTATTGCTATTAAAGTTTATGGTGTCCTTTTTTAACTGACTGTAGTCTTTTTGACAAGTTATTTTTGAAGATTTTTCCTTAAAGATTACAAAATATTAATTGAGATGTGTGGGGTTTTGCTTTCTTGACAAATAGAATGTGAAATGATATATAAGTATTCCTATATCTCTGTATACCTTGCTATAATTCATACCAGTCACACCCATCAGCTATCCAAACTGAGAACTATGAAAATTTGTAGCTTTTTTTACTTACTCTCTAAGCCATATAATTTTGTGGCAGGTCAAACAGAAGGGAGAGATTGTCAAAACCTCAATAGCAGGTGTAAAAAGGACAGATATGTTTAAGACCTGACGGGTTGAATGGTACGAATAAAAGATGAAATCCTTGCTGGGTATGGATATAGGGGGTAGGGTGTAAGTTCGGAAAAAATCAAGAAAAGTAAAAATGAGTGCGAACATAAATAAATTTCTTTGCTACGCAACGCTGGCGCGAACATCACTATACCCCACACCCTACACCCCACACCCAAAAGCTTTGCAGATAATGGGTTTGCATTATCTTAGTGCCATTCGCTATTAGGGTCAATTAAATCTCTACCATACTACTGACAGTAATCTGGCAACAAGTGCTGTCTTTTGCAAGACACTACCACCTTGCGAGTCAATCCTGTGTCTACATCCTAGATAGGGATTAATTGTATAAAAAATCCAAACTAAACTGCATCTACAATAAACCTCTACATACATGAAAACGACATTAAATTTGTCACGTTTTTATAAAGCATGTAACCCTAGCTACACGCTAAATATAAGTAACGTACTAGATCGGCAATATTACATAGATTTTGCTGATGTACGTGGTTGCAAGATTGTCGAAGAATTGCAACGGACTATTATTCGGATTTCTCCTGACGAGCCAACCTGTCAGTTATTTACGGGTCATATCGGCTGCGGTAAGTCAACGGAATTGCAGCGCCTTAAGACAGAACTAGAATTGGCAGGATTTCATGTGGTTTATTTTGAGTCCAGTCAAGACTTAGACATGGCAGATATTGATATCAGCGATATTTTGCTGAGTGTAGCCCGTCAAGTCAGTGCCAGTTTAGAAGGGATTAGCATCAAACTCAAACCTGGTTACTTTACCAATTTGTTTAAAGAAGTAGGCGATTTTTTGCAAAGCCCCATAGAGCTTTCTGGACAAGCGGAGTTGTCGTTGGGTATTGCCAAAATTACCGCCAAAACTAAAGATAGCACCCAGATGCGGAATCAACTGAGGCAATATCTGGAACCACGTACCAATAGTATTTTGCAAGCGATTAACGAAGAGATTTTAGAAAAGGCTGTTGAACAGCTAAAGCTAAGGGGTCAAAAAGGACTGGTAGTGATTGTAGATAATTTGGATCGAGTGGATATGCGTCCCTTAGCATCCGGGCGATCGCAACCAGAATATCTCTTCATTGACCGAGGCGAACAGTTACGCCGACTTAAATGCCACCTAGTTTACACAATTCCCCTAACGTTAATTTTCTCCAATGAGTATGAGACACTAAAAAATCGTCTGGGGGGAGGGATTGCACCAAAAGTACTACCGATGGTATTAGTGCGGCAAAGAGATGGCAGTGACTATGAACCAGGAATGTCACTAGTGCGCCAGTTAGTTCTAGCTAGAGCTTTTCCAGAAGTTCCTTTGAATAGCAGACTGTTATTAATTACAGAATTATTCGATCACTCCCAAACCTTGGATCGTCTATGTCGTGTTAGCGGTGGTCACATTCGTAACTTATTGGGCTTACTTTATAGCTGCCTGCAACGACAAGATCCGCCTTTTTCTAGAGACTGCTTAGAAGCCGTGATTAAGGATTACCGCGACGATCTGCTATTAGCTATTGATGAATCCCAGTGGGAATTACTGTTTGAAGTAGTACAGCAGCAGAGAGTTAAAGGTGAGTCTGACTATCAGAGCTTACTAAGAAGTATGTATTTGTTTGAATATCGCGATCCTGTGGGGCGCTGGTTTGGCATCAGTCCAGCCTTGGCAGAAACAGAAAAAGTTTTGGCTTGGCAACAAAACAAGTAACAGTCAATTGTCATTTGTCATTGGTCATTTGTTAGTGAACTAATGACCAATGCCCCATATCCAATGCCTAATGCCCCATATCCAATGCCCAGCTTCATATCCAATGAATAATGACAAACAGCTACGCGTCTACACCAAAGAAAATCAGCATACTTTACAAAGATTGATTAGAGCGATCGCACTTTCCGAAGGTCAATTTGCTCTGATTTTAGTTCGATGCAACTATGGGCGATTACGTGAGCAAATGTTAGAGAATATTCGCTCGAACACTAAAGAAATTAATATTAGAGAAATCGTTCTCAATCCATCAACTACTTCTTTACATAGCACAATAATCTCAGAACTATCTTTAGATAATCCTGCCGTCCTTACAGACACTTTGCCATCTGCTGTGATGGTTTTCGGTATTGAGTCAACTACCGACCTAGAAAACTTACTTACAGGCATCAACCAAGCACGAGATATCTATGCTGCTACTTTTCCATTTCCAGTTGTATTGTGGCTACAAGATGAAGTAGCATCATTGCTTTCAAGATTAGCGCCTGATTTCAAAAGCTGGGCTGCAACCACTATTAAATTTGAAATGGCCAAAGCAGATTTAATTGCTTTGATCTCTCAAGAGGAAGAATCTCTATTTGCCAAAGTTTTAGAAGCAGGTGCTGAAACATTTTTATCTAATGCCTTCCTAGATTTAGATCCTAAGTCGCAACACCGCCACGAAATAGAATCTGCCCGTAATGATTTGCTACGCCTATATGGCGTTAAATTAACACCAGGATTAGAAGCTAGTTTAGAATTTGTGTTGGGGCGAGATAAATACGCCAACGATCAAATTAATGGTGCTTTAGCCAATTATCAAAGAAGCCTAGCATTATGGCAGCAGGAAGCGAGGAGAGTAGCAGAGTGGGAGAGTAATTCTTCTTTGCCTCTCTCATCTCCTCAACCTATGCCCTCCTCATCTTTACTCAAGCAAGCAATAGTACTATTCCACCTGGGGCTTTGTTATCACCGAATGGCAGACTTATACCAGAATACTAGTAGCTATTGCGAACATGCTCTGTCGTGGTTTAAACAATGCTTGGAGCTATTGGAGGAGGTACAAAGAGCAGACTTAGTTGCTAAATTCATTTTGCCTGCTTGTGAAATGCTGCAACGCTTACAAGCCTGGGATGACTTAAAAAAATTAGCTCAAAAGTCATTAGACCTACATCAAACTTATGGAACTCCCGCACAAGTTGCTCAAAATTATGGTTTTTTGGCAAATGTGGCGGCTTCAGAATCGAATTGGGTACTGGCTCATGAATTAGCAAATACAGCACTTTCTATCTCTGAAGAAGTAACACAAGTTTCTCTGCGAGACGCTTTGCAAAGACGACGACAAGAAAGTTGGTATCTTCTCTTGCTAGCACGCACACAACGGCATTTGAGTGAGTGCGAGGAAGCTATCAATAACTTGGAATGGGCGAGGGTAGTTTGTGAGCTACAACATCAGCCATTACTTTACTTAGAGATTTTAGAGGAACTGCGATCGCTTTACTTTTTTGAGTGTCATAACTATACAGAAGCCTTTAAGCTGAAGCAAGAAAAAATTAAAATAGAACATCAGTATGGCTTTCGTGCCTTTATTGGAGCAAGTCAATTACAGCCACAACGCCCCAGAATTAACCCAGTACTAGAATCTCACAAAATACCGTTTATTCCTGAAGAAATTGCTCAAGAAATATCTGCTTCTGGACGGCAACAAGATGTAAATCGCTTAATTGAAAGAATTGCCCGCGCTGACTACAAACTCACAGTTATTTATGGTCCATCTGGTGTAGGTAAAAGTTCTATCCTCAAAGCTGGTTTAGTCCCAGCACTCAAGGGAAAAGTCATCGGTGAACGCATTCCTATACCGATTTTTTTGTCTGTTTATACTGATTGGATAACAATCTTGAGCAGCAGTATCAACCAAGCGCTAGCATACACAGGAATATCGGTTAATATTGACTCTACACCCACCATAATACTAGAAAGAATTCGGTTAGCATGTGAGCGCAATTATACGATAGTTGTCATATTAGACCAGTTTGAAGAATTTTTCTTTGTTAGTAATCCTTCTACACAAAGAATAGAATTCTATAAATTTTTTAGTGAATGTTTAAATATTTCTTATGTGAAAATTATTCTTTCATTACGAGAAGATTACTTACACCATTTATTAGAGTTTGAACGTTTGAGTCAGAAAAATAGTACTGGTTTATATGATTTAGGAGTAATTAATAAAAATATTCTTGATAAGGATATTCGCTACTATTTAGGAAAATTCTCTAGCCGAGATGCCAAAGCCATAATTCATAGTCTTACTCAACGTTCACATTATGAACTAAGTGAGGAATTAATTAACCGATTAGTCCAGGATTTGACAGGAGAACTAGACGAAGTACATCCAATTGAATTACAAATAGTCGGTGCTCAACTACAAATAGAAAACATTACGACACTTGCAGAATATAAGCTTTGTGGTGGCTCAACAAAATTGGTGGAACGCTGGCTGGGGGAAGTTATCAAAGACTGCGGTCAGGAGAACGAAGAGTTAAGTTGGAAATTATTATTTGAGTTAACTGATGAAAAGGGGACGCGACCTTTAAAAACTAAAGCTGATTTAGCGGCTGCATTAGTTAATAATTATGATATAGATACGATATCAAGCTTTGATAAAGTTGGAGAACTGATTTTAGAAATATTGGTGGGTTCAGGATTGGTATTGCGAGTTAGAGAAGAGTTAGGCGATCGCTACCAGTTGGTTCACGATTATTTAGTTGAACCAATTCGCCAAAAGAACAACTATGGTATGCTCGCCGAATTAGAAAAAATCAAACTTGAAAAAACTAGAGCCGAAGCAGCCCAACAACTTAGTCAAAAGCGACTTAATTTAGTATTGCAACGACGACTGCGGGAAGCACGGATAGCAGGTGCAATCCTAGCAATTATGGGGGGAACAATAGCAGCGTTATGGTGGCAAGCCGACTTACAAAAAAGAGCAGCAGTCCGCCAAACTCTACGAGCTGAAAGCAGTGAAACCAACTTGAAAATTAGTGGAATCGCTGCTGCTAGCGAAGCTTTGTTTGCCTCTAATAAAGAATTTGATGCCCTATTAGAAGGTTTGCGGGCTTGGAGAGGACTTAAACAAGCAGAGATCGTGCAGCCAGATACCCGAATGCGGGTAGTGACAGCCTTGCAACAAGCAGTTTATGGGGTAACGGAGGTTAACCGATTGGAAGGCCACACCGATGTTGTCTGGGGAGTAACTTTTAGCCCGGATGGTCAGTTGCTAGCATCAGGTAGCTTAGATCAAACGGTGAAACTTTGGCGTCCTGATGGAACCTTACTCCAAACCCTCAAAGGTCACACTGATGCTGTTAATTGTGTGAGTTTCAGCCCCGATGGTCAAACCCTAGCTTCCGCTAGTCTCGACAAAACAGTGCAAATCTGGCACAAAAACTCGGTTACAGGTGAATTTGACCCCAAGCCATATAAAACCTTGAAAGGTTATGGTGATTGGGTTTATAGCGTTAATTTCAGTCCTGATGGCGAATTGTTAGCTACTGGCAGTAAGGATACAACCGTAAAACTCTGGCGCAAAGACGGTAGCTTAGTAAAAATATTGAGAGGACATCAAGGGTCAGTTAACTGGGTAAACTTTAGTCCTGATGGTCAATTCATTGCCTCGTCCAGCGACGACAAGACAGTGAAAATCTGGCGACGGGACGGTAGCCTTGTTACAACTTTGCAGGGACATCAAAAAGGTGTGACTGTAGCTGTTTTCAGCCCAGACGGTAAATTGTTAGCGTCAACAGGTCTAGATAAAACAGTGAAACTTTGGCAAAGGGAAAGTAACAGCACTAAAGACGGTTTTGACTTTCGTCTTTACAAAACTTTACGGCAGCATAGCAAAACAGTGTGGAGTTTGAGCTTTAGTTCCGATAGTAAAAAGTTAGCTTCCGCAGGTGAAGACAAAACCATAAACCTCTGGAGTATTACTGGTACTTTACTCAAAACCTTCAAAGGACACAGCGATTATGTTGTCAGTTTAGCTTTTAGTCCAAATAACAAATTGCTAGCCTCAGGAAGTTACGACAAAAGCGTGAAACTATGGAGTTTAGATGCACCAACACCGTCTATTCTTCAAGGGCATCGGAAGCGAGTTTTAAGCGTTGCTTGGAGTCCCGATGGCCGGATGCTAGCTTCTGGTAGTCGCGATCGCACTGTAAAACTTTGGCAACGATACACCAGTAGTGGCGAGGTTAAAACCCGACTTTACAAAACTTTAGTGGGGCATACTAATGAAGTTACTAGTGTCAGTTTTGACCCCAAAGGTGAAATGCTGGCTTCAGGAAGTTTTGACAAAACAGTGAAACTTTGGCGGTTGGACGGTACTTTAATCATGACTCTCCACGGGCATAGCAATAGTGTGATGAGCGTGAATTTCAGTCCTGATGGTCAGTTCTTGGCATCAGCTAGCAAAGATAAAACAGTGAAACTTTGGAACCGTGAGGGTAAGTTGCTCAAAACCTTAGTGGGGCATCAGGATTCGGTAAATAGCGTAAACTTCAGCCACAATAGTCAAGTTTTAGCCTCTGCCAGTGATGACCAAACTGTTAAACTTTGGCAACGGGATGGTACATTGTTAAAAACTTTCTCGCCCCATGACAGCAGGGTGACAGGTGTCAGTTTTAGTCCCACTGATGAGTTACTGGCTTCTGCCAGCTGGGATAACACCGTAAAACTGTGGCGACGGGATGGGACGTTATTAAAAACCTTATTAAAAGGGTACAGCGATAGCGTCAATGCCGTGACTTTCAGCCCCAATGGTGAATTACTCGCCGCCGCCAGTTGGGACAGTACAGTGAAACTCTGGAGTCCTGAAGGCAAGTTAATTAAAAGTCTTAATGGGCATCGCGCCGGGGTATTAAGTGTCAGTTTTAGCCCAGATGGTCAAACACTAGCATCAGCAAGTACTGACAACACGATAATTCTGTGGAATTTAGATCTTGATAATCTGCTTGTTCGTGGTTGCGACTGGGTGGGCGATTACCTCAAACACAATCACAATCTTGAAGAGCGCGATCGCCTTCTTTGTGATGGGATAATCCGTACAAACCCTTTTTAATTACGAATTACGAATTAGGTTGAAGCCTCAATGAGCAACTGCTCTTGGTTTAGCGGTTGATAAGGCGATTAGAGTCATTAATTCAGATATCGAAATTTATTTCAAGCTAATCAGCCGCATGAGCGATCACTCTCCAAAACTTCATGGCTATTTTCCTCAGGAGCCTCTTGTGGCAAATTCGTTAAAAAGGCTTGTAGCCTCATGCGCTCAATGTAAGGCCAGCCTCCCTCAGACTCAATATCTTTCAGCAGTGAGTAAAGTTGGCGACGGTTAACAGGCAAACTCTCTTGAAAAACCCCATCCCGGATCTCTCGGTGTAACTGCTCTAATTGCCGCAGTAAAGCCAAAAGAGCTACAGTATCGCCTTCACAAGCTGTAGCGGCATCATACACCACAGTTGCGATCGCTTGCAGTTTACCAGACAACTTCTCTGATTCAATATTTTTGTGATCGTTCATGCCACCCTTTCTGTATAAATGAGGTCAACTCAAATTTACCGGAGATTTTTAATTTTCCCTAGTTTGTCAGTTGTCTCCCTGTTACCGTATCTCCTCACTTACCCTAGTTAGGGGTGAGTATAACTAGATTTGTATCTTTATCAAAAGTAATTGCGATCGCTCCAAAAAGAGCGTAGTAACCTTTAGCATAGGCTCTACAGAAGCTAGATGCGATCAGGACGAGACTTTCTTGGATTTTGAGAACTTTGATTTTGAGTTAAAAAAAATCGTATGATCTGGCTGATTTACCCATCAAACAATGGGCTGTATGTAGTGGCGTCACATACATGATACAAAAAGACTTGGGCGACGCCGCTTTTGCTGATGGCAAAAGCAAAGTGCGAAGCAGACACCCCTGTTCGCACTCTTCGAGGTAAGCACTTATGCCGCTCTGTGTGGGGCTTACTCATCCACGCGCCCAAATCTAACAAATGCCACCAACAGTGAAACTGCTGGTTTTTTGCTCCCCTAGTTACACACATCCAAAATGGATACAGTGTGCTACTTAGTCTGAGGCTTACACCCGAAGATCCAGAGAGCAACACGTTTAAGTACGTTTAGCAACAGAAAAGTTTGAGCGGCGGCTGACAACCTAGACCCCGGACACTTGTTTTAACTCTGGCAATCAGAGCAAAGCCGTGTCCGACCAAAGGTAGCTTCTCGCAGAGTAGCGGCTTCTCATCAGAGATCAAAGCTTCGATGCAGTTTTACAACTTAGATATTAATTTTTGAGATTGAGGTTGACCATGAGGTATCGCGCTTTAATTGTTGCATTCTTGGCTTTGTGCCTGGGGCTAATAACTGCTTGTAGTGATGCTCCTGCTACTAGCAGTAGAGATGTACTCACTTACGATCAAATTCGCGGGACTGGCTTGGCTAACAAATGCCCCCAACTAACACAAACACGCCGTGGCTCTATTCCCATTGATTCTAGCCAGTCCTATGCCATCAAAGAACTTTGCTTGGAACCAACTAGCTTCTTCATCAAAGAAGAACCTGCTAATAAACGCCAAGAAGCAGAATTTGTTGCTGGCAAATTGTTGACCAGATACACTTCCACCATTGACCAGGTGCAAGGTAATCTAAAAATCAACTCAGATAATAGCCTGACCTTTGTAGAAACTGATGGTCTTGACTTCCAAGCTATCACTGTGCAACTTCCTGGTGGTGAGCGAGTACCTTTCCTCTTCACTATCAAAAATTTGGTTGCTCAAACCCAACCCAGTTTGACCAGCATTAACACCTCTACGGACTTTGAAGGCACTTTCAAAGTTCCTTCCTATCGTGGTGCTGCCTTCCTAGATCCCAAAGGTCGTGGTGTCGTCAGTGGCTACGATAATGCCGTGGCTCTCCCCGCCCAAGCAGATGATGAAGAGCTTACCCGCACTAACGTCAAGCGTGCTGAAAATCTTAATGGCAAGATTTCTTTACAAATCGCTAAAATAGACGGCTCTAGTGGTGAAATTGCTGGTACTTTCGAGAGTGAACAGCCATCTGATACAGATTTGGGTGCTGGCGAACCTAAAGAAGTCAAGATTCGCGGTCTATTTTATGGACGGGTTGAACCGACTCGTGGCTAAATCCTTGAAAGTAAGGAAACTGACTGGCACTCAGAACGACAATTCTGTAAGTATCAGACTTGATCGCAAAAGTTAACCTATCTACCCTCTTGAAAAAAGAGGGTAGATAGATTTTTTAAAAAAATCGGGAAAAGTTAAATCTGAGCAAAATAGCTTTGGCAATTGGGAAAATTTTGATCCCTCAGTCTTGTGGGTCACTTGATTCATCCCTTTAACCTTTTCCTTTCATTAAAAAACTATAGACTTAAGTACAAAAAAGGGTGAGATGCCCTTTTTTTATTGGCTTGCGTAAATATACATAGTATTTTTTGAAATTATTAGTAATTTATAACCATTGGATAAATCTCAGATGAAAGAGCACGTAATTTCACTGTAAATTTAACTTTTGCTTATCAAATAAAAGCTCAAATACTGTTGTTTTGTTTCTCTAAATTAACTTCATCATTAATTAATTCAATTTAAGTACAATCTCGGTTTGATATTTAGTGATTAATTTTATATTTTATTTCTATGTAGTTCTAAAACAGCTACAGGTCATACCAAAGATAAATAACAAACTAAATAGCGATTTCGCCCATTTAAATTTTGCTCGATTGTCAAGCAAACTATGGAATTTTGAGAAAAGCTCTTTATTATCTACCATAGTATTTGCTAGGAAAGATATCGCAATATCACCTTTGATATCGTGCGATCGCAGCTTAATTTAAAAGCGAATAATTGATTCTTTATTTGCTCAATAAACCCGGTGCTATGCCTACCACAGTCACCAATGAACTAAAGCACGAAATTTGGCAGTTGTTGCGAGAATATCAGCAATCTCCGTCAGAAAATATCCGCAATCAACTGGTAAAACTCAATTTTGGACTGGTGAGAAAAGAAGCTCACTATTGGACAAATCAATGTCATGAAACCTATGATGATTTGCTCCAAGTTGGATGTTTGGGTTTAATCAGAGCTATTGAAAGATTTGAAATTTCTAAGGGACATGCCTTCAGTTCCTACGCTCTTCCCTATATTCGGGGTGAAATTCAACACTATCTCCGAGATAAAGGTGTCACCGTGCGAATTCCTCGGAGATGGTTAGCCCTCCAACAGCAAGCAATAGGAGTATCACGTTCTTGGCGTGAAAAATACAATCGTCAACCAACCGACTCGGAATTAGCAGCAGCACTGGAAATTTCTCCAAATGAATGGCAAGAAATTAAATTAGCATGGGTCAATCGCGCTCCTTTGAGTCTTGATGTGCCAATCCAAGATGGAGAAGAAGGTTCTACCTGCTTGGGAGAATTAGTTCCAGATCCTCACTATCGCAGCTTTCAACTGGCACAAGAAGACCAACTTCGCTTACAACAAGCGTTGGTTCAGCTAGAAAAACGCACCCGCGACGTGTTGGAATGTGTGTTTTTGCAAGATTTGACCCAAAAACAAGTTGCAGAACATCTGGGCATCAGTGTAGTAACAGTTTCCCGTCGAGTCAAGAAAGGACTGGATTTGATGAAAGAGCTTATGGGTGTGGCAGAAGATTGACTACTAGCAAACACCAAGCCGCAGTTATACTGGGTAGGCAGTGCTAAAAATAACCCTTAAAATGTAAAAAATTAGGTTATAAAGGGAACATACTTTGCCTTTGATCCAAATTTTAGGCATGTTGATTTCCACTTCTCAATTTTCCAATGGCTTTTTAGAAAGGCTCATGGGCAGAACTTCAAAAATTACAATTGCAGCTATTCTAACTTTGGCGATCGCTGGATGTGCTTCTGAAGATACACAACAAGCTATCAATCCTGTGCCAATTCCCAAAATAGCAAAAAAGTCGCCACCAGCGGCTCAATCCTTTAAGAATCCAGTGATACCTGCCAAACAGGTCTCACAAGTTAATCTTGCATCTGTTAACTTGATTCAATCCACTAATGCTACAGAGCGTGCACGAGAACTTGTGGTATCAAAAGATCGAAGCGATCCTTTTACACAACTTTTTGGGCAGACTCTTCCTGGAATGGCTAAAACATCTGGAAGACCAGTTCCCGTGTTGCCTAAGCTACCTACTGCAACCATAGTAAAACTAAAACTTCCAACACGCAGCATTGCTTTAAATCCAAAGAAAAACAACGTTTCTTCTTTACCGAAAAAAGTCAATCCTATTTTGACTAAAAAAGTCAATCCTACCCTGACTTCAGTATTGCCTAAGGTTTTGCCTCAAGTTGTCCCCAACCCCACTTTAGTCTCTGTATTGCCACCGCCAGCACAGCCTGAATTGGCAAGGGCAGTGGTTGTGACTGGTGTAGTTCTAATTAGTAAGGAACCACAGGCAATTATCAAAGTACCAGATGAACCAACAAGTCGGTATGTACAGGCGGGACAGCGATTAGCAAATGGCGTACTGATTAAACGTATTGAAATGAATCAGGGCTACAACCCCATCGTGATTTTGGAACAATATGGTATTGAAGTTGCCAAAATGGTAGGGGAAGGGACTGTCAAATCAACGTCGTCAGCTGCATCTGCTAGCGGCAATCCTATTTCAGTGACAACGCCCCCCCAAAATACCTTTAATGTGGGAGCTTCATAAAGATGGAGACTAAAGAAAAAGTTGAATTTGCTGGTTTGCCTTTAGCTGTTTATAGAGAAATAGCAGCTCATTTACGTCAAGTCGAAGGGGTGGAAGTGGATTTAATTCCCCAGTCATCCCAACAGTTTGATTACAATCAAAGTCAAATTGCTGGCTTGAGCGTCTCGTGGACAGCAAACTCTGGTTCAGAAAGTCGGCAACGAGTTAACCAGATTTTGGCTTACTATCAAAATCGCTATATGAATCCTATTTGATTTTTTGATTAGTGAGAATTGCAACCCGCAGAACCTCGACTTATTAAAGAAGTCGGGGTTCTTGTTGTTCACGAATCATTCTGAAGTTCATTCCACAGAGCAGCGATCACAGTAAGCATTATTTAACATAGGTTCATAAAGAATCCTGTCTAACGACCTCACAACACGCTGCAAGGTGAGGATTTCAAAAAGCAACGTTATGATAATTAATGCATTAATCGAGCTTGGGTCTAATAATAAATAAGTTAGCGCAAATAAACCTCCAAAGTACAGAGACGATTAATCGCCTCTGTACAGCAGTCAAGAGCAATGGTTTTTGATTGTACATTTAGGTGCTGCGTTCAACCAAAATCAGCCGTTGTACAAATTTCCATAAGGATAATTGAAGTGACTAGGACTAATTCAGACTTTCTTTCCTCCAGCGACCCGGCGATCGCAGGGTTAATCAACGACGAACTACAGCGTCAGCAAGACCATTTGGAGTTGATTGCTAGTGAAAACTTTACGTCTGCTGCTGTACTGGCGGCTCAAGGTTCGGTACTGACAAATAAATATGCTGAGGGTTTACCTGGTAAACGCTACTATGGCGGTTGTGAGTTTATCGACAAAATTGAGCAATTAGCGATCAATCGCGCTAAACAGATATTTGGTGCTGCTCATGCGAATGTGCAACCCCATTCTGGCGCACAAGCCAATTTTGCTGTGTTCCTGTCACTCCTAGAACCAGGGGACAAAATTATGGGGATGGATTTATCTCATGGGGGACATCTGACCCACGGTTCCCCTGTAAATTTCTCAGGTAAGTGGTTCCAAGTTAGCCACTACGGTGTCAGTCAACAAACAGAACAACTTGACTACGATCAAATTCGGGAGCTGGCGCTGAGGGAGCGTCCTAAGCTGCTGATTTGTGGTTATTCGGCTTATCCTCGTGTAATTGACTTTGAAAAGTTCCGTAGTATTGCTGATGAAATCGGCGCTTACTTACTTGCCGATATTGCTCACATTGCTGGTTTAGTTGCTAGTGGTCTTCATCCCGATCCCATTCCTCACTGTCATGTAGTAACAACAACTACACATAAGACTCTACGCGGGCCTAGAGGTGGTTTAATCTTGACTGGCGACGTAGAACTAGGTAAAAAGCTAGATAAATCTGTTTTTCCTGGCAGCCAAGGCGGGCCATTAGAACACGTTATTGCTGCTAAGGCAGTAGCTTTTGGAGAAGCCCTCAAGCCTGAATTTAAAACTTATTCTGCCCAAGTGATTGAAAATGCTCGTGCTTTGGCCGAACAACTGCAAAATCGTGGTCTAAAGTTAGTATCTAACGGCACTGACAATCATTTAATACTGGTAGATTTACGTTCTGTGAGTCTAACTGGTAAGCAGGCAGATCAGTTAGTCAGTACTGTGAATATTACTGCTAACAAGAATACTATTCCCTTTGATCCGCAATCGCCATTTGTTACCAGCGGTCTAAGGTTAGGTTCGCCAGCAATGACCACACGGGGCTTAGGAGTAGCAGAATTTACTGAGATTGCAAATATTATTAGTGATCGCCTGCTTTCTCCAGATTCCGACGTAGTAACTCAAGATTGTCGGCAACGGGTAGCGGCATTGTGCGATCGCTTTCCCTTATATCCTCACCTGGAAATTCCTGTACCAGCATTAGCATAATTGGGCATGGGGCATTGGGCATGGGGCATTGGTCAATAGTTCTTCTTCCCCATTCCCCATTACCCCTTATCCCCAGAGGGGGCCCCACCTTCCCCACTCCCCATTCCCCATTACCCCTTATCCCCAGAGGGGGCCCCACCTTCCCCACTCCCTACTTCCCTTCCCCAATCCAATGAGTGCAGAAATTATTTGTGTTGGTACTGAACTATTGCTAGGAGATATCCTCAACGGCAATGCTCAATTTTTAGCGCAACAATTAGCGCAGCTAGGTATTCCCCACTACTATCAAACAGTGGTTGGGGATAATCCAGAACGGTTGAAGCAAGTTATAGAAATTGCTATTTCCAGAGCGCAAATTCTCATTTTCACTGGTGGACTCGGCCCGACACCAGATGACCTCACCTGCGAAACCATCGCCGATTTTTTTAAAGTCCCGTTGGTAGAACGTTCTGACATTATTGAAGACATAACCCAGAAATTCGCCCAACGTGGTCGGGTTATGTCACCAAGTAACCGCAAGCAAGCTTTAATTCCCCAAGGTGCAGAAATTCTACCCAACCCCACTGGAACAGCACCCGGTATCATTTGGCAACCTAGTCCTGAAATCACGATTTTTACCTTTCCCGGTGTTCCCAGTGAAATGCACCCGATGTGGGAAGAAACAGCTGTGCCATTTCTCAAAAGTCAAGGTTGGGGTAAAGAAATTATTTACAGCCGGAGTTTAAAGTTTTGGGGTATTGGTGAATCTGCTTTAGCGGAAAAGGTTGCTTCCTATTTAAAGTTGTCAAATCCCACAGTTGCCCCTTATGCAGGTAAGGGGGAAGTAAGATTGCGAGTTTCTGCAAAAGCAAATTCAGAAGCAGCCGCAGAAGCCCTAATTGCGCCCATTCAAAAACAACTTAAAGAAATTGCCGGACTGGATTTTTACGGCGTTAATAATGATACTCTTGCTTCCGTAGTTGGTCAGTTGTTGCGGGCATCAAAAGAAACACTTTCAGTGGCAGAATCTTGCACTGGTGGCGGTTTAGGGCAAATGTTGACTGAGAATTCTGGGAGTTCTGATTACTTCTGGGGTGGCGTAATTTCTTATGACAATTCGGTGAAGGTTGGGCTGCTGGGGGTCAACCCAGAAGATTTAGATAAATTTGGGGCGGTAAGCACTACTGTTGCAGAGCAAATGGCTGTTGGAGTCAAAACCCGCCTTGCAACAACTTGGGGACTGAGTATCACTGGTATTGCTGGCCCAACTGGAGGGACAGATACTAAGCCGGTGGGTCTAGTTTACATTGGTTTAGCTGGACCAAAGGATGAAGTGACAAGTTTTGAGTATCAGTTTGGCACAGTGCGAGGACGCGCTCTAATTCGTCATGTGAGTGCGAATGCAGCGTTGGATAATCTGCGGCGGAAGTTGTTGACGAGGTAGGTAACTTCAGAGCGCGGTATCCGCGTACTCTATCCTCCTAAAGATGACCTCATCAGGTTTTGCCATTACTGAGTAATAACATTCAGTGGTTGCGAGACAGTATTGACAAGCACGAATTGGTCAGAAGTAAGAATGACATTTACGTATTCATAGCTTCCAACTAACTTTTGATTGGGGATGGCAATATCTACTGCATAACCTTCGGGATTTTTGTAGCATTCTACAATTGTTCCCAGTGTATTTTTAGGAATCATCTCGTCGGCAAAGTCTGGTTGTACTTCTACCAATGTTTTTATTTGATCGTAAAGTTTAGCTTTCATTGTTATCTTCCTTTCGTTGGTTTACTTCCAGCCAGTTTGTGATTAGTCGGGGAATCTCTTTTCCATTATCAATCTGCCAGTTAGTTACAAGAGTTCCCTCTCTTTTATTTAATCCTTAAATCCTTACTTTTACCTGAAATCGAAAACCATAAATACTTGTTTGACCTTTTACGGCTGGTGCATTGGCAAGACCTTCACGCAGTTGTCTGATTACATCGCCTGTTGCAGCGTTACGAGCCTCAGGATTTTGTACATCGTAGCCGATTGCTGCGAATGCCATCCACTTTTTTTGGTTGCCAGGATTTATTTGGATTCAGGGAGTATTCTTCAAATTTGCGAGGGTCTATCTCGGCATCCTCTGCCTTCGGCAACGGATCACCTAGGTTCCAATCCTGACTCATTTACTACACCAGAAGCGTATCAAATATTTTAAAAGCGATCGCACTTGTTTAAAAGGCAAGTTAAATCAGAGCGAGCGCTGGCTCTGTGTTCAGTCCAAAGTAACTTGTTTGACTGTGATACTCAACAAAGTGTATGAAAAGGCACTGGCTTAGATAGCACTTTCAAAATCATTTCCAAACCTCGGTCAAATCTAGGATAAACCCAGGCAAGATATCTTCACCTGACAAGCTTACGGGATTATCTATAACTTCCACGGACTGGCCTTGCCTATAAATCTCTACCTTTTTGTTTTTTCGGTCAATTAACCAACCTAAACAAGCTCCGTTTTCCATATATTCCCTCATTTTGGCTCGTAGGGGTTTCATATTGTCATTTTTAGAACGCAGTTCTAGTACAAAATCAGGACAAAGAGGGACAAATCCATCTTGCTGTTCTGGAGTAAGTGCGTCCCATCTGTCTTGACCTACCCAAGCTGCATCGGGAGAGCGATCGGCTCCGTTAGGGAGGTGAAAACCTGTCGAAGAGTTAAATGTCTTACCAAGTTTTGTTTGACGGTTCCAGAGCCATAGTTGTCCTTCGATATCTAAATTCCTATTTCCTGTAGTACCTCCAGTTGGAGCCATAACAATTAGCTCTCCTGTCACAGTTCGTTCTAGTTGTAAATCCCGGTTAGCGATCGCCAACTCAACTAACTGCTCGTGGGTGACTGTAAGTGTTAGCGTTGGTGGAATATTCACTGCAATGGCTCGAGGTGTTTTGGCTTGTGTCACTGTTTCGTCTCAAACCTACGCTTATTTGGAAGCTCTACATAGATTCTAAAAACGATTTGCATTCATTTCCATAGTTTAAAGTAAATGCGTCACTATGGCGAACTGGCGATCGCACTTTTTATTGAGGTTGCGATCGCCTTTGGTAAAAAATATTAACACCAATATTCAGGTTATTTCATAGCAGCCAAATTACAGTTTAACTTTTTGTTAATAGAATCTATAACCTGAGCTTCTGCTGGCGTAATTACCCCGTCTAAATAAGCAATTTTTTGACATTGAGCCAGTAAGGGTACAGCAAAATCACTATTAATTTGCTCAAGTAAGGTTTCTAAAGATGGTGGAGATTTGATATGAGAAGCGATCGCATCGATTGAAGCAGGACTAAGATTCGCAGCTTGTAATTCTGGTAAAATATCTTCCCAAGACTTATCTGAATTACCTGCTAAGACAATGTGAACCAAAATCTGATCCATAATCTTTTCTTGAAAAATAGCGGCTTCGAGAAATTTTCTGCTCTCTAGTTGAGCATCTACTAAAGTCGCTTCTAAAGTTAATGGATTCTGCTTTGCTTCATAAAACTGACAAGCTGCATAGCCTAATGCGTAGATCATCACTGCATTTGAACTAGCACCAATGACGGCTCCTGCTACTGGTACAATTCGTAGTAAACCCAAACCTGCTTTGATTGCTGTTTTTCCACCTACCCCTAAACCAAAAATTGCTACCGCTTCTCCTCTGCGCTCGGAATCATTTAAATCCATTCCATAGGCAGCAGCAATTTGATAGACTAACTCCACCGATAATGCAGATGTAGCAGCCCAATCCACTACAAACATTGTGGCTGCTTGTCCTGGTGTAAGGCTACTAGCAAGCCCTGTTCCTCCTGCTAAAACAGCTTTTTCCAGCATAAGATGATGGGCAATTTGTGCTGGTTGTTCATTTGGGTGTTCTTGCTGTAACTTTCTGACAGCAGCCTCGGCTTTAACTAAATCAACCTGTTGAATTAAAGGATTTAACCAATCTTGATTTAGAGATTTTATTGCTACTTGCAATTGGGGATTATTACCAACAATTGCTAGTGCCTGCCCTACGATTTGTGTTGCCTGAAAAGCAGCACTTCCAATCGTCCCACTGATGCTTACAGCCGCTCCTGCAACAGCTTTACCTGCTTGAACAGCAGCACCTCCAACGACTCCGGCTGTTCCTGTTATTCCTCCAAACAATGAACCCAAAAAAGATGATTTTCGTACAGTTAATTTATCATCTGTTGTTTTAGTAATGGCAATTGAAGATTCCACTTCAATATTTGTTTGAGGCGTTAATACAGTTGAATTTACTAATGCTTCTAACTCAATTTCTTGTTGCCAATCAGGAAAATCTTCACCTGTTACTCTACCGTATATTTTGACATTATTAAAAGATTGGATGCCTAAATTAATTAATCCATTACAAATAACTGGGACTACTAACTGTTGTGCTGGAACTTCAATTGATTCCAGCATTATCTGTAGACAATTTTGTTTGAAACTAGTTTTTGACGTAATTCTAGGTGAATTTAACCACTGACTTACCAGAGTGTTAATCGCATTTGTATCACCCTGCTTGGCAAGTTCTAGAATATTTAGCTGTATCATACTTAGTACTGGTGAGAGTCTTAGCAATAACTTAGTTCAATTATTCCCACTCACTAAAACAAAAGTAATATTTGACACAGTGGACTTATAACCATCAGCTATCTTACGCCTACCCATCAGCACAATTAATCACGGGATCGCTTGCTGTATTCTTCACGATTTGTTACAAAAGTACAAAGAACTTCTAGAGACCCAAAACCACATGTTCGGCGG
This sequence comes from Nostoc sp., assembly GCF_036917555.1. Taxonomy (GTDB): domain Bacteria; phylum Cyanobacteriota; class Cyanobacteriia; order Cyanobacteriales; family Nostocaceae; genus Nostoc. Next base: position 25,272 of record NZ_JBALDD010000011.1, on the reverse strand, counting down.
ACTTACTGGTTTAAAAGATCCTAAAGGCACAGATTGGGGAGAGCGGATGCTCAACACGGTCGCCAGCCAAACGATTCGCCACTTGTTTACCCAAAGCGAGTCAGTAGAAGTCTTTGTGCGCTGCTACCCCTCCAGCAAGCTCTTGCAAGGCAGCATTGATAGCTTCAAAATGAGCGGTCGTGGCTTAGTAATTCGGAGAGATTTCGCGGTAGAGGAGATGTCGTTTGAAACTGATGCGGTTGCCATTGACTTCGGATCGGTTTTAAGTGGCAAACTCAGCCTTAAGCAACCCACTCAAGCGATCGCTCAAGTCATATTATCAGAAGCAGGCATAAACCAAGCCTTTAATGCGGAACTGGTGAAAAAGCGCCTGCTTAACCTCACCGTACCATCACTGACAGAATTATCTGGCGGTGAACCAGTCTCCTTTACAGATGTTCAGGTACAGCTATTGCCAGAAAATCGCTTACAGCTTGTAGCAAAAGCTGATTTAAATAATGGCGAACTCGTACCCCTGAGCATGATTTTAACTGTAGGTATTGAAAGACGGCGGCGAGTTTCTTTCAAAGATCCGAAAATTCAACTTGACCAAGTGCCAGAAGCACAACGGGAAATCTCGCAAACCTTGAGCGTAGCGCTGGTAGAAATTTTAGATAATATGGTCGATTTGGATCGTTTTGACCTTGATGGAGTGAAAATGCGCCTCAACCGATTAGAAACTGAAGGGCAAAAAATTATTTTCAGTGGATATGCTGAAATTGAACGTATTCCACATAGTGCCTGATGCAAGATTACACGCAAAAAAATTCAAGTAAAATGAAGCTTTAAACAAATTAAATACCGCCTAGATAATTCTAGGCGGTATTTAAATCTTTAGGTTTTGAAAGGAGTTAGGAGTTATTAATTATAGGTTGTAATTAATTTTTATTTCTCACTTCTAACTCCTAACTCTCTATCGTCCCACGCCTACATATTGGAATCCAGCCCGTATCATTGTTTCAGGGTCAAGGAAGTTACGACCATCAATGATAACGGGGTGGGCCATCAATTTTGCCATCTTCACATAGTCCAGAGTGCTGAATTGCTGCCATTCGGTGACGAGTACTAAAGCATCGCAGCCATCAGCTAGTCTTTCGGCATCGGTTTCTACTAACACACCAGAAAGCCCATGACGTAGACCTGTTTGGGAAACAATAGGGTCGTAGGCTTTGACTTTGGCTCCCAGTCGGTTTAGCTGCTCAATTAGGATGAGTGCTGGGGCATCTCGCAAATCGTCAGTATCGGGCTTGAAAGTCAGTCCGAGTAGTCCAACTGTTTTGCCTTTGAGAATTTTTAGAACTTGTTGGAGTTTCTCTAAAGCAATCAACCGCTGACGTTCGTTGACACTGACAGCAGATTTCAGTAGCTGGGCTTCATAACCATAGTCATCAGCAGTGTGAATCAGAGCGGAGACATCTTTGGGAAAACAAGAACCACCCCAACCAATACCAGCTTGTAAAAACTTGTTACCAATGCGGGAATCTAAACCAATACCTTTGGCTACTTGCGTGACATCAGCACCGACGCGATCGCAAATATTAGCAACTTCGTTAATAAAACTAATCTTAGTAGCTAAGAAGGCATTAGCGGCGTATTTAATCATCTCCGCAGAACTCAGGTCTGTTGCCAGAATTGGCACAGGGGGTAAAGATTGATCTTCTGCGTACTTGCGTTCGACAATTGGGGCATACAGTTGTTGCATCAAGGCTACTGCCCTTTGACTATTGCCTCCTAGTACAATGCGATCGGGGTTGAAGGTGTCATGAACTGCCGAACCTTCGCGCAAAAACTCTGGATTGCTGACTACATCAAACTCGGCTGCAAACTCAGATAATTTCTCATCACTCGGTACTCCACCTGCGGGTATGAGTGTTTTCTGCCGCTCTGCAACACCATCCAGAATAAGCATCCGCACCCAGTCACCTGAGCCAATGGGTACTGTAGATTTATTCACTATGACTTTATAACCACCATTGAGATTTTCCCCAATCCCACGGGCTACAGCTTCGACGTAACGAGTATCACTTTCACCAGTGGGTAAAGGTGGCGTTCCCACAGCAATAAACAGAATTTCTCCGTGGGAAACTCCAGCAGCAAGATCGCTAGTAAAATGAATCTTCTCTGTTTGAATGGCAGACTGCATAATTTCTGAGAGTCCCGGCTCAAAAATTGGAGACTGCCCAGACTTCATTAACTTAACTTTTTCTTCGTTGTTGTCTACACAAATCACATCATGCCCAATATGAGCCAAGCAAGCACCTGTAACTAAACCAACGTAACCAGTACCAATAACGCAAACACGCATTTATTTAACTCCTCACTTTTCTGGGCTTAATTTTCAAAAAGAAGTTCTCAATTTTACACTTACACACTTAATAAAACTCAGCAACTAATATAAACTAGCTACCAATCGGGTTAGCCTGCATGAAAATTTAGAGCAACGCTAGACGTCACTCAGGTGGTTGAATTATTGACATCGCTTTGAATGCGATCGCGAAAATCTTCTATTGTCAGTTTTAAACCGTCTTGCAAAGGAATGGTAGGTTCCCAATTTAACCAAGTTTTTGCCTTTGTGATATCCGGCTGGCGACGTCGGGGATCGTCCGAAGGTAGTGCCTCGAACTTAATCTGCGCGTCTGGGTTGATCATATTTTGCACAGTTTGTGCCAATTGTAAAATCGTATATTCACCAGGATTGCCCAGGTTGACTGGACCAATGTAGTCGCTATTCATCAGTCGGATGAATCCTTCTACCAAATCAGAAACGTAGCAGAAACTACGAGTTTGCGAACCATCACCGTACACGGTTAAAGGATTACCCCGCAAGGCTTGAACTATAAAGTTGCTCACCACCCGACCATCATTTTCTAACATTCTCGGCCCGTAGGTGTTGAATATCCGAACAACTCGAATATCAACTTTATTTTGCCTGTAGTAATCAAATGCTAGAGTCTCAGCAATTCTTTTACCTTCGTCATAGCATGAACGTATGCCAATGGGATTGACGCTACCTCTATACTCTTCAGTTTGAGGATGAACTTCTGGATCTCCGTATACTTCACTAGTGGAAGCTAAGAAAAACCTCGCTTTCACACGTTTAGCTAGCCCCAACATATTCAGTGTTCCCATCACGTTAGTTTTAACGGTTTTAACTGGGTTGTACTGGTAATGTACTGGTGAAGCAGGACAAGCTAAATGATAAATTTGATCGACTTCTAACCGAATTGGTTCGGTAATATCGTGGCGGATCAATTCAAAGTACGGATGGCCTAACCATTTCAGAATGTTGCGTTTATGACCAGTGTAAAAATTATCCAAGCATATTAATTCATGCCCAGCAGTCATTAGTCGGTCGATGAGATGGGAACCAATAAACCCAGCACCGCCCGTAACCAAAATTCTCATAGTTTCCCAGTTACTTACAAATATTTTCAGTAGCTATTGCACTTACTTTTAGATTACCCACCTTGGGTCCAAAAATACAAACCAAAAAAAAAGAACAAGGCTCAATCAAAAAATGTTGTTGAACTTACCTATTTTTTCACAGTTGTAGTTTTGTTACATTTTTACCTGTTTTTTTAAGAATTTAATTAGCAAAATAACAAAAATTGCTTAAAAATTGTTTGTTGTTTAGCCTAACTTTATCAAATCTTCAAAAATATAAAGTATTTTTACGGTTATTGAGGTTTTATTAGGATACAAAAAATTAGTCGAGATCGGGGTGACACTCGTGCTACAAATACATGCCAATAATACAGATGTATATTCCTACAGGCGATTCATTTATTGCCAAGATTTTTGGAAATTTGATGCCTCCAGCGGACTACGCTAACGCAGCCCAAGTCTACTTACTTCAACTGTATTCTGCCTAACATCATACAGCAGATGTAATGCTGCTAACCGTGGTAGACATAATTAAATTTGTAGTTTGAGTGCGTTGGGGTTCTCCAAGCATGATAATTGAGCAGGTGAGTTGTCTGGCTAACTGAGTTGTGACATCGCTAATGGCTAACCCTCCAGGACTGGTACGATTACGTATAAAAGGTAAAACTACTAAATCATATAATCTTGCTGCCTGCAAAATTGCTTGAGCAACATTTTCATGAGCGATAATTTGAATTTCTGGGGTATTGGCCAAAGCCAATTTAGATACCAATTGGGAGAGATGCGATCGCCTCCAAGCAATTTTACTAGAACTAGTGCGGCGATCGCACACATTCAGCACAGTAATGTGGCTCTGATTTGCCTCTGCTAGCATCTGGGCAAATTGTACAGGTTGTAATGTCGGTGCTGTTAAGTTTTCTATTGGTACTAAGATCCGCTGAATTTTTTTTGGTGATTCTACTAGACGTGTCACTGCTACTGGACAATGGGATGCCCAAAGCACACCATCAATCACATTCCCAAATAAACGCGCTCGTAACCCAGTCCGTTTACCCCAACCCATAACAATTAAATTAGCCTTTTGTTCACGAGCCGCTCTGCTAATTGCTTGAGCAAAGGCATCATCAATTCGCAGCACTGGTTCTGCGGCTACGCCCAAGGCTCGACTTTGTGTCGTGGCTTTATTCAATAACCACTCACTCCGTTGTAGAGACGCTTCTAACTGGGGCGCATCCATCTGAGCAGCAGCAGTAGCGATCGCCAAGGGTATAATTTTGCCCTGAGACTGACGCGCTAATAACGCCGCCATTTCAATCAAATACTGCTGGGTCTGTGGATTATACACAGGTACGACTATAGTAAAAGCACTGTGTGTTTGTGATGCGTTCTCCTCAGCTAGGGGTGGTGCTGGATCTTCGGCTGGTGGGGAATTCAAACCAACAGCTATTTGACTGGTCATCAACGGCCCCAAGGTTGATGTGACAAGCATTAAGACAATCACACTGTGTAATACTTCTAGTGGCAGCAACCCAGCCCGATATCCCACTAAAGTTGCTGCTAAGGTTGTACCAACTTGGGGAAGTGACAGCGACCACATCGTTAGAATTTCTTGCCATTTATAGTGGTAAACCAGTTTTGTCAACAAAGCTGCGATCAATTTACTGACAATCAAACCAACTATGCTCAACAGCGTTAACTTGAGCGTGTTTAAATTGTTCACAAAGGCGGGTAGATCGATCAGTAGTCCAAGATCAACAAAGAAAATGGGAATGAACAGTACACTACCAATAAATACCACCTTTTCTTTGACTGGGCCTTCACCCACAGCTTCATTCACCGCTAAACCTGCTAAAAAGGCACCAACAATTTTTTCTACCCCAATCAATTGAGCGCCCACAGCTGCCAGAAATACAGAAAGCAACACAAACAAAAACTTGTTTCCTTCATCGTCTCCAGACCGTTTGAAAAATTCTTTGCCTGCCCAATCAAAGCCTGTAACAACAGCAACAGAGTAAATAGTTAACCAACCCGACAAGGTGAGTAGTTTTGCAAAGCTGAACACTCCAGCATGAGAGACAGCTACACAAACAGCTAATATCAGTACTGCGCCAATGTTTGTAAAAATCGTAGCTCCAATGGTGACAGTAACAGCTTCGTTGTTTACTACTCCCAAACGGCTGATTATAGGGTATGCCAAAAGGGTATAGGAAGCGAATAAAGAGCCAATTAAGATTGAAGTATTCCACCCATAGCCTAAAATCAGCCCTATTAAGGTTCCCAGGACTAGGGGTACGCTAAAAGTCAAGCTAGCAAACCCAAAGGCACGACTTTTTTTCCGGCGAAACTGTTCTAGATCAATTTCTAGCCCGGCGACAAACAGCAAATAAATTAACCCAATGTTTGATAGTAGGTTAATCATCGGTGAGTCAGACTGAAAAAGATTCCAACCTGAAGGCCCAAGTACTAGCCCTGAGAAAACCAAACCCACTAATCCTGGTAATCTTAGCCGCTCAAACATGATGGGTATAACTAAGATGACCACCAGCAAAATAGCAAAGGGAACAATTGGTTCTTTGCCAAGAATTTGGGAAGTTGGTTCCAGAACAAGAACTTGTGATATTAGTTCCATATATAGGAATTGAAGGGGCTATGGTAAAACAGCGATTACCTTGGGGGCGATCGCCCGATCAATATGAATAAATAGAGAAGCCACCTGACGAAAAATCAAAAATCTTAATTTACACTAACTAGGCAATTATTTAAGAATTAACTAGCTACGGGTGGATTTGACTCAAAATGAACCGTAAACGATCATAGTCGTCTTTCAGTAGCACACTTAAGCTACGTCCAGCTTTAATTAGCCATTCTCGGTCAGCTTTGCGTAACTGGTATACATCTCGAATGGCAGCTGCGGTTAAAGACTCTATTGGCGCACCATTTATACATAGCAGTGTCCGTAAAAAATCTAATTCTTCAGTAAATTTAATGATAGCTTCTGGTTCACATCGATAAACAGCTTGATGAATTTGCGGGGGACGAGGTGGAAGATACTGATATACTCTTTGGTTATAACTTTGATTTTGCAAAGATAGTTCAAATCCCACGATCGCAGCCCGGAATTCTGTGCGGAGCATGGCAAATATTTGGGGTTGTTCTTCCCGTAAGTCTTGCAAGGACAACCCTAACGCTCTCGCCCTGTGTACGGAATCTATGGGCATAGTTGTGGCATAATACACTACAGCATAAATTTTATTGCCAGATTCTTCATCTACAGAACAGACCCAGCTACCAAAGGGTGGCATCGAGGGAAAGCTTAAATCTTCTGGCTCTAAACACTGAGCTAAAAATTCAATACTGGTAGTTTCAATCACCTCCGCAATGTGGTTCGGATGGCGATCGCCAGTGGCAAACTGTGGCAGGGGGAGGCGCATAGTAATTTAGTCATTAGTCATTGGTGAGCCAGTGCGGTCTTGGGGGTTTCCCCCATGAGCAACTGGCGTTAGCGCAGCGTTAGCGAGGCACGAGCGTCACCCGAAGGGTCATTAGTCATTAGTTTTTGCCAAATGACAAAGAACAAATGACTAATGACTAATATTATTTGGCTTTTTTACGTCCGGCAGTGGTCTCTACGAGTTCCAATTCGCTCAGGCGGAAGGTAACTAATTTATCCCAGTTACCACCTTCAAATAATACGGCTACTTTGCCATCAGTAAGTCGTTGCACGAGTCCTTCGTAGCGATAATAGGTATCTGCGGGATTTTTGACGCGAACAGTTGCTCCAGGCAGAATCATGTTTTTAGCCTCGCTTGTTTCCTTTTAATAGCTTAATACTTGTCATTAGTCATTTGTCTTTAGAGAAGTGCAAATGACTAATGACCAATGACAAATGACGAATCAATAATACTTCTGTCTTTGCCGGAAATTTGCTACCGATTCTACTATTCCCAAGGAAATGAAGTTGGTCAGCATCGCAGAACGCCCATAACTCATCCAAGGTAGGGGAATTCCTGCCACAGGTGCTAAACCAACAGTCATGCCAATGTTGACAATCACCTGGAAGACAATCATGGACAAAACGCCAATAGCCAACAAGGAACCAAAGTTATCTTTGGCGGTTTGGGCAATATGTAGTAGGCGCAAGCAAATTAAGCAGAAAACAAATAGCACTACCAAACTACCGACAAAACCAAATTCTTCTCCCACTGCGGAGAAAATAAAGTCTGTATGCTGTTCCGGTACAAAATTCAGTTGTGTCATTGGCCCCTTGAACAGACCCCATCCCCAAATTTCACCAGCACCAATAGCAATGCGAGATTGGATTAAGTGATATCCAGCACCGAGTGGATCGTGATCGGGATTCATGAATACAGTTAGTCGGTCTTTTTGATACTCTTTCAAAACATGGTTCCAAGCGAAGACTCCTAATTCGCCACCCAGTATATTAAGAGTCCATGCACCGATAGCACCTAAACCAAATCGACGCCAGGGAAGAGTTTGCCAGCCCACAATAGCCATTGCAACTGACCAAATTAGTCCTAATGGACCAAAAGATAGTTCTTTGAATAAAACTATCGGCTCTGTTAAAGGCCAAGATATACTAAACAAAATGGCGGCAACCACCGGAGAAATCATCAGAATTAACCAGCCTGGGTTAGCATTTGCCCAGTAAAGCATTCCTAAGACGATCGCACCAAATACGAGTGATGTTGCTAAATCTGGCTGTAAAAATACTAATCCCCAAGGTATAGCGGTGATTGCTAGAACGCGGAAAATACCTTCGAGGCTAGAAGCAGTCCGCCTATGTAACAAGGCTGCTAATGTGATAATCATGCCGATTTTGGCAAATTCTGAGGGTTGGACGTTAAAGCCGCCGATACTAATCCACCGCTGCGCCCCTTTGGCGCTAGTACCAGCAATCATCACGGCGATTAAACTGAAGTTTGTCAGCGTGTATGTTACCCAGTGCCACTGCATCAAGAGTTCGTAACGGATGCGAGATAAAAACAGGGCTATAAGCACGCCGATACCCGCTACCATCCAGTGCCACCACCAGTCAGTCACTGGCTGCTTCAGTTCCGTACTGAGAATCATTAGGCCGCCAAAGATACTGACAGCAATCGGCAAACAAAAAAGTAGCCAATCTACATGCTGCCAGGGCTTAACCCAAGACTTCCAGCGAATTTTGGGGAGCGATCGTTTTAACAACATTGTGCCAGTTTAGACTTTAGCTTTAATTGTTGGGAACTGGGAATTGGAAATTGGGCAATAATCAATAGTTATTTTTCCCCAACTTCCCCACCCCCTAACACCCAGTCCCTAGTATTCCCAAGCTATAGCCCAGGAAGTAGATAGAAATTAAAATTTATAATTATGTCAGGGCAGCAACTGATACTTTACCAGCAATAGTAAGAGCGATCGCTGTTAATGCTTTTGCTGAAGCTGAATCTGGGTCGCCAACAACTATCGGCACACCGCTGTCACCACCAACTCGTGTGGAAATCTCTAGCGGCACGCACCCCAACAGTGGCACTCCCAATTCAGCAGCTGTTTTCGAGCCACCACCGGAACCAAAAATGTCATATTGCTTATCTGGTTGATCGGGGGGGATAAAATAGCTCATATTTTCCACGATCCCCAATACCGGAACATTCATCTGCTGGAACATCCGCAATCCCTTGCGAGAATCTAACAGGGCTACGTTTTGCGGCGTGGTGACAATTACTGCCCCTGCCATTGGTACTGCTTGAGTTAAAGTTAACTGAGCATCTCCGGTTCCTGGTGGCATATCTACAATCAAATAATCCAGTTCTCCCCATTGCACTTGATAGAGAAACTGGCGAATTACACCATTGAGCATAGGTCCCCGCCAAATTACTGGTTGATCTCGGTCAATCAAAAAGCCCATTGAAACTAATTTGACGCCGTGATTAAAAGCCGGTTCCAGGATGTCACCTGTTTCAGTAGAACGCACAGTAATTTGAGCATCAGACAAACCCAGCATGGTAGGGTCATTGGGGCCATAAATATCAGCATCTAGCAAGCCGACTTTCGCCCCAGTTTGGGCTAGAGCCACTGCTACATTCACTGCCACCGTACTTTTACCAACGCCACCTTTGCCGCTGGAAACAGCAATGATATTTTTGACTCCAGAAATGCCAGTGCGGTCGGGTAAACTTTTTTGTTGCGGAGTTTCTGCCGTCACTTCTATGCTGACATCTGTAACGCCTGGGAGTTTTTTGACAGCTTTCTGACAGTCTTCGACAATAAATTCACGTAAAGGACAGGCAGGAGTGGTTAACACTAAAGTGAAACTAACCTTACCACCGTCAATTTTTACATTGCGAATCATATTCAGTTCTACCAGACTTTTACGGAGTTCTGGGTCTTCTACTGGTCGCAAAACTTCTAAGACAGAGCGGGAATCGAGGACATCGTACATAAAAATTCAAAATTGAAAATGAATAAATACACTTGTGGGGAACATCTTAGCTATTAACTGGATGCCTTTTTAAGTAAGGTCAGCTTAGTGTTATCACTGTCACTGCCGTGATAAAACTTAGCAAATTGCATTATTACCTAATAGAATCTTAACTTTCTTTGAGGATTGGGCATTGAAAAGAGGCAAAGGGGCAGGGTGCTGCTCTTGCTGAGGGAAAACTCTTCTCCCTTGCTCCCTGCTTCCTACTCCCTTGCTTCCCCAATCCTCAGTATCTAAAAATCAAAACAACTGTCATTAAGGGATTTTTTATTACCAGATACCGCTGGTAATGCCGTCTTTTCTACTGCCTCGACTAAAGATCGTGCAACGCGGTCTGCATAAGGACGGGATAAAGACCAAATTAGGGGCGATAACCAACCCCGTAGAGTTACAGAATAAGATAAACAAGTACCACAAACTGTTGACTCTACTTGGTAAGTTAGCCGTTCCTCTATTCCAGGAATCGCCATCACTCGGATACTCAGCATCTCTCTGGGATTGACGCGTTCCACAAAAATTCTGATGGGAATCGGCGAAAAGCGTGTTACAGCTTGAAAAATTAATCCTGGTTTGGGTACTAATCCGTGGGGGACATTAGTACTCTTAAGTTGTGGATGCCAGGAAACGTCTGTTAAGTCAACCACTTTTTGCCACAGTTCATCTACAGAAGCAGAACTAATCTCTCGATATGTCCACACCAGAGAAGCACAAAACCGACGACGTTTGCGGCGGATGAATTTGGATAACCAACCTTGCATTTTCCTAATCCTCCTCCCTAGATATTTTCTGGTAACTCTGGTATGGTATGCAACTACAATCAACTGCTAAATTAAAACTTTCTCAAAAAGGACCTAAACATAGAAAGCCTCGATTCGGTACAGACCCTAACAGCCAACATCAGCAATATGGCAAAAAAGTTCTGAGTAGACCAGTCAAATCCTTAATACCTCAAGCTTAAGACTAAAATTTAGTCTTTATACCAGAATATTCCAATTAAGAATTTCAAAAAAAACTAATTCAATATATAAGCCTATACGCATTTGAGGGAAAATAACTCTAGTGATGCCCATCAATCGTATAAATGCTTAACCCAGTAAGAAAAAAGCGGGTTGGGCAAATAGAGCTAGATTGTTGGCGCATGTTTCCCCAAATTTTAAAATGAAAAATTTGTGGCTTTCTGGAAATTGTAATTTAGGTTCGGGAATCTATGTTGACCAACTCGCAAATACCAACTGTAGCAGCAGAATCATCCAAGTCTTTGCCAGCAGCTGACGCTCAGACTAGAGTCAGTCAGTTTATGAAACAACTGCAAGACGAAATTACCGAATCATTGGCAAAACTAGATGGTGTGGCTAAGTTTAATGAAGATAGTTGGGAACGCCCAGAAGGAGGTGGAGGGCGATCGCGCGTACTGCGAGATGGTGCAATATTTGAACAAGCAGGTGTAAACTTTTCTGAAGTTCAGGGTTCCCATTTGCCACCCTCAATTTTAACCCAACGCCCTGAAGCCGCAGGGCATGGCTTTTATGCCACAGGCACTTCACTGGTATTACACCCTCACAATCCTTATGTGCCTACAGTTCATCTAAATTATCGCTACTTTGAAGCGGGGCCAGTGTGGTGGTTTGGTGGTGGTATTGACTTGACGCCTTATTACCCTTTTGCTGAAGATGCGGCACATTTACACAAAACATTAAAACAAGCTTGCGACCAACACCACCCAGAGTATTACCCAGTGTTTAAGCGATGGTGTGATGAATATTTCTACCTCAAGCATCGTGATGAGACACGGGGTGTCGGTGGTCTATTTTTTGATTACCAAGATGGCCAGGGTGCTTTATATCGCGGGCCAAATCCCAATGGAGAAGCGGCCATTTATAGCAATCAGGTAGGAACACCAGCAACCCGGAATTGGGAAGATTTGTTTGGCTTTATACAAGGCTGTGGCAGAGCATTTTTACCAGCTTACGTACCGATTGTAGAACGGCGACATGGGATAGAGTATGGCGATCGCCAACGGAATTTTCAACTCTACCGTCGAGGACGGTATGTAGAATTTAACTTGGTTTATGACCGAGGCACCATTTTTGGTCTGCAAACCAACGGACGCACCGAATCAATTCTCATGTCCCTACCACCTTTAGTGCGCTGGGAATACGGCTATCAACCGGAACCCAATTCCCCCGAAGCCGAGTTGTATGAAACCTTCCTTAAACCTCAAGATTGGATCAACTGGACACCAAAAGAGTGCTGAGTTAGGAGTTAGGAGTTAGGAGTTAGTAGAGACGCGATTAATCGCGTTTGTACAGGAGTTAGGAGTTATTTCTCCCTCTGCTTCCCCTACTCCCTCATTTCCCTCATCTCTCCACTCCCCACTGTTTTGGCGAGTTAAACTACTAAAGTTAAGCACTTAGCCGAAAAAGGTGACAAATTTAGCTATAGCTTGTTAATCTCAAGTGACAGCATTAGAAAATTCTGTCACTAGTTAATCTTAAAAGGAATGCCACGGGGAGGGCTTTAGTGATTCATATAGACCAAAAAACTTATACAACCCAAGACGGAAACACTGTTATCGTCTTGACACCATCAGGCCGTCTGGATATCACGACTGCTTGGCAATTTCGCCTGAAGTTACAAGAGTGTATTTCCAAGCTCAGTCGTCATGTAGTTGTAAATTTGGCTGAGGTAAATTTTATTGATAGTTCTGGTCTTACATCTTTGGTAGCTGGAATGCGTGATGCTGATAAAGTCAAGGGCAGTTTCCGCATCTGTAATGTACATCCAGAAGCCAAACTCGTGTTTGAAGTGACGATGATGGATACTGTTTTTGAAATCTTTGAAACAGAAGAGGAAGCTTTAGAAGGTGTACCTCGTAGCATTGCCAGCTAAAAAAGAGTTAGAAGTTAGGAGTACAGACGCGATTAATCGCGTCTGTACAGGAGTTAATTTATAACTCAAGAACTCATAACTCATAACTTTATCTTATTGAATACTGATTTCGCTTGGTGTAGCGATAAGGCCCCATAATCGCTCCCCAGGTTGCTTTTCCAGTTGCGGGATCAATTCCTTTGTCGTAGCTGTGAAATTCTGTCGCTGTAGCTGCAAAACCTAAAGAAACATAGATGCTATTGCCAAGATAAGTAAAGCTACAACGAGTCTCTGGTAGTGGGGTAGCGGTAAACTTATAGCGATCGTCAGCTAGTTGCTCCTGAGTAACTGTTAGGATACAACCTGGTAGTAAATCTAATTGTTCAGATGTCAGTGTGTTTAGTAGAGCAGGGTTATCACCTGCACCTTTTAATGCACCTGGATCTTGAGGCATATAATATTGTACTTCCACAGTTGCGTCAGAGTCGCTGCTTTGACGCAACCGGATAATTCGCTGGCGGTAAGGTTGATCTAGGGTAATAACGTTAGCTTGTTCGGCAAATAAGGTAATGCTATCTTCTGTGAACAGATCAACTGGTCTTTGCCACAGGCACAGGTGGACATACCAAACTGGTTCTGCTATGGCTTGTTCTCGATTATCAAATTCACCAGCTAGGTACTCACCTAAAGCAATTAACTGTGGCGACAAGTTCATAATTACAATAAATAAATCATTAAGGATAATAATTTTTGGCTAGTTTTTGAGGAGAAAAGGTCTTATTTGCTGTAGTTACCAGCTTATAAAATACTTCTAATGTGTATATATTGTAAATGAAACCGTAACCTGCTAAAAGCTCAACTTGGCAAAGTAGCCTTTAAGCGAGAAAATAAAGATACGTCGCCCTTAACATTTCTTTTTTCTTTGTGAATAACGTCCGTACAGTCTCTGATACAAAGCGAACTTTCTACAATCTTCACACCCGTCCGATCAACACTATTTATCGTCGGGTAGTAGAAGAATTGATGGTGGAAATGCATCTGCTGTCAGTAAATATCGATTTTAGCTACAATTCAATTTATGCCTTGGGTGTCGTCACTACTTTTGATCGCTTTATGGAAGGCTATCAACCAGAACGAGATCAAGAATCAATTTTTAACGCCTTATGTCAGGCTATAGAACAAGATCCGCAACGCTATCGACAGGATGCCCAGAGATTGCAAGCTGTAGCTAAAGGTTTGCCAGTTAAAGATTTAATTGCATGGCTAGGCCAAACTAGTTACTTAGATAGAGATGCTGACTTGCAAGCAAACCTACAAGCGATCGCCAACAATCCTAACTTTAAATACAACCGTCTGTTCGCAATTGGTGTATTTTCGTTATTAGAACAGTCAGATCCCGAATTAGTCAAAGACGAAAAGCAACTCACTGAGGCGCTGAAAGCGATCGCTGCTGGCTTGCATCTTTCTGATGACAAACTCAACAAGGATTTGGAGTTATACCGTTCTAACCTAGACAAAATGGCGCAAGCGCTAGTGGTGATGGCAGATATACTCTCAGCCGATCGCAAAAAACGCGAGCAACGTAAACAACAATCAACTACCCCAGTTGCTCCCCCAAGTTCCAACGAATAGTTAAGAGTTAGGAGATGGGAGTTATTCAATTTTAGATTTGAGATTTTTACTTCAATCCAAAATTATAAATCTAAAATTGCCAGAGTTTAGAGTCACTAATAACTCATCACTCCTAACTCCTAACTCTTAGCTTTAGACGCCCAATATTTTGTAGATTAAGCTGTTAATTATAGTCAGCGTAAATGCACCAATAACAGCACTCCAAATCCCATAACGCAAGCGAAAACCCTCTACTAACCAAGCAGCAATACTAAAACAAACCACGGCAATCATAAATGTGAAAATGCCGGATAATAAGTCCAATGTGAGTAGATTTGGTACTGCAAAAATGAGGCTTAAAATCGGTCTGACTATTGCCGTCATGATACCAAGCACTGCGGCAGAAAGAAACGCTTTACCAGGAGTATCAATTTCAACTCCCAAAGGCAACTTACTAATTATCAATAAGCTGATAGCTGTTACGATCCAAACAATTAAAAGCGTCACGATATTCATGCCACAACCCCTGATACTAATTAGTAATTTGTAATTAGGACACACTGAAATACGCTTGATATAAGCGCTTTTCAATCTGTTAACCTATTTGGATATCCTTCCCCAATTTTGGTATGAAATGTGGATGGTAATTGGTGAAGAATTGCTCAGTTTATAGGTGGAAAAATCTTTAAAGCTCAACCAATTATTTGTAAATTAGCAGTTTTTTTTTATCTAGCCAAGATTTGTTATAGATATCTTTAGGTTTCGGAAAAGGCTTGAAGGGGGAATGGGGAGTAATGAGTGGCAGACAAGGGAGACAAGGAGAATAACCCATGCCCAATGCCCATCCCCAATTCCTCATTCCCCTATCTCATCTTTTAAGAGGAGGTTGGGTTTGTTTGGGTGCTACAGGCGCTTGAGGCGCTGGTGAGTTAGGAACCACGGGAGAAATACCAGGATTAATAGGACTGATGCGTTGCCCAGTTGGAGGCTGAGTGATGCTAGGAAAGGGTACAGAATTAGGTGCTAAGGGGAATTTTGGGGTAATATTCCCTTCGGGATTGATGCCTGGAACTGGTGCAGCACCAGGATTGATTGGGAAAGAGGGGACAGTAGGCAGGTTAGGTGAGTTTATGGATGGTTGAGATGGGCCAGGAATAATTCCCAAAGAAACGCGATCGCCCCCTACTTGTCGTAGCAAATCCAATGTCTCAATCACATCATTGTAAGTTGCGGTGCGCGAAGCATTCAGCACGACAACGGCACTGGGGTTTGCTTGCAGATACTGTTTTAAGCTCTGTCTCAAATTTTCCTGTTTTACAGGCTGTTTTTCTATGTAAGTATTGCCAACGGCATCGATAGTTACAATCAGACTTCCACCTTGTGATGTGATTCCAGAGACTGTACTGGGGCTGGCTTTAGGCAAATCAACATTTATTGCCTGTTGCCGTGTAAATTGTAAAGCCGCTAATAAAAAAAATGTCAGTATACAAAAAACGACATCAATTAAAGGGATGATTTGAATTTGGACTTCTTCAATTGGAGTATGTAGATTAACTTTCATGTCTCACTCTCAAGCCTGGTTCAGGGGTTGAATTATTGACTATTAATTAGGTGTATTCGGGGGTTCAGGAGGTTCAGAAACTCTAGTCTTTCCTGGCTTGCGGGGTGGAGTGAAATTTTCTGGCACAATTGCTGATGTCCTATTGCTAAAGTCAGGAGGAGACTGGCGATAAAGCAATTCCATCTCATTCCCTGCCTTCCGAAAAACTTTGACTTGGTTGACTACAAAACTTTGAAATAGGCGGTAAAAGACCAAACTAATAATGGCAACTATTAGCCCAGTTGCCGTACTAATTAAAGATTCACCAATACCAGTAGTCACCCCAGCGGTAGATTCAGTTCCCAAATCGCCAATCCGAATTGAGCGCAGAGAGTGGATTAAACCCAAAACCGTGCCCAACAATCCTAGCAACGGCGCTAGGGCAATTACGGCTTCTAAAAGTTTTTCGCCCCTTCGCATCCCAGCTAATTCGTCTTCTGCCGTAGCCTCCAGTGCTAGTCGAAAGGTTTCCGCATCACTTTTGGCAAAACGTAGAGGGGCGTAGAGAAAACGCCCGACAGGCTGATGGCTTGCTTGTTTTGCGATGTCCGCAGCTACTTCCCAATTATCCTGGGCAGCATCCAGGATGCGATCAACTATCTGCTTTTCTTGAGTCAAAATTCGCAGCCAGAACCACAAACGCTCGAAAATCACACTCAAAGCCAGAATCGACAGAACTAGCATTGGCCACATCGCTGGCCCACCCTTATAAAACAAATCTAAAATATCCACTGTTTAAGTTTCCTCCCTCCACGACTAAAGCAAATGTGTTAAGGCATTTTAATTCTAGAGATTAATGCAAAATGAGGGACTTCCAAAATATAAATTTCTCGATAACCTAAAAAAACAGTGCAAGGATGACGTATTTGACTGAGACTGCTGTACAAACTTGCTGCTGGGTAAGCAATTGAATAATAGACCGATAATTTTTGGCATACTTTTGCTAGACTTCCTTGTAATACCAATTTGAAAATAAGAATGCAATACATAGATAAGACCTTACCGAACCCTTTACAAGGCTTTGGGGAGGGTGCGCGTCAGTGAGGGTGGGGTGTCTGGTCACAAAAATTTTTTGAATTGATATAACTTAAAGTTTTACCACAGAATATTTTCACGTAAAGGAGAACAAATTTTGGCAGCAGTCCGAGTCCGCCAGCATGTTAATCCACTTGGTAAAAAGTATCAAACACCAGCAAGTCCCCAAGACTGGGAAAAAATTTATGCAAAGCCAAATCAACCACTACATTTAGATATTGGCTGTGCTAAGGGGCTGTTTTTGTTGAATATGGCCAAGATAGAACCTAACTGGAATTTTCTCGGCTTGGAAATTCGGGAACCGCTGGTGGTGGAGGCGAATAAGTTACATTCTGAATTAGGTTTAACAAACCTGCACTATTTATTTTGTAATGTGAATAACTCATTGCACTCACTGTTATCTTCCCTCCCTTCAGGAAGTTTACAGCGCGTTACAATTCAATTCCCCGATCCTTGGTTTAAAACCCGCCATGCTAAACGTCGTGTAGTCCAACCAGAACTAGTGGCAGATTTAGCTAATTATCTTGCAGTTGGGGGATTGGTATTTCTGGAATCAGATATGGAATTTGTTGCTGTGGAAATGCGCGATCGCTTTGCAGCTAATTCAGCTTTTCAGAAAGTTGGTACAGAAGAATGGCTAGCCGAAAATCCACTCCCAGTACCCACAGAACGGGAAATAGGTACGCAAAAAAAGGGTGAGCCTGTTTATCGAGCTTTGTTTATCAGGCAATAAGTTGTAAATCAGGGGTAGTGATAGTGATCATTTAGCGCTATGGCAAATATGGTCTTTTACTTTGACATTCTAGAGTTTCTATCTTTTTTTAAGTTGATATGGAGTCAACTGGACATTAGATATCCTCTGTCAGTTGGCAATACTTTCGGGACATAAATGTTTGAGTTAATGTCCGAAACTGCCTAAAATATCAAATTCAAATTGGGATGCAAGAGTTTACAGTTTGAGTAAATGATATAGGACTCCTGTCTGATTCCTGAACAAGATTTTACATAAAACCCTGATCAAACGAGCAACTAGATAGCAAAAGCTAGTCCAATTACACCTGCTGAAATTTTTCGGACAGCGGCAACTTGTACTACTAAAGGTTGTCAGCATTTTGATGGACAAGATTGCCGTCTAGCAATGCGAATTGTAGAAAAGTTACTACCAGTAGCAGAAGCACTACCCCCCTATTCCATACGCCGAGATTGTCGCTGGTGGCAGCAAGAAGGCAAAGCAGCTTGTATGCGTTGTCCACAAGTTATTACAGATAACTACAATCCATATAAGGTAGAAATTCAAGTGTCAAAAATATCTGTTAGTTAAGCACAATTACAGATTAGGTTTATCAGGTAAAAAAACTTCTAACAAAGATTTCATTAAGTAATCTCAGGAGCAGAAAATTATGTCTCCAGAACGTATTAAAGCTTTTGTGAAAAGCTAATAAATTATGAATTGTTTCTTAATTAAACTTAAGGCGTTAATAGCAAAGAAGAATGTAGCCAGATAGTTAAAGTTGCTGGCTACAATTTCACTCTAGAAGAGTATTAAGAATATACCGTTCAATTGTTGGCGTCTACCGATGATGAAGGTGAAGTCAAGCATTTAAGTGGAAAAGAACAGCAGCCTCAGGAGCATTGGAGGAAATTTTAAGGCTATGTTTCCTCTTTGGTGTCTTAGTGTCTCCATATCCTTGTAGGGAGACAAAATACCCTGAAAGGATGCCATTCCTTTCTGCATCCTAGCCCTTTTTGTCACCCCGCAAGCGTATTAAGCCTGATGGTTGGAATTTTTCAAATTTTGCAACCACACTTGAAACAACGAATCCATAATTTGTTCTCTCACTGCTTGATTCAATTCTATGGGGAACCACTTTTCCACTCTCATAACGTGATACCCCACTTTTGTTTGCACAGGGCCAATAATTTCACCTTCCTTAGCTTCAGTAAGAGGTTTGACAATTTCTGGTATCAGTTCTACTAAATAGCGAATTCCTACAAAGCCACCATTTTCTTGGGACTGCTTACCTTTAGAATGTTCCAAAGCCAAAGCACAGAAAGAAGCTTGTCCTTCGCGTAGAATTTGCACGATTTTCCAAGCAGTTGCCAGGTCAGTAACCAGAATTTGCGATAGCGCTACCCGTTTGTAGTTGTCGCGTTTAGAAACATAAGCGCCATCCACTGTTGCACCGAACAGATGTTCTTTAAGCTTCTTCTCTAACAGTACTACTTTAATTCCTTGTGACCACTCGTCTACACTAATGCGCTGCTCCTCCAGCCATGCACTAGTTTCTGCATTTCCCCATAACTTGTGTTCCAAGCGAAAAGCATCGCCAGCAGCTTGCCATTCATCATCAGATATTTCAATTCCCAACTGGTTGCAGTTGGCTAAAACTAATGCCTCATGTTCAGCAGCGATCGCAATTTCTGCAAACTTAGCAGAACGACGCAGATATGTCAGGATTTCTGCATCAGTTGCTGGATGGCCTGGCACGGGTTCGTTGGTTAAAACCTTGAGTGGTAAAGTTTGTTCTAATTGTTCGGTCATAGCTTGATGATATCTAAGTAATATTTGTTATTTCTATCTGCCAACAAGCAAACGTTCTGTAGGAATTTCGTGAGGTTTGATGCGGTTGCGATGCAAGTCACCATACAGATTGAGGTAGTCGATTTCTTCAGGGGTAAGTTTGCCCTTTTGCACACCTTGAATTGCTGCATCTACATGTTCATGGTTTAGCAAACCTGTTAAGGCAACATCAACAGAGTTTTGACTTAAAGAATAGCGATATAAATCTGGGACTGAAGGTTGCCAGCATCCAGCTGGTAGACCAGATGGGGGTTGCCAGAGGGCACCAAGCATACCCGCTGACTTAAAGGTGACAACCCCTGGTCGATGAGGATCGTTGGCATCTAAATTGGGGAACACCTTTTTTTGGGCTGTACGGTGTGCCACGTTATGCCTTACCATGACAACATCTAACAAAGGGCTATTCAACCACTGTTTTGCTAAATCGTGGTCGTGAAAAGAAGCACCAATATAGCGCACCACACCCATTTCTTTCATCTTTTCGGAAACACCAAACACTCTTTCTATTTGGCGCTGAGTTACTGACCCTGGACCACGGATATCGTCAGAGGCGCTAATACACTTTTCAAAAGCAGGATGATTATGCTCATCAATCCAGCCCCAGAAAAACACATCAATGTAGTCAATACCCAAGTCGATAAATTGATCGAATAAATAGGTGAATGCTGTGTCTGGGGTTCTAATCATGTAACTGACAGTTGCCAGAACTACCTTCTCACGAATTGAGGAACCGCGTCCACATAATTGACGGAGCGCAGGACGCATGGAACTATAAAGATATTGATGTAAGTCGCTGGAGTAGAAAAAGTAGTTGATGCCTTGGTCGAAGGCGTAAAGGGTATCTTCACTGGAGATGTGACCTCCACCTCCCAGTCCTAAACAACTAACAGTTAAGTCAGTCCGCCCAAGTTTGCGGTAAAAAGGTAGATCTGATTGAGCAAATCTACTATTAGCCAGGGCAAGTTCCTCGGCGGCTGTTAACTGTGGCTGAAAATCAGGAGTCTGAATATCAGGAGCAAGATTAGTAATTTTCATGACTTTAAAGCTGGATAAATATCTTCAGATTTGGCATTGAGGTAAGGACGTTGCAGGTCAATTTCCAGCGCGGAGAATTGTGCCAAAATTGATGCCATCCGACCTTCTGGCGAATTATCCTCTTGCTGCCAAGCTTCTATCAAACCATTGGTTACAATTTGACAGCGATTCATGCCAAAGCTTTCTTTTTCGCCAAATTTTTGGTCTGGTTCTTCAGCGATCGCTAACCCTGGTGCGATAAGTTTAGTAAATAAAGGCACTTCTGGACAAAAATGGGATTTGTGTTCTGCATACACCTTTTCTAATACTGGGTGGACAGCTTCATAGTTGTTTTTGTCAAAGTAAAGCACCGCTGAGTCATGACGCCCATAATCTGAAGGGTTGTATAACGCTTTAAAGTTGAAAGGCAGGGCGATGGCATTAAGTTGGGTAGTCAAGCTTTCCATGACTGCAACTGCACCATCAGTAGTTAAGTTGAAATAGACTCGTACTATATCCTCACCACTGTAAGAGCCTGCATTACTAACTGCCATGTAAAAACCGTTTTGCACCAAATTCTTGGGCAGTTTGATAGCAACTGGGTTCCCCACAGTCACAGCTTCGTCTTGCAGTTGTAAATGTTTACTGCGCTCAATATGCAGAGTTAAACCACCTTTGTGTACTGCTAAAGCGCCATCTGATTCTTCTTTCACCACCAGCCAATTGGGACTAAAGTAGCCTTCACCCTTGTTGCTTTCATGGAGGCGATTGTAAAACACTACATCCACACCTAGAAAGGTGTTATTTTCTAAATTTTGGTTGACTGCTAAATTTGTTGTCTCCCCATCAAGTGCTAAGACACCTTTGAGGGAACCGTTGTAATAAATGCCGTAGAGAAAATTAGATAGTTGGGCGTTTAAATATTTATTTTGTACATCTGAAGGCAATTGCTGAAAGCGTGGGAGTGTCTCAGCTGGTACTTCTACGGGTTTGTAGTCGGGATGGCTAATACAAAATTTCGATTCTATGTGAATTTTATTAACTATATCTTGCAATGAATGCTGCAATGACTCTGGAATAGCTGCTAGTTGTATTGGCAACGGATCTAGTAGTTGCATAGGTGCTTGCCTTTAACTAAGGGGAGATGGGAAGAAAAATGCCATTTTTTGATATACTCTTACACCGACAGCAAGTTGTACAGTGTAGGCTTCTCAACCAATCCAGAAGACAGCTTCTCCTACGGAGACTTATGCAAACGGAGGCGTTGAGCTTTGTTTAAAGTCCACGGAATGCCTTACCGCAGACTATGAATTTCTTACCTTGTATCCTACAAGTTTTACTGCCCTAAATGATATGGTGGCTTATTTACGCTACACCTCAAACCAATTGGTGACTAACTTATAATAAAGATGTACCGACTTACTTGAATGCTGTGCAACGGAGTCGCTTGCCAGTAGTCATTATACAACTGGACAGAGGTTTATCAGACACCAATGTGGGTGAAGCAAACCACAAGTATTTTACCAGAAATAACACATAAATTGGTGATTCTTCACCTAGCCCATCACTCATCTGATTGAAATCAAATATTGCTCAGGGGTAGGATTTTGATGCTTTGTCAACCAACCGCTGCACCAATGGGACACGCTCTTTACAGGATAAGTAAGAGGCTTGTTTTGGTTTAAGTTAAAGGGTAGACAAGCTTGTGGATACAAATTCTGATGCTTGCATTCCAAAAACTGTCGGAATCGATGCTTCTGGACGGCACAATAAAGACTTAGCCACTTGCAGCATACAGATACCCGTATTACCAAAAGATTTTTGGTATTGCAGGGTTGATTGAATAGCGATAATCAAATTCCAACCAGCAAACTGTACGACTCGCTGTAAAAAGTCAGGACGATGCTCTAAAATTTCTGGAAAGTGATTTAAATATGCGATCGCTAAAGCAGCAATAGAAGGTTGGATTATCTCCAAGGGCGTTGTCGCCATCCGTAAGGATTCATCAATACTCATGGTTTTGCTAGTAATCATACTATTCAACCAGATATGTAGATAGCTACCGATGAGCGTACCTAAATCAAAAGCCGGATCTCCCCAATCGCACCTCTCCCAATCAATCAATCGTATCGTGCTGTTGCCAAAACCTTGCTCCCAATCATCAGCTAATAGGATATTATTTAATTTCAGATCATTGTGTGTTAGACAACTGGGTTTTAAAGAATTTCCCAGTTCCGCTATGGCTTGACCTAAACTGTCATATCGTTGATACAGAGCAAAGAATTTCAGACCATCAGCCGGAACAGAACCAAAAATTTCTGGGCTGATTCGTCCCAGCTTTTTAACTAAATGGGGAAGGTTTTTAGAAGATTGACTCCCTTGTTCTTGAGTGAAAAAAGCTTGATAATCTGTACGGTTGAAAGTGAAGCTATGAATACTGGCTAAAATTGTGCCTATAGCAGAGGCAATCTCTGTGGAGAAAGTATTTTCATTGCCATATAAAGCCATCACATCACGATAGTTATCCAGGTAATTAAAAATAATAATGGAATCATCTAAATTAACGTGCACTACTTCTGATATCCAATCGTGCATTTGATTTAATTCTGGAAATTTCTGGACAAATTCTTGAATTTGCCATTCTCGGAAGAATTCACCAGATGCTTTTCCTTCTTGATTAAGAGGTTCTTGTTTGATCAGAAGTTTACGTTCATTTGGGAAAGTCAGTAATAAATTAAAGTTTTTGGCGTATTTCGGTTCAATTTGGCTATGTTCTTTATCTTCTGGCGTACAAAGATCAAGCTTAATTAAATAATCAAAAATGTTTTGAGAACTCAAAGAGAAGGTCATATTTCGCTAACTAAAATTTGACGTTTTATAATATACCAATCAGACTATTAAGATATCTACTTAATAGTTTAATCAGTAATTATGGAGAGGTATTGATATTATTCTGTGTGTAAGCATTAAAACTTTGCCCATTAATACTTCTTACGTTTTGTTCGACAGGTATTGCTAAATTGTTAAAAATTCCCTCAATAAAAGCTAGAGACAATATTCCTATATCAATGAATCCTCCTTTTACACAACTTAGCTCATCTTCTGTTAACTCGTTGAGAAATGTTTCAGAATCTTCAAAGAGAAGATAGCCAGCATTAGACAGGTTTTCAAGCTTAATTATGTTCATTGATTTCTCCTAATTTAAAGACAGTTTATACAATAATGACCTTTAAAAAAAATTATCTAAAAGTTTATTAAATATTGAATAATCTATCTATTTTTCAAAAACTTAATTCTAGTTCCCTAATTATTATCGCCACTTGTAAACTTAAAAGTCAAATGTCATAGGATAAATTATTAGACATAACTCTAGTAATTATGCCTAATAAATTTGCTTCTACCCCTCCCTTTGTACAAAATCGGGTTGAAAATCCTTAAAAGCTTTACTCTGTAAGCATTTTAACCAAAATAATATGCTTAATATTGACAAGCCTTGCTTTATAATACTTTCACCTTGATTGAGGTTTAACTACCATAAGGGGATGGGTAGAGCCATAATTTTTTACTTTTGTCTCTGAAAGTAAGCCTATTGGTATTAGATGATTGTTTTAGTTAATCATTAACCATTATTATTGCCTATTGAATTTGCATTAATTGTGTTGGTATTAGCACTAAAGACCGTATTTATAACAATGCTACCTATGTTGATAACTATTCCTCCGCCTCTTTTACCTCCTATAAGACCCTGTATTTCATCATTACTCATCTCATTCAGGAAACTTTCTGAATCCTGGAATAAATCGGAGCCAAGGGGATATAGTTCCGAAATTTTGATATTGGACATTTACTTTTATCCTTGTGATATTGAGTCAATTACGATGCAAGGGAAACACATCCCAATTTTGTCCGCATTTTCCAGTAATGGTTTCAGAATCTAAAATTAAAATTCATGACCAAAATCCTTATATACAAGCATTTCAATAATTAAGATGTGTTTGTAGCTTCAGGATGCTAAACCAGAAAAAATCGGCAAAAGATGGGTATTTTTTTATAGCGTTTCCTAGTCTAATGAGGTACATACAAATGTTGTTTAACAAAGTTAGTAGCTTTGAAAACGTACCTCACCAGATCGGGAACCGCTATAATAGAGTTATTTCACATTCAAATATTATCTAACTGTATTAACGTTAAAGGCAGTATTAGCATTAAAACTATTACCATTAACACTAACGACAGTCTGAAAACTTACTGATGCACCTACAACTGTGAATGCTCCTCCTACTAATGACAACGTTTCTTTTTCGTTTAGTTCATTGAGGAAACTTTCAGAATCTTGGAACAATTCAGAGCCAGCAGGACGGAGTTCAGAAATTTTGATAGAAGCCATGAGATTTCTCCTTCAACAACAATAATTTATGGTTTTTTTGTAAGAAGACTAAGCATAATAAAGCTTAATCTTCTTTTGAGATCAGCACAAAAGATTATCCAACTGTGTTAACGTTACCAAAGGTATTACCATTAATACTATTGCCATTAATACTAACAACAGTCTGAGCAGTTAATGATACACCTACAACTGTGAATGCTCCTCCTACTAATGACAACGTTTCTTTTTCGTTTAGTTCATTGAGGAAACTTTCAGAATCTTGGAACAATTCAGAG
>NZ_JBALDD010000010.1:0-40940 GCF_036917555.1 Nostoc sp. | reverse complement strand
TTAATTTAAGCAAGAGCCTTTTTGGACGTTCACTCTCAGTAATATATATGTACTGTTAAATGGCGATCGCTGTGCCAGTTGCGTAAGTCCTGTAAATAAATACTTTAAGTCAATTTTCTAGCGATCGCTCTTAACTATAGCAATTCTAAAACTTTAGTATAAAATATTACATTTATCTTGTAGAGTAGAGATTGCAATTTGTCAGAAATATTGAACTAGTGGTGTATTGAAGTTAACAACTCTAAGATTTATGGTTGTAAAGCCTACTTATAAGTTATGATTTATGAGTTTTATTTTTAACTCCTAATTTCTAACTTTTTACCTGTACCGATCGTGAATCTACGCCGCCTGATTCCAATTTTTGATAGTTCAGTCTCCAACTGGGCATTAGAAGCGCGGTTGTTGCGCTGGTTAACCTTGATTTGGCTGTTCGTCGGCTTGATCATGCTATTTTCAGCATCATATCCTGTTGCTGATGCCCGTCAGAATGATGGGTTGTACTACTTTAAACGTCAACTGCTTTGGGTCTTAGTTTCCCTAATTGGATTCAATATTATTGTTAATTCGCCGTTGCAGAAAATTTTGGGATTATCCCATTGGTTTTTGTTGCTGTTTTTGGGGTTAATTTTTGTCACACTGATCCCAGGATTGGGAAAAAAGGCTTTTGATGCAGCGCGTTGGATTGCGATCGGGCCAATTCCGATTCAACCTTCAGAACTAATTAAACCCTTTTTGGTGTTGCAAAGTGCGCGGCTTTTTGGTCAGTGGGAACGAATTACTTGGCGGGTTCGCTTCGCTTGGTTAGGTGTTTTTGGTCTGGTACTTTTAGGAATTCTTGCCCAGCCTAACTTGAGTACAACAGCACTTTGCGGCATGACTATCTGGCTAATTGCTTTAGCAGCTGGCTTACCTTACAAGTATCTGGGAGGAACAGCAATTGGTGGAGTAATGTTGGCACTACTCAGTATTAGTATTAAAGAGTATCAGCGTAAGCGGGTGATGTCATTCCTCAATCCTTGGGCGGATGCTACGGGAGATGGCTACCAGTTGGTGCAAAGTTTACTCGCTGTCGGTTCTGGGAAAACTTGGGGAGCTGGATATGGGCTTTCTCAACAAAAGCTGTTTTATTTACCAATTCAAGATACCGATTTTATTTTTGCGGTGTTCGCCGAAGAATTTGGCTTTGTTGGCAGTATGGTGTTGTTGGTACTTTTAGCTACATTCGCCACTCTCGGATTAGTTGTGGCGCTGAAGGCTAAAAATATAGTACATAGATTAGTAGCGATCGGCGTGACGACTTTGATGGTAGGACAATCATTGCTCCACATCGGTGTTGCTACAGGTTCTCTTCCGACTACTGGCTTACCCTTGCCCATGTTTAGTTACGGTGGTAATTCCATGATTGCTAGCTTAATAGCTGCTGGGTTGTTGATTCGGGTAGCACGTGAGAGTAGTGAAGCTCAGGTAGTACCGTTGCGAAAACCTCTGCTTGAAAATGGGAGCAGACGCCGAGCTTTTCATAAAACCAGGAATTGAGTTAGCAAAAGCTACGATAGACAAAGTTTTACGCTCTTTGCAAGAATTGAATAGATTATGGAAGACTTAAAACAAGTAATAATCAGTTACTCTAGCACAGACCTCGAACAGCGCAAACATTGGTATTCTCCGGCAGCAGAAGCTTACAATCAGGCAAGACCACGTTATCCTCAAGATTTGATTCACCAAGTTGTGGAACTTGCTCAACTCTCTACTAACTCAAAAATTCTGGAAGTGGGATGTGGCCCTGGAACTGCAACAGTAGGCATCGCTCAATTGGGTTGCTCTATAATCTGCTTAGAACCCAATCCAGATTTTTTCCGGTTAGCTCAACAGAATTGTCAGCCGTATACCAATGTAGAGATACAGAACACATCCTTTGAAGAGTGGGAACTCAAGGCACTTGAATTTGATGCCGTTTTAGCCGCCAGTTCTTTTCATTGGATATCACCAGAAGTTGGATATCCAAAAGCAGCAAATGCCCTCAAAGAAAATGGCAACCTAATTTTATTGTGGAATAAGGAACTTCAACCCAGCTACGAAATATACCAAAGTTTATCGCAAGTTTATCAACTACATACTCCATCTCTTGACCGATATGAAGACCAAAAAACTCAAGAATATATCTTGAGGCAATTAGGAAATATGGCCATTGATTCGGGGCAATTCCAAAACTTGAGAACAGGACAAGTTATATCAAAAGTAACCTACACTGTCGATGAATATTTAACACTTTTGAACACTTACTCGCCATACATAAAATTAGATCCAGAAACTAAAAAGTCTTTATTTTTGGGATTGAGGCGTTGCATAGAAGATGATTTTGGAGGCAGTCTGCAACTTTCATATATTTCTGCTTTTCATATTGCCCAAAAAGTTATCTCTGAGATAAGGGAGTCTTAAATGGGCTATTGTTAGGTAGCAGAATATTATTTAAACCAACAGCAGCACGATTATTCTGTAATGGCATGAAGTGCAAGACTTCTACAGCGTCATCGGTAATCGCCATCAAGCCTTTGGGCTGTTGCAATTGATTGCAAGCAAGGGGCTGCCCAGCGTATCTTACTGTATCATCAGGGTCTAAGCTATCAGCACCAATTCTCCAAAGTCTTAAGGTGCAATCATCTGAGCCACTGACTACAGATAAACTAATGCCACTAAAACGCACTGAGTTGACAGAACGGGTATGTATTACACTTCTTGGTTGCAGGATTAATGCTAGGAGTGCGGCTAATAGTGCGATCGCAGCTAATTGTAGCTATAAAGGTATAATTTGTAGAGTCTTACTTCTAATGTCTGCGTAGCTATGTCTGTACTCCCTAAACGTTTTTTTCCATGCTATTATTTATAATATTTTTTTATATTTTGCATGACTAGCACTATTAAAAAATTAATGTCTCGTGAAAACGTGACAATAGCTTTTTTCCTTTAATTATTGAAATTTATATACTATTAAATATTGTGTAATAAATTGGCCAATTTATAAAAGTCATTTTCAAAGGCGATCGCTAACAGAGATATGAGCCAAAAAGAATATAGAAACGGTAATTGCTACCGTCTTTACAAGGGTTCTGGATAACGCATATTTAATTTCAGGATATGACCTCTCAGCAACGTCTTAACTCAAATTAAAATCGCTGCCCAATTCCTAGATGCACTTTGCTTTCTCCCTGGTCGTTAATACCATAGTCAGCCCGAATTAATCCTAGTGGTGAATTTAATCGCACTCCTGCCCCATAACCAAAACCATAACCTGGTTTATTCCGTACACCTGCCGGATCTCCTAATACAGTATCACCAGAGCCTAAATCTGAGGCGAAGTCGGCAAACAATACACCGCCTACGATTGGTAAAACGGGAAAGCGGTATTCTGCAGAAGCCAACACATAACTGCGACCACTGCCAACTTCTCCAGAATCGTAACCGCGCACTGAGTTGGAACCACCTAAGTTAAAGCTTTCGTAAGGCGGTAAATTCCCAACGACAGTACCAGCTTGCACATTCATCGCAAAGACTTGTGGCTGTTTGCTGTTAAATAACTGCACTGGTAAATATTGGCTGTAGTTAGCTTTGAGGCGATTGAGGGAAATATTACCTTCACCAATGGGCACAGATTGTTCTGTACTCAGACTCAAAACGGAACCTTGAGTTGGATTGAGGGGATTATCACGTTGGTCTTTGGTGGCGGTGAAGGATACGGTAGTTAGGTCGTCAATACCAGTTCCACTCGCAGATAGGGGATTGCCCTGAGCGTCGGTTGGGGTAATATTGCCTTGGCGATCGCGAATACTAGTTCGGGTATAATTTAATCCTAATGAGGTATTCCAGTCATCGATTGGTCGCTGCAAGCTGACACCACCGCCAATTTGACCTTCTCGCACTTTGTCGCCGTTAGCTAACGTAATCTTGTCATCAAAAGTTTCCGAAAGTTCCTGACTACGAAAACCATTTACAGTGTAGCCCAAGCGATCGGGGTTAGTTGTGCGATAAGGACTGGTAAATTTGGTATTAAACTGCAAATCTCGGCTACTTACACCAAGATTCACACCGAAAGTATCATTAATACCGCCGGCATTCTGATCTTGATAGTTGATTGTACCTACCAATCCCTGATCAGCATTGTAATTACCACCCAAGTTAACACCACGTGCCCCAGTTTCTTTGAGTTGATAGACTAAATCAAGTTTTGTCGCATCTCCTTCTAAGGCAACATTCACAGTCTCAAATAAACCGGTACGATATAGCTGTTGGATGTCTTGTTTAACGACATTTTCTTGGAAAATTTGACCGGGTTTCAACTTGAGTTGTTGTTGGAGGAAATCTACTTTGGTGCGTCCTCCAACGGGATTACCCTTGCTATCAACGCTTTTACCCTCATCGTTGACAAAGCGAAATTTGATATCACTCACCAAACCTTCAGCGACATTCACAGTGAGAATGCCTTGAGAACTGGGTTTAATTGATAGCACCCGTGCTAAGTTATAACCATTGTCGGCATACCACTTGTAAATTTGTGCTACTGCTTGTTGCAGTCCACTGGGACTAATGGTGGTTCCAATCTGAGACTGCAAACGTTGTTGAGCGACTTGATAGGTAAGTACTTTAGCACCAGATAATTGCAGCGATTGCACAATCACTGGCTGGACTTGGTATACTAGATTCAATCCAGCCTGTGTGCTAAAGCTATTTACACTGACACTGCTAAATAAACCTGTATTTAAAATTGCTGTTACATCTCTTTGTAGCTGGCTTTGACTGGTTTCTCCACCCACCTGGGTTTTAATTACCTGGCGAATGATTTGCTGTAATTCTTGATTGGCTCCCACCACCTGTACATCTGTAGCTCTGACTACCAAATCGCCTTCAATCGCAGGAGTTTTGGAGGATGAAGGGGAAAAAGAGGGAGTGGGAGGAAGCGTTACTGATGAATTTCCCTTGTCTGTTGATTTTAAGACTACTGGGGAATTTTTATTTGCACCTGTTTGCACGGTGACGGGATTTTGGGAAAATTGTTGTGCAACTATAGTTTCTGGGGAAGCAATTGTCTCTACCCGTGCAGGAGTGTCTTCAATTATCGGCACCACCAAGTTACCAGCTTTTGCAGTTGGAGTAACGGTTTTAGTAGGTGCAGCCGTTGCTTGCTGAGTAAAATTGCCAGTAGCTAAAGTAGCTAAAGTAAAAATTGCAGTAGCAGAAACTCGCATAAATATTTAACCTAATTAACTGGGAGTTAGTTGTAGAGACGCTAGCGAATAGGGATAATACTAACTTCCAGCTTCCTCATCGATTTCCCTATTTATACCTCTTACCCAAACAGACAGTTAATTTTGATATTTTGTTTCTTATGAGTAATTTATCTCGGTCATCCCTAGCTTCTAACTCCCAATCTGCAACTTCTCCTTTGCGGTTACTTGTATTAAGTAATGGTCATGGGGAAGATATGATTGCAGTTCGGATTTTGCAAGAACTCCAACGACAACCAAACCCACCAGAGATATTTGCTTTACCTCTGGTGGGTGAGGGACGTGCTTATGAACAGTTGGATATCCCCTTTATCGGTTCAGTCCTGACTATGCCTTCTGGCGGCTTTATTTATATGGATGGCCGCCAATTGGCGCGGGATGTACGCGGTGGTTTATTGCAACTTACCCTCAGCCAAATTAAAGCTATCCGCCGTTGGGTAAGTTCTCAAAAAAAATTAGGTAATAAAAGAGCGATTTTAGCAGTAGGAGATATTATCCCGCTGTTGTTTGCAACATTCAGTGGCGCTAATTATGCTTTTGTCGGTACGGCAAAATCTGAATATTATGTGCGAGATGAAGCTGGATTATTACCACGGAAATCTAAAGACGCAGGTTGGGAAAACTTTTCTGGTTCAGTTTACCATCCTTGGGAACGTTGGTTAATGAGTCGTCGCCGTTGTCAGGCAGTGTTCCTTAGAGATGCACTGACGGCGGAAATATTAAAACAATGGCCAATTCCAGCTTTTTCTTTGGGTAATCCCATGATGGATGGTCTAGAACCGACGTTTTCACGCCAACAATTTTATAGTCAGAATATCCAACAGCAAGAGACAGTTCGACCTTTTGTAGTGACTCTTCTTCCTGGTTCTCGTCTGCCAGAAGCATACACGAACTGGGAAACAATTATGATTGCCGTATCTGCATTGATGGCAAGCTTTCAACAGCGAGATTCAATCTTCTATACTTCTAACAAAGTAGTGTTTTTAGGTGCGATCGCTCCTGGTTTAGACTCTAATATTTTATCCCAAAGTGTGCAATCCCAAGGCTGGCGCGCTGAATCAGCATCTCCTATCAAACTTAGCGATCCAAATGTCTTGACATTTAAACAGAGAAATGCTTATCTGCTATTTACACAACAAGCCTACAATGATTGCTTGCATTTGGGAGATTTAGCGATCGCAATGGCAGGTACAGCCACAGAACAGTTTATCGGTTTAGGCAAACCTGCGATCGCTATTCCCGGTAATGGACCACAATATAACCCTGGCTTTGCTGAATCTCAAAGTCGTCTTCTCGGATCGTCTTTGATTTTAATCGATCAACCAGCAGAAGTAGTGAAGGTTGTACAATCCCTATTTAAAAACCCGGATAATTTGCAAATTATTGCTGAAAATGGTGGGCGACGCATGGGCAAACCGGGAGCCGCACTACGTATTGCTAATTGCTTGCGGGAAAAATTTGGATAATGGGGCATTGTGGCAGGTTATTCTCCTTATCCCCTTGTCCCCCTCATCTCCCTTGTCCCTAGTCCCTCACGCTACCAACCCAGAACGTAAGGCCCTCACAGCAGCTTGAGTACGGTCATCAGCACATAGTTTATTTAGAATATTACGAACATGGGTTTTTACAGTACCAACTGTAATATAGAGTTTCTCGGCAATTTGCCCATTACTACACCCAGCTACAATCAACTCTAGGATTTCCAGTTCCCGTTGAGTCAGAGGGTATGTTTCCAAAACTTGCTCGTATTCTGTTGCAAGTGCCTCAATTTTTACAGTCTTCGGCTTGTCAGAACCTTGACTTTCTCCTGGAATACCTTGGCGCATCTTCCGCAATACCACGTTGGCAATTGCCGGATCAATCCAAGAGTTACCGCCGTGAGTTGCTTGAATTGCCTCAGTTAATTTACTGATGCTGGTTTCTTTCATATAATAAGAATCAGCGCCAGCTGCGAAGGCTGCAAGTACAGCATCTTCTGTATGATCCATTGTCAAGATGAGAATCTTTGTAGTAGATTGCCCATTTTCAGCCTGGGAGCGTTTAAATTTACGAGTGAGTTCGATGCCATCCATGTCAGGCAAGCCGATATCTACTACCGCTACATCTGGCTTTGCCGTTTCTAAAAGTTTTAATCCTTGGGTAGCATTTGCGGCTTCCCCAATTACTTTCAATGCACTATGAGACTGTAATGCTGCTCGTAACCCCATTCGCGTTAAGTCATGATCTTCAATTAAAATAATACTAATCTCATTCATCGCTACACTCACTCTTGCGCTGTTTGCATCTTTCAAAGTATTGCCTTTTGTAACTATTATCTCTTATATCTCTTATTTTACCAAACTAAAGATAGATGATATTTTAACCTGTCTGCATCCACCGATAGAAATAACAAGTATCCCAAATTTTTATATTTAGATAGAGGACAAATCTAGCTGGAGATATATAGATACTTACACAAAAAGTATGAAATATTGAAACGAATGCCAAATTTCTCCTCCTTGCTGATAATTCAGCTTTGAGTTGCCATGTTCCATTCGTTAATTAGTATTATTTTGGATCAAACTTAAAAAAAGCTTACGAAGATGAAACAATTACAGCGGGTGAAAGTTGCTTTCTGAGAAAGTGAACGATGGTTTCGAGCGATTTTTAATCAAACCTTAGGATTCATCCGATTGATAGAGCCAATAGAGATCCTCATGGAAAGGAATCAGGTAGCGTTAAAATTTGGTGGAATCACCAACAGCAAAGTAATTCGTAGTTGTTGGTGGCGAACTTGTTCGTCTGACTTATCACAGGATATAATACCAACCCTCTGTGCGAACTTCTCCCCTTTTAGGTTTTGAATTTTTGCTTAACTTTTGTCGGGAACCTTTCTTCGGCATTAAGGTTTGGTGATTTGGCGAACATCTATAAGTTCGATATACCTCGATAAATACTAATACAGATGTGGCGATCGCTAATAAAATTGTTGAAATTTCAGGAGGTAGGATTACTTCAGATTCACAAATAGCTATAGATATTACTTTTTTATTTACCTGGTCTAACCAACCTGATAGGTAAAACTGTTCAAGCTTATGGTAGACGATAATGGGATGCAACTCTCACCAATGACTGACGACGGTGGCTTGTTCACTCATCTACAATTGTTTTAAGCTTGTTAAAGTATTTTATCTTACTTTAATATCAGCTGTGTCTGCTTGTTAATTACTAATTATTTGCAGGACATTGGTCATCTGCTATGAGTTTAGTTACCAAAGTCTGGTCAATTAACCAGATTGAAGATACAACAGACTGAATTCAACCCAACGAAAGTCCCGAAAGAGCGATAAACATATTACTAATGGAGGATAACAAAGTTGATATGATCAATGTCAAGTAGACATTAAAGTGGATATTATGCAAAATATCTTAATCAATCAAATTACAGGTTTTAGATATCCGAAAATCTTATATTCTTTAGTTGGATAATCTGAAAGAGAAAAAAATTATACATCAACATATGTTTGGCGGCGAAAATAAAAACCGATGGAAGAGACGCTGAAAATTTTGGTTGTAGACGATGACGAAGTAAACCGGATAGCAATCCGTTCGGCTCTGACTACAGCAGGTATTCAGATGGAACTGTCTGAAGTAGGCAATGGTAATGATGCGTTCTCTGTCTTAAGCATTACTGCTTACGATTGTGTTTTCCTTGACTATTGCTTACCAGATCGGGATGCACTAACCTTGATTCAACAGCTACGTTCTTTGGAAATTAAAGTTCCTTTAGTAATCTTAACTGGTCAAGGAAATGAACAAATTACTTTACAATTATTAAAAGCTGGTGCTACAGATTATCTCTCTAAGTCTAGAATATCCCCAGAAACTTTGTCGCAGGTTTTGCGGAATGTGATTCGGATTTATCGGGCGGAAATGCAGATACATTTGGCAAACCAGCAGATTAGAGAAACTCATGAACAACTCATTTGTAAGAACCAAGAATTGGAAAGACAACAGCAACAGATTCAAATGCAAAACTTCAAGCTATTGGAGGCATCACGTCTAAAATCACTTTTTTTAGCAACTATTTCCCATGAACTTAGAACGCCGATGAATGCGATTATTGGTTTTTCGCAAATACTCCTGCGTCCTAAGTTTGGTCAACTAACGCACCAGCAAGCAGATATGGTTGAGCGCATTTTGAATAATGGGAAGCATTTACTAATGCTACTCAATGAAGTTCTCGACTTTTCCAAGCTGGAGGGAGGAGGATTAGATTTAAAAGCAGAAATATTTGATATATCAAAGGTAATCAATCTCGTTGTCGGTGAAATGCGTTCCTTAGCTGAGGCTAAAAATCTTTCATTGTTAGTACAAACCGATTTGCAAAACCCTTTGGTATTTAACGATCCGGTTCGCGTTAAACAGATTTTGATTAACCTGCTTTCCAACGCCATTAAATTCACAGAGTCTGGTGAAATTTGGGTTGAGGTTAAGGAACTATCGGCAAATCGAGTAGTAATTATCGTTCAAGATACAGGTATTGGCATAGCCCCCAGAGATTTTAAACATATTTTTGAAGCATTTCGGCAAATCGATCAAACTATCACTCGCAAATATCCAGGTACAGGTCTGGGTTTGGCAATTACAGATTCGCTAGTGCGAATGATGGGCGGTAAAATCTTTCTTGAGAGTAAATTGGGGGTAGGTTCAATTTTTAAAATTGAATTGCCACGTCAAATTATATTACCGACTGTCGCAGCCAATGCTCCAGCTTCACAGTTAGATAACGACGATTTTTTTTGTCCGGCAAAAAATCCTCATCAGTCATCTTCTCAAGCCAGAAAAGCACCAATAGAATATCCTAAATTTAAAAATTACTTCCAAAAAAACTGATAAAAATTTATAAATCATGTCTGTAGTTGAAAATAATAAAATTTATCGGATCTTAGCAGTTGACGACACTCAAGATAATCTCATTTTGGTTCAAGCAATTTTAGAAAGTGAAGGGTATGAAATTGATTTGGCTTCAGATGGAATAAAGGCTTTACGGCAAATTGAGCAATCTCCACCTGATTTGATTCTGTTAGATGTAATGATGCCGGGGATAGATGGCTATGAAGTCACACGTCGGATTCGGAACAACCCTGCAATCTCTTATATTCCAATTCTGTTGATTACTGCCTTTCACCAATCCAGCGTTGTCGAAGGTTTGGATGCTGGTGCTGACGATTTTATTCGTAAACCATTTGATACTGATGAACTACTGGCAAGAGTGCGATCGCTATTACGTCTCAAGCACAGTCTGGACGAACAACAAAAAATGGCCCGCCAACGGGAAGATTTTGTTTCCCGTCTGACTCATGACTTGCGGACTCCCCTAGTAGCCGCCGATCGGATGTTGAATTTGTTTGAAATGGAAACATTCTGCAAAATTTCGCTGGAAATGAAACAGGCGATCGCAGTAATGATTCGCAGTAACCAAAATTTGATGGAAATGGTGAACACGCTGTTAGAAGTCTATCGCTTCGAGGCAGGTAAAAAAACGTTGAATTGGGAGGAATGCGATTTATGTGAGATATCTCAAGAAGTAGTCAGCGAACTAAGTCCTCTAACTAATGAAAAAGGCTTGACTCTGGAAATTGATACCCGTGAATTAGATCTACTGAGTCAAAACGCTGGTATGATCATGGGCGATCGTTTAGAATTACGGCGAGTGTTAAACAACCTGATTGCAAATGCCATCAAATTTACAGATACAGGAGGCATAATAATTCGCATTTATGAAACATCATCTAATCCAGGAGATCCAGATTCGGTAATAATTGAGGTACAAGATACAGGATATGGGATTGCGCCAGAAGATCAGGCAACAATTTTCGAGCGATTTCGCCAAGGCAGAAATAAACGCTCAGGGAGTGGCTTAGGACTACATCTATCCCATCGTATTGTAAAAGGGCACGCAGGAACTATCAAGGTCGTTTCTGAACTAGGTAAAGGTAGTTTATTTACTGTGCAACTACCTAAAAGCACTTAAGTTATTCTTGTTCACCACTGATTATTTTACGGATATCTCCCAAGAAATTACATTTAATTTTTGATCTATTTTTATGCTCCCAACAAAAATTAAATTAGCTTAAATTATATGGATTAATTACAGTATCATTTGAAGGTTAATCCAATCAGAATATTGCCAGATAATTTGGCTCTTCTAATATTTGTATACTCCCAACGACAGATGTCTTGATAGACTGAGATAACTAAATCTATTTTTGTATCATTCTATAGATAGTAGAAATAACTATTTTACAAAGTTATTATTCAACCTATTAATGCCTGAAAAACGTGTATGCACCCTGGAATCATAACCCAGGGTCTTTTTTATAAAAACCTAGATAATCATCGTTTTTTGATCGTTGACTACTGTCCATGTCCACCCTCAAATTTTAATAGGGTGGACATGGACAGCGGTTAAAAAGGATTATAGAGTAAACTAAAATACAGACCGTTTTCTTGTAATGTTCTCTCATCATTTGAGTTGACAGATACTAAAGGAATGCCCCAGTCAAGACGAACGGTGAAGCGATCGCCCTGTGCCCAACGCAACCCCAGACCAACAGCAGCTAAAGTATTATGGTCGGGATTGTCTTTACCAGAAGTATTCCAGCCAACACCAAAATCCACAAAGGGGATAACTTGTAAGGTGCTATCTATCTGGGGTAAGCGCAGAATCGGTATTTGAACTTCCGCAGAAACAAAAGTGCCATTATCTGTCAGCAGGTAATCTTGACGGTAGCCGCGAATGCTATCCTGTCCACCTATGCCAAATTGCTCTATAGGCAGAAGTTTTGTAGATGCTAGTTGCGTATTTAAACGTAATAACAATAAAGTTTCAGGAGCTAAAAGGCGTGCCCACTGTGCTTGCCCTTGCCAAGCAAAAAAACGGCTATCAGGAGCATCTTGATTAACTGTGGCATCCAACACATCTATGCCCAAACTGAATTGAGAGCGTAGGGCGATGACTTCACGACTGTTACGATTCGTCCATTCTTGAAAAAATCGCAACGCAGATACCCTAGTGCGTCCCTCTTCATCAGCACCAGGCGAAAGTTGCGGAGCGGGAACCCTATCTCTGTCTAGTATCCATGAGACATCGCTTTCGCGTCGGGAAGCTGTTAACCCCAGAGCGAATTCTTGTGTAGGAGTTTGAATTATTGGCTGGCGGAATGTCAGTTCGTAGTAGCGAGAAGCCGATTTGATATTTAGGAAGTCGAAAGGAGGTTCAATGACATTACTCGACGTAGTACCATAGTTTAAGCTAAGAGTTCCATTGCGGGGATTGAGAGGCAATGTGTAACTGCCATCAAAGGAGTTGCTACCATCAGTGTTAGTGTATCCTAAACTTAGACCATCTCCCAATCCGAGTAAGTTGGCTTCATTCAATCGTAATCCGCGTCGAAAACTGCCAACACTAGGCGATCGCCCATTATCAAGAACTATTTGGCTACTAAAGGTTTTTGCCTCGCTGACTTTAACTTCTAAAAGACTCGTACCCGTCCCTGATCCTGCTGAGAGTTCAGCAGTCACGTTTTGAATCAAAGGATTAAGTTGCAAAAGTTGCAGGGCTTCTAATAGACGCTGGCGATTCAGAGGTGGTGATGTTGCTATTGCTAATCGGCTGCGAACATAATTCCGATTCAGCCGCCGAGTTCCAGTTACCTGGATATCTTCTAATTTACCTTCGACCACCTGAATTTTGATCACACCGGATTGGATTGTTTGAGGTGGAATATAGGCACCAGAAGTAATGTAACCATTTTTAACGTATAAATCAGTGATTTTAGAACGTGCTTGATAGACTTCAGACAGTGAGATCGGTCGTTTAGTAAATTCAGCAGTGGCGAGGGCTAACTCTTGGGCACTGAAAACTGTGCTACCAACAACTTCAAAGCGTTCAACAACAATAGTTTGAGGAAAGTTGCTAGAGGGTGGTTCATCAGGTGTGGGAGTTGGGACAGAGGGTGGCAATATTTCTGCTGGTGGGGGGAGTGGCTGTGGCACTTCAGGTGAGGGAAGTGGCGTAGGTAAGGGTGGTTGGACATCCTGTGGTCGTGGAATTTGTTGTGATAAAATGAAATTACTAGTTGGTAATTGTGTAGTATCAACAGCTTGAGCTTTCAGTAGACTTAAAGATGTACTGCTGAGTAATAGAAGCATACTCAGCGGTAAGCAGGACACTATAAGATTTTGAGGGTATTTATCAATCATCGCACTGGACTATTTTTTGTCAGTAACTATGGGATTATAAAGGGACTGCTTCAGATGTGAATCTTACTTCATCTTTTGTCGCTAAAGTTGATATCTTGAGCAAATCTCAATTTAAAAGCTAAATCATCTGGTTATTGCAGACTTAAAAGTATCAATAAGATACAGCAGTTTTTTTTTGCATAAAGTACAAAGCTACGCATTTTGAGGCAGGAGGTAGGAACTCTTTATATCTGATGCGTGAGTCCTGCATTTTATACCTCAGTTACTTGTAAACTCCTGTCTCTTGTGAAATCAATTATGCGTTGCCCAAAATCCTTGGTAGGTAAAATTCATGTAGTCGAAGGTTTCCCGTTAGCGTAGCGTCTTTGTTAAGAGAAGGGTATTGTGCCTACGTCATTTTCAGTCCTATATCTCATTCTTCACTCCATACCGCTTTCCTTAAACATTCCCATCAATTTACGTTTACGAGCGTGGGTTTGCATCAAGTTTTCCCGATAGCTTAACCAGTCAGTTTTCTTCCCAGATTCCAGATAGGCATTACGCGCCTTTTTCAACCATTCAACCGCGTAATAGTAGTATTCGGCTTTACCTGCATCCATAATCTTTTCGGCACGGCGACGAGCATTAACAATCACCCAACCAGGATTATGAGGGATAGCAGCATCCATAACTCGGTGAATTAACTCTGAACGATCAGAACTTAGTTCATTAGCGATCGCAATTGCATCATCAATTAGCCCCTCATGCAAGAATATATCCACCTTGGCTAATTCTGTTCCCCAACCACTATAAGTACGGACAATTCTCAGCAGGTCTGTTTTGACACTTCCCCAGTTTTCCCCAGCCAATTCTGCCATCCTTTGGTAGTCCACAAAGGAGGGCTTCACTTGAAAAGCCGCTTTGATTGCTAATAAGGCAGCTTCACTATTACCCAACTCAATAGCTAAATCACTTGTCCAAATTCCTAATTCGTACTGACAATTACCCGATAAATTTAATCCACTCTGGGCTATATCTAGTGCTTGTTGTAATGCTCTCTGAACGCTGAGTGTTTTCGCTAGGGCAAAGGCTTCTTCCATTGAGTTCATCTGGCTTTGAGCAGCATCGACTGCTTCTTCTACCCTGCCTAAACGCCCCAACATTGTCAGATATTGCTGAGTTTGCCCTTCCGCTTCTGCTAAATACAGGTATTCTTGATAACGTTCTTGACGTTCGAGAATTTTCAGGCGAATTAATGCCAAATCATCAGCATAATCTGGTACGTCTTCTTCCCAAGCTCCCCTTTCAGTAATGTTACCCTGGAGAACTTGTAGCAATGGTGGATAATCCCAACCTTGGCGTAAAGCTTCCATAACTAGACCAAAATCAGCATTCCACTCATCTTGCCAAGCTTCTAAATTTATTTGAATATCAACTTTTTCTTCTGGAGTAAGTTCGGTGATTAGAATTGCTTCACACCAAGCATTATTTAATTCCCCGACAATTTCATCATTTTCAGCGCCGTATTCGGCAACATCATTCCAATTTTCGACACAGGTAGAAGTAATCGCTGACAAAATAGCGATCGCATTTTCACCTTCTCCTCGTTCGCTAAAATTTACCGCAGTTTGCACTACACTTAGCAAATCTTCACCAATCGGGTCTTCTTCGTACCCCTCCTCAAAGTAGCGCACAGTATCCTTGAGAATCTGCCGTACTTGCCGCCGAAACGGAGCGGGATCAAGAGTATTGCGGCGCACGAATTTTATGGTTGTTTGGTTGTCAGCAGGATTCGTCATCCAACTTACATGACGGTCAATTGCCTCAATTAGAGGGGGGTATTCTGCTACCAACTCTTGCAGCAGCCTTTGAGTTTGGATATGATCCAGGCGATTTAATAGTTCTTCAAGGGTGGGGCGCTGCTCAATATTTTCTGAGTTACGCGCACAAACGAGCATCGTCGCTACAATGTGTTTGCACCACCCTTCATAGTCGTAGGCACAGGTGCATTTTACTGAGGTTAACCCACTGCTATCGAAATTCAGGTTGACATGATAAGGTCTAGCTTCGGTGCCTACAACATCTGCCTGAAGCAGATGACCACGTTGGATAATGGCATTAACAGCACCAGCGTTATAATATGCCTCGCCCCGCTGGAAAGATTTGGCGTTGGCATGACGGCGGATAGTAAATTCACTAATTTGGGGAATAGACATCGAGCGATCGCCTGCGTAAATCAAATCTTCTGGATCAATCCTAAATCCAGCTTAGTGTTAGGCTAACGCGCTGTAAAGAAAAAGGTGTAGAAAGTGGAAAATGGGGAGTCTAGATGAAACAGCAATTTCTATTCATTAACTAGCTCAGAACTGGAATCAGCTTGAATAACAGGCAAATACTCACCTAATTTATTGTCGATTTTCTGGGAAAACCAACCCATATAATGAAAATATCCATATTTTCGCCAGAAGTGAGTGAATCATAATTTGAGTTAGCAATACCCGAACCTGAAATCAGTGAACAGTCAACAGTAAACAGTCAGGGTAATGTAAGGTGAGGGATTTAGAGGTCAGCGATAAAACTGATAACTGATAACTGTTAAAAGGGTTGCGCTGATTGTCGGTCAAGTTGAGAATAAATAGGCGAAGCACGCGGGGAAACTAACGTGAGTCAAGGATATGATTACGATTTAGTAATTATCGGCGCTGGTGTAGGCGGACATGGCGCAGCCTTACACGCCGTGAGTTGTGGTCTCAAAACAGCGATTATTGAAGCTGGTGATATGGGAGGAACCTGTGTTAATCGGGGCTGTATTCCTTCTAAAGCGCTGCTGGCAGCATCTGGACGTGTGCGGGAGTTACGCAATGCCCACCACCTCAAGTCACTGGGAATTCAAATTGGTAGCGTGGAATTCGATCGCCAAGCGATCGCCAATCATGCTAATAATCTCGTCTCGAAAATTCAAGGCGACTTAACCAACAGCCTCAAACGTCTAAAAGTTGATATTATCAACGGTTGGGGAAAAATCGCTGGGGCGCAAAAAGTCTCTGTTACCGGAGACGGGGGTGAAAAAACCATCACAGCCAAAGATATCATCCTTTCGCCAGGTTCAATTCCTTTTGTGCCTCCAGGAATTGAAATAGACGGCAAAACTGTCTTTACCAGCGATCAAGGCGTTAAGTTGGAGTCCCTACCAGATTGGGTGGCGATTATTGGTAGTGGTTACATCGGCTTGGAATTTTCTGATATTTACTCAGCTTTGGGGTGTGAAATCACCTTGATTGAAGCCCTAGATCAGTTAATGCCAGGATTTGACCGCGATATTGCCAAACTTGCCGAACGGGTGCTAATTACTCCCCGCGATATTGAAACGAAAGTCGGGATATACGCCAAAAAAGTCATTCCCGGTTCACCTGTGGTGATTGAGTTAGCAGATTTCAAAACCAAGGAAGATGTAGATGTCATCGAAGTAGATGCTTGCTTGGTGGCTACAGGACGCATCCCGGCGACCAAAAATCTTGGTTTAGAGTCAGTGGGTGTAGAACTCGATCGGCGGAATTTTATCCCAGTAGACGATCGCATGGCAGTGCTATCAGCTGGTGAAGTTGTGCCGCATCTGTGGGCAATTGGCGACGCTAATGGGAAGATAA
The DNA here is from genome assembly GCF_036917555.1 of Nostoc sp. Classification (GTDB taxonomy): domain Bacteria; phylum Cyanobacteriota; class Cyanobacteriia; order Cyanobacteriales; family Nostocaceae; genus Nostoc. Next base: position 23,788 of record NZ_JBALDD010000010.1, on the reverse strand, counting down.
TGTTGGCACATGCGGCTTCTGCTCAAGGCGTCATCGCGGTAGAAAATATAGTTGGGAGGGAGAGAATAGTAGATTATCGCAGCATCCCCGCAGCGGCGTTTACCCATCCAGAAGTCAGCTATGTAGGCTTAACTGAAACAGCAGCGAAAGAGTTGGGACAAGCCGAAGGATTTGAAATCGCCACCAGTCGGAGTTACTTCAAAGGAAATTCCAAAGCGTTGGCAGAAAATGAAGCTGACGGTATTGCCAAGGTGATATATCGCAAAGACACCGGAGAAGTCTTAGGAGTCCATATTTTTGGACTGCACGCCTCAGACTTAATTCATGAAGCGTCAGCAGCGATCGCAAACCGTCAATCTGTCCAAAGTCTCGCACATCTAGTTCACGCGCACCCGACACTTTCGGAAGTCCTGGACGAAGCTTATAAACGAGCGATCGCAATTTAGTCATTTGTTCTTTGTCATTTGTCCTTTGCTAAAAAACAAGGACAAATGACCACCGATCAATGACTAATGACCAATGACTAATGACCAATGACTAATGACTAATTATGCAAATCCGTCGCCGTTCACCTAACCCTGCTATTTCTGTGTCCATATTACGTTATCAGGCTGCCGTACCTGATGCAGCGCCAAACAACATTTTGGAAGAAATTGTCTGGCATAAAGAAGTAGAAGTTGACCAAATGCGTGAAAGGCTGCCTTTACGGGAATTGCAACATCAGGCACTCTCCGCGCCACCAACCCGTGATTTTGTTGCTGCTTTGCGTCAAGGTAAGACAAAGCCAGCATTGATTGCCGAAGTTAAAAAAGCTTCACCGAGTAAAGGCGTTTTACGAGCAGATTTTGACCCAGTAGCGATCGCCCTGTCTTATCAGCAAGCCAAAGCTAGTTGTCTTTCTGTACTAACAGATGTCAAGTTCTTTCAAGGTAGTTTTGACAATTTAGCCAAAGTTCGGGCTGCCGTAGATTTACCATTACTATGCAAAGAGTTTGTCATTTATCCTTACCAGATGTACTTAGCGCGAGTTCAGGGTGCAGATGCTATTTTGTTGATTGCAGCTATCCTAGGCGATCAAGATTTGCAATACTTTCTCAAAATTGCTAATAACCTGAAAATGGCAGCCTTAATTGAAGTCCATAGCTTGGCAGAACTTGACCGTGTGTTAGCCTTAAATGGAGTCTCCTTGGTAGGAATCAATAATCGCAATTTGGAAGATTTCTCTGTTGATCTGCAAACTACTTGCCAACTTTTAGCTGCAAGGGGTAGTCAATTGCAAGAGAAAAACATCCTAGTTGTCAGCGAGTCAGGACTACACAACCCAGAGGATTTGAATTTGGTGTTGACAGCAGGTGCATCTGCTGTACTCATTGGAGAATCTTTGGTAAAACAACCAGATCCCGGCGCTGCAATCGCCCGTATATTACCGAGTAATTTTTGAAAGAAACACCCCATCTGCCCTAAAATGTGCAGGGCAACTGTACAAAAGAGTTGAACAATTGGACACACTATGCGTACACACGCAGCACTTTGCCATCAAATATCATCAATATTTTGCCAAATCTTCATTGCTAATCAAATCAAAGCCACAAGTAACTAGTTATTTAGTATGTAACAATTTATTCAAAAGAAACAAACTGTGACTAATACAAAATCCCAAATATGAAATCAAAATTTAACTTCATGGAGCAAATTCCTCTACCTTCGCCTATTCACTACGAACTTATACTTCAACTCTTAGAAAGACAAACTATGTTAGCAGTCAATGATAACCCAGATTTACGGAATCAGGTAAATCAGCTAATTATTACTCTCCGTAAAGCTGCTGTACAGCAAAAGCGACTAGAAGAAATTTGTGAGTTTTCCTCTGTAACTATCGATCACCGTTGGTCAATCAACCATCATAACGGTAGTAAAGTTGTTACTCCTGATTGAAAAAAGTTGTCATCTTTATAATATTTTAGTTCTGAAAAAGTTCATCTTGATTTAAACAAAACTGTAGATCGGTTAAAATAAAATATTGATGAGATTCTCTCTCGAATTTGACGAAAGATGAAATACAACAGCATTGATGAACTCCTCAGAAATAATCAGGCTTGGGTTGCCGAAAAGCTAGCTCTAGATCCAACTTACTTTCAAGAATTATCTAATGGACAAACACCACCTTTTCTATACATCGGGTGTTCTGATAGTCGTCTAGCATTAACAAAGTTTACCCGTACAGAACCAGGAGAGTTATTTGTACATCGTAATATTGCCAATCAAGTCTCTCTAACGGATATAAACTTTTTAGCCATTTTAGAATACGCAATTTTACACCTGAAAGTGGAACACATTATAGTTTGTGGTCACTACGATTGCGGAGGAATTAAGACAGCTTTAGAAGGGAGAACTATCGGAATTCTTGATAACTGGGTAAATCCGATTCGGGAACTGTATTTAGAGAAACAAGAAGAAATTGATGCCTTGCCAACAAGAGAAGAACGTCTGAATCGCTTGGCAGAAATCAATGTTGTGGCGCAAGTGAAAAATATTTACCAAACTTCCATCATGCGTCAGGTACTTTATGAGCGAAAAGCGCCTATGGTTCATGGCTGGGTACTAGATATACGCACTGGCTTAATCAAAGATTTAAAGGTTCCAACTGTGCAATGGCAATTGCACATCTGCCCCTTGCTTCTAGAGTTTAGACTCTATGCCATGTTAAAAACTTAGAGTTAATTCGGTATTTTCCGCCACACAAAAGCTTACATTAGAGACTTGATAAATATTGTTTTTACAACTTTTATTTAGATATCAGGTTTTATTGGGCAGTGTCTATGTATATTTCAAAAATAAAGTAGTATTCTTAGAGATTTTTGTTTAATTAAAGTTACGAATACAAAATAGTTAATCTTATGAACTTTATTATAGAGGCAATTCATGAATTGCCTCTATAATAATCACCAATACAGACATTGGTACGCTTAACCTACTTATACAAAAAATTATTTCTTAGCAATTATCCATATTGCATGAATAATCCCAGGAATGTAACCAAACAGCGTCAAAAGTATATTAATCCAAAAGTCTATACCAAAACCTACTTGTAAAAAAACTCCCAAAGGCGGCAGGAAAATGGCACACAGAATCCGAACTAAATCCATTTAAACCTCCTATTCATCTTAGAAAAGACAGCTTGTTGGTAAACTAATTTACCACTGTTCAAGCATATTTGTACCTCTCAAAGATAACATTCCCTCTTTTAATCTAGATAGCGGTTAAGATACGGTAAACCGCACTTAAGATTAGCCACCGCTAATTTTGGCTTTGTAACCTAGCTTGGTCAAAATCTCGACAATTTTCTGTTTGTGTTCGCCCTGAATTTCAATTTCGTTGTCTTTAAGTGTCCCACCTGTCCCACACTGGGTTTTCAACTGCTTCACCAAATCTGCTAAGGTTTCCGGTTTCGCTTGAAAACCGCTAACGACTGTGACAGTTTTACCTTTGCGTCCTTTGCGGGAAGCCTGTACTTTCAGATTTTGTTGTTGTGGGGGCAGTTCTGGAATTGGTCTTTCTGTGGCAGCGGAGTTATCGTTGCCAAATTCGCGGTAGACAAAGCTTTTGTTAGAAGATTGAGAATTGGAAGAAGCCATAAAATGAATGTTTAAGAAAATTTCAAAGGCAGTGGAAACTTCTACGCAACCATTCTGCTGGGATATCAATTTCTAGGCTAACATTAGACAATCCATACATCATAACCAAACTGACGTAATACTTGAGCTAATTTTCCTTCTGTGGAAAGTAGATTCAAATGGTTGAACTGATTCAGGAAAATGGCTTGTCTATATCTATAACTAAACATAATCTTACCTAAACCATCTCAAACTCTAATTGATGACTCTTGAGAAAATCATGGGTAAAATGATCCACCATATTTGTATCAGCTAGTTCCAAATTATAAAAATCCACAACTTTATGGTCAAAATGGGGTCCAGCGTGCCAAGTACCCTCATGTAGCTTGATAAAACAATTTCCCGGAATGCGGAAAGCAGCAATCTCTTCTAATGCTGGTTCATTCACATCATTCTGAGGAGGACAAACTGCAATTAACCAATCCTTCCCTTCCAAAGAACCCAGACATTGAGTGCATTGCACATGGCGAGTAATTTTGTGGAACTTTCGCCCTATCTTCTCCAACCGCATAACATAAAATCGTGGAATCCCATTTTGCAGGTTTAACTGGGCATCTTCCCCATCGTAAGTTTTGCCATCAAAACTTGCAAAAATCACCTGTCCATAACGCCGAAAGTTTTCAGAAGTCACCCATTGTACCTGCAATTGTTGCACTATCTTTGGTGTACTCATATCAAATCTTTAAGAGAGATTATTTAGGTTTATTTTCCCCCAGAATGACTGAATTTTATACAGCCATTATGGTGATTTCCTAAGTTTCAATGTCTTAAATTATGAAAAAATAACTTTAGCTAGCTAGATAACTACGTACTTGTTCCTTTTGGCGTCGGAGGAGACTGAGAGCTTTTTGTTCTATCTGACGCACCCGTTCTCGACTAATACCCATGCGATCGCCAATCTGTGCTAAAGAAAGTTCATAGCCATCCGTTAGACCAAAGCGCAGGGTTAATATTTCTCGCTGCTGTGGAGACAGCTTTGCCAATAAGTCTTGTAAGTCCTGGTGGAGAGATTCTTCAACAGCATAATCTTCGGGGGAAGGGCCATCATCCTCCAATATGTCCTGCAATTCTGTATCTTGTTGTTCACCAACTCGTGCCTCTAAGGAGAAGGGTTGACGAGCTAAGTACAAACACTCTCGAACTTGGCTAGGTGTCAAAGATAAGGCAGTGGCAATTTCAGCAGTAGTAGGAACGCGACCCAACTGTTGAGATAATTCTCGCTGCACCCGTTTAATTTTGTTTAGTTTTTCAAAGACGTGGATAGGTAAACGAATTGTACGTCCTTGTTGAGCGATCGCCCGTGTAATTCCTTGACGAATCCACCAGTAAGCGTAGGTAGAAAATTTATAACCAAGGGCAGGATCAAATTTATCCACCCCTCGTTCTAAACCTAAAGTACCTTCTTGAATTAAATCCATAAATTCTAGGTTCCGGTGCTGATATTTCTTTGCCACAGCTACCACTAACCGGAGATTAGCCTGAATCATTTTCTGCTTGGCCTGGTGTCCTAAATTTAGCTGTTGCTCTAGCACCTCTACACTTAACTCCACCCGATCTGCCCATTCTTGCAGCGCGGGTTCGTGGTTTAATTTCACAGCCAATTCTTCCTTAGCAGCTAATAAATTCATCATCTGCTGCACTTGTTGGGCAAAAATAACCTCTTGTTCGCGAGTCAACAAATCTACACGCCCGATCTCTTGCAGATAACTACGCACAATATCATCTGTAGCTCGAGGCTTTTTATCTGCGGCTAAACTTTTTTTCTTCGTTTTTTGAACTTCGGTATGTGGAGATGTTAAGTTGCTCATGGTTATTTGCTCCTCTGTAACCTCATCAATTTATTGGTATCAAGTCTAGATATTCAGACCCACAGCCATTTCATACTGCTAATCAATAGATATCTTGCGAAAATGCTTAATACCCCATCCCTTAATCTCCTTCCCGCTTGCAAGGAGGGGATACAAAGCTACGCTTTGGCGGTGTGGGGTTCTTAATTTGTAATTTATGCAAGAGGTCTAATCAATTTGCAACATTGATGAATTCTGGTCTATGATACATTACAAGTTAATTGTTGGAGATAATAAACCCAAAATCAACCCACCCCTTAATAATAACATCATCACTAGTCACAAATCAATTATCTAAAGTATCATTCGCATATCCTTTGAAGTAATTTCATTCCTTATCATTGATTTTTGCATATTTTAAAATACAATTAACAATTAAATTGAGTCTAGTTATCCAATGCGGTTACTGGAAAAAGTAAAAAATACCGAGCAACGATTTCATTATCTAAGAGATAAGTTATTAATATGAACTCTGAAAATATTACAAAAAGCTCATTTATTGAATTGTTCTTAGTCTGCTTATCAAGAGATGTAATCTCATTAAATAAAAACTTATTAAATATAAAATATCCATTTTTCACCTCATTTTTTGTCAGACAATCTAATCATATTAAGCCAGGTGCATAGCGGGCGATCATTAAACATGAAAGAAAGAACTTCTCCTGCTCCCCTTCTTTAATAACAGCTTTCTTTAAAAATCTGGTCAAATACTTAGTAATTGGGCGTCTGGTGAAATTAATTACGCGGTATCCAGAACACTTGCACAACAGACGTAGCACTCCTACATCTCTACATTCATTCTTACTCATATCTCTTTCCTGGGATTTAGGATAACCAAGAAGACGCAGATATCTGTGACAATTGCACTTGTGTCATAATTGCACGCAGACATCTGCACTGGATGTAGTATTATCAATTTGATTATTCCAAAAGACATTTTATGGACTAAAAGTACTAACAGTGGTAACACTAACATCAAGGATAATACTTGGCAAGACAGCAACACTCACGATCGCCCTAATATCCTCTTAAAGCGAAAAGATTTTTGTGTAAGGGTGCTTAGTTGATTGTTATGCACCATAGCTTGAAGAACAACATTCCCACTTTTTGGATAAGTCGGGAATAGTTTAAAACTCCTAATTAAGCAATATCTCACAGCTTTCTTGCTTACTAGTTTCAACTTTAAGTTGACACAACAGCATAGTTGTGAACTTATACAGATGATTGGCTTATTACAAAGATTTTTGGAAAAATTGTACTATATTAAAGTTTTAATCTAACTCTTCAACCATCACCTTAGTAGATATTGGTTAAGAAAAGCATTTACCTCATTGGCGCATAACCCGACATTAACTATCTTTCCTGCTTTTCTGAGAATGTCTAATCCTTTACCATTATTGCGGGGGTCTGAATCAAGTATAGATATATATATTTCATGTATCCGACGATCTTCAGCGATCGCTAAAGCACATGCAGGTGTGCGTCCATGAAAAGAACAAGGTTCAAGAGTTACATACATTTTCAAGAAGTTGAAAGCTTTGCCTTGAATCTGTTTCAGTGCGTCAGCCTCAGCATGGTGTTTTCCTAATGTTCGCGTGTATCCTTGAGCTACTATCTCTTGGCCATCTATGATCGCACAACCTACTGGTGGATTCGGCAAACATTCCGGCAAAGCTTTTCTGCTTTGAGCTAAAGCAGCCAGCATAAATATTTCATCCATGTTTGAGCGTAAATTATCTAGATAAATCACACTACCAAGAATTAGCTATCTATTGTTAAAAAAGTTCCTATATCAAAACTTAGTAACTGTTACACTAATACCAGAATCTAGTTTAGGAACCTTGAGATACTCAATTGGCTCACTACTTGGAGTCTTGGTTGGCTCCTGACATTGCTTAAAAAAAGCGCTTGGGTTTTGATGAACTCAATCAGGTTAATTTTTTAGCATCCTCGCTCCTGAATTAGCAAAATTGATTCAGCAGTTTGTTTTGGATTATTAGTGTGTCCGAGAAAATTTCTCCATGTAGTATTAATCATAGCTGGTTCTGTCAATAAAACTCCAGCCTGATTGCGATCGCCTATTGTTATGGGAACATTCTCTTGGTTAGCATAAGTACTCTGACTAAGAGTGAGTGCGCTAATCACAACGGCTAAGATAATAGAAGAAGATTTCATAATTCAATCTCTCAACATTTAATTTCAGTTTAATAATTACAATTGCCTAGATACAGAAAACAAGAAATAGTAGGCTAGCTTGAGTACTTCAGATTAACACAGGTATAAAAAATATAGCTAAACTTCATTAAAAATGTGGTTAAATCTAGTAAAATCAAGCGGAAGTTTGCCTACCTTGAATAAGTAGCTTGAGCTACTTGTCTAGTTAATTAAGATAGTAGCTGGATTTCTTGTCATGTACTAGTCTGATCTAGACCAATTTCTTGTTCTAATCACGTTGGCATTTGATACTCTCCTCTTAGGCTACATTAAATTAAAGCTGGATAGGGCTTCAGCTTCAATTTTGTGTAAATTAATTTTGTCTTACTACTTGTCTTCTAATTATTTGCGCCGACTTACTTACCTATACTAACAGGGTTAGCGCATCTCAAACCCTATTGACAAGCGGACTTGCATTGGTAATTGGGTTTGAAACAAAGTGGTATTATCCGAGCTAGAGAGCCAGTCCCCTAGAAATAGTTGACGTAAAACACAGGATATGGGTGTTGTTAAAATCGAGAATTTTGATGCTCTGTTTAAATGCGTAGGCGTAGCCCGTCGTAGACATCGTTAAAAACCAGACCTAAATATTTCGACCAGAATAGGCGTTTTATTCTTTTACACAAAGTTGAGTTTTTGTCAAAACCTTCTACTGGACTGGCGCTCTAGGGTAAGATTTAATCCATCTAGCTGCAACCTTACACAGAAATCGATTGCAAAAAAAATCATCGAAGCTGATGCTGATTATGTTTTCAGCCTCAAAGATAATCATCCTATACTGCACCAACAAGTGAAGAATTGGTTTGAAATAGCACAATCTCTTGGGTTTAAAGATGTTGATGTGAATATTAGTCAACGGGTATCTAAGGGGGATCACCGAATTGAAAACCGTCAAGTTTACCACGTTGGAATTTTCATACCTTAAGCCACATAAAAAAGTCTTTTACCAGACTGGGCAAATTAAACTGCTTGCGAGTTATTACAGACTCAATACTCAAATCATACAATTTGATGATTGCCAGTTCCGTATTATTACTAAAATTAACTATTTTCAGAGTCAGAATTAATTGTTACTAAAAGTTTGGAAGCAGCTTAAGTAAACATCCATTGAGTCTTTATAGGTCTCTCTTTTCACTGTACAAAGCCTATCTCTGAAGTGCTTCCATTGCTTATAGCTTATAGGCTGGCACAATTGTTCTATTCCTTACCCTGAAGCAATTAACTTCTTTCATCGTTTTAAAATTATCAAACCGACAGCGAATATATTAGTCTTTTATATAAATTTTTTGTAAAGTTCTCGAATTCAGTGTTCTCACATAATATGATAGTGATTGTTAGTTTACAAATCAATACTTGCATTAGTAGTAACACAAAACTAAGTTAACTAAAATTAAGCCCTAAAAATGGAAAGCCACTAAATCAGCGAGAAAATGGTGAGTTATCTGGTTTTTGCTGCCAGTAGAATATCAATCTAAGTTAAAATTGCGACTTGCAAAACTATTAGTTAACTTCAGATATTGAAGAATCTCAGCAACAAGGTATTAGCTAATAATCAAGGCGAATATTAATATCGTAAAGTAGATTACAGTACTACTGTATTACAAAATACTGAGAACAATCTGCTGTAAATAAATAGTCTTTTTTATAAAACTTTACATAATATTATGACGATGGAATCTTTACCAAACTTTGAAGAAGTAAATATTCAGAAATACTTAGAAGTTCTTCAACGGCGTTGGCTACCTCTAGTTGGAATTTTCGCCATATCTGTTAGCCTTGGATGCTTGTATGCATTTTCACTAAAACCTTCATACAAGGCAGAAGGAAGTTTGATGATTAAAACAAATCGCTCTTCCTCACTCACGGGCTTATCGGATGATATAGGACGCCTAGAAGCTTTGAATGTGAACGACAATCCCCTGGAAACTCAAGTGAGAGTTATTGGATCAAATCCAGTAATTGAGAAAACGATTAATTCCCTCAACCTTAAAGATAGTCAAGGCAAACTGCTCTCGATTCCCGACTTGGCAAAACAACTAAAAATAGAAGGAATTAAAGGCACTGATGTTGTACAACTTTCTTATAAAGGTGGCGATCCAGAACTAGCTGCCAAAATCATCAATGAAGTTATTGACAGTTATATCGATTTAAATATCAAGGCTAATCAGAATGAAGCGCGGACAGCCAAACAGGTTCTCGTAACGGAAGTACCTAAAGCTGAGGAAGTTGTCAGAAGAGCCGAATCAAAACTGCGGCTATTTAAAGAAACGAATAAAGTTGTTGTCCTGGAACAAGAAGCAGCCGCAGCAGTCGATACAATTTCTAAGTTAGGAAACCAAATTTCTCAAGCTTTAGCTCAACTAGATGATGTGAAGGGTCGTTTAGAACAGTTAAGCAGTGAAGCTCAGGTAGATTCACGGCAAGGTGTAATCGAATCTGAATTGAGTCAAGCACCTGGAGTTCAGAAAGTGCTAGCCCAACTTCAAGAAACAGAAAGCCAACTTGCACTAGAGCGTACCCGTTTTTCACCTGAACACCCTACAATTACTAGCTTAGAAGAAAAAGTCGCAGCTCTTAACAACTTGCTAAAAGAACGGACAGGACAAGTAGCGGGTAAAGCGCAGATAACACAGGGAAGTTTACAGGTTGGACAACTGCGACAAAGCCTAATTGCAGATATTACTCGTGCTCAGGCAGAACGCGTTGGTCTGGAGAGACAAATTGCCACACTCAAACAACAGCAAAATGCTTACATCAAACGAGCAAATAATTTGCCAAGGTTAGAACAGAGTCAACGAGAGCTAGAACGGAAACTGCAAGCAGCTCAAACGACTTACGAAACACTCTTAAAGAAACGTCAAGAGATTGATATTGCACAGAACCAAAAGATTCCTAATGCTCGTGTCATTTCCTATGCTTTAATCCCTGATAAAGCAGAAGGGCCTCGGAAAATGCTGTTTATTGTTGGTGGAGCAGGAGTTGGTTTCTTCTTAGGTATCATTGTTGCCTTTACTTTAGACTTGATAGACCGCTCAGTGAAGACCGTCAAAGAAGCCAAAGAAGTCTTGAGATACAGTGTTTTAGGAGTAATTCCTACACAAGGTAGAAATGGTAAAGATCATTCTTCTATAGCAGGACTGGATAGAGCTATTCCCAAAATTATTGGCAGAGATATTCCTTACTTCCCTGTTGGTAATGCATATCAAATACTACAAGTGAACTTGAAGTTCCTCTGTTCTGATAAACCGCTCAAAAGCATTGTAATTACAAGTTCCGTTGCCAAAGAAGGAAAGTCTGACGTATCTGCAAATTTAGCTGTAACTATGGCTCAGGCAGGGCGTAGGGTGTTGTTGGTGGATGCAGATATGCGTCATCCCATACAGCATCATATCTGGGGGCTAACAAATACAATAGGGCTAAGTAATGTCCTAGTTAATCAAGTTTCTTTAGATACAGTTGTTCAGGAAGTAATGCCTAATCTGGAAGTTCTTACTTCTGGAGTTTTGCCTCCCAATCCAGTGGCAATGCTAGATTCTCAACGCATGGCGACATTAATTAGTAACTTTGGGAGAGATTATGATCTTGTAATTTTTGATACTCCTCCATTGTCAGGAATAGCAGATGCTGCTGTTTTAAGCACCTTGACTGACGGTATCTTATTAGTCGTTCGTCCTGGGGTGGTCGACTTGAACAGTGCAAATGCAGCTAAAGAGTTTTTAACTCAATCAGGTCAAAAGGTATTAGGGATAGTCATCAATGGTGTGAATACTAAAAATGAACCTAATAATTATTTTCATAACACTAAAAAACGACAAATTGAACAAGATTTGGTATCTAGCAGCTTAACTAAATTTCGCAAAGAGCGTTAAGTTCTCTTATAAATTGTGAAAGCTACTATCACTATAACCATTTAAACCCAATTTTGTGAATGTAGGAATAATGAATAAAACTAAAATTAAAACTTCTTGTTTAATTAATAATTACAATTATGCTGAATTTCTTTCTGAGGCAATTGATAGCGCTTTAAATCAGACAGTTAAATTTGATGAGATTATTATTGTTGATGACGCATCCACAGATAATTCTGCAGAAGTTATCAATAATTTTACTCAATTAGCTAATGTTAAATCTATCTTGAAAGAAAAAAATCAAGGACAATTATCATCTTTTAATGAAGGTTTTTTAGCTGCTACTGGTGACATTATATTTTTTTTAGATGCCGATGATATTTATGAACCTCAGTATTTAGAAAACGCCCTAAATTTTTATAATAGACGCAGTGAATATGATTTTATATTTTGTGCGTATAAAAAGTTTGGAGCAGTAGAAGGGACATTTCAAGATGATGCAGTTGATTTAGATTTGGGTTATTCAGTAATTAGAACTTTATATAATGGTGAATGGATTGGTTCCATAACTTCAACATTATCTATACGTAGAGAGATAGTCAGAAAATTTTTACCTATTCCAAATATAGAAGATTGGCGTGTAAGGGCTGATGACTGTTTGGTATGGGGAGCTTCTTTGGTGGGGGCTAAAAAGTTTTATATGTCTAAACCTTTAGTGATGTATAGAATACATGAGAATAATCAATATCATAATAAGAACTTTTTAGATGTAGACAAAAACTATGAATATAAAAGATTTTGGAAACGCAATTCTCTCTTTAATTACATTCTGCAAAAAAACAATTTTAGTTCTCCATTATTCTTAGCTTTCACATCTATTAATGAGCTACAAACAATACCATGCCCAAAATATCAAGATTTTGTTACTTATTTGAAAATAATATTTTTATTTGAGCATAGTTTTTACTGGAAAATCAAGGGCATTATTTTCTTATTTAGCTATTTTTTGAAAACTTTGATTAGTGGTAAATTAAAACCCCTGTAGATGATAAATCATGTGAGTTACTGAATAAATACACTTTATTCTGTATTTGATGAAATGAAAAAGTTGCATGAGCGAGATTGATAGGTATAAAGAATGTCAGATGATTAATTCATAAAAATAATGTTAAGTAAATTAAAAATTAAAAACTTATCGAAATTTAAATCTCGTTCTGGACTGCGCGCAATTATTGCTAATACAGGTTGGTTATTTGCTGACCGCATTCTACGTATGGGTGCAAGCTTAGTTGTAGGAGTATGGGTAGCACGTTATTTAGGAGTACAACAGTATGGTTTATTTAACTATGCTTTAGCTTTTGTTGCCTTATTTAGCCCAATTTTTACTCTCGGACTAGACGACGTAGTAGTTCGCCATCTTGTTCGTCAATTATCAAACAAAGAGGAAATTTTAGGAACTACTTTTTGGCTAAAATTTTTGGGTGGGATTGCTTCTGTTTTATTGGCAGTTAGCACGATGTTTTTCTTAGGTGAGCATGAAACACTAAAGATATGGCTAGTTACAATTTTAGGAATAGCAGGAATTTTTAGGGCGTCTGATACTATTGAACTGTGGTTTCAATCACAGGTACAGTCAAAATACACTGTAATCGCTAAAAACACAGCGTTTCTACTAAATACTGTCATCAAAATCGCACTAATTTTAACAAAAGCACCATTGTTAGCTTTTGCTTTGGTAACATTAGCAGAATTTGCAATGAGTGCAATTGGCTTACTGATTGTTTACCAAATCAAAGGGTCTTCATTGTGGTTATGGCGTTGGAGTTTTGCTTCTGCCAAAACTCTTATGAAAGAGAGTTTACCTCTAATTTTTTCGGGGTTTGCCATCATGATTTTTATGAGAATAGATCAGGTGATGTTAGGTCAAATGATCGGAGATAGTGAGGTTGGAGTTTATTCTGCTGCTGTGCGTATTTCTGAAATTTGGTATTTTATTCCAGGGGCTATTGTTTCTTCTGTTGCTCCGGCAATTTATGCAGCAAAGGAAAAATCAGAAAGTCTTTACTATCAGCGAATAGGACAATTACTCAGTCTAATGACATGTATATCTTTAGGAATTGCTCTTCCAATGTCCTTTTTATCTGACAAGATAATTATAGTGATGTTTGGAAGTGGATATGCAGAGGCAGGAGCAATATTAGCAGTTCATATTTGGACTTCTTTGTTTGTATTTATGGGTCTTGCAACATCACCTTGGTTTATTGCTGAAGGTTTAAACCACGTTTCTTTAGGTAAGACTTTATTTGGGGCAATACTAAACATTATCCTCAATTTATTACTGATTCCTAAATATGCAGGACTTGGAGCTGCGATCGCAACAATAATATCTCAAGCCGCTGCTGCTTTTATATGCAACGCATTTGATTCAAGAACACAAAAACTCTTTAAAATTCAGGTGCAATCGCTTATTCATTTTTACAAATACTGATCGTTATTATTAAACTTTTATATCATGCAAACACCAGTAACTTTTATTATTTTTAAACGCCCACAAACAACAGAAAAAGTTTTTGAAGCTATTCGCAAAGCCAAGCCAATAAAACTTTTTGTAATTGCAGATGGTCCTCGGACTGAGCGCGAAGATGAGGCAGAAAAGTGTGAAGCAACTAGGGCAATTATTGAGAGAGTTGATTGGGATTGTGAAGTAATCAAGGATTATTCTGATATTAACTTAGGTTGTGCCAAACGGGTATCAAGTGGTTTAGATTGGGTTTTTAATAATGTCGAGGAGACAATTATTTTAGAAGATGATTGTATCCCTCACTCAACTTTTTTCAGATTTAGTCAAGAACTGCTGGAAAAATATAGAAATGATACTAGAATCGCCACAATCTCTGCTCAAAATCTTCAACTTGGACAAAAACGTACAAATTACAGTTACTATTTTTCTCGCTACAACCACTGCTGGGGTTGGGCAAGTTGGAGACGTGCTTGGCAACATTATGATTTGACTATCAAACTCTGGAAAGAGGTGCAAGCAGAAAACCTTTTACATGACATTCTTATAGACCAAAAAGCAGTAAATTTTTGGCAACGAATATTTCAGTCTGTTTATGACAATCCTACAGGTATAACCTGGGATTACCAATGGACATTTGCTTCTTGGATGCAGGGAAGCTTAAGTATTATTCCGAATGTCAATTTAATCTCTAATGTTGGTGTTGGTGCAGATGCAACTCATTTCACTTCAAATCAAGAATTTTCCTTCATCAATATGTCCATGCAGGCAATGGAATTTCCCTTAAAGCATCCACCATTTATTGTCAGGAATGTAGAAGCAGATAATTTTATACAGAAAACAGTCTATAAAGCAACTGTATTGGATATTTTTAAAGAGGAAGTAAAGAAAAGATTGAATTACTCAACGATAAAAAAATAGATAAATAAAATCTCAAAAATGAAAGTAAAATTAACAGAAAAAATATTAACTATCTTGCTATTACTGATTGCTGTAGGTGCATTAACAATACACCCCGCACAAGAAGTTTCCATGTCTACACTTGGAGGCAATAAGCTAGATACTTTGTTCAATATAGTTTCATATTTAATCCTATTTTATTTCCTAATTTTATACTGGAAAGGTTTTATTTATGTAATCACTAGAAGTCCATTACAGTTTTTTTTACTAGCAATAGTTATATTTTCTCTTTTATGGTCAGAAGACCTAAGTTCTAGTCTTACTTATCTAAGAGGTCTAATCCGAATATATTTTATTGCCATCTATTTAGCAATGCGTTATCCGCTTAGAGAACAAATTAAGCTGATAGCTTGGGCACTTGGCGTAGCTGCATCATTATCTATGCTATTTTCTGCATTCGTACCAGGTTATATTCACGAATCACCTGAATTACTAGGTATGTGGAGTGGAATTTATGGTCATAAAAATGAATTAGGTTACATGATGGCTTGGAGTGCAGGAGTTTTTTTGCACCTTGCTCTTAGTGGCCATCGATATCGCTGGTTGATGTGGGCACTATGTGGGATCTCTATATGTTTAATTATCCTCTCACGTTCAACAACATCTTTAACGATTTTGTTGACAATGATATTACTTTTACCTTTCTACAGATCCCTGAAGAAAACTAATTATAAATTACAAGTTATTATGATTACTTTAACTTTGATGTTACTAATGATTTCTTCAATATTACTTCTCAATAATGCCGAAACTGTAGTTGGTACTTCTGGTAAAGACCTTACCTTCAATGGACGCTCTGACCTCTGGGAGCTAGTGATTTCCAAGATTTTGGAAAGACCTTGGTTAGGTTATGGATTTTCAGGATTTTGGACTAGTAATGCTGCATCTAAGTTAAGAGCTACTTATGATTGGGCAAGTAATGCCCATAATGGTTTTTTAGAATTATTGTTAGAATTGGGATTCTTAGGTTTTTTGACTTTTGCAGCAGGGTTTGTCCGGTTTTTTGTAATGGCATTGACTCGAATTATTTCTGTCGCTAAAAAACCGGAAGATTATTGGCCAATGCAGATGCTACTTATCATAGTCATAGTTAATTTTTCAGAAGCCAGATTATTAACTCCTAGCTGGAATTGGTTAATGTATGTCACCACGTCATTATCTTTGACTGTTGAATATCAACGAAATCTTAAAAATCTTTTAGTCAATTAGTTTTTATGAAAGTTAGAAATAGTTTTAGTGATTATTAAGTGAATAAAAATGAAAATTTTACATATTAGTACTCATGATATTAGTGGCGGTGCAGCGAGGGCTGCATATCGTTTACACACAGGTTTACAAGATATAGGACTACAGTCACAAATGTTAGTTCAAGAAAAATATAGTAATGATAAAACAGTAATTGCACCTAAAATTAGACTGTTTCAGGGCATCGCTAAGGCAAAGTTGACAGTTGAAAGTTTGCCATTAAAGCTTTATCGTCAAAAGAGAAATACTCCATTTTTTACCCAATGGTTGCCAGATAGAGTTATTCCTAAAGTTGCTCAGATTAATCCAGATATAATCAATCTGCATTGGATTAGCGGAGGTTTTATGCAAATAGAAACCTTTGCTAAACTGAAGCGTCCTCTAGTTTGGACTCTCCATGATATGTGGGGGTTTACTGGAGGGTGTCACGTTACTGGAGAATGCGATCGCTACAAAGTATCCTGTGGGGCTTGTCCTCAACTCAACAGTAGTAATGAATGGGATTTATCCCGTTGGGTATGGGAGCGCAAAATAAAAGCTTGGAAAAATTTGAATTTAACTCTGGTTTCACCAAGTTCTTGGTTAGCAGAGTGCGCTCGTTCCAGTTCTTTATTCCAGAATTTGCGAATTGAGATAATTCCCCACGGACTAGATACTCAAAAATATCGACCAATTAATCAACATTTTGCACGACAAGCACTTAATCTACCCCAAGATAAAAAGCTAATACTCTTTGGAGCGATAGAAGCAACAAGCGATAGAAATAAAGGATTTCATTTGTTACAACCAGCTTTACAAGAATTGAGTAAATCTGGCTGGAAGGATAACTTGGAAGTTGTGATTTTTGGAGCATCTCAACCCGAAAATCCACCTGATTTGGGCTTCAAAACCCATTATTTGGGACACTTACATGATGCTATATCTTTAGCAACTGTTTACTCAGCAGCAGATGTGATGCTTGTACCCTCTCTTCAAGAATCTTTTGGACAGACAGCTTCGGAATCATTTGCTTGTGGTACTCCAGTTGTGGCGTTTAATTCTACTGGCTTAAAAGATATTATTGATCATCAGCAGAACGGCTATTTGGCTAAACCTTATGAAGTTGAAGATTTTGGCAAAGGAATTACCTGGGTTCTTGAAAATGAACAAAGGTTGCAAAAACTGTCATTTTATGCTCGTGATAAAGCCGAGCAAGAATTCACTCTGGAACTTCAAGCACGTCGTTATTCAGCCTTGTTTCAGGAAATATTGATGATAGCAAAGAAATCTTCATTGAGTAATTAACTTAGTAAATCAATACTTCATAATATGTCAATACCTATAGCTTTTATAATTTGTACAGAACCTGGTCGTTTAGAAGGTCAATCTTTGATGCTTGCACAAAGTATTCGTAAGTTCTGTGGCGAATTGAAAAATACACCTATATATAGTTTTCATCCTAGAGCAGGTGAACCGATATTAAAGCAAACCCAACAAGCGTTTGAAGCATTGCAGGTGATTCATCAACAAATTCCAATAAATCGAGAATTTCATGAATATTATTTAGCCAATAAACCCTTAGTTTGTGCCTATGCAGAACAAAATGTCAATGCAGAAATATTGGTTTTTTTAGACAGTGACAAATGCTTTTTTTCTGAACCAAAAGAATTTTTATTGCCAGTAGAGTGTAACGTACGGATGCGTCCTGAGTATGGTCAAGGAATTGGTTCTACAGGTCTGCAAGATCCTCAAGAATGGTATTGGCAAAAACTATATGAAGTGCTGGGAGTAAAACATGAGGTATTTATTAACACACCAATAGGTAATAAAAGAATCAGAGCCTACTGGAATTCTGGTTTGATTGCTGTAAGAAGAAGTGCAGGTATATTTACAACTTGGAAAGAGAACTTTGAAAAAGTAATGCGCTTGGATATTACTCCTCCTCAGGGCATTTATTTTGTTGAGCAGTCTGTTTTGTCTGTAACTTTATGTGCCTTGGAAGAAAACGTTGAACATCTTCCTCCTAATTATAGTTATCCATTACCTTTACATAACCGTTTATCAAAAGAAATACAAATTAAACATTGGGATGATATTATATCCATTCATTATTTCAACTTATTTTTTTATAACGATTGGAATGGTCAAATAAAAAGATTAAAAAAAATTAATAGCAATTCAGATAAATATCAATGGTTGTGTGAAGAGGTTGTTAGACTTAATATGCCTTGTGTATCAGTTTGGCATCGATATCTGTTGGGAGTCAGAAGAATGGAACAAAAACTAAAAAGCTTTGATTTAGATATTAATTTCAGTGGTTGGATAGAAAAGATGGTTAAGTTTTAACCTGATATAACAATATATTGAAAGCAAAAATTTGATAATTTAGATTATAAATAAAATCTGTCAAAATTGCGTATAAGTTTATTGTTTTAATTAATCATTTCTGTACATATTATATTGAGGCAAATAAGATGAAAAAAGCAAATTTAGCTGTAATTATGACATGTTATAACAGACGTAATACAACTCTTGCCTGTCTAAATGCTTTATATCAGCAAAAAAATCATTGTGATGTTTATTTAACTGATGATGGAAGTTCTGATGGTACTACAGAGGCTGTTAAAGCAGAATATCCAGAAGTACAAATTCTTCAAGGTAATGGCAATTTATTTTGGGTTGGAGGAATGCATTTCGCTTTTAGTGAGGCAATAAAATATCAATATGACTATTATCTATGGTTGAATGATGACACATTTCTGGAAGCCAATGCTGTGAGTAGACTATTGCAGGTTCATCAAAATTTGACGGAACTTGGTTATCCAGACTCAATTGTAGTTGGTTCAACTAAAGACTTAATTACAGGAAAAGCAACCTATGGAGGAGCAGTAAAATCTAAAAAGTGGTATTCTAATAAGTTTGAATTTTTAGAACCAAGTTCCGTTATCCAAAAATGCGATGCTATGTATGGTAACTGCGTGCTAATTCCTAAAAGTGTTACCGCTAAAGTTGGCAATATTGATACAGCTTTTGTTCATAGTTTAGGAGATTTAGATTATGCCCTGAGAGCGTGTAAATTGGGTTGTAAAATATGGGTGGCTCCTGGGTATATTGGTACTTGTACCAAAAACTCTATCCACAATAGTTGGGCAGATACCAATTTAAATCTATTGGAACGCTTAAAAAAAGTACTACAAATTAAAGGATTTCCATTAAAATCATGGACTATATTTTGTAGCAGACACTCTGGACCATTCTGGATACTTTACTGGTTCTTACCCTATATCAGAGCAGTTATTGGTTACAAAAATTTGGCAACCTCCCCCACATTTTCTGAGGATATCAATCAAACTAACTCATAAGTTTAATACTTGTATGAGGTCATGAGTGGATGATATTTGGATAAGTTAGAACTCTCTAAAGAATTTGACAAATGTAGTTTCAAACTATAAAATAATAATCAGCAATCATTTTATGGGTAAACGCTTACTGATTGTCTCAACCCTCGATTCTAGTCAGCCATTTGGTGCATTTACTAGACCTTTTTATTTAGGACAATATCTTACTAAACATTTTGATGTTTTTCAGCTAGGTTTGGATTGTTCATCTGTTAATTATGCACCTTCTCTTTCTATTGGATCAAGAAGCTTGAAGTCATATATTCAATCCATAGAAAAGTGCATAGACGAGTTTTGTCCAGACATTGTGTATGCTCAAGAAACATTACCTGGTTTGGCTGCTCTAGTTTCACTAAAGCTTAGAAAATACAGTAGTTCCTCTCTTGTCTTAGATTTTCATACATTTTCGCCTTATGAATACTGGATGCGCTTGTTTTCAGTTGCCAATCCTTTCAAAGAGTTTGCACAATGTATTAAGACATATATTGCTCAGGGAATTTTAATATTCTCTGGTAGTCCAATTATTGCAGCAGGTGAATCAATTCCTAAACTAATTTTCCAATGGTATGGAAAAACTCCACAGCAAATTTATTTTATCGGGAATGGAGTGACTGAAGACTTACTCAATACTGAAGTTTTTCCAGATAAAGACCCCTATCAAGTATTCAGACCAGCTAAAATAGTGGTTATTATTGCTCCCAAAACATTTCAATTTCCAACTAATGATATGTCTGTATCAATGGCTATCGAGGTTGCTAAATCCCTTGAAAGTCATCAAGAAAAAGTACATTTTGTTGTGATTGGTAGGGATAGTAATGATATTTCAGAAACAATACCCTCTAACATTTCTTTTCTAGGCTTTTTACCTAAAAGAGAAGATTTTGTCGCCCATTTGAAATATGCAGATATTGCTTTATTGCCATTTTCAAAACAAGCAGTAGCAGGTGGTGCTCGTAATAAAGCACTAGATTATTTTGCTAGTAAAAAATTAGTTGTATCAACACCAGAAGGCTTGCGAGGTTTAGAAGAATTTCGCAACTTAGAACATCTGTTGGTAACAGGATACTCTAGCGAAGAAGTCGCTAACACAATACTTGATGCTGCTTCAAATCTTGATAAATATCAATCACTTGTAGAGACAGCATATACTTTAATTACAGAAAAGTATTCCTGGAATGCAAGAGCACAGAATATTGCGGAAATCCTCATGAAACCAAATGTTTTTTAGTTAGATTTAGATAATAATTTTTAACTAAAAAACTTAACTATTTCAATATTTCAGTACTTCAGTATTGAAATATTGCTAATTAATTTTACAATACTCACCTTTACATTGAGATAACATCTCAATATTTATCAAAATAAAAACAAAATATGAAAAAGCGATTTTCTTATAAAGTTATTGGTGCTCAAGTGGATGCACTCTCTATCCTTGACTTAAATTTATTGATTGAGGAATCTATTGATCGGGATGAAAAATGGATTATTGCTAATCATAACTTACATAGTCTTTATCTCTTCCATAACGATCTAAAAATGCAAGCTTTTTATTCCAAGGCAGAATATACCCATATTGATAGTATGCCTTTAGTATTTATTGGAAAGCTGTTGGGTTTTCCAATTAAACGTGAACAAAGAGTAACCTATGCCGACTGGGTATGGCCTCTGATGGCAGAAGCTGCTACTAAAGGTTGGCGTGTATTCTATTTAGGTTCAAAGCCAGGAGTTGCTGAAAAAGCAGCAAATATTTTATGCCAGAAATTCCCTGGTTTACAGATTGCTTGCGCTCATGGCTATATTGATATAGATAAAGATAGTCAAGAAAATCTTGCCACTGTAGCTGCAATTAATGCTTACAAACCCCATATATTAATGGTGGGGATGGGTATGCCACGCCAAGAGTATTGGGTTTACGAAAATCTTGAACATCTTCATACCAACACTATTTTGACTAGTGGAGCCTGTATGGACTACATAGCAGGAGCAATACCTACTCCTCCTCGCTGGATGGGAAAGGTGGGGTTAGAATGGTTGTATCGTTTGTTATCTGAACCGAAAAGGCTTTGGAGACGTTACTTACTTGAACCTTGGTTTGTTGGCACATTATTTTTACGAGAAATTTGGAGTATCTCAAGTAAACGAAAAAAAAATAACCTGCTGGTATTTCTAAGCACGAAATTTCACAAGTTCGTAGCTTGATTGAGTCTCTCAAAGCCTTACCAGTAGGTTGCTCAATTCGTCACGAATTTATGAAATGTTGTACTAAGGTTTAATGATTAATTAGTAAAGTAAGTCTTATTCAACTTTCATAATCGTGAATAGCGAAAAATCTCTCCATCTATTTTGCTTAGAATAATACTTAAAAGTACTATAGCAGTTCCCGACCGAATAAGGTACATTTTCAAAGTTACTAAGCTTGGTAAACAAGATTTGGGTGTACCTCAGTTGCTGAGGAAATGCTATATTTACGCCTGGGTGGAGTATTAAGTTGATTCCTGAAAAGCCTGGGCTATAGCATTGCGGGCTGGTTTAGATTGCAAATTGTCATCGAAGGGAAGCGGACGCAGAAATTTCCAGAGACTTGGATTGTTTCTAAAGGTTTTTCTTGGCATCCACTCGGTATGACGTATCCAAGTATGACGGTCGGTAAGTCCCCATGTAATCACAGTATCGACTTTAGCTCCAAAGCACAGGTCAAGATATCGCTTGTAACTGTCGGCTACCATTTGGTCTAGGCTTTTGATACTATTGGGTAGTGGGGTATCAATGATAATATCTAATTCCGTGATTATTGGTTTAACTTCAAGATCGTTAAGCCGTTTTAAAACGGAATTAAATCCTTTCTCGTCAAAACTATAGGCAGTAGAAAACCATAGATGTGACTGGATACCTGCCCCGTCAATTTTAACGCCACTATTCTTCAGATATTCGACCATTCTTAAGAAACGTTCTGATTTCCATGTAGTGCCTTCAATACCAAAATCGTTTAGGTAAAATTTCTTGCTGCTATCAACTGAAGCGGCAATTAAAAACAAGTCTCGAATCAATTCTGGTTTTACCCCTTTACGCAAACCGGTTGTTGGGTTATCAGTTTCATTTTCACTATCAGCGATAATTTCATTGGCAATATCCCAAGACTTTAAAACGGGACTATTGTGATAATGCCCCATGACTCCTTTAACATGGCGTTCGATCATCTTAAGTGTGGGAGGATAAGGAACCCAGTCTGGTTTTCCCATGTGCCAGAAAAGGGTATGCCCGTGCATTTCTATCTTATGTTTTTGGCAGAAATCAGCGATCGCATCTGCTGACTCAAAGGTAAATTTTCCTGGCTGTGGTTCAGTAGCATCCCATTTTAATTCACCATTCGGTGTCACAATCGAACATTCACGAGCCATCAGGTTAGCGTAATCTTTCTCTGTTTGCAAAAATTCACTAGAAATTGCTGCGCCATAACGCTTTCCTTTGGCGGCAGCTAATTGTCGAAGGGGAGAATTTAAATTTTTGCTTGTATGATTTGCTACAGATGCATTCGTACCTTGGTCTTCTTTTTGGTCATCCTTTTGTAAAAACCCCATAGTTAATAAGGCAGAAAGGGTTGTGTATCCTGCTCTCCTTAAAAAATTTCTCCGATAAGGCATAAATTGTATTTAATACAAAACATATAAGATTATTATATTACATAATAAGTTTTGATACTTTTGGAGGTGTAGTAATGATTACCACAGTCATTGCACCCAAAAAGACAAAGTTACCGTTTGTCTTACCCTTGCGTAATTTTTTGTATGAAATGCTACGCATTTACTAATACATAATTACAAGTATTTATCAATCTTCACCCAGATATACAGGGTTTTTTCCAAAATCAAGTCACAGTCTCATACTTAAGCGGCAAAGATGAAAATTGACATTGGCCCAAGAAATATGTGAGCAAGATTTAAATGCAGCATTGGCTGAATTAGAAGGAGCACAAACACTAGAAGAGGGAATGGAAGTACTAGGAAGATATCTACAGGACTTACGCAACTGGCACAGCGATCGCCATTTAACAGTACATATATATTACTGAGAGTGAACGTCCAAAAAGGCTCTTGCTTAAATTAAT
>NZ_JBALDD010000009.1:0-58711 GCF_036917555.1 Nostoc sp. | reverse complement strand
GTTCTTCTCTCAGCTTCTGCTAATAGGGGGACTGTGTTCAATCACACCCCCTATTTTTTCCTTTGAAGAAGGCTATTTAGTCTAAACTCCAGTAGTTACGAAGGCACAAAAAATTATTGTCACGCTAGGTTAGCAGCAATTGCTCTACCAATATTATGAAAATATTCATTTTTTAAACCAAATGCCACAGGATGTTTAGCTATAACAAACACAGTTTTACTATTTCTACAAATTAAGAAACCTTGTGAAGTTTGCGAAAACTTAACATTCGTTATTTTTTCAGTTATTCTTCTCCAATAATATTCAAATCCTATACCATAGAACACAACTGCTTTAGGTTGGTGTTCTTTTATTCTCTGACTAATATGGTTGATTCGCTTTTCAAGACAATATTTTTTACAAGTATCTCGATTAGATAAAAAACAAAGTGAAGAATGTTGATTATATATCCAATGTTTAAGAGATGGTGAAGGTAAAGGCAATAGTTCTAATAAGCAAGTCTCTTTATCTTTCCTACCTAATTCGTTTATTTGATATTTACTAATATATTCTATAGCAATATTCTCTTTTCCTTTAGCAGTCAATACGATACGAATTAATTTATTCCATGTTGGTTGTATTGCTGCACCTAGTTGAAAAATCTCCCCTAGCCCTATATCTATATGATATTCTGCAACATCGTCTAATTCCTTTTCGCCTCTATTTGACCATATATTTATTCTGCTATTAATACCGTTAAAGTCTTCTCCTGCTTCTTCCATACCAACAAACCAATAATTCCCTTGATAATTACCATATCCATAAAATACATTAACTCTATTTTCTAGAAGCTCATCATTAAAAAAATCTTGATTATTCATGCTTAAGTAATTTTACTGGAAAAAATAAGATTAAAAAGTCAAATATAATTTAGGATGGATGGAACGTCAAGTTAAGCTTTCTCTTCTTTGCGCCTACCCTGCGGGTTCTTCTTTGCGTCTTAGCGTTAGGTAATTCCCTAACAAAAAACTTGCCTCAGAAGCATCACACTCCCAAAGCAAGCAAACTCTCTAAATTCTTTCTTTACTTTGCACCCTTTGCGGTTCGTTAAAGTTGCTTCACTTCCGAAACCAACTTCGCCACCATATCCTTAGCGCTACCAAAAAGCATCGTAGTTTTATCCTTGTAGAACAACTCATTTTCTACACCGGCAAAACCCGTACTCATCCCGCGCTTAATCACAATCGTCTGCTTCGCCCGATCAACTTCCAAAATCGGCATACCATAAATCGGGCTATTTGTATCACTCCGCGCTGCCGGATTTACCACATCATTCGCCCCAATTACTAAAGCCACATCCGCTTGCTCAAACTGGGGATTAATATCATCCATGTCGTACAACTGGGTATAAGGCACATTTGCCTCAGCCAGCAACACATTCATGTGTCCCGGCATTCTCCCAGCAACGGGGTGAATGGCATACTTGACATCAACGCCCATTTTTTCTAGCTGATCTGACAATTCCCGAACGCTATGTTGCGCTTGGGCAACTGCCATACCATAACCGGGCACAATTACCACAGAACGGGCATAACCCAACATCATCGCCCCTTCTTCGGGATCGATGCTGCGGACGCTTTGATCAGTTGCACCACCACTAGCAGCACCACTACCAGAAGTAGATCCTGTACCAAAAGCGCTGAACAGCACACTAAATAAGGAGCGGTTCATCGCTTTACACATAATCTCAGTGAGGATTAAGCCAGATGCTCCTACCAAAGCACCAGCGATGATTAACATATTGTTCATCACCACGAACCCAGCCGCCGCCGCCGCCACACCTGACAACGAGTTCAACAGCGAGATTACCACTGGCATATCGCCGCCACCAATCGGGATGACGAACATCACGCCCAGCACCAAGGAAACAGCTACCACTCCTAAGAATATGGGTAAGCTATCTGGTGTAATGATTAAATAGACACTGCCGACTACATAAGCAGCCAGAAGCAAGAGATTAAATGGTTGCTGGAAAGGAAATGTAATCGGGGAACCGCTGATTAAACCTTGCAATTTGGCAAAGGCTAGAAAACTACCTGTGAAGGTAATACCACCGATTAACACGTCCAAAAGTATGGAAATGTTGACATCTAAGGGTATCGGCTGAGAACTATCTAACAACCGCCAGAATTCGGCAACGGCTACTAAAGCCGAAGCCGCACCGCCCAAGCCGTTGAGTAAACCCACCATTTGGGGCATTTCGGTCATTTGGACTTTGTAGGCAACGATCGCACCAATTCCCGATCCAATCGCCAAGCCCAACAATATCATCTCGTAGTTCAACACATGCTGATCTAACATTGTTGCTGCGATCGCCAGCAGCATTCCTACAGAGGCAACGAGATTACCGTTCCTAGCTGTAGCTGGTGATCCCAGCTTTTTCAAGCCCAAAATGAATAACGATGCAGCGACTAAGTACGTCAGCTGAATGCCAGTTGGTAAAAAGTCGCTCACGCCTTAATCTCCTTTTTCTTGAACATTTGCAGCATTCTGTCTGTGACAAGGAAGCCACCAATAACGTTAACAGTTGCCAATACCACAGCAATCAAACCGAGAATCACTGACACACTTGTTTCTCTAGCACCTGAGGCTACTATTGCCCCAAGTACCGAAATGCCAGAAATTGCGTTTGAGCCTGACATTAAGGGCGTGTGTAAAGTTGGTGGTATTTTGTTGATGACTTCAAAGCCGATAAAAGATGCCAAAACAAATACAAACAAAGCAGCAAGTAATGCCTCTGTCATGAAATCAAAACTCCTTATAGTATATTTGGCTACTAACCTGCTCCAACACTGCTCAAAGCTTGTAGCGCATCCCGCACTCGTTGATTGCGAATTTCACCAGCGTGGGTAACGCAAGCTGCATCAACGATGTCGTCGCTAAAGTCAACCTGCAAAGCTTTGTCTTTAATTAGCAGTTGCATCAACGAAGTTACGTTCTTGGCATACAATTGGCTGGCGTGAATTGGCATCGATGATGGGAGATTGATCGGGCCGATAATTGTCACGCCGTTCCACACAATATCTTTTCCGGGTTCTGTGCAGGCGCAGTTACCACCCTGATCAGCAGCCAAATCCACAATCACTGAACCGGGTTTCATTTGTGCCACCATTTCTTCTGTAACTAGCCGTGGTGCTTGTCTCCCAGGTACTTGAGCGGTGGTAATTACAACATCAGAATTTTTGACGTGTTCGGCGACAACTTCTTGGGTACGTTGTTTGCTAGCCTCAGAGATTTCCTTGGCGTAACCACCTGCGGCGACAGTTTCTTCTTCTAATTTGACTTCAACAAATTTTGCCCCTAAGCTTTGCACTTCTTCTTTGACGGCGGGACGAATATCAAAGGCTTCTACCACTGCTCCCAAACGTCTGGCGGTGGCGATCGCTTGCAATCCGGCGACACCAGCACCCATAATAAATACTTTCGCTGGAGCGATCGTGCCTGCGGCTGTGGTTAACATCGGGAAGTATTTCGGTAATGCAGCTGCCGCAATTAATACTGCTTTGTAACCTGCTAATGAAGCTTGCGAGGACAAAGCATCCATA
The DNA here is from genome assembly GCF_036917555.1 of Nostoc sp. Taxonomy (GTDB): domain Bacteria; phylum Cyanobacteriota; class Cyanobacteriia; order Cyanobacteriales; family Nostocaceae; genus Nostoc. The sequence goes on along the minus strand of NZ_JBALDD010000009.1, from coordinate 55,127 downwards.
CTTTGCGCCCTGGTGGTACGGGGGATCATCTCCATACTCAAAGCTGTGACTTTGCGATTTGCCAGTTGCTGCGCTACAACAGGATTTCCCAAGGGATTGAGGAAACTGACTAAAACAGCCCCTTCTTTTAACAAATCAATTTCTGAGCGTCCATCTTCTCGTTCTTGCGGTGGGCTGACTTTCAGCAAAATATCTGTTTCGCCCCATAATTTGGCAGTATCGCTGATTATTGTGGCTCCTGCTGCTTCATAGTCAGTATCGTTGAAAAAGGATCGCTCTCCTGCACCCGCTTCTACCCAGACTTCCAAACCTTGTTTTATCAATCGAGCAACGGTGTCAGGAATTAATGCCACACGACGTTCACAAACTTCAATTTCTTTAGCAACTGCTATTCTCATGAAATCTCCTGAAGATAAATACCTAATCTCTGCTAAGTAAGCGATTGTCCAGATGAGGGATGTTCCGCGCTCATAGTACTTAGGCAGGAACATCAGCCATGAATTTTACTTGTAGATTGAACCTTGAATCTTTCCTCTCCCATTCTTAGCTCTCCAGACAAAGCCTCATTTTCTTGTAAAATTCTGATTGGAGGGAACCTCCGCTCAGACTTTCCGCTTTGCCGCTCGCAGATGTCATATTTTCAGATAGTTGCAAACAGGGTTACGTATTGCACATCCTAAATTGATTCCCAAATTTTGCATCTTTATCTTTAACTTGTTTTCGGGATTGAGAAATTTTGGTATTCCTTTCTTATAGAGTAATCTTGACCGAATTTTGAAAGCTTTATAATTTCCCAATCAAATTTTAATAATTACGACTTCGATTCCAATCCAACTTATTTTAATCAATTTAGCCCAACTTAACTGGCGATCGCTGATGACCCGGCTCAATTTTTATAACAAAATTCTCAAATTTAGATACACTTATACATATTTGTCAACACAATCCAACCCCAACTGTGTTTCTATTTAGTTCAAATTTGACCAACTTAGTAATCAAATCAAGGCTACACAAGGGTAATGAAGTAAATTTAATATACGTTTATTTTAATACTAAGTAACTTGACTGTTGCCTAAACTTCAGGCAGGATGGCACTTTTTTGGAAATTAAACGTCCATTGTCAGGAAGCCAGTAGTAAAGTTTAGTAAAGAATACTAACACACAGTTATTTTTAGATAACAGATTTATATTTTGGTAGAGGAAGCCCAATTATGCGACGTTTACTTTCTGCTTTAGCCGTGACTAGCTTTTTGGTAACTGGATTACCAGCCTTGACTTGGGCACAAAGTTTACCTGGATTTACGCTGTTTAGCGGCGTCAAACAAGAAAATCAGCTACCCTTTAGGTTAGATTTTGGGGGACAAGCTAATGGTTGGGATCGTTATATATTAAGAATTCCAGCCAAAAGAATGAAATTAGCGGTTGGTCAATTTGCAATTACCTACCCTGATTATTACAAAGGAACTTTTGACCAGAAAAAAATTGAAGTCCGAGTCAAAGGCAAAGCAGTTCCGCTTTCTGAGGTGAAGTGGGACAAAGAAGGTAAACTGATTAATATTTTTCCTCAAGAGCCAGTGCCAGCAGGTAGCACAGTCGAGGTAGTGTTATCTAACGTGAAAAACCCATCCTTCGGCGGAGTTTACTATTTTAACTGTCAAGTTCTCTCTCCTGGCGATGTGCCACTACTGCGCTACATGGGAACATGGATTTTGAGCATCAATTAAGAATAGGGAATAGGGAGTAGGGATGTAACCAATCGGCAATTCCCAATTCCCTCACAAAGTGATACAATTAGAGATTGTGAGTTTTTATAAAAATCACCTAAGAGGAGAACAGTATGAAAAGAACACTGGGCGGCACTAGCCGTAAGAGAAAAAGAACCTCTGGTTTTCGCGCCAGGATGCGGACACCAGACGGTAGAAACGTGATTAGCGCCAGAAGAAAAAAAGGACGTCACCGTCTGAGCGTTTAGGGCATATTTAAGCTAAAAGAGCATCTGTGGCTTTGCCCAAAGCAAATCGGCTAAAATCCCGAAAGGATTTCCAGGCAGTTTTCCGAGAAGGAATTCGGCGTCATGGTTCTTACTTAACATTGAGAGCCTTAAAACCGTTATGTTCAACAAAACCTTCTTTGGACACTGCCACTCAGACTACACAAGCAACTGACTCAGCACATCTTGCCAGCACGCTGATTGGCATTTCGATTAGCACAAAAGTCAGCAAAAGGGCAGTGGTTCGCAACCGAATCAAACGGCAAATGACTGCTGCTTTACATAACTTGCTGCCAAAATTATCACCAGGATGGCGGCTAGTATTCATTGTCAAACCTACAGCAGCAGAATCTAAGTGCGTAAGCCCACAATTTCTGCAAGAATTAGAGCAGTTGTTGGCACAAGCTGAGGTGTTCGATGGGAATTCGTGAAGATGTTTATTATGAAGGTGGCCCCCATGTTGGGGATTTAATTGTCAACCTGCTAATTGGGCTAACCATTGTCGGGATACCATTAGCAGTTGGGGCAATTGTCAGGGCATTGTGGCTGCGTTTCCGCATCACTGATCGCCGAATTACTGTGATTGGAGGTTGGCAGGGACGCGATCGCACTGACGTAATTTACTCAGAAATTGTCAAAATCGTCAAAGTTCCCCGTGGCATTGGCTTTTGGGGAGATATGGCGATCACCTTAAAAAACGGCAGTCGTCTCGAATTGCGTGCAATTCCCAATTTTCGGGAAGTCTATGACTACATCAACGAAAGAATTGCTGCGAAAAATCCCGAATTTAGCGCCACTGCTAACAAGTGATGGCAGCAGGGGAAGATGAGGGAGATGAACCAATGCCCAATTCCCAATGCTCCATTTAAATGTGCGGCTATCCGTAGCGAAAGATAGTCGCCGACAAATCATGATTTAGATAAATTAGATTCAGTTTACAGTACCTCAGGTTGAATTCAGAATAATGGATTTTGGTATCGGCTTTCTCTCGAACAACGTGATGCTGCCAATCATAGATTTCTTCTATGGTATTGTGCCTAGCTACGGATTAGCGATCGTTGCTTTGACCTTGATAGTCCGCTTCGCGCTCTATCCCCTGAGTGCTGGCTCAATTCGCAACATGCGGAAAATGCGAATTGTACAACCTCTAATGCAGAAGCGGATGGCAGAAATCAAAGAGCGCTATAAGGATGAACCGCAAAAGCAGCAAGAGGAAATGGTCAATGTCCAAAAAGAATTTGGCAACCCCTTGGCAGGCTGTTTTCCATTACTAGTGCAAATGCCAGTCTTGTTAGCGCTGTTCGCCACCTTGCGGGGTTCGCCTTTCGCAAGTGCGAACTACAGCGTCAACCTGCAAATTCTTCCTGCAGAACAAATCGAACAAATTCAACCGCAAGCCTTTGCCACTGCTCCTCAAAATATTTACGTTGCAGATGGGGAACACGTTAAAGTAGCTGCCATTATTCCCAGCGGAAATAAATTAGCGGTGGGAGAACAAACCAAGATACAGTATCAGACTGTTGAAGGTAAACCATTCCAGGTGCTTTTAGCAGAACACCCAGAAAATAAGCTGATTCCTGATTGGAAAATTACCAAGGGTGAAGATAGGATAAAAATTGATGCTCAGGGTAATGTAGAAGCCTTGCAACCGGGAGAAGTTACTATTCAAGGAACAATTCCTGGACTAGCAGCAGAAAAAGGCTTTCTATTTATTGATGCTTTAGGCAGGGTTGGCGCACAAGATGCAGATGGCACAATCCACTGGGATATCGTCGCCATGATTGTCTTCTTTGGAATCAGCCTTTATGTTAGCCAAATGCTTTCTGGGCAAAATTCCAGTGGTGGCAATCCGCAGCAGGATACAGTTAACAAAATCACTCCAGTCATCTTTTCTGGGATGTTTTTATTCTTCCCCCTGCCAGCTGGAGTGCTGATGTATATGGTGATTGGTAATATATTCCAAACCGCACAAACTTATCTTCTCTCCCGCGAGCCTCTACCAGAAGAACTGCAAAAAATCGTGGAAACCCAGGAGAAAGAAGCCGCAGTTACAGAACAAAAGGCACTCCCATTTGAACCAAAAAGTGCCAAGAAAAAGGCTACAGGGGGATCATGAGCAATATTCCGATGCAGCGAGGTCAGCAGTGGTTAAAAACACTCCTAGAACTCACTGGAATACCATCTGAGATTCAGGGTCATTTAGAAACTGCCCAATCTCAAGAGGGCGATTCCCCGGAACCAGATAACTACTGGTTGACAATTGACCAAACCAATTTGACATCAGAACAAATCCAGCTATTAATCGGTGCTGATGGTTCTGTGCTAGATGCGATTCAGTATCTAGCAAATTCGGTTCTAAACCTCAGTCAATCCCCAGAAGAACAAGCCTCTTACACCATTGAGTTAAATGGCTACCGGGTCAAAAGAGAAGCCGAAATTCGCGCATTAGCAGAAGCAGCAGCCGATGAAGTGCGCTTTTCTGGTAGAGAAGTGGAAATCAAATCTCTTAGTTCTGCTGAACGGCGTCAAGTTCATACCTTCTTGAAGGAATTTGGAGATTTAGAAACCTTCAGTCGCGGTAAAGAGCCACATCGTCATTTAGTTGTCTGTCCAGCTTCGTTGGAAGGAGTTAGGAGTTAGGTGTTTAGAGTTATGAGTTTGGAGTTAATTGAAAACTCATAACCATATATAATTTCAAAATTTCTCTTGTTCTTAAGGGATAAAATAAAAACTCAATATCAGTATAATTACTGGTAATCAAGATAAATTTTAGTGAGGATGTCTCACAAATCCTATGGACGCAATTTATATTCCGCAGCTAATTAGAGCATCGGAGCGAACAGAGGAAGTTCAAGTTAAGGAATTTCTACCTGGTCTGGAAACGTTAACACCAGTTCGCGGTCATCTGCGCGTGCAACATCATGGCAATTACCTGCAAGTCTCCGCTCAAGCAGAAACAATTATTACTTGTACCTGCAACCGCTGCTTGCAGCAATACAATCGCCGTTTAGGGCTTGATACGAAGGAAATCATTTGGTTAGACGAAACTGCAAATCAGGCAAATGACTTGCCTTTAGAAAGGGAAGTGGTTATGGAAGATTTGCTGGAAAGCTTACCGCCCGATGGTTATTTTTATCCCAACGAATGGCTATATGAGCAGATGTGTTTGGCAATACCGCAGCGCCAATTATGCGATCGCAATTGTCCAGGTATTCCTGTAAGTAGTACTGTCGATAGTTCTGATAATTCTGAAACTCTTGATTACCGTTGGGCTTCTCTAGAAGCACTGAAAAAGCAACTTCCGGGATAGACAAATCACTTTCAACTTCGTTAACGCGCTACTAATAGCGCGTTTATTTTAATTAGCTAATTATTATACCTGTATGGTACACAGTAAAGCTATGAACTGAAAGTATTTAACCACAATAATAAATACAAACGAGCAAATAAGGTTCTTTATTTATCATTATGATTATATTTAATTTAGTCTCGGCTAAGTGGTTAATTTAATCGTCTCCCGCACTTGGTACAGAAGTTGAAATTCGCCGGATTAGTGCAACTACAATTGGTACATACTATATTTTTTTCAAGTGGAGTTTGAGATGGAGTGCTTCTGTTAAAATTGTTGGTTGAATTAAATTCAGTGAGTGCATTATTCCTATCAGTAGACTGATGAATTGGTTGTGAAGTTGGTTGAATAAATACTGGCTCCATTTGGGCAAAATGCTCCAGCAGCATTCGATGGATAAAAATGTAACTACCTCCAACCTTTTGCAAAAAGATGTGTTCAGTCGCATAATCGAGAAAGCGGACATAGTTTCGAGGTATGTAATTCTTGCTGTAAAGAATGGTGCGTAAGGTAAAGTGTTGTAGGCAGGCTTGACCACCCCCAAACACAAGCCCAGAGACAAGCCCAAACACTAAACCCAATTGCAGCCATCCTGGTTTTGCGAAGATTTGTCCACCAATTAATCCGCCAAGCAATCCGAGGAATCCACCAATCAATCCCATTATTCCGGCATTCCTAACTGAGTTCCAAATCCCTTGATTAGGAATTGTTCTTATCTCTATCTCTGGGCCTCTCAGTCCACTTAACAACCCTAAAATAAGTCCACTAATTAGCCCATATACTAACCCTAATTGCAGCCCAGCTTGGAGATCAAATGGAGCGGTAACTAGCTTAAAACCCAGCCCTACAATCAGCCCCAAAGCTAATCCCCATAGTAGTCCATCCTTCAGAAACTTTCTGGCTTCTTGCCAAGACCATCTCAAAGTTTCAACTGGTTTTATTTCTGTAGTACTAAAACATACAGTTAGTACACCAGTGATTACACCAAGATATACTCCATTTATTGATTTACTTATTAAATGGCCAATTAACCCACTAATTATTACTATAAATAAGTAATTTAGAGATTGATAAAGTATTTTTTGGAATCGATTTGACAACCAGGTAGGCTGTATTCTTTCAATAAGAAAGACCGTTTGAGACTTCTGAAACATCTGCTGTGCTAGCCAAATTAGCCAGCGCATTGCTTGCACTTTTGAGTATCTTGGCTCATATTTACGACGCTTAAACATCCGTTCAATATAAGCATCGAACAGGTGCTTTCGGCGTTCTTCTTTAGAACCTGTATTAGGTAAATCTTCAAGTTTCTTACCTTTATAAGCCAGAGTCATGACGCTTAAAGTCAGGGGAGACTTAGCTAACTCTTGCAATGTAGTGTCTTCTTGAAGCAATGTTTTTACTGCTTCCAGTTGTTCACCAGCCCTGTTTAAATATTGTTTAACTTGCTGAAATGTCAAAGATTGGATGCAGATAGCACCTTGCAATTGTAAACGAGTAGAGAGAGCTTCATAATCTCGGATACGGCTTGTCACCACAATCTCGATCAACCCATGTTCCTGCATAAATTCGTTGATGGCTCTAATGCAGCTTTCCCGACGCTCAATTTTCACCTCATCTAAACCATCTAGCAGCAGTAATAGTTGTTGATCTTCAATCCAGACTTTACCAAGCGCCTTAGAAATTTGATATGTACTATTCAATTCCTCAATCAGCCAATCAGCAATTGTTTGTTGTTTATTTCCCCAAGAAGATAAGTTCAGTACTACTGGAATAGGTTGGCTCAAATCTTTTTCGGTACGAGCAATTAATTCTTGTGCTAGCTTCAGGAGAGTGATCGTTTTACCCGCACCAGGTTCTCCTAAAATCAATAAGGTTCGTCCTTTTCCCATCTGATTGAAGACATCAGAGATACTTTTCCCTTCAGGTAAGGTTTGCCCAGACTCATTAGGAATTTCTTGGACAATGTTAGATGGGCGCTTTACTGCGTCTAATCGTTCTTCCAGTCCCAGATCAATTAGACTTTTGGTATACAAAGATTTTTCTAGTACGCCTTTAATCCAATACTGTTTGACTTTATTAAGTAAAACTTCTCGGAAACGGTACTCCTCTTTCCCTGAAGGAGCTTTTACCTGCCTATGACCTATTAGTTTAGCTAGGCTGAAGCTTTCATTCACAGTTAGGTACTGAATTTGGTGCAAGTCGCGTCCAGCCTGTCCAATTTGAGCTTCCCGAATCAAAGCACCATCAATATTAAGATTTTGATTCATAACCTTTTTTTATGTAAAAAGTAAAAGACTTTTAGCTGCAACTCCTAACCAAGGAGCTAATTGTTTGGCAATTGGCTCTAACTTTTGCCAAATCCCTTGCCCTGCATTAAACGTTTCGTTAGTTTCTTTGAGGACTTTACTAGCTTTTTGCAAACTTGTTACCGCAGTGTTTTTGTCTGGTTCTTTTTCTTTAACTGCGTCGTTTGCATAATCCAGATGTTTCAGTGCTTGTTTCTTTTGGTCTTCTGGTAAATCGGAATTACGAAATATGAATTCGATTTGTGCCATTAATTCCGCAACCTCAGGTAAGGTCAATTCTTTCTCAACCCCACCCTGAGTATTTTGTTGATTTTGGGTCATGTCGCCTGCAGCTTGTCCAACTTGAACACCTGAAAATTGACCACCACCAATGTTGAGGGACATTCCTCCAGGGTTTTGGGGCTGTGAGTTATTTTTTGCCATTTTATTTGCTTGATAAAAACATAACTTTATTTAAGCTCTAATCCAGATTGAGCAAACAACTTTCCTGAAAATTAAAAAAATTGCGTATAGAGTAAGCCAATTACTACATTCAGTGATGATAAGTAAATTCACTTATTCTTTGTTTCTCCCTGTGGATGCAAGCTTTGCGGCTTTACTTCAACTTTTATGTAAAGAGCTTCTTCAAGTTTTATTGCTTGGTAGAGCTATGTAACAAGAGATATATTCGTTTTTAGTTGTGAGACACAGTACAAACCTGAACAATGAGAGAAGAACTAATAACCACAGCTAAATATGAACTTCCGTGAAGAGTTTAAACTGCTGCTACGCGCCCGCTATCCCTTGATTTATATTCCTACTTATGAAGAGGAGCGGGTAGAAGCAGCTATTCGGGAAGAAGCCACCAACCAGGGTAATCGCCCAGTCTATACTTGGGATTTTGTCGATGGCTACCAAGGAAACCCCAATGATGTTGGGTTTGGGCGACGTAACCCGTTGCAAGCTTTAGAATTTATCGAAAAATTACCAGCTTCCGCACCTGCGGTATTGATTTTACGAGATTATCATCGCTTTTTAGATGATGTAGCGATCGCCCGCAAACTCCGCAACCTCGCCCGACTGCTCAAGTCGCAACCAAAAAATATTGTCCTACTGTCGCCGCGCATCGCCATCCCTGACGACTTAACGGAAGTGCTGACAGTCGTCGAGTTTCCTTTACCCGCCGCCCCAGAAATTAAAACTGAGGTAGATCGCTTACTACAAAGTACTGGTAACTCCCTTTCTGACAAAGTTTTAGATGACTTGGTGCGCTCTTGTCAAGGACTTTCGATGGAACGGATTCGCCGGGTTTTGGCAAAAGCGATCGCCACCCACGGAGAATTGCAACCAGAAGACGTGGATCTGGTTTTGGAAGAAAAGCGCCAAACTATCCGCCAAACCCAAATCTTGGACTTCTACCCCGCCACTGAGCAAATTTCTGATATTGGCGGACTGGATAACTTGAAAGACTGGCTGATTCGCCGGGGAGGTTCGTTTACTGATAAAGCGCGACAGTACGGATTACCGCACCCCCGTGGTTTAATGTTAGTGGGTATTCAGGGGACTGGTAAATCGTTAACGGCAAAAGCGATCGCTCATCACTGGCATTTACCCCTGCTACGTTTGGATGTGGGCAGGTTATTTGGTGGTTTGGTGGGTGAATCAGAATCTCGGACTCGCCAAATGATCCAAGTAGCTGAAGCCCTTGCTCCCTGTATTTTGTGGATTGATGAAATAGATAAAGCCTTTGCTGGACTTGGTAGCAAAGGTGATGCAGGAACAGCCAGCCGTGTGTTTGGCACTTTTATTAATTGGCTAGCCGAAAAAAGCTCACCCGTGTTTGTCGTCGCCACCGCCAACGACATCCAAGCTTTACCACCAGAAATGCTCCGCAAGGGGCGATTTGATGAAATTTTCTTTGTGGGTTTGCCCACTCAAGAAGAAAGAAAAGCAATTTATGATGTTCATTTATCCCGACTGCGCCCCCATAACTTGAAAAGTTATGACATCGAAAGGTTAGCTTATGAAACACCCGATTTTTCTGGGGCAGAGATTGAGCAAACTTTAATTGAAGCGATGCATATTGGATTTAGCCAAAACCGCGACTTTGCTACCGACGACATTTTAGAAGCAGCCAGTCAGATTATACCCTTAGCACGAACTGCCGTAGAGCAAATTCAGCAACTCCAAGAATGGGCTGCTGCTGGGAGAGCGCGTTTAGCATCTAAACATAGTCCTTTGAGCGAACGCCTCCGGCGCACTACATGAACCAAAAAAAATGTAGAGATGTAGCACTCCTACGTCTCTACAAAGGTTTTGGATAACGCATATTTAATTTCACCAGATGTCTATTCAGCATAGCTACAATAATCAGTTAGTCAAAAGTCAATAGTTAATGATGAATTATTATGGACTATTGATTCTTATACTGATGGGTTACTTGCTTCTCGACTCGTAACCCTTGAGAGCCAGTTAAACAGCACTCTCCTCAATGGGGAAAATACGCAGATGACTGGCTCACCTTCACCCTTGACTCTTGATAATCAGGTTTTAATTATGTTGTCTGGCTTAACAAAGTTTATACTGGGGTTTTTCTTAGCGATCGCTGTGCTAATAGGTGGCGGTGCTGCAATTGCACTCTACTTCATGAATCGCACCGGCATAGCCCCTGCCAAACCCATTTATTCCAACGATAGTCCTTCGGTGAAAGCCCAAGCTCCTAAAGGAACTGAGCCTGGAGGAGGTAAATCTACTCTTACACCTGGGACTCAGGCTCAATCATCTCCAAGTTCAACCTCTGCTCCCACAGGACGGCCATTGGCTACCCCATCATCAAAACCATTACCATCGGGAGCTTACCGAGGGCGTGTTAATTGGGCTGAAGGCTTGAGTTTGCGATCGCAACCAAATCAAGAAGCTGAAAAGATTGGTGGAGTTGGTTTTAATCAAAAAATTATTATTTTGCAAGAAAGCGACGACAAATCCTGGCAAAAGATCCGTTTGGAAGGTAGCGAACAAGAAGGTTGGGTAAAAGCAGGTAATACTGAAAAAGTCGATCAACAATAGCCTAAAAAATCAGAGCAAATGGTAGAACCACAACATTTCTCACAAACAGGAAAACAAGACTAAAAATGAGATGTATTTACTCAATAGCTTCATCTGTAACTACTTGAGATTGCTTTCCTAGAAAACAGGAAGTATGTATCAATGTATCAATTGGAAGCTCAATTTGAAAAGTAGTTCCTTGCCCCTTGGCAGAAATACAGTTGAGCCTACCACCATGTGTTTGAACGACAATCTGATAGCTAATTGATAATCCTAATCCAGTTCCTTGTCCAACTGGTTTAGTTGTGAAAAAGGGATCGTAGATTTTATTTTGTACATCTTCACTAATGCCAGATCCATTGTCAAAAATTTGAATGTTGACCCAACCGACTTGATTAATGGTTGTTTTAATCCTAATTAAAGGTGTAAAACTGGACTTTGATTTTAAGCTATTCAGCTTTTCTTCTAACACATCAATAGCATTTGCAATGATGTTGAAAAATACTTGGTTTAACTGTCCAGGATAGCAATTTACTAAGGGTAAATTACCATATTCTTTAATTACAATAATTTCTGGGCGATTGTTTGGCGGATAACTAATACGATTCTGAAGAATGAGCAGTGTCGAATTAAGCCCTTCGTGGATGTCCACAGCTTTCAATTGTGCCTCGTCTAGACGAGAGAAGTTACGCAAGGATTCCACAATATGCTTAATACGTTCTGCTCCGGTTTGCATTGAGTTCAGTAATTTAGGTAAATCTTCTAGCAAGAATGGTAAATCAATAGACTCTAATTTCGCTTGAACCGCAAGCTCTGGTTCCGGATAATGTTGCTGATAAGTGTTAATTAATTCTAAGAGTTGCCGCAGATAAATTCCCGTATGAAAAAGGTTTCCATAAATGAAGTTAGCAGGATTGTTAATTTCATGAGCAACTCCCGCTACTATTTGTCCCAAAGACGACATTTTTTCTGCTTGAAGAAATTGCAATTGAGCTTTCTGAAGTGCCAACATAGCTATCTCTAATTCTTCAGACCGAGACTCAGCTAGAGTAGCCAGCGCTTCTTGGTTTTGTAAGGCTTGTTTGAGACGTTCTTCGTTTTCTTTAAGATCAGCTGTTTTGACTAGTTGAACACTCAATTGTTCGTTGAAAAAAGATGTGAGCAGCGTCCATCCTAGAAGGAGTAATGTGAATAAGCCAATAATCGCAGCCATCCAATATGTTGCAGCAGTATCAACTGCTGAAAACTCGACCGATTCGATGACTGAAAAATGGGTGGCCATCATCCCTGTGTAGTGCATTGAGGGAATGGCAGCACCCATAATAATTGCACTACCAATCCTCAAAAAACGTCCTGTTACTGTACTATTAGCTCTGAGGTTAAACCCTAGCCAGAGGGCAACCAGTGAGATGAGAATAGCGATCGCAATGGAGAGTGCAACCACACTCAAGTCATAAGACATTTTGGCTGGTAAACGAATAGCAGCCATACCAATGTAGTGCATTGCACTAATCCCTGTGGCCATTAGGAAGCTACCACTCAATAACCGCAAAATACCAAATTCTGGCTGGCTAACTAGGTACAGGGCTAATCCAGAAGCGAAAATTGCAGGTAGCACCGAAATCAAAACTGTTAACCAGTCATAGTCAATGTGAATCGGCAGACTGAACGCCAGCATAGCAATAAAATGCATTGCCCAAATACCGATTCCCATTGCAATCGCTCCCCCTAGCAGCCACGGCCACCTTTGCTGCGATTTAGCGTCTGTTACTCTTATAGCTAGATCAAGTGTGGTATAAGCCGTAAGCATGGCAATGGCAATGGAAAATAAGACTAAGCGAATATCATAGATACCGTGGAGCATTAGGTTGAATATTATCCGCGATTCAATGCAAGACTAGACCCACTATTTGTCTGCGTTGCTCATGCTCGAAACCCAAATGGGTATAGCAAAAATTTTGTCAGGCAAATAGAAAACAAGCCTCGAAAGCTTTACATTGCTTATTATTCCCCCTACAGAAGCTTGTATTTCATATCAGCTTGGGGAATTTGTTGTAAATAATCATACTAAAAACAAACATAATACAGAGCAAGTGGTATTATTTTGTATAGCAATAACTTGAAAAAAGCAAGTGAAAACAGGGGTAGATAGCTATTTAACCAAGCTCGCCTCAGTCTACGAGGCATCCGAAAGCGTCAAGATTGTTCCTACCGCAGCCAATTTCAAATTTTTGAATTGGAAAAACTTATCTAGCGGTGCGGTGATGCGTCTTTTGTCTGTGGCTCTGATTACGGGGCTTCTGAGTATTGCTGGACAAGCTTTAGCACTTCAGAAAATAGGAAGTAATGGGCCTGAAGTTAGCAGTAGCCAAAGATGTTTAAAAAAGTTAGGCTATTTTAACGGGCCAGTGACAGGTAAGTTTGCTAGCTTAACTCAAAATGCTGTGATCAAATTCCAGCAAGCCAATAGAATATCAGGTGATGGAATTGTGGGTATTAGTACTCAACGAGCCTTGCAACGAGCGTGTCGAAGTAGAAGTTCTAATAGAAATATCAGTGGAGCATCGCGTTCGCCAGTTGGTCAATATCCTACTCTTTCTCAAGGCAAAAGTGGTGCAGCCGTCACAAGATTACAACAGCGTCTACGGCAGTTAGGCTACTTTAATACTAATCCTACTGGGCATTTTGGACGAATTACTAAAGATGCTGTAATTGCATTCCAGCGAAGTTATCGCATAACTGCTAACGGGATTGTGAATCAACAAACTTGGAACGCACTAATGGGTTCTTCTCCGACTTCAGGAAGATCGAGTCTTTCCACTCAACAAGTCAGAGAACTTCAAGTGCGTTTGCGGCAGCTAGGTTATTTAAATGCTGATGCCACTGGGAATATTGGCCCAATGACTAGAGAAGCTGTAATTGCATTTCAGCGAAATAATGGACTACCTGTTGATGGTATCGCCAATGCTCAAGTTTTGGACTCAGTGCGTAGAGTCTCCACAGGTGGTATTCAACAACCAGGTAGAAATTATCTTACTGTAGGCGATCGCGGAGAAAATGTCAGATTAGTTCAAGAGCGTTTGGTGCAGTTGGCTTTCTCTAATACTAATCCTGATGGAGTTTTCAACGATTCCACGAGACAATCTGTGATTGCATTCCAGCAATATTCCCGAATTAATTCTACTGGAAATGTAGATTGGCAAACTTGGGAAGCATTGGGGTTAAATGGTTCAACTGGGGGCAATTATACTCAAAATAATGATTATGTATTAGCTGACACTAATCGCTATGCATTACCTCCTGCCAATGACTATGTAGTACCTGTTACCAATGGCAACACATTAGTTGCTAATAATCCTTACAGAGTAATAATTCCCATTTCCAATAATGATACTCTAAGTAAAGTGCAACAATATATACCCAACGCTGTCACAGAGCAATCCAATTTAGGGGATTATGTGAATGCTGGAGCATTTAGCGATCGCGCCCAAGCAGAAACGCTAACGAAAAAACTCCGCTCATTAGGTCTTGATGCACGGGTAAAATACAATTAACTAATTCGTAATACTTGCCAAAGGCGAGAAGCAAGCTACGTAATTCGTAATTAAATTGACAAGCTCAACTGCGAACCTTCTTGAGTTTTATTCACTTCAATCCTGGCTTGGAAGGCTTCTTTGAGGTGGGGCATATGGGTAACGGTGAGGATGCAAGCAAAATCGGAAGCGATCGCATTAATCGCGGCAATCAAGCGATCGCATCCTTCGGCATCCTGTGTACCAAAACCTTCATCTACAATCAACAATTGCAACGCCGCCCCCGCCCGTTGCGCTAATAATTTTGCCAAAGCTAAACGGATGGCAAAGTTAATTCTGAAAGCTTCCCCACCAGAGTAAGTTTCATAAGCTCGTGTTCCTCTAGAATCGGCGATTAAAATATCTAAGGTGTCTATCAGCTTGGCATTTTTCTTGGTTGATTTAGCACTGCGACCAGCTTTTTGAGTAATAAATTGTACATGAAACTGATTCCCACTCAGCCGCGAAAGTAGTTGATTTGTTTCGGCTTCCAGTTGTGGCAATACATTCTCAATCATCAGTGCTTGGATACCATTTTTACCAAAAGCTTGCGCTAATTCCTGATAAACCCGATATTCCTGCTTGCAAGATTGTAATTGCTGCTGCTGTTGTTCATATTGAATTTGTAGCGTTTCCAGTTGATGCACCAGTTGTTCTAAACGCCCCAACTTAGCTATTTGCTCATCGAGTTGCCGTCTACGTATTGCTAACTGCTGCTCTAAACTTTGAATTTGGGCAGATGGGTTAGCTGTTGCTTGTAGTTGCCCAATAATGCTTTCGATTTGGCCGCCGAGTTTTTGGCGCTCCGTTACTCTGGCGCTTCTAGACTCCTCTAACTCTTGCAACCTCGTTTGGAGTTGTGGATACTGCTGCTGGGCTGATAGCAGTTGTTGATACCGCAAATGCCAAGATTGAGCTTTCTTTGCAGCCATACGCAGATTGTTGTGCTGCTCGGAACTGTAGCCAATTTCAGTAATGTGACGCTCAAGAGCTGCGATTTGTTTAGCACATTCAGAATCAATCTGATCCTGCTGGATTCTGGCTTGTAATTGGGCAATTTGGGATTGAAGTTCTGGTTTACGGGCTAATAGTTGCGCTTGTCGCTTAGTTGCATCTTTAATTTGCCCTTGTTTAATTTCTGCCCATCGCCACCGCTCAACTTCACTCCGGGCGAGGGCGTGGTCTTGTTCATTATAATTAACTTGTTGCAAGTATTGCTCTAGCTGCCGGAGTTCGACTTGTTTATCGGGAGCGTAATCACCAGCTTGGAGCGATCGCTCTAAATGCTGTTTTTCAGCAGCAATTTGCTGTAACTGTTGTTGCACATCAGTTGTCGCTTCTAACTGTGCTGCTAACTGTCCCCGTTGTTCGCGTAAACCATCGTAACCCGCCAATTGTTGGGATATATCGCGATATTCCTGCCTGAGTGTCTGAATTTCTTTGTCAGACACAGCCAATTGTTCTCGAACTACCCAAAACTGCCCTTGAGTATCCTCTAACTCACTTTGGGTCTTTTCCACTACCCGACTCCAGTGATGTTCGTCTAAAGGACGCTCACATAATGGACAAAGTGCTTCAGGATTTTGCAGCATTTGCAATTTTTGCTCTAATTCTCCCAGCAGTTTTTCATAATCCCGTTGATGAGCTTGCAGACGTTCGATAAAGTGCCGCCTTTCTTGCCCTTTTTCTTGGACTCGTTGCAGATAAACCCGCTTTTTCTCCAGTTCCTCAATCTGGATTGCTACATCCATCACCGCTTGTTGTAGTTGCGGTTGGCGGCCGTGCTGGCGTTGCAATTGGTTTTCAGTACTTTGGAGTTGTTCGAGTCGCGCTACTAAACCAGCATGAGTGCGATCGAGTTGGCTTTGTAAAGTTGCTCGTTGTTGCAATAAGGGCGTAACTTGCATTTGCAGTTGATCTAAACGAGCAACATGGTGACGAGCTGCGGCTAGTTGTGACAAAGCGGCTTCTACTTCACCCGACTTAGTGAGAGTTTGCTGAATGTCTCGCTCTTGTTGCTGTAAAGCTTCTAGCTGCGCTTGGGCTTGTTGCAGTTGCCGTTCGATTTCGTGAATTTGTTTGGTAAGCTGTTGTTGCTTTTGTTGGCGATTCTGCCCAGCGCGGGTGTGTTCTTCAAATTTGACAGCAAAGGCTTCTTCTTGAGATTGTAGACTTTGATATTGGGCGTATCCAGCTTTAATCTCAGCTTCTTGGTGTAATATTTTTTCTAAATCTGATAGCTGAGAGCCAATAGCTGATTGTTCTTGTTGGAGGCGATCGCAATCTTGGGTAAGATTTTGGTATTGCTGCTTTATAAAGCTAAGTTGTTGTTCCCAATTTTGGCGCTGGTGCTGGACAACTTGCAAACTTTGTAATTGAATATTATCAAAAGCTTGTACCTGTTGCAGTTGGTTGAGTTCGGCTTCTAACTCGACTCTTTGCGCTTGGGTGATTTCGCGTTGTTGCAGCTGAATTTTAATCGACTCCAAAGAACGCTCTAACTCTACTGCCTGTGCTTTGAACTGACGAGAAGATTCCTTTGCTCGTTCTTCCAAATCATCATACTGATTGAGTTTCAACAACTCCGCTAAAATTTCTTTGCGTTCTGTGGGACGCTTGAGCATGAATTCATCTGCACGACCTTGACGTAAGTAGGCAGAATTAATAAAAGTATCATAATCAAGTTTGATGTGTTCTAAAATCAAATCCTGTGTTGCTCTTACCCCTTTGCAAGTGAGTGAGCGAAACCCAGATGGGATTTCTATTTGAAATTCGAGGACGCTAGTACCTCCCCGAATTCGGGTACGAATCACCCGATATTTTTGCTGGTTACTTTTGAAAGTAAAATCAACCCGAACTTCTTTTGCACCAGAATAGATGACATCATCTTCTGCAGTGGCGCGGCTTTCACCCCAAATTGCCCAAGTAATTGCTTCCAAAAGAGAAGATTTACCCGCACCATTGGAACCACAAATACAAGCCGTATGCAAACCGCCAAAATCTAAAGTTGCATCACGGTAACTGAGAAAGTTTTTCAGGATAAGTTGTACTGGGATCATTCAGGCTATAGCGCCACATCTACTTTTAATAAATAACAGTACAGATGCACTGTTTGTTAGTTTAGCTATCTAAATATCAGGTTTCTAGTCTTGAAGACATCAATTTTACAAAAATTTACAATATGATGAGTGAATTTTTCTTGTTGCATGAAAAAGTTTTGCTGTCTTCAAAGAAAAATGAAATTCTTCTGGAGGCTTTTCGTTATTTTTTTCTGTTGACTGAGAAGAAAACGTTCTTATTTAATTTATGAGAATTGAAAGTTACAGATCCCTGACTTCGTAAAAGTTGTCGGGGATCTTGTCTGTGAGGAATTATTTAGGATTGTTATAGTCGCAAAGACAGAATTTGTCATTGGCTAGTTGCGTAGGCGTAGCCCGTCTTAGACATCGCTTGACTTTGACCGAGGTATCAACAATCCAATATATGTACCGACAGCAAATTTGGTTAAATCTAGAAATGGAGGGCGACTCTTCTCGTCGATAACTGCAAGGGTTAAAGAACCAATCACCATAATCAGCGTTACAACAGCCAGCACTTCATCTCTCGAAGGAAATTTATTGGATAACATTGACTCCCTCCCAAATTGTTTGAATCACTACATCCATACTTTGACAGGTGAGTGTTTGTTCTAGGCTTAAATACAGGTTTGAGATATGAGTGACTTGTGTATGCGATAAGGATGAATTGCCAAATTGGTAGTTAGAATCAGCAAAAGTGTGATGGTTAGCTTATGTCCGGGCGATCGCTTTCCTGTTCTCCAGAAGGTATCCAAAAAGCAAAAAGAGCTTTAATTCGTTATTCCTTAATTCAAAAAGCATTAGCTGAAGAGTTAGAAGTAACTCGCCAGCCGATTGGAAAATTCTTTACAGGTAAACCTGTTGACCGCAATCTTTTTGTCCACATTTGCGACAGGCTAGACCTAGAGTGGGAAGAAATAGTTGCTGAACCAGAGGTAAGTCAAGACAACAGCATTGATATTGATGCGATAGTGCAAAGGGTACGCGAAAAGATGAAACCCCTCATTAAACAATGCTGTGGCACGATGCGAGTGCTAGATATGAGTCAACCCATTGGGTTGAATGACATTTATACCAGCGTTAATATCCTCGAAAAAATCACTGGGCGACAACCACTAAAAGATGAATTATTACACTGTAGCAGCCAGGATTTTGGACTCTTTGGACTCAATAAAATTACTGAAAAACGAGTGCCGGGACTGGAAGCGGTTGAGAAATATTCCAAGCTGATGATTTTGGGGAAACCAGGAGCAGGTAAAACCACATTTTTGAAGTATTTAGCGATTCATTTTATTGAAGGTGAGTTTCAGGCTGAACGTGTACCGATTTTTGTTACCCTCAAGAACTTTGCGGAAGCTGCAAACCAACCCCGATTGCTAGAATACATCACCGAAGAACGTATAAATCCTATCTCTTCTATCCGAGATGTCCTAACGTATGGCAAGGCATTAGTTTTACTCGATGGGTTGGATGAGGTTAGAGAAGAGGATAGCGATCGCATCTTAAAGGAAATTCGTGAGTTTTCTGATCGTTACTCAAAAAATCAGTTTGTGATGACCTGCCGAATTGCAGCACGAGAGTATATTTTTGAGAAGTTTACAGAGGTAGAAGTTGCTGATTTTGACGATGACCAAATTTCCAACTTTGCCAATAACTGGTTTAAGGATAAAGCTGTAAAACCAGAGACTTTTATCAAACGTCTTGAAGAGAATAGCCGAATCAAACAACTTGCTGCAAGTCCTCTGCTGCTGACATTGCTTTGTTTAGCGTTTGAAGAGTCAGGAGATTTCCCTGCAAATCGTTCTGAGTTATATAAAGAAGGACTGGATGCGTTATTAAAAAAATGGGATGCCAATCGGGGAATTGAACGCAATCAGATTTACAAAAAGCTATCAGTCCAACGCAAAGAAGATTTACTCAGCAAAATGGCGTTGACTACTTTTGAAAGGAGTGAATATTTCTTCAAGCAGAAAGTAGCAGAGCAATATATTACAGAATACATCCGTAATTTACCCGGTGCTAATACTGACGAAGAAGCATTGCAAGTTGACAGTGAGCAAGTTTTGGGTTTAATTGAATATCATCATGGACTAGTTGTAGCAAGAGCAAAAAGGATTTATTCATTTTCTCACCTCACATTTCATGAGTATTTCACAGCTAGAGAATTTGTGGTTGTGAGACAGTCATCAGAGGAAGCACTGCAAAATCTTGTTAGCCACATCACTGAAAAACGCTGGCGGGAAGTTTTATTGCTAGCAGTTGGAATGTCGCCAAATGCGGATCGTGTATTGTTATTGATGAAAAATCAAGTCGATTCGCTTTTAGCTAATGATAATAAATTGCAGCAGTTTCTAAAGTGGATAAGTAAAAAATCTCTTTCAGTTAACGTTCCTTACCAGTTAGCAGTTATTCGCGAGTTTTACTTTGCTTTTATACTGGGGCGTAATCTTTCTCTTAGTAATAGCTGTATAGGAATAGACCTTGATTTTTGTCTTATCTCTTACCCTGGATTCTGGACTGTCATTCATAACGACGATACTAGAGATTATATTGAGTTTAATTTTATACTTAGTCCTCGACTTCAACTTCTTTTTAATTTTAAGTATAGAAAAGATGATTATATTAGTAAATTAACTTACAGTCTTATTTTCGGTCTAAAATCAGCATTACTACCACTCATAAACCAACTACCTGAAACAAAAACAGACTTGAAAATCCATGAACAATGGTGGAAAACAAACGGTCAAAATTGGACTCAGCAATTAAGAGCAGTAATAATGAGGTATCGCAGAATTGATAGTGATTGGCAGTTAAGCAAGCACCAGAAAGGATTACTTAACAAGTATTACAATGCCAATTTATTATTGGTGGATTGCCTGAATAGTGATTGTTATGTCAGCCGTGAAGTGCGACAGCAAATAGAAGATACCTTGCTATTACCGATCGCAGAGATAAAACAGCATCAGCAACAATCTTTAATACACACATAGCAGATACTAAATCATTTGTTAAGAAAGCGAAAATATTTTCTAATTCCTAGCAAATAAATTTATAATAAAAGTAATAGTTCGCAGTTAGCCTATTCGCCTCTATTTGGTGGCTTAAGATATGTGGACATAAATAATAAAACAGCATTCGGAAACAAAATAATACTCATTTTGCGTCTTAATGAGTGTCTCGCTTCTAATTTTAGTAACGCACATTAGCACGATACAAATTCTGAACAGCGATATCTTCGACGGTCTACGCCTACGCGATCGCACAGACTACCCATCATAATAAGTACTTATATACGCCTATAGACAGGTTTAAAAACAGTCAGAAACAAACTCAGTGAATCCTCGTCATTACATACATCACATACATAAAGGATAACCCTCTTATGACTCGCTTACATCAATGGAAATCTGGAACTGCTGCACTTATGGCAATGGCTGTTACTACAAGCGTCATTAGCCCGCTGTTGAGCTTGGCTCCTGCTAATGCACAATACAGAATTGATCAAAACAGAACTGGGGAATACGGAAACGCTACCATTCCTTCTGGAGTTGCTCTTCCTGTCACCTACGAAAAAGAGACAATTACTATTGCTCCTGGGGAAAGTAAATCTCTAACCTTGAGAATAGCCAACGACATTATCGACAGAAATAGAAACGTCTTGATTCCTGCTGGTACTAAAGTACATGGACGGCTAGAATCTGTTGACTTAGATAGTTATTCAAGAGATACAAGAAATACAGATGATAATCAAGGAAAAGGTGTAAAGTTTGTCGCTCAAGAATTAGAATTTTCTAACGGTCAGCGTCAGTCGATTAATGCAACTTCTCGGACATACACCACAACTCAAAGAGTTAAACAGGGGCCCAACACCAGTCAGGTTTTAACTGACGCAGCTATTGGTGGGGGCGCTGGTCTATTAGGTTCACTAGTTACTGGTAATCGCAGAATTGACGATTTAAAACCTGTTCTCGGTGCGGCTGCGGGTGCGGGTGCGAGTGTCCTGTTGCGGAAAAAAGAAGGAAATGCTTTTGTCCTCAGACCTGCACAGGATTTAAGGCTTACACTGGATTCTAACTTGAATTTAGTACCAAGATCGCGCTACTAAATTTAACTTCATTCAAGTTGTGAATTTAATTATCCCTGATATGCGATCGCCACTTAACTAGAGTGTGCGATCGCCTTTATTTTTAACCCTAAAAAATTATGTTGAACAGCAACTATTCCACCTCTATATCGTCTTAATCAGTATTGATATTTATTGGAATACTTATTTAAAAGTTGGCTCTATTGTATTCTGTATCTAAAAGAGTATTCAAAATTATGGAATATCCTGATACTTTTTTTAAGTAGTAGTGATTGAGGAGCCTATTCTTATGGTAATTCAAGGTTTCGGTTTAAGTACATATCTTGCAATTCCGGTAATATTAAGTCTTTTGGTTCCGGGAGACAATATAAAAGTATCTTTAGTAGAAAACGTCCGTCACCTATCCACAAACAAGGAAATGAATCTATCCAGCCAAGACAACCTAATCAGCCAGAATTCAACACCGAAAACAT
This sequence comes from Nostoc sp., assembly GCF_036917555.1. Lineage (GTDB taxonomy): Bacteria > Cyanobacteriota > Cyanobacteriia > Cyanobacteriales > Nostocaceae > Nostoc. Next base: position 33,252 of record NZ_JBALDD010000009.1, on the reverse strand, counting down.
ACTATGTCGGTGGTAGTGGAAACGACAATAATAGCGGACTCTCTACTTCATCAGCTTTTAGGACAATTCAAAAGGCAGCAGACCTTACCAACCCTGGCGATACAGTGTTGATTATGAACGGAGTATACACAAATACAGGCAAAGCTGGAAATGTAGTAAATATTAAACGTTCTGGAACTGCAAATGCATGGATTAAGTATAAAGCATATCCTGGGCATTTCCCAAAAATTCAGCACAATACATGGAATGGGATCACGATTTCAAATAAAGCTTCATATATCGAGATCAACGGGCTAGAGGTTATAGGAAACAATGCCAATATAACCCTTGATTATGCGATGAGTGAGAAGACTAACAAACTAAACCCACTGACGAATGGAAACTGTATCAACGTTGACGGACGAACCAATGGTCATGTTCATCACATCCGTATTTTGAACAACAAAGTGCATGACTGTGGAGGAGCAGGTATTTCAGCGATTCAAGCAGACTATGTGACAATAGATAAGAATGTGGTATTTAATAATGCCTGGTATGGTGTTTATGGTTCTAGTGGGATTTCAATGTTGAATAATTGGAATTCTGACAACAATCAGGGATACAAGATGTTTGTTACCAACAACAAGACCTACAACAATCGCATGTACATCCCTTGGATTGCAGTCGGAAAGATTACAGACGGTAATGGCATTATTATCGATAGTACAAGAAATCAAGATAACTCCAAATTGGGTGCATATAAAGGACGTACTTTAGTTCAAAACAATCTTGCATTTAATAATGGTGGATCAGGGATTCATGCATTTTTTAGCGATCATGTTGATATTGTAAATAACACAGCTGCTTTAAATAATCAGAGTCCAGAACTTAATGGTGGGCAAATATTTGCTCATACGTCATCTGATGTCAAAATTCTCAGGAACATTCTCTATGCTTTTCCTGGGAAAAATATTAATAATAACACTAAAAACAAAAACGTTGTTTATGACTATAATATCTATCTCAATAGTTCTAAGATAAGTGTTAAGGGGTCTCACGATATTGTTGCAGACTCAGAGTTTTTAAGTAAGCATCCCACTATCGAAAAAATATCTGACGATTGGAAATCACAGCCAGAGAAACAAAATCCGCCAACGCGGACTTCTATAGAGGCTAAGTCGGCAGGTTTTGTTTGCGAGTCGGTGAATTATCCTTTGCAAGACAAACCCATCAAAGTGGGATGCTCCCCGCTATCTTCAACTCAAACTGCTTTTTCTGATGTTTCATCTAACTATTGGGCGGCACAATTTATTCAACAATTGTCTCAGCAAGGTGTAATTGCCGGATTTCCTGATGGTAGCTTCCGCCCAGAAGAACCGGTGACACGCGCTCAATTTGCCGCGATGGTCAACAAAGCTTTCCAAAAAGCCCAACAACGGCCAGCAATCAATTTTGCTGATGTACCCAGCAACTATTGGGCATCCAGTGCGATTGGGCAAGCTTATACCATTGGTTTCTTATCTGGTTATCCTGGAAATCGCTTTGAACCTAATCAAGCTATTCCCCGCGAACAGGTTTTGGTTGCCCTCGCTAACGGTCTGAAATATAGTCCCAGTGGCAATACCGAAAGCACTCTGCAATACTTTAACGATGCCTCTAACATCGCTAGCTATGCCCGTAGCCCGATCGCAGCAGCAACCCAAAAGCAAATTGTAGTAAATTATCCGAATGTGAAGTTACTGAATCCAACTGCAACTGCTACTCGCGCCCAAGTAGCAGCTTTTATCTACCAAGCATTAGTTAGTTCTAATCAAGCCTCAGCAATTAACTCGCCTTATGTTGTGTTAAAACCTAGTAATTAACTCGCCATATACAGTAGTTGTTGGGTCTACTACTTCAACACCTGTATTAGTCACAATTAGAATCTGTTGACTTAGATAGTTATTTAATAGGCGATCGCTACCTTAACTAGAGTGTGCGATCGCCTTTACTTTTAACTATAAAATTGTTTATTTAACAGCAACTATTATATCTCTGTATCGTCTTACTGAGTATCTATATTTTTGAAAATTTGCTAATAGGTAATAGGGTAATTACATTACTTCTATTAGCTAGTTCGTTTAGCATAGATTTTTTAATTATGACTATATGACTAAAGTAATGGTTTTTACAAAAAGCAAAAAAATTAGGAACCTTGTACTTTAGTAAATGTCTAAATAATTAACAGAAAAAAAATAATTTACCGGAGTAAAAAATAATGTTTAACTTAAATCGTTGGCAATCTAGAACAGCTGCACTCATGGCTTTGAGCGTCACAGTCGGTACTGTAGCGCCTTTCATTACAGCTTCACCATCTTTAGCTCAAACAACTTTTTCTGATGTTTCATCTAACTATTGGGCAGCACAATTTATTCAACAATTATCTCAGCGAGGTGTAATCGCCGGATTTCCTGATGGTAGCTTCCGCCCTGAAGAACCGGTGACACGCGCTCAATTTGCCGCGATGGTCAATAAAGCTTTCCAAAAAGCGCAGCAACGGCAGCCAATCAATTTTGCTGATGTACCCAGCAACTATTGGGCATCCAGTGCAATTGGGCAAGCTTATACCATTGGTTTCTTATCTGGTTATCCGGGTAATCGCTTTGAGCCTAATCAAGCTATTCCCCGCGAACAGGTTTTAGTTTCCCTCGCTAACGGTCTGGCATATACTCCTAGCGGTAATACCGAAAGCACTCTGCAATACTTCAACGATGCCTCTAACATCGCTAGCTATGCCCGTAGCCCGATCGCAGCCGCAACCCAAAAGCAAATTGTGGTGAACTATCCGAATGTGAACTTCCTGAATCCAACTGCAACCGCCACTCGCGCCCAGGTAGCAGCTTTTATCTACCAAGCATTAGTTAGTTCTAATCAAGCCTCAGCAATTAACTCGCCTTATGTTGTGGCTGTCGGGTCTACTACTCCAACACCAGTATCAGTCACAATTCCTCAAGGGACTGCTATTCCTGTGAAGTATGACAAGGCAGAAAAAATTCTAGTTACAAAGGATGAAACATCGCCCTTGACATTGACAGTATCCCAAAACGTGGTGACACAAGACGGATCTGTAGTGATTCCGGCTGGTAGCCAAGTTGTTGGTCAACTCAAACCTGCTACAGGCGGTTCTCAATTCGTTGCCGAGAAATTAGTTTTGGGCAGTGGTCAAGAGTATCAGCTTAATGCTAGTTCTGAAGTGATTACCAAAACTGAAACCGTCAAGAAGGGTACTAGTGTTGGTTCAATTATCAAAAATACTGTATTAGGCGCAGGTGCAGCAACTGCAGTATCTGCTGTCACTGGCGATCGCGCCATTGCCACAGAAGAAGTCTTGGGTGGTGCTGGTATCGGTGCGTTGGTTGGTCTGTTCTTCGGTAAGAAAAGTGTTGACTTAATCGCCATTGACCCAAATACCGATTTGCAAATGACCATCAATCAAAACTTGTTGGTTTCACTTAAGTAGTCATTAGTACATCTAAAGCCGAATTGTAAGAATAGCGTAAATGCTGTATGCAGCACTTACGCTAGTTTTTTATCAAACTTAAAATATTTAGAAAATTGCTTAAACTAAATTTAAGTTAAGCAAATTTTTTACGCCGTTTTTTATTCATTTATGAGAGTAATAATAGCGCTTTAGAGGTGAGACAAGACTAATTTTATAGGTATTATTAAAAAAAATAATTTCAATGATTGGTACTTTCAGTAGACTAAAAAGTTTTGAAAATTGAGGAAAGAATAAGGATTTCAGGCGACTTTGTTGGAGTTCTCCATCACGACCATAAGCGTAGACACTACATTAGCTTGTTGTAGACATCGCTCTATTGTTTTTTATTCCATCTTTGAAAAAAGTCTAAGTCAAGCCGTTCGTAACCGTTCGATGTCTCGCATCGGTGGCGCACCGAACAGGCGTGAATATTCCCGGCTGAACTGTGAGGGACTTTCGTACCCAACCTCGTAGGCAGCAGAGGTTGCATCACAATCTTCCGTCAGCATCAGGCGACGGGCTTCTAACAGTCTTAACTGCTTTTGATATTGAAGTGGACTCATTGAGGTCACTTGCTTGAAGTGCTGATGAAACGACGAAGTAGACATTCTCACCTGCTTTGCTAAGTCCTCGACTCGCATCGGCTGAGTAAACTTAGACTTAATCCGTTTGATCGCTTCAGCAATTCGCTGCATACTGCTGCCAGAAGTAGCAATTTGGCGCACGGCTTCACTTTGTTCCCCTATCAGTAGACGGTAGTAGAGTTCCCGAATGATCATCGGTGCCAGCATAGGAATATCTTGGGGTGTATCTAAAAGCTTAATGAGGCGAAGGGCACAGTCCAGCAACGTGGGATCAGCGTTACTTACAAACAAGCCTCGGACAGAGTTCTCTTTCTTCGCTGAACTGAAATTCATTTGAGCAACCATCTCACAGAGTTGCATTGGGTCTAGGGTCAGCTTTAATCCTAAATACGGCTGATCAGTTGTCGCCTCAACAATACACCCACCGATGGGGAGATCAACTGAGACAACAAGACATTGCCCTGCCTCATATGGATACGTTTCCTCCCCCAACACTATGTTTTTCTTGCCTTGAACCAGAATAGCAACACGCGGTTCATAATCCTGGTAGATGATGGCAGAGGACGCATCCGAGCGCGAAAAGCTTAAGGGTGCGATCGCAGTTGGATAGATCAGGTTGCCACTAGATCCGGTGTGCCGCGCCACTAATGCCGCCAATGCTTGGCACTGATCTGCAACGAGATCAGAATTGAGGATTTCGACTGTCATAGTAAAACCTTAACTCACTCAACGCCCTACCCGATTATACACGTCTTCGAGTTCCATGTTGGAGAATTAGGCAAATATCAAAGAGCTTTAGGCATTGGAAACACTGGATCGAATTCGTAGGATGAAAGCATCTCAAGCAAGACCTTAAAGAGTCCAAAGAACAATAACGATTAAAAAATTTTTGGAGGAAATGACAATTCGTCCAAACAAACTTTCTCAGCAGTTTTACGCCTCCAAACCCCTCAATAACAATTCGAGTAATTAGCAGGAGAACCTATTTGTGCAAAACACTCCCCAACAAATGAAAGCAATAGCTGTTAACGAGTTCGGTCATGCTGACAAGCTGACTTTGCACACCTTACCCGTGCCCACAGTGGACGCGGGCGAAGTTTTGATTCGCATCGAGATCGCCGGAGTTGGCATCTGGGATGAAATGGAGCGTGAAGGTGATCTGGTATATAACGAAGTTCACTTTCCGCGTGTGCTGGGCGGCGAATGTGCAGGCACTATTGTTGCGATTGGCGATGGCGTTGAGCGTTTTGCTGTTGGCGATCGCGTTTACGCCCAGAGCTTCATGAACGACAAGGGCGGCAGCTATGCCCAGTACGTCGTCGTATCCGAGAAAACGGTCGCGCCGATGCCCGATGGTCTCGATATGCTGATGGCAGGCGGGCTACCCATTGCTGGTATAACAGCGCTAAACAATTTGCAGGCGCTGGGGATAGGCAGCGAAACCAAATTAATGCTGTGGGGCGCGAGTGGTGGCGTCGGTCACGTCGCGCTGCAACTGGCTAAACGTATGGGGGCACACGTGTTTGCGATCGCATCGGGTGCAGACGGCGTAGCGTTGGTTAAGCAATTGGGTGCTGATGAAGTGGTGGACGGACACAGCGACGACATTGCCCAACGTGCCCGCGCCTTTGCACCCGACGGCTTCGATGCGGCGCTGGTGCTGGTGGGCGGCTACACCGTTCAATCCACGCTGAGTTTGGTGCGTCAGGGCGGAATCATCGCCTTTCCTAATGGCGTGATGCCCGAACCCAAAGCGCCCGACGGGGTGGAACTCAAGAAGGCAAATGGCTTCGCCGACCCGATATTGTTAGACGAACTTAACCGATTGATCGGTATCGGTGAGTTTCAAGTTCACATCGCCCAGACGTTTACGCTGGAAGAGGCGGCACAAGCGCAGTATGCGATGAAACAGCACTATCTGGGCAAAATCGTGTTGCGCGTGAGCGGCGAATAAGCGCTGATTGAATTTCCGGCTTTTACAACAACTTTACTCTCAACAAACTCTGACATCATTCATTTTGACATCTTTGCAGGAAAAATACCTATGAATCTGACGGACAACACCATCCTGATCACTGGAGGCACAAGCGGCATCGGTCGTGCGCTTGCCGAGGCGTTCTATCAACGCGGGAATCAAGTCATCATCGCAGGTCGCCGTCAGCAACTCCTCGACGAAATCACCACCGCTCACTCCGGGATGCACGGGATTCAACTTGATGTCCAAGACCCGGCGGACATCGAAGCCTTTGCCTCCCGCATTCGAGAGCAGTTCCCTAAACTCAATATTCTGATCAATAATGCCGGAATTAGTAAGACGGAAGACCTCACCTCAGACTCGATCGATTTCTCCGTGATACAGTCTACGATTCAGACAAACATTGTCGGTGTGCTTCACCTCACGGCGTTACTCCTCCCGACTCTCAAACAGCAACCGCATTCAACGATCATCACCACGACCTCCGGCTTGGCTTTCCTTCCCATCAGTCCATACCCGACCTATTGCGCGAGCAAGGCTTTTCTGCACTCCTGGTTGCAGTCGCTCCGCGTTCAGCTCCGGGAAACCTCCGTGGAGGTTCTCGAACTTGTTCCACCCTATGTACAGACGGAGCTTGGCGGGGCAAGTCAGGCGACTGATCCTGCCGCAATGCCACTGGCTGACTATATTGCTGAAGTGATGCAGATTCTCAGCACTCCAAACCCGCCCCACGGCGAAATCCTGGTTGATCGTGCTAAAGCACTACGATTTGCCGAACGGAACGGTGACTATGAGCAAATATTCGCTAGCCGCAACGAACAATGACAAGCGATAAGAATCTATCGATCAGCAAGAGAGGGCTTTGATCGCACGCAGCGACATCAGGGACTTCCGACTAAAAAAATATCCTATCGCTGTGGAGGCAGGGGGGCAGGGAGCTCTTAGCTGGGGGAGAAAAATATTATCTGAGTAAATTGGATAATTTATTTTTTGGAAGTCCCTCAATGAGAAATGGATTCTCAAAATTGCTTTCGTTAAATCACTAAAAAATTCTTGGAGAAAATAGCAATATGTCTGAGCAAACGAACCTTGGCGGCACTTTTACGTTGCCGAACACTTCAATCACAGTGAAGCGCACAGGCTATGGTGCCATGCAACTCGCCGGTCCAAATGTATGGGGTGCGCCGCGAGATATGGATGCAGCCGTTGCTGTTTTGCGCGAAGCGATCGCACTTGGCATTAATCATATCGATACCAGCGACTTCTACGGACCTCACATCACGAATCAGATTATCCGAAAAGCACTGCATCCCTACCCGAAAGATTTGGTGATTGTCACCAAGGTCGGGGCGCGTCGTCCTGAAGATGGATCGTGGGTTCCCGCGATGTCGCAGCAGGAACTGACCGAAGCGATTCATGACAACCTGCGTAACCTCGGACTCGAGACAATCGATGTTGTTAATCTCCGACTGATGGGTGACGGTCATGGACTATCGGAGGGTTCTCTTACAGAGCCGCTGACGACCCTAGTCGAACTCAAAAAACAGGGGTTGATCCGTCACCTGGGTCTGAGCAACGTCACTCCTGAACAATTGGCAAAAGCGCAAACTATCACAGAAATTGTCTGCGTGCAGAATCAGTACAACGTAGCGCACCGGGAAGATGACGCTTTCATTGACGACCTCGCGAAGCAAGGAATTGCTTATGTGCCGTTCTTCCCACTGGGCGGGTTCAATCCGTTGCAATCGTCAGCGCTCGATGCTGTCGCAGCATCACTTGGAGCCACACCGATGCAGGTCGCCTTGGCATGGCTGCTTCAGAGATCGCCGAACATCCTGTTAATTCCCGGAACGTCATCCATTAGTCATCTGCACGAAAACATCAAAGCAGCAGATCTGCAACTTTCACTGCAAACGATCACAGATATCGACGCGATCGCTACAACTGCGGTTCAGTGAAAACATTATTGTCCAAGGCTAAGTCACTTCAGCGAAGAACTAATGAAGTCAATTAAGTTGCGGCTTGACTTAGCAGTGAAGGTTGTCATTGGTCATTAGTCATTTGTATTTCAAAGTCCAGATAACTAATTGACTTAGGACGGTCTAAGTGCAAAAATGTACAATCTAGACGCGCATCAGCTTACTAAAGAATCTGATTGATCGTTAAAGGTTAAAGGAAAATGGGATAACCCGTTCTCAATAGACTAATTCTCAACTTCCGGCAACCAAATAATAAACGTAGTTCCCGGCGCATCGGGTGAAGTTAGCTTAGAGTTGATTGCAGGGCTGAAAACCTCGATTTCGCCCTGCATTTGCTCTATTAATTGTTTAGCGATCGCTAACCCCAAACCTGTGCCAGGGATTTCTGTTTGCGCTTGTACACCCCGATAATGCCGTTCTCCAAGATGTTGTAAATCCTGGGGTGGAATGCCAGGCCCGTTATCACTAATGATTATTCCTTGAAAATTAGCTTTTTCTTGCCCAGCCTGAATCAAAATTTTGCCGCCAGTGGGAGTATATTTCAAAGCATTATCGATGATGTTGGTTAACACCTCTCGTAATGCTTTGACATTGGCACGTACTAGAGATGAATTTTCTTGAATTTCAGTTATTAGTTTTAGCTTTCGCTCTTGGGCGATCGCTTTGGCTGATATTAATAATGGTTCTAATATATCTGCTAGGGAGCAGTCAACTGCTTTATCTCGCGTTCCCGGTAATAATAGCGGCGGTTTAGCGGATTTTTGGATAGTTGCTTCTACAAATACTCCTTCTTCCGGTAGATGTAGTGGTGCTAAATCTGCCTCTGTCAAGTCAATTACTTGTTCAAATTGTTGCAGTAATTCTTTAAGGCGATCGCTTTCTCTGACAATACTATTTGCCACATCTCGGTTAGCGTCTGCTGGTCGTAGTCGCTTCAATAGCAGTTTGCCAAAAGTCCGCAACGCCGTTAATGGGTTACGAAACTGATGCAACAGGTTATCCAACAAATCCCGCTGTTTTTCTTGGAGTATTTGTTGTTCATGTAACTGCTGCTCAAACCATGCTCGTCGCTGATCTAAAATACAAGCGATCGCTAATGTTTGGGCTATCCGTTGAATCTGACTTTGCTCGTGTTCATTCCATGCCCGGTCTTTCCTGCGTGTCACCAGTAACCCCATCATCACACCCTCATAAATCAGAGGTAAAACAATTTGGTTACTACTAAGTAGGTATTCCTCTTTAAGATCGGGTTGAGACGCATCTGGTATTTCAGACTCACGTGACGAAGTTGAAGATTCTGAACCTGCTGTCAATAACCTTCCCTGATGATTGGGTAATATAAACGCATTTCCAACTTGAAGCTGCTTGTATGCCGTCGCTTCGATAGTTTCCTCCCCTGGTGGCAATAATGCTGTTTCCGGGTAAATCACCACAGGAATCAGTTTGGCATCGCCGGAAGGAGTATCTACCAATTCTTGTGTTAGGTATACAATACTCAAAGTTGCTCCCAGCCCTTGGGTTAGTAGCGCTATTTGCTCTCGACACAGAGCAAGAAAATCGGAACTGGCAGACATTAACATTTTTTAGCTTTTGCTCAAGATTATAGATTTTGAGGCATGATGTAAGAGAGGATACTTAAATTTTTACCTCACTCATTTAATAAAGCTTAACTAAAATTTTCTTAGAGATGGTTTGTACTAGGAGATTATATTCTTAGGTAATTTTGTTTTCTCTATGTTTCAAATATATTAACTTTCTTATATTAAAAGGTTAAAAACTATTGATATTCTGAACTAGAACCTATATAATGACGACGTATTTTGTAGCTATCACTACAATCTATAAGCTTGAAAGAGGAGGACAATAGATTGGCAAGGAGACGCAAAAGGAAGAGTCGTCGTCGTCAGGAAGGACGGCGCATTTTGGAGCACGTGCCTCAATATAGCATCGAAAGTGGCGAAGAAAAGCCTGTGACAGCAGCGAGAAGATTCATTCAAGCTGAAGGGATTTTGCCACCGGCGTTGCTACTTGTAAAGCGAAATGAACACACTACAGATCGTTATTTCTGGGCAGAAAAGGGACTGTTTGGTGCTCAATACGTAGAGGAAAACCATTTCTTGTTTCCTAGTTTGAGGGTGTTAGAACCTTCACCAGGTCAAGAACCTCTTGCTTTAGCTAGTCGGTGAACCATAGATGGTCATCTTGGGCATTGAATGTGGCTCCTGACTATTATTAACTGGCAAAATTGCTAAGTTTATGCAAAATTTAATTTTTTTTTAGTTTGTAGCTGATTTGCCAGTAAATCTAGTCCAGGTAGTTGGAAAGTTAACTTGTCTCAAACCACGCTAGATTGCATGGGTTGATACTACTTTGATGATGCAGAAGGAAGTGGGTATAGAGCCAAGCGCGTCTAAAAGGAAGAGTAAAGTTGCGCTCTTATGCCGTAAATGGTTAAGTAAGCTCTGTCAATGAATTTAAGTTAATGAATTTAAATTTTTCCCCACGATTTAGGTCGTGGGGAAAACTGGCAAAGCAGCAGTCTTGATTTTCTCCTGACTACTTTCCATTGCCTAAAGAGTAGGTTAGGTCAGAAGTCTGCATATCATAGTTAAGAGATGGTCGTAAGAATCAACAATTATTTCCCAGGCTTGAGCTGTAGAGTCCTCTGTAACTCACTGAGTTCATCTCGATGGGCAACTACAGTGATCTTACTTGAGGAGGTTTGTTCGCTCTGAGTTGTTTCTACTTTGAGCGACACCTTCTCAAGTCTTCCAGATTTTTTCCAATAAAATAGACCACTTAAAGGCGACAGCAGTACCATCGCCAGAACAAGGGTACTGAGGCTAGGAAAAAGCAGGGATGCGACCAAAGATAGACAAACAATCCCAGTAGCTGTCAGTAAAGTTAGAAATATAGCTAAGAACCAGCTGGGGCGAATATTACCTTCAAAAGTTACCTGATTTTGTTCTCGGTCTACCACTGCCACTTGGTAAGACCGCGATCGAAAATACTCTTTTAATTGAGACATTAAAACAGCTTCATCTTGCTCAGATACTAGTTGGGCCATTTCTGTACGGTCTTTAGTCGAGGCACGAATAAAGAAAAACAGCCCAACCGATAACAACAAGGTTAGCAGGAACGTAGATGGCAGAATAGCAGTATCCATAACTAATTGTTAGTGTTTGACTGGAGGAGACTTATTCATTATCAATTATTCGTTACTTTTTCCTCCCGTTGATGTAGTCAAGCCATTGAAAAGCTAAATCCTGAGCTTGAACTTGCCATTCGGGAGAAACTTGGTACATCCGCCTGGGGCGTCCCCGTCCTTCGAGTTTCTTCCAATATCCAGTGATTGCCCTTTGGTCTTCTAGAAATTTGATTGCACTGTAAAGTACGGTATCTGAAAGCCGATAGACGGGATACTCAGTTTCTAATTGCTCGATCAACTCGGTTCCGTAGGATTCACCTTGTAATAAAACAGACAGTATGTAACAAACTGCTAGTTCCTGACAAAGGTAAGTTGGCGGAGGATTCTCAAAAAATTGATATATATCCTCAAGTTTCATGGTTAGTGAATGGCTAAAAAAAGGCCTTAGGGTAAAGTCTACAATCCTTGTAGCCAGTATACAGTGCTACTACTACATGAGTAATACATATAAAGCTACTTAGACTAGATATCCATTGCGTAAACATCAAACAATTACCCACGCCTGTGAAGTTGTGGGGCGAGTTTGCGAGTTTTAGGAGTACAAAATAATGTACTCCCACTCAAGCTCGATACAGTGTGGTGAGGAGCAAATAGACAGTGAGGAAGTCACTATCTTGGTGTTAAGTGATGCCGAGCTAGTTAGAACTGCTTAAGCAATAAAATGCCATCGAAGAAATTTTACAGGTAAAATGCTATTTTGTCTGTAAAACTTAATAAACACTTTGTTTTACAGTGATTTTCCCAATGCAAATTCTAAAATCTTAAGCTAAAGGATATATCTGGGATTGATCTGCTACGTCGGTATACACACTTAAGCAGTAACCATTTCTGATTTCCTCGATCGCAGAATTTCTTGTCTTATTTGGCAAGTGTGATAGTAAATTTATCAAAGAAGGCTCTAAAGACTAGGAAAAGAACTCTTCGTGTCCCCTCGTCTTCGCGTCCCTTAATCAAGCACCCAGCACATTGGCGATCGCTATGTCACAAACTCCCGATGCCCCATCATCTTCCTCAACTCTTAGGGCAATTGCCCAAACTTTTCGCCTTACAGGTTGGATTAGCTTCTGGATTCAGCTAGTACTAGGCGTTGTTTCTAGCATAATTGTGCTGCTGTTCGCCATCTTTAATCAAAGAACTGGCAGTTCTAGTAATAATCCTGGAACTGGCTTTGGCGTATTTTTAGCAATTTGTGGACTGGTTGTTTTAGCTGGGGGTATTTATTTAGCTTACCGTTACACAAGGATTGGCAAGCAATTGGAATCCTCCAATCCCAGCAATCGGCCTCGGAAAAGCGAAACTGTGCAAGTATTACGCTTAGGGGTGTGGGTGAATTTAGGAGGAACCCTAGTGACTCTTTTGGGGGCGCAAGCGATCGTTGGAACACTGGTAGCAAGATCCATTTCTCCCCAAGCTATAACTACCCAATTTTTTGACCCTACCCGAATTATTAGCGGTCTAGATATGCTTGTAGTACAGGCAAACACTAACACCGTCTCAGCCCACTTTGCAGGGCTTATTGCGTCACTTTGGTTGCTCAATCGGATTAACCGACCCTAATATTATCAGTGCTGAGTTTTCCAAAGTCTAAAGAAGTTAATCAGAATTTTTCCGAAACGGACAAAACTGGGTGTGAAGACAACTACATAATCCTTGAAAAACATCTTACTAGTACAGCACTGCGTAATTCAAATCAATGGAACGCTTGCGGTATAGGAATTACAAATTACGTTAGCGAGTCAGGAGAGCGGCACGCTGTGCGTAACAAGATCCCTGTAAAGCTGCGAACGTAATTAGGAATTTTGCCAAGCTGTAGTAGTAGGTGATGCCAAAACTAGCACAGGGATAATATGTACCTTTTTTAGAAGTCTGACACCATGAAAAATCAATTTGACACCATGAGAAATCAACCAGCACAGAAATTTAATCAAGACGTATGGAGATTTGGCGTACAGGTTTTCTTTAGTAGCATCGTGTTGGGGCTGTGCATTTTCAAGCTTGGCTCGCCAGCAGAGGACGACAAGAATATTGCGCTTTACTGGGGTGGTTTATCAGGTGTGCTTGCATACTGGTTACCTTCACCTGGACAAACTAGAGACGATAAGGAACCACCGAATATCACTCAAAGGACGTTTGCAGCCGTTGATAACAATAATGGTAATGATCAGAGTCTTGCTCAGGTTTCTGAAACGACAGTGACTCAAAATACGAATTCATGATTAGTTTAATGCATTATATAGTTTCTTAGCCCTGGCAGTGATGCTAGGGTAAAATCTTGCTCAGAGATTGAGACTGATTTTTCTAATAAACTTTGTTTTTGCAGTTACAGCCAAGCAAAATTACTATATGCTAAATGCTTATATGTTAACTGTATTGACAGGAAGATTTTAGGCTAAAAACTGAGAAAAATCTGTGCTGGATATTAAGCAAATACGGGAAAATCCGCAATTAGTTCAAGAACGATTGAATAGTCGTAGTGGTAAATACGACATCGAACCGATATTACTGTTAGATCGGCAACAACGGGAACTTGAAGGGACGCGTAGTCAACTTCAAGCCCGGAGCAACGAAATTGGTAAAATTGTTGGCCAGAAGATTAAATCTGGGATCAATCCTCAAGATCCAGAAATTCAAGCTTTGCGGGATGAAGGTAACTCTCTCAAAGCGACGTTGAGTCAACTCGAACCCCAAGAAAAAGACCTCAAAGCTGAAATTGCTCAACTTGTGTTGGCGCTTCCCAACTTGCCAAGCGACTCTACACCCTTTGGTAAGAATGAGGAAGATAACGTAGAGGTGCGGCGTTGGGGTGATGAGTACATTCCCCAAAACCCGAATATTCTTCCTCACTGGGAAATTGGCGAAAAGCTGGGTATTCTCAATGTTGAACGAGCTGTAAAAGTTGCCCAAAGTCGCTTTGTGACGCTGATGGGCGCTGGTGCGGCATTGGAGAGGGCATTAATTCAATTTATGTTGACTCTCCATACTCAAGCTGGATATGTAGAAGTCAGTCCGCCGCTGTTAGTGAATACTGAGTCTTTGACAGCAACCGGTCAGTTACCCAAGTTTGCGGAAGAAAGCTTTAAATGCGCTGATGATGACTTATGGCTGATTCCTACAGCAGAAGTTCCACTTACCAACCTCTATCGGGGTGAAATTCTCGCTGCTGAAGACTTACCTATTTACCACTGCGCTTTTACTCCCTGTTTTCGCCGTGAAGCTGGTAGTTATGGGCGCGATATGCGGGGATTAATTCGCCTCCATCAATTTAACAAGGTGGAAATGGTGAAGTTTGTCGAACCCAGTACGTCTTTTGATGAACTGGAGAAACTGGTGGAGAATGCAGAAGCAATTTTACAGGGGTTGCAGTTGCCTTACCGAGTAGTAAATTTAAGTACTGGGGATTTGGGAGTTGCCTCTACCAAAACTTATGATTTAGAGGTTTGGTTGCCCTCTTCTGGCAAATACCGCGAAATTTCTAGTTGTTCCAATACTATAGATTTCCAGGCACGACGGGCTGATATTCGCTTCAAAGAGGCGGGGAAGAAAGGTACTCAGTTTGTACACACTCTAAATGGTTCGGGTTTGGCAGTGGGAAGGACGATGGCAGCAATTTTGGAGAATTATCAACAACCTGATGGGACGGTGAAGATACCAGAAGTGTTGCAACCTTACTTGGGACGTGAAGTTTTGTAATTTGTTCTTAGTCTTTTACCCATGCCCCATGCCCCATGCCCAATGCCCAATGCCCAATTAGAATGGAGATAACTATAGCTTAATATCTTCACTAATTTACTCTATGTCAGTTTTAGCAGCGATCGCAGTCTTGGCTGTTTTGATCTTGGTACACGAGTTGGGACATTTTGTTGCAGCACGTTCTCAAGGCATTCTCGTTAACCGTTTTTCTTTAGGTTTTGGCCCAGTTCTTTTGAAGTACCAAGGTTCACAAACCGAATATGCTGTCCGCGCCTTTCCCTTGGGCGGCTTTGTGGGCTTTCCCGATGATGATCCCGATAGCGATGTTCCACCCAATGACCCAAATCTGCTGCGTAACCGTCCAGTTTTAGACCGGGCGATTGTCATCAGTGCCGGAGTGATCGCCAATTTAATATTTGCCTACTTGGTGTTGGCTCTGCAATTGGGTATTGTTGGCATTCCCAAGGAATTAAACTATCAAGCTGGTGTCGTTGTACAGCCTGTTAATCAAGAATCTGTTGCCTATCAAGCAGGAATTCGAGAAGGAGATATTATTCTGGCTGTTAACGGTCAAGAACTCCCGGCTTCTGATAAATCAACTCCTTTGCTGACTAAAGAAATTCAAACTCATCCCAATCAGCAAATCGAACTGAAAATTCTGCGTGAAAACCAACAACAAACCCTGAAATTAACGCCAAAACTAGGAGCCGATGGCAAAGGTGTAGTTGGTGTGGCACTTAGTCCAAATGCTACAGCAGTTTATCGCCGTCCTAATAGTCCTTTTGAAATTTTTGGCATTGCTGCTAACAGATTTCAACAATTATTTGTTGGGACACTCAGCGGTTTTGGGCAGTTAATTACCAACTTTCAACAAACTGCTGGACAAGTTTCTGGGCCAGTTAATATTGTTAAAATAGGTGCAAAATTAGCTGAGGACAATACCGTAAACTTGTTATCTTTTGCGGCAATTATCAGCATTAACTTGGCTATTATCAACATTTTGCCTTTGCCAGCTTTGGATGGTGGACAACTCGCTTTTCTACTGATTGAAGGTTTACGCGGTAAGCCTGTACCCGCCCGTATTCAAGAAGGTGTAATGCAAACCGGTTTGGTGTTACTCTTAGGGTTAGGAATTTTTCTCATAGTCAAAGAAACCACCCAATTAACTAGCCAATTGGAGTGGGTACAAAAATTGTTCCAGTGAGCATTACCCGCAAATCGTTATCTAAAAAGCAACGGGCGCTAGAAGTTTTAGCTCGTCTGAAGCGTCTTTATCCAGATGCTACTTGCTCTTTGAACTACTCAACGCCAGTACAACTGTTAGTGGCAACTATTCTCTCTGCTCAGTGTACTGATGAGCGGGTAAATAAGGTGACACCAGCTTTATTTGGTAAGTTTCCTGATGCTGAGAGTTTAGCGATCGCTGACTTAGTAGAATTAGAAAACTTGGTGCGTTCAACCGGATTTTATCGCAATAAAGCCAAGAACATTCAAGCCGCCTGTCGGATGATTGTCACTGAGTTTAACTCTGTTGTCCCTAACCAAATGGAGCAATTATTAAAGCTTCCAGGTGTGGCGCGCAAGACAGCAAATGTCGTCCTGGGTCATGCTTATGGCATTAATGTTGGGGTGACAGTAGATACTCACGTTAAGCGCCTGTGCGAACGTTTGGGTTTAACTGAAGCAAAAGATCCCCTTCGGATTGAGCAAGATTTAATGGGTTTATTGCCTCAGCCTGATTGGGAAAATTGGTCAATTCGGCTGATTTATCACGGCCGTGCTATTTGTAAAGCCCGCTCTCCCGTCTGTGTTGCTTGTGAGCTTGCCGATTTATGTCCTGCTGCAAATAAGCCAGTGGTTGTAGGGTCAGCGACACAAGTAACTCCAGAATTGATGGAGAGACTGTAGAATGGAAAACGGTGTCTTTAAATAAGTTAGAGAATATATGGCAAAAAAGAGCTTGATTGAGCGCGAGAAAAAGCGCACCAAGTTGATAGAAAAGTATGCTGACAAGCGAGAAGCTCTTTTGGAAGAGTTTAGAAGTGCAGCATCTCCTTTGGATAAGCTAGAAATCCACCGGAAGATTCAACAGCTACCCCGGAATAGTGCGCCCACCCGCCACCGCAACCGTTGCTGGTTGACTGGTCGTTCTAGAGGTGTTTACCGCGATTTTGGGTTATCTCGAAACGTACTGCGAGAATGGGCGCATGAAGGTCTTTTACCTGGAGTTGTTAAGGCTAGTTGGTAGTCAAGAGTCATTAGTCATTAGTCATTTGCAAAGGACAAAGCACAAATGACTAATGACAAAAATTATTGACCACAACACTTATCAATTCCCAGACTTTCTAAGAGTAGATCGCTGACGGCGTTGGCGATCGCAAACTCTCCGTAGAAGCTATTGGAAAAATCATAGGACTGCATCTCTGTGACAATAGCAATTACCAGAGAACCAAGGTCATTTTCTCCTTCCATCCGTTGACGCACAAAAATCTGTGCGGCTCGTTGGGCTATATTTTGGTTGACTGCTTCAGGGATAAATTCTGTATCTAGCCACCGTTGTAAGCGTTCTCTTAACCATTCACCTTCGAGCAGGGGGTTTTCAGGGGGTGGTAGGGTGATGGGTGGAATTGGTTGAGTCATTTTTTTTTAACGCAGAGGGACGCGGAGGGAAACGCAGAGGAACGCTGAGGTTGACTTTTTAGCATCAAATTGCGTTTCTAAGAGTGTTTTTTTATATTTATTTATGCAATATGATATCGCCGCTATTGTTGAGGGCTATGCACAAGGCTATTTTCTCATGGCTGATGAGCGCGATCGCTTGAGTTGGTACGCAAGTTGCAATCGGACTTTGATTCCTTTGGATGAGAGGTTTCGCTACCCCAAGTCTTTGCAGCGCGTTCTGAATCAAGAGCGGTTTACTGTGGCGATTAATCGAGACTTTCAGGCTGTAGTGGCTGGCTGTGCTGACAGAGAGACAACTTGGATTTCACCGGAGTTGCAAAAGATTTACTGGCTGCTTTACCAGAAGGGTTACGCTTATAGTTTTGAAACTTGGCAAGGTGACGAATTAGCTGGGGGAATTTTAGGGATTGTGATTGGTGGGGCTTTTATTGGCGAGTCGATGTTTTACCGCATCCCAGAAGGCTCAAAGGTGGCGATGGTAAAGTTGGTAGAAAGATTGCGTCAGAGGGAATTTGTGTTTTTTGATGCCCAAATGATGAATCCGCATTTGGAAAGGTTTGGTGCTTATCGGGTTGGGGATGAAGAATATCAATCTTTACTTGAGCAAGCGTTGCAACGTACTTATAACTTAGTATAATTTTGCAGAAAAGCCGGATGTAATTGTTACTGATGTAGTACTGCCGGGAATGAAGGTATTGCCATAAAAAATGTTTTAATCATTACAATAGCGATCGCGCCCATTTTGTTTGGCATGGTACAGTGCTTTATCTGCTGAGGCAATGAGTATATCTGGCTTGATGTTCCAAATGGGTATGCCAGAGGTAATTCCTAAACTAACGGTGATCATATTCTTGACATCAGACTGTATATGGGGAATAGCCAGAGCATGAATTGCTTGCTGAATACTTTGCGTTACTTTAATCGCTCCCGCTAAGTCAGTATTGGGCAAGAGTACCAAAAATTCTTCTCCACCATAACGTGCCACTAAATCGGCTGGACGATGAATTGTCTGTTGCACTGTTTGCGCTATCCTCATTAGACAATTATCGCCTGCAAGATGACCATAGTAATCGTTGTAAAGTTTGAATTTATCAACGTCAAACATAATCAGTGACAAAGGTTGTTGTTCTCGTGCAAGGCGTCTCTATTCTACTTGCAGTTGTGCATCAAAGCAACGACGGTTAGCCACCTGAGTCAAGCTATCGAAATTTGCCAGTTGTTCTAGTTTCTGATTTGCATCTTGGAGAGCCAATTCAATTTGTTTACGTCCAGTGATGTCGCGTATGGTAATAGCAAAACCATCATCTAGTTTGACTGCAACAAAGTGATACCAGCAAGAATTGCCTAATGGATGGTAGAAATCTTGTTTTAAAGCTTCCCCCGTTTCAACAAGATTAACGAAGTGATTAAAAAGTTCTGGTTCTAGACAGGCTAAAAGTTTTTTGAGTACTAATTTGCCGATTATTTCTTCACATTTACTTCCGAAGGCTTTAGCAATAACAGGATTAATAACTAAGCAACAGAAATCCTCAATGTCCCCAGTTGCAGAGTTGCAGACAGCTTGCATAGCGGCAATACCATCCAGTATTTAAAATACTGGCTAGCATTGCCCTAGACTGATACAGTATCTCTTCTGTTTCCCTACGCTTAATATTTTCTTGTTCTAGAAGCCGTTGCTGGCGTTGAATGGTTAACTGATTTTCTAGACGCGCTACAACTTCTTCCATCTGAAAGGGTTTGGTGATATAGTCTATGCCCCCTGACTCAAAGGCTATCACTTTATCGAAAACATCATCTAAAGCACTGATAAAAATAATGGGAATGGTGCGCAGAACTTTATCTGCTTTCAGAATTATACAAACTTGATAGCCATCCATTTATGGCATCTTGATATCTAAAAGAATGATATCTGGTCGCTTCGCCTTTACTGTTTTTAGTGCCATACGCCCACTTGTGACGCTGCGAACAGTGTAGCCGAGTTTGACCAGAGAATCACTTAATAAATGTAAATTTTTGGGACTGTCGTCTACTAGGAGAATATTACCTTTATTTTCTTTATCAAAATCAAAATTCATTGCTTATCAGGGGTTCGGCTAAATCAACTAATTCCTCAAATTCAAATTGATGAGCAAGTTTTGTTAAAGATTGAATTAAAAAAGTTTCTGTTTTGGGAATATCTCTAATTAATTCTATGATACGATTAGTATTTGCTTATAAAGCAGCTTCATAGAAGTGATTAATCCATTCTTGAGACATATAAATTAGATTGTTAGATGTTAAAAGATTTTTTCTGTATATTCCAAATTTAAATAATTATTTTCAGCAAATATATATTTGATACCAAGATATTTGGCTAGTGTGTCAAAAATTGTATGTTCTGCAAAAGGTTTGCGGAGAAAGTCATCACACCCGGCTGAAAGGACGATTGCTTTTTCTTCTTCTAAAACACTCGCCGTCAGAGCAATTATAGCTGTAGCATTCCCCTTGGTAGTGAACTTGATATATTTTGTAGCTTCGTAACCGTCCATGACAGGCATTCGCATATCCATCCAAATCAGGTGGGGTTCCCATTCATTCCAAATAGCGATCGCTTCTTTGCCATTCTAGCTTCTTTCATCTCAAAACCTAACGATTGTAAAAGTTTAATTAATAATTGGCGATTAATTGCTTTATCATCTACTATTAATAGTTTATATATAGGTTGTCCTAATGCAAGTTTTAATACTTTTGGATGTGCTTCTAAAATATTTTTATTGGTTTATTGACGTAATTTTGCTTGAATATAAAATTTAAAAGTTGTCCCTACTCCTAATTTAGTTTCAACAGAAATATCTCCTCCCATTAACTGAATAAACTTACGACTAATTGCTAAACCTAAACCCGTTTCTTCTTGGGATTCTTTTCCAGCTTGTGCTTGAGAAAAAGCATTAAATAGTTTAGGTAATTCTGCGGCTGCAATCCCCACTCCTGTATCACAGACTTTAAAATCAAGAGTTAAAATATCTGTGATTTCTTCATTAGTATTATTTACTGTTAGACTAATTGTTCCTTTTTGAGTAAACTTAATGGCATTACTAATCAAATTAATCAATACTTACCACAGTTTTTACTCATCTGTGCAAATATAAAATGGGAGATTTTCATTACGTTGAAATATTAAATTTAAACCTTGATTACTTGCCTGTAAATACAGCATATCTTCTAAGTCATCCAGCAAATGACACAGGTCCAAGTCTCTGGGGTGAAGAGTAGTTTTACCCGCTTCTATTTTTGATAAATCGAGAATATTATTAATCAGCGTTAGTAAATAATTACCACTGTGATAAATGATCCCAGCATTTTCATAATGATTGGCAGGCAAGTTTTTAGCGCGTAACATTAATTGAGAAAAACCTAGAACAGCATTGAGGGGCGATCGCAATTCATGACTCATATTAGTAATAAATAAACTTTTAGCTTGATTTGCTACTTTGGCTTTTTCTTTAGCAATGGCTAACTCTGCTGTTCTCTCCTGTACCCATTGTTCCAAAGTTTCAAAAGATGTTTGTAACTGAAGTGCCATATTATTAAACGATTTTGCCAGTTGACCTATTTCGTCTTTTGAGTTATTTTTGGCACGGATATCTAAGTTACCTGCAGTAAACTGGAAAACTATATTGGTAAGATGAATTATTGGTTTTGTTAGCAGTTGTCCAATGGCAAAAGCGATGATTGTCACTAGTCCAGCGATAAATGCAAATACAAAAATTGCGTCACGAATTTGCTTTTCAACAGGTGCTAGAGCAACGGCAAGGGGTTGTGCAAACAACATAGACCAAGGTTTATATTGCAAACGAGCGATCACTATTTTCCAGTGTTATAATCGCTGAGATTTTTACGCTGAGTCCAGTCCAAGACCTCTTGTAACCCATTTCCCCGCAGCAGGCGTGACTCATCTTGAAAGCCCGATGCTACCCAAGCATTGAATGGCTGTGAATAAGGGCACAGATTGTCTAACTGCTTTAACACCCATTCAGCATTAAAAATACTCCGGTAGATGGGATTTTTAATTCTGAGATAGCCGTTGCGCTTCTCGACCAATCCCGATAGTAAAAGCTCCGTCTGTTCTCGGCTATCATCGGTAGGCACGGGAGATATTGGAGGTAAAGGATAGCAAGAGTCGCTAGTGTCTTCATTCTTTGCGTCCTCTATTTCCTCTGCTTGCAATACCTGTTGATAAAGAGCTAACAACCGTCCGGCTTGTTGTTGGTTGAAAAGTAGGCGATCGCGAATCGTGCGGAGGTGTTCGGGTTCATCTTGTGATTCCCAGTGTTGGATAATGTGCGATCGCACCAATTCTTCTACCCAATACGCCTCAGTTTTTGCAGATAGGACAATTTTCTGCTCTGATGTCTTTAAAGCAGCTTGGAGAACTAATTGACAAAGCTTTTGAGTGAGAAACGGTTGTCCCCCTGTCCAATAGATCACCTCTTGTAGCACCACTTCTGGTTGACTGATTGCTCCCTGTAACCCATTTAGCAATGGGCTAGCTTCATCCAATCGAAAGCCGTATAACTCTATAGCTGTCCCAATGTTAAAAGGTGTCCGACGTTTGTCAGCAATTAAGTCAGATGGACTGGCGACTCCAAACAATGCAAATCCCAGGCGTTGAAAATTCGGATCGTCTGCCTGCTGATTGTAGCAATGACGAATCCAGGCAAAAAAGTCATTGACCGAAAAATTCAAACTCAGCAAACTATCAATTTAATCAATTAAAATGAAAATGCCTTTAGCTTCGCCGCCTCCTTCACAATCGCTCTTAACATTTAGCAGCAATACTTCCTCAACAAACTGGTGTAGTTTTTGTACAGGAGAAAGACCTGTTTGCATATTCCACCATTGCTTAAAGTTGGCGTGTTCCGCCAGATTTAACCCGTAGAACATGTTGATAATGATTCCTTTATACCATTGTGCTAATGTGGTATCCTCGCTACCCAATTGCGTCACGTCTAAGTAAACACATTTATAGCCTTCTGACTTGAGACGACGACTTATTCGCTGTAGTAGGGATGATTTACCCATTTGGCGAGAGTTGAAGACGTAGCAAAAATCACCATCTTTGAGACTGTTATAAAGTTTTTCGTCAGCTTGACGCACAACATAAGTAGGATCGTCACTGTGGAGGCTACCGCCAACTTGGTATCTCATGTGCAAAGTGTGATTAGAAAAGGAAGATATAAAGAAGGAGTCAGAATTCAGAATTCAGGATACTATATCCATGCCACACTGTCGCATTCGTGAAGTGTCTCGTAGAGTAAGACGGTGATGAATGGGTATGCAGTAAATGCGATGCCTACAGCGGTCACTGAGCCTGTCTTGAGCGTAGCCGTTGGCGCAGCCTCTCGTAGAGAAGGGCGCAGCCGAAGGGCGGGCTACGCCTACGCAGATGGAGAAACAGCGGCGCAATGGTTTGCCTTTCACAAAGATTATGATTTACTGATTTTAGATTGGATGTTGACCAAAGTCAGTAGGTTGATTACAGCAGTTTTTATGTATTTGAACCACATCTGTCGTAAGGGCACAGCATTGCTGTGCCCCTACTGCGTGGTCTATTTACCTGAAAATAGCTGTAAATCCGCCAAATTTATGAAAGCAATTTCGTCTTTGTCTAATCATCGCTAACCTTGACCCGGAAAATATGGCAGATTACTTGAATAAGTACCAAAAGTCTGACAGGAAAACTATACTAATGAGAATTTGGACTACTACTGCTGTGCTAGCTGCTTTTTGGCTAATATCTGGGGTCATCGGTTCTGAGCCAATCAACGCTACTTCTGTTTTGGTAGAAAATGCCATATCATCTCTGGCATCAACGAATGCAAAACAGATTACTGTCAGTAACACCGAGTTTGGTTTGAAGAGAGTTGACTCCAAAGGAAACGTTACCATTTTCCAGACAACAAGAGTGCCACTTCAGGAAGGAAACACCTACGGGTGGCGGATTAAACTCAAAAACTACCAAGGTGAAGTGAAATGGCGTGAAGTCTTGTATTTACCAAAACCTCCAGAAACTTGGGGTACAGATAATGGTGAAGATTTCTCAATATCAGTAGACGGTAAGACATCTGTAACACGGCGCACACAGTCGGCTCCAGAAGGTGTAATTGAAAATTTTTGGACAATCGCCCCTGGCGATCCAGTTGGTAAGCATAGAATAGAAGTCTATATTGATAACCGTTTGATCGGTACTTTCCAGTTTGAAGTTATTCCAGTTAAGTAGATGTGAAAGGGATTGGGGATTGGAGATTGGGAAGAAACTTGTTTAATAATTATCTCTTGTATCTCTTGTCTTCTTTATCTCGCCATCCTCCCCTGAAACTGAGGAGTATCTTAGAGATAGAAGTTTGATTCTTGTTAGGTGGCGATCGTGAATACAGAGGAATTCCTGCGATTGATCAAAAAGCAGCGCCCATGTCCTCAGACACTACCAAAAGGGCTGCAAGCAATGTGGTATGACAACAAAGGTGATTGGAGCAAGGCTGATGAAATAGTTGCAAATGCCAGTGATGCTGACAGTGCCTGGGTTCATGCTTATCTGCACCGCAAAGAAGGCGATTTGAAAAATGCCCATTTCTGGTATCAACGCAGTCGTCAGCCAGAATTTTCAGGAGAACTAAGCCAGGAATGGGAACAAATAACTTCTGTATTGCTAAAGAAGGTCAACGTGACGCATGAATGCTGAAGAATTAAAAAGGCGTTTTGCCGCAGGAGAAAGATATTTTCCAGCTGTCAACTTGAGTCGGGACAAGCTGATTGGAGCCGATTTGCCTGGAATTAACTTATGGGGATCTGACTTGAGTGGAGCTAACCTAGCTAAAGCTAAACTCTGGGGAGCAGATTTGAGTAGAACTAATTTAGCCAAAGCGAATTTGACCAGAGCTAATTTGAGCGGTGCCAATCTGAATGAAGCAAATCTCCGAGGAGCAAAACTCAATTATGCCAAGTTGTATGGAGCTAATCTAACTGGCGCTTACTATGATGAAAGTACGCGGTTTTCTAGAGGTTTTGACCCCATCAGTAGAAATATGCAGAAGATGTGAAGGAGATCGGGACTAGGGGAGATGAGGGAGAAATCAATTCAAAATTCACGCATTCAAAATTAAAGAATTTCTGCCTCCTGCCTCCTCTTTGCCGATGCCCAATGCCCAGTCTCCTTTAAATAACTGATAAATGTTGAGGTTAACCATCCAACATAGATGATATCAACATTTGTTCAAAGACTTTGGAAAGAGCAGTTTGAAAACGCTGACGATGCTTGATTTTGAAAAAAGGTCGAACTATTTCTGCGTAGGCGTAGCCCGCACTTCGGCTGCGCCCTTCGGCTACGCTCAGGACAGGCTCAGTGACCGCCGTAGGCATCGCACCGTTGCCTTCTCGGTTATCAATAACTCGAATTGCCCGCAGAGTCCCCAACTGGATTTCTTTTTTTACCATCAACTCAGAAATTCCAGTTGCGCCTACACCATTTTCAATCGCGGCTTTTGCCATCTCACCACTGGTGAACACTAAAATTACATTCAGTTCACTGAGGTTGATCCCCCAATTTTGCAACGCTTCCTCAAACCTTTGCTGTGTACCAGATTCCCGCACCCGCATTACCCAAGGAGTTTGAGTTAGCTGGCTTAAATCAATTTCTCCCCACTCAAACCAAGGGTGTTTTTGACCAACCACAATTTGTAAGCGATCGCTCGCCACTATTTCGTACTCTAGAGTATTCTGAAGCGCTGGCTTCACATCTCCTTCTACCAAACCTAAATCAAACTGTCCCATCGCTGTACCGACACAAATCGTTTCTGCATTGGCAAGGGTACAGTCAATCTGGATACCAGGATATTGGCTCTTAAACTCACTAATCTTACTTGGTAGCCAGTAGTTGCCAATTGTCAGACTCGACCCTAATTTTAATTCACCTCGTTGCAGATTGTTCAATTCTCGCAATCCCCTTTCTGTCAAGGAAACTTGATCGAGAATTTTTTGCGCTTCCACTTGCAGTAATTTACCCGCTTCAGCAATCTCGATATGGCGACCAATTCGATGGAATAGTTTCACTCCGTATTCTTGCTCTAAGTTGTGGATCGCTGCACTGACGGCAGGTTGTGTAATATAAAGCTCCTCTGCTGCGCGAGTAAAGTGTAAGTTCTGCGCCACAGCCAGAAATATTTTTAGCTGCTCAAGCGTCATTCCTGCCATTTATCGTATCCCTAAGACTTAATGTCAAAATTTTAATCACTTTCATTTATCATTTTGACAAATAAAAGCATTTGATTCTATCGGTTAGTTTGACTAAAGTATAAATCAAAGCTTAGGCACGGAATCAAACGCCCAAGTAGAGAGCAAAAGAAGCAGGGGAAGCAGAGGGAGAACAACCAATGCCCAATGCCCAAGCATGAATATAAGGACATCCACAAATGAACGATTTATTAACTGCAATTACCACAGGGATTACCGCATTCACTGCCACCAACATTGATGATATTGTCATTCTGACGTTGTTTTTTTCACAAATAAGTACAACGTTTCGCAGTCGTCACATCTTTGCTGGTCAGTATCTCGGTTTTGCAGCATTGATCGTTGCTAGCCTTCCTGGTTTCTTCGGTGGACTAATCATACCGCAGGACTGGATTAGACTACTTGGTTTAATGCCAATAATCATTGGTGTGAGCGGTTTACTAAAACGCGAAGAGGATTCATCTGAGGAAGCCGAAGAAGAAACCGAGCCGTCTTGTCCCTCTATAGTTAGCAGTTTTCTCTCTCCACAAACTTGTAATGTAGCTGCGATCGCCTTTGCTAATGGGAGTGATAATATCAGTGTCTATGTACCCCTGTTTGCCAACTCAGAATTAGATAGTCTGCTGGTGATACTAAGTGTATTCTTTACCCTAGTAGGTGTATGGTGTTATACCGCTTACAAGTTAACCTATTTACCTGCGATCGCAAACTTTTTAACTGAAAATGGCAATACTTTTGTACCTTGTATCTTGATTGGTTTGGGCGTGTTTATTGTCACAGAAAATGTTACTTGGACTCTTTTATCTGTAGTTTCTAGTTATATATTCTCATTAATTTTAGGTTTCAATACTCAGCCATCAAGTGAAGAACAAGAAAAATTTATTGTCTAAAAAGAAGTGCATTATGAATTTCCAACAGCAAAATCTTTTACCCATCAACAGGAATCAAAACATGAAAATCTGGAAATCTCTGCTAATTCTCTTAATGATTGTCGCTAATTTCGCCTTTGCTCAACCTTCTTTTGCTGATAGACCAAAATTTAGCAAAAATCCTGATTACATCGAAGTCACGAAAACACTTAATGAACTAACTAAGGTCAAAGAAGCCCAAACTCAAGTAGAAGGTATTACACCAGAGCAAATTCAGCAGAAAATCGATGAGTTAACATTCCAAAAATATGCTTTAGAGACAGGAATTAATTGGGGTCAATGCGAAAACAAAACAGGTAACACCATAGCAGTATATGGCAAAAGACCAAATGAGGAAGAGGATGATGATGCCATATACGAGAACGGTCTATATTTTCTAGCTGATGGTCAATCCACTAGAAATAACTGGGATTGTGATGGTTTCTATCTGCCAAATGATGCCACAATTGCAGGTTTAACCGCAGATGGACAAGCTCAAGAATTTCCAGAGGCAGTAGCTATTAAAATACCTGATGGCAGTAAGTTAGCGATTAAGACTAATCTAGATACTGCTGCAATTGAAATCAACATTCCTAATGCTCAAATTGTCAAAGCTAATGAGGTTAACTGGTTTATTCCAAATGTCTCACAGGCTATAATAAATACACGCGTTTCCAACGCGCCTACCATGAAGTCTTAAATCATTGAACACTAAACAGTTACTAGGCGTATGGTAAAAAATTTAGACTTGTAACTGTTTATAGATTGTTCTCAATTTCAACAGGGTAACAGCCAATTTCAGAGAAAAACAGGACAAACACTGGTGAAAAATCTCTCTGAAATTGGCTGTTTTCTTTATGAATCCTTATTACTTACAGTTACTCCATAACATCAATTACGAATTCCGAATTATTTAGTCAGGCTTGTTTTATTTCGATATCTGCATTAAAATAAATTTTGGAAAAAATGTACAATCACAACAGGCATATTTCAGTAGCGCAACTATTGCGCTGGCTGCAAGTCATCTGGAAAGAGATTTCCTACTACCTCCGCATTTTTTTGAGAAAAGCCGCTTTGGGGATAAGGGTGTTATTGATGCAGTTAAAATTGAAACCTACAGAAGAAGATCAAGATAAAAAAAAGGCAGGACGACTGAATCCGTCCAGAATCCGAGATCACTTGGCAAATGAGCGTACCTACCTCGCTTGGATGCGGACAGGGATCGCTCTCTTAGGTTTTGGTGTCGTCATCGTGCGTTTGCGTGCCTTCCAAGTACCTTTAGTACCCCGTCCTGGTAACGGCTGGAAGTTAGGTTTAGTCTTCTCGCTGGTGGGTTTAATCACGGTGTGGCTCTCAACAGTACACTATTTTGCTGTCCGTCGTGATATTGAAGAAGATACTTACGAACCAACAGACCGATGGGTGTTACTGTTTAGTTTGGCTGTGATGATTCTCGGCGCTGGGGTAATCTATTTTGTTTTTACAACTTCTTTAGATCCAATGAGTCCACTTATCCCTGAGTAATAAGATTTTTAAAATCGCACCTTATACAACTCGAATAATTCCCCTGATTTATGCGTTACGACTTTAGCACCAGCGGCTTTAATCGTTTTTTCCCACTTAGCCAAAGGCTCTAAAAACACCTCAGCCCCTAAATAGGTTTCCAGAACTGCCCAATCTTCCGCTAAAGGTTGTTCTGGATTGAGAACGTCAAATACAAAATGTCCGCCTGGTTTTAACACCCGCTTGACTTCTGCTAGTACAGCATTCCAATATTCGAGGGGAAAATAGCAGCTAAATCCTGTGGCAATCGCCAGGTCAAATTGCTCTGATGAATAGTTTAACTGATGGGCTGCTCCCAACTCAACACCTTTGAACAGCTTAGAATTCAACTGCGGTCCACGAGAATTCAGGGTATCGCGTGCCACATTACTAATTTCTTGCCCATGAAAAAATGCTTGCCAATCCCGCCAAGGATAGATTAAAAAGCTGATACCACAGCCAATATCTATACAGTGTTGGTTTTTTTGAGGTTTAACAATTTCCCAAAAAGGGGAAGCAATTCTTCCTGAGAAACTCCCAGCAATCCACTCACGGAATATCGGCATCGCCTGTACTTCCGCTGGGAGTTCAAAGGTTTCGCGTTGATATTCTCGGTTAAAGCGATAAGCTATTTGAGCTAATCTTTCGTCCCAGTTAGTTGATTTGGGTGAACTAAAGAGATTTTGAAACTGAGAATCAGACTTTTTAGACATTTAGGTTTTTGCTACTCTTTCTAAGCATTGTAGTCAAATTCGCAAAGCGATCGCCTACGGCGGGCGGGTACACCATCGCACCCCATCCAATCTCCTGCTAAGGTTTGTCCGAAGTCATTGGTAGTAATGACCAATGACTTCGGACAAATACTTCGACTACGCTCAGTACAAGTGACTAATGACTGCTACTCAACTTTTTCATACCAGATACCTACTTTCTCAAAAGCACCATAAGCAAGCTTCAGAAAATTCACTATTCTCTGTTTCCCAATTATTCCAAATTCTTTATACTCTCTAGCCTCGGCAAAAGTCAGGCGATTTTGGTCAATTATGTTTCTTTCTCTGTATGCTAACTTTGGAAAATCTATAACTTTTATCTGATATTTATTTACTATGTTCTGATAGTTGGAGTCTGACTCTAGATGCTCCCAATCATCACACAGCCCTAAATTCCTCACCAGAATATGAGGAATTTTATCACCGTAAGTATTCACTGACTGAGTAAACAGGTTGATGCTGTCATATCCTCCTGTTGATACAAACCATTTGCAAAACAAAACTCCCTGCGAACTTCCTAGTTCAAGTAATTGATTAGATTCAATCCACGCTTGTACTGCTCTATGCGATTGTGCGGCTAAATTCACAATTACCGGCTTCTCTATCGCCCACTCAAATATTCTATCTGCCTTATTTGCCTGTCGTTCATTCTCACTAAACACAGCATACTTACATATCTCCTTATATACCCCTGCAACATCTGGATTCGATCTATCTGTCTCCACTGGTACAAATGGGATTCTCTTATCCAGACAATACTGAATCATTGTCCTGGCAAAGAGAGACTTTCCTACCCCGCCTTTTTCACCATCCACAAAATGAATCGTCGGCATTACAGCCACCTCTAATAGTTATTAAAGTCTGATATATCTTTCCTAAACTAAGAACTTTTTGGCCATTGCCCCCAAGTATTTTGGTGGTTTTATGAGAAAGTATAACCGTGATTTGGATATAGTTTTTCAACAGTCTCATTTTACACAGTTAAAGTCAGTCTGCGCAGACTAAGACAAAACAAGGGGCTTAAGCCCCTTGTTATAAGTTGATTGAGAACTAGAAACCGAAAATTTAGGTTTCCAGACATTCTTGACGACAAGAATTAGGAATTTTTAGAAGAAATTGCTTTGGGATGTTGTTTAAAATAAGCCTGGAGTTACTTGCAGATCAACACTATGGCAGAAATTCAGTTGGCGATTGAGGGTAAAGATGCGATCGCAGCAACAGAGGCGCTTTTGGCAATTCCTGGTATATCTGGTAACTATGCAGTCAGTTCAGATGCAGCGGAAAGAGAAGGAGTAACAGCAACAGTTGCTACCATCGTTGGTATTGTTGGGGGTGCGATCGCCATTGCTGAACAAATCCGCAAGTGGTATCAAGAGTATAAAGCCAAACAGTCTGGTAAAAAAATTGAAAAGGTGTTGATTGTCGGGCGCAATGGTAGGCGACTTCTTTTAGAGGATGCAACCTTGGAACAGATTCGCCAAATTTTAGAATCGTAGAGACGCGATTAATCGCGTCTGTTGCTACGGAATTGGGGGTGGTAGACTTGGGGTAAATACTAAAGTCTCAAGATTGAGAACGTGCAAACCCTCCACCTCGGCCTCAAACCAGTTAATGACAATTACGTAGAGTTACGTTACTTTATTGAGAATCCAAACCAGTATCAAAAGCGATCGCTTCCTCTAACAGAAATCGCCGATTTGATTCAGTTGGCGGAACGAGATTATTACGTTGCAGATTTACCAGAGGATTATAAAGTAACTGGGCGGCGGTTGTATAACTGGTTGGATGGGAGCGATCGCACTCTGCAACCCTTACTAGATAAGTATCGGCATGAGGGGATTGTGTTAGCGATCGCCGCAACAGAAAAACTTGCCCATCTCCCTTGGGAAGTGCTGCACGATGGCGTTAGCTTTTTGGTGCAGCGAGTCCCGGCTATTGTCCCGGTGCGTTGGGTGTCAGATAGCACGGTAAAAAAATTGACCATTGAAGGGGAAGCAGAAAACCGGGCGCTGCAAGTTTTGTTTATGGCTACTTCGCCCCTGGATGTAGAACCTGTACTGGATTTTGAGGGGGAGGAAGCACGAATTTTAGAAGCAACGGCGCGGCAACCTTTAGCCCTGACGGTGGAAGAAAGCGGCTATTTGTTGGAGTTGGGTTATTTAGTCGATGGTTACGACAGTGATTATTTTGATGTTTTACACCTGACGGGTCATGCTACTTTACAAGATGGGCAACCCCGCTTCATTACAGAAACCGAAATCGGTGAAGCTTTCTATGCAAGTGCTGGGAATATAGCTCAAGAATTACAATTTCGACTGCCTAAACTGATCTTCCTCTCTGGTTGTCGCACTGGGCAAGCAGGCAATTCCGGTTCTGTGCCGTCAATGGCTGAAGAATTACTGCAATCGGGTGCAAAAGCGGTTTTGGGTTGGGGTCAAAAGGTTTTAGATCCTGATGCGACAGCCGCAGCTGCCGCATTGTATCAAGAATTGTCAGCTGGAAAGCAAATCACTGAGGCTGTTGCTAGTACTTACCAAGCATTAATTGAGAACAAGGCGCGGGATTGGCATTTGTTGCGGCTGTATGCAGCAGGCAATTTACCAGGTTCATTAGTCACACCCTTGCGGACTCGTGGACGTAAACCAGCACCACCGCCTTCTGTTTCTACCCAGTTTTTAGACCTTGCGGGTAAGGTGAAAGTCGCGACGCGGGAGAGTTTTGTTGGTCGTCGCCGTCAATTGCAAAATTGTTTGCGAGTGCTCACACAATCAAGCGATGAAGTGGGGGTGTTGATTTATGGTATGGGCGGTTTGGGTAAAAGTAGTTTAGCAGCTAGGCTGTGTGACAGACTGCCGAATTTTGAGCGCGTCGTTTGGGTGGGGAGAATTGATGAGGCTAGTTTGGTGAGTCGCTTGGCGGAAAAGTTGGATGACAATGAACAACGCAAAAGCTTACAAAATTACGATGAAGAATTAAGATTTCGGCTGCGGCGAGTTTTTCAGCAGTTGCATGAGGGAGCAAAGCCATTTTTATTGGTGCTAGATAACTTTGAAGTGAATTTAGAACCCCGCAATGAGAGTTATGTGCTGCTTACGGTTGCAGCAGAGGTGTTGACGGCTTTAGTTTGGGCAATTAGAGAAAATTCCACTTCCCACCGCATCATTATTACCTGTCGTTACGATTTTGAATTTACTCAGTTGCAGTATTTCCAAAAGCAGCCGTTGGATGCACTGCAAGGCGCAGATTTGCAAAAAAAGTGCGATCGCCTCACAGCCTTTAGTGCTAAATCTCAGGTGGATGAGGTATTAAAATCGCAGGCGCAGAAGTTGGCGGATGGTAATCCCCGCTTGCTGGAATGGTTGGATAAGATTCTGCAAAATACAACTGTTGATGTGGCGGCAATTTTAAATCGGTTGGCAGCAGATCCGGTGGAGTTGCGAGAGCAAGTTTTGGCAGAGGCACTGTTGCAACAGATGGATACAACCATGCGGGAAATGTTGTCACGGGGTTTGGTGTTTGAGTTACCAGTACCAAGGGAAGCTTTAGCCGCAGTTTGTGAGAATATCCCCAATTTGGAACATTATATTAGCCGAGCAGTGGCGTTGGGGCTGTTGGAAGTGAGCCACGATCAGGCGTTACGAGTGCCGCGCATTTTGCCAGTGCAGTTAGCGGAAGATGGGGAAGCTTTGCATAGGCAAGCGGCTGAGGTGTTGTATCGTCTGTGGTGGGAAGAAGCGGAAACCGCAAGTGAGGAACAACACTTAGAAATTCATCGGCTGGCTTTGTTGGGGAAGGAAGAAAAAAAAGTTGCAGAATTAGCAAGCAGTTTAGCAAATCACTGGTGGCATCAAAGTCGATTTAGGGAAGCAGTGCAACTGTGCAAATCAACCTTAGAAATTACTGAAGATTATCGCGTTCTTAAAGAGATGGCTTATTGTGAGAGCCAAGTTGGTGAGGTTGCTCAGGCACTGAAGCATTATCAACAAGCATTAAGCCTTTGTCCCTTAGAAGATAAACAAGAACAAGCATCAATTAGTCACCATTTAGGAATACTCAAAGCCAATAGCGGAGAAATCGAAGAAGCGATCGCCCTTTATCAACAATCCCTTGCTATCAAAGAACAAATCGGCAATGTCCAAGGCAAGGC
>NZ_JBALDD010000008.1:0-203294 GCF_036917555.1 Nostoc sp. | reverse complement strand
AATCAGTTGAGTAGGGAGCCGGCATAACTATGAGTATTTTTGCTGCCTCTTTAGTTTCCTAAATTTGTGGTCTATTCAATTGAAAAACGCTGTAAGTGTTAATAGTGATAGAAATGTAATAAATATTTTAATATACTGAGAATAATTTTTAGCGATGGCTACGCCCGCCGAAGGCATCGCACTTTACTTTGGGGTCATCTAACAAAATCGCATTGCTCCCGATATTGATTTAGAAATACGGATATTGTGGCGCACAGGGAATGAATCAATCAGATATTTAGTCGTTTGACTGATTTGTCTAAGTCCCGTTAACTGATGAAATAAATCCTTTAAGTTGCAGCTTAACAAGACAAACATAGCAGTAGAACTTCCAGCAATCAGTAAAAATAAAAGCGTAGCTTGAAGGCAGGACTTCAGTTACACCCGTAGCACTAGGAGCCTTGATTATGGCTTTTGAACTTCCGCCCCTGCCGTATGCTTACGATGCACTAGAACCCTACATGTCTCAAAAAACATTAGAGTTCCACCACGACAGGCACCACGCGATTTATGTTTCCATGCTCAACACGCTGGTTAAAGAGACTGAATTTGCTAACAAATCGCTAGAAGATATCATCCTGGCAACCAACAGCGACACGAGCAAGGCAATGATTTTCAAGAATGCCGCCCAGGTTTGGAACCACACTTTTTTCTGGAACTGCATGAAACCTGGCGGTGGCGGTCAACCGAGTGGAATTCTCGCTGACAAATTCAACGATCGCTTTGGCAGTTTTGACCAGTTCGTGACTAAGTTCAAAAGCGCCGGAGCAACTCAGCTTGGCAGTGGCTACGCCTGGTTAGTGCTTGACCAGAACCAACTCAAAGTTGTCAAAACTCGAAATGCAACGAATCCAATGGTGAATCAGCAAATTCCACTTTTGACGTGTGACGTTTGGGAACACGCCTACTATCTCGATTTCCAGAATCGTCGTCTTGATTTTCTCCAGGCGTTTTTAGAGCATTTGGTGAATTGGGAGTTTGTGACTCGGCAATTGGAGATGTATCAATTAAGTAGGTTGGCGCAATTAAAGCTAACTGGCTAAGGCTGTCATCTGTCCTTTGTCACTTGTACTGAGCGAACGCGAGTGCGTCTCCAAGAGTTACCGTTGGCGCAGCCTCTCCAAGAGTTGTATTGTTCATTAGTAAGGGTTTTAAGCCTATTTACGTTTCGTAACATACTTGGGCTTTTTCGCGCCAACTTACTTAGTGCGTGTCTGATTGTTTCACCGAATAAGGCAAAAGTCAAAAGGAATATTGAATTCATCTTTCTTTTTACACTTCGACTTCGCTCAGTGTAAACTTTTTACTTTTTAAACGGCACACTTTTTACATTCCAGGTTCAGAGATTAAGTGAGTAGCTCGAATCAACAAACTGTAATTTTGGGTGTTGGTTTCACAGGATTGTTCACAGATCTTTACCTCAGCCAGCACCAATATTCTGGTCGAGTTCTCCTGATTAATCAATCGGAGCAGTTTATCTTTAAGCCGTTGCTGTATGACTTTCTCAACGGGCAGATGGACGGTAATCAAGTCTGGCCCAGATATCAAAAACTGCTCCAAGGCAGCAACATTATCTTCCTGCAAGACACGGTGCAGCAAATCGACTTGACGCAGCGAAAGGTGGAATTAATTTCCGGATTGGATTACACCTACACCCATCTGGTGCTGGCACTAGGAGGCGCGGTTGGCTATTTTGGTACACCGGGAGCGGCTGAATATGCTTTCACTTTTTGCACAGAAGAGGATGCATTAGCGCTACGGCAGCACACAATCCAGTGCTTTAAACGCGCCAGCAAAACTGAAGACCCCCAATTGCGTCGAAAACTGTTGACGATCGCCGTGATTGGGGCAGGCCCAACAGGCGTTGAACTCGCAGCTACTTTAGCGGATAGCTTACCAGTTTTCTATGCCTAGTTTGGTGGCGATCCTCAAGAAATTCGGATTGTGCTGATGAATCGCAGTCCAGATATTCTATCGGGCGATGTCAATGGTCGTCTGCGTGAAACAGCCCGGATTGCCCTGCAACAGCGTGTAATTCCCGTTGAGTTACTGCTGGGGGCGGCAGTCACTATGGTGCATCCAGGTCAGATCGAGTACATCCATGACGGTCAGCCTGCTGTTTTAGAAGCTGAAACAATCGTTTGGACAACTGGAGCAGCGGTGCATCCGGTGGTAAAAAATCTTCCGATTCCAGAAGCAGACTGCGACCAGCGCGGTCGCCCGTTTGTCACCCCGACTCTGAACCTGATCAATTATCCAGACGTTTTTGCAGGCGGCGATTGTGTGACGCAACCTACGCCGGAACCTGCGTTAGCGCAAGTGGCTTATCAGCAGGCAAAGACAATCGCCCAGAACCTGATTGCACTTTCAAAGGGTGAAGCCTTAAAAGCGAGTCAGGTGTCCTTGCGAGGCACCTTAATGAAGCTAGGCATGGAAGAGGGGGCAACGGAGATTTTTGATCGGTACGAAGTCAAGGGCAGGATGGGATACGTCCTCCGGCAACTGACCTATCTGGAGATGCTGCCATTGCCTTCCCATAATCTGAAAGTCACTGCTGAATGGCTGGGTGATGGAATTCTCCATCGCGCCAAGTACAAGATATGACCGAAGAGGCAGGGGAGCTGGGGAGAAATCAATTCAAAATTCACGCATTCAAAATTCAAAATTAAAGAACTTTTGCCTTTTGCCTTCTGCCTCCTCTTTCCCAATGCCCCTTTTCCTCTTTGGTGACGTTGATTTTAGAGTTCCGTTCTCTGTGTTGATCAAGCCTATGTCAGCTAAATTCATTAGAATCAGTCATCCTTTGCTGAATGCAGTGTTCCTCACTGCTCTCTTGCTGAGTGCTTGTGGAAAAAAAGATCCGGCAGCAACAGCCAAGGGACCGCCATCGGCGGCAGTCAAACTGCAAACAGTTGGAACGGCAACGCTGAAAGAAAGCGCTGAGTTTGTTGGAACGCTAGAGGCTGAGGAGAGAATCACCCTACAACCGCAGATCCAGGGTCGGATTGAACGAATCCTGGTTGCGAATGGCGATCGCGTAAAGCAGGGAACTCTGATTGCCACTCTCAGTGCCGATCAAACGCAAGCCAACGTCGCTAGTGCTAAATCGAAGACGAATTCAGCGCGATCGGCTGTGGTAACGGCTCAAGCTCAACTGCAAGCCTCCAAAGCCGATCAGGTCAGCACTGAGTCTGATGTCAAGCTTCAGCAAATCCAGTTTAACCGCACAAAGGGACTGGTCAGTGAGGGGGCACAGGCGCGACAACAACTGGATATTGCCCGGAATAATCTGGAAACGGCTCAAGCCCAACTGGATGCAGCTAAAAAGAAGGTCAACGCCGATGAAGCGGCGGTGGCTCAAGCCCAAGCAAACGTGCAGCAAGCTCAAGCAGACACCGCGTCCACCAGCGTCAATTTGAATTATAAACAGGTGCTGGCTCCAATCAGTGGCATTGTGGGCGACTTTTCGGTCAAAGTTGGGGACTATCTCAATACGGGTCAAACCATTACCACCATCACTTGCAATGATGCTTTTGATATGCGGATCTCGGTACCATCCAACTATGCTGCCCAACTGCGTCGAGGATTAACCGTGAACCTGATTGATCCTAAAACGAACAAACCTCTGGGCACGGGCAACCTTTACTTCATCTCTCCTCAAGTCAATACAGACGCACAAGCCATCTTGGCGAAGGCGCGGTTTCCCAATCAGGGTGGCAGACTGCGAGATGGACAGTATGTTCGAGCCAGAATCATCTGGAGAACCAGTCCAGGGATATTGATTTCAACAGCTGCCGTTTCCCAGGTTGGCGCACAAGATTTTGTGTTTGTGGCCCAAAGTGAATCCAAAGATGGAAAAACCGTTCAGGTGGCGCGCCAACGCCCCGTGAAACTTGGTGTAATTCAAGATCAGACCTATCAAGTCATTTCAGGCATCAAGGCAGGTGAGCAGTTGATTGTGTCAGGGATTCAAAGTTTGGTTGACGGTGCGCCAATTCAACCGGATAACGCCAATCGTCCAATTCCTCTTCCTGCAAAACTGGCGGATCACGATCATTCCTGTCCTTGCCATTCCTGTATCTTTGATTGGCGCGATGGCGTGCGCTTTTGTCTTCGGGTTTACCCTCAACCAGTTGACCTTGTTTGGGGTGATTCTCGCCACTGGTCTGGTCGTGGATGACGGGATTATCGTGGTGGAAGCCATTGTAGAAAAGCTCTCGCAGGGGATGCGACCAATGCAAGCCGCTCTAGATGCAATGGAAGAACTCACCTCTGCCGTCATTGCCACTTCACTGGTGTTGATGGCGGTGTTTATTCCGGTTTCGTTTTTCCCAGGGACAACGGGCATTGTTTACAAACAATTTGCGCTGATTATTGCCTTTTCGATCGCCATTTCCGTCTTCAACGCCATCACCTTTTCACCCAGCATTGGTGCAATCATCATGCGTCCCCCTCGCCAATCGCATGACCCGCTCGCCATCTTGTTTCGCTGGTTTAATCAGTTTTTCGACTGGATGAAAGGCGGCTATGTCCGATCAGTGGAATTCCTCGTGCACCTGCGCTGGGGGGTGATGGTCGTCTTTATTGCTGTGTTGGTAGCTACGGGCTGGATTTATGTGACAACCCCACAAGGATTCATTCCCGAAGAAGATCAGGGATACTTTTTTATCCTCAATGAAGATCCGCCCAGTGTCTCTCTAAATTACACGGATGCGATCGTTCGGCGCGTCGAGGAAATGATTCTGAAACATCCAGAGGTTGAGGGAATCACGGGTTTAGCTGGGTTTGGATTTGACGGAAACGCCAGCAATAAGGGGCTGTTTTTCGTGAAGCTCAAACCCTGGGAAGAGTGGGCAGGCGCGGAGCATTCCGTCTTTGGCATCTTGCAGAAGGTGAACAAAGAGCTATTTACGATCGCCGAAGCCCGATTGATTGCCGTCAACGCACCGCCAGTCGATGGATTGGGTAGCACAGGTGGTTTGGAGATGTACATTCAGAATCGAGCCGCTCTGCCGATGGAAGCCCTGGTGTCTAGTACTCAGCAATTCATGGGAGCCGCTCGGCAGCGAAAAGAAGTGGCAGGTGTGTTTACCCAATTCACAACCGCCGCCCCGATCATGCAGGTGTCGATCGATCGCAACCAGGCGAAAGCCCAAAACATCAATATTAATGACATTTTTGGCACCATGCAGACGTATCTGGGTGGGAATTATATCAACCAGTATGTATTAGGCGGACGGTTCTATCGAGTCTATGCTCAAGCCGAAGGGAATTTCCGCTCCAACCTAGGGGATATTAGTCGGCTGTATGTGCGATCGCAAGATGGCAATCTCGTGCAAATGAGTACGTTAATCCGCACTGAACAGATATCTTATCCGCCGATCATCACGCACTACAATGTTTACCCGGCAATCAAGATTCAAATTGCCCCTGCACCAGGCTTTAGTACTGGACAGGCGATCGCGGCAATGGAGGAGGTGGCTAAACAAGCATTGCAGCCTGGGTTTGATTATGAGTGGACGGGAACGGCATTTCAGGAAAAGACCTCCGGGGGTGCAGCGCCGATTATCTTCGGGTTAGCTTTTGTCATCGTGTTCCTGGTGTTAGCCACGCAGTACGAAAGCTATATCGATCCCCTGATCATCCTGATGACGGTGCCTCTAGCGATTTTGGGAGCGATCAGGGCGATCGTTTTTCGGGCTAGTGTCTTTCAAGCAGGGGGGATATGGCCCGTCATAAATAACAATATTTACGCCCAGGTGGCACTGGTCATGCTGATTGGTCTTGCCAGTAAAAACGCCATTCTGATTGTAGAATTCGCCAATCAATCTCGTGAACTGGGAATGAACATCACGCAAGCTGCCATCTGGGCGGCTGAAGAGCGGTTACGTCCCCCATTTTGATGACGGCACTGGCAGGGATACTGGGGTTCTATCCTCTGGTGGTTGCCTCAGGGGCGGGAGCAATGAGCCGCTGGGCACTCGGTACAGCGCTCGTAGGTGGTTACACCTTCTCAACGATCTTAAGTTTGTTTTTAGTTCCCGTTCTCTACGTCGTCATTAAGAATCTGGAAGACCGATTCTTGCGTCCTGGTAGACCGAGTAAACCCGGTGCAGGTGGAGATGAATCACCGACTCAATCGACACAAAATCAAGAAGAGGTAGCGGCTCCAACGTTTAACTCCAAAGCGTCTTTGCAAGGTGAATAATATCATTTTGAATTTGAGATTTTGGATTACGAAATACTCACTATAATGCGTTCTCACTAACCAATCTGCTCAACCTTTAATTTAAGTTTCTATAAGATGCAATGGGAGGGCAAAATACACAAAAAATTTTGCGTTGTGAATTAAACTTTCAGAGGACAAGCGTATGTTCAGAAAATTATTTGGTGATTGGGAACTCGACGATTGGGTAGACCATCTGATCTTTTTTCCAACTGTCATCATCCTTATTAAGTTTTTGTTCTTTCATGGTGGCGGTCATTGATAGACCCTACAGGATGCATTTTCGTGTCATCCAAAATTGCAAATATAAAATGGTATTAGAGGATGAAACAATGTCTACAAATCCAGAAAAGAAGGATGTTCAACTTGACCATCGCACTACCCAACTCGAAACGAAAACTCAACCATTATCGCTTTCAGAACGAGTTGAGAAAATTGAAGTAACTTTACTTCTGATTGCAGATGTT
The DNA here is from genome assembly GCF_036917555.1 of Nostoc sp. GTDB lineage: Bacteria > Cyanobacteriota > Cyanobacteriia > Cyanobacteriales > Nostocaceae > Nostoc. The sequence goes on along the minus strand of NZ_JBALDD010000008.1, from coordinate 196,562 downwards.
TATCGATTTCAGCAGTTAAATGAGTTACTTACAGCAGGTAGCTAGCAAGAAGCTGACTTAGAAACCATTCGAGTGATTGTGGAAATTAGCGGACAACCCGATCTAGAGTCCATTACTCCCAATGATGTCAGGCAGTTCCCGTGCAATCAACTACGCGTCATTGACAAATTGTGGACAACCCACAGCAAAGAGCAATTTGGATTTAGCGCTCAGGTTCAACAGTATCAAAGTGTCGGCAGGAGTCTCAATACCACGATCGCCCAGGACAATTCCGTAATTGAACGCTTTGGCGAGCAGGTCGGTTGGCGAATCAATGGTCAGTGGCAAAAATGTGACGAACTGGACTATACCCTGAATGCACCAAAAGGCTGTCATCCCTCCCGCTGGTAGAATTCCCCCTTCGGCTCAAAAATGACGAACTACTTCTTCGCTCGTCTAATCACTTGTGCCATTTAACAGGTCTAGATTTCTTCCCGATCCCGTTGTGCTTTTAATTCTCGAACACAGGCCTGTCCAACACCGACTGCAAAGCCTAATCCTGCTCCAATCAACGCATAGTTTCGATATAAGTTGTGGTACGATTTGTCTTCATACTTCAGGTGATTGAAATCGCGTTGACCCAGTTGGGCTGCTCCAAAGCCAATCACTGAACCTATCAGTGCCGTTACGATTCCATGCAAGCACTACTAAAAGGGACAAGTCAACAAGTATTTGCAGACACAGAATTGATTGACCGACCCTTAGACGTAACTTTTGTGCTCGATCAATTAGAACAGCGTTCAAAATCTGATCCTTGGCTACAAGGAAAAATCAACGGACAACAAGTCGGCGTAATTGGACAATCTTTTGGTGGTTACACAGCCTTAGTCTTGGCTGGCGCACGCATCAATATTAATCAGTTGCAGAAAAATTGTAAATCTTAACCCGATCCGGTCAATGTTTCATTGTTGTTGCAGTGTCGTGCTTTGGCACTGGGAAAAAATTCTCCTGATTATGAACAAATACAACAAAACTTAAGCAATCTAGATTTACGCGATCGCCGAGTTCAAGCTGTGATTGCTCTCAATCCAGTTACTAGTAGTATTCTTGGACAAGCAGGTATTAGCCGCATCGAAATTCCCGTAGCCATTGCTGCTGGAGCCTCAGACACGGTTACTCCCGTCTTTTTAGAACAAATACAAGCATTTAACTGGTTGACTACCAAAGAAAAGTATTTGGGTATTGGTGACAAAGGGACTCATACTGATTTGATTGCTGGTGTGAGTAATGTAGTTTTACCATCTTCTAACCGTTTCTTTGGTTTCTCTGAGCGCAATCCAGAATTAGGACGCATTCTTTTTCAGGCTTTTAGTACAGCTTTTATGAAAGTATATCTTGCTCACCAGACTGAATATCGTCCTTTTCTAAGTGCATCTTATGTGAAAAACTCGAATCGTGATCAAGCAGTAAAGGTCTATTTAGTCAGGTCGCTACCACCAGGATTTCCCCAAGGATTAGTTCGTAAGTGATTTTTCAAATATAGTATTTTAACCTAAAAATATGAATTCCTAAAAATATGAATTTCAGTCCACTCAATCTTAATCGATGGAATCAATGGTTGAATCGTAGGCAGCTTCAGGTTCTAGAAGCAGCTTATAAAGCGGCGCAGAATATTAAAGTGCTGGAAGACCGATATTTTGATAGTGGCAAGATTACCTATGCGCCCAATCAAACCAAAACCCTAGTGGAGTACGTGCAGAGTTTACGCGATCGGCAACTGTTCATTGTCCAAACCAACTTAGCGCAATTTCGCCTCAACAGTTTTTTGTTAAATCGCCAGCCGCCTGACCCAGAGATTGATTTAGCTCAACCAGAATCGCTCACGAATGAACCGATCGTGGATAGCGATGCAGTCGTGTCGTCAAAGTTAAATTTTATTGATGTCGTTATCAGTAAATATCGAGAGCCGGAATAGGGTGAATTAGAACAGCTGGCGCTTGATTTAAAGAACAGCGCTCCGACTCCTACAGCTTCAGACACTGCTCAAGAACCCAGCAAACCAGCAAACATCGATGCGATCGCTAAAACGATTGATCCTTCAATCATTACCAACCAAAATAATCCACTAAAGCGAAATCGAACGGGATTTTTTCAAGGAGGATTTTCGCTCGGTAAAGAACTCGATCCCAAGTATGAGCAGCAGGTAATTCAAGAAATCTGGCTGCGGCGTAAGCAGGACAAACTGGCAATTCGTTGGCTCCTCATTCTGTTGCTGGTGCCAGTGTTAATCCAAATTCTGGCTAAGAACTTGGTTTTTGAACCTGTGCTGAGAAGCCATAGTGAAAAAAATCCGACGAAAATTGAATTAAGTCAAGAAATTAAGGAAAAATATGCTGCCAAATTTAACGCATTTAAAGACGAGCTAGAAGTTCGAGGGTTGTTGGGACTTGTTCCAGAATTGTCACCCGCAGAACGGCAAGAGCGACTGCAAGAAAAAGCTACTGAACTCTGGCGCGAATCCCGCGAACACGCTTTCAATGGACTGAAAAACCTGATAGCGGATGGGATAGCAATCGTGGTGTTTGCTGGCATTGTCTACTTCAATCGCAACAAATTGGCTAACATTCGCAATTTTCTGAGCTTGAGCGATCCAGTCAAAGTATTTATTTTTATCCTGGTGACAGATATGTTTGTGGGCTTTCACTCGGCTGAGGGTTGGGAAGTGCTGCTAGAAGGCATAGCGCATCACTTTGGGTTACCCGAAAGCAAAGTGGTCATCCATACATTCATTGCCACAGTTCCGGTCATGATGGATTCTGTCATCAAGTTTTGGATCTTTACCTATCTCACCCAATTCTCGGTTGCCGGTTCTGCTATTTATGAACGAATGAATACTTAGAGGATGTTTTTGAATATCTGCTGCTGCATCTTCATAGCTGACATTGGCACTCATACGTAAACAGCAAATTTCCAGATACGGACTTAGTTGCTTGTTAGAAGCAACTTCCAATTGCTGTGCTTGCTTACTTGTGATTGGTAATTCTCCCAAAATACTTTTTAGTCGTCGTTTGTACCCTGCATTTGATTTCGCACTGCCTCCTCAATTCCTGCAAGATTTGTTAGCCTTTTTGGTGGCGTATCCTCGTATAGTATTTTAGCGATCGCTTGAATATGTTCTTGAAGAGCTTGCTTTTGTTCTGGAGTCATGGGTAGATAAATACACTCCTCTTACTTATACTGACTCATCTTCACCCTCTTTGCAAAAAACTGGGATGCTCCCCCTGCACGACCTTTGCAAAGGTTGGCAGCTTGCAAAACAGACTTAACGGGAAAAGTCAGGTATATATATGGGTTGTTAAACCCACAGGTGAAATCAAATTTCACCCCGTTGACCTCAAACCTTTTTTAGAAAAACAAAATACCACTCTCGAAGAACTGGTTGAAAATATTCGTGATTCTATAGGAGTAAGCGATCGCAATCTCTTCACACGAACCAATTCCACTACCCAAAACACCACAACCAAACGCGACCAATTTCAAATCACAACCTTCCCATCCCCTGATGATGACCCAAGCAAATACTTAAAACAACTCCATCAAATCTTAATCGAACCCATCGCTGACCTTCTCCCCACCAAACCAGACGATCGCGTGATTTTTGTCCCGCAAGATGAATTATTCCTGGTTCCCTTCCCCGCACTATTAGACCAAAAGGGTAAATACCTGATTGAAAAACACACAATTTTAACGGCCCCATCAATACAGGTATTAGAGTTAACTCGACAGCAAAAGCAAAAAAATCAACTTTCCCCTGCATCTGATACTCTCATAGTCGGTAATCCCACCATGCCGAGTATAAGTCCCAAAATTGGTGATGAACCGCAGAAATTAGCAGACTTACCAGGAGCCAAACTTGAAGCAGATGTAATCGCTAAATTATTAGGTACAAAAGCACTCACGGGTGATGCTGCAAATAAAGCCGCAGTCCTATCGAAAATACCCCAAGCTAAAATTATCCATCTCGCTACCCACGGTATTCTCAATAATTTCCAAGCTTTAAAAAGTGCGATAGCCTTAGCTCCTACTGCTAACAATAACGATAACGCTTTACTCACCGCCGAGGAAATACTCAATTGAAACTCAAAGCAGATTTAGTTGTCCTCAGTGCTTGCGATACAGGTAGGGGACGCATTACTGGTGATGGGGTAATTGGCTTATCGCGATCGCTATTTATTGCTGGAACTCCCAGTGTTATCGTCTCCCTTTGAGCTGTTCCCGATGCACCCACTGCTCAACTGATGACGGAATTTTATAAGAATTTATACAAAAACAGACTTGACAAAGCGCAGGCATTACGTGTGGCAATGCTGAAAATGAAAGACAAGTATTCTAATAGTCCGAGAAAGTGGGCTGCATTTACGCTGATTGGCGAATCTGAGTAAATAGGAGGGTTTGAGAAAGTTTGGTTTGCAGTGAAATTTTTACATAAGTTCCTGACGCTGAAGATATATGTGTATAAAGTTTGGAGGTATAGAAGATGAAAGTTAAATATTTATCTCTCAGCGCTGCTGTCGTTGCTTTAAGTTTAGTAGGGACAATTTCTACTGCAAAATCAGAGGCGATCACTAACATTTCTGTAGACAAGAATGTAGGCAATAATTTTTCAGTTAAGACTTTAAAAATTGCACCAAATCAACCATTACTTTTAGCACAATCAAATATTGATGAGTTATTATAACAGTGTTTTAAGCGATATAAATCAAAAGAGTATGAGCGAGCATTAAATAGTTCCACTAAAGCAATATAAGCTGATGGAGACAATGATGATGCTTACTTAATTAAAGGTATAATTAAATTTATTTTAGGAGATTATAACACGTGTATTCAAGATATAAATAGAGCATTAGCAATAAATCCTGATTCTGAACAAGGATACTATATACGCGCTCTGGTTAGGGCGCTAACAGGAGATGTAAAAGGAGCAACTGAAGATTCTAATCACTTTTTAGTTCTCAATAACTATTCTGTTGATGGGTATTTTTTTCGAGCGATGGTGATGCTACTTATTGATGACTATAAGCAGGCAATAGAAAACGCTAGCCAAGCAATACAAGTAAATCCCAAAAATGCTAATGGATATACCATGCGAAGTTTTGCTTATCTTCTTTCAGGTAATAATAAACAAGCGAGTGAAGATATCAAAAAAATTATCAAAATTGGTTCTGAACCTGGTGCTTACTTTCTTAGAAGTATCATTCACGTTCAAATGGGAAATAACAAAGGGGCAATGGAAGACTTAAATAACAATACCTGTCCCCCGCCTCGAATGTATTTACGGGGACAACGGGTGCAACTACCTCTACTCGAATAGCGTGTTTTTGAAACCACTATGGTGGACAGAAGCTTTGTCTAGCTTGCGCGATCACATCACTGCACTCACCGGCTACAAGTTCCGCATAGTCATCGCAAATCAGTACCGCAGTGGACAAGACAGCATCGGTTGGCACGCTGACAACGAATCTTCGATGGGATTCAACCCAGCGATTGTATTACTCAGCCTGGGGTCATGTCGTAAATTCCAAATCAAGTCCATCGGCGGCAGACCAACGGACTTCTGGCTAGAACACGGGAGCTTGCTTGTGATGCACCCAGGCTGTCAGTCCACACATCTGCATCAAGTATCGAAAACAAACAAAGTGGTTGGCACTCGGATTAATCTCATGTTTCGACCGCACACTGGAGGGAGGAGATAAGGGCAAGGGGGAAAGGGCAAAGGGGAAAAGAATTGTTTTTACTCCTTTAACCCTTTCCTTTTAAGCTTTTCCCTTTCTCAAGTCTAAAAAAGTCTCAAAGCGGCATGACCCCAGGGCGAACGCATCTTATTTACTAATAAAAACTAAGAAAGATTTCAAAATGATATAAATAATTGTAAATATTCAGGGAATTATAAATTAAATAAGTCAAATATTTACTCAAAATCTTAATTAGCTTATCTTCAAATTAATGGCTATTAATTAATACTAAAATAATTCGATTATGGGGTACATAAAAGTATATTTTTATAGAAAATAATTAAACCTTTAATGTAAATCATTCAACTCAAGTTTTGATGTACTATTTTAAGCTAACGCTAAAACTCTCAGTAAATAGTTGTTATCCATCGCCGCAAGGAACTGTTTATTTTTGATTCCTCGTTTGACTCGCTTGTGTTCGCGTAGCGTCTCTGTCAGGAGAAGGAATGCCATTTGCTAACTCTAAAAATGTTTTTAACCACTCATACTTTGCACATCCATATGTCTCTATTGCTACCCAACCATCGGTTCCACAAATTACAGCACATACGGCGATAGTCATGATATCGATTAACTTGTGTCGTTTGGTACGATCTATGCGTGGATCTTCTATAACACTAAAGTGGTCAGCAATCGTGATTTTCAGTTTGAGCTTCATAAACAGGAAAATCAGAACGTAATTATTCTTTTTGCTGCTGCTTGTGTGAGAATACCACCTTCAGTAGACCTGATTTTTCCCATGATGTCTGGAATCATAGAAATAGTAAGGGTTTTAAGCTCCAATTAATTCTCAACAATTTATATTTAATGATAATGGGCTACGAGAAATCCAGGTAGGGTATAGGCACATCGTAAGCGATCGCTCTTTGAGAAAAAGATCACGGCAAAAGTCACCTTAAAGTGACTTACAACCGACCGTTGCCTCTAAACTTCCCTATAATAATGATTATCATTAATAGTAATCAAACATTTAATTTCCTGAAAGTCATATCTGATAGCGGTCTTGGTTCATTTCACTCTTAGGGTGGCTCGTCAATATTTATACCAATTCTCTAAAATCCGGCTACAGATAAAGCCATTAAAATATATCGCCTTCTAGCAATAGATGCAATAATTGGTTTGGTTAATTTGTCAATTTCAAGGTAGAGAGCAGCACGTAAATCATCAAGGTTTTTGGGTAGTAACCAACGAAGTCGGCGTTTAAGATATTGCCAAACTTGCTCAATTGGATTTAACTCTCTTTGAATGTGCCGGCTGAAATAATAAAATGATATTATCTGGCAAGGAAAGACGTTTGGCTTTATGAAATGCACCATTATCGAGTTGAATAATTAGTACTGAATCAGCTTTTAGGTTGAGAAACTAGATTAAGGAATATCTGAAAACAGTCAGTATTAAGATGTGAGAATTCCCAAAAAAAGCTCTGTTATCAGCTTGCTGAATAAGCTGGAGAAGAATTTGTCCAACCCATAAGTTTCTTTGCCTGATTTACTGATTACTAGTTCATCTCCTGCTAACAGGTAAACATCATCTGGACAAAACAGATGCCGTCGAAAAAATATCCAAAATACTGTCGCCCACGGTATGACTGTATGGAAGAATCTCAGCACTGTCCGATAGCTACCTCCGATGCCTGCCCATCTTGATATTCCTAACGTCGTGACTCGACCACTCATGGCTAACATCGCCATGATTATTTGGCTTATTTGGCGCATTGTTGTCACTTTTATTTGTGGTAGTAGGCATTGCAACAATGCTAGTATGTCGTACATGGGCTATGTGTAGCTTTTGAGTTGTTGTTTTGGAAGACCATAACTCTACTACATCCGCCCTCTCTCTTCATACTCTTTTTTTGGCAAAGGTATTGACCATTACCAGCCGCAAGAAGCAATTCACCACGAACTTTGATGTCTTCTGTGTGTGTAGTATTAAGATTTTGCATAAAAAAGCTGGCCCGTAAAAAGGTAGCTTTTATGCCCAATTGGTTAATATAGCGTTCAATTTGGGAGTGTGGCAGAAAACGGTTGCGTTCGGCTCCTAGTATTGAAAGAAACACGATATGCTCAACACCTGCGAGTTTTGCAGCATTTAGAGCGGGGGCAATTTGTTTAGGAATATTAGCAAGGGCAGGCGGACGCACTAAAAAAAGTTTATTGACTTCAAAAAAAGCACGATCAAAGGTGTCAGGATTGGTAAAGTCGAAAGGGACGCACTAAATATTGTTGCCTAAGAGGTGTTTAGCGTTGTTTGGATTTCTAACTCCAGCACAGATATTACAATCGTGGGATTGCAGTAAGCTCAGAACTTCTTAACCGACATTGCCAGTAGTATCCGTGACTAAAATTTTCAGCATGATCAGCGATTCTTGTTAGAGCATACTGAATTTTAGCCATCAATAATACTTTGAGTACAAACAATAAGCATTTATCCTTGATTCTGCACCCAGAACTATCACATACCAAAGCAAGGGATATTTTTAGTACAAAGAAACTACTCATCGTCAGATTGAACAAAGCTAAATAAGAATTCATCGCATTAATTTGGGTGTAATGCTATTTATTGAGAATATCTTTTAGTGTCTTTTACTCAAGCAAATATCTTTACTGTTTGAATAAATGTATGTTTTTATTCCATCTTCATATATTTACTTCAGTAATAACCGTTTGTGACAGTTCTGGGTGCGGAATCAAGGATTTATTGCTTAAATAGCCCTGCTTTTAAAAATAAAAGTTATCTATCTCGATGAATGTACGATGAATAGTCAAGAAGAAATATAGCGATGCCTTCTATGAAGAGATGCTACCGCTATATTTCTTGCTCCTCTTGACGCAACATTTCCTTTTATTTTCTTCACCAGAGAAGCTAACATTACTTTCACATTCACACTCAACGACTAACAGTAGTTGCAACAGTTTTATATTATTAAGTTTCACAAAGAATGATATTTAAGTCACTACGGACATTCTCCAATGGCTTTGACCACAAGGAATTCCATTCAATACCGAAAAGGGGCAAGGACTGTTTTCCCATTAGCCATCCCTTAGTTATTGCATCCATATATTTTGTCGAAACCTCAATATCGTAAATAGCGGCTTTGACAAGATTTTTAGCCAATAATGCTAACCAGAAACGCGAAAAGTGTAGTTGGGCAACATAAAAAGCTTCTAATTGAATTTCTCCAAGAATGTTTGTATCGCATCCAGTAATAATATGCCAAATGTCGTGTGTTTCTGTGATATGCGCTCCGAGAAATTGGTAATCATTCTCTACTTGCCCAGAGTGTAAAGGTTGCAAATTGTTTTTGAACAGATGTTCAGCATAGGCATATCCAAGTGTATTGGGAGGTAAGCGATAAAGTTTTTGGAGATCGATATCACCTAATTTTGAGCGTCTTTCAAATGCTTGTTTTCCTTGTGGGGTGCTATGAAGAAGTTCTATTATTTTTTGTAAGCTATGCAAATCAGCAACAGTATTTGCGAGGTTGCCAATACTCTCAAAGTCACCATCGGGCGCTCTGACTATATTTATAATGCTCTCAAGTGCGCTATCGTGCCATCCTGACTCAAGTTGGGCTACAGAATCCATCTTTAAAAACCTCCGTCAACACTTTGTCTTTTAGTTTGACATGGTATAAGAGTTTTAGTTGGTCAGAATCTGCTCTCAGTTTTTTCTCGTCCCAAATCAACACAGGTAGTCCAATTGAGATCAAATTTTAGGTCTTCAACTTCTAGAGTTTCAGTTGCCACGGCCCAAGTTTCAGGATCATTGAGCTTAAACTTATGACCATGCTTACACGGTGTGCCTTGTCCTTTATGAGTAAACAGATCATCAAATCGTTGACACCATCTTTCTCATCTTGGGGGCATGGCTGCGGGGGTAGTTTCTTTCATGAACTTCTTTCAACGTGAAGGCTATGCTGAAATAGCATTATACTCTTTTTTACTTTCCTGTTTTGTTTAAGTCCCGTTAGTGCTAAACACTCATTAACCAATCGCACACTACCGACTTACATCCGTCCTCAAAGTCAACAGCAACTTGACACCAATGCCCAAATATCCATTCCCTATTGGTTCACCATCAGCTGCGCCGATTGCATCACCAATCTTGTCAACTAGCTCTTGGTAGAACTGACAAGCGCCCTCTAGTCCAAAGCGCATTTTCAGCGTCAGCCCCTTCCACCCAAGAGTTGCAGGACTTTCCACCTGATTGAATTAAAGGGGAATATTGTGTGATATTGTGTCAGTCATTTGTGTTTGTAACTCTATATTATTCGTGGCTGACACCGACTCACTTTGAAATACTTCATCTCGATTTAACCACTGCCCAAAAATCGAATCACGCTCGTCATCAGGGTAACGAATTGATAAACGCACTCCCGATTTCCACGCTTACCCAACCGAGCAACGTAGTCCAACTTCAAATCAATATTGTCGAGCAACTTCTATGCAAACGCTACTGTAGTAAATTTATCCGAAATATTTAAATATTTCTTAATAACTTGCTGATGCTCCACTGTGATTAAACGAACTTTTTAAGGTTGAATTGGTCGATACCCACCAAATACTGCACTTATAAGTTGGCACTAATGTACAACTGTGCGTCTCTACAGCTAGGATGTTGATTACACCTTCTCTTTAGCTGGGGTTGCGATACTGCGCTTAACTAGACCCGCTTCAAGATCCTTAATGAATTTTAAGTTTTCCTCCGATAGAGGCTGGCTTTCGGTAGAAGAAAAGTCATTATTTACAGAGGCATTTTTTCAAGAAAAGCAAATGCTTGCCGAAATTGACGCGGATTTGCTAAAATTTGCGAGTCAAAGTGACAGGGAATAATCTGCTGAAAATCCTAACTGCAACTATATCAGCCCAGTTGAGGACTTGTTTTGGTGCTTGGGGAAGAATGAGGATTTGCAAAATCGGTGCGACAAATGGTCGCCCCTGACCTCGTAGAGCATCGAATGCCTGCTGCCAGGTTTCTTGCCAGCGAAAAGGAAATAAACCAAAGTAGGTTTTTAGTGTTCGCTGTGGTGCTTTGAAAGCATCACGAAACATCTGTGCGATTGGAGTAACTTTCAGCGCACTTGGACGGAAGTAAAGCGCAAACAATGAAATGCGTTGCCATCCCTTGCGACGGTTGTCTTCATTGTCTTCGAGCATCTCCAAAGCATTGTCCCTTGCATGAAACAGTAAGGGATAAGGATCTAATTGGAGGATTTCTGGTGGGTCAACTGGAACAGAAAGTATAGAATCAGTTACAAGCAGAGTGCGCGATTGCTTGTGAAATACTGCAACTTCTGCAAAAGATCCTCGTCCCAAATTGATGTTCAATATTGCATAGTCAAACTCATAAGCGAAAGGAGCAAGGCTTGAGTCGTGTGGAAGTTCTTGAGTTCGTTTTTGGGGAAAGCCTAGCCAACTAAGGGCAGGTTGAAGGGGAAACAAAGACTTGTGCTTGAGGAAAGCGTCTCGAAAATGGGCCAACAAAGACTTTATGCTCCAGACCAGAACTGGTTGGCAGTATGATGTACTTAACTTCACCATACTTTGACTACCAACTGATTAACCAAGCGGACACACTCAGTTGTTGGAGCAACGGGTGCATAGACCAGAAGACCTCTGGCAGCGAGTTTGATAACAGTCATACGAATCGGCACTATGGTGTAGAGAATGCCTTGAAGCTGCTCGAAAGTCCAGATAGTGTCAAAAACTATTTCTTTGCGAAGTGTCCGCCGCCTGCCGTAGGGGTAGAGTGGGACAGCAGGCCAGAATGTGCATGACCAATCTTTTGGGTGGCTCAAAGGATACATCCCTTGCTCAATTAGTTCTACGCTCGACTTAGATCCAAGTGAGTTCATTGTCGTTCCATTATTCAGGCTGATGACAGACTTTCAATATTATTTTAGTTAAATTGAAACCAGATTAGTACAATTGACCTAATCATTCAAGCTTTAGGCGATGCTCACTTCCCGTTGCAGTCCATAATGATAGTGGAGTGAATGGTAAAACGTCATTGATTGCAGTGGCAAACTAAATGGATCAGAGCGCATTCTGGTTTAATCGCGGATTTTAAAAGTCATTATCTGTAAAGGGAACTATGGATGGTAAAAACCTTTTCATAGATGGGTAAAATTGTAACCTTGCTGCATAATCATCTGTTTGTGATACTGACAATTCAATTGTTTGCTAATTTTCTAGAGCGATAGATTATTTGACCATAATGACAAATTACGAATCAAGTTCTTCGTGCTTGTAAGCTTGACTGTAGAGAAGTCTAATTTTTATGGTTGTTGGCATGAAGTTGTATAAATATGCAGGAATACACAATGCAGAAGGATTTAGATTTGTGACAAACAATCTGTCGCTCTGGTCAAATAATTCGTCGCTCTCTAGCCATCCTGACAATGGGTTTAATTTTAATTAAACTGCAAAAACTTCTTCAAAAAATGGATAAAACTTGTTCGCTAACAACTCAAACTTTTCTCCAATACAATCAGGGCGAGCTATTTTATAACCTCTGCCATTGTACCAATCAGGATTCATTGCTGGAGAATAACACAGATAAGCCGTGCCCTCTTTGTAGTACCCAGATATAGTTAAGATATTTATTTTAGGTAAATAATTTACTTGAAAATTTCCTACAGCACGGTTTTGACTTTTAAAAGTAATAGCTAAATTATTATCAACAATGTTTTGATAGTCTTCATTTAATAATTTTAAATAGGTTTCTGGTACAACTAAAGCTGCATGAACCTTACCAATTTTTCGAGTTGATAACTGAAACTCAGTGTCGCTAAAAACTTGTCCAGCAATCTTAGTAACCTCTGTTTTAAAATCTATTTGTACCGTATAAAGGAGTCGTTCTAAATCGATATTGAGCATTACTTTACCTTCAAATATTCAACTGTTATCAAGAAATGCTATAAGATTTTTAGTATCTCAAATGTTTGCTGGAGTTACATTCGTAGTAAGCACAAAGCGTAGTTATTTTCTAAGTACGCTTTGTGCTGACTACAAAGCTCAAAAACTATCGAGAGCTTTGTACTAGGTAATCACAGTTGGCTGTTCCCGTCCTGTGAGTGAGCGGATCTGGGCTATCTCCTGAGCAATAGTAATTAAAGAAGCAAGTGCAAGCTGTGGCTCAAGGTCATGTTTTGCAGGATCTGGCTCGTAGCTTTCTAGATAAACTCTTAAGGTTGCACCTTGAGTCCCCGTACCAGAAAGTCGCACCACAATTCGAGAGCCATCGGTAAAGCCAATGTGAACACCTTGTTGCTCGCTAACGCTGCCATCAACAGGGTCGGTATAACTAAAGTCATCACTGTATTCAACTTGATAGTTACCGAATTGCTTGCCTTTGAGAGTTGGCAATAAAGAACGCAATCTTTCTATTAAGTTGATTGCTTGCCTTGTTTCTATCTCTTCATAGTCATGACGAGAGTAATAATTGCGTCCATAGGTTTGCCAGTGTTCCCGTACAATCTGCTCAACAGATTGTTGCCGGACTGCTAGGATATTCAGCCAAAACAGCACAGCCCATAACCCATCTTTTTCGCGGATATGGTTAGAACCAGTACCAAAACTTTCTTCACCGCAGAGAGTAGCTTTATCTGCGTCTAAGAGATTGCCGAAAAACTTCCAACCAGTGGGTGTTTCATAAGATTCAATCCCAATCTGAGCAGCAACTCGATCCACTGCTTGGCTAGTAGGCATTGATCGCGCTACCCCGGCTAAACCTGCACTATAACCAGGGACTAACTTGGCGTTTGCGGCTAAAACTGCAAGGCTATCGCTAGGGGTGACAAAGAACTTACGCCCTAAGATCATATTGCGATCGCCATCTCCATCAAAAGCTGCTCCAAAGTCTGGCGCATTCTCTGCGTACAAAATATCCACCAACTCATGGGCATAAACCAGATTTGGGTCAGGGTGTCCGCCCCCAAAGTCTTCTAGGGGTGTACCATTATGCACTGTTCCCACTGGTGCGCCCAAACGTTGCTCGAAAATGGCATGGGCATAAGGACCAGCCACTGCATGTAAAGCATCGATGCTGAACCGAAAATTTTCTCTTGTCAACAGTTGGTGAATCCGTTCAAAATCAAACAGGGACTCCATTAACTCTTGATAATCATCTACGGAGTCAATTACCTCAACAAGCGTCTCTCCTAAATGTGACTCACCCAAAGTTTCTAAATCTACATCTGGTGCTTCCAGAATTTGGTAGCTATCAATGACTTTACTGCGCTCGTAGATAGCTAAAGTCACCTTTTCCGGTGCTGGTCCACCATTGCTAATGTTATATTTCACACCAAAGTCACCATTTGGCCCACCTGGATTATGGCTAGCAGACAAGATGATGCCACCAACAGCTTGGTACTTGCGAATAATTGCAGAAGTCGCAGGAGTAGACAAAATCCCCTGTTGACCAACTTTAATGCGCCTAATGCCATTGGCCGCAGCCATTTTCAAAATGATTTGAATGGCTTGGCGATTGTAATAACGACCATCACCACCCAAAACTAGGGTTTGAAAGCGTAAGTCCCCCACAGAATCGAAGATGGATTGGATAAAATTTTCCAGGTAGTGGGGCTGCTGAAAAACCTTAACTGATTGACGCAGTCCAGAAGTACCGGGCTTTTGGTCGCTAAAGGAAGTAGTAGAGACTTTATGGATGTTCATAGATAATGTTTAACAAAACATTTTTCTTTTACAGCTTTGCATAGTAAAAGATTTTGTAGCCATCCTATCAGGTGAAAAGGCTAAAAATTACAAAATCGTTACTGTCACGACGTTAAAACTACCACTGACAACTCTTATAATCAATTCAAGAGTGATACAGAAACAAAAGTGATTTGGTAATGAGAAGTACCCATAACAAGGGTCAAGTTATTGAGGAGCCGTGTAAAGCGAAAGTTTTATGCACGGTTTTGTAGACCAGCGGGGCTGGTGACAGCTTCGCTGAGTTTAATATTTATTCCAAAACGGCTCACCATCAGCAATAGCCACAGCATCATTGATTTTTAAAACTAAACAAAACCGTGCGATCGCCTTCAACTGTACAACTTACCCCATTCACTGTACTTAATCATGGGCATCTGTGACCAATTGAGTAAATCTGTCTGAATTTACCGACTCGAACTCCAGCATCACGCCCCAACGCTCGTTAGTGTACTGAGTAATTCTCTCACCTGTTCCACAGATTGTTCTATCCGTTCAATAACTAGTCGAGCGTAATACTTTAGTATGGACTGAATCCTACACCACTGTTTAATAGCTTTACAGCCTATAATCCTTCTTATTTTTCACGGCTTTCAGCTTAATAAGAGTGCCATTCGGATAAAGCAGTTTATGTCATTTGGTATATGTGAGCGAACAGCAGTAGTGATTAACTTAAGAATTAGGAAAATGTGCCAATCAGTTAGATGTGCGTCAAAAGGATCTGTACAAGCTGTTTAAATTACTTTTTGATGGCACTCATGCACAGTCGGACTGCGTACACTGTTGAGTCTTGGGAAGCTGGGAAGGCTCGCCAAGCTTTGCGTGCTGCCGTCTTCAGGCAGAAGTTTAAACGCAAAAATTAACCTGTATTAGGAAGTGGGCGATGCACATTGGATTTCTCAACCCTCAAGGTAACTTTGATTTAGGTAATAGTCATATAACAGAACATTCAGATTTTGGGGGTCAGCTGATCTACGTCAAGAAACTCGCCATAGCCATAGCTCAAAAGGGTCACAAAGTTGATATTCTCACCCGCCAAATTATTGACCCAGAGTGGCCAGAGTTTTCTGAAGAGTTTGACACTTATCCAGACGTTGATAACGTCCGCATCATCCGATTACCAGCAGGTCCAAAAGAATTTTTGCCTAAAGAATTTTTATGGTCTCATTTGATTCGTGATTGGGTACCCAACATCCTGAAATTTTATCAACAGCAGGGTGGGTTACCTGATGCGATGACTGCCCACTACGCTGATGGGGGGCTGTGTGGCGTTTTGATTGAACAGAAGACAGGTATACCTTTTACGTTTACTGCTCATTCTCTCGGTGCCCAAAAGATGGACAAGCTGGAGGTGACTCCAAAGAATTTAACACAAATAGATGAACAATTCCATTTCCGATACCGCATCCTAGCCGAACGCCTGAGCATGAATTACTCGGCGATGAATATCACCAGTACAAAACAGGAACGCTTTGAACAGTACTCTCATCAAGTCTATCGTGATGCAGTGGACGTAAATGACGACAGCCACTTTGCGGTGATTCCACCAGGAGTAGATTTCTCAACCTTCGATACTAACAGACGTTCCCAAAATGAAGAAGAGATATATCAACTGATTCAGGAGCGATTAGCACGGGATATCGCTGAGTTGCGTCGAGATTTGCCCGTTATCTTAGCATCTAGTAGATTAGAGGCTAAAAAAAACCTATTAGGGCTAGTGCAAGCTTTTGCAATCAGTCAAACACTTCAGGAACGAGCTAACTTAGTTCTGCTGACAGGGGGGCTAGACGATCCGCTACGCCAGAGGGCTAGCGACGATATGAGCGAAGAGGTATTAGCACCCATTCGGGAGGTGATTGAAGAAAACGACTTGTGGAGCAAGATCAGTGCTTTTAGTTTATTAGATCAATCGCAAGAGTCACTAGCTGCAACCTATCGCTTTATGGCTAAACGCCACTCGGTATTTGCGCTGACTGCACTCTATGAACCCTTTGGGTTGGCTCCCTTAGAAGCGGCGGCGGCTGGGTTGCCGGTGGTAGCAACTCAAAATGGCGGCCCGAGTGAGAGCTTGCAACAGGGAGATAGCGAATATGGCGTACTTGTTGATCCAGAAGACCCTGCCGATATTGCGCGGGGCTTAGAGCTGTTGCTGTGCGATGAACAACAGTGGCAACATTTTGCCCAAGCTGGTCACCAGCGAGTGCTGAAGATTTACACTTGGGAAACAACAGCCCAAAGCTACCTGAGTGCGCTCGAGCAGATTGTGTCTTCACCACAAGTACGCCGTCAGGCTCGACGACTGCCAATTCATCCCTACTTTCTGAATCTACAACCCAATACTGATATCTCCCTCTTAGAATTGAGCAGCCTCTACTTTGATTCTCACCAAAATTGACCAACTGCACCTGCCGCTTGAGCAAAGGAAACACTACATAATGTCATCTCAGACTGAAGAATTTACTATTGGCGTCGAAGAGGAATATCAAATTATCAATCCGACGACACGAGAACTGAGTTCGCGTGTGCAGCAGATTCTGCCAAAAGCCCAGAAAGCACTTGGCTCTGAAGTTCAGCCAGAAGCCCAGCAATCGCAGATAGAAATTGGTACACCCATTTGTAGAACACTTGCAGATGTACGCTCTGATCTTGTTCGTTTGCGCCAGGAAGTGATTGCGGCGGCTGCTAAGGACGGTAAGCAAATTGCTGCTGCTGGGACGCACCCGTTCTCACATTGGGATGAACAGCAGATCACGCCTAAAGAACGTTATCAAGATTTGATGCGAGATTATCAACAACTCACCCGTGAACTAGTGATCTTTGGCTGTCATGTTCATGTGGGAATTAGCGATCGCTCCACCGCTATCCAGGTGATCAACCGTACCCGTATATGGCTTTCTCCACTTTTGGCACTAGCAGCATCCTCACCTTTTTGGCTAGGTACGGATACAGGCTATGCAAGTTATCGGACTGAAATTTGGAACCGATGGCCAATATCAGGAGTGCCACTCATTTTCGAGTCCTTAACTGACTACGAAGTACTTGTACAAGCTCTAATGGAAACAAAAAGTGTAGCGGAAGCGACAAAGATTTATTGGGATGTGCGTTTGTCTGAGCGCTTTCCAACAATAGAGTTTCGAGTGACTGATGTCTGCCAGACGATAGACGAAGCAGTAATGGTGGCAGGGCTTGTACGCGCTTTGGCGCGAACTTGCTACCAAGAAGCTATGAGTGAGAAACCGTTTCCCGCAGTCCGCCACGAACTTGTACGTGTTGCTCACTGGCGTGCCGCACGTTATGGATTAGAGGAGGATTTAATCGACCTTAGCGCTATGAGAGCCGTTCCAGCGCCGCAGATGGTTGAAAACTTTCTCACCTTCGTGCGTCCATCGCTTGAGGAGTACGGAGAATGGGATGAAGTCTCATCTCTTGTACATACAACGATGCAGTTCGGGAATGGTGCAACAAGACAACGCGAAATTTACAAACGAACGGGGCGTTTGTCAGATGTTGTCGATTTAATCGTTCAAGAAACAGCAAAAGGGATAGCTTTAGTATAAAGCTTTGGATATTGCTTTTTTTTGCATCCGTCAATTCATGCGAGCGCCATCACAAGTTGACGGTTGCGCTACGCACAACCGTCAACTTTGACTAAATCAAAAATTTAAATACTAAATTATTTAGCGTTAGATATTTAACTATCTCATAAATGCTTGTTGTAGGGTAGATGAAAAAATAAATGCTTCAACCTTCAGTAAAAACCCTTGCCAGGTACAAGCATGAATAAATTTTGGAAAAACAGCAGTGATACCACTGAATACGGTTTCAATATCATGTCGGGTAGATTGTTTAATATATTGATTCTAGGGTTGATCTTGACGCTTGGAATTCTTTTTACACATTACTTTTAAGAATATTTGACTATTTTCTTGCAGATTATCCTCAACGGTATAATCGGTATAGGTTGAATCAGCATATAGTTCGCTACTAAGTGATATATTTAACAGCAAGCCACTGAGCGCACGTACATTTGAAGCGCTACCAGGCATAAACACAAATTCGACTTGAATACCACTTTTTGTCGTTAATAACTGGACTCTAATACCGTAAAAATACCGTTTTTTTGAGGCAATGTAACCTCGATAATCCTCTGACTTGATTAACTTGGCATTAAATATTCGGATGTTGTCACAGATGGGTACTGAGAAAAAGTCTAAAAAATATTCAGTGGAATCACTAGTTTCCTTCAGTACCATTCCTACTTGATGAAATAAGTCGTTGATTAACATTGAAACACTGTGTAATCTCCGATTAACTCATGATTTCTCTAACATATTCGATATCAAACTATGGTCTTTCATATAGCTACAAGCCTTACTATGATCACCATTAAAGAACATCGCCGCGCAGATAGCCGTTGTAATAATTTCTGCGTCGTTCATCTCTCTACGACAATCTTCATTATGCCCAATCGCCTTCAATAAGTTGTCTGTGATAGCATATATGGCAATTATTTTGTTTAGCATATAGCCCTCCTAATTTTCTTCTTAGAGGGCATTTTATTGCTTTACTGCCTCAAAGCGATCGCCCATAAGAGTAACTAGCAACTTGGGTTATTAGAAAAAAATTGGTCTTGGATTTGTTATTAGAAAAGAATCGTGCGATGCCTGTGGCAGGCTACACCTACGCTTGCTATACAAAAGCTCTAGAATTCCGAAATGGCAAATGTTTCCGGAGACTGACAGAAGAGGGATAGTTTTAAGATAGTTGTGGCGAAATTGCCAAAGCTCTTTGTTTGCATTCAACTACTGTCACTAAATGGATTGGTAGAGTTATTAGTAGAGTCAGATAATGATGCTACTTTAGTAGAATTGTGCGAGTGATTAGAACAGAAGACCCAGGTAAAAATAAGTCGCTCCACAATGGGCAGAGTCACCCAAAAACTGAATTTGACGCGTAAAAAAAACATTGCACGCGAGCGAAAAATACACACAACGAGTCCAAAAACTTAGAGCAGAGTATTGGACAACCATTGGCTCAGTAAACCTAGAGGATTTGATATTTATCGATGAGGCAGGAGCGGAGCCGGAGACGCTTTGCCTCCGGTTAATATTGCTATGACTAGACGTTTTGCTCGTTCGCCTCAAGGTAGTCGTGCTTATGATGATTGTCCTAATACTCGGAGAAAAAATGTGACGATGATTGGAGCAATGTTAACATCTGGCATCATTGCTGCCATGACTATGTTACTCAAGTTTTAGTTCCAAATCTTTGGCCTGGCGCAACTGTTGTCATGGATAACTTCAGTTCTCATAAAGTAGCAGGCATCCGAAAAGCTATTGAAGCTGTTGCGCCAAGCTCGTCTACTTGTCTTCTCCCGCCTCCTGATTTTATCACCAATTGAAAATTGTTGGTCGAAGGTAAAAGAATTTTTGCTTAGGCGTAGCCCCCCGCAGGCATCGCTTGCGGTCAGAACCTACGAAGAATTAGATCAAGCCATCACAAATGGCTTAGATGCAGTGACTAAAAAAGATATTATTGGATGG
Organism: Nostoc sp.; assembly: GCF_036917555.1. GTDB lineage: Bacteria > Cyanobacteriota > Cyanobacteriia > Cyanobacteriales > Nostocaceae > Nostoc. The sequence goes on along the minus strand of NZ_JBALDD010000008.1, from coordinate 176,534 downwards.
TTCACTCACTGTTGTTACTATATTGCACCCAACTGAGAACCGCTATATACGTTTGTTTCAGTTCCTATGTTACTTTTTCATCCCTACTTTGATGAGATGAATATACATGCTAATTGTGAATAGAGCAAAATAATTTAAATTAATAGTAGTTTTTACTAATACATCCTCGTGAATCATGGTTGCTCTCATTCGCTGGAGACAATTGCATTGGGCAGAGTATGCAGCAGAACTTTTAGGAACCGCCCTGCTGGTTTTCGTAGGTTTGAGTGCTATAGTTTTCAACTTTAGTCTAAGCTTGCCAATGGAACAATGGATTCTTGATCGCAGTTCTCGTCTACTATTGACCGGGTTGATGTTTGTGGGTACGGGTTCTATGGCATTGCGCCTTCGTTAGGCTCCTTGCAGTAGGAGCCTTTAGTTTTTTAAAGGTGATTGGGGCACACAAGCAGGATATTTTGACCGGTTTGCACTGAACGCTAAAGGAACCTTTCTGTGTATGAAAGAAGCTACCAATCGTCTCAACAATAACGGGCGAATTGTCAATATTTCTAGCGGTCTGGTTGTCCGCCCAATGCCGGGATTTAGTTTGTATTGCGGTAGTAAAGCAGCCATTGAACTCATGGGCAAAGTGCTATCGATGGAACTGGGCGATCGCAGCATCACTGTCAACACAGTCTCACCAGGGCCGACCGAAACCGAAATGTTTGCCAACTCTGGCGATGATGCAAAAGCAGCAGCAGAGCGATCGCCCTTCAATCGACTCGGCGAACCAGAAGATATCGCCGATGTCGGGAGCATTTGCTGTCAGCGAGAAATGCTGCATTCCTTACAGGAGAAACCTTTCAAGCAGGCGGCGGCTACGTTTAAAAATAGTAGTTCAACACTGTACAAAACCTTATGAATCAAGAACTTACCGGGAAAGTTATAATTGTTACTGGTGCTTCGCGTGGAATTGGACAAGCGATCGCCACACGTTTGGGCAAAGAAGGTGCATTGGTTGTCGTCAACTACGCTAGTAGCGAAGAAGGTGCCACAGCAACTGTGGCAGCGATAAAATCTGCTGCTGGAAGCGCGATCGCATTGCAAGCCGATGTCAGTAATGCTGAGGATGTCCAACGTTTATTTGAGCAAACGATAAGTGAATTTGGACGAGTGGATGCATTAATCAACAATGCTGGGTGGAAATCAGAAGACGCGCCGATTGCTAAAACTACAGACAGCGACTTCGACAAAATGCTTGCGGTAAATGTTCGCAGTACGTTTCTGTGTTCGCGAGAAGCCGAAAAGTACCTGCAACCAGGCGGACGCATTATTAACTTTACCTCGATTGTCACCCGTCTCAATCGACCTAATGCAGCGGTTTATGCGGCTGCAAAAGCGGCAATTGAAAAATTTACCTACATTCATGCTAAAGAATTAGCGGGTCGTCAAATTACAGTCAACGCGATCGCGCCTGGAGCCACAGACACCGCTACGATGCGACAAGGCAAAACTCAAGACGATATTCAATCTATTATCGACAAGACTCCCATGAAGCGGCTGGGAAATCCAGAAGATATTGCGGATACTGTGGTTTTTTTACTGAGTCAACAAGGTGGTTGGATTAATGGACAAACGATCCACTGTAACGGTGGTCTTGGCTGAATCTTGAGAGAATAAAGCATAAATCATGCTAAAACTGTACAAACATTCTTTGATGCTTACACTGCTCACGAAATTCCCGCAATGCTAACACTTTGCTCACCCACAGCGGCATTCCGCTATGTTCCTTTATGAGATAGCGGTACAGGTTCTGTTCACCAAGCTGCTCAATTATGGCAACTGTATGTAGATGCCTTTCGCGATTTCAAAACTCAAGTCATAAGTTTGATTGAGGGCAAGGATGGTACTGTCGTTTGCAAGACGTTAAACAGTGGCACACAAGCAAAGGACATTGACAACATTCAGAACAAAGGTGGTACGTTGTCGGTTCCTCATTTGTTTATTTTTGAGTTCAATCCTCAAAATTTGATTGCGAAAATTACTGCCTTTTGGGATAACAACACGGTCTACGCTTAGTTGAAACACACAGAAATACACAATTAATAACAGGAGAAACGCATGGTAGGCAAACTTGATGGCAAAGTAGCAGTAATTACAGGTGCATCTTCGGGAATTGGTGAAGCAACTGCGATCGCTCTTGCAGCTGAGGGAGCTAAAATTGCGCTTGCGGCTCGACGAGTGTAAAAACTGGAGGCGTTAGCCAAGCAAATTACGGATGGGAGTGGACAAGCACTGCCAATTGCCGCTGATGTTACAAATGATGCTCAAATTCAAGAACTGGTGAAAAAAACCCAGTCTCACTTTGGCGGTATGGACATTTTAATCAATAATGCTGGAGTCATGTTGGTTGGACCAGTTGAAGGTGCAGATATCAGTGATTGGCAACGCATGATTGATATTGATTTGCTGGGTTTGATGAAAACAACCCATGCTGTTTTGCTAATACTGAAGGCACAAGGCGGCAGACATATTGTCAACATTGCCTCGGTTGCTGGTCGCATTCCAATTCCTAACTATGTAGTTTACAACGCGGTTAAGTTTGGAGTAATTGCCTTTAGCGTTGGCGAAGCCTCTCGTAGAGAAGCCCTCTGCAAAGAAGTGATTAAAGAGAAAATTCGCATCACTGTGATTGAACCGGGGGCTGTGGCAACGGAGTTAAGCAGTCAAATTTCTAACCCAGAAGCACGGCAGCAGGTGGAGGCGTTCTATAATTCTGTCGAGCCGTTGCAAAAAGAAGACATTGCCGCTGCGATCGCTTACGCTATCACTCAACCTGCTCGTGTTAGCGTTAACGAAATTTTGATTCGTCCCAGCAATCAAGAAATGTAATGAGGCAGGGGAGCAGGGAAGTAGGGAAAATTAGAGACTCACGCCTGAAGCGACTAAAAAAGCCTATTATAGTGATTCATTCAAAGAGCGTAAATTAAAATAAATATGACAGCGGAAGAACAACGCTTGCAAGAAGACTGAGAACGCAAAGCTTACTGGCGACGCTGGGTGATCGTACCTGAGTGAGCGGCAATGGGGCACTGTGCGCCAAGACTACAGCCCCGATGGTTCAGCTTGGGACTACTTTCCCCATGACCATGCGAGATCCCGTGCTTATCGTTGGGGCGAAGATGGCATCGCCGGAATTTCTGACAATCATCAGCGATTGTGTTTTGCGATCGCTCTCTGGAACGAGCAAGACCCGATCCTCAAAGAGCGGATTGTTTGGCTTAACGAGCAACGAAGGTAATCACGGCGAAGATGTTAAAGAATACTACTTTTTTATTGACAATATGCTAACTCATGCGTATATGAAATTCTTGTACAAATATCCACAGCAGGCATTTCCCTATACTCAACTAGTCGAAGAGAACTGTCGCCGCAGCAAGCAGGAACCGGAATTTGAATTACTTGACACGGGTGTATTTGCCGAAGACTGCTACTTTGATGTGTTCGTTGAGTACGCCAAAGCCTCTGCTGAAGATATATTAATTCAAATCACGATCGCTAATCGCGGTTCCTAGGCCAAGCCATTGCGTCTGCTGCCGTCGCTTTGGTTTCGCAATACTTGGTCATGGGATGGAAAAAGTAAAAAACCGATGCTGAAGGTGCTAAAATCTGCTTCTGATTTCAGCATCATCGAGCAGAAATTCTACGGACACGCTGATAAACGATTTCTGGAACGAGTATTTCAAAAGCTACTGCTCAACTTTACTTGGTGGGTTAACCGCAAAGATGCCGAGGGTAAAAATATTTTTCAGGGTGGCAATTCTAACTGGCGCGGCCCGATTTACTTTCCGATGAATTATCTGCTGATCGATGCCCTATAACACTTTCATCAATACTTAGGAGATGACTACAAAGTAGAATGCCCGACTAATTCTGGACAATGGATGACGCTAAGGGATGTAGCGATCGAGTTGTCAGAACGACTTGGACGCATTTTTCAACAAAATGCCAACGGGCATCGACCTGTCTACGGTGCCGTTAAGGTTTTTCAGACAAATTCTCATTGGCGAAATTTGCTCACCTTTAATGAATACTTTTATGGCGACAATGGCGCTGGCTTAGGAGCAAGCCACCAAACTGGCTGGACAGGAGTGATTGCACAATTAATTCATCAGTGTAGTGAAAGTTTATTTCTTGAGTGAACGAACAGCGCGATCGCCTTCGGCAGGCGGTTACACCATCGCAACAATAGCCAAATTTATCGAAAGCGATCGCAGCTTCTTCAGACATAATTCCGCACCTCTTGGTTATAAAGTGCCAAACTTTCAAGTTTTTTTTGCAGATATAATGAGGAGGGATTGAGTGCTAAAGTGCCTAAATTCAGTTCATCTTGAAATCGTTTGATTTTGTCACGACAGGTAGTTACATCACCAATAATTGAGTTTTCTAGTAAATCATCTTCATTAAAAGACGCTTTTTGCCCACTAATTGGCATCAGATGTTGGCTATGATTATCGTCACTTTGAACTTGATTTTTAACAGCTTTCATTCTCTGGCTAAAAATCCGAAGAAAAGGCAACGCTTCACTCACTGCTTCTTCATTTGTGCGAGCAACAAAAAAGAACCGTGCTAGCATCAATCGATCGGAACCACTGGAATTAATAGCACGATATTTCGTAACATTGTTTTTGAGAATATTTAAAGAAAACTGTGTTCCTCCCATTAAGCCAAGAGATTTGACAGCACTAAACTTAAGCGTGTCATCATCGCTAGTTGCTACATATACTGAAATCGATTTCTGCAAAGGTTTTGGATAAATAGTCACACCTTGGCACTGATAATATTCACCAGTAAATGACACGTCAGTGTAATAGAGCAACTTATGAATCAATGTGATTGCTTCTAAAGTTTTAGAGCGAGATTCACTCATAGAAGTAGCAAAATGCTTGTTTTGTTCGGGGAACGGACCCCCCTTAGCAATGCCAATCGAAAGTCGTCCGTTGCACAAATTATCCAGCGTAGCAATGCTTTGTGCAATAATAATTGGGTTATGAAATGCCAGCAATAATGCTGCTGAACCTAATCGAATTTTGTGAGTTATGCCTGCTAAGTGTGCGATTAACATTAAAGTCGATGGGCTAACACTGAAATCGTTAAAATGATGCTCTGTTATCCAAGCTTCTTCAAAATCCAAGCTTTCTACGTATTTTACTAACGTCACTTGCTCAAAAATCACACGATGAGCATTTTGATCATGATTTTCGTAATTACAGAAAAGTCCTGTTTTCATAGTCAGTATTTTTATTCTTGTGTTCTAAAGCATTGCGATTTTAATCACAAGCGGGCAGGGAGCGAAACGTTTTATTTGAATTTGGTACTGTATAAAAAGGTCGGCAAAGCAATTTTTTCCTTTACTACCCCAGGTTGCCACTGCCGGGAGACGAGGTTGTAAACTTGTACCTGTGTTCCAATCACCACATCAGCAATCGCTTCCACATTCACACGCCCAGGCGGAAGCTCATCGTAACTCTTAATACTGCCAAGTAATTCAGGGATGGTCAAATGCGGGCGTAGTAGATTTGACTAAGGTTTGGGTACTGTCATTGCTAGTACCCAAAGTTTCATTTTTAGTTGATTAAGTGATTAGTGGAATTTCTCTGGAAAGAAGTAGAGTTTGACCGACTGTACTATTGCCACTGTTCAACTGGTCTCTGATTGACTCAGTATTGCTACAAGTGTAATATTTCTCAGTGCATAGATTAATAGCTAAGGTATAAGGCTAAATCAGTGAACAGTTATCATAGTTTGAGTCAAATAGTTTGACCCCACTGATTACTGATAACTGATTACAACTATTTGTGTCGGCACAAAGTCCAATTAAATTGATTGCTCAAAATTTGAAGACAGTTGCTCCTAAGATAACTTGATGAGATCACCTACAGTTCGTGTGATTAGCTCGCGTTTACAGTAACGCTCAGGTTAACCCACCGTGACGACCCTGCGCCAACAACAGGCTTGCTCCCCTCGCGGTTGGGTTCAACCTGTTGTTGTGCGGCGGTCTTGAGCAAACGCGCAACCACCTGACTTCAAGACTGACAGCTAGCCTACCGACAGACTTTCCACTACCTCATACAAATGAGCATCGAACTTCGCTATCTCCATGATCGGTTTCATGTGCGCCGTCGCTTCCGGATTCTTTTGCATCGCCTCGAAATCCTCACCCGTGCGCCACTGGGCATAATTCGTCACTCGCACCCCGTCCGAACTCTTATGAATATTGGCCGAGATAAAGCCAGGTAAATGCTTCATCGTTTTTTCGGTGGCCTCGATGAGCATCTCGACCAATCTTTGTTGGTTCTCCGGCTCGACGGTGAAGACGTTAATGAGCGTGGTAACTTGATTGTCTTTCGAGATTGTGGTCATCATCCCCCCTTTTAATGCTGGCGCGTCATATCGCTACCCTGGATCATATTCTTAAAGGTCGATTGACTATCAATATTATTAATTCCAATCTGCCTAGTGTAATAAAAAGTCCCGAACTGCGTTACAAACGATGCTGCGAAACTATTGAAATCCTCAAACAAGCCTGGACTAAGGAAAGTATTGATTTTGAAGGTGAAATCTATCAGGTCAAACTTGATACCACAGACCCAGTGAAGCCCTATCAGCAAAATGGCGGACCACTGCAGGAGCAACGCGATTTTGTGAAATCAAGCAAAAAACGAGCGTTTACGCAGTGTGCCGCAGGTATCGCTAAAACATATATATCAGCCCCAAATTATTTTATTAACATTAAAAGTACTGATAAAACATGACAATTGTACGGTGACAAATTAAATGGGATTGAGACAAATTCCTGTTATCAAGCTAACGCTTACTTACTTTAGGTTTGCAACAATTTGTGTTGGTATAGCCTGTAAGTTCTCTGCACTGCTTCTAAGCTGAACACTAAAAAGTTCAGGCTTGACATCCTCGATGACATTAATTGGCACTGCGACAAATAAAAAGTCACTGTACACGATGATCCGGAATTGTTCAGCCCATATTTGTGCTGTAATGGTTGATTAGACACTTCTTGCTTCTAGTCTTGCCTGAAGGGGGATAGAAACAATAAATTCAGCCCCTTGTCCTAAAACTGATACACATTCCAACTGTCCTCGATGCTTATTAGTCACAATCTGGTAACTAATAGATAACCCTAAACCAGTGCCTTTCCCAACAGGTTTTGTGGTAAAAAAGGGCGTGAACAGTTGCGTTTGCACATTTTCACTGATACCAGAACCGTTGTCAGCAATGCGAATGACGGCGACATCGCCTTCAATAGTGGTACGAATTGTAATGATACTTGGCTGACGTGCGATATCGGCATAAGTCCGGTGTTCGTTAAATTCCTCTAAAGAGTCGATCGCATTTGCCAGTAGGTTCATAAATACCTGATTGAGTTGGCCAGGGTAACACTCTACAGGTGGCAGGTTGCCGTACTCCTGTATTACCTGAATTCCGGGAGAGTCTGGTTGGGGTTTGAGCCGATTTTGCAAAATCATTAGGGTACTATCAATGCCCTCATGGATATTAACGGCTTTAACTTCAGCTTCGTCTAGGCGGGAAAAGTTTCGCAAAGATAATACAATTTGACGAATACGATCAGTTCCCACTTTCATTGAAGCCAACAGCTTAGGTAAGTCTTCCATTAAAAAATCTAAGTCAACTGCATCTATTTCATTCTGAACTTTAGGTGGTAAATTCTGGTTTTGCTGCTGATAAAGTTGTACTACACTCATCAAGTCTTTAACATAATTATTTACGTAAGTAAGGTTGCCATAGATAAAGCTGACTGGGTTATTAATTTCGTGAGCAACGCCTGCCACCAACTGCCCGAGACTAGACATTTTTTCGCTTTGCACCATCTGGGACTGGGTGAGCTTCAATTCATCAAGTGTGTGCTCTAGCTGCTTTGCTTTCTCACGCGCTTGTGTTTCCGAAATTTCTAACTCTTGGGAGTATATGTGTAAATTTGTGTAGAGGCGAGCATTTTCTATAGAGATGGAAACTTGCGAAGTCAATAAGTTCAGTACCTCTAGTCGCTCTGCGGTAAAGGCTCCGGTGGTGAGGTTATTTTCCAGGTAAAGAACTCCAGTTAGCTTACCCTGGTGAGCAAAAGGCGAACACAAAACTGATTTAGGTTGATTGGCAATAATATAGTTGTCACTCACAAAACGCTCTGTGTGACTAGCATCGTCTAAAACCAAATTTTCTTTTGTTCTTTCAACATAGTTAATCAGTAAAACTGGCAATTTATGCTTTACTTGCACCAGACTGGACGATCGCACTGTCACTTGATCTCGATCAATGCTTCCTTCAGCTTCAATCACCCACTGATTTTCCCGTTTTACAAGTAAATAACCCATTTGGGCCCCAGCATTCTCGATCGCGATCGTCATCATTTTCTCCAGCAGCCGACTTAGCTCCATCTCACTTGAGAGTGCCTGCGATGCTTTAATCGCTGTGCTAATATCTAGAGTTTGGGTTTTAGCTTCAAAAATATCCCGAATCTGCTTTGTAGCCGTACCCTGCCCAATTACCTCCCCGACTGTATCTGTAAAAAGTTGAGAATATTGTTCGTCCAGTTGCCGGACTTTACCTGTAGCTTCCCACTTCAGATAGCGATAGCGGGCTTCTTTAAAATAAACTTTGGCAAAGTTTTGCCTACCCTTGGCCAGGTAAAATCGAAATGCCAGTTCGTTTGCCAAGGCTTCATTTTGTAAATAACCGTTTTCGGCAGCAGAAGCGATCGCCTTGTCATACAGTTCCATTGCCTGATAATCTTGTTTATAAATCCGAGCAATTTCAGCTTGAATCAGCAGAAACTTGTGTTGATAATTAGTTGGGCAGTGCATTGCCCATTGCTGGAATTTTTCTAAGTTGGTATTTAGTTTATCCAGATAAATGGCTTGAGTTGCGGTATCTGCCTCTGCATAAGCCCCTGCTAAGGCAATACTTTGGTGAAAATAGAAAACAGGATTAATAAAAATTCCTCGCGCTCCCCCAACAAATTTTTCGGCATTGTCTGCATACTCAACAGCTTTGGTATAGTCTCCATACCAGTTACAAAGCGCAAGTTTATAGATGTAAACTACAAATGCACTCAACATATCCGAAGATGCCAACGCAAATTCTAGCACTTGCTGTTCATCTGCCCAATCTCCAACAAGCTGGTCAATCTTTCCTGCTGGCTTAGTTAGGTTAGCGATCGCTTCCATAGCCAGCAGATGGTAGTTCAACATATTTTTGTCAATCTTGCGGAGGCTAGGAATAAAATCTTCGGCTATTTCTGCGGTTTTTTCTAAAGATTCATTTCCAAATAATGATTGCCACAAAAAATTAACTGAACAATAACCAGACCACTGGTAAGAACCTGTTTCTAAACCACTATTAAATCCCTTCAATAAATAAGGTTTACTCTCGCTAATATGGTCTTTATAGTGACAAACTAAACCGCCCCACATATTTAAAATATTTGCTTCTAATTCTTTCGTTCTTAAAACTTCATGTAACTGCAAAGATAGCTCACCAAACTCATAACCAGAATCTACCTCACCATATTGAAACACCAAATTAAAAGCATAAAGCATATAGCCAAATACAGAAATTGGTGAGTTGCCATACTGAACTGAAAGTTGAGTTATATTCATTGATGTGATATGCAACGCTTTAGATCCTAAAAAGTAGGCAATGGGCCAGACTTCTTTTAAGATGCGTTGAGCCATTAACTTCTCTTCGTCTTGCATTTGTGGTAGTTCTGCGAGACTAAAAGTTGAGCGATCGCCAATAATTTTTTTTGTTTGATTAAGTTTTGCCAACAGATATGCATCATCGGGATAAGCTGTAAACTTTAAGCCTAAAAGTTCCAAGGTGTTTAACCCAATTTCATAGGCGGAGTTTAAATCATTCTCCATGCGATAACACATAATCCGATATTCATTCACACGACACATATCAAGAGTAGTTTTAACTTGGCTGAAAGTCTGCTCAAAAATCAGTAAAGCTTTCTCATATTTACCATTTAAAAATTTTGCTTCTCCAACTTGTAAATATAATGTTAAGGTGAGTAAATAATTATCTTGCCAGCTATTTTCAGGTAGATAACTCACTCCTGTTTTCAGCAATTTGAGTGCAGTTACAAATGCCGAAGATGATTTTGCACGTTGACCTGCTTTCAGATTTAATTCTGCCAGTTCATATCTTTCTGCTGGTTCTACAATCAATGAACTACCAGCATTGAGATGGTTGACAATATCAAAAATATGTTCTTCTAACTGGGCTTTTTCAGTATTATGTAATAGTAATTTTCCCACCTTCAGGTGTACTTGCTGTTGCTGATCGGTTGGAATTAAAGAATAGGCAGCTTGCTGAACGCGATCGTGCAAAAACTTATAGTCAACTTCTACAGCAGTATCGCAGTATATTGCCAATTCCGACTGATTCAACAACTGAGGAATTTTGTAAGTATCGCTTAAGGGAAGAATTAATCCCGCTCGCAAAGCTTCCCATAAATCAATTGCTGTTGCTGATGGAGATTTTTCGTTTACTACAGCTAGAATTTCTAAATTAAAACGGTTGCCAACACAAGCAGCTAATTGTAAAACTTGCTGCGTCGGTTCTGACAGCCTCTGAATTTTATTTACCATTAAATCAACAACATTATCGGTAATGGCTTGTTCCTGAATTTGGTTGAGATCCCACTTCCAGAAACCCGAACGATAATCAAATGTCAAGAGATTATCTTGATGTAGTACTTTTAGTAACTGAGTTAAGAAAAAGGGATTACCTTGGGTTTTTTGAAACAGCAAATCGGCTAAAGGTTCTGCCTGAGATGATTCACAATTGAACGTGTCAGTAACCAGTTGAGTAATATGAGGTGTTGCTAATGGCTTCAAAAGCAACTCTTCAACAGTTGCCCCAAATGCTTGAATTGTCTCTAGCATTAGCATCAGCGGATGGGTGGGACTAACTTCGTTATCTCGATAAGCCCCAATCAGCAAGAGATACTGACTTTCTGGGTCAGTCATCAGATTCTCGACCAGGTTCACAGAGGCAGCATCTGCCCATTGGAGGTCATCTAAAAACAGTACTAAGGGATGGAGAGCAGTAGTAAAGGCATGGATAAATTGCTTAAACACCCGATTAAAACGGTTTTGAGACTCAGCAACCCCCAACTGCGGTACAGGCGCTTGCTGCCCAATAATCAGTTCTACTTCCGGGATGACATCAATAATAACTTGACCGTTAGCTCCCAATGCTCGTAGTAATTTATTTTTCCAAACCTCAACTCTGGCTTGACTTTCAGCTAACAGTTGTCGCATCAATTCTCGAAATGCCTGAATCAAAGAAGCATAAGGAATATCTCGCTTAAGTTGGTCAAATTTGCCACCGATAAAGTAACCTCGTTGCCGCACAATCGGTTTGTGAACTTCGTTAACTAGTGAGGATTTACCGATACCAGAATATCCTCCTACCAACACAACTTCGCTCGAACCAAGGCTAACTTTTTCAAAGGCAGCCATTAAAGCCGCCACTTCTACTTCCCGACCGTAAAGTTTTTGAGCTATTTGGAATTGATGCGAAAAATCTTGCTGACCTAAATTAAAAAGGTCAATGCTGCCTTTTGTTTGCAGTTGTATCGCTGCTTGCTCTAGGTCAGCTTTTAACCCGTAAGCACTCTGGTAGCGGTCTTCAGCAGTTTTGCTCAGAAGTTTCATTGCGATCGCAGAGATTGCCAGTGGTACTTTAGGATTAATCTCGTGCGGAGCTACTGGGATTTTCGCAATGTGACAATGCACCAACTCCATTGGGTCTTGGGCATTTTGGAAGGGGAGCTGACCTGTCAGCATTTCGTAGAAAATCACACCTAATGAGTAAAAATCTGTACGATAATCTAAAGTTCGGTTAATGCGTCCAGTTTGCTCAGGCGACATATAAGCCAGCGTTCCTTCTAAGAGGTTGAGGCTACTGATTTCTGGGCTTTCTTTTGACAACAGCGAAGTGATGCTGAAGTCAATCAGTTTTATTTTTTCGGTATTGGGGTTATAAAGAATGTTTTCGGGCTTAAGATCCTTATGGATAATCTGGTGGGTATGTAACTCTCCCAAAGTTTCAGTAATTTGATCGGCAATGTTAAGAAATTTTGTAAGTTCAACTCCTGTAGTAGATATCTGATGTTTTAAGGTTTCTCCACCAAAGTCTTCTAAAACCAGTGCTAGACCATTATTGTAGCCGTTGTCATAATTGATTAATTCATAGGCTTTAATTACACCTGCAATATTCAGGTTTTGGATAATTTCGTATTCGTGTTTGAGTTGAGCAATCTCTTTGATAGTGGGATACTCTGCTTTAAGCAGTTTGATCACAACTGAGCGTTCCTTAGCCTTGGAGTATGCTCGATAAATTACTGTGGCAGCAGCCTCATAAATTAAACTTCTAATACTATAGTCAGGAATGTGAGCAATTAATTTAAACATTAATACTTGTCTGAATGTTGTTTTCTAATAGATTTTGGTGGTTCCTATGATAGTTCCCAGAATTCAAGTCAAGTTAACTCTTAAAATGCTAATTAAGGAAAAATTAGTGAGGTTGCTCTTTACCAGCACGCAATGACTATAAACTTTTTCATACAGTGTATGCAGCTCGTTTTTCTACGTAATAGTCTAGTCAGGAGTGCAAAACTAAATTTCCAAAAAATAAGTATACGGATTTAAGATGTTTCCAGGAACTAAGGGACTTCCAAAAAATAAATTATGCCCTTATCAATAATGATAATCATTTCAAGGGGCGTAAAGGGGCTAGCGCAATGCGACGTAGTAAAGCAAAATTCTGTGGGCTGTGTAGAGAATGAATTCTGCACTTATCTTGATCGAATGTGACATCTAATGTCCAATGAACAGAGTTTTCGCTCCCCCAGTGCTGTCGAATTGCACTACCAAGGAAAGTTAGCATCACTGGCGAGGCTGGAGATGTAAAATTGCACCTGATTGCTAGTCTTATTCCAATGCTGAATTGAACGCACTACGATCACGACTATTTTCAGTCATACCCAATCGTCTTGTTGATGAAGTGCAGGAATTTGTGAGATTGGTACAGTGTATTGACGATTTTCAATTCGGTGATCCCCCTTAGATACCCATTGACTAATATTCACATCAACATCTTTAAACCCAAGAGATTGTGCTATTTCAAACCAATTCTTCACTTGTTGGTGCAGTGTAGGATGATTATCTTTGAGGCTGAAAATATAATCAGCATCAGCTTCGATGATTTTTTTTGCAAACGACTTGCCAAATTTGGTATTGATTTAGAAAACCCGGAATTTCCACTCTTAGGGCAAGAATTACCGGACTATCTGTATGAGCAAACAGGCTAGAAAGTAACTTTGCAAACCCTGTACCGTTGGGCTTCTAAACGCCGTATGACTTTCTCTAAGTTATGCATCATTAACCAAAAAGAATTGAATAGATGGCTAGAATTGGCAAATATAGCAAAGGCACAGTAGTTAGCTTTTTGAGCAACACCGACTAATTGATATGCTGGCTTTCAATCTCTGACATTTTGTTCTAGATACTGGCGCACTCCTGCGCTCATTGCTAGGAGGTTTGGTTGTATATTTTTCCCTAAAAAATCTTCGACTACATGAGCAATTGTACTTGTGAGGAAGAATGGTACTCCCTTGATTTTTTTGGGGTCAATCACTAGTTCACCACGGCTTTCAATTACTGTATTATTGCCATCTTCCAGAAAGCGATTTTTGCCATAACACTTGACTGCTTCTGTGAAAGCGTGAGTTTCAATACGCCATTCAAGTGTAAAATCAGCCTGATTCCAGGTATTATATTCTGTCCAAGAGAGCATATCTTCATTGAGCAAAACTCTTGCTGCTGCCGGAATTTCACTGCCACCGTGCCATTCATTGACACTAGAAACATTACCATCCGCTTCACTACGGGATAAAAGTGTGATCTGGCGCACATTTGGCATATAGGGAACTAGCTCAACTAGTTTGTCCCGATAGGTAGCATAAACCAGGGAGCGTGGAAAAGGAATTTGGGTATCAGGACAGATGAGCATTAATTAATACCATATATAAATAGAGACACGATGGGGAATTACCAGGAGTTTAGCGATGGCGTAACCGCCCACCAGAGGTGATCGCAACAAAGCCTGTTCTTTTTGCTGATGTGTCTGCATTCTGCTTAAAACATCATCTATATTTTATTGTCGCATCGGATCACAAAGCAGCATAAAAAAGCGGCAAGGTCTGCCGTGACATCTAAAAGCCTTGCTGTGTATAGATGTTACAGAAAGCGGCATGATTCGGTAAAACTCTAGAACCCTTGCTATTAAAAGAATGTCACAAAAAGTGGCATGGTTAAATTATGAACTTGGTGTCACTAGAAAGCACTTAAAGCCATACAGGATGGGTGTCACAAAGGAAGCGGCAGAGTTGACGAAAAAAAATAGGGATGAAAATAAGCCCTGTTTTTGGGGCTTTTTTATGAAGTGGGATCGAGAGCGAATCACAAAAGCACGTCGATGATTATGCCAACAAGTGTATACTGTTTAACCTAGTCTTTCTTCTAAGTTTTCAATGTTTAGACTTTGTGAGAGGATTAACCCAGTATTTAAACTTAGCTTAAACATCTTGTTCTGAAATGTGATGTAAATTCATTATTACATAGGAGTGCTTAATTATGGTGCAGGACGAACTCAAGAACAAAGTAGCTTTAATTACTGGTCATCTATATTAGAGATACTTCTTAGTACATGGATACTGACTTAAGCATTGGATATTGCCCCCAACTGGTGCTTGAGAATTAGTATTTTACGCTGATATGCTTCAATCTCAACCTGAAGTTCAGTGTGTAATTCAATTGATGTAAGTGGATGAATTTTCTCCTTTTCAAGATGTGACACTTCTGAGAAATCGTTTTTATCTAGGACAGCATAACGCCAAGATTCATTACATAAACCAGTCAGTAGATCATTGGGTGGATAATACTGAATTCCAACAATCACTCCCTGCTTGGTTCTCTGCCCGAACGAGTATTTTGGTGATGTCCAGTAATTGGGAACACTAACAAATTTTGGAGTTTCCATTTTTACCTCTGCAAAATTATTTTTTGGTGAATGGAGAGTAATTAACCTCTAGTAGTACGGCGTATAATCAAAGTACTTGGCTCCCTAAGAGCGAAGTAATAGCTCCGAATGCATTCATGCTCTTATATGACCAATTCCACCGAACAACCCGATATCGAAACCAGACTTAATACTTTAGAAACAGAAGTAACTAGAATCAGAGAAGAACTAGATAATATTGGGCAGTCAACAAGAATCAATAGTGATACAATTCTTAGTCTGTCCAGAACTACTGCTGATTTACTTCAAATTGCTTTATCTAACGAGCGCAAAGTGAATCAGATTTTACAGTACCTCCGCGATCGCAACGGAGGTAGTAGTCCACCGACTTGAAGTGCAATTAGAGTCTGCTAAAAAATTAATTACGAAGCAAATCTGAATTAACTATTGCAGGAATTCTAGATTCTTCTCTAATCATTCTCCAACTTGTCTGAAAGGTTCTTTGTCCTAACGAATATTTGGGTGATGTCCAGTAATTGGGAATAGTGACAACTTTTGAAGTTTCCATGCGATTGCTCCTATTGCTGTTTTGATTGTGTTTGTATTACTCGTTGCTGCCTTTTCTCTACCAAAATCTGACCAATAGATCCCCCAGTACCCAGCCCAAACATAGCTGTAGCTACCGTGTACATTGTATTTCTGCCAAAAATTTGTACTCCAACGTACCCAATGGCAGTAGCTGCCACTATTCCACTGATTCCTTTGACAATCTGGTTGCGTTTCATAGAGACTTCCTTTGGTTGACTTGCAGCGTAAGCAAATACTTTCTACCTTCCCTTGCTCCCCGATAAATCAGCAAGCGCAGCGCATGAATCTCTTGAATGAAGGAGTTACAGTTTTGAGCGATCTCCGGTATCAATTCCTGTTGTAATTGCACATAATCTTGATAATGTTGTTCCAGTAGTTCAATCTTGGAGTTGAGGTGCTGCGGGTATTCCATCATCTTGATGCATCCAGTGACAAAAGCTTTCAGTAGGAGTAAATTATGAAACTCGATCCGTCCGTCTGAAAATTGCAGATAGACTTGTCCAGTTTGCATATCTCCTTCCCATTCAATACCCAAATATTGAAGTTTTTCGAGTAACGGCAAGAGTTCGTATTGTTCTATTGCTAGTTCTGGTTTTAACTTTGTTAACATGAGAAGTTTCTCCTTTTAGTTCTTTTTTGTTGGGACAAATTCTATTAATCTTGGCAATCTCTATTAAACAGCAGCCCGTTGCTCCTCAAAAGATTTTTTCTGTTTGCTGTTCAGTCATCTGCTCCACCTCATCAATTGCGCTCACTATTTCTCCCAAAACATTGAACACATCATTTAATACCACATTATTTGATGTAGAAAAGTACTCGGACGATTGAAGCCTGCGATAATCTTTACTGCTCCCCACAAGCTGCAATGTATATTGACAACCCTGTAATATAATATAGTCTGAATCTCTGATCTAGTTAATTTGATTTCCATCGTTGTTTATCTCCTTAAAATTTATCTCGTTGAATACTGAGACTTGCTCCGACTAAAGAACTGCCTAAGAAGGCAGAAAAACTTATCAGCATTGCACCCAGGCAAATATTTTTCTATTGCTGCCAACCAGAGATGATTATGTTGGAATTATTAGTCTCGATAATCTTTAGCCCCCAACAAGCCATTGCTCCAACTCCTAAAAACCCAGTTAAGAGCATAGAGACAATTGCAGTTGTTTCTATAGTGCAGTCAATGAAAATCCTGAGGTTAAATCTTTTTCTAATACGGCGGTGAAGAACCATAGTGGGATAAGTGGATTAGATCGGCATATAGCGTTTCCTATGACTTTATGATTTGTAGATGATGTGAATTGAAAAAAATTCCCTGGCTAGATGGCATATTTGGGAAATGAACACAAACCATGCTGTGGGCTGAATACTGAATTACTGTGACTGTTTGCCCTAATTTTGGGTCTTTTTCTACAACTGTTTGAATGATTTTGATAACTGAATTAATTGGTGGAAGATTAGCCATTTTTAATCCTTTGTTAGTCAGCCTGTTATCAATTAGTAATTTGAGTTTTTGCCGATACCATATTGCTATCTTAGAAAACTTACAGGAGTACAGATTTTTGACCAGTCACAAGCTCCAATAGGAGTATCCCAAGATAAGCTTACTTCGCTGCCAAAATACCCTAGCCCCCAATGCCAATTGTTGTATTCTGGCTCTGACTTCCATCCAAACCAAAGAGCAACACTCACTTTAATCAGATACAGAAACTTAATCATCCATCCGCCACTGTAATCAAAAATGAAATCATCAAAATCTTTTAAAAATCGGTCATTTGTTAGTGTAATTAAATCCATTCTTGACCAAAGATTCATCTTTTTATCTACCCCTCATTTGAAGTATGATTTCTCTTCTCAATTTAGTTCAGGCAATTGTGCAAGCGCTCCCTGCATCCAGTCACTGATTGCTGTTGTTTCATCTACTCCTCGTGCTACAGCGTCAACTATATGTTTCTGATAAGAGTTAGCAGCATGATTCGGATGCCCAAACTTATTTCCTGTCCAAGCCAAACACATAGTTTTCACTAATTCATTAATCTTGGTAGAATCAAGTTCACTCGGACTCGTAACATTTCGAGAATGCAGCCATTCTTTGACTAAATCGAGTGGATAATTTAGAAGCGTGCGAACTTCTTTGACTCGCAAATCTTTTGGGTTAATTGATGGCACAGTTACAGCTTGTTTTGTTGGCTGAACCAAGAGATGTTGATTCTCTTTGCGAGATCTAATATTATTCTGTGCTTGTTCAGTCTTTTTAAGAGTACCAGCACCTTCAGCATCATTATCTTCATCAGCCGTGACTGATAAAATTGCACAAACTGCGTATCTACGAGCGTAGGTTAAGGCTGCACCAAACTTTTGAGAGTCAGCAATCTTAGGTAAAGGATAAGTGCTGGTGATGCGCTCTTCAGATTCATGAAATAAATGCGATTGCATTTCTCTGGGGGGAGCAATCGCCCTTTCTCACTTGCAGCCTTGTTGATTGCACCCGACGAAACCTACAAAATGACCATCTTGGTAGAGTTTGGTGCTGACAGTTTCACAACAGTCACATCCAAGGTATGGAGAAGAGGGAACCATTGAGGCAGACGCACCGAATTGCTGGCGAGAGATTGTTGATCAACAATGCTGATTTAGATGCCCCCAGCGTCCCACTCCCCAGAGAAAGATCATATCCTGCAGAATACACGGAAGCGATCGCTGCTATTGAAGAACGCCATAAACAGGAACTAGAGCGACTTTCCCAGGAATTGAGAATTGGTTTGCAAGCAGAAGCAGGGGCTAAAGCCGAAGCCCAGGTACAAGAACAAATCCAATCTCTGCAAAACTTGTACAAGCAGCAGAAAGAGCAAAATATCCAGTTACAGCAACGGCTGAATGAAATGGAAGGGTTAAGGAAATTGGAGGCTGAGAATCAACAACTCAAACAGCGTATTCAAGATTTGGAAAACGCGGTTGAACAGCGCTCTTCTCAACAGTGGGGAAATACCATGACCCAGCAAGCGACCAAAGCGTTGAACAAGCAGGTGAAGCAAGCCCTGGAAAAGACAATTGATTTGCGATCGCTAGCTATTGAACCACCCAAGGAAAATGCCCAGGAATGTCTGCGGCTGATGGGTATGGCGTTGAAGAATCTCGCCAGCACTATGAACAATTTCGCACAGCGTCTCGTAGAGAAGGTACTTGTTCCGCCGCTCCCATCGCAGAAAATGAATTTTCTTCAAGTTCAGCGATCGCTAATCAAACACCGGGGCAAGTAGAACAGGAGAATTCAGCTTCTTTGTTAGTTGAAAATTCAGCTTCAAATGGAGAAATAAAAGCAAATCATGAAGGTCAAAGTTCCGTCGCGTCTGTACCAAATCTTGAAAAGTGGTCGCATGAGACTATAGTTGCGCGGTCAAATCTGCGACCAGAGCGTATGCAGAAACTCAAAGTTGCGGCGAATTCGGGGCAGAATCCGGGGTTTGACTTCTTGCAGGAGTGTTGGAATGACGATCCAGCGCTGGTGATCGCGATCAACAAACTGCTGGCGAAGTTTCCGCAGTGGGGAATTGCTTGTGTTGATGGGGTGCTGATTAAGTGGAATGGGTAATAAATACTTACATTCATTTTATTGCTTAGGCTAACAACCTTGCTTCTTTTTAATTAGAAATGCTTTTTCAGTAAGTTTTCTAGATAAAAAATTGTAAGAGTTGTTTCTTGACAGACTCTTAGATGATCCTACTTTCGTAATAGTCATTAAAATTCAGTATTAACACTGGTATAGACTTGAACTTTTAGTAGTATTTTATACTGAAATTCTTTTAGTTTTTCAAAGCAAACTAACCAGCATTAAAAACGCTACAGCTATTTGAAAATAGAAAATTACACAAGAAAATCTGATCAAAAATCACTTTCTAGACAGAGAAGATGATAAACAATTTCGCCGCATTATTCGTTACCTCAAACGCTGGAAGGATGTGAAATTCTCTAGCAACGGAAACGCAGCGCCGATTGGAATTGGCATTACCGTTGCAGCTTACCACTGGTTCAACCCGGTTTACACTCGTGACTCGTTTACAAATATAAAAAACTACGACGATTTAGAAGCCTTGCGATGCTTCGTCAACGCTATGCTTGCTAAGTTCCAAAATCTATACTTTAACAGCAACATAGTTCAACGGTTGATAGTGGAGTTACCTGTCTCTCCCCATAACAACCTGTTTGAGAAAATGACTGATAATCAAATGGCAGATTTTCAGGAGAAATTAGAAATTCTACTATAAGCCATTGGGGAAGCTCAACAAAAAGCAGACCCTGCAGAAGCTTGCAAAATCCTTCAAAAACAATTTGGAGATGACTTTCCCATACCCAGTCGAGAAGACACGGCACAAAAACGACCGCCAGCCATTATTTTCTCTAGTGCTTCAGCTTAAATGCTAGATATAGAAACACAACTTAACATCGTTGCATCTCTAACACAGGAACAATATCTTCATGATGTACGTATATTACCTGAAAATGATCTGAATAGTTTCAAAACCCACGGTGTTATATGGGCAATTGAGGGACAGGTAGCTATTGCGGGTAAAAACGTAGCGTTGTGTATTGGAGTTGATTGTAACTTTCCTCTTTGCCTACCAAAAGTATTTCTGCGTCCATCAGATGCTCTTGGCTTCATTCCACATGTGGAGGAGAGGGCAACATTTGCTATTTAGATTCCGAGGGACTGCTGCTAAATTCAGAAGACCCTATTGGCATTATTTTTGAAGCGATCGCTAATCAAGCACAGGGGCAAGTACAACAGCTACAAAGTCATTCAGTTGTCAAGGTTTTTCACCTTGTGGCTAATCCCTCAAAACCCTTTTGGGGCTAGATTTATAGCCAACGAATCGCACGAATTCATCGTGGTCGTATGCAATGTAGGCTATCAGTTCTTTGCCACAGTAGACCTCACGGTGGTAGAAGTTGATTTCTATGGTTATCAGTGCTTCGGGGGCTACGGCTTGGGCTTGGGTTGCGATGAAGCTGTCAAGTTCGGATTGGCCTATAGCTTGTTCGTTGGGGGCAGCAGGAGTAAGTTTCTGAATCTTGCTGGCTTGATAATCAGCGATCGCACTAATCCAAGAATCCTTGCAGCGCTTGTCGCTTACTTTGGCTGTACAAGCGATTTCACTGTAGATTTGCTTCAGCCGAGCTATGGATTTCAATTGCAACTGTTGTGCTATGTAAATGGTGGAATGGCGCTAGGAAAAGCTGAAACACTTGTGGTTTAAGCAGTTTGCAATTGCTTGCGTAATTCATGCCGGGGTTTTGTCATCAAGGGGTAAACTTTTGGGCGGCGTTTACGAACTCGTGGTTCACTTCTGCCAGGGCGATCGCTCACAGTCTTGTGAACAATAACTTTTAGTAAAGTGCGATAAATTTCAAGTGTAAATATTTTGTTTTGTTTCTAAATCCCAGACGATAATATTACCAGCTTCATTACCACTAGCTAAGATTTTGCCATCAGAACTGAGAGCAATAGCGGTAATAATATTACGCTTTCTCGACTCCCACAATGGTTGTCTGCTAATAACATGACTTAATTGCTCAGTATTGAAATTCCATATCTCAGTTATAATAGTACTGTCATGCTGAAAACCACCTATTGCTAAAGTTTGAGCATCGGAACTGAAAGTTAAATGTTTTGGATAGTCTTTTACTCTCGTACCAAATATTTTATTGATGCTGCGAAGACTTTTTCCTGTCTTCAAATCCCACTTTTTAAAGTCTATATAAGTCCCACCAACAATACTGCCATCTCTTTGAGGTTCTTCAAAAGAACTACCGCCAGCATCGCAACAGACTAGGGTTTTACGGTCGGGATGAATAGCAATCGCAGCATCATTCCTCTTAAGCGCAATTGTATAAATACACTCAAAAAAATGATCGGGATTAAATTCTAAGATTGCCTGTTTTACTTTTAATTCTGAGATATCCCGCAATAATAATTTATATGCTGCTAACTGTACCATTTTTGATGGGTCTTTTAAAGCCTGAATTACTAAATCCCAGCCTTCCTGTTTATATGATGGAATTATTGAGTGCGATCGCCATAATCACCTAATTTTAGAAATACGCTTTCTATGGGATAATTTTTTTAAATTACAGAAGTGCGATCGCACTTTTTTCTATCCTTGTGGCATTCTCCATATTTTAATAGTCCCATCTACACTACCACTAATAAGAGTTTGCCCATCAGCGCTAATAGCGACAGAACGAACTCCAGCTGTATGTCTGTTGAAGATGGCTTTTCCCCGTCCTGTCTGTAAGTCCCATACTTTGATAGTGCTATCCCCAGAACTGCCGATCAAATTCTGCCCATCCAGACTGATAGCAACACAAAAAATAATGCCTGAATGCCCAGTTATGGTAAATTTTTCTTCTTTTGTACACAAAACCCAAACTTTAATAGTGCTATCACTACAGGCACTAACTAAAATTTCTCCATCTGGGCTAATTGCAACTGACTTAGCACTCTGAGAATGTGCTTTTAGGGTACGAATTAGTTCCCCTGTCTCCAAATTTCATATATCAATACGATTACTACTATTAGCATCGACAAGAATTTGTTTATTTGGTGTAATAGCAAGACAATGACTATGGGCACCATGATGAGGTTTTTTCAGGGTACGCAGTTGCTGTCGTGTTTGTAAGTCGCACACTAAAATCTTCCGTTGATTAGTAATGCTACAGACCAACAAGTGACCATCAGAACTAATAGTAAAGCTATCAATTCCTCCTGACATAAACAAAAGTCTGATTCCTGATGAAGATTCAGTCTCGTTTTTATGAGTAGCAAAAGTGAGAATATCCTCTTGTATACCTGTCTGCAAATTCCACAATTTGATTGTTTGTTGGCAACTAGTAAAAATGCTTTGCCCATCAGGACTGAAGACAACCGACTGAATATAGTCTGAATGCCCAACGAGATTTTTGACGAGATAACCTGTTCTTAAATCTAGTCGAATTGTGTTGTCAACACTGCAACTAAAAATATTTTGCCCATCAGGGCTGATGACTACGCTATTAACATCATGTGTGTGTCCGCTGATTGTTTGTAGGCATTCAAAAAGTAGCCAAGGATTATACTCACGCAGTGCTTGTTTTACTCTTGTTTCGTCCGATGCTGGAAAAGCAAATTTTCAGCGGTTTGTGTACTTGTGGTGATACATCTGTCAAGGTCGGAATTAGTAATTATAAACCTACTTCCCCATAATTGAGTGCATCTTTTAGCACCGCAATTCTTTGTTCAAAAGATATATTACCCAAACGCTTTATAACATCCTCTATTCCGACTAAAACAACACCATCAACAGGTAATGGCACTTGTCCACCCAACACAGCATCATATTCTTTTGGTTGATTCTGATTCTCTGCCATTGTATTTTTACCAGTCTACTATTAGTAGTATTCCCGTATTTTTTTAACGAACCGCCAAGGACGCCAAGAGCACCAAGGAAAAATTATTTGAGTTTAGCGCTCGCTCCCCTATCAACTAATATTTTTCCCGTTAGCAAATCCTTTACTATTACTACTAATACCCGTTGTTCATTCACTTCAAATTGTACTTGTATTCGGTCTATTCCTGTTTGTCCAGGCAGTTTGATATGAGCAACACATACCTGTTGATGATGAATTTCCAAAGAGCGATAACTATCTTGTTTGACTAATTGGCTGCTCGTCATCCTTCCTTGAGGATCGTAATAAACTTCTGCTTGGGAAACTTCTGCTACTTCCCCAATATCAAGGCGGATTTCTCGCTGTCCCTCTGTGGCGACTTGCAGAGTTAAAGCTTCAGAACGCGCCCCTGGATATTTTGCCCCTTTTTCAATCAAAGTTAAATAACAATAACTTTTGCTGTGGGGTTCCCAAAGACGAATAGCATAACTGTGGTGCAGGTAATCATCAACTGCTGCCATTTCGCTTAAAGCTAATGCGCCATGTGCGACAGCTTCAAAGGGTTTGTCTAATTTTACTTTTTGTCGCCCAAAATAGGAAACTACTAGTTGTTGTACGGCGGGAATTTGACAAGTACCACCTACTAATAAAACCTGTTCAATTGTAGATTTGCTGATACCTTTAGCAAGTGCGATCGCTAACAATTCTTCTGGACTCAAGTCGTTAGCGATCGCGATCTGTTTTGGCATAGTACTTGGATAAATGCACTGCAACGATTTCACGCTTATTATAAGTAATTATCTGAACTTGATATAATTAGCAATCCCCAGTTCAAGCACTTGCTAACCGCAGACATAGAATAAAATACACCCCAATATCTGTGCGATCGCACTCCTGCTAACAATCTCTGGCATGACCTTGATGAAACACTATTATTTGATCAATCTATGGCTGGTAACTGTTTCTATCTAGTATTAGAAGATCCAGAGAATTCTATAGAAGGTAACGTGATTGCAATTAATTTTAAGGGAGAAGCCGCTAGAACGACTGGGATTAACCCCGATGACCCCCCGCGCAAGTGGTCAGCTTGGAATGGTAAAACTTGGCAACCGATTCTGCGCTCTCAAGACGATGATAAAACTAAAGGATTTAGCTTTAGCGAAATCGCCCAACCCTTAGAAGGAGCTGATGTAGTTCTCCATTTACCGCAAGTATGGGCCAAAAGCAACTTTGGCACAAACTACAGTGGTCATTGGATACGTTGCGTTTATACAATCAATCATGAAGCGCAACCTTCTTACAGTAGCTCTCCTAGTATAGTCGGTTTGACTGTGCGTGCCATTGGCGGTGCAATGGATGCAACTCAATGTATCTGAATTACAGAAAAACTACTGGGATTGAGCAATGGCAAAGCAGGTCAAGTATTTGAATTGCGATCGCAAACCTTTAGGTGTGCAGATTAAGTTAGAATCACCTGAATATGTGGGAGTCAGCGTTGAAACTGAGGTGATTCTAGAACCAAAATACAACAATCCACGCGATCGCCAAGAAATTCGCTCTTTATTGCTATCAACTCTATACCGCTTTCTCAATTCTCTTGTCAGTGGGCTTTTGGGTAAGGGTTGGGAATTGGGTCGCCCTTTGTATCCTTCAGATATCTTTGCAGTCTGCCAACAAATTCCGGGAGTCCGCTATCTCGGTGCTGTGAAACTATACGGGTTGCGTAAGTTTGATACTGAGTGGTTTCGTGCAGATATCCCAGAATTAGAGATTGACCCAGGCCCATTGGGAATGATTTGTTCTTGGGAAGATGAAAATCCTCAAGTGCATTCTATTCACCAAATCGAGTTTCGGGATTAACAAGTCCAATACTAAATATGACTCAAACAACTTCACATCCATCACTAGCCATTTCACTGACATGTATGCAACCCCCAGAAGCCGTTGCATTTAATGCTTTATCACTCAAAGGCAGCAAAACTGATGAGACTTTCAGCAACAATTTGCTACTGCGTCCTGGCGAAAGAGGGGAAATGTTTATCACCCTGGAGAACTTGGGGAGCAAGTCAATCAGATGGAAACTAAAAATTGAAGGTAACTTTCCCGCATATTGGTGTCAGTGGCATCAACAAGACTTTGAAGAAATTGGTCTTAACGAAAAGCTGGAAAAAGCGATATGTTTTCTAGTTCCAGATAACTTTTTTGAAAATCAGCTAGCTTTGCTTTTTTCTTCGGATCATCCCATACCTTAGATGCTATTGGCAATTTTTTTGAGTACACCCACGGCTGGATGGTTTTTATCAAATAATGCTAGTGGGACTCGGCGCTCAGAAGCATCCGCAAAGGCAATAGTTTTTGGGATTGGTGGGTATACGGTGCCAATCTCTGATAGTTGTTCTGAGCTTTTCACCCAGACATTTTGGTTGTAATAAAAATCACCACACTGTTCTAGTGTAAAACCACCCAGCAATAATCCCAACCACACTTTTACCATCAGCATTTCCAACGCACATTGCAGTTTAACTAAAGAAATCTCATCTTCAATATGAACAATGTAGTTAGCGATCGCACTTTGCCATTTTTGCACATCTTCATCTGATGCCAGTTTGTAGGCAAACTCTACTATACGTTTCATAAATTGGGTATGACATGAACTATTCTGTGGCCCATTATCTTGATTAAGAACTAGGGTTTGAATATCAGAAAAACGATGTTTTTCTGCTAACCAAAAATCTGACTATGCTTAAAATCTACGTTGCAATTGACTTCCAGCAAATACTTATGAACTGAAGAGGTGCAATAATGGCTAAACCACCTTTTAAAGGCAAAAAAGCCACCTCTGCTACATCCAACAATTTAAAAGCAACCGCTAGTTCTGCAGAGGATATCTTTGATCCAGAAAATCCTGTTAAAGACCCACACATCAAAGCTACTGCACACAAACTGGCTCATTTGTTCTACCGAATCTGGGCAACTGCTGGAGAATATTCTGATCCTGGTATGGACTACTATGAGTAAAAACACCAGGAACTGATTCTCAAAAATCTCCAGCAAAAAGCTCAGGCTCTAGGTTTAAAATCTTATTCCTATTTCTCACGCCACCGAATGTGTTTCTTGAAAGAGAGTTATTCCTACGCAAGTCCCATTAGAATGGCTGTCTATAGACCAGGGAAAAATAAAACCCCTGCTCTTGCAACGTTTGTTTATCTCCAGAGACGCTAATTAGGGGTATACCCCAATCAAATCGAGCCGTGAGGCGATCGCTCATATTCAACAGCAATCCTGAACCAACTGAAACTAAATCATTTTGGGAAGGATTGACTGCACTTTCCTGGTTGAAGCCATGACCAAAGTCTACAAAGGGGGTGAGTTGTAAGACTATTTTCGAATCACGAATTCTAAATTTTTTGATGGGAATTCGGACTTCAGCAGACAGAAAGATGCCACTATCTGTAAGTAATAGGTCTTGGCGATAACCCCGAACGCTTTCCTGTCCTCCCAGTCCAAATTGTTCTAAGGGAACCAAGACTTTGTTTGCCAGTTGGATGTCTCCTCGCAGCAGCAGCAATGTATCTTTAGTATCTTTAGCCAACAACCGCACATATTGTGCCTGCCCTCTCCAGGAGAAAAAGTTGCCTTCAGGAGTAGGAGTATTGGGCGTAGGATTCAAAGCATCTAAACTGCCTAATCCAAAACTGAACTGAGAACGAAGAGCCAGCACTTGTTTACTGTTTTGGATTGTGTAATCTTGAAAAAACCGCAGGGCTGTAATGGCAGTCGTTCCCCCAGCATCGGCTCCCGCTGATGGGAAGGGAATCTCGCCTCCCAGCAGTGTTGCTCCACTTTCCCGATGGCTGCCTGTCAATCCGAGAGCAAACTCCTGAGTTGTGGTTTGTATAATCGGTTGACGCACCGTCAGTTCAATGTAATTGGAATTAGAGTCGATATCGAGGACATCAAATGGTTTCTCGATTACATGGCTGAAGGCAAAACCGCCGCTTAATGTAATCGTGCCATTATGGGGATTGAAAGGAATGGTATAGCTGGTATCGAGGGAATTACTACCATCAGTATTGGTATAGGTCAGGAATAGACTGTCGCCCAAGCCCAGAAGGTCAAAATTGGTCAGTTGCAGTTGGCGACGAAAAGTACCCACACTAGGTGTGCGTCCGTTATCGAGGGTGAGTTGAGCCTCCCATTTGGGAGCTTCGGTCACTTGGATCTCCAGCAAACTTTTACCTGGCTGCGTCCCTGTAGACAGTTCAGCTGAAATATTCTTAATCAACCGATTATCTTTGAGTAGCAGAAGTTTAAGGGCTTCTTCCAAACGCTTTTTATTTAGGGGTTTAGTTGTGGCCAGTGCTACACGACTGCGGACATAGTTTGAATTGAGATGCCGAGTTCCCGTAACTTTGATGTCTTCCACTCCCCCTTCACTAATTTGAATTTTGACCACTCCGCCTTCTAAATCCTGGGGCGGAATATAGGCTCCAGAAGTGATGTAGCCATTATCTACATAGAGTTTAGTTATCTTGGATCGCATCTCAAACAGTTCTGCTAGAGAGATGGGACGGTTGATGTAATCTTTGGTGATCTTGTCAAAATCTTGCTGTGTGAATACCGTACTCCCGATGACCTCAACTCGCGTGACCGTAGTTGTGGTGGGAACATTCCCTGGTATGGGTGCCGAAGGTGGAGTAACTGGGGTACCGGGTTGAAGGATTGGGGCTGAAGAAGGCGGTTGAGGCGAGGTGGGCGCAGGTGGCAGGGTAGTAGGCGTTGGAGAGGGAAGGGGGATGACATCCTGTGGGAGTGGCAGGGTAGGGGTGGGAGCTTGAGCAGAATTGATAGTTTGGGCGTTGAGTGGTTTTACAAATAGATTACCGATCACTGCCAAACTCAAACAGAACCAGGGTAGATGGGATTTATTCAACATGGGGAACATATACTGATTTAGGAGTGCTGTAGCAATACTTACAAAACCCAATTTCATAAAATAGTGAAATATAGGCGGATCAACAGAAAAATTGCGCTTTACGAAAAATTTTCTGGTAAATTTTTATCACAATTGTAAGCATTAATCCAATAAAACCTGGGTTAATAAATATTGCTAGATATTTAGCTTCTCACCAATGTTTCTTCTGTCTAGTACACGATGAATATTTTTTTTTAGAAGAATAAATACTAGTAACGTAATAAACAATTATTGTAACAGTTTACAGGACGGAAAAAAAATGTTCGATATGGAATCACACGCAAACAGTACAATAACCAGTCTAGATTAGATTTTTTCCGATTAATTTTAAATAGTCAATGGTGCTACACTGGTTTGTAACTTTTCTTGTGGACATTTTGTAGGTATTATTAGCATATATAATAAATCAGTCCCAATACTTGCTAAACAACAGCTTTAGCATTTCAACGAATGATCTACCCCTGTGATCGGTTACTAAGTATTTCGGTAATTGCATCATTTCAAATAAACAAAGCCTGTAAGGTCTTGCTAAATCTAAGATTAAAAAACAAAGTTAATGATAAAAAATACACCTAAAACCTGGTTTGCAGTCAGTAATGCGATCGCCTACAGCGGGGCTTTGTCCATCGCATTGCTGACCAGCGTTAGTCCAGCGCAGGCGCAGATTGTGCCTGACAAGACGCTGCCGGTAAACTCGCAGGTATCACCGGGAATGTGTGCTACCTGCACGGTGATTAATGGCGGTACGGTGCGGGGGGCAAACCTGTTTCACAGTTTCCGCGAGTTTTCCATCCCCACGGGCGGGGAAGCCTATTTCAACAATGCCGCTCAGATTCAAAATATCCTGACGCGGGTTACTGGCTCGTCAATATCGAATATTGATGGCTTGATTAAAGCGAATGGCATCGCCAATCTGTATCTGCTCAACCCGAATGGGATTGTCTTTGGTCCTAATGCCAGTCTGAATATTGGCGGTTCCTTTGTGGGAACGACAGCAAGGAGTCTAAAGTTACCGGATGGCAGCGAGTATAGTGCGACAAATCCCCAGGCTCCGTCGTTATTGGCGGTGAATTTAGTGCCGGGGGTGCAGTTTGGGGCGAGACCATCGGGATCAACGATTACCAATGCGGGTAATTTAGCGGTGACACAGGGGCAGAACCTGACGCTGTTGGGTGGGACTACGACAAGTACAGGAACGCTAACTGCACCAGAGGGAACGGTGCAGGTATTGGGCGATCGCGTTGCGCTGTTAGAGAATGCCCGTGTAGATGTGTCTAGCTCAACACAAGGCGGGACGGTGTTGATTGGTGGAGACTACAAAGGTCAGGGGACAGTTCCGAATGCGACTCAAACTTATGTCAGTCCCAATGCAGTCATTAATGCAAATGCCAAAACTGAGGGGAATGGTGGCAAGGTAATTGTCTGGGCTGATGGCACAACTCGCTTTTATGGAAATATTAGTGCCAATGGAGGAACTCAGGCTGGGGATGGTGGATTTGTAGAGGTTAGCGGGACAAAGAATCTCAACTTTCAGGGATTTGTGGATACTTCAGCAACTGTTGGCAAGACCGGAACATTGCTGCTCGACCCAACTAATATCACCATAGTTCCTGGTTCTGGTTCTAATCCACCCAATGCTGCGGATGGGATATGGAGTTTCACGGAAGACCCTGGCGCTCAGACGATTGGCGCAGATGTGATTAGCACTCTCCTAAAAAATAGCTCCGTTACCTTGCAAGCAACTAATAATATTGATGTTAAAGCTCGAGTTTTCGCTACAACGACCAACAATTTAACTCTTCAAGCAGAGAATATTTCTATTGATAGGAATGATCCTGCAATTCCTAAATCTAATTACATTTATCTGTTACCACCCAATGGAAAAAAAGGTGGTGACATTACGATCAAGGCAGATTCTTTGTTATCTCTAAAAAATGAAGGACAAATTAATACCTTTATCCAAAGAGATCCTAGTGAAAAAACAATAGCTGGAACAATAGCTGGAGACATTATTGTTACTGCCAAAAAATTGATAATCCAGGGACCAACAGATGGGAAAGGAGGACTCACTGGAATTTTCAGCACAGTAGGTAATGGAGCAGGAGCACCTAGCAGAGCGAATGATTTAGGCACGGGAGGCAATATCAAGATTACTATTTCTGGTGGAGCATTGCAGATAATTGGTATCAATGATCTAGGAACCAAAGATGGCGGTGATGCAGGAATCGCTAGTAAAACCTTTGGAACTGGAAATGCTGGAACCATTACTATTGACACTGGTATCCTTGAGGTTAGTAACGGCGGTTTTATAGATAACAGTACTACAAACAATGGAAATGCAGGGGCAATTAATATCACAGCACAATCAATAAATCTAACTAATGATAATCTAAATCGTCGTGCCATACAAAGTGTTGTGCAAAGTCCTCCAGAGGTAAATAACGATCCCACAAAGGGTAAAGGTGGTGATATTACCATCACAACTAATTCGCTTTCGATGTCGAATGCTGCAATTTCTACTGAAATGCAATCTCGCACAACTGGTTTAAGTGGATTATCAGGAAAAGCTGGAGATATTCATATTAAGAGTATGGGTGCAAATGGCACAATCCAATTAACTAATGGAGCGCAACTAATTTCCAGCATCTCTGGAACAGGTGATGGGGGAAGAATAAGTATTTCCGGTGATCCAGGTGATGTTTCCTTTAGTACATTGACTGTAGAAACAAATCCTACTGAGTCAAAAAACACATCTTTACAAACTCAAGTTAATCAAGGTGGAAATGGAAAAGCAGGAGATATAACTATTGGTACAAGTAACGCTGTCACCTTTGATAAAGGTTTTGCCTTTAGTACTGTAGAACCAGGAGCAATTGGTAATGCTGGTATTATAGACATCAAAACCGGGACACTAACGGTAAAAGGTGGCGCTCAACTGCAAACCCTGGTTCGTGGAGAAGATGAAAATTTAGATCCTATTGCTGAACGGCGTAATGCTGGAGGAATAAGGATTGTTGCTGATAATTCTGTCACCTTTGACAATGGTTCTGCCTTTAGTACTGTAGGAAAAGGAGTAACTGGTGATGCTGGTGCTATTCTCATTGGAACCGACTTAAATTCTGATGGAAATTCAATTCGGTTTCAAGAAGGCTCGCTAAGTTCTTTGACGCTGAATAACTCTCAAATTACAACAACTAATTCTGGTAGTGGTAGTGCAGGGGGTATCTTCATTAATGCCCGCGATCAGGTTTTAATTCAAGGTAGAAGCGAAATCTCCAGCCAGGGTAATAATGGACTAATTTTCATTGGAACTGAACTTAATACTGATGGAAAATCATCATTTATTACTCAAAAAGGCTCGTTAAGTTCTTTTAAGCTGCTGGATAACTCTAAAATTACAACCAATGATTTTCCTGATTCCAACAACCTTAATACAGATTCTAATATTCAGGCAGGGGGTATATTCATTAATGCCCACGATCAGGTTTTGATTCAAGGTAGAAGCGAAATCTCCAGCCAGGGTGATACTGGAAAGATTTTTATTGGAAACGAACTTAATACTGATGGAAAATCAGTTATTACTCAAGAAGGCTCGTTAAGTTCTTTTAAGCTGCTGGATCACTCTACAATTACAACAAATAATTCTGGTAGTGGTAGTGCAGGGGGTATCTTCATTAATGCCCGCGATCAGGTTTTGATTCAAGGTACAAGCGAAGTTTCCAGTAAGGGTAATAATGGAGGGATTTTTATTGGAACCGAATTGAATTCTGATAATTCAACTACCCAAGGCTCGTTAAGTTCTTTTAAGCTGCTGGATCACTCTACAATTACAACCAATGACTCTCCTGATCTTGATAAGCCTAATACAGATAGTGACATTCTGGCAGGGTATATCTTCATTAATGCCCGCGATCAAGTCTTGCTCCAAGATAACAGCGAAGTTTCCAGCCAGGGTAATTTTGGACGAATTTTTATTGGAACCAATCTGAATTCTGATAATATATCAAC
The DNA here is from genome assembly GCF_036917555.1 of Nostoc sp. Taxonomy (GTDB): domain Bacteria; phylum Cyanobacteriota; class Cyanobacteriia; order Cyanobacteriales; family Nostocaceae; genus Nostoc. The sequence goes on along the minus strand of NZ_JBALDD010000008.1, from coordinate 144,436 downwards.
TACCCAAAGCTCATTAAGTTCTTTTAAGCTGCTGAATAACTCTAAAATTACAACCAATGACTCTCCTGATTCCACGCCTAATACAGATAGTGACATTCTGGCAGGGGATATCTTCATTAATGCCCGCGATCAAGTCTTGCTCCAAGATAACAGCGAAGTTTCCAGCCAGGGTAATTTTGGACGAATTTTTATTGGAACCGAATTGAGTTCTGATAATATATCAACTACCCAAGGCTCATTAAGTTCTTTGACGCTGCTGAATAATTCTACAATTACAACCAATGAGTCTCTTGATTTCCAAAATTCTGAGATTCAGGCAGGGAGTATCTTCATTAATGCCCGCGATCGAATCACTCTTGACAATCCTTCGGTTGACAATCCTTCGGTTGACAATTCTTCGGTGACTGCTACTAGCAAAAACGGTTATGGGGGCAACATCACGATTGATCCCGATATTTTGCTGCTACGTCGCGGCAGTCATATTTCCACCAGTTCAGGTACAAACGGGTCTGGTAGTGGCAATGGTGGGAACATCACAATCGACAGCACATTTATCGTTTCTGACCCACTAAAAAATAATGATATTACTGCCAACGCCTTCGGTGGCAGTGGCGGTGAAGTAACGATCAATGCCAAAAACCTCTTTTGGATTTTCCGGTTAACTCGGCAAGACCTGGCTACACGGTTAGGATTACCCCCTGACACTCAAGATTTCAACAAACTGAACCCCAGCGATCAATCTAATACTGCGAATCTTCAGAATGACATTACTGCCATCTCCCAGACTAATCCCACGTTGAACGGTGTCGTCACCGTTAACTCACTCGATCTGGATGTTACTCAGGGATTAGGAGAACTCAACCTAGTACCAATCGACACTTCACAACTCATCGCTCAGGGTTGTGCCACTGGTAAACGGTTTACCTTGAATGAAAATAAATTTGTGGTAACAGGTCGGAGTGGCATCCCCGCCAGTCCAGAGGATGTCTTCCGTAGTTCCCGTATCCTTACCGAACTAGACACCCCCACAGTCACAAATAATCTTGCCAACAGCCCCGCTACCCCTGCTACCACCACCCCCCGCACCTCACCCCACCCGATCATCGAAGCCCAAGGATGGATTGTTGCCCCTAATGGCAAAATTCGCCTAGTAGCCCAATCCACCAACCCGATCGCATCACCTCTCCAGCAAAACCCCATCACTTGTCCAGCCAATTCCAGCCTTTTGAAGCCCTAAAAAGGAATTAACCATGCAATTACCGCTTTTACGGCAGATGAAACGTTTATTACGATTCTTGGGTTTAGGAATTGGCACAACTCTATTGATTCTGGTTTTGAGCCTCATTTCTATTCCTAGTAATGCACAACTGATTCCAGTTCATCGCAATCCCCCAGATTTCGCCCCCCCTCTGTTTAAAGGGAGTGGGGATCTCGCTTCATCCACGCAAAGTAATTTCCCCGCTCAAGCTAGTCAATCAACCAGCTCTGCCCTTGATCTAGTACAGCAAGGTAAAACCAATTACCAGAAAGGGCAACTGGAACAGGCAGTTACCCTTTGGCAACAAGCAGCAGATGCCTTTGCCGCCCAAGGCGATCGCTTGCATCAAGCTATGACCCTAAGCTACCTGGCTCAGGCATATCAGCAATCAGGAAGATGGGATAAAGCCAATCCGGCGATCGCTCAGAGTCTGCAACTGCTGAAACAACCTACTCAGGGAGCGATCGCCGAACGGCTACATATTTGGGCAGAAGCGCAAACCATTCAGGGTAGCTTGCAATTAGACCAAGGACAGGCATCTGATGCCTTCACTAGCTGGCAACTCGCCGCTAATGCTTTTCAACAAGCAGGCGATCAAGCCGATGTCGTCCGTAGTCAAATCAACCAGTCCCAAGCATTAGTAACCCTCGGTCTCTACAAACGAGCGAATAACCTGCTGGAGTCACTGTATGAAAAACTGCCACCAGAAGAACCCCTCCAGCTGGCCATTCTGCTCAACTATGGCGAAACCTTGAGATTAGTTGGGTACTTACAACCAGAACAACTGGTGCAGCCCCAAACGTCGCCGCCATCCCAAAACTCCGCAGACGTTTTAGAGCTAGGGTTCAAACTGGCTCAAAAATTGCGTTCTCCCGTTGACATCACCAAAGCCCAGATTAGCTTAGGCAATACCTACCGCGCCATTTATCAACAGCAAAAACGGTTACAACCCAATCCATGTCCTCAGCAGAAAGTGCTAGCATACCGAAGCCAGGCGCTGAAATATTATCAGCAGGCAGCTCAAGAAACTGACTCCCCAACTAGCAAAATTCAGGCCCTATCCAATCAACAAAGTCTGCTGTTGGCAATTCAGTCTGATTCTAAATCAATTAATACTGATAATACCCAACAAACGCAGCAAGTTTTGGCGATCGCAGCCCAAATTCAAGGGCAACTCGATCGCCTGCCGCTCAGTCGGATAGCCCTTTATGCACAAATTCAACTAGCGCATAATCTGTTGCAGCTAGACCAGCTCCCATCAAAACTCAAAGACAGCAAAGCCAGCAATCAAGCCGCTCAACTTCTAGAAGTTGCAGTCAAACAAGCCCAAATACTAGGCGATCAAGCAGCGCAATCCTATGCGTTAGGTTATTTGGGTCAAGCCTATGCCCAACAGCAGCAAGGCAATGATGCCCTCAAACTCACAGCCCAGGCGTTGAGCCTCACAACTAAAGCGTTGAACCTGGCCAAAACGATCAATGCTCCCGAAATTGCCTATCGCTGGTTTTGGCAGTTAGGTCGTCTCGACCGGGCAAACAATCCAGAGCGGGCAATCAAGAACTACAATGAAGCCTATAACACCCTACAACTGCTCAGAACAGATTTGGTATTCGATAACTCGGATCTGCAATTCTCGTTTCAAGAACATCCGGTAGAACAAGCCTATCGAGAATTTGCCGATTTGCTGCTGCAACCTCAAATTGGGGGAGCAAAAGAACTCCAAGAGACAAAAGGGGCAGATGATACAAATCTGCAAAAAGCACGTGAGGTCATGCGATCGCTGCAAACGACCGAATTGCAAAACTTCCTTCAGCAACCCTGTGCCGAAGCAAGCTTGCAACAGCTTGACAATATTATGGATAAGCCCAATTCTCCGACCGCGATTCTCTCTCCGATCATCTTTGGCGATCGCATTGAGGTGATTGTTAGGCTACCTAATAAAAAGCTGTTCCACTATCCTCCAACCTATTTATCTGAAGCAACCGCTAAGGCTACGATCAGCCAATTTCAACGCGATCTGCAAGAGTCTTATACCTTTGATGATGTCAAAGGGAACGGGCAGAAGATTTACGAATGGCTGATTAAGCCTGCCGAGAAACAGTTAGAAAGCGCACACATAAAAACGATTGTTTTTGTTCTGGATGGGCCCTTCCGTAACATCCCGATGACTGCGCTTTATGACGGAAAGCATTATCTGATTGAAAAATATGCGGTTTCGGTTTCTCTAGGATTGGATTTGAGTGATCCTAACCCACTCCCGAACAAGGACTTAAAAGTATTGGCGGCTAGCCTCGCCAATCCTCCGTATAAATATGGGGACAAGTTTAAGTTTGCCAAATTAACCTATGTAAAGGAAGAGTTGGATGCGATCCAAAAAACGATGGGAGTCGCAGCGACTCTGATTCGGGATGAAAAATTTACCCGCGATTTGTTCAACCAAAAATTCAATGATTCTTCCTTTCAAATTGTTCACCTCGCTACCCACGGACAGTTTAGCTCCAACCCTCAGGACACTTTCATCTTAACCGCAGCCAGCAAGCAATTTCTCAATGGCAAAGTCCGGTTGAAAGATTTTGATGAAATGTTCCGCACCCGCGTTCTCAATCGAACCGATGCCATTGAACTGCTGATCCTGAGTGCCTGTGAAACTGCTTCCGGTGACGATCGCGCCACCCTGGGAATTGCCGGAGCGGCTGTAAAAGCTGGTGCGCGGAGTGCGATCGCTTCCTTGTGGAGCTTAGATGACGAATCCAGTCAAACGTTTATCAAAACCTTCTACAAGACCATCACTCAGCCCCAGAAAAGTCGCGCCGAAGCCCTGCGTCAAGCCCAACTGGCATTATTACAAGCACAGGATGGTCCCTATACCCACCCCCGCTACTGGGCACCCTTCCTGCTGGTCGGAAACTGGCTCTAGCCCATCTTTAGCCCCATCTAAAATGACTCATGGAGGACGCGAATGCTCAAAGAACATCTCTATTTCAATGGTATCAATGGTGCGACTGGTGAGTATCTCCTCCCACCACTGACTCCTGAGCAAGTCGCTAAAATTGCTCAGGGCGAAAAATTTGATCCAGCCCACCTGAGTGAACTCCAGCGTAAATACCGCCACGTTAAAGGGTTAGAACCAGATTTTGCCCCGATCGAGGGCGTTGATCCCAAAAATTTGGCAGAAACTGGCTGGGGGGTAATCTTTGCTTTTGACCCAGAGGCAAAAGGTCCCAATCCAGCCATTAAGGAAGCGCTGCGGGAATTATTAGAGCATCGGCAAACGCAGGCAACCCAGAACAACGAGAAATACTACCAGGAATACCTCTATCGTCCCGGTGAATCAAAAAATAAGTTTTTAGCCCGGTATGGCGTCGGGCCAGGACCCGCCGATCCGGACAAAATGCCATATTACTTACTGATCGTGGGCGATCCTGAAACCATTCCCTATCGCTTCCAGTATCAACTTGATGTACAATATGCCGTAGGTCGAATTTGCTTCGACAAACCCCAGGAGTATGCCCAGTATGCTCGTAGTGTGGTACAAGCGGAAACGGCTCACTTTTCACTACCGCGTCGCGCGAGCTTTTTTGGCGTCTGCAATCACGAAGATAAAGCCACACAACTGAGTGCTGCTCATCTGGTTCAACCCCTAGCCGAATGGATCGCTCAAGAGCAACCGGGCTGGGAGGTGCAGTCAATCCTTAGAGAAGAAGCTACTAAAGCCCGCTTAGGCGAGTTACTAGGTAAGAATGCCACCCCAGGATTACTGTTTACCGCCAGTCATGGGATGGGATTTCCCAACGGAGATATTCGCCAAGCTTCGCATCAGGGCGCATTGCTTTGTCAGGATTGGCCAGGTTCGCAGTGGCGCAGTGCAATTCCAGAAGACTTCTACTTCTGTGCAGGTGATGTCGGTGACGAAGCGCGATTGCTCGGTTTAATTGCCTTTCACTTCGCCTGTTACGGAGCGGGCACACCCAAACTGGATGACTTTGCCCATCGAGGCAACCTGGCTACAGGAAACAGTACCGAACGATTAGCGATCGCTCCCCAAGCGTTTGTCGCCCGCCTGCCCCAGCGACTACTCAGCCATCCCCAAGGCGGCGCACTGGCGGTGATTGGCCATGTGGAAAGAGCCTGGGGTTACTCTTTTTCCTGGCCAGACATTCCCGGCTATGAACAATCGCGCCGACAATTAAGCGTTTTTCAAAGTACATTAAAGCGCTTACTCGAAGGACATCCCGTGGGGTCGGCGGTGGAATATTTCAACGAGCGCTATGCCGAGCTTTCCTCCGATCTGAGTGCCGAGCTAGAAGAGATCAATTTCGGCAAGGATGCCGATGCTTTGAGTTTAGCAAGGATGTGGACAGCTAATAATGATGCCCGCAGCTATGCCGTCATTGGTGATCCCGCAGTGCGGTTGGTGGTGGGAAATCAACCCTTTAATGCTTTTGAACGTCCCACCATTGAACCAGTCTTCCTACTGGCAACACCATCCCCAGAAGCTTTAGCAAAGGAGTCTGTGAGCATGATCGAAAAGGTAACGATAACCGAGTCTACGGTACAAGATTACGGCTTGTTTGATGCTCCTGCCTTGAAGCAAACCCAGCAACGATTGATGGATGCGCTGCAACAGTTCTCTGATCAACTGAGTAAATCCTTACAAAAGGCGATCGATGAAACTTCCAGCCTGGAGGTGTCCACCTACACCAGTGATGATCTCAGTGGTGTGCATTATAACCAATCGTCTAAACAATTTGAGGGAACAGCAAAACTCCAAGCACTGACCCGCATTAATCTCAACGGAGATACCTTTGTCTGCTTGCAGGAAAAGGAGGGCAAGCTGGATGAAACTCTGGGGAAAATCCACCAAGAAGCTGTTAGTCAAGCTCGAACCCATCGAACTGAACTGCTCAAGATAACGGTTTCCACCGTAACTGACTTACTGAAAGTGTTTAAGGTGGTGTAATTGTGAATTGGAGCCGACAATCACCTGTTTTTGAACTCATTGATCCAACCCTGGCAGAAACCATACCAGATGTGATCGGCTTGTGGGCAACTAATCCTGGAACAGCAGATACAGCCGTTACTTTTACATTGAATTCCCAGACAGTTGTAAATGCGCCTTTATGGCGAGCCAATTTCCCCTCGGATCTAAGCAAGGCAACCTTACACCTGACCCATAGCGAAGAGATACTCAGCCAATCCCAGAAAGCACTAGTAACAGCAATTGAGCGGGTGCATCGGCTAATTCACACCATCGCTTCTGAGTCTGATCTAGCCTTCGATCTGCCCTCAGTTGGCGAGGCACAAGCACAGCCTGAACGTGAATTGTTGGCAAATCTGCAAGCGATTCAAAAACCAGATATGCTCACCAGTTTTAAGATTGGAGAAGAGATTGCTGGGTTCTCACATCAGACATTTGAGCAGTTCCAACCCTTCATAGAACGATTGTTGCAGGTAGTCGCCGATTATGCCTGGGTAGAAACCCAGGTAGAAGGTCGAACCCTGGCACGAACTTCAGTTGGTTGGTTAAGCGATGTTAATAGCATCTGGCAAACAGGATTGAGTACCACACAGGTCAGCCTACATCAACGCACATTGTCTCTAGCTTTGGCTTCCAGAGATGCTTTATTGCAAATTTTCCGTATCGCAATTCAAACTGCGCTCAAATTATCTGTCCTTGTGAGTGTGCCAGGCGGACTGATCTTGGTGCTTCCAGTGGCATGGCAATTTATCGATCGGGTAATGACTCAATTAAGGGAAGGTTGACCCATGAGCATATTTGAGATTGCTATCCAGAGACAGTTTGAGGATGCCTGGCCAGTTGTGGTCAAATTTAGATCCGAAGATGGGTTAACCACCCACGCAGAAGGCACTTTTCGGTTCAGTGCCGATGAGTTTAATCAGTTGATCGAGCTACAAGACGAAGCAGAAGAATATGGCACACTCTTGGGTAAACGGCTGTTTCAAGAAGAGGTCAGAGATGCCTTAATCACAGTTCGCAGTAAGACTCCACGCTATCTCAGGGTTTTGCTCTCAATTGAAGTAGACAAAAAAGATCCCTTGAGAACCCTGCATTGGGAAAGGCTCTGCGCCCCCATTGAGTCTGGTGCTTGGAATCATTTAGCCCTTGATCAAAAGTTGCCCTTTTCCCAATATATTCCAACGAGTATTGATCGCCGCTTTCCCGCCATCGGGCGGCGCGACCTGCGGGCACTCATACTGGTGGCTTCACCAAAAAATTCAGAGCAATTCAAATTAGCCCCTTTCAATGTCGAGACAACTGTAGCAGGTGTGAGATCGGCGTTAGGACAAATTCCCTGTGATGTGCTGGCGAATCAGGTTGATGAGGCAATCGGTGCGCCCACACTTGACCAACTCTGTGAACAATTAACCAACGCTCAACAACCCTACACCTTGCTCCATATTGTCTGCCACGGCAGACTGATGACAAATGACGAGGGTGGTGATACTGTTCTCTACTGGGCAACCGCTAACAATCAAGTAGAGCCAGTACCTGGAAAAGAATTACTGAAACGGCTGCGTCAAATCGGCGGGAAAAATGGACTGCCTCACTTGACCTTTCTCTCTACTTGCGAGAGTGCTGACCCCAGAGCAGAAGGAGCATTAGGAGGATTAGCCCAGCGATTGGTGCGAGACTTAGCCATGCCTGCTGTGGTTGCGATGACCCGTAAGGTCAGTGTTAAAACCGCGTTGGAGCTGGGTCAGCGTTTTTATCAACGACTGAGAGAGTTAGGTGAAGTAGACTTGGCGCTACAAGAGGCAACAGCCGGACTGGGAAGTCGCCGTGATATTGTCGTTCCAGCTTTGTTCAGCCGCCTGGGGGAACGGCCCTTGTTCAGCGATCACCTGAAAGGTCGAGAGCTGACTGATGCAGAAATCGAGTTTGGCATCGCAGAGTTTAGAAAGCTAATTGATGATCGTGCTCCCAAAGCCACAAAGCTAATAGAGAGTTTCAATCTACAGATCCAGACCCTGAAAACTTTTCGGGGAGCCGAATCTAGCACTGGTCTGGATAAACGTAAACAGGCACAAAAAGAACTTAACTATCTCTGCGAGCAGGTGCTTGAAATTAGCTTTGATGCCTTAGCTGCCCTGGGTAAAGAACCCCCGGAATACAAGGCTGAATGCCCTTTTCCAGGCTTATCCTCCTTTGGCGGAGCAGAATATCACAAGTTTTTCTTTGGCCGGGATGATCTGATTAAATCGCTCCAAAAGGAACTAGTTAAAGACAATTTCTTAGCCGTGTTAGGCCCTTCAGGTAGTGGTAAGTCTTCAGCCGTGTTAGCCGGGTTAATTCCGCAACTCCAGCAGCAAGAGCCAGCCTTAAAGTTAGCCTATCTGACACCAAGCAGCGAACCCTTGGCTCGACTAGAAGCCAGCCGAACCAGTGTATTAGGTGAGTCTGCTGTGTTTGTGGTCGATCAATTTGAAGAACTGTTCACCCTCTGCACCGATGAAGACAAGCGAAATTCTTTCATCGATCGCCTGTTGGATCTAGCCCAACAGCAAAAAGTTATTGTTACCCTACGGACAGATTTTTTGGGTGAGTGTACTCGTTACCGCAAATTAAGTAAGCGGATCGAAAATCGACAAAAATTGATTGGTCCGATGGAATCGGCTGAATTGGGTAAAGCGATGAAAATGCAGGCAGACCAGGTGCTGCTGGAGTTTGAAACGGGTTTGAGTAATGCCATTTTAGCTGAGGTTGAGGGTGAACCAGGCGCGATGCCGTTGCTGCAATACGCTTTGCAGCAGCTGTGGGATCGGCGGCGGGGACGATGGTTGTGCTACGACGAATACAATGCGATTGGGCGAGTGCGTCTGGCGATCGCCACCACTGCTGACGAGTTCTGCAAGAAGCTGACACCGAATGAACAACAACAAGTCAGGCACATTTTCGAGCAGTTAACCCGTGTCGATGAGGATTTTGACCTGTCGAATCAGGAGGATCAACCTAAGGATACACGCAGGCGAGTCACACGCAATCAACTGGTCACTGAAAGTAGTGATCTAAATCAAACCAGGAACCTAGTGGCAAAATTAGCCAATGCCCGATTAGTGATCACCAAGGGCAATGAAGTAGAGGTTGCCCATGAAGCCCTCATCCTCCACTGGCCGCTGTTACAGAGGTGGTTAACCGAAAGCAGACCTCGCCTCAAACTTCAGCAGCAGCTTCGACCCACGATTAAACGATGGCAAGAAAGTCAGGATGACGGGGAATTGTTGCGCGGTGGGTTATTGCAAACAGCCACAGCCTATCTAGAGGAGGCTGCCGATGCCTTCAGCCAGGATGAAAAAGCGTTTATTCAAGCTAGCCAAGAGTTGCCCCGCCGTAAACTAAAGCTTCCTACTGTACTAAAGACAGGCTTTGCAGTGGCAGCTGTAGTCGCAGTGGTACGTATTCTGGGAATCATGCAGCCTTTAGAATTAGCTGCTTACGATCAAATGATGCGGCTTAAACCCAGTGAAGGGCAAGATAAACGATTCTTGATTATTGCAGTCAATGACAATGATATTCTGCAACAAGGCAACCGTAATGAGGAAGGACAAAGCAGTGTTCTCAAAGATCCCTCTCTCCAAAAGCTTCTGAAGAAGTTGCAGAAGGATGAACCCCGCGTTATTGGGTTAGATCTGCTGCGAGATTTCCCGGCTAGAACAAAGGAATTAGCTGCCCTCTTGAGCGAGAACAAGCATTTAGTTGGTATATGTACATCACCAGAAGGCACCAACAGTCAGGTTGGTCAAAGATATCCTGTAGAAATAAGAGACCAAATTTCAGAGCGCGTGGGCTTTAGCAATTTTATAGACAGTGATGTTACGCGCCGTCAACCTTTGCTCAATCCAGTCATAGAGGAGAAATTTTGTCCTACGGAATATTCTTTTAGCTTTGCGATCGCCCGTCGCTATTTAGAGACAGAAGAGAAAGCTAAACTATACCAACCTTTTGCTAAACTGCAAGGAAAATATGCTGGGGATTTACAATTTGGCAATACTTCTATAAAACTACTCAAAGGTCTTGCTGGAGGGTATCAAGGGGATCTATTTGAACCTAAGACAGCCCAGCTATTACTTAATTATCGCTCTTATGAGGGGAATCCCAAGAATTTTGCTGAAAAGATCAGTCTTGAAGATTTTCTGCGCTTAGATGACAAGATTTCGGAGCAAAAGGTTAAGGATAAGATTATCATCATTGGTGCTGATAGCGAGGTCAGTGCAGACTATGTACCTACGCCTTACGGCTCATTAGCAGGATCAATCATTCAGGCGCAAATGGTCAGCCAGATTATCAGCGCAGTATTAGATAAACGTCGATTAATTTGGTGGTGGCCTGTTTGGGCTGACGTGCTTTGGATCGGTGTCTGGTCTTCAGTGGGTGCGCTAATTGTTTGGCGATTTCGACAACTCATGCAATGGGTGATCGGTACAGCCTCTCTTGCAAGCCTGGTAGGTATGTGCTATGTCATCTTTGCCTATCAGAGTGGCTGGATACCCCTTGTACCAGCTATCTTTGCTCTCATAGGTACGGCTGGAGTTGTAGCTTTCAAGACATTTAGACTTCGACAAGGCAGTTCTAGAAGCAAGATAAATGGTGCTATAAGTCCAGGCTTAATGACTGTAGGCAGCCTTACAAATCTTTTCCGCAACCGTACTAATTAACAACAGATCATTATGATTTTTACTAAATTACTGTCCTGGATCAGTATTGTTATTTATACCGTCACTTTTTTTCTTAGTAGTTTCGCTATGTGGGTTCCACCAGCACAGGCAGATTGTTTCTTTATTGTTTTCTGTTCCTCCAGCAAGAGTAGTTTCAGGAGTAAAGGCGGGGTCAGGCGGGGACCCTGCGCCACCGCCGAAGAATTTGAATCTTTAATTGCCCTTGCGCCTGAAAGAAAGCTGAAATCAGACCTCATATCTACAGAAAAAGTGGGACAAACAGTTCAGGGTTATCCAACATTTTGGTTTTATGTTCCTCCTTACGGGTCTTCAGTAAAATCAGCAAAATTTGTGCTGTTAGATGAAAATAGACATCTTGTTCAAACCCCTATTTATGCTCAACTTCCTTCGCCTTCAGAAGTTGATGCCCAACTTCCTCAGCCTTCAAGAGAGTCTCAAAATCTAGGTATTATTGCCGGATTGACATTGCCAAGCAAAGCAAAAGCCCTGGAAGTTGGCAAACAATATAGTTGGTATTTCTCGATCCTGTGTGATTTTGAAAAGCCGTCCAGAAACCCTGAAGTGACTGGACAGATTCAACGAGTTCTTCCAGGCCCACTGCCCAGGGTTCCAGAACCCGCTTATATTGTCTATAACGATACTTACACAGGGCATCGTGACATTAAAAATATTAAAAATGTGGTGTTTTATGATACTGTGAACCAGTTGATTAAAAAACGCCGCACCTATTTATCTGACTGGAACACTCTACTGAGTAAATTAGATAATATTCACAGTTCTAGTTCTGTTGAGATAGTTGAATTGAAGATTCTGGACGAGATTCCAAAAACCTGTGATTCTCTGCCTATCTCATAGACATTTCCGAAAAGAATCAAAGCGTTTGTCAATACCTTCGCCAATTTACGAGGCTTAGGAATAGTATTTATCTGAGTAAATACTGAGGCATGAGCGCATAAAGCTAACCAAAATAATGCAAAATTAATCTCTTTAATTTTGAATTTGAGCGAAACGAATGGTGCGTTGCTGCAAAGCAAAGCGAGGGTAGCCCCAGTGTTGGGTTGCCAGCCTGCTGATCTATAGCGGTTCCTAGTTGAGTGCAATACAGCATGGGATAATGGAGTATATTAACGTCTAAGTACTCGTGAAATGAAACCTTACTCCTGTGATCTGCGTCAGAAAGTGATCAATGCACATACTAATCAAGAAGGCTCTCAACGAGAATTGGCAAAAAGATTTAGCGTCAGCTTGAGTTTTGTTCAAAGTTTACTCAGGCGATATCGTAACAGTGGAACAGTTGAGGCAAAGCCTCACGGAGGAGGTCAAAAACCGAAGCTCAATAATGAGCAATTAAGATTGGTAAAATTATTAGTAGAGTCAGATAATGATGCTACTTTGGTTGAATTGTGTGAGCGATTAGAACAGAAGACTCTCTTAAAAATAAGTCGTTCCACAATGGGCAGAATCACCCAAAAGCTGAATTTGACGCGTAAAAAAAAACATTGCACGCCAGCGAAAAATATACAGAACGAGTCCAAAAACTAAGAGCAGAGTATTGGACAACTATTGGGGAAATAAACTTAGCAGACTTGATATTTATCGATGAGGCCGGAGCGGAGCCGGAGACGCTCCGCCTCCGGTTAACATCGCCATGACTAGGCACTTCGCTCGTTCGCCCCAAGGTAGCCGTGCTTATGGTGCTCGTCCTGACGGACGTGGAAAAAATGTGACGATGATTGGAGCAATGTCAACAGAAGGTATCGTTGCTGCTATGACTTTTACTGGTGGTACTAATAAGTCAGCATTTGAAACCTATGTTACTCAGGTTTTAGTTCCAAATCTTTGGCCTGGGGCAAGTGTAGTCATGGATAACTTCAGTTCTCATAAGGTTAAAAGCATCAAGGAAGCTTCTTGTTGCTGTTGGGGCCCGTTTGGTATATTTATCACCTTATTCTCCTGATTTTTCGCCAATTGAGAACTGTTGGTCAAAGGTGAAAGAGTTTCTGCGAGCGCAAGCTGCTAGAACGTACCAAGAATTAGATCAAGCCATTACAAATGCCCTAGATGCAGTAACTAAAAAAGACATTATTGGATGGTTCACTCACTGCTATTACTATATTGCACCCAACTGAGAACCGCTATATTTAAGATTCAAAAGATTGGCAGATGGCTAGAGTCTATATTTATTGTAAATTCAAGGGTTTAAGACCCCTACATTCATATGTAGCATCAGTTTCAGTTGGGGTTTAAATCCCCGTCTAAAATGTCTTTAATTTTGAATTTTGAATTGTTAATGCAGTTCTAGCAATCGGCTACTTCCAAATAGATCACTTGATTGCAAGGTTGATTCCAAAAGGCGATCGCTTCTCTTCAAGACGTGCAAGGGACGCCCCTACGCAACTACTCATAACAGTGAAAATCTATCTGCAATTGAGTTTGAGCAAATGCCACTGACCTAAAAGGGTGGAATTCATGCCTAAACCACCTTCTAAACGCAAAAAAGCCGCCTCTGCTGCATCTACCGATTCAACTTCAGCAGCTAGCTCTGTAAACGAGGATATCTCCCACCAATTAGCTCCAAGTTTAGCAACGATTACGGTTACGGCTGTTGAAGTTCCAAAATTAACTGAGCAGGAACAAAGTGATCGCCTGCATCTAGAGCGGAAGGTGGAACGGGCGTTTTTTCAAGCAGGGAAGGCATTTACCGAATTACGCGATGGGCTACGCCCTGCCGTAGGCGATCGCAGACCGTACTGTTTGACGCACAAGACATTTGAAGATATACTGTCGTGATCGCTTTGGTTACAGTCGACGACAGCCTTACTTTTTGATGAACGCAGCTATTGTTTTTGATAATTTGCTTGAAAAATGTGATCCAATGGATCACATTTTGCCGACTAGCGAACGCCAAGTCAGACCCATGACAAAGCTGGAACCTCAACAACAGTATGAAGTGTGGCTAACGGCAGTGGAACAAGCTGGTGGGAAAATGCCAACTGGTAGAATCGTCAAAGACGTGGTGCAAAGGATCATGGAGAGAACCAAACTACCCAATACCTACCAAATCAGCGAAGTGTGCCAAATCCTTGTTAAAGACAATCCCGATCTGAAAGGGAAAGGAGGATGCTGGGGCATCGTTAACCAAGTGGGCGAATTCAGTTGTACAGTCATAATGTAGGATGGAGAATACACTGTGAGAATCGACCAGCTGAAGCCACTGAACTACTTGGAGTCGGAATGTCAGCAGATGCAACAGATTAGCGATCGCATCAGTAGGCTACGGGAAAATGAGAATTTAGAAGAAGCTGCCCGTGCCATGTTGAAGTACTTGGGTGAGTTGAAGCGCTCGTATTTGACTGCGGTGTAAGAGAAACTGTTGAGTTTGGGATTTTCCCAACTCGTAATTCGCTCATGTCTGGGTGGTAATGCCCAGCTTCCTTCAGTTTCTGGTATCCAAGCAACTGTACTGTATCCGTATCCAGGAGTGATGGGACGACCTCCTCTTCCACCTTGAGTATAATCCTCGTAGGTTCTTTCTCTTAGCGTCGGTGCATCAGGTCTTGACCCTTATGGTATGGTCTCCTGTGAGGATAATACGTTCTTGTTTTGGTATATTTTTGCTATATAGTCCCATCAGCTTGTGGCGCTGTGGTCTTGTATCCTGTATTGCCTCATAGATACTTGACCATTGACGACGGAATACTGGACACATTGATAAATCCCCCAGGCTGTACACGTTGCGTGGATGCAAAATTGCATCCATTAGTTCAAATGTTGCATCCTTTGCCCGATATAAACATTCGTATCCTGCTTGACGGAATTCCCAAAGTTTGAGCAAAAACATCCATAACGGTAGATGAAAATTGGTTGTGCTTTTTTCATCTTCAGTTACTGGGGTGCTTGTGATTACAGGCATCCTTTCATTTTTTGCACAGCTACTGCAAACGCGATCGCTCTCTTTTAGTGCTAAAGTCCAGTAAATACATTTAGGACACCAAGCCTAAAACAGATTCCGTCGCTCTCAAAGAGTGTCAAACAAAAGAGAGTTGTTTGTTCCCTTGTTCACCTCGGTCTGCTAGAGAAGCTCAAAATGCACTGAAATTTACTCATTTAGGCGGTAATTTTTCGGTTCTTAACTCAAACACTCCTGTAAAAACAGTTTCTTTCGGGCTGCTAGAAAAAATCTTTCTTAATATTGTAGAAATTAGTAGAATTGGCTACCTGATATTCCTCTTGAAGGATTGAAAAGTCATGATGGCTCAAAACAATAGCAATGGCAACATCCCTCATACTTTGTGATTTTTCCAATCTCTCTCCCAAATAAATCTGCCAATAAACTTCCACATCACTTTCGAGAACTGGCTTCTCAATTTCTGTAACAACACCATTCTGCTTTGGATGAATCGAGGAAGCACTGTACTTCCACTCATTTCTATCCTTGAGAATGATATCAGGCGAATCACCAATCTGTAATTGGAGATGTAACTCGTTTAGACGTATCCCCTGATATATGTAAAACATTCTTGATACAAGCGCTTCAGGGGGGCTTGCAGCTACTTCCATTAGAATCGCTTCTTCGCTACTTTCAGGTAGCAATAAATCAATATTGAGTACACCATTTTTAGGGTAATCGTGTTCTAAACTTTCTAACACATAACTTGAAAATTGCCAGAGTTTCTGAAATTCTGGTTCTTCTTCTCTAACAATAATATTGCCGATTTGATGACCATAAATGAACTCATCATTAGGTCGATAGTGCTTGCAAGCAGCGAAATAACAAGGCTGACCATTTTTCATGACAACACTTGTATTGTATAACTGACCTCTAATGAATTCATTCAACTCAAATTCTGAATCTGAATCTACATTGCTTTCACACCAAGCTTTCAAATCATCAACAGTATAGATTCTTCTGGTTTTTTCACTTCCGACTCCGATAACTGGTTTGATAAAGATGTGATTACCTAGCTCATCTAGAACAAACTTTAAGTATGAAGCTGGCTCTTTACGGTATTGGTCTTGAGCAAAAATCAGATACTTGGGCACCCGAATCAGGGAATTTTTGAGGGCAGATTTGAGGTAACTCTTATCAGTAAACTGCTGGATCATCGTTGGGCGATCGCCTGGCAGATTTAGAGCTTCACGCAACTGTGCAGTTAACAGCACTGAATACTCATCGTTGGTGACAATCCGGCAGTTGTCATCTAATAGTTTATAGTCAGTCTTAATCTGTTGATAGGTTTGGAACAGATTTTGTAAATTATAAGGTTCTACAATCTGCACAATAGACAAGTACTGATACTGGGAGGGTACAACCTCACTGAGTCCTCGCCTACTACAGAGTAAAACTAGATTTATATTATCTGAGCAGATATGCCTAAAATCAGTTTTGCTCAGAAGCATATCATGTAGCACAAAGACAGTCTGCTTATTGCTATCTATCTTACTACTATGCAAAGCAACTGGATTTGCCGACTCGCAGAGCATTTGTTGTACTAACTGGACAATTTCTTGTGAACATCCCCATGACAACGTTACGCCTGACCCTCCATGTCCATAATTATAAAATATGTGTGTGTTTAAAACTCTTTCCACACAAACATTTTCTGATGTTAATGGTCGTAAACCAGTCCTAACAGGCTCCTTCTCATCTAGCGGGAGTTCTTTTAATTCCGGTAGAAACTCTAAACAACCATCATACATCTGTCGAATAATCGGAACTTCAAGAGATAAGTCTGTACCCCATTGGTCTTGCTGTGTTAATCCTCCCAAGACCACAAAATCATCCCCTCTAGGAACTATAAAAATGATGTCTTGCTCATTTAAAGAAGATTCTTCATGGGAAATGCAATGAGCATCCTTCACAACTTTCCCTAGATTCTTAACCCTGACAAGTGCGCCCCTCACGGGATACATGGAACTATCCCCTGTAGTTGCTATTGAACCTAGCCCAGCACAGTTAACAATTGCCCTTGCATTAAAACGGCTAAGTAGCTCCTGTTCGTTTTGAACTACATTGACAGTGATTTTCTCTTGGATAATCTCACATCCAATATCCTTTACATATTGAAGTAACCAATTCATGTAAACATCGGTGTTTGTCATCGGAGCCATATGTTTATAAGCATCTTTTATACCCCCTTTAAAATTCAAATCAATCGTTTTTTTGACAATATGCAAACCTCTTTCAAATCCATCAACTTTATCCTTCAACTCATTCATTTTCTGAAGGTCAGCAGGTCGATTTTCTAAAACATCCAAAAAATAGAAATACCCGTCCCTCAAATAAATCCCTGTTTTTTCTGAACCAAACTCTGTGTGTATTTTCTTGAATTTATTATAGGTAGTCATACACCAGTCTTTAGAGCGTTCCAGCGATCTGGGAGATCCATGACGACCACAGACTGCTGGTGGCCATTCCCATAATGCACCTGCCACAATAGAGGTTAAATCTGGGGCAAAACGATCTGCAACAATCACAACATTAAAACCTGCCTCTCTCAGACATATAGCGGTTGTTAGACCACTGACTCCTGCTCCAATTACTAAAATGTTCATATCATTCTCCAGCAATGGGTTGTTCATTAAAGGTTATCTCGATTATTTGTACTACAAAATAAATGCATTCTTTGGCACATTAATAATATTAATTCGGGCGCTTTTGGGCTGACGCAGCCTTAAGTAATTCTTAGCATTTGACATTTGCTGCTACAAGAATTATTTATCAATAGTTTCTGGTTAAAAACTAAGTATAAGCAGTATTAATAATTGAGAAAATGAGTGGCTGTCTTTGAGTACTAGCTCAATGATGGATGAATGAGCTTCTTAGTACAATATTTAATAAATTTGTGACGAATTGAGCAACCTACTGGTTAGGCTTTAAGAGACTCGATAAGGCTACGAACTTGTAAATTTCTTACTTAGAGTATGTCTGTAAAGTAAGAAAGTCTCCCAATACACCACTCATCACTCTAATAGCCTACATCAGCAGTGCTTTCGGCAATAAAAGAGAAAACCAATTGGGGAAGCGATGAACTACGACTGCTAGGGCAAATTCAGCAGAGTTCAACTTCAACCTTCGACTAGCTTCAATCAACACCTTGCACACTGACTATATAAAAGTAGAAGGCGAAATATTGTTATTGGCAGCCAAGGTGGGGGGAGGATGTTAAAGCTAGATTAAACTAAGAGTATGAGAATTGGTATTTTCGAGCAGATGACAGTTAATAATGGATTGATTCTTACGCTCTTTATTCTGATTATAACCCTGCTAGCTCTTGGCTATGGTTTTGGTGTGAAAGCTCAACGTTTACCCTTTACGGCAGAAATTGGGTTTAACCAGCAGCAATGGCAATTTCTGCGATGGTGGGTCAAGTTAGCCTTGGTTGCTGGAGTTTTGTTACCGATGTGCTTGTTAGCTCTGGCTTGGAAACAACCATCTTCATGGGTATTTTGGGGAAGTTACCTGTTGATAGTCGCCGTACAACTCATATCTGAACGTGTTTTTAGTCGCTCCCTAGTGCCAAGTATTGTTGTACCTATTGGCTTTTTCTACACAGCTTTTCGGTTGTGGCAACTGCTGGATGGATTCACACAATTAACATTTTCCTATTTAACATTATTGAGTTTTGGCGTTGTTGTCTTGTTTTGGGTTGCTAACTTAATAATGTTAATGGTGATGGCCATTCCAACAATTTTTAAAGGTTCGGAGTCAATTTCACAATCTTGATTTTGATGAAAAATTTTTACTGCCTAATTGAAAGCTGTGTTTCGTTGTATATCTGTTGTGCTTTTAATTTGCCCAAATAGCATTTACCTTATTTTTTTATCTTTCTTCCCCACTTAATAATAAGCTCTCCATCATTTAAGAGTTTATTTAAAGTAGATTTTCATTCGCACACTGATTGAAATAGTCTATGTGCGATGTATTCTTTACATCGCACATAGACTATTTTGATTAGATTAAAGTCAGGACTATAAGCGGATAGATATTCTCAAACAATATTGATCAAATAATCGTCTATAGTATCTAACTTTTAGTTCTGAGAGGGCTTGCTCAATTACAGAAGCTGGCAACAGTTCTTTAAAAGGTAATCCCAGAGATGAATCGAATTTATCCTTGAGGATTTGTACTCCAACGTCCAAGGCAGTTTCAGCGAGTTTTACCAGCCGCGATCGCCCAAATACGATTCAATGCCCGTCAGCTTAGAAAACTCACGTTGTAACTGCACCAAATCTGCTGCGTAGCCAATCCGCTCAAACCAGCGATACATAATGGTCACTTCCTCCCCGGCTTGCTGCTCAAACGCTTCAAACGGAATTTGCTGGTATTCGACGGTTTTGCCCAACACGCGGCTGAACACGGCAGCGATTTCTGGCATGGTCATCTCCACACTGGCGACTTCGATTTCGCGGTTCAAGAACTCGGCGGGGCGATCGAATACCTCAGTGACCATTGCCCCGTAATCTTCTTCAGAAAGTTGCTGCAATTTTGTTTCCGGACTGAGCGGTTGGGAGAGCGTGCCCTGCTCCACCATTGGACGCATCGAGGCGTAGTTGTAAAAGAAGAAAACCGGACGCATGATTGTGTAGGGCAAGCCCAGCGATCGAACGTACTCTTCGACTTGAAACTTACTGTCGAAATGGGGAATGCCCGTGTTGCGTTCGGCGCTGCCCACCGAACTGTAGACGAAATGCTGGACACCTGCCGATGAAGCTGCGTCTGCAACGGTTTTGCCATCTCGGATCTCGGCTGATAATCCGCCTTCTTTGAGAAAAGTCTGCAATGAAAAAACCCCATAAGCACCTTGCAGAGCGCGATCAAGGGACGCGCGATCGCTGAAATCTCCGGCGACGAGTTCTGCCCCCGCTTGTTGGAGTGCATGGGCAGCGGGCTTGTTTGGATCGCGCACAAAGGCACGTACCTTGAAGTTACCGCGCTTTAAAAGATGACGCGCCACTGCCCCGCCCTGATTGCCCGTGGCTCCGGTGACTAAGATAATTTGTTCTGCGGTTGTTTGCTGTGTTATGTCTGTTTTTTTAATGCTGTTTGTGTATTTGAAATTTATCTTGTCTAAACAGTAGTTTGTACAGAAAAAAAGAAAAAGTAGTTAAAATTCAAAACAGTTGTGCAAAATATTCAAATATGCGTTTGGGTTAATGGACAAGCTCAAAAGCCTGATGATTTTTATCCGCTCCGCTCAATATGGCAGCTTTTCGGAGGCAGCACGACAGTTAGGTATGGCTCCTTCAGCCGTGAGTCGAGCCGTATTGCGCTTGGAAGATGACTTGGGGGTGCGCTTGCTCCAGCGAACAACTCGCAGTTTGACGCTGACCGAAGATGGCAACCGATTTTATCAACGCTCTCAGCAAATTCTCAACGATTTGGAAGAAGCCGAACTCGAAGTCAAACAATCGCAATCAATGCCGCTCGGAACATTGCGGCTCGATCTGAGCTTTGTGTTTGGCAAAATACATATCGCTCCGGCTCTGCTGCAATTTGTCACACAATATCCAAAGCTAAATCTGAATGTTTCTTTTAACGATCGCGTGATCGATCTGATTGAGGAAGGCATTGACGCGACAGTACGGATTGGAATGAGCAGTGATAGCCGTTTAATCATGCACCATCTGGCAACTGCACGCTACATCACTTGTGCCTCGCCGCAGTATCTCGCCCAGTATGGCACGCCCACAACACCCACAGAACTTTTGCAGCATCGCTGTGTCAACTTTATTTATCCACAGACTGGGCGAGAGCCTAAATGGAAGTTTGAACAAGATGGAAAAGCGATTGACCTTTCTGTTGAGAGTTATCTGCGATTCGATAATTCAGAAGTCATTTTAGAGGCGGTGATTGGTGGAGCCGGTGTAGTTCAATTTCCCAAATTTATCGCAGCCAAAGCGATCGCGCGTGGAGACCTCCAACCAATTCTTCAATCCTACGCGACCCAAGTTGGATTACCGATCTCCGTGTTGTACCCGCAAAAACGCTATCTCTGTGCTAAAGTTCGCGTCTTTGTTGAGTTTATGACAGAATTGATGGCTGCATTAAAGCGAGTTGATATTGTAGATTGAAAGCTATTTATTTAGGGACAGTGGTTGCGTTAAGTCCATTGCTTTTCCCTTTTGCCTTATTGCCCAAAGATTTCTCTCTCATGACATTGACAAACTCCTTACTCTTGTGGAATGAATCAGCCCTGCCTTTTTAAGGGGAGGGTGCGCGATAGCGCGGGTGGGGTATTTCTGTACCTCACCAAGTTGAAATCTGCTGTATCAAATAAAAACAGCCCTGCCCTTATACCATTTCACAAAATACTTGATACAAATGATTTGTCACTAACTCTTTCACCCTGCTCCCTGCCCCCCTGGTGCCTATTTCTATCAACTTGAAAATGAAATAGTATTACCAAGGGTAGATGCCACGGCACTGGGATTGTTTTTATGCGTCTTCATAAAGAATTGGTATAAATCCTAAAAATAATTAATTGGAGAACAACGTGAAAATAGCGATTATTGCTAAAACATTAATTACATCTATAGGTTTGTTAACTTTGTTTGCCCCAAGTCAAGCATCGGCTCAACTGATACCGCAACCTTGGGTTTCAGTCGGTGGAAAAGATGGTGATATCACTTATGCTGTCGGAGCTAGGGCTTTGAATTTCGGGGTTGAGGTAGGAACTGGCCCTGATGGTGCTACGGGAGTAGATGTTTTAAAATTTATCAATTTGCCTGTAATTTCACCTTATGTAGGAGTTGGACTTTATTCAGAGGATAAAGGCGTTGCAGTTTCAGGTGGCGTTCAGGTAGGTGCTACTAATAACGTTTTTGTTGGTGCTGGTTACAATTCTATTCGTGGCTTTAATGGGCAACTGGGAATAAGATTTTAACTAATTCCTAATTCGTAATGACGTTCGCACAGTATCTCGGAGAGAGCGTCATTATCAATTACGAATTAATTATGCAGGGGGAGTAACTGAAGTTGAGATTAGTTCTCTAACATACTCTGCGGAATCTTGTTGTAATGCTGATACCGCGATCGCTTCACTTTCAACTATACTTAACCTAGCGATCGCCTGCTTCACTCTAGGTATACTTTGAGGATTTACGCTCAACTCATCCAGCCCTAAACCTAATAAAATTGGTGTTGCTAAAGTCTCTGCTGCCAATTCTCCACATAATCCTACCGAAATTCCCGCTGCATGGGCAGCTTGGACAGTTTGCTGCACCATTCTCAACACGGCTGGATGTAGCGCATCAACCAAATTTGCCACGCGGGGATTAGTGCGATCGCTAGCCATAACGTACTGACTCAAATCGTTAGTCCCTATACTAAAGAAGTCTACTTCAGCAGCTAACTGATCGGCGATCGCTACTGCTGACGGAACCTCCACCATAATTCCTACTTTCATCGCTGCATCAAAGGAAATACCAGCTTGATTTAGTTCAGCCTGCACTTCACCCAAAATTACCTTAGCTGCACGCACCTCTGTTACCGTAGAAATCATTGGCAACATAATTTTAATTTGGTGTCCGACACTAGCTCTCAAAATTGCCCGTAACTGAGTTTTGAACAAATCCAAATGATCTAAACAGAAACGAATTCCCCGCCAACCTAAAAAAGGGTTAGCTTCTCTTAACCCTATTCTGAGATAGGGAAGCGGCTTATCACCACCAACATCGAGGGTACGAATAATTAGCGGACGATTATCTAAAACTTGAGCGATCGCCTGATACACTGCTAATTGTTCTTCTTCAGTCGGGGCACTTGTTCGGTCTAAATACAGAAACTCAGTGCGGAGTAGTCCCACACCTTCTGCACCGCTAGCCACAGCAACTTGCACATCATTTATACTACCAATATTGGCGAAAATGCTAACTTGCCGACCATCACGAGTAATCGCTGGCTGATGTGCCGTAGCTAGTGCTTCTTGTTGGGCAGTTTGCCAAGCTTCTTGCTTTGCTGCCAGTAAATCCAAGATGTCTGATTCTGGTTCTACCCAAGCTTTGCCACTTTCACCATCAAGTGCCATCAGTGTACCATCAGCCAAGTGTAACACCTGGGCATCTACTCCCAAAACTGCCGGAATACCCAATGTCCGGGCGATAATTGCACTGTGGGAAGTGGCGCTACCAGAAGTTGTACAAATTCCCAACACCTTTGTCGGATCTAGTCCAGCCGTATCTGAGGGGGTTAAATCAGTCGCCACCAAAATCGCCGGTGACTCAAGATGCAGGTTAGCCGCAGCATTCCCAGTTAGTAATCGCAGCACTCTTCGCCCGACATCTACAACATCGTCAACTCGCTCTTGCAGATAAGAATCTTCAAGTGCGCGGTAGGAAGTCGCTACTTCATCGACTACAGCTTGCCAAGCTGCTTCAGCATTTATATGGTTGTCTAAAATGCGCTGATGAGCCGCTGACAACAGTACTGGATCTTCTAAAAATAGTAGTTGGGCATCAAAGATTGCGGCTTCAGCATCACCAATTTGTAGAGATGCTTGTGAGAAAACTGCTTGAATTTCTTGTCGGGCAGTGTTAATTGCTGCCTGTAATCTTTGCCACTCTACATCAGGATTGTCTACGTGGTATTCCGTAATAGCAACGTGAGTGGGTTGATAATGAACAACAGGTGCGATCGCTACTCCACCAGAAGCTGCAATCCCCGAAAGTTCGCCGTGAGTTGTTGGTGTAACTTCATGGTGAAATGCTGGTGGAGAATTCAAAGTAACATTATCTTCACCAAAGTTATTGGCGAATAATCCCTGTAATGCCGCTAGCGCCTCATCTGCATCAAAACCAGTGGCAGTAATCAGCAGTTCGTGTCCTTGACGCACCCCTAAAATTGTGACTTGGTTAATACTGTCACCCCTGACTAGCTCAGTATTTCTCGTTAAATTCCGCACCAGAATTTGGGATTGAAACCGGGCTGCGGTTGCGACAAACTGGGCTGCGGGGCGGGCGTGTAATCCTAAGCGATTGCTCACAATCAGCCGGATTTCTGGCGTTGACGATTCTATATTGGTTGTTATTGGGCTAACAACAGACAATGGTCTACTAACTACACCCAATTGAGTTGCTTTTGCTAAGAGTGCGCTGCGTGCTTCCGCCATAACTTGGTGAATATCTCCACCAGCCGCCGCCGCCACTACAGCAGCGATCGCGCCTTCTACTAGAGGTGCTTCACACAAATACACTTTCTCCTGCTGTGCTTCTGGCAGAAACTCGATTGCCATTTCGGCACTCAGCAAAGCACTACCCAAATCCATTAACACCAAGACACCATCATCAGAAAAAACAGAAGCGATCGCCTCATAAACCTGAATCGGATCAGTACCCAATGGATTTTCTGAATCTTCAATACCTGCTGCAACAGCAATGGGAACTTGGCCTTGAACCATCTGCGCGGCGAGTTCCCGCACACCCAAAGCTAGTTGTTTACTGTGAGAAACGATAACAATTGCGATCGCGGCCACACCGTCAACCTTGTTGAGAGGTTTGCGTTTAGCTAGTTATCCATTTCATTTTCCCATTCCGCTACAATTGCAACTGCCCGAAAATATTCCGGTCTTTCCAGCTAGAAATGCGAATAAAATAGCCTTCTTTTATGGAAATACGTGGTGTCCACTCATAAACTCCATCGCTAGCAGTACGGGAAGAAATGTTTTGGATAAGTTTGTTCCCATCGTACAACTTAATCGAGACATCACCGTCAAAATTATCCTGCCACAATATTAAAAAAGGTTGATCCTTCTTTGGAAGTACCTTACCAACTGGTTGAGCGATCAAGATTTTTGGCGCAACCTGATTTTTGCTTTTCTTACGGAATCCCAGATAATGGGGTAAATGTCGGAAAGTAGGATTTTCTTGCAGATTAGACAGTTGGGGAACAATAATGTTTCCCTTGTGGGAATTGAACAAATAAGTTGATTTACCGCCGTCAACGGTAATGATATCGCCTTTGACTCCTAATTTCCGTAATAAATCGGCTGCCTCATCCAGAGTTGCTTGGTTCACCGTCATAATCAATAACAACTCGTCACCTTTAATACCATCTTTGTTCAGAGTACTGATAACTTGATACTTATTCGCTTGGTTTTGGGCTAATACTTTCGCTGGATGATCGCTATATCGGTAAGTAACAATCGCATTCTTGACTGCTTTTTGGTTAAGAGGCACACCACTAGCTTGGTTGTAATCGGTAATATATGCCTGCTTATCATCCCAGACTAAAGTCTTGAGGCGAATATTACGATAATATTTATCTTTTGGCTTCTTGATTGGGCCATAGGGGCTAGTGCCACCAGTGATGACCACACCATTGAGTTTAATTGGAAAGGATAATTGAGTACTAGATTGATATTGCTCAAAGAAAGAACAATTAATCATCGAAAAAACGTTGTTTGCGTAAAGTTTCTGATATTCATCTGTAACTTCAGAAAACAACTTATTTGGGAAAAAAGGGCTGTAATGTCCACCTTCTCCTTGATAATATTTCCCTTCATTTAGACCCATATTATCTACCTCTTTGATAATTTGGTCTATGTGCATTTTGCGGAGTTCTATAACTTGTAAATATGCTTCGTTACCATTCGTTAATTGTTTTTTATATAAAGCTGCACCGTCTACAGCTTGAAGAGGCTGATAAGAAGATAGAGGGTTGAAAGTTTGGGCAATCCAAAAGCTACTCAGAATCGGCAGCAAAAAAAGCAATAAATTGATTAGAGCATTCATCGTCTTGCGATCGCAATTCCACAAAAAAATGGGTTTACGTCATTTTACCAACTTACCTGAATCAAAACCAACGTTGTTTGACATCATCGTTCCATTCTTCACAGATTGGTAATCGACTATTGCCTTGCTGGGGTTAGGTTCCCGGTTTTCCACAACACGCACCTATTGTTGTAGTTTATGCTTCATAGGTTCCCATATACGATCAATTCGCCATTTGCAGAAATAGTAGTAGACCGTTTGCCGCTTAGGAAAGTCATGAGGCAACATCCCCCATGCACAACCAGTACAAAGAATATAAAAGATGGCACTCATCACAGCACGTACGTTAACACGCCTGATTTTCAGAGGGTATAAGGCTTGATATGGCGATTCCCATTAAAGTTATATCGTAAGGTGTAGGGAACATGCCGTGCCCCTACGGATGTACTCTCTCAGGTAAAGGTTAGAGAAAACTGATAGGTTTTACGTCATTGCAACATCAGTACTTTCTGCCTTCTTTGTATCTGTTTGCCCTAGATAAGACTTTTTATGACTAAATAATACAAAGCACTTGAAATTTACTTTAACAAATACCTAACTATAAAAGTCTTTTTCATGCTGTGTTTATTGAAAAAACAGTCTAATTTAGATTCATGGTTAAACAACAGGTTCTGAACACGGCGAGCATAAAACCAAACGGCTAAGGCTTTATTGAAAATAATAAATAATATTTATTTTCATCAAATTCTCAGCCACTACATTCCAGTAAATATCGATTTAAATCGAAGATTTACATTTGTGCAAACCATAACTTAATCTGAATTTGACCGCATCACAATCAACACCTAAAGGACAAAAAAATGGCACTTTTGAATCTTGGTACACTTGGTAGCACTCCTGTTGTTAAGAATAACTCTGATTTAACTACATCCGATCCCACAGATGTCTTTCAGTTCAAAATCAGCAGTGGCAAAAATCTCAACTTATCTCTGACAAATATCAGCGCTGGTGATGATGCCGACATCAGACTGTTTCGAGATGCTAACAATAACGGTGTATTAGACAGCTTAGACCGAAATGTTGGACTTGTTTCCAGTCGGGGAAGCAACCAAGATGAGGCGATTAACTTTAAAACTAGCTCTGGTACTTTTTTTGCCGAAGTATCTCGCTTTGCTAGTAGTTCAGGCGATGTCAGTTACAATTTAGCCTTGTCTGCAACTGAACCTGCTGGAACTTTACCGATTTCAGCCAGTTCTAGCAACCTTCTACCTAAGGAATTTGTACTTGGTGACTTGTCAGGTAATGTCACTCGTACAGGTAACGTCAGTAACACTAACACTACTGATGTTTACAACTTTTCTTTGGGATTTCGTCAGAGTGTCAACATTCAATTGGACGGATTAAGCACCGATGCTGATATCCGGCTGATTCGAGACTCTAACAACAATCGCATCGTGGATGCAGGTGAGGTAATTAGAAGCTCTACTAATGCAGGTATTACTTCAGAACTGATTTCCAACATTACTGTAGCTGGTAACTACTTTTTGCAGGTAACAGAAGCCACTGGCAATACTAACTACAACTTGGCTTTTAACGAGTCCTCCGTTCCTGCTTAAGTTTAGGCATCGGCAGTGGTGAGCGGTACTTGAAAGTATTGTACGGCAATGCTTTCAAGGGTATGCAAATGATGCAAGCGGTACAAATCCATACCTGAATACCGCTTGCATTTCTAAATGTATTTCTGCACAGCTCAAATATTTGCACAAATATGAATAAAACATTACAACTAGGCGATGTCTACGATGGGCGTAGCGGCAGCGCCATCTTACCGCCAGAAATTATTCCTTTTTTAGCAAGTTACAACCTAATCCCGCAATTGTTATCTCAGAGCATTATTGAATTAGCGATCGCACCAATCACCTGCACACAAGTTGAAACATCTCACGCTCTAGAACAATTTTATCAGCAGTGGGATTTGACCACTGAGCAAAAAACCCAATCTTGGTGCTTACGTTACGGTTTCACTCAAGAACAATTAGAACTTTTCGCCACCCGCAAGCTGAGAGTAGAAAAGTTTAAGCAAATAACTTGGGGACATCAACTAGAATCTTACTTCCTCAAATACAAAAGAAATTTTGATAAAGTCATTTATTCTTTAATTCGGACTAATAGCAGAGGAACTGCTAACGAGCTATTCTTCCGAATTACAGAAGGAGAACAATCATTTTCTGAACTAGCGCGTGAATATTCTCAAGGGCCAGAAGCTGATACAAATGGCATCATTGGCCCAGTGGAACTTGGTACGATCGCTCCCAATTTTGCTCAGTTACTTTGCACAAGTCAAGTAGGTATAGTTCAACCACCCGTACCCTTTGGAGACTCATGGATCATTGTACGTGTGGAAAAGTTTATAAGTGCCCAATTGGACGATTTTATGCGGCAACGATTGCTGCAAGAGAATTTTGAAACTTGGTTTCAACAGCAACTAAGTCAACTATCACCAGAAGAAAAAACCTGGATGGGAATCAACAGTAAATCAGCACAGGTTCAAGAAGCGATCGCAGCCTAGAAATCATCAAAATAAGGTGTCTAAGAATATGACAAGTACAACCGTTAATATTCAAGAATTTATTGCTGATTTGTTTCCTTTCAATTATCTGCCACAAAGTGCTTTAGAAAATTTGCTAAACAAGGTACAATTTTGTCGCTACTGCATCGGGCAAGTAATAGTAGCACGGGAAGCTATGCCCAATAAAATTAGCATTATTTATCAAGGACAAGCGCGTTTATTAGGTTACAATTCCCAAGGACAAAATCCGGCGACACTGAAGTTACTCTCACCAGGAGAGGTTTTGGGTTGGGTAAGTCATGTACGAGGTATTGCTTGTGAAACTGCGATCGCTTCTACTGAAGTTATCACCTTTAATCTAGCGATCGCTGATTTTCTCGCATTGATTCAGCAAGAAGAGGCTTTTGCTCAAGCATTAAACAATACTGTCTCCCTCATAGAAGTATATGAACTGCTCATGGAGGAATTGAGTCGTCGCGCAGATGGTAGCAGAAATTTAGTTAAACTTGCCCGCACAGCAACTCAAGCAGCCATTATCCAAACATTCCCTACACGCAAAATATCCCTCCAGCAGTTAGATTCAGAATTCTTGTGGTTAGTTAGCAGTAGTTCGAGTGCTTACTTCCCCGTAGGTAGTCGTTTAGAGTTGGATGAACTCAACCCCAAGCTGAAATTTAATACAAATATGCGTCTGGTGGGATTGCCCAAATCAATATTTAGAGAAAATCTCGCCTCTCCTATACCAAAAACACTCTTACCCGCAGAGATTCCCTACGCCTCAGAAATTACTGTCACAGAAGAACCAGTAGCTAAAGGTAAACAAAAGAAGTTTCCTTATATCAAAGGTAGAGGGCCGCTGGATGCAACACTAGCTTGCTTCCAGATGTTGAGCCAATACTTTAACATCTCCTGGCGTCGAGATACGTTACTGCGGGTGTTGACAAAGCAGCACGAACAGAAAGGCATGATATCTCTGCAATTTTGCGCTGCTGCTGCTGAGTTGATGGGGTTGACAACACAGATGGTAAAAGTTCCCGCTACCGCAGTCGGACGCTTGCAACTACCAGTAATGATTTCTTGGCAAGATAGTTTTGCAATTATTTACAAAAATAGCAATCAAGAGTTACTCATTGCCGTTCCAGAGATGGGACTACTACGCTACAAATTACGAGACTTTGCTGAAAACTGGGGGGCTGAAGGAGAAGTCTTGCTGCTACAAACCACCAAAAATACTCCCAAAGCGCGGTTTAGTTTGAGTTGGTTTGTACCCTCACTGCGGCGCTATCGCAAGGTGTTAATTGAAGTACTAATCGCTTCCATTGTTATTCAACTGTTTGGGCTGGTAAATCCTCTCGCCACACAGGTGATTATTGACAAAGTACTGGTTGGCAATAGTCCTGATACTTTGGAAGTTTTCGGCATCTTTTTGCTGGTAGTAGCAGTCATCGAAGCAATACTCACCAGTGTCCGCACTCATTTATTTACAGATACCACTAACCGAATTGACCTCGCCCTTGGTTCTGAGGTGATTAATCATCTGTTGCGTTTGCCATTATCTTACTTTGAACGCCGTCCTGTGGGAGAATTGGCAACGCGAATTCACGAGTTGGAAAACATTCGTTCTTTCTTGACTGGTACAGCCTTGACTGTGGTGATGGATGCTGTGTTTTCGGTGGTCTACATTTTAGTGATGGCGATTTACAGCCCAGTGTTGACATTAGTTGCTTTGGCAATAGTGCCGTTGTTTGGTTTGCTCAACTTGTTGGTATCACCTGTGATGCGGCGACAATTGCAAGAAAAAGCTGAGTGCAATGCCGAAACGCAATCTTATTTAGTGGAAGTGATGGGGGGAATGCAGACAGTCAAGGCGCAAAATTTAGAAATGCGATCGCGTTGGCAATGGCAAGAACGCTACGCTCGTTATATTAGCGCAGGTTTCAAAACAGTCTCTACCCAAACTACCGCCAGTTCTGTTAGCAACTTTCTCAATAAGTTTTCCAGTATGTTAGTGCTGTGGGTGGGAGCTTTTCTAGTCCTCAATCAGCACCTAACCTTGGGACAACTCATCGCTTTCCGCATCTTGGCTGGTTATGTCACTAGTCCTTTGTTACGCCTAATGCAACTTTGGCAGAACT
This sequence comes from Nostoc sp., assembly GCF_036917555.1. GTDB lineage: Bacteria > Cyanobacteriota > Cyanobacteriia > Cyanobacteriales > Nostocaceae > Nostoc. Next base: position 114,069 of record NZ_JBALDD010000008.1, on the reverse strand, counting down.
TTCAAGAAACTGCTCTATCTCTGCAACGCCTTGCTGATATTTTAGACACTCCCCAAGAAGTAGAAATCGGTAACTGTCAAAATATCCTCATGCCCAGTATTCAAGGTAGTGTCCGCTTTGAAAATCTCAGCTTCAGTTTCTCGGAACATGGGCCATTGCAACTGTCCAATATTAACTTAGATTTTCCTGCTGGCTCCTTTGTGGGAATTGTTGGGCAGAGTGGTTCCGGTAAAAGCACACTGCTAAAATTATTACCCAGACTTTACGAACCCAAGTCCGGCAAAATCTTGATTGATGGCTATGATATCAGCAAAGTAGAACTTTATTCTTTACGCCGTCAAATTGGTATGGTGTTACAAGATACCTTATTATTCAATGGCACAATCCGCGAAAACATTGCCTTGGGATATCCTGATGCTAGCGATGAAGAAATTATTACTGCTGCCAAGGTAGCTTATGCTCACGACTTTATTATGTCTTTGGCCAGTGGTTATAACACCCGTGTGGGCGAACGAGGTTCGGGATTGTCTGGAGGACAACGCCAACGAGTAGCGATCGCTCGTACTGTCCTGCAAAACCCGCAATTACTGATTTTGGATGAAGCTACCAGCGCCTTAGATTACAATGCCGAAGCCCAAGTTTGCCGTAATTTAGCGACAGCTTTCCAAGATAAAACAGTGTTTTTCATTACTCACCGCCTCAGCACAATTCGCAATGCTGATGTCATTCTAATGATGGATCAAGGTGCTGTAGTAGAACAGGGAACTCATAAAGAATTGATGGCGCTCAAAGGTTATTACTACTGTCTTTACCAGCAACAAGAAGCGAAAGTGTAGTCATTAATCATTTGTCATTAGTCATTTGTCATTTGTCAGCAGTAAATACTATTGCTTCAACTTTAAATAATGAAACTTCAAGCTTAAAACTCGACACTTCAGCCCCAGAACTCGGAAATTGAACTTTATTGCTCGAACGTTGAGCCTTTGAACTTGGAAGTTGCACCTTTTTGCTCGACACTTCAGCCCCAAAACTCGGAAGTTGAGCTTTATTGCTCGAACGTTGAGCCTTTGAACTCGAAAGTTGCACCTTTTTGCTCGAACGTTGAGCTTTTGAACTCGAAAGTTGCACCTTTTTGCTTGAACGTTAAGCTTTTGAACTCGGAACTTTAACTTTAACACTCCTAATTCAGCACTCAACAGTCAACACTCCCCAATGCCCCATTCCCCATTCCTCATTTATTATGAATATTCAATATAAATTCGATCAACCAGTACTTTTACAACAGACCCCTACTTGGTCACGAGCGATCGCCTGGACTATTGTTGGAGTTAGCACCTTCACAGTAATTTGGGCCTCAGTCTTCCAAATTGATGAATCAATTCATGCCACTGGCAAGTTAGAACCACAGGGTGCAGTCAAAGAAATTCAGGCTCCGATTCATGGTGTTGTCAACGAGATTCTAGTCAAAGATGGTCAGCGAGTCAAAAAAGGTGAAACACTCGTTACCCTAGAAAAAACTACTTCTGAGGCGGAGTTAACTTCATTAAAGCAAAGTCGGGTTGCTCAATTGCTGGCGAAACAGGCGCTAGAGCAAGAAAATGATTTTTATCGCCGTCAGCTTCAAGGGAGCATATCACTACAGGAAGTAGCACAGCAAACTGCTCTGTTGAAAATTAAACCAGAATTAGCCTTTTTGACCAAAAGCCGAGCCGCGATTATTGCCGAAAACCAGTTGTACCGGACACAGTTAAATGGTGCGACTACTGGAAATATTCTCACAAGAGAGCAACAGTTACGTTTGCGAAATCGCCAAATAGAATTAGAATCACGGTTAGCCACAGCTAATTTAGAAACAGGACAGACGCAACAGCAATTTTTCCAGACTCAGGCGGAGTTAACAAGCGCTAAAGAGTTACTGACAATTAATCAACAAATTCTCCACAAGTTTGAACCTCTAGCGCAGCAGGGGGCGATCTCCCAGGTGCAATACTTGAAACAGCAGCAGGATGTCAGCAGCAAACAATCTGAAGTAATCCGATTGAATAGAGAACAGCAGCGATTACAATTAGCGATCGCACAGTCAAATCAAAAATTTCGCAATACTGCGGCTGTGTCTCAAGAAGACTTACTCGCCAAAATTACAGATAACGACAAAAACATTGCCGAAATTGACAGCCAATTAACCAAGGTAATTGTAGATAATCAAAAACGCATCTATGAAATTAATAGTCAGATTGGAGAGATTGATAGTAAGTGGGTTCAGGCAGAACAAACCCTGAAATATCAGAAAATTACAGCACCCGTTGATGGAACTGTCTTTGAACTCAAAGCCAAAACAGCAGGATTTGTAGTTAATTCCAGCGAACCCCTGCTGAAACTCGTTCCTAGTGATAACTTGATTGCTAACGTATACATTACCAACCGCGATATCGGCTTTGTCCAAGAAGGGCAACAAGTAGATGTGAGAATTGATTCCTTTCCCTTCCAAGAGTATGGTGATATCAAAGGCGAACTAATTGAGATTGGCTCTGATGCCTTACCTCCAGACCAAGTTTATAATTTCTGGCGTTTTTCCGCAAAAGTCCGCCTACATGGGCAGAAGTTACTAATTAATCAGCGTCAAATTCCATTGCAATCGGGGATGTCCATTAATGCTAATGTGAAATTGCGTCAGCGCACGATTATGAGTATCTTCACTGATTTCTTAGTGCAAAAGACTGAGAGCTTAAAGTCTCTGCGCTGAACAAAATCGTTTTTCACAGGAGTTTTCAAGCGTGAAACCCAGCATCCCATAAGTATGTGCGATCGCTTATTTCTGAAGGGCCTGTTGAAAAGTCTTGATCGCCTCTACATGATTCACCATATTCATGCAACGTAACAACAAATCTAGATCGATTCCTTTCACCTCTTCACTACTAGAAACCTTTTCATAGTGAAGTGTATTCCCTTCTCCCCGCAGATGATAGACTTCTAACACACCATCTTCCCAAAACCACACTTCCTTGATTTTCAACCGCTTGTATGCGTCCAGTTTGTTGATGCCGCCACTGGAAAACACCACCTCGATCGCCAGATCGGGTAGCATCCGACCAGGAGAAAGTTTATAAGATTTATCTGCCTCTCGCTTGACGGCGACTGTTTCACTTTCTAGAGTCATTGAGCCAGTTGGAGTAAAGTCGAACCCTGTCATAAGCAGATAAAGCTCTAACAAAGCACCGATCCTTTCTTTAACGGTTTCGTGGGGTTCTCCAGGCATTCGTCGTATTTCCAGAATTCCATTCAGAAAAGAAAGCCGATATCCTGGACGGTCTAACAATTGTTCAACTGCTTTAAACTCTCTCCAGGTCATTCCCTCAAACAGAAGGGGTGATTCTTTTTTTGGTGTTGCTATCGTTGCTGGGGTCATTTGAGTCTCCAGTTTGTTTCCAGATTAGAAATAAATAATCAGGTTTGGAGGGCGATCGTTTGATTATTCTACTTGCATTGAGATATATGATCGCGATCAAAAGTGCTTGTTTTGATCGCCGTAGTCACATAGGTTAGCACAATGTTGATCGCTTAAAGCCTTGACAAAACTGGGTTTTTACTCAGCACTCAGCACTCAGCACTCAGCACTTTGCTATATCCTCACATTTCTAGCTTCCGGCCAACCATATACCACAAACCCACGGCATAGCGGATGTAATTGAGTTCTGTAAAACCTGCTTTCGCAAACTCGTACTCGAAGTTGAAATGAATAAAGTCATCCAACCACGGTTCTTGAAAAGAAGCGCTCAGGGCGTATTCACCCCGATAGGTGTCAGCGTATAGTACCCAACCTCCAGGTTTGGTAATCCGGTACATCTCTTTAAGAATCTTAGGCGTCCACTCTTTAGGCGTCTCGTGGAAGAGTAGTGATGACGTGACAAGATCAAAGAAGTTGTCAGGGTAGCCAGTGTTACGGGCGTCCACCTGCTCAAAAGAAGCTCGCTCACTAAATCCAGCCTTGTTAAACTTGTGCTGACTAATCACCAGCATGTAAGGTGAAACATCAGTAACGCGAAAAGTAGCCTGTGGAAACCGCTGTGCCAAGGCTAATGCTCCACCCGCCGTACCTGCACCAAGCTCTAGCACCGTCTCAATTTGAGCCTCTTGAGGAATTAGTTCAGCCATTTTCTCGCGCAACTGCTGACAACTAACATTGTGGCTCATGGGAATAATGGCATCCATAGCAGCATCCCAACCTAAGCACAACTGAGGGTTGGTATAGGAATCAGTTGACCCATGAATGGGAGCGTGGATGTAGTCAGGGTAATATTCATGCTCAGTATGGTAGCCTTTGAGTTCCTCCGCCCAATTAATTGAGGCATATTCCTGCATTACTGAGGGCATGGCTGCGGTAATGCGTTGAATTACCTCGGTTCGATACGCTTGTTTTTTTTCTGCGTTCCATCTCGGCATAAATCATCTCCTGCTTACATTCGTTACTTGGTGTTCCTAGACTCCAATCTGGGAACGAGAAATAAACTGCAAATACAATAGAGCAATACTCCAGACAGTTTTTAATTCAGCCAATCCACAAGAAAGCTATCGATCCTTTAGGGTGATGATTAGAACAAACAAGCACCGGAACGATAGCTATATGTAAATTGTACAGAGTGTGCTAGAAAAAATGGGCGGTTTGGGCAAACCACAGATGAAGGCGTTAACAAAAGAATATTGTCATCTTTAGCAATGTACCAACGCGCCAAGACAGTTTACTCTATGCAAGGTATCAGGAATTGAATAACACTAGGTTTGTAAGCCACTCTAGCTAGGGAGTGAACGGTGCTACTAGTGTATTTACTTTATAAATCAACTCTCATGCCCATTAGTCTGCCTAAGTAATGGGGATTGTGACATTCCCTAATATTTAAGAGTGGCAGGTGTAAATAAAGCCAATACGAATTTGGGAAAAGAATACAACAGATACCTTACTAGGGGTACGCAGATAGCTGTGCGCCCTTACAAGTAATCCATCTGTCGCAAAGATTATTTAAATTGGTATAACTGTTTAAATTTAAGTAAATACTGAAAAAAGTCTGAAAAATTCCGCTAAAGTCTTATTTAAAACAAACTTTATTTTTTTACAAATGAATATTGAAGAAGCATTAGTAATTTTAGATACATTTCTTGAACATAGCTTAAGTGATGTTCAGGAAATAGTATTTCGTCAAGCTTGGGAAGGACAAACTTATCCAGATATCGCCGAAAGCTGTGGTTATGATGCCAATTATATAAAAGATGTTGGTTCTAAGTTATGGAAGCTACTTTCACAAGCTTTCGGGGAAGAGGTGACAAAAAGTAATTTTCGCTCAGTATTGAGACGGCGATGCCCCCGGCAGGCTTTGCCTACGCAAAATAGCGTTTTGTCAGAAAAACTACAACCTGTGCCAGCAGTCTTGAGACAGTCTCAGCCAACAAGCAGAGCCAAAGATGGAATATCAACGTCTTCGGTAATCGAAAAGCAAGACGAGAGAAAAACCCCAGTCTCTAATCCCGACTTTTTAGAAAATCCTGGTGGCTCAGTGCCCCTAAATTCCTTTTTTTACATAGAACGTCCGCCAATTGAAGAACGCACATATACTGAAATCAACAAACCTGGAAGCCTAATCAGAATTAAAGCCCCCAGCAAAATGGGAAAAACATCCCTAATGCACAGAATTCTTAATCATGCCAAACAAACTGGGGTACACACTGTACAAATCGGTTTACAGAGGGCAGATAGTCAAGTTTTCACTAGCTTAGAAAAATTCTTACGCTGGTTTTGTGCTAACGTCAGTCGGCAGTTGAACCTAGAGATCAGATTAGATGATTATTGGGATGAGGATATTGGTAGCAAAGTTAGCTGCACATTGTATTTACAGGAGTATTTGCTGGAGAAAATTGATGCTCCGGTAGTCTTAGCTTTGGATGAAGTGAATCGAATTTTCGAGTATCCAGAAATCTCTAGGGATTTTCTGCCGCTACTGCGTTCTTGGTATGAAGATGCTTCCGAATTAGAAATCTGGCAAAAACTCCGACTAATAGTAGTTCATGCTACTGAAGCTTATATCCCGTTAGATATTAATCAATCTCCTTTCAATGTGGGGCTACCGATTAAGTTATCAGAATTTAGTTTAGAGCAGATACAAGAATTGGCAGTGCGTCATGGACTGGATTGGACCAAAGGTGAGAAAGGATTGCAAAAGCTGGCTCCTCTACGAGCAATGATTGGTGGTCATCCCTATTTAGCTCGTCTGGCTCTTTATAACCTGGGACATCAAACAGTGACCCTAGAGCAGCTACTAAAAGAGGCTCCCACAATTGCTGGCATCTATAGCAACTATTTACGGCATCATCTAGCAAATCTCCAAGAACATCCAGAACTCGCGATCGCACTCAAACGGGTAGTTACCTCTCCAACAAGTGTGCAATTAGAAGCGATCGCTGCTTATAAATTAGAAAGTATGGGTCTGGTAAAACTTGAAGGAAATCAGGCAATGCCTAGCTGTGAGTTGTATCAGCTATATTTCCGAGAGCAATTAACTTAAACGCTATGAATAAATACGAATATCAAATTGGTGGCAGTCTCAAAGTCGATGCTCCTAGCTATGTAGAACGGCAGGCTGACTTTGAACTTTATAATGCTTTAATTCAAGGCGAATTTTGTTATGTATTTAGTTCCCGACAAATGGGGAAATCTAGCTTGCGGTTACAAACAAGGCATAGATTAGAACAAGCAGGCTACAGTTGTGCTTCTATCGATATGACTCGCATCGGCAACGGCAATATTACTCCTGCTCAATGGTATAAGGGCATAGTGGTTGACTTATTAAGGAGCTTTAATCTCTTTAGCAAAGTTAATATAAAAGCCTGGTGGTCGGAGCGTGAAGATTTACCTGCATTACAGCGATTGAGCCAGTTTGTTGAAGACATTTTATTAGTTGAACTAAAAACTGAAAAAATATTTATTTTTATTGATGAAATTGATAGTGTTTTAGGTTTAAATTTCCCTGTAGTCGATTTTTTTACCCTAATTCGCTCATGCTACAATCAACGAGCCGAAAATCCAGAATATAACCGCCTAACTTGGGCACTATTTGGAGTTGCAACACCTTCAGATTTGATTGCCGATCGCAACTGTACCCCATTTAATATTGGTAAATCTATTGAACTGCACGGCTTTAACTTATCGGAAATTCAGCCATTAGCAGCAGGTTTAGAAAGTAAAGTAGCTAATCCGATAGCAGTTCTCAAAGAAATTGTAGCTTGGACAAATGGTCAGCCATTTCTGACTCAAAAGCTCTGTCAGATAGTAGTGCAAGAGAGAACCAGTGGAAGCAAAAATGTTGAAGAACAGAGAAGCTTAGAAGTTGATGAGCGTTATAAATTAGATAACCATTTACCGATTATTAATCAACATTTGATAAGCTTCTATTATCAATTTCCCTTGTTAATTTTAGAAAAACTAGTGCAAACCCATATTATTGAGAAATGGGAAGCAAAAGACGATCCAGAGCATTTGAAAACAATCCGCGATCGCCTGCTGATAAATGAGCAGCGTGCTGGAGGTTTGCTAGGACTGTATCAGCAAATTTTACAAGGAATTCAGATAGCTTGTGATGATGGAGAAGAACAAATAGAACTCCTGTTGTCGGGGTTAGTAACCAAGCAGCAAGGGCAACTAATAGTAAAGAACCGGATTTATCAAGAGGTTTTTAACCAAACTTGGGTAGAAAAACAATTAGCAAAATTACGACCCTACTCCCAAGCATTCAACGCTTGGGTAGCCTCAGATCGCTGTGATAATTCCCGACTATTACGCGGGACAGCCTTACATGAAGCTCTAGCTTGGTCGCAAGGCAAAAGCTTGAGCGATTTGGATTATCAGTTTTTAGCAGCTAGCCAAGAATGCGATCGGCGAGAAGTTGAGACATGGTTAGAAGCAGAACGAACTAAAGAAGTTAAAGCTCGACTAGTTCAAGAGCAAAAAGCAGCTAGATTTCAAAGATTATTTTTTCTAGGTGCGTTCGGTTGGGCATTAATAGTTGTTTTAGGATTGGCGATGGTGACTTTTGAGTATAAAAAGCACTGTTCAGTGACCTCAAAGCAATTACTACATTACCCATGAGTAGGACAACGATTGTATCTGCAACTAAAAGAAAATTACAAATTTTTAGTTATCAGAAATAATGCACTATTTACTCAGCACACATTGTTCAGAGGTGTTTCGGGAAATAGGTAAAACCTAAATCGATATTTCTCCTAGACTGCACTCTAAGCTATCTGCTGAAATATTGCTTTGCTGCCAGTAGCTGGAATTTTGTGAGCCACCTTCCTGTAGTGAAAGTCTAGTTTAAAATAAATCCTCTATCTCAGCATATTTCCGCAAGCGTGGTAGACACTGACGTTGATAGAAACTACTTAATGTCGCAATTGACACCCCAAAGTCTTTAGATAATTCTTTCCAGCTAACTTCCGGGGGTAAGCGTTTGAGAATTAATACCTGACAATTTACGTCTGGACGCCCTTTAATGTGAGTACTACGTAGTTCCATATCCGAGTCTGTCTCCACCCATATCTCCAGGTTTTCCAAAATGGGAGGCGCTTGGGGAGTAGCTGGTATATTATCTATCGGGTCAATAGTTTCACCAATCTCACCCGACTTAGACTGATGAACCCTAAAGGTTACTGTTGTAGCTTTTTCCCGGTTTTGGTTGAGATAAAAATCTTGTAGTCTGCGTTTTAGGTAAGCATCTAACCAATTAATCACACTACCTTGAGTGGAGTCATAAACTTGACCTGTCAGACCATCACAAACATTGCGGCAGAAATACAACCAAGTTTGTTGCAGTGCGTCTTGATAGTAGGGAGTATTTTCCTTCCAGAGTTTACCTTGTGTCAAACGAATGATTTGTGTGAGCAGCTTCTGACGTTGAGGGCTTCTAGGTGGATGTCTACGGGCTTGGGCAACTAAGGATGCTAGCTGTTCATTTAGATCCTCCTTAACTGAGGTGCTAAACAACAGATGCCTGACTTCCTGGTTTACTGGTAGTGAATGACTCTGAATGTCTAAATCAGTAGTAACATCTTCTACAGTCAAAGAGTTGTTGCTCACTTCATCAGTTTTAACAGCAATGCTATCCATATTTCCTTGCTCAGATACCTGAATACAGCGATGAATTGCTTCTTCAGGCGGGATAAAATCTTGGTTTATAGTATTTTTTCGCATTTTATTTTCTTTCCTGAAGTTTCTTTTTTGGGCATACTTTGCAGGCTTGATGTAGTAGCCAAGCATCTCTTTGCTTGATTTTTGATGCTGTCATTATCTGTCAGATATTAGAGGTAATAACAGCATGGTTGCAATGGGCAATACCCTTTTGCTCACCGACTCAATTCAATCCACATCCTCAATTCAGTAGGAGGACATAATAAAATGTAAAATGCAAATCAGAAGAACCTGTTACTGTTGGGATTTTCCCTTCTGCTTCTACTTATTAGACGTTCTTGAGGTTTTGGATTGAAGTTTACTTTGACCATACCTTTAATTTAAGTGAATCACTCACTTTTAACAGCATGAAAAAGTCATAAATTGTCAGGAATTTTGCCGTCAAACTTTTATTAATTTATGTAAAAAATGTCACTAACGTCAGAAAAAATCTCTTTTAACACCTGTGTTAGCAGTTTTGGATTAGAAGTCTTGACTAAAGGTATTTTCCAGCAATCTCAGACTACCTATTCATTTACAGAATTTTTGATCTAAAACACTTTAGCGGCTTGCTGGAATGGTGTTAGTAGGAGGTGATATCGCGGACACTAGCACAATGGTATTCCTGTCCGTTTAACTCCAGATAATTGACAGTTATTTCCACAGCTATGTCCTGACCATCTTGGGTTCGTTGAGTAGACTCAAAAGTGAGAGAGGCTTTGTGTCTAACTTCTTCCCAATGCGATCGCCAAGCAACCGTCGAAAAATTCGGATCTATATCATAAACAGTCATGGTCAACAATTGTGCGCGGGAGTAGCCAAGATGACGACAGGCGGCTTCATTCACGTAAACTAGCTGGGCATCCGAATTTACAAAAAAGATAGAATCCTTAAATTTATCTAGATAAAACTGACTGAGGCGCAGTGCTGACTCGGCTTTTTGGCGATCGCTAATTTCCTGTTGCAAAAGTATATTTTGCTCGGTCAGTTGTTTTTGCAACCTTCGGATAGTCAAGTTATTTTCTACACGGGCAAAAACTTCTTCTTCACTAAAAGGTTTGGTAATATAATCTACTCCCCCGACTGCAAAAGCTTTAACTTTGTCAAAAACTTCATCCAAGGCGCTAATAAAAATCACCGGAATGTCGCGGGTTTTTTCCGAGGCTTTCAAGTGTTGACAGACTTCATAGCCATTCATTTCTGGCATCATAATATCAAGCAGTATTAAATCGGGCGGTGCAGCTTGTGCTGTTTTCAAAGCTGTTTGTCCGTTAATCACTCTCCGAATTTCATACCCAACCTGAGTTAACATAGCGGATAAAAGTCGCAGATTGTCGGGTGTATCATCAACAACAAGAATATTTGCTTTTGGTAGCTGAACTTGATGGTTATCCATATTTATTAGAATTAATTTTTTAAAAAAGAATTCAGGAGTCAGAAATCAGAATGGGCTAAACGCCCCGCTACCGCTAACAGAATTTAATTGGAGTCAGACTGGTAAATGAATCAGTTTAAGATCCCCACTAAATCTTCTAGTGCATTCGCTACACAAAGATTTAGTAGTCTTTAATTAGTGGCAGGTTTCAATCCCCTACTTCCTTGTTCTGACTCCTGAATTCTGACTTCTGAATTCTGATTCAAAAATCATTTCTTACACTTGTGTTAAATCAATAACTTTATCAATGCGAAAGTTATTAACCCAATCAGACAGAGTGTTTGTCAAAAGAGCAGATTCTTCAGGAATTTGCTCAAGCAAGCTAAAAATCAGCTTTTCATCAGTACACAGTGCCGCTTGGTGTAACTGTGTCACCCACTCAGTTGGCATCTGAGCCAGCATCTGAGCCAGCATCTCTTCTAATGATAAAAGTTTAAGGTCGGAATTTTCTGTAAGTTCGTCTTTTTGAAGGGGTTTCTCTTCATATATATAACGCACCCCTAAATATTTAGACATCATATTCAAGATTACTTCCTCTCGGAACGGCTTACGCACAAAATCGTTGCAGCCAGCCGATAAAACCACAAAGCGCTCCTCATCAAAAGCACTAGCAGTTAGGGCAATAATGACAGTAGCTTGACCCTTTAAAGTAGCTCTAATTTGTTTAGTAGCTTCATACCCATCCATTACAGGCATCCGCATATCCATCCAAATCAGTTGTGGTTCCCAAATTTCCCAAAGAGTTACCCCTTCTTGACCATTTTCAGCGTGACGTACCTCGAATCCAAGGGATACTAGCATCTTGACTAGGAGTTCACGATTTTCCCATTTATCTTCAACTACTAAGATTCGGTATTTTGGTTGATTAGGCTCTAAACCAATTACTCGTCGTTTTAGCTGTCGAATTGGAGCTTCAGCTACTTCTGCTAGACTAATTTGGAGATCAAAAGAAAAAATCGTTCCTTGGCCCAAAGTACTGCTAACAGTAATACTTCCTCCCATTAGATGCACAAATTGTTGGCTAATAGTTAAACCCAAACCTGTTCCTTGCTGAGATTTTTGACCTGCTTCTGTTTGAACAAAGGGCTTAAATAACTTTTCAATTTCAGCAGGTGGAATCCCTGGTCCAGTGTCTTCGACTTCAAAATAAAGCCAGAAGAATGAGGGATGGGAGTTTTTTCTTACTTGTGCCCCTTCTTGTTGCTGTAGTTTACTTTCTTCCTTGATCCTAACTCGCAAACTAACACCACCTTCTTGAGTAAATTTGATAGCATTACCAAGGAGATTAATCAATATTTGACGCAATTTACTTTCATCTGTATGCACATATCTAGGAACTTCAAGTCTACGTTCAAACATCAACTGTAAACTTTTGGATTCCGCTTTAATTTGAAACATCTCTTCAAGTGAATCAAGTAGAGTGTACAAGTCAAAGCTATTGTTATTCAGTGTCGTTAAACCCGCCTCAATTTTGGACATTGACAACACATCATTAATCAAGGTAAGTAAATGTTCTCCACTGCGACTGATAATTTCTAAATGTTCTAACTGAGAAGTATTGATAGAAGAATCGCGGGTCATTAGCTGAGTAAAGCCAAGGATGCTGTTAAGAGGAGTACGAAGTTCGTGACTCATGTTTGCGAGAAATTCGCTTTTGGCACGGTTAGCAGTTTCGGCTTCTTTGGCTTTTAGTTCTAATCTATGGCTGTAATTCTCTAATTGTTCGCCAGAGATTTTTAACTGCCGCGTTAGCCAAGATACTCCAATCAATAGAAATCCCATTGATAAGAATCCCACTAGCATCATCGTCCCTGCTAATCGACGAGCCGGCGCAAAGGCTTCTTCCTGGTTCATCTCCACCATTAAGGCTAGGTCTTGGTCATTGAGCCAGTGATATACCCCAATTACTAACACTCCGGCATAGTTTGGATAAAGTCCTTGACCACTAATTCCACCCATTGCTGCATCAATACCTTGGCTGCTAACTCCTTGAGAAAAGTCCGGTGTTTTATCTTTATCTTTAGAAATAAAAGCGTTTTTAGTTACTAAAGAACCAACCAAATAAGTTTCTCCACTCTTACCTAAGCCTGTACGTTCCCGCACAATCTGATCTATTCTGTCTAAATTCAAATCAGCTAAAAGAACACCTTGACGTACCTTGGCTGCATCACGTAGAGGGGTTGCAAAAGTAACTGATGGCTTACCAGTAATAGGTGAGGCATAGAAGATGGGGGCAAAAGAGTCTCCTGGCTGAATCTGTTCAATATAGGTGATGTTAGCTGAAATTTCATATTGACCTTCACGCTGCTTGTTAGTAGATAAAATAATCCGATTGCTCCGGTCAAGAATAGAAATTTCTCCAAGACTTGGCTTAATTTTCGCCATATTTGCGAGGTAATCTGAGAGAACTTTGTAAGCTTGACGATAATTTGCATCGGCGGCTTTGGAATTTAAAAGGATTTGAAAATTATTTTGGACGTCTGGAAACTGAGTTACTAAAAGAAAGTCTCGTTCTTGGTCTTCAAACCAACGGGTAATTTCTTCCTCTTTCAGGCTGGCAGCAGCACTGAGTCGTTCAAAAGCAGCTTGCTTCAAAGCTTCCCTCGCATTGAGAAAAGCGAATCCTCCTACTACACCTACAGTCACCAAGGATAGAAATAAGAAGGAACTGGCAACTTTTATAGTTAGGTGCTGATTCCAAAAGTTCATATATTTACAAGTTGTTTCTTATTTTAAAGATACTTATCTTTTTTCTTATTCATGTAGATAGGTTATTCCTTTAGTTAATATAGATAATTATTGATTACCATTGAGTAAAAATTTGTTTAATCTGCTTAATTGCCTCATCAGTTGCTTGCTCTGAAGAAATTTTATCTACAATTATTCGATTAAGAGTTTTTCCCCAGATATTCTTCTCTAACACTACGCTGTATGCCGGGTTTTGGACATAATAAAATAACCGCGTTGAACCTTCCGTCACCGTCTTGACCGCAGTTGAAACGTGTGGGTCAGCTGGGTTTTTCCAAAATTGGTCTTGCCAAAGTGTCTTGATGACAGGTAAATTACAGCCTCCAGCAGCTTTCAAATACTTACCTATCACCTGTGATTGGGTGAGATATGCAAGAAAATCCAAAGCTTTTTTCTGTTGCTGGGAATCAGCGAACAAAACTGCTTGCCGAAGTGTGAGTAGATAGCGCATTGGCTTGCCGTTGGGTTTGTTGGGAAATTTTAAGATGCCAAGCTTATGACGATAGGTGTCGGGATCTTGGCGCACAGAGCAAGGAATTGAGAGGGTGTTGTTAGGAGTCATCATAACCACACGGTTGAGCAAGCTGCGATTATTATCTGGATTTAACCAATTGAGTGCATCTGGTGGCACATAACCTTGTTGGTAAAATTTGGTATACCAATCTAATGCCTGGACAATTTTTTGTCTGACCTTTGGATCATCGATCAGGAGTTTACCTTCTGAGTCGAGAATTTGCACATCGTATGCTTCTAAAATATGCTCAAAAAAGATGTAGGTATCTGAAGCTCCAGTAGAAAAAGGAAAACCTAACCCATAAATATCCTGTTTTTGCTGTTTTGCCCGCACATGGTTTTGTACTTGTTTCCAAAACTCCCAAAAACCATCCCAATCTTTGGGGATATCCCTTTCGCTACGACCTATTTGCTCTAGCAAGTCTCGCCAGTAGAAAATATGAACCGTTGCCTGATTGATTGGAACTGCATAGTAGCTTCGCTTTTTTGCAGCATTATTATAATAATTAACAGCTTGCAGGGCATATTCAGGATAAAGATTTTTGACTGGTTCAATTACATCCGTTACATCCGCCAGCTTACCTTCCCAAGCCAAATGCGGATTCAACGCTCTCTCAGCGCCGTAACTCATCATGATATCGGGTGGATTACCCGCGTGAATGGCCCTACGCGCTTTCTGCGGTAACTCATCGCCGATATAGAAGGAAAGCTTGACTTGATTACCAGTTTGTTTTTCCCAGTTGCTCACCAACTGCTGGATTGCTTCATCCTCATCGACAGTAAAACCTTTATCCCACCAAATCTTTAAAACTGTGTTGTCAGTAGGCGAATGCGTGACTGAAGATTGTTTTAATTGAGAAGTATTAGTGTTAGTACAAGCAATAATTATCAAACTGAGTGTCAATACGATGAACACATATCTGCGATAATGGTGATATTGTGCCCGATTCTGAGAGTCTCTAGCAATTTGACTAGCTTTTCTTTTAAATGTCATCTTTGTAAAAGCTTACTGCCATTGGTCAAAAATTTGCTTAATCCGAGCGATCGCTTCATCAGCTGCTTGCTCTGAAGAAATTTTATCTACAACAATTCGATTGAGAGCCTTACCCCAAACATTATCTTTCAAAACCAAGCTATAAGCTGGGTTTTGGACAAAATAAAATGGGCGAGTTTCTCTGTTGAGAAATATATTAATGGCAGTCGAAAGATAAGGATCTTTTGGATCTTTCCAAAAAGGATCTTGCCACGCCGATGTTAAGACTGGTAAATGACGACCTCCAGAAGCCTTGAGATAATTTTCCATCACTTTTGGTTGTATTAAGTATGCAAGAAACTCCTTAGCTAGTTTCTGTTTCTTAGACTCGGCAAATAAAAACACTTGTTTAACCGTAATTAAGTAGCGCATTGGCAAGCCATTGGGTTTATTTGGAAACTCTAAGATACCAAGCTTTTGATAATACGTATCAGGGTTTTGCCGTACAGCAGCAGGAATTGAAAGCGAGTTGTTAGGAGTCATAACCACGCTTTGATTAAGTAGATTACGATTATTGTCTGGATTCAACCAATTTACAGCATCTGGTGGTACGTAGCCTTGCTGATAAAAATTTGTGTACCATTTTAAGCTGTTAATAATACCTTGACGCACTTTCGGATCGTCAAGAAGGAGTTGATCCATAGAATCTAAAATTTGCACATCGTATGCTTCTAAAATCTGCTCAAAAAAGTAGTATGTATCAGCAGAACTAATGCCGAAAGTAAACCCTAACCCATAAATATTCTGCTTTTTATCTGGTATTTGTTTTGTCCGCAAGTCATTCTGTATTTGTTTCCAAAACTCCCAAAAAGCATCCCAATCTTTTGGTATATCGCTTTCTTTACGACCTATTTGCTTTAGCAAATGTCGCCAGTAGAAAATATGAATAGTTGCTTGGCTCATTGGCAAGGCATAGTAGCTTCGCTTTTGAGTAATATTGTTATAAAACTGAACAGTTTTGAGGACTTTTTCCGGATATAAACTTTTAAGTGGCTCAATTACATCTGATACATCTGCTAGTTTGTCTTCCCAACTTAAACGGGGAATAATTTCTCGATCGGCAGTATAACTGGTAACAATATCAGGTAGGTTGCCAGCCTGAATTTCTCTTTGAATCTTCCGTGTTAGCTCATCTGTGGAATATAAAGAAAGCTTGATTTTGTTGCCAGTTTGTTTTTCCCACTCGCTAACTAGTTGCTTGAGAGCTTCATCCTCTTCCTGAGTAAAACCTTTATCCCACCAAATCCTTAAATCTGTAGTTTCACTGGATAACTTATTAAGTGGGAAAGGGGAGGATTGATATGTGTTAGTGCAAGCAACAATTATCAAGCAGAGGATTAATGCTATGAGTGCGTAGCGACGGTTGATTAGTCTTGGTACTACGCTAAAAGCTTCCTTAGCTCTCTGCTGATTCTTCAGGACTTGAGTAATCTGACTGGCTTTTTTTCTGGATACCACACTTCTAGAGCTTATATTTGAACTAAATAGATATATTTAATTTAAGGCTTTTTGTTGGTCTCTCAATAATTTACAAGCGATCGCTCTTAAAACAGATGGGCAATTGCTTGCTCTTTGTGGGGAACGAAGCACATTATATCGCCTCGCTATTTGCACTGATTGGAGTAATTATTCTACCGCGTGGTTTAATGATTCCATTAATGAATCGAATGCGAGATGCCTAATACAGCACCTCGCATTCTGAAGATTTTTATTTGACTGTGGCGTTGAGAATTAAACAACTAGAAAGTTGTTTTGGCTTAGTGACACTCCACCAGATAGTTGTGCAAATTGTACCTGAGTAAATCCACCCGCACTGCCATCTTGGTCAAAATATAGCGCACCTGTAGTGTTGTTATAGATAAATCGCTGATTGCTTGTTGTTGCAGATGTTCCAAGGGTAAAAGAGTTAGCTGAGAGTAAACCTGATGATAACGCGCCACCAAAACCAGCAGCCGATACCCGAATCAGTTCATTAATCGCGTTGAAGTTATAAATACTATCAACGCCTTCATTGAAACTATTGAAAACAAAGGTATCATTACCAGCTCCTCCATAAAGGTTATCATTACCTTTGCCACCTTTGAAGGTGTTTTTACCAGAGGCACCAGAGGCTGTGAGAGTATCATTACCATCGCCTCCATCCAGTAGATTATTGCCTGATGAATAGTCAACAATCAAGCGATCGTCATTAGCACCACCATTGAGCGTGTTATTGCCAGAGACAGTATAAGCTCCGTATGAGGAATATAAGGAGGCTGAACCAGCAGCTGTGAGAGTATCATTGCCATCGTCCCCATTCAGTAGGTTATTGCCTGATGAGTAGTTAGTAACTAAGTTATCATCACCAGCGCCACCATTGAGGGTGTTTTTACCAGAGATAGCATCAAGAGAAAAATCGCCTCGGTAGTCGTCGTAGGAGCCAGAGACGTTAAGAGAATCATTATCATCACCACCAGAGAGCGAATTATTACCATTTGAATAGTCAGCACTCAAGTAATCCTTACCCGCACCGCCGAGAATTGTGTTATTTCCAAGTCCCCCAGCGAGGGTATCATTGCCATTGCTCCCCACAATCAAATCATCGTAGTTTGTACCTGAGATATTTAATTGTTCGATATTCTTATAGCTAACCTGATTCGGGCCTGCTGTAATCGAACCAGTGTTAGTAGCAGCATTGAATGTCGTTGTGATTCCCTGGGCGATAGAATAGTTATAGAAGGACAACAAATCGTCACCTTTGCCTCCATCTATGGTATCTTTGCCGCGATCGCCTCCGGTGAGTGTATCGTTGCCATTGCCCCCCACAATCAAATCATTGTAGGCTGTACCTGAGATATTTAATCGTTCAATATTTTTGTAGCTAACCTGATTCGCGCCTGATGTAATGGAGCCAGTGTTAGTAACAGCATTGAATGTCGAAGTGATTCCCTCACCTCCGCTAGAATTACTGTAATAATTGGCTTCCAATAAATCATCACCTCTTCCCCCATCGATAGTATCATTGCCACTACTACTTCCATAGAGCGAGATGGTATCGTTGCCATTACTCCCCACAATCAAGTCATTGTAGGCTGTACCAGAGATATGTAATTTTTCGATATTCTTGTAGTTAATCAGATCCGTGCCCGCCCTAATCGAGCCAGTGTTAGTAGCAGCATTGAATGTTGAAGTGATTCCCCCACTAGGATAGGTATACGAAACGCTCAACAAATTGCCACCGATTCCCCCATCTACTGTTTGAGTCGTTAAGGAAGGTGGGGAACTATATAAGACGAAAGAGAAGGAATCATTACCATTCCCTCCATTGAAAATGTTATTACCAAATGTGCCATAGGCTTTTTTGTTGTCGTAGTAGCCAGAGGCAAAGAAAGAATCATTGCCATCTTCTCCATTGAGGATGTTATCGCCTGTTGAATAGTTAACACTCAATTCATCGTCACCAGCACCACCATTGAGAGTATTATTACCGGAGGTAAAAGAGGCGGAATAATCGTAGTCGCGAGAGGCACTAAGAGTATCATTGCCATCTCCTCCATTAAGGATGTTATCGCCTGTTGAATAGTTAGCATTTAATTGATCGTCACCAGCACCACCGTTGAGGGTGTTATTGCCATCCGTTTTAGAGGCACTAAGATTATCATTGCCATCTTCTCCATTGAGGATGTTATCCCCTGTTGAAGAGGTAGCACTGAATTGATCGTTACCAACACCACCGTTAAGGATGTTATCGCTTGTTGAATAATCAACATTCAAATGATCGTTACCTTCTCCACCAAAAATCGTATCATTGCCATAATTTAAATCATTGCCACTACTGCCTCCAAAGAGTAAATCGTTGCCATTGCTCCCGACAATAAAGTCAGCGTAGGTTGTACCTCTAATTTCTAATTGTTCGATATTGTTGTAGTTAATCTGATTTGTGCCAGCCTTAATTGAGCCAGTGTTAGTAGCAGCATCGAAACTCGAAGTGATTCCTTTAGTAGCACTGGTGTAATATACAGACAAGTAATCCTCACCAGTTTCTCCATTTACGCTTTGAGTTGTTAAGGAAGAAGGGGCTGTTTTGGAGGCGGACAAATAGAAGGTGTCATTACCAGCGCCTCCATTTAGAGTGTTTCTACCCTGGACTTCATTTGCGTAAAGGGAATCATCGCCGTCTTTGCCTAAAACCGTATTGTTGCCAACAGAATAGCTAATATCAAGGTAGTCATCCCCTGCATCTCCACTGAGGATGTTATTTCCAGAAGAATAGGAAGCATCAAGGGTATCATTTCCCTCATCACCCCGCAGCAGGTTACTACCAGTACCACCACGGAGGGAGTCGTTATCTGTACCACCACGAAGGAAGTCGTTATCTGTACCACCAAAGAGAGTATCATTCCCTGCACCACCAATGAGGGTATCATTTCCGGCATCACCGCTTAGAAGGTCGTTGCCATTTTTGCCATCGATGATATCATCACCTACTTTAGCGTTAATTGTATCTGCGCCCTGACTACCCAGTAGAGTATCTTTACCGTTGGTTCCAATGATATTTACCATAACTTTTATCTTCCTGAATCGATTTTTTAAGTAACTTCAGCTATTAACTTGTTGTTAATGTTGTTTAAAGACACACAGAAATCGCCGAGAATTAATGCTTTCGACATACTTTTATGTCACCCTTGAGGGCTAGCAATTTTCTCGAAGATTTACCCTATTGATAAGCTTATAAGTAGGACTTATTTGACTGACTTAAAAAAGGCAGGAGGTGAGGCAGCCCCCGTCTTGGCGGTTCCCGTCGATAGCACAGCGTTAGCGAGTCTTCTCCCAAGGGGAGACGCTAAGAGCGAACGAGCGTCTGGGGGACTGCCGAACCCGTTCGCGTAGCGTCTCCGACAGGAGAAGGGCAGGAGGTTCAAAGTTAAATTCTTTACCTATTCCCTATTCCCTTTTTCATCCGTTATTTATGTACGCGTTAATAATGCTAGTTACGACTATCTAAGTCTTAAGCACTGTACATATTTATGAGCGTGTATTTAGGAAAACACATGGTTTCACGCTTTTTTATCATCCTTGATCCGCAGATCAACCCAGCCATCACTGACAAAGTGTCAAAAAATCAAGCTTGAATGCCTAAAACCCACACTTCATATTTTTTATCAAAGCGTAAGCCCTACTGTCGTAAATATAGAGAATAATTCACTTCCGATAGGGAAATAATTTTTATGCAGTCGTTGTGGGCTATTGCCCGTGGGTGTGTAGCTTAAAAATAGGGAACATCTAAATAACACTTTGATAACCATATCTGAATATTTACTGACATGTCCACACTTAAAGACATATCTTTGCATACTCTTCATATTATTTGCTAACCAGTATAATGTCAGTAGTTATCTTTATGTATTCTTCATATCTTAATAGCCACTAACGAGTCAAATGCAGCAGCTAAACAGCAGCTAGACAGTTGTTTGATCTGCTCGTGTAGCGTGTCGTCCCCCTAATAGACAAGCAAGCTGTAAAAGTTTTTCAAACCTGGGGTTATAGTGCGAGGTTCTGACGACGAGTTACAGGAGTTGAAAGCGATGCCTACGGCAACCCGTTCGCGTAGCGTCTCCGACAGGAGAAGCGGGAATGCACTGGAGCATTGGCACGTTATTAAGAGCTACTTAGGGATAACTATCTCCTCAAAACATACTCCCGTGGCGTAAGTTTAGCCCGTCGTAGACATCGCCCAGAAACTACTGAGGACAGTGTATCTGAAACTGGATTATATTGGTAGATTTTGAACAAAAATAGATTTTTATTCAAAAAAATAGTCGCCAGGGAATGAAGGCGTATTAAATAATGGATTTCTTTGACCATGCCAATTTGAAAAAAGAATGCAATATCAATATATAGATAAAACTCCTCCTCAAGATATCAGGGAGAGTGCACGTTATGGTTAGCAAAATTTTTTTAAATTGGCATCAGTATAGTATTCATAGAGGTGGTAGTAGAGGTCAACTAGTAATTGTAGATATGGAAATTTATTGTCCTTCACTTAATTAATTCTTCATGATGTGGTAGAACCGATCCGTCGTTCACGGCTGGGTGCATTGCGAATCCCCATTGTCAAAGGTAGTGGTGGATCTCTGCACGCGATCTGTTGAAGATCGTTATTGGCGTAATACACGAACTCTGATTATTTCAAGGCTCGTGCGATCGCAAGCTAAGAGCTCGACTGCACATCACTGCCAATGCAAGGATTCTTCTAGGTTAACCACCTTGTATGGTAATTTCTGAGATTGCTAAATAGAAGCAGTAGCGAATTCTATTCGCCCAATACTTTTAAAACATCCTCTTAGCTAGGTAGAGTTAAAATACTGGAATCTCAATCACAAATTCTGTTCCTTCGCCAAGTACAGAACTGCAACTCAAGCTTCCATCATGGGTTTCCTCAACAATTTGACGAGCGATCGCTAATCCTAATCCTGTTCCTTTGCCAACCTCTTTCGTTGTAAACAAGTGGTCAAAGATCCGCGATCTAATCTCCTCTGGCATCCCCTGACCGTTATCTTTAATGCGAATTATTACCGTTTGTTCGTCAATGGATACTTCAGTTTTAATCAGTATTTGCTGATGTTCTGCTTGCACTTGGGCAAAAGAACGCCCCTCAATGGATGCATCTAAGGTATCAATTGCATTTGCAAGGATATTCATAAATACTTGATTTAGCTGTCCTAAAAAGCACTTGACATCTGGTAATTTTTCGTATTCAGTGATGACTTCGATTGCTGGACGTTTTTCGTTAGCTTTGAGGCGATACTTCAAAATTAACAGGGTACTCTCAATCCCTTCATGGAGGTTACAAGCAACTTTTTCAGCTGTATCGGCTCTGGAGAAGGTGCGGAGACTGATACTAATATCTTTAATCCGTTCTGAAGCCACCTTCATCGAACTTACTAGCTTTGGTAAATCTTCAATCAAGAATTCTAGGTCAATTTCTTTGCCATGCTCAATGACTGCGATCGCAGGAGTGGGATAATGTTGTTTAAACAATTGGATATGGGCGAGTAAGTCTTGAGTATACTCTTCGGCATTGTAGAGGCTACCTTCAAGAAATCCAATGGGATTATTGATTTCATGTGCCACACCTGCAACCAAATTGCCCAAGGTTGCCATTTTTTCGTTTTGCACCATTTGTAATTGGGCTTGCTCAAGTTCTTGCAGCGATCGCTCTAGTTGATGAGCATAATTTTGGTATTCTTGATAAAGATGGGCATTCTCTAGAGAGATGGCGGCTTGAGCGCATAGCAGTTGGATAACTTCGGTGCGATCGCGAGTAAATGCAGCAATTGTCAGCAGATTTTCTAGATATAGCAGCCCGATGATTTTCCCCTGATTTAATATTGGCGTACACAACACACTCTTAGGTTTTTGCTGCATGAAATATGGGTCAGCGATAAAATCAGTTTGTGCTGTTGCATCATCCAGTACAACAGTTTTTAAGCTGTGTTTGACAAAGTTCACCAGTGTAATCGGAATGTCTTCACTGGTTGACAATGGTACAGATAATAGGGTGACTCCTTCATTAATAGTGGCTATGGCTTCAACCACTAAATTTTCCTGTTGGAGCATCAGCAGTGCCACTTTTTGTGCCCCAGCATTTTCCATCACCACTTGCAACAGAGTAGTGAGTAATTGCTCTAATTTAATTTCACTGGAGAGAGCTTGTGAAGCTTTCAAAATAGTGGACAAATCGAGGGCTTCCGAAATACTGCTGCTAGAAAGGTTTGTGTGGATGGTTTTATTTGGGAATGATAATGTATCGATAGTTGAACTCAGTTTAAAGTGATTAAGTTGCCCTTGTAAAATGGGAGTAAGCAGTTGAGGATAGCGTTTTTCTAAGTCTTCAGTTTTGGCTTTAGCGCCCCAACGGGCATAACAGTAATAAGCTTCTTGCATATAAACTTGGGCAATTTTTTCTTTGCCCCAGTCGAGGTAGAACTTGGCAGCTAATTCATTGCTCAAGGCTTCTTCTTGAATATATTCATTTTCTTTAGCAAGAGAAATGGCGCGATCGTAGAATTCCATTGCTTTGTTTTTTTGCAGCAAAATCCGCTGCCGTTCTGCTTCGACTAAATAAAATTTGTGTTGATGATTCATTGGGGCATGATGCGCCCATTTTTTCAGCTTTTTCTGATGGGATGTGACTTTTTTAAGAATCTGTTTTTGCTCGTTAGCCGTTGCTGTTGAATAGAGAATCAGTTGGGTTAGCGCCTGATAAAAATAAACTATTGGTACAACTGCTGCCGATGTTACCCCATCTAAATAGGTTATTGCATTAATTGCTGCCTCAGCTGCTCTGGCATAATTTTCAAACAGATAGCAAAGTATCAGTTCATTGGCATAGCTAAAGTTTAATCCAGTGCGATCACCTGCTTGCTTTTGTAATGGACGAATAGTTTGGGCATCATAAACAGCACCTGATAAGTAACTGGGATCAGTAGATTGTCCTAACAAATTCAAGATGGTTTGACGAAATGAATTAATATATGTCTGAGGTTTTTCTTGTCTAAAATTGCTGTAAACTTCAGCATAGTCACCCATCTGTTTTTCTAACTCAGCCAATTCCTGCCCGATAAAGTATCCATGAAAACTACGGACATAGCTAGCCCAAGCCGCATATTCAATATCTCCAGTTTCTAAACCCACTTGATAAGCTTCGATTAACGGTGCAATTGTGTCTTTAAGGGGTTGATGCCAGTGATTAATAAATGTTTGAACAATGAAGAAAGTTCTAGCTTTGAATTCTTTACTATGGAATTTTTCGAGAACTTGTAATGCTAATTGGCCAAATTTATAACCTGTCTGAATATTTCCCAGAATGCCACACTCAATCAATCCATACCAAGCATAGCCAAATGCAGATGCTGCTGCATTGCCGTACTGCATCGATAAATTGACTTCGCTCAAGATTATTGGTGGCAGTAAATCTGGACGAGCAATATAAGCCGTTGAATTCGTACTAGCCAAAATTCGGATTGCTGCTAGTTGTTTGTCCCCCGTCATATTAGGTGAATCAATCAAACTTAAAGGGGATTTACCTAAAAATCGTAATTTTGTTTGGGCTAGACTGAGTAATGTTTGTGTTTTATTCGCTTGGTGAGATAGTTTAACACCTAAGAGATTTAGCAGTGCGATCGCAGTCCGAATCGAATCATCAAAACGACTCTGAGCTAAATAAGATTGGATTTGAATCTCAATCGATTTCACCCGATCTATTAAGACTTTAGCATTTTGTTGTACTTGCTCAACAAACTCTTCTACCCAGTCAAACTGACCCATAAGATAAGCAGCTGAAGCAGCTTCTTCATACAAGGCTAATGTGAGTGAATACTGTTGTTGCCAGCTATCTGCTCTCAATAGCTGAATACCGCAACTGATATATTCTATTGCATTCGTATAGGCAGTGGATAGTTTGGCTTTTTGCCCAGCCAGCAAATTTAACTCTGCTAATTGATCTCGGTCAGATTGTCGATTGATTAGCTTTACACCAATATTTAACTGATTAACAATCTCAAAAATTCTCTCTTCCTGCTTTTTAATTGGTATTTTACCTAATAGCAATTGGCCAATTTGCAGATGGATGGATTGTTTTTTTGACTCTGGGATCAACGTATAAGCTGCTTGTTGAATGCGATCGTGTAAAAATTTATAGTTTACAGTTAGCGCATTTTGTACTAAATCCTGTGTTTCCCGCCCAACATAGAATTTGTAAACTTCACTTTGAGGCAAGATTAATCCCTCTTGTAATGCTTTCCAGAGAAATGTTGCTGTTTCGGTTTCAGAATTTTCAGAAACAATTGCCAATGTTGCCAAATCAAATTGATTACCAATACAAGCTGCTAATTTCAAAACATTTTGCGTTGATTCTGGTAATTTTCGCAACTGTAACACCATAAAATCAACCACATCATCTGTCAGTGCTAACGCCTTGATTTGGGCAATATTACACTGCCAGCTTCCGCTATTTAAATCAAATTTAATTAGCTGGTCTTGATGCAGTGCTTTGAAAAATTGCGTGCTAAAAAATGGATTACCTTTGGTTTTATGATATACTAACTGTGTTAATATTTCTGTAGTTTCTAGCGAACAGTTTAGAGTATCGGCAACCAGTTGATTTAAACTGGCTTCACTCAGCGTTGCTAATGTAATTTTGTTAATAGTAGCATTAACTTTGGCAATTTCATCTAATGTCAACATCAATGGATGGGCAGCAGAAACTTCATTATCCCGATAAGCTCCAATTAATAATAAATATCTTGAGTTTGACTCATTCATTAGTAACTGGATTAACTTCATTGATGCTGAATCTGCCCACTGCATGTCATCTAAAAAAATGACTAGGGGATGTTCTTTGGTAGTGAATACTTGAATAAACCTTTGTAATAATAAATTAAACCGATTCTGGGCTGCGTTTGGTGAAAGTTCTGTTGCAGGTGGTTGTTGACCAATAATTTGTTCTAATTCGGGAATTACCTCAAGAATGACTTGCCCCTGATCCCCCAGCACTTGTAAAATTTTATTTTTCCAAGTTGACAAATGGACATCACTTTCACTCAGCAATTGCCTCATTAAGTCTCGAAACGCCTGTACAAAAGCAAAGAAGGGAATATTACGATTAAATTGGTCAAATTTGCCTTTAATGAAGTAGCCCCGTTGCCGGACAATGGGTTTGTGAATCTCGTTAACAATTGCTGTTTTACCAATACCAGAAAAACCAGCTACCAGCATTAGTTCTGTCTGATTGTTGCTAACGCGTTCAAATGCTTTGAGCAGAGTTTCAACTTCATGTTCACGACCATAGAGTTTTTCTGGGATAATAAAGCGATCGCACACATCCCGTTGAGCAATTGGGAAACTTACAATTTTCCCCGTTGACTTCAGTTGAGCCAAACAATTTTCTAAATCATATTTTAGCCCGAATGCACTCTGATAGCGGTCTTCAGCATTTTTTGCCATCAGTTTCATCACGATGTCACACAGAACTTGAGGAGTCTGTCCCCTGTCCCCCAAAAGTGGTGGAAGTTTGGCAATATGACAATGTACCAATTCCATCGGATCGTGCGACTGAAACGGTAATTCTCCTGATAGCAACTCATAAAAAGTTACACCCAAAGAATAAAAATCAGTACGGTAATCAATCCCCCGATTCATTCGTCCAGTTTGCTCTGGAGACAAATAGCCAAGTGTCCCTTCTAATACATTAGGACTCATCAGGATTTGAGTTTCCCGTGGCAGCAGAGATGCAATACTAAAGTCAATTAACTTAACTTCTTTAGTTTCTGGATTAATTAAAACATTGGCGGGTTTAATATCTTTGTGAATGATCCGATGATGAATTAGAATATCTAATGCATCACACAGAGCGATCACTATTTGTAAAAACTCTTGTAAAGACCTGACATCTAGCGTCTGGTAAGAAGCAAAATAATCTTTGAGACAAATCCCACCAAAATCTTCCATCACCAACGCATAACCATTTTGATACGCCTCCAGACTGTAGGTTTGGACGATCGCAGATGAGTTAAGATTTTTGGCAATTGTGTACTGATTGCGAAACTGCAACAGATCGCTGAAACTGGGATATGAATTTTTTAGCAGTTTAATTACTACAGGTAATGAGTCAGTTTCTCGATACCCCCGATAAACTAGAGTTCTGGAACCATTGTAGATTTCTTTAGTTATGTCGTATCCGGGAATACTGACCATGCTGCTGACCATACTGCTAAACCCTGGTGATTTCTGAATTTATTGTTCCCAAATCAGTAACGCCAGTTTATGTGTGTCTTTTGAGACAACTCACAGGGGCAGATCATCGCAGCAGATATAACTGTATTTGATGTCCCAAATTCAAAGGCGAATAGCCGTTCAGAAACGAGAACATCTTGCTAGAAGAAAGAAAAGTTGTTAGAAAAGCCTTAAATAATACTCAAAGAAGAAACAAAAGGAAAAAGGTGAGAAAAAACCCACCTCCTCAGAATCGATATGATAGAAAAGTAAACAAAATTTAAAAAATATTTATCGAATGGTAGATCAATCATTTGGCTTGTCCAAGGTCAAAGACTCAATAACACAAAAACTCTTCTTGGGTAATGAACCAAATGCGGAGTTAATTGCAATTCTCACCGTTTACTTTGTCCAAGGAATTTTAGGGCTATCGCGTCTAGCCGTTAGCTTTTTTCTCAAAGATGAACTACTCCTGAGTCCAGTCCAGGTATCGGCGCTATTGGGAATTGTCTTCCTACCTTGGATGATCAAGCCTGTGTTTGGTTTTATCTCTGATGGCTTGCCTATATTTGGCTATCGTCGCCGTCCTTACTTGATTTTATCCGGGATATTGGGAACTGCTTCTTGGATCAGTCTGGCCACAATAGTTCATACTAGCTGGGCAGCTACATTAACGATTGCTCTAGGTTCTCTCTCCGTCGCCATGAGTGATGTCATCGTTGACTCGCTGGTTGTGGAACGAGCCAGAGGCGAATCGCAAGCAAAAGCCGGTTCACTACAATCTCTGTGCTGGGGTGCTTCTGCGATCGGAGGTTTAATAACAGCTTACTGTAGCGGTTTGCTGCTCCAATACTTTACTACCCGTACCGTCTTTGGAATTACCGCTTTATTTCCTCTGATCGTTTCAGGGGTAGCTTGGTTAATTGCTGAGTCCCCCGTTAGCCAAGATGCTCAAGATAGTAATCAGACTAACCCTTTACCAATCAAACATCAACTGGGGCAGCTACGCCAAGCCATTAGCCAAAAAACAATTTGGCTACCAACGGTGTTTATCTTCATTTGGCAAGCTACCCCAAATGCTGACTCAGCCTTTTTCTACTTCGCTACCAACGAACTCCACTTTGAACCAGAATTTTTGGGGCGAGTCAACTTGGTGGGAAGTTTCGCTTCTTTGGCAGGTGTTTGGATTTTTCAACGTTTCCTCAAAAGCATCCCTTTTCGCGTGATTTTTGCTTGGAGTACTGTCCTTTCGTCAATTTTGGGGATGACGATGCTGTTGTTGGTGACTCACACAAACAGGCTATTAGGTATAGATGACCACTGGTTTAGTTTGGGTGATAGCCTGATTCTGACTGTGATGGGGAAAATTGCTTTTATGCAAGTGATGGTGCTAACAGCAAGGCTTTGTCCTTCTGGTGTGGAAGCGACATTATTTGCCTTGTTAATGTCAATCTATAATTCAGCCGGAACGGTTTCCCATGCATTCGGGGCATTAATCACGTATTGGCTGGGGATCACCGCAACAAACTTTGAGTCACTTTGGATCTTGGTGGTAATTACTAACCTCAGTACGCTGTTACCCTTACCATTTATCAACTGGCTACCTGCTGCTGATGAGCAAACTGAAACACCCAAAAATGAGGAACAATCATTTTCGCCTGATTTGATGTCTGAGTTGGTACTGAGAGAACCAAAGTCGGAAATATTAGAATAGTGTAATACAGCAGTTTTCAAGTAGATGAGGTACAAAGTGCAGGACTCATGCATCAGACACAAAGAGTTTCACTTCTTTCCTCCTGCCTCCTGCCTCCCTATTTGGATAAAACTATTTTTTCACTGGCAATAATATGCAAATCGATGTTTTTGAGCAAGCGTACCAATTTTTGCGTCAAAGATCCTTTGAGGAGCATTTGCCAGCGCGATCGCTGACTCTCACCAATTACAATTTGGGTAATCCGATGTTTCTCAGCAATTTCAGCGATCGCATTGGCGATATTACTGTTGGTAACACGAAGAAAAGTACCTTCAAATTCTTTACAAAGTTTCTCACAAGTGTGGATGTGTAAGCTTTCCTCTTTGGTGAGGAAGCGTTCTGGATCGGCAACGAACAAGGTATAAAGCGGCGCGTTCATATAGTTAGCCAACCTCGCACCCCGGCGTAACAATTGCACTGAGTTGGGATAAGTGGAAACACATACCAAAACCCGCTCGTGAATATTACAGAATTGTCCGTTGGGAGTAGAGGCGATCGCATTTTCTTCCACGTTGTCTGCCACTTCCCGCAAAGCCAACTCCCGCAAAGCAATCAGGTTACGGCGTTGGAAAAAATTATCGAGGGATTGTTGGATTTTGGGCTGTGCATAAATCTTGCCTTCTAATAACCGTTCTTGCAGCGTTTCCGGTGTGACATCTACTACCACTATTTCATCTGCTTCATCCATAATCCTGTCAGGAACCCGCTCACGGACTACCACACCTGTAATTCTGGCTACTAGATCGTTGAGACTTTCCAAATGTTGCACATTCATTGTGGAGTAGACATCAATCCCGGCTGCCAAAATTACTTCTACATCTTCGTAGCGCTTTTCGCGTGGAGAACCAGGGACATTGGTATGGGCAAGTTCATCGATTAAAACTAATTGGGGCGTAGACGCAAAGCGGCTTGTCGCCAGACATCGCTTTAAAATAGCATCTGTATCCATATCCGTCAGCGTCAACTCACCGCGAGGATATTGCTTACGGGGTATAATTTCCAGTCCCTCTGCCTTTTGGGCTGTCTCCTTACGTCCGTGGGTTTCCAAAAGCCCAACGACAACATCAATTCCTTCCTGTTTGAATGCGTGTCCCTCTTCCAGCATTCGGTAGGTTTTGCCTACTCCAGGAGCCATGCCAATAAAGATTTTATGTTTACCCCGTCGTCGTGCTGGATAAAGCGAGTAACTTGCAGAATCTAAAGGCGCATTCCCAGCCGAACCAATATTAGTATTATCTGACATTTATAGCACTCCTATTGCATAGGAAAACCATCATTGCCAATGCCCCATACTTCGACTTACCTCGGCTCCGCTCGGCACGAGTCGCTCAGTACAAGTGCTCCATGCCCATTTACTGATTTTGCTGACGATTAATATCTTGCAAATCAAGAGCATAATTCAATCGGAGAACATTGACTCCCGGTTCGCCAAAAATCCATAAAAATCTGCCATCAGTATACTTATTAATTAAACGTAGGATATCCTCTTCTTTTACTCCCCGCGCACCAGCAACCCGTGTCAATTGCTGCCGTGCTGCTTTAAAGGAAATATGCGGGTCTAAACCAGAACCAGAGGTATAAATTATATCAGCTATCGGTTTAAGATTTTCCTCTTGTAATTTATCTGCCTCTTCTAAAATCCGCTTCAGTAGTTCTGGATTGCTGGCAGCGAGATTACTAGCTCCAGATATGCCAGTTGGCTTGGCTTTTTTCCCTTGGCTATATCTAACAGTACTAGGACGAGAATGGAAATATCGCTCAGATGTAAACACCTGACCGATTAAAGCAGAACCAATTGGTTCATTATTTAGATTCCGCATGATACTGCCATTAGCTTGATAGGGCAAAAAAACTTGGCCCACTACAAGAATTACCAGCGGATAGATGATTGCAGTCAACAACCAAAGCATTAGAGTTATAAAAATTGCTCTGATGGTTTCTCGAATAATAGCCATAAAAAGTTTTCCAATTGCGCCTAGAATTTAATTTTTAATTTTTAATTCTTTTGCCCACTTAGCAGGAAATTACAACATGCTTTAGCAACAGCATAAATAACTAAGGCAGTTACCACATTCAAGCACAGCAGAATAAAAATAGCGAGTGGTAGATACTGTTTATGCCATTGCGACTAAACAAAGGATATCGCCAAAGCAGTGCTGAGTGAAAACGATGTTTATTCATATTCTTCTTGTTCCCCCTGTCAACAGGTAAAAGTAAAAATGTTTATTATTTTACTTTGGTCAAGATGCACTCGTTTGCCAGCGTCTCTACTTTTGCTATCCTTAAGCCAAGCCCACAAGTGTAATCAGTACATCGATCAATTTAATTGCAATAAACGGCGCAATCACCCCACCTAATCCGTAAATTAAGATATTGCGTTGGAGTAACTGATTAGCTGTGAGCGGTCTAAACCGCACTCCCTTTAATGCCAAGGGAATCAAAGCGGGAATAATCAAAGCATTATAGATCAGCGCTGAGAGTACAGCAGATTTAGGGCTAGTCAAATTCATAATATTCATGCTTTGCAGATTAGCAGCGACAAATATCACTGGGATAATTGCAAAGTATTTAGCAATATCATTAGCGATGGAAAATGTCGTCAATGCCCCGCGAGTAATCAACAATTGTTTACCAATACCAATGATATCGAGCAGCTTTGTGGGATCGGAGTCCAAATCGACCATGTTAGCGGCTTCTTTTGCCGCTTGCGTTCCTGTATTCATCGCCACACCGACGTTAGCTTGGGCTAATGCTGGAGCATCGTTAGTTCCATCTCCCGTCATGGCCACCAGTTTACCTGCAGCTTGTTCCTGTTTAATGACACTGATTTTGTCTTCTGGTGTGGCTTCGGCAATAAAGTCATCAACCCCAGCTTCTTTGGCAATCACAGAAGCGGTAATTCGGTTGTCTCCAGTTAGCATGATGGTACGCACTCCCATCCTTCGTAGTTGCTCAAAGCGATCGCGGATACCAGGTTTAACTATATCTTTGAGATAAATAATCCCATAGATTTCGTTATCTAGGCTAACTGCTAGGGGTGTACCTCCCAGGCGAGAAACTCGTTCGTAGGCAGCATCCACTTCTGGTGTATCGCGTCCGTTGCGAGAACGGACAAATCCTTTAATGGCTTCTACCGCTCCCTTTCTGGCCTCATACCCGCCAGGTAAGTTCGTGCCACTCATCCGGGTTTTGGCGGAAAAACTGACTCCTTCTGCCTGACTGGAGTCAAAATCAAACTGCGCGCCCAACTTTTCTGCCAGTCGGACAATGGATTTACCTTCTGGTGTATTGTCAAAGACACTAGCTGCCCAGGCAACATTGGCAATTTCCGACATTGAATGACCGTTGAGGGGAATAAACTCTTCCGCCAGACGGTTGCCGAGGGTAATTGTACCTGTTTTGTCGAGAAGTAAAGTGTTGATATCACCACAGGCTTCAACTGCTCGTCCTGATGTGGCAATTACGTTAAATTGGGCAACTCGATCCATACCAGCAATACCGATAGTACTTAGTAAGCCGCCAATGGTGGTAGGAATTAACGCTACTAATAAGGCAATTAAAATTGGGACGCTAACTGGACTGTTGACATAGTAAGCAAGTGCAGGTAAGGTTACTACGACTAACAAAAATACTAAGCTGAGAACTGCTAACAATACCGTAAGGGCAATTTCATTGGGTGTTTTGCTGCGTTCTGCCCCTTCTACCAAGGCAATCATTCGGTCAATAAAGCCTTTGCCTGGGTCAGTAGTGATACGGATAATTAGTTCATCTGAGATAATCCGCGTCCCACCAGTGACGGAACTGGCAACATCGGAGCCTGATTCTTTTAATATTGGTGCGGATTCCCCAGTAATTGCCGATTCATCCACTGAGGCAACACCCATGATTACTTCGCCATCGGCGGGGATGATATCGCCAGCAACGACGTAGATGGTATCGCCCTGTTTAAGGCTGGTGGATGAAACTTCACTAATTGTGCCATCGGCAGCAAGTTTTTTAGCGATCGCCTCTAACTTTGTTAACCGCAAGGCATCGGCTTGGGCTTTACCCCGTCCTTCTGCCACTGCTTCAGCAAAATTGGCAAACCAAACTGTAAAGAATAAAATCCCCGACAACAAGGCGTTGAAAATTTGCGGGTTCTTTTGCAGGGCTGGGCCAAATAGGTTGGGATCAATCGTTAGCAATAGGATGATGATTGTCCCTACCCAAACTACAAAGATTACTGGATTTTTAATTGCATACTTAGGGTTTAGTTTGACAAAAGCATCTCTAATTGCTCTTAGGTACAGCCACTTATTATTTGCCCTGGTCTTTTTACGTTTTTGGCGGCGATCGCCAGAACGAGAACTTGGGCGTCTAGCTTTAAAGTTAGTTGCCACTTGATTCATAAATAAAGTTAGCAGTGAGAAGTTAGGAGTTATAGGAACTTCTAATAAAAAAATATCCAACCTGTAGGATGCGTTAGTAACGCATCCTACGAAACCGGATAATTTATAAAATAACGGCAGGAGCCAGAAAAAAATAAGTATGAATAAAAACTTTATTTCTAAGTAATTACCCAGGTAAAAATAAGATAATAGTACGAGACACGTAGTGCAAGATATAGCTGAGTGCTGTTAGGGGGGCGTTGAGCCAGTGCTGAGTATAAACCTAGTTGCTTCAAAACTTTGAGCAATCAACACTGTCCTAACATATCTGATTACAGCTATATAACCTTTCTTGCTTGAATCTCACCCTTTTAAGTCTGGGTTACTCCTTCCTCCTGCCTCCTGAATTACTTTTTGATATTTTCTTAATTTCAAACTTATAACTCATAACTTTTCTAACTGCCAGATGCTAGTTTTAAACCCTCAGCTATGGGGCCTAAAGCTAGAACGGGAAAGAAAGTTAATACTCCCAAAACCAGTGTTACTCCAGCCGTGATCCCAGTAAATACCAGAGAATCAGTTCTCAGGGTAGCAGGGGTTTCTTGTACTGGTTGTTTGCGAGACATCCCGTCAGCTAGCAGCAGGATGGCAATCATCGGAATGTAGCGTCCTCCGATTAGGCTAACTAAAGTACTCAAGTTCCACCACAGGGTGTTATCCCTCAAGCCCTCTAAGCCCGAACCATTATTTGCTGCTGCTGAGGCATATTCATAAACTACTTGAGAAATACCGTGATAGCCAGAGTTGCTGATTCCAGATAGGGAGATGGGATAAGCCAAAGCGATCGCACTGGGAATCAAAACTAGAATTGGGTGAATCAACAGCACTACACTAGCGAGGACGATTTCCCTTTTTTCAATTTTGCGTCCTAAAAACTCTGGGGTACGTCCTGCCATTAGTCCAGTTAGGAAGACTGTGAGAATTAAGTAAATAAATAAGTAAGCTGTTCCAGTTCCCTGACCACCCCAGATAACCTGGATAAATAAGTTGAAGAGAGTCGAAAATATTCCTTGCGGCATCAAAGAATCGTGCATCCCGTTCACAGCACCAGACATAGTAGCGGTAGTCATCACTGCCCAAAATGCTGTTTGTGCCCAACCAAATCGAACTTCTTTGCCCTCTAAATTGGGCTGTTCAAATCCAAAGGCGGTATTAACCAGGGGATTACCTTGTAGTTCTCCCACGGCTGTAACTCCCACCAGAATCACAAAAATCACAAACACCATCCAAAAAAGTAGCCAAGCTTGTTTGATGTTATTGGCAAATATACCGTAGGTGTAAATCAAAGCTGCTGGGATAGAAATCATGGCGAGCATTTCTATCAAATTAGAAGCGCCATTGGGATTTTCAAAGGGATGTGCTGAGTTGACGCCAAAAAAGCCACCGCCATTCTCGCCCAAAAGTTTGATCGTTTCAAAGGCTGCCACCGGGCCTCTGGCCAGATATTGCGTCCCGCCTTCTAAGGTTCTCACATCCATAGTCCCAGCTAATGTTTGTGGTACACCTGCTACAAGCAAAGCGATCGCGCCAATAATCGAAATCGGCAACAATATTCGCGTAATTCCACGCACGAGATCGACGTAAAAGTTTCCCAGTCTTTTACCCGTCAACCCGCGAATAAAGGCAATTCCCACGGCTAAACCGGTGGCTGCGGAGGTGAACATCAAAAAGCCTAAAGCCGCTACCTGGCTAAAATAGCTTAAGGTTGTCTCACCAGCATAGTGTTGTTGGTCAGTATTCGTTACAAAGGAAATCGTTGTATGCAGCAATACATCCCAACTGATAGCACCGAAGCCGTTTGGATTCCAGGGTAAGAGTCTCTGAAAATATATCAGAAAATACACTGAAATAGCCATAATCGTGTTGCAAAAGATTACGGACCGGATATACTGCCAACCCGTCATGTCATCTTTTCTGCGAACACCCGCAAGTACGAACATACTTCGCTCTATGGGGTTCATTAAAAAATCAAGCAGTGTTTTTTCTCCCAAAAAGACACGCGCTATGTATTTTCCGAATAATGGAGTGATTGCTATGACAATACACAGCGTTAAGCCAATTTGCAAAAAACCTTGTCCCATATATTTCGCGCTAAATTAAATTTAAGTCCTAGCAAGCTAATTTTTAGAAATAACAGATTTTGAGGAATTTACTATTTTCAGTTATCACTATTTTCCAGATACTTGTTCAAGTTTTTGTTAAGAATATTTAATTTTTACTTTTAATTCATCTGTTTAAACTAATTAGGATTATTTGTTTATACAATACATTTTCCAAGTTTGCAGAACTTACGCACTCAGATCCTCCATTGCATTGCTCCCTGACAACATCGACAACGCCGCTACCGCCCCCAATACCTGATGATCACGCACTTCTAAGTATCTCTCTAACTGCTCTAAATTCCGATGCCCTGAGATTTCCTGAATTACCCACAGTGAGATACCAGCGTTACTCATCTGAGTTAAGGCAGTACGTAGAAAGCCTGCGATCTACAGACTAGAACGATTTGACCCCG
Organism: Nostoc sp.; assembly: GCF_036917555.1. Taxonomy (GTDB): domain Bacteria; phylum Cyanobacteriota; class Cyanobacteriia; order Cyanobacteriales; family Nostocaceae; genus Nostoc. The sequence goes on along the minus strand of NZ_JBALDD010000008.1, from coordinate 78,683 downwards.
ATTAGTCAGAATTGCTTGAGTGAGATTAGCGTAGCTTGCCGCCGTAGGCATCGCTCCTATATATCTCGAATCACGGCATTAGGGGCGATCGTGGCATTTTGAGAAAATTGTACCTTAACCGCAAAGGCAATGGTCGCAAAATTGATTTAGAAATTGATTTGATTTTGCTGGTACCGAGTGGGTTAGAAATTAATTAAAAATTCTCTTTCGTATTGACAAGTATACAGTTCATTATATCTCTGCAAGAATGGCGATCGCCGCTCAAAATGACTTGCATTGAGCAATCGAATGCGAGGTGCTGAAAATAACACCTCGCAACACACACTGCTTAGTAATGGTAAAACGCTAATGACGATTAAACAACCACAAAATTGTTTTGGGTTAGTGACAATCCAGCAGTAACTAAAGCAAATTTTACCTGAGTATAATCAGATGCACTACCGTCAAGGTCAAAGAATAATGCACCTGTAATATCGTTGTAGATAAATCGCTGTTCACTAGTGGTTGCAGATGTTCCGATGGTAAACTGACTAGCCAAGAGTGAAGGTGTTGACAACCCGCCACCAAAATTATCAGCTGATACCTGAATCAGGTCATCAGTAGCGTTGAAGTCATAAAGACTATCAACACCTTCGTTGTCACTATTGAAAGCAAAGGTATCATTACCATCTCCTCCATAGAGGGTATCATTCCCATCATTACCTGTCAGGATATCATTGCCAAAACCACCATAAAGGATGTTATTACCATCATAATAGCTACCACTTAACGAGTCGTCACCTGTCCCCCCATCTATGGTATCATTGCCATAACTGCCCCCAGAGAGCGTATCATTGCCATTGCTCCCCACAATCGAGTCATCTTGGGATGTACCAGAAATATCTAATCGTTCGATATTCTTGTAGGTAACCAGATTCGCGCCTGTCGTAATTGATCCAATGTTGGTAGTAGGATCGTAAGTTAAAGTGATTCCCTGGCTATCAGCGTCTAAGCTAAAGACCAACGAATCGTCACCTGTTCCTCCATCTACGGCTTGAGTCACTAAGTTAGAAGAGGCAGTAGATCCGATAGACAACTTCAAGGAATCATTGCCATCGCCCCCAAAAAGCAGGTTATCGCCTGATGAACCGTTAGCACTCAAGGTATCGTCACCAGCACCACCGTTGAGGGTGTTTTTGCCATTGGAGCTAGAGACGTCAAAAGAATCATTGCCATCGCCCCCAGAGAGCAGGTTATCGCCTGATGAACCGTTGGCACTCAAGGTATCATCACCAGCACCACCGTTGAGGGTGTTTTTGCCATTGGAGCTAGAGACGTCAAAAGAATCATTGCCATCGCCCCCAGAAAGCAGGTTATCGCCTGATGAACCGTTAGCACTCAAGGTATCATCATCAGCGCCACCGTTGAGGGTGTTATTCCCTGCACCACCACGTAGATAATCGTTGCCACTCAAGCCCTCAATAATGTCATCACCCCCCTGACCATTGATCACATCATCTGAGTTGTCAAAGCCGTTAACATTATTGTTGAGGTCGTTAAGGAAGGTGACTGTGTTCTTGTTGAAAATAGTGCTTTGAGTGGAGTTGGCATCGAAGACATCAAAACTGTCTGTGATGCTAGTTTGCCCATCAAATAGGATATTGCCCAAGTCTACAGTGGCTCCTGTAGATAAGCTTAGGTTATGTAGGTTTTCCAGGGCAAAGTTTTGCAGGATGACTGTGGGACTATACTGCGCTTCAAAGCTGATTTCCAGATTGTTGCCATTCTGGGTCAGCAGCAGATTTTGGGCAGTCAAGCCATCGCCCGAAAATGTTAGAGTGTCCACTTCAGTAATGACTGCTGCTGTGGGGTTTGTTCCTTTACCTACTCCACCGAAATCGGTGATAGTATCACTGCTGAAGTAGCTGTAGACAAATTTATCCTTGCCACCGCCACCTGTGAGGATATCATCGCCATCACCACCTATGAAGTAGTCATCGCCATTACCACCGTTGAGGGTGTTTTTGCCAGATGAGTTAGAGACGTCAAGAGAATCATTGCCATCACCCCCAGAGAGCAGATTATCGCCTGATGAATCGCTAGCAGTCAAGGTATCATCACCAGCGCCACCGTTGAGGGTGTTATCGCCATCATTAGAGTCAGAGAGGTCAAGAGAATCATTGCCATTGTCCCCAGAGAGCAGATTATCGCCTGATGAATTCCTAGCACTCAAGGTATCATCACCAGCGCCACCGTTAAGGGTGTTTTTGCCTTCTGAGCCAGAGACGTTAAGAGAATCATTGCCATCGCCCCCAGACAGCAGGTTATCGCCTTTTGAACCACTAGCACTCAAGGTATCGTCACCAGTGTTACCGTTGAGGGTGTTTTTGCCAGATGAGTCAGAGATGTCAAAAGAATCATTGCCATCGCCCCCAAAAAGCAGGTTATTGCCTGATGAACTACTAGCATTCAAGGTATCGTCACCAGCACCACCGTTGAGGGTGTTATTTCCTGCACCACCACGTAGCAAGTCGTTGCCACTTTTGCCGTCAATGATGTCATCACCCCCCTGACCATTGATCACATCATCTGAGTTGTCAAAACCGTTAACATTATTGTTGAGGTCGTTAAGGAAGGTGACTGTGTTCTTCTTGAAGATAGTGCTTTGAGTGGAGTTGGCATCGAAGACATCAAAGCTGTCTGTGATGCTAGTTTGCCCATCAAACTCGATATTGCCCAAGTCTACAGTGGCTCCTGTAGATAAGCTTAGGTTATCTAGGTTTTCCAAGGCAAAGTTTTGCAGGATAAGTGGGGCACCATCTACCCCTTCAAAGCCGATTTCCAGATTGTTGTCATTCTGGGTCAGCAGCAGATTTCGGGCAGTCAAGCCATCGCCTGAAAATGTTAGAGTGTCCACTTCGGCAATGACTGCTGCTGTGGGGTTTGTTCCTTTACCTATTCCACCGAAATCGGTGATAGTATCACTGCTGTAGTCGGTGACAAATTTATCCTTGCCACCGCCCCCAGAGAGTAGGTTATTGCCTGATGAACCGCTAGTATTCAAGGTATCGTTACCTGCACCACCGTTGAGGGTATTATTGCCCTCTGACCTAGTGGAAAAGGCTGAGCCGGACTCTTGATCAAAAGAGGAGCTGCCAGAAATGTCTAGATAATCATTGCCATCGCCCCCAAAGAGCAGATTATTGCCTGATGAACCGCTAGCATCCAAGGTATCGTCACCAGTACCACCATCGAGGGTATTATTGCCCTTTGACATCTCGTCATGAGAAGAGCCTGTGTACAGGAAGCTGCCAGAGATGTCTAGAGAATCATTGCCATCTCCCCCAGAGAGCAGATTATTGCCTACTGAAGACTCAGCATTCAAGTTATCGTCACCAGCACCACCATTGAGGGTATTATTGCCCATACGATCAATGAGAGTATCATTCCCCGTACCACCCCTCAAAAAGTCGTTGCCATCTTCCCCAGAGAGCAGATTATTGCCTGATGAAGAGTCAACATTCAAGTTATCGTCACCAACGCCACCATTGAGGGTATTATTGCCCATACCACCAATGAGAGTATCATTCCCTGTACCACCTCTCAAAATGTCGTTGCCACTTAAGCCGTCAATGATGTCATCACCCCCCTGACCATTTATGACATCATCTGAGTTGTCAAAGCCGTTAACATTATTGTTGAGGTCATTAAGGAAGGTGACTGTGTTTTTGTTGAAGATAGTGCTTTGGGTGGAGTTGGCATTGAAGACATCAAAGCTGTCTGTGATGCTAGTTTGCCCATCAAACTCGATATTGCCTAAGTCTACAGTGGCTCCTGTAGACAAACTTAGGTTATGTAGGTTTTCCAAGGCAAAGTTTTGCAGGATAACTGGGGCATAATCTACCCCTTGAAAGCTGATTTCCAGATTGTTGCCATTCTGGTTCAGCAGCAGATTTTGGGCAGTCAAGCCATCACCCGAAAATGTTAGGGTGTCCACTTCGGCAATGACTGCTGCTGTGGGGTTTGTTCCTTCACCTACTCCACCGAAATCAGTGATAGTATCACCCTTGTAGCGATAGTCAAAGTAGTAAACAAATTTATCCTTGCCACTGCCACCTGTGAGGATATTGTCATTACCACTTGTGAGGATATCGTCACCAGCACCACCGTTGAGGGTGTTTTTGCCATCGGAACTAGAGACGTCAAGAGAATCATTGCCATCGCCCCCAGAGAGTAGATTATCGCCTGATGAATTCCTAGCACTCAAGCTATCGTCACCAGCGCCACCGTTGAGGGTGTTTTTGCCATCGGAACTAGAGACGTCAAGAGAATCATTGCCATCGCCCCCAGAGAGTAGATTGTCGCCTGATGAATTCCTAGCACTCAAGCTATCGTCACCAGCGCCACCGTTGAGGGTGTTATTCCCTGCACCACCACGTAGATAATCATTGCCACTTAAGCCGTCAATGATGTCATCACCCCCCTGACCATTTATGACATCATCTGAGTTGTCAAAGCCGTTAACATTATTGTTGAGGTCATTAAGGAAGGTGACTGTGTTTTTGTTGAAGATAGTGCTTTGGGTGGAGTTGGCATTGAAGACATCAAAGCTGTCTGTGATGCTAGTTTGCCCATAAAACTCGATATTGCCCAAGTCTACAGTGGCTCCTGTAGACAAACTTAGGTTATCTAGGTTTTCCAAGGCAAAGTTTTGCAGGATAACTGGGGCACCATCTACCCCTTCAAAGCCGATTTCCAGATTGTTGTCATTCTGGGTCAGCTGTAGATTTCGGGCAGTAAAGCGATCATCGCCTGAAAATGTTAGGGTGTCCACTTCGGCAATGACTGCTGCTGTGGGGTTTGTTCCTTTACCTACTCCACCGAAATCGGTGATATCACTGCTGCCGTAGTAATCTAAGGAGTTGTAAACAAATTTATCCTTGCCGTCTCCACCAGTCAAGGTATCGTAGCCAGAGGGATTTGTGATGGTATCGTTGCCTGCTTTACCATTAATAGTATCGTAGTCGTCGCTGCCGACTAGAGAATCATTACCGTTGGTTCCAATGATATCTGCCATAATTTTTATCTACCTAAATCGATTTTTTCAGAAACTTCAGTTGTCAATTTGCAATTTGTGTTGTTTTACAGCTATTTTCAGGTAAATAGACCACGCGGTAGGGGCGCAAGGCCTTGCGCCCCTACGACAGATGTGCTTCAAATACATGAAAACTGCTGTAAGGCACAAATAACTTGATTCAAAATTGATATTTTCGGCAAACTTCATTCGTTACCCTTAAGGAAGAGTAATATTTCTCGAAGATTCACCTTTGGACTGATTTGTGCGTAGCACAGAATTTAACTTGTTAATATTTCTGTGATTCGATTACAAAAAGTGCAACCACAAGGTTAAGTGCTGCATATTACAGTCAGACATTACCATTTACTGTGTTCGTGCAAGAACGCCTTTACGACAAATTTATATTTCCTTCATCGGAATGAAATATTTTGATGCAACTCAACAGAGTTCAAATTAATCTCATTAATCCCTATTTATTGATTAGTAGGCGCGATCGCGCTGACGGCAGTATGCCCCAAATATATTTCAGGACTAGCCCTTTCAAGGTGGTGAAATTTAGAACGAAGGTTGGTTATTTCAACTTTCAAAAAGCCCAAAATCTGAGCGGAGGATTCAAGATGGTTGCGCTGAAATAACGTATGTTCATTTGTCACCTTGAAAGGGCTAGTACCGCAAGGCGGAAGTCAAAAGTCAAAAGTCAAAAGATTTTAATTTTGGGCTTTCTGGCTGTTTTGAATGGTATGTTTATTTCCGCCGACCTGTACTAATACAGCACGGCGCAAGTAAACCACCCATTCCAAATCAATAAAATGCTTATACTGTATTAATTTTGAATTTTGAATTCCGCTTTGCGGTACCAATCCTATAGTTATGCATTTAGTAAATCATAAATGACATATTAAATCGATTATTGATTATGAAAGAAGCGATAAATGAGTGTGGAAAGACCTATGGGCTAATAGCGATCGCCTTTGCGATCGTGATAATACTAGAATATTTGACACCCCCTGAATACGTATTTGGCTATCTCTACACAGGGACGATTTTATTAGCAGATTCACGATTGAATCGGGGTGCTGTATTGGGGATCACTGTTGCAGCAACAGGATTAACATTATTGAATTTGTTTATTCCTGGAGGAGAAATGATTAATTCTCCAACGTTGGCAAATAGGTTGATTGCAGTATTGGCGTTGCTGGTAACGGGTTGGTTAAGTGACCGCAACCACCGTAATGAAGAAGCGATCGCTTATACTCAAGCACAATTACGCTCCCAAGAACAACTAGCTATCATGCGTGAAGATTTTGTTTCCACCCTAACGCATGATTTGAAAACACCCCTATTAGGAGCAATTGAAACACTGAAATATTTTCAAAATGAGCAATTTGGTGAAATCACGCCCATGCAAGCAAAAGTCTTACAAACAATGGCTCGTAGTCATGGCAGTACACTGCAACTAGTCCAAACACTTTTAGATGTGTACCGCAATGATACTGAAGGACTGAAACTACACATATCACCAGTTAACTTGGTGACAGTAGCGGAGGAGATCGTCGCTACACTGACTGAACTAGCAAAAACACGTCAGGTTTATATTTCTCTGCACTATGGCGAATCAGATTTTCGGAGCTTTCTCTGGGTAAATGGCGATTCTTTACAACTTGGGCGAGTTTTTAGCAATCTCCTGAGTAATGGCATTAACCATACCCCTCGTGGCGGTAAAGTGGAAGTAGTATTTGAAGGTTATTCTAGCGATCAAGTGGTAAAAATACTCGATACTGGTTCCGGCATTACCGAAAAAGAGTTACCTCACTTATTTGAGAGATTTTATCAAGGAAATAGCGATCGCCACGTCTCCGGTTCTGGGCTAGGACTTTATTTGACCAGGCAAATTATTACTGCTCATGGGGGTACAATTTGGGCAGAGAATCGCTCACCACGCGGCGCACTGTTTGGTTTCCGACTCCCAGCTTGCCCATCACCGGGGAGATGAGAAGCAGGGGAGCAGGGAGCAGGGAGCAGGGGAGGATAATTAATGACAAATGACCAATGACCAATGACAAATGACAAATGACAAAAATCTTACTAGTTGAAGATGATGAATTATTTCGGCTTGGTCTGCGGATGCGGTTGCAACAAGAAACCAGTTTGGAGATTGTTGCAGAAGCAGAAGATGGGGAACAAGCTGTAGAATTAGCAAATCACTATCCTCTGGATTTGGTCTTGCTGGATATAGGTTTACCGGGAATTGGTGGGATTGAGGCTTGTCGCCAAATCAAGCAGAAGCACCCAAATTTACCAATTCTTGTTTTAACGTCTCGTTCTGAAAAACCCCTGATTTCGCGGTTAATTGCTGCGGGGGCGCAAGGTTACTGCCTTAAAGGTATTCCGGCTGAGTCTTTGATATTGGCAGTGCGATCGGTTGCAGCGGGCGCTTCTTGGTGGGATCAAACAGCAACAACTGAAATTAGAGCCGCTTTTGAGGGCAATTCGATGGCGGTGCAGGGAGCAAAAACTGAGGAATCTTTAGAAAATCCTTTAACAAAGCGGGAGCAAGAAATTTTGGCACTAGTAGCAGCTGGCAAAAGCAATCAAGAAATTGCTGAAATTCTCTACATTGCCCCTGGTACAGTGCGGGTTCATGTCCATGCTATTTTACAGAAACTAGAAGTACGCGATCGCACTCAAGCCGCAGTCTTAGCTATCCAAAAAGGATTGGTAGCACCAGAATTGTTGATTAATTAGATTCATGATTTTGAAAATTGTGATGAGATATCAGGCTGCTTTATAGGAATTTCGATCACAAACTCTGCTCCTTTGCCAACAGATGAGTTACAGCTAATATTTCCTCGGTGTTTTTGGACGATAATCTGATAGCTAATAGATAATCCTAGCCCACTACCTTTACCCACAGGTTTTGTGGTAAAAAATGGGTCAAATAAGCGCGATCGCAACGACTCTTCAATACCAAGACCATTATCAGCGATCGCAATTTTGACTATGTTCAAGTCTGTCACTTCTGTATGAATCCGAATTTGGGGAGTAGGGAGTAGAGAGTAGGAAGTAGAAGATTGATTTGTCACTCCCCATTGCCCCCGATCCCCAGAGTAAGGCCCAAGTTCCCCACTCTCCACTCCCTCTTCTATTGCATCAATAGCATTATTCAACAAATGCATAAATACTTGATTTAGTTCACTCGCATAACAAGTGACTAGGGGCAAGTTACCATAATCTTTCACTACAACAATTGCCGGACGATCGGCTCCTTCCCTGAGCCGATGTTGTAACATCACTAAAGTATTTTCGATGTCTTCATGGATATTTACCCGTTTCATCTCTGCTTCATCATGCCGAGAAAAATGTTGTAGCGCCAGTACAATTTCCCGAATGCGATCGGAGCCTCTATACATTGCACCTATCAGATTTTGTAGATCCTTAATGATAAAATTCAGGTCTACATCTTTGGCTATTTGCTGAATTTTTGGTGTGGGTTTGGGATATTCCTGTTGATATACCTCAATTATATTTACTAGGTCTTCCACATATTGACCAGCATATTGGAGATTTCCATAAATAAAACTGATCGGATTATTAATCTCATGAGCCAGCCCAGCCACTAACTGTCCCAGTGCCACCATCTTTTCGTTCTGAATTTGTTGAACTTGAGAGGCTTTCAAGTTGTCAAGAGCCTGTTGGAGTAAAAAGTTTTTTTCTTGCAGTTTAACTTGGAGTAAGCGTAAATTAATCTGATTTTCAATTCGCAACACCACTTCTGCACCATGAAAAGGTTTTGCAATATAATCTACACCACCAACATCAAATGCCTTTACCTTATCTACAACATCATCCAGAGCGCTAATAAAAATTACTGGGACTTCAGAAGTTTTATCGTCAGCTTTCAGTTGTTGACAAACTTGGTAGCCATCCATACCTGGCATATTGATATCTAGCAAAATCACATCGGGCAAAACCATTTGACATGCAGTCAGTGCCATTTTACCGTTTAAGGCTTTGCGAACTTCAAAACCTTGTGCAGTCAACATCGCCGATAAAAGCCGCAAATTATCTGGGGTATCATCGACCACCAAAATATTTCTTTTCTGATGGTTAGTTTGATTAAAATGCATTATTTATCAAAAGTTATGCGTATAATTATTGATGATAGTAAATCCTTTTTCGAAATCACCCTAAAAATTGTTGACCGATTTCACCGAAATACTTATATTTATAGTTTAACTCTCACGTGGCTGGAGAGTTTTGCAGATTATCGAAGCTATTGGCCAGTTATCACCTTTGGCAACCTGAGAAACTGCTGTAATGATTATAGTAGATAGCACTCACAGATTATCTAGCCAAGGATAAACAATTAAATTTTTCCCAGGTGCTAGTTGATAGTTACCATTCAGGTGCTGAGGTGAGCAACTCAAGAGCTAGTTGTTGTTGTATGGGTTTAGAAAATAAATATCCTTGAGCAAAATTACAGTTTAAACTTCTCAATTGGGCTAACTGTTCTTGTGTTTCGACACCTTCAGCGATCGCACTCATCCCCATTGAGTTGGCAATGCCAATCATTGCTGGTACTAACCCCATATTCTCTTTGTTCTCCTGCATCCGTTTGACGAAGGATTTATCAATTTTGAGTGCATTTAAAGGAAAGCTGTGCAGGTAACTTAAAGAGGAAAATCCTGTACCAAAGTCATCCATAATCAACTTGATTTTTCGCTGCTTTAGTTGTTGAAGAATTATTTTTATCGCATCTGTATTTTCCATAATTACACTTTCAGTAATTTCTAATTCTAAATATGCCGGATTTATTTTATTTTCATAAATTATTCGGTCAATTTGTTCTACAAAATTCGGCTGTAAAAATAATCTTGCACTTAAATTGACACTCATAGTTAGAGGTTCTGGTGTCACTGGATAATGTTGCCAGATGCTTAATTGATGACAAGCTGACTGTAATACCCAAGTATTGATGGCATTAATTAAACCTGTTTCTTCGGCCACAGGAATAAATTCTATAGGAGAAACCAAACCACGAATCGGATGTTGCCAGCGCACCAAGGCTTCAAATCCAGAAATTCTGCCTGTAGCCAGGGAAATAATTGGCTGATAGTAAACGAGGAATTCTCGCCTTTCAACAGCTCTCCGCAGGTCATTTTCTAACTCTAAAAGCTGAATAGCTTCCTGATGCATCACTGGATTAAAAACGTGATATTTGGCTCTTCCTTGAGCCTTAGCTCGATACATTGCCGTATCAGCATCCCGCAGCAAATACTCTGGGCGATCATAATCTTTATTGCCCCAACTAATACCAATACTGGCATTCATAAATACTTCATATCTTGACAATTGAAAAGCAAGTGATAACTGTTGCAAAATCCTTTCTGCAACTTGGATTGCTATATTGATATCTGTGATATTTTCTAAGAGAATTCCAAATTCGTCCCCGCCCAATCGTGCTAAAGTATCAACAGGTATGATACATGCTTGTAAGCGTTGAGCAATGGCTATCAGCAATTCATCTCCTACTGGATGACCAAGAGAATCATTGATTACTTTAAAGCGATCGCAGTCCAAAAAAAGTACCGCAAACTGATAACTAGATTCTTGCTTGGCGCGATTGAGAGCATTTTCTAGTTGCCTAATAAACAAAACTCGGTTTGATAATCCGGTCAGGGAATCATGCAGTGCTATATCTAGCAACTGACTTTGCAATTGCTGGCGGGAATCGATTTCTTGCTGGAGTTTTTGGAGAGCTTTTTCTAGCTCCCCAGTCCGCTGTTTTACCCGATCTTCAAGTTCAACATTTAATTTCAATATTTCTAACCGCGCTGATCTCAATGCCAGTTGATTTTGCACACGCACTAAAACTTCTTGAAACTCAAAAGGTTTGGTGATGTAGTCTACACCACCCACTTTAAAGGCTTTAACTTTGTCAAAAACATCATCTAAAGCACTAATAAAAATCACTGGAATATCAGCTGTTAGTTCCCAAGCTTTAAAGGTCTGGCAAATTTCATAGCCATCTACTTCTGGCATCATGATATCGAGTAGAATCAAATCAGGTAATAATGTTTGAGTTGCTGTCAATGCCATTTGCCAGTTCAAAGCTTTACGAACGTTATACCCTTCCCTTGTCAATATGGAGGATAAAACCCGAAGGTTATCCGCCATATCATCAATGATCAAAATATCTTTTTTCTTAGGGTCTAAATGCTCGTAATTCATTCTAAGTTTGTTGTAGTCAATTCCATGATTTTCTCAAACTGGTAGTTATTTGCTAAATCCCTGAGAACTTGGAAAACTTGAGCATTATCTGATGGAATTTGCTTGAGTAACTCTAAAATCAGTTCATCGCTACAGCTGGCTGCGGCATAGTGAATCTGTTGGAGCCACTCAGGTGACATTTGTGATAAATGCCCCAGGAGTTCGGCAACACTGACGAAAATCTGTGTAGCTTGATCGACAACTACTGTGTTTGTGGTTTCTACTTGATTGGTATATTTTAAACCCAGATGTTTGCTCAGTTTTTCCAATAATACTTCCTGTTTGAATGGCTTGCGAATAAAATCATCACAGCCAATGGACAAAATTTTCTGGCGTTCTTCTTCAAAGGCGCTAGCAGTTAAGGCAATAATGATTGTATTTGTATTAGAGCTATCCGGCATTGTTCTAGAGAAGTCGTAAGGGGGAGCCAAGGCTGTTGGCATCCGTGATCGCAAAGTGGACGCATCAGAAGCATCATTTTCTATAACACCAGTTGTTTCTGGTGTGGAAGACTCTTTACGTACAACTTTCAGAACCTCATCCTCGCCTGAATTGGTTAACTCTTCTGCAAGGTACTGGCTCCTCGATGACACCAGTTGTTTCAATTTTGGGAACCTCCGCGACGTATTGGCTGTCCCATGCCCGATTTGTCTAGCTTTAATAATTCTTGTAGCTTCGTAACCATCCATGACTGGCATTCGCATATCCATAAAAATCAGGTGTGGTTGCCAAGATTCCCAATTAGTGAGCGCTTCACTACCATCTGTAGCTTCGTTAACTTCAAAGCCTAGAGATGTGAGAATTTTAACTAGCAACATACGGCTTTCTTTGGAGTCGTCAACTACTAGGATACGGTATACTTTTTCACTAGGTGCTAAAGCTCTAATTTGTGATTTAATTTGGTTTATCGGGATTTCTCTGGGGCAAGTTAGAGCAATCTGAACATCAAAGGCAAATGTACTACCGATACCAGGCATCGTGCTAACAGTAATATCTCCTCCCATCAGTTGCACGTATTTACGGCTAATCGCTAAACCCAGTCCCGTCCCTTGTTGGAATTTTCTGCCAATTTCGGTTTGTTCAAAAGCCTCAAACAGCAATTTAAGTTCTTGTGGGGCAATACCACAGCCAGTATCTTGTACCTCGAAAAAAAGAAGAGAGGGATAAGAAAGATTTTGCTCGCCCTGCTCCCCTGTTCCCCGGTCACTGAGCGTAGCCGTACCACTTTGTGGAAGCAAGCTACGCGCAGCGTCTCGTAGAGAAGTGCTGCTCTCCTGCTCACCAGCCTCCAGTCTCACCCGTAGCGTCACCCTCCCTTGATCGGTAAATTTGATCGCATTTCCCAAGAGGTTGAGCAATACTTGACACAGTTTATTTTCGTCTGTTTCTATATATTTAGGAATATCTGGCGGATATTCAAACAGTAATTCTAAATTTTTAGATGCAGCACGCAAGTGCAACATCTCTTCTAAGTTCTTCAACAAATGAATTAAGTCAAAGCTGCTGCAATTTAATGTGATTTTGCCAGCTTCGATTTTAGACATTTCTAGAATGTCGTTAATTAATTTGAGTAGATGTTCGCCAGCACGATTAATTATTGCCAAGTTTTCTTGATGTTCGCTAGATAGCGAATAATCTTGACTCATGACTTGGGTGAAACCAAGAATGGCATTGAGTGGGGTACGCAGTTCGTGGCTCATGTTAGCAAGAAATTCGCTTTTGGCGAGGTTGGCGGCAGCACTTCGCGCCGCTTCCCGAACGGCTGCTTGTTGTTCCTGTGCAGCGATTTTTTGTGATTGAATCAGTTCTTCTTGGGTGGTTTGCAGTTGCTCGATAACTTGCTGGAACTCTTCAGTACGTTTTTTTACTTGAGCCTCTAAGGTGCGATTGTATTCTGCTAATAACTTTTCTGTTTGTTTGCGTTGGGTAATATCAAAAAATGTGGCGATCGCAAAAGCTACATTCCCTGATTCATCATAAATTGGCTTTCCTAAAACCTCAATGCAAGTAATATTGCCACAACAGCGAATTTCCATATCATCAACTCTGGTGCTTTCCCCAAGCAATGCTCTCAAAATCGGTAAGCGATCGCTGGGGTAAAGTTGATTTGTGCCGGCAAGGTAAGCTTGATATATCTCTGACAATTCTTCGGTACTAACTTCTGCGATTGCTCCTTGACCGAGAATTTGCTGCCCAATCTGATTTGTATAATAAGGCTCACCTTCAGCATCAATGATAAATACACCTACTGGTATAGCTTCTAAAAATTGAGTTAGCTGACTCTGATTATGAGATAGCGCCTCATTTAAAACTTGCATCTGGGCATTCTTTGCTTCTAAAGCACTAAAGGATGCTTGGAGTTGCTTTGCCATAGTTTCAAATGATTTGGCTAGTTCCCCCAGTTCATCGGAACGCTGAATGTCTGGTGTTTCCTCCCATTCACCTTGAGCAATTTTCTTCGCCGATCTGTTTAATTGTAAAATCGGCTTAATTACCCAACGAGCAGTCAAAATCCCAATTCTTGTGGCCACTAAAAAAGCAACTATGCACAGCAAAATAGTGATGCGGGTGTTGGCATTAATTTGCTCCATAAATTCGCCTTCGGGAATCACCGCCACAATTAGCCAATCTAAACCCAGTTCGTCCTTCCAGCTTTTTATCTGTACAAAATAACGCATTCCATCGGCGGTAAAACTTAGCTGTTGCTTCCCCACAACCAACTTAAGACTGCCAAAGTGTTCGATCAAAGACTGTGTAGTGAGTTTAATTAAAGAATTTTGACTATCTAATGCTGATAGACGTTTTCCTTTACCATTAACGATCGTATATGGTGGCTCGCTAGTAGAAGAAGCCACTATATACCCAGAACGCTCTAAAATAAAAGTTTTACCCGACTCTTTGACCTTTAACTTAGCTAAAAACTTGCCGATTTGTGACAAGAGCAAATCAACACTAATCACCCCAACGAATTTGTGATTTTTATCGTAAACAGGATAGCTGGAAGATATGGATAAAATTTCTGGTTTATCTTCCCATTGATAAATTTGACTCCAAACTCGTTTGCCTATCTTGACTGGATCTGCATACCAAGCTTCTACACGAGGATCGTAATTTTTGACTTCCTGTAAATGGCGGCGATTTCCTTGGTTATCTGTAGGATAAACATAAAGTTTGCCTATACCATGCTTTTCGCTAACTTCATTAATTAAAAGCTGGCCATTATCTAGACGCTCAACACCAATAAATTCACCTTTGGGATTGGCAAAGCTGTTGTAACCAACATTGAAAACCTGCATTTGTTTCCAAAAGTAATTGCCGGTGGTTTGAAAGTCCGAAAGGTTGAGCAAACCTAGCTCAATCGCATCTAAGTTGATTTGATTAATTTGCTTCGGGGTTGTTAAATAGCTATCAAGATGCTGTTCAATGCGATCGCAGATTTCATTTTCTAATTGAGTAGCAAGCTCCCTTACCGCTTTTTGGCCGTTTTGATACGAAAGATAGCCCACAAGTCCCACTGCACCACAAATTTGCAAGATAAAGGGCACAATCAGAACATATCTCAGGGGCATTTTGGCATAAACTTTGCCAACTAAGCGATTAAATGATTTGACGGGCTGAAGTTTGGATAACATTGTAATTTTATTCTTCCCCAGCATCTACTAGGTGCCTTTTGCCGTGATAGCTACATTGTATATAAGTATAATTACGGCATACATTTCTCTTTATGAAAATTTTATATTTTTAGTATAAAATAGTACGAAATACTTATAATTCTTTGACTGGCTGACTTCCTCCAACGCCTAATTTTCAAACTTTGTACAGGAGTAGTCCACTATATAAACCGACTACGCGGGTACGCCATCGCACCTGAATTTGCTCAGTTTTACCTGGCAATATTTCCACAAATTTTCTCAGACGAACTGAAATTTAACCAATAAGCTCCAGTATGCCATTCTAAAATTCAGGTCGCCATTAGCACCCAATCCTAAATTTAATTTTTAATTGCTAATGTCTTGATTTTCTGGTCTAGAAACCCCTAGACTTGTACAAAAACTTATATTTAACTACAATAATTTTAGAATTGTCATGCAAATACACAGCATGAACAAAAAAAATCCCAAAAAATTTACTTTGTATTTTTTATTTTGACGAAATGTTAACTTTGTTGTATAAGTATGTCAACTTCATCGCCGATTTGTAAAATTTTTCCGGCTGATGATGGGGGCAGTTGAGTATTGATACTCAATCTATAAAAATGATTAAAAGGCGATAAAGCAACCCAATTTGGCAGAGTTGCTTGTCGCTGGGTTGTAAAAATTTTTTGAAAGTTTGGGTAAGCTTCCCCTAAGTAAGAATTGCGTGTTGGGACTATACAACGCTGACATGGGTTAACCCCAAAAAAGTCTACATCTCCTACTCGAAAAGAGACTAAATCACCTTGTTCGCTAAATAGCCGATCTTCCCAAAATGCTGGTACACCACCAATCTCGATGTTGGCACGCATCCGACGGCGCATTTCATCTACACTTAAACCAGGAAACCAAGAAGCTACCTCTGCCAATGTGGCCGTACTAATTACCGTTGGGCCAAGTGAGTGTGTATCGTCAGGAAAACCCATCAAAAAGTTTTGTCCCAATGTGACAGCAAACTCAAAATAATCACTCAAAGTTGCTTCTAATGCTTGCCGTTCCTCATCCAGATGAAAAATTTGTTGTAAGTTGTCATCAGGGATTTGCAACGAGATAGTTCTATTTAAGAGTGCAAATTGCGCTCTTAGTAAATGGATTTTAGCATGACGCTTGCCATTGACAAATCTACCTTGTTCGTCAAAAATGGCAAACTCGCGGTCATACTGTAGTGCGCCACTGGCAAGAACTCTAGCGTTCTCAACTTCAACACCATTCAGTGATTTAACTGGATACAGTAAAATCTTAGCTAGGTAAGGCGTCATAGCAATATTTGGATTTGAGATTTGGCGAAAAGTCGCAGCATCTCGCAAAGAGCGAACTGAACTTTTCAAGACGGATTTTGGATTTTAGATTGGTGATTTAGTAGTCCCCAATCTAAAATCTAAAATTCTTTTGTTAATGAGCTATTTGAGTAATATTGTTTGTTAATTATGGATATACTGGCGATTTATCGATTCCGCCAACATGATTTAAAGGCCAGAAGCGAACTACAGCACGTCCAATAATATTCTGGCGGGGGACAACACCCCAGCAACGGCTGTCATAACTACTGTTACGATTATCACCCAGTACTAAATATGAATCAGCGGGTATAGTCTGGGGTTTGGCCAAAAAAGGTGGCTGTGGTCCTGATTGGCAAACATCAATAACTGTGGTCTGTCCAGAACTGAGGTAATTGGCTTCTGGTAGAGGTTTGTCGTTAATATAGACTTTGCCATCCTTAAGTTGTATTTTTTCTCCAGGTAAGGCAATTATACGTTTAATAAAAGCATCTTGATATTGTTCTTTTTGTAGTTCTTTCGTCGGTGAAAATACTACTATATCTCCCCGTTCCGGGTTAGCAAATTTATACTTCAACTTATCGACAATAATTTTATCTGCCTCCCACTGGTTTGGCGTACCATGCAGAGTCGGTTCCATTGAACCAGAAGGAATCCAGCGTGCTTCAGCAACAAAGGTACGAATTCCCAGAGCTAGAACAATGCTCAATACAATTGTTCTACCTAGCTCTGCGATCCAAGAATTATCGGGTTGTTGACTAGAGTTGTTATCAGACACTTGATTATGCATGAAATTACTTAACTTAACGAAAGATGTAGGTAATTAACTCGCCTAGTGAGACTTTATCTGTTAATCTTAACGGGAAAATTTTAATTTCCTAGTTATGTTTGCATCTTGACTACCAATTTTAGATTGTGGATTGGGAAAGGGGCAGGAGGTTTGAATTTAGATGAGGCTTCTATATGAGATGCTCTCGCGTTCAACCCTATCTAATTGCAGTCCACCAAATCTCCGATTTGGTGGGGGACTTAAACCCTGGCTGCCTCTGTTGTTAAAAATAAACTTTTTTTTAATGCGTGGCAAAAATTGATTACTCCGATCGCGAATAAGTTTAACCTAAAAGCATGGTTCTCTGTAATACATAGCTCCCTGTCTAAACTTGGTTATCTCTATGTCATCTCCAAAAATGTTACTGATTCGCCGCGTTCGCATAATCTTACCCGATGGTGAACTGATGGTTGGGGACGTGTTGACGCGCGATCGCCAAATAGTCGAAGTTGCGCCAGAAATCTCCCAAACAGCACTAGCCACTGAAGTTGACGCAGAAGGCTTAACTTTGTTGCCAGGAGTTATCGATCCACAGGTGCATTTCCGGGAACCTGGACTAGAACACAAGGAAGATTTATTCACCGCCAGTTGTGCCTGTGCTAAAGGGGGAGTCACTTCTTTTTTAGAAATGCCCAATACGCGCCCCCTAACTACAACACAACAGGCTTTAGACGACAAGCTAGAACGGGCCTCACACAAGTCCTTAGTTAATTATGGCTTTTTTATTGGGGCAACAGCAGAAAATTTACCAGATTTGCTTTTAGCAAAGCCAACACCAGGAATTAAGATTTTCATGGGGTCGATGCATGGTCAGTTGTTGGTAGATGGCGAAACAGCATTGGAGGCGATATTTGCTAAAGGCAATCGCTTAATTGCCGTTCATGCCGAAGACCAAGCTAGAATCAACCAACGCCGCCAAGAATTTGCCAATATTCACGATCCAGCTGTTCACTCGCAAATTCAAGACGATCAAGCGGCTTTGCTTGCAACCCAACTAGCATTAAAACTTTCTCAAAAATATCAACGTCGGTTGCATATTCTCCATCTGTCAACAGCGCTGGAAGCAGATTTGCTGCGTCAGGAGAAACCGAGTTGGGTGACAGCAGAGGTGACGCCACAGCATTTGTTATTAAATACTAGTGCATATAAAACAATTGGCACATTAGCACAGATGAATCCACCTTTGCGATCGCCCCACGATAACGAAGTTCTCTGGCAAGCTTTGCGCGATGGTGTGATTGATTTCATCGCTACAGATCACGCGCCGCACACCTTAGAAGAAAAAGCTCAAGAATACCCCAATAGTCCTTCAGGAATGCCTGGGGTGGAAACTTCCCTCGCTTTGATGTTAACTGCGGCAATGCAAGGAAAGTGTACCGTTGCTCAAGTTGTGAACTGGATGTCTAAAGCTGTAGCTGTGGCTTATGGTATTCCCAATAAGGGAGCGATCGCACCTGGTTACGATGCCGATTTGGTGCTTGTAGATTTAAACACATACCGCCCAGTCCGGCGCGAGGAACTTTTAACCAAATGTCATTGGAGTCCCTTTGAAGGCTGGAACCTCACTGGCTGGGCTAAAACCACCATTGTCGGCGGTGAAATAGTTTATGACAAAGGCCAGGTAAATACGCAAGTGCGGGGTCAAGCTTTAACTTTCTTGTAGCAAATATTTATTTAACCTTACTAAAACCCTGAATTTACAGCAACTACATAAGATATTATTCCTCCCCAACCTTCACGCCAGATTGCGCGGGTGGAGTATTTCTGTAGCTCACAACGTAGAAATTTGCTGTATTTCTAAGTCTTTCAAGTCAAATCATCACAAAGACGCGATAAATCGCCGTCTCTATGAAAGATTGATTATTGTAGAGACGGCGATTCATCGCGTCTCTTGCCTTAACTGAACAGTATTGCGGGAGGCGGAGCCTGGGAACGAGACAATATCTAAAAGCTGGCTCTAGGCTGGCTTTCACGTTCAGTTGACACCAATGCTACGCGTACCCTTCTACGGAGAAGTAAGCTATACGTAGTGTCTCGTAGAGAAGGCGCTTCGTTAAAAAAAACTTAGGTATTCTTCCAGTCGGATAAGTCGGATAAGTCGGATAAGAGTAAACAAGTTAATGGAACCGTATTGTGATTCATCTCATGATGCTTGTCCACAGAAAAATAATCAAAGAGAATTGCTATCTATGTCCTTCAAAATTTTGGCTTTAGACGGTGGTGGTATTCGTGGAATTATAGCAGCACGAATACTTCAACAAGTAGAACAAGAAATTAGAAATCAGGGAAAAGGAGAGTTTTTACACGAATATTTTGACATGGTTGCTGGTACTTCTACTGGTTCGATATTAGCAGCAGGGATTGCTATAGGAAAGGAGAGTGATGAACTCATTAAACTGTATAAAAATAGAGGTAAAGATATATTCCCTCTGGAGATAAAAGAGCGCTACAAAAACTTTCCGTCCATCATCAAACCAATTATTGATGTATTTTCACCATCTAAATATTCTCATGATGGAATTACTAGCGTACTCAAAGATGCCTATAAATTCACAAGAATCAAGGATATCGAAAAACCTATTCTTTTGATTCTTGCTTACGATACGCTATATCGCAACACAACTTTTTTTACAAATTGTCATCCCGATTTAGGAGACAGATGGTACGATGACTGTTATTTATGGGAAATATGTACCGCTTCTGCCTCAGCGCCTACTTTTTTTCCACCATATAAATTAGAACCTGTAGATAAACAAAAATTTGGTGATTGGGAATTCCCACACATTGATGGAGGAGTTTCTGCTAATAACCCTGCTCTTGCAGCTTTGAGTCTAGTTATGAGGATCGGTCAGTCTTCAGTATCTCCAACAATCAAGCAAAAATATAAACTAGATAATCTGCGATTGGAAGATATTTCTATCCTTTCTATTGGTACAGGTCAAACTGGTGAACCATATCAATATAAGCAAATCAGCAAATGGAGAGGCTTAGACTGGATCAAAAATCTTACTAACATCTTTATGGAACCTACATCTGAGATTGATAGTACGATTTGCCGACAAATCATGGGTGGATATGAGTCTAAACGTTACTTACGTCTTCAATTTGACTTAAATGAGACATTTAAACCCAAGCCAAAAGAGACTTATAAAGATCCTCGCATTGTATTACCTCCAGAAGATCGGAAAAATAAATTTACAGGGAAAAAAGTCACTGAAGAAATAGATGATACTAATTCTGAGATTCTTCAGCAGTTAATAGATACTACCTCTGCATTCATTGATCGAGGTCTTACGTACTACACTAGAGACGATTCTGGTTATCCGATAAAAAAGGCGATCGCGTCTTTTATTAAAGATAATTAGCGATCTGTGTCATTATTTACAAGTATCTACAATTGGTTGGGGTTTGAATACCCATCCAATTGATCCCTACACCCTGTTCAAGACTTTTTCTAGCTCGTTCCATCAGCTTAGATAATCAAGGAGCGATTGCACGTAAGCTCTAGCAATAACTGCCTTCTTTGATAAATTCTAGAAATTGTATTTAATTTACTAATTAAAATTTGCTTTTCTGATAAAGTTTATTAAAGTCAAACTTTACCTCTTCTTTGTACTACTACTATCACATCGTAATAATACCTAAGTTTTTTAATTAGTAATTAACGAGGAGAAGATATAAAAAATCTTTTAGCAACAAAATATAATGTGTAATCCAATACATTTTTCTCAGCCCTGTTTTGTGTTGTTGCCGCAGTATTTCCCGAATGTTTTCCATGAGAACTGAGGCAGAGAAAATAATATGTTTTTAGACATTTTAGCTAGCCTGCAACGGTTATTTGTTGGTTATATTCCAGCTGCAGTATTGGGTGGTTTTATCGGATATTTAATCGGGATAAATAGCATGATTTATCAGCTATTTCGGCTGATATTTCAGATACCACATAGTATCCCTCCTATAGCTTTGCTACCTATTGCCCTAATCACGTTTCAAGAGAGCGACTCGGCTGCTATTGTAGTAGTTTTTCTGGGGACTCTCTGGACAATGATTATTAATACAGCAATAGGTATGCAGCATTTTAAGAGACAGAATAATAACTTTCGAGTAGCTATTTTTCATATATTTCATGCCTTGAAAGTTAGTATTTGGGTAGCCTGGTTTATCGTTATTGCCATAGAAATGTTAACAGGCCCAAAAGGACTTGGCTTTACCCTCTGGGATGCTTATAAAGCTGGCAATGCTGATTACATAATCCAGGTAATCTTATACATCGGTATCATTGGTTTTTTGCTGGATCAGTTACTAGATTTCGCAGCCTATATTCTCTCGCAAATGGTTTCAGATGGGAAAAAATCTTCTTAAACTTTATCTAGGCTTGCAGATTGCACCCTGCCAGCTAATAGTTTGCTTGGCAGAACGTATTCCCAAAGAACGAGTTGCTGCGACTTCAATATCAACGTTGACACCAGAGCGTAAAGCTTCCTCAGGAATTTTTAGTTTGCCCCAAGCTAGAGTAAAATGATTGTAGTCACGAGTCACAAGTTCGGTGGGAATATCCCCTTCATATTCAGTTTTGTAGCCAGAAAAACCGTGCAAGCTATCTTGGGCGCGAAATTTTACGCGAAACTGAGTATTAATAGCATTAGACTTGGCTGCTAAATCAACTATTTTTAAGTTGAGGTTTTGTCCGGCATCGGCAAACTCTGCCACAGCTAACCGGGTGACATCTTTTTTGGGAATCGCATGGTTAACGGTAAATATTGTGAAGTTAGCCTCACTTTTACTGTTACCTTCAACCCATAATTCCTTAGAAAAACTAATTTCTACTTGTTTGTTATCAGTTAAATTTAGTGTTACAGCTTGATTGCCAAAGCTAGTAATGGGTTGTCTTTCATGCCAAACTATTTGAAAAGTTTCTTCTCTTCGCTGTTCAAACTCTCGATAATCATCAGCGATCGCAGAACCAGGCGCAAGTAAAGAAGCTGCTCCCACGCGTTGATTCCACTTATTTTTCGAGAGGTGGGACTGTTTGTTTATCAGTTCCGAAATTGCTAGCTGCACAGTTGGAGTATCAGATGCCAAAGGTTCCTTGCTATTGACGATACTCAAAGTTCCTAAGCGCCCTTGGCTGCCATCTCGCCCATCGCTACCATCGCTACATCTATAAACCTTGTCAGTACACTTATAATTAGGGCTACCAGGAGTTCCCTTGCAGGTTTTTACTTCCTATCTCCGTCTGTGACAGTTACAACCCTCCGTACCATTGTCACCTCTACCGCCGCGTCCGCCTTCCCCACCAGTCGAGCGTTCCTGCTGGCAGAAATAGTAAACTACCAAAGATAGCAATGCTCCAAACAATTGCGATAAGTACCTTTAAAATAAACATCGCTGATTTACCTAATAACTAGGCTTTTACCTTCTATTTTTAGCAATCGGATTTGCGATCGCTACAGTCACCCACAAAAGCGATCGCCCATAAGAGTAACTGGCAACTTGGGTTAAACTTGTGCATCTTCAAGTGAGGTAGTGAGTGTCGAAGTGTGACACACTTATGAAAAAGGATTAGCTTCTGTTACCACTTCTGGGAGTGGAATAAACTCTGTTTCATCTGGCACGCTAGCAAAGCGAGAGTCGCGCCAATCAACTTTAGCTTGCTCTATTCGCTCTGGTCGGCTAGAGACAAAATTCCACCATTTGTAGCGTGTACCTAACGGCTCACCGCCAATAACAATACATTGAGCAGCAGCTGTAGCAGAAACCTCAATCTGATCACCTGGCTCTAGAATAGCGAGACGATATTGCTCCATCGGTTCATCATTAATCCTCAATCTCTCTGTGACACTGTATACTGCCCTTTGTGAATAATCTGTAGGGATAGTGAAGTGGGTATTTGCAGACAACACTGCATCTAAATAGAGGATAGGTGAGAGAACTTTCACAGGTGAGGTATAGCCAAATGCTTGTCCAGCAATAAGTTTGATGATAACGCCATTCTCTTCCCAGGTGGGAAGAATTTCAGCCGGATAGTGAATGAACGTTGGCTCGGTTTCTTCGTGTTCAACAGGTAGAACAACCCAGGTTTGAATGCCATGAATAGTAGTTTCTTGGTGACGGTCAAAGTCAGGTGAGCGTTCTGAATGGACAATCCCCTTTCCCGCTGTCATCCAGTTGACTGCACCTGGTTGGATTTCCTGCACAGTGCCCAAACTATCACGATGTATCAAAGCACCGTCAAATAAATAAGTTACCGTTGCCAGATTAATATGAGGATGTGGCCGGACATCAATGCCTTGATTGGCGGGCATAACGGACGGGCCAAGATGATCGAAAAAGATAAACGGTCCAACCATTTGGCGATTAGAATATGGCAAACTGCGGCGGGCAGAAAAACCACCCAGATTTTTAACTTCGGGTTCAATCAGTTGAAGAATTGCCATAAATCATCGCAGGTGATTAGTAAATGCTGTAATTATTATAAGTATATTTACTTGCAAATAAGCTAATCTTGATGAGTTATCTGTTTGTTTTGGAGAGTTGATGCCAATGTGATCGCCTGTTCTGTGATCGTTCTTTACTATTAGACATCAGACACAGCCCCCGTCAGTATTGTTTGCCAACCAGAGAGTCTTTTGACAAGTGCAATCACTCACGTTTAACTTTATTAAAGTTCTGATCAGATTTCAGTTTCCTACTGTTGAGGAAATTAATTGTAAGCAATTAGCTCAATTACTATCAGATTCTGCAAAGCCCCGTCCATTAGTGCTAGATGCACGAAGTCCAACTGAGTATGCAGTTAGTCATATCGAAACAGCAGTACGCATAGATCCTCTCACAGATGACTTAACAGCAATTTCAACAGTTTCCCAAGATAGACCAATTGTTGTGTACTGTGCTGTTGGCTACCGGAGCGCAAAATTAGCCCAACAGCTTGATAAAGCCGGGATGAAGTGCATTTATAACTTAAGTGGTGGAATTTTTCAGTGGGCGAACGAAGGCAGGCCGATCTTTCAGGAGGATCATCCGACACAGCTTGTACATCCTTACAATGCAATATGGGGAAAACTGCTAAAAGCTACTTACCATGCTCAAAAGTGTTGAGCTTTGGATTAAGAGCTTGTCAACATTGAGCAAGTAGAATAAAAGCAACGATAAAACTACTTAAGCTGCATGTCTCAAGTTTCGATTGTCATTCCTACTTTAAACGAAGCAGTTAGCTTAGAGCGTACATTGCGCCAATTAACTTTACTTAATCCGCCTGCTTTTGAAGTGATAGTAGTAGATGGTGGCAGCGATGATGAGACAGTGGCAGTTGCAAAGCAATGCTTTGAGTTATTCAATCAGTTGCTATGCGTACAAGTTCTCTCATCTGAACAGCGTGGGCGTTCTATTCAGATGAATTACGGAGCATCAGCTGCAACTGGAGATATTCTTTGCTTTCTTCATGCAGATACTTGGGTGCCAGATGACTTAATCACTGTAATCGAGCAAACCCTAGTAGAGCCAACCATTGCCTGTGGAGGGTTCATTTCTCTAATGAGTGGATCTCAAACGACTCGCTGGGGCATCTCTCTACATAACTATCTAAAAACCTACTACGCACCACTGCTATTTAAGCCTCACCTGTTTTTTCGAGGATTGCGCTTGTTGTTTGGAGATCAGGTAATGTTTTGTCGTCGCACTGATTTTTGGGATTGTGATGGATTTGATGAGGCATTGCCGATTATGGAAGATGGAGATTTATGCCTGAGATTGGTTAAAAAAGGACGTATTTATCTGGTGAACCGCATTGTTCACTCTTCAGATCGCCGTGTAGCAAAATGGGGTAGCTGCAAAGCAAACGCAATCTACCTTTATATCGGTTTTTTGTGGGGGATTGGCGTTGATGCAAATTATCTCAAACAATTTTATCAAGATATACGCTGATTCAGGCTCCAGTCATAGTGGAGATAGGAAATCGGCGTTGAGGCATTCATTGGCAAGTCTGTTTCTAGGTAAGAGCGGATATATTCTGGAATAGAGGATTTGACCTTAAGAAAGTCTTGACGATACCATTTAAAGATTTTGCTACAGTAGAGCGTTTTACTATCTGAGTCATAACGGACTTTTTCAGGATTGTTAATGAAGCGACGGGTATCTTCATCTAACTGCTGAGTAACTTGTTGAGGAAAATAAGCTCCAGCACGTAGTAACGGGCAACCAACCGAAGCGCAGACAATTGCAAAATGAATTCGTGGCTCCTGTAATTTATTCCGCAGAATTTGGTTTTCTATTTGGGCTAAACTGTAATGCTTGTCAAATATATAATAAGCACGACGTTGGAAGAACCACAAAAAAGCCAGCCAGTTGGGAATGCCTAAGATTCGCGGACGAATTGACTCAAGCGGGTATCTTTCCAAAATTACCGAAATGGTGAACGCATTGTAAAGGTTGATCCACAATGCCAATTGCTCAAAAGTATTGCTATTAGATGTAAAGTCCAGATTTTTTTGACTCGACAACCAATCTGCGATCGCTTGAGGTTGCTCAGTTTTCCAAGCAATATAGTTTACACGACCCTGTGGATCGACATACTGACGCAACAACCTGTCCCAAGGTTCAAAATCAATCATTATTGCTGTGTTTATATGTTGTCCGTTGTTTTTACTTATACATATCCTCAAAATAAAATGAAATAGCCCTGATTTAGAGCTAAGGGAATTCTTTGGTTTCGCGATCACAACGTAGAGTTGAATTTGTACAAGTATTTATTTAACGAATTATAACAATACTATCTTTGGCAACTTGAAATCAGCGATACACTGAGGAAAATTCCTTGAGGAAGCGTTGATGGCACGGTCAAATGGGGTTACAAGTGAAACGTCTGTAGAGGAATTGCCTACAGTTTCAGACAAAGATACGATCACAATTGAAAATCCGCCTGAGTCAGTGGAGGATGCCCAGGATATTGATGACATATTGAACTCACTAAAAACCTTACTGAGTTCTCTAGAAAAACTCCAAAAAGTCCGGCAGGAAGTGGGCGATATCAAACCGTTGATTGGGCGGATGCTTGATGGAGAACTAGTTGCTGGTGAAGAACTTGAGCAACTCAAGACAGGTGTGAGCAGTCTTTCTCGCCTTGTTCGTGCTTATAATGACCATCAAGTAGCGTTGGCTAAAGCACAACCTGCTAGAAACTTACTAGATCAAGTACTGAAAGAACGTAAAGCTAATTGAGTTGAGACTGGGGATTGGGGAAGAAATTCTTTCGAGATTTGGTTGGAGTCCCAATCTCCAATTTAACAAGTGATCGCACTTTTTTAAGAGAATGCGATCGCCTCTCCATCACTTCAAATCAAAGCTTCTTGGCGTTGACAATCAAAAACCACCACAAAACAAGCATCAAGTAAGTATCAGCTAACTTAACACTAGCAAATCACCCTCTACATCATATAGACTGCCTAATCGTGCGACAATCACCTGTTGCAGGCAAGTTAACGCCCTATAGCTCAATGCACAGAAGAAGAACTAGTGCAAGCAGTCAAAAGGTCTATGCTAATTTAAGAAACAAAGTCTTAACCTCAATTTTTAATGGACTTCTACCCTAGAATATTAATCAATAATAAATATTCAAATGAATCAACAATTAGAGTTGCCATTTCATAAATTTACTTCTAGCATTTCTAAATCTTTTGACAGTTCGTCTACATTCATCGATAACATGAAATTGCCAGTTCATCGATGGTTTAGATTTAGTGCAGGTTTCTCTGCACAATGGGTCGAAACTATAATTACTCAATTCCAAGAAAGAGGAGAAATTACTGTCTTAGATCCATTCGCTGGTTCTGGTACAACCTTACTTGCATCTGAAAAACTTGGAGTTGAATGTTTTGGAATTGAAGCTCATCCTTTTGTTGCGCGTATAGCAAGAGCTAAACTTTTATATCATACTAACTCTGACGCCTATCTTGAACATATAAAAAAGGTTATAAAATATGCTGAAGATTTGCAACCATGTGTAGATACATACCCAAAACTGATTCATGAATGCTTTAGTATATCTTCACTTGAATCTCTAGATAGATTGCGTCAAGCTTGGGAAAAACTTGCTGATGATTCATCTCAATCTCAGTTAGTTTGGTTAACACTTGTATCAATTCTTCGCCATGTTTCTCATGCCGGAACTGCACCTTGGCAATACATTTTACCAAATAAAAAGAAACAATCTTTCTTAGAGCCAATATCTGCTTTTGAGCTAATGGCAGAGAATATGGCTACAGATATGAGAATTGCAGTAAAAACAGCAGCTTCTAGTTCGACACTCATTCAATCTGATGCTCGGACTTGCCAGGGTATACCTGATAATTTTACCAACTTGGTAATCACCTCACCGCCATACGCTAACAACTATGATTATGCCGATGCTACACGTCTCGAAATGTGTTTCATGAAAGAAATTTCCGGTTGGACTGATTTGCAAACTGCGGTGAGGCAATACTTAATTCGTTCATGTTCACAGCACGTCACAAATAAGAATGTAAACATCGACGAAGTTCTAGGATCTCATGAATTATATCCAATTAAAGCTAGTATTATTGAAATCTGTTATCAATTGTCCCAAGAGCGACATTTGCATGGAGGTAAAAAGAATTATCATTTGATGATTGCCTGCTATTTTCTTGACATGGCTAGAGTTTGGATAGCACTTCGTAGAGTATGTAAAAGTCCTGCAATAGTTTGCTTTCTGATTGGTGATTCTGCTCCCTATGGAATTTATATTCCGGTAATTGAATGGATGGGTTTATTAGCACAAGCAGCAGGATTTGAATCTTTTAAGTTTGAAAAAATTCGCGATCGTAATGTCAAATGGAAAAATCGCAAGCACAGAGTTCCTCTTTGCGAAGGGTGTTTGTGGGTTTATGGATAGGTTAATCACAACAAAAATTATTTTGTACAACTGTAATGGCAGAGTCATTGTCACATAAATGGGGTCAGATTTTAGGGAATCTCATCCAAGAATTTATTTGTGAAACACTTCAGCAACTGGCCGATGAGCATGGTTTTTACTTAGACTATCAGAAGAAGCGCAAGGCACGAATTAGTAAAAAGGTATCATGGCAGGATCGTTATGGTAATTATCATGACCTTGACTATGTGCTGGAGCGGGGAGGTACAGAAGACACTCTTGGTCTTCCTGTGGCATTTATTGAGACTGCATGGCGGCGTTACACCAAACATTCCAGAAATAAAGTTCAAGAAATTGAAGGAGCGCTTATTCCTCTGGCAGACACCTATAGTCAACTTAATCCATTTTTAGGTGCTATTCTCGCAGGTGTATTTACCCAAGGAGCGCTTAACCAATTAGAATCTAAGGGCTTTAAAATTCTGTATCTTAAGTATGAAAATATCGTAAAATCATTTACATCAGTTGGGATAAATGCATCTTTCAATGAAAGTACATTAGAATCAGAGTTTCAAAATAAAATTGAACAATGGAAAAATTTATCAACGCCAGATATTAATAATATAAAAAATCAAATACTCAGTCTAGAGAAATATCAAATAGATAAATTTATCAATATTTTAGAGCAATCGTTTGCTAGACTAGTCCAACAGGTGAATATCATTGTCCTACACGGTCTATCTCAGCAAGCAGAAACTATTAATAATGCTATTGAATATATTCAGAATTATTCAGAAAATCAACCTAAGTTTGCTCCAGCAATAAAGTACGAGATTGACATTCGTTATAATAACGGCGATATAATTCACGCGATGTTTAAAAATAAAACTGAAGCACTCAAATTTTTGAGAACATTTGTTTAAAGGCTAATTAAATAATTCGTAATTAAGTAATGATTAACATTGCACCTGCCATTGTAATACTGGGTCAAAATAGCGTGACAGTAGCACGTAAAATAATCAGCGTCTTACCAGGGGCAACGCTATACGGTTTAGAGGGTCGCACATCGGGAGTTGATGTCAGCTTTACGAATTTTGGCGAGACGCTGCGCGAGTTATTTATGCAGGGAAAGCCGCTGATTGGCATTTGTGCCGCCGGCATTTTAATTAGGACGTTAGCTCCGGTAATCTCGGATAAACGACAGGAACCACCAGTGCTAGCTGTGGCTGAAGATGGTAGTGCTGTTGTCCCTCTCTTGGGTGGACTTGGTGGAGTAAACGATTTGGCTCGCCGCATTGCTGAAGCCCTTGATGTCAAAGCTGCAATTACGACTACAGGCGATTTACGTTTGGGCACAACGCTGTTATCTCCTCCCCCTGGATACCATTTAGCCAACCCAGATGATGCGAAAAAATTTATCTCAGATTTGCTAGCTGGGGCGCAAGTCAAGCTAGAAGGAATAGCGCCTTGGTTGAGTGATAGTAAATTACTGATAGATCCAAAGGGAGATTTGACCATCCAAGTTACGGAACGTTTGGTAACTCCCACAGCTAATTGTCTTATTTATCACCCAGCAACGATCGCGATCGCAATTAGTGGCATGATTGATGATGCAGTAGCTTTAGTACAACAGTTACTAGCTGATGCCAAACTAGAAAAAGCATCAGTCGCCGGGATATTTGCACCGATCGCCGCCGCAGCCGATCCCGCAATCCACGCGCTAGCTAGCGCTTTGAAAGTGCCTGCCCGCTTTTTTACCCAAAATCAGTTAGAAAGTCTACTTTCACAAGGTTATAGCCCTGCCCAAGCAGCAGCGATCGCCGCCACAGGCACATCCCCCATTACTTCTTCAACTCCCCAGATTGCGATCGCTATTGCCCCTAAAGTAATTGACCCCAACACCATCGGTCAGCCACGCGGACGGTTAGCGATTATTGGGACAGGGCCTGGTGGTTCGCTGTGGATGTCTCCCGAAGTGAAAGAGATACTCAAGTCGGCAACTGACCTAGTGGGTTATAAAACTTATTTAGATTTAGTTGGTTCTCTGGCTGATGGCAAGCAACGGCATGAGTCTGACAACCGCGAAGAAGAGGCACGGGCAAAGATGGCCCTGGATTTGGCTGCATCTGGGCGATATGTAGCTGTAGTTTCATCTGGCGACCCTGGTATCTATGCAATGGCAACAGCAGTTTTTGAGGTATGCGATCGCTATGCTAAACCTGAATGGGATAGTATCGATATTCATGTGGCCCCAGGCATCTCTGCAATGCAGGCAGCAGCAGCAGCCATTGGTGCGCCCCTTGGACATGATTTCTGTGCTATTTCCCTCTCTGATATCTTGAAACCTTGGTCTGCGATCGCCCAACGAATTGCTGCTGCTGCTGAGGCTGATTTTGTCATTGCTTTCTACAATCCTGTTTCCAAAGAGCGTACCTGGCAACTGGCAGAAGCGAGAAATATTTTGCTGCGACATCGAACACCAGATACACCAGTAGTATTGGCCCGGAATCTCGGTCGGCCAGGACAAACGGTGAAAGCGATCGCACTTGACCAGTTAACACCAGCAAGCGCTGATATGCGGACAATTATTCTCGTTGGTTCTACAAAAACCCGAACCATCAAACGCAGCGATGGTAATCTCTGGGTTTATACGCCGCGCCGCTATACCGATGTGTAATAAGTGCCAGAGCATCGTGATATTAGACTTCTTCCAAAAGTTGGGAAAAGGGGAAAAGGTTTTGTATTTTTCCCTTTCCCATAAGAGTACAAAAAGCACTTTTGCAAGAGGTCTAATAACCACTGTCAGGTTGGGAATGGCATCTTATGGGTACTAAGAACCGGGGCAGGTGGCGGGATCTACCAGAACGTTACCGAAAGTGGGAAAGCGTAGCAACAGGTTTTATCGGTGGCAAAAAGCCGCAGTCTGGAACAAACTCTTAGAACACCTGCAAGCGATCGCCTCAAGCTTGCGGGCGCGTAACGCCTACAGCGCCACAGAGCCATACTACATATATATGAATGCGTGTTTACCACGTTGCCGCCCATTTTTACGAATGTTAAGTTAATGCACATCTTGGACATTTCATACAGTGTGCCCAACTGCGGTGTAGGTCAAACAGCACTCCCGCTACATCAAAGGTGGGATAGCACTTGTATTTTTAACAAAAATTCCATACTTGCTACAACTGGTCAAAATTTAAATTGATTGCTCAAAAATTTGAAGACAGATGCTCCTAAGATGACTTTATAATATCAGCTAAAAATATCATTTGTTCATAAAGAATTTAAGCAGAATTTAGGAATTCTTTTTAAATCTCATACTAGACTGGTTGTTAATTATTTGAGATTATTAAAAATGGTGTCACAACCCCAAAAATCCTTAGAAAAAGCTAGTTCCCCGTCTGTAGAACTATTACAAATAGAAGCACGAGTCAAAGCAGCGGAATCCCACAAAATTGTCGCTATCACCGTCGAGAAAATTCGTCAATCTCTTGACTTAGAATATATTTTCCAGACAACCACTCAAGAAATCAAGCAATTGTTAAACTCTGACCGCGTGGTTTTATATCGTTTCAATCCCGATTGGAGCGGAACATTTGTGGCTGAATCCTTAGCACAAGGGTGGTTACCTCTGATTCAGCAGCAGGTGCATCAACCAGAATTAGTAGAAAATGTCAGTGAATGTAGCTTGAAAAATTTATCTATTCCTCCAATTGTGGATACTTACTTACAAGATACACAGGGAGGACGCTTTTCTAAAAATGAAACGTATCGCGTTTGTTACGATATTTATAGTGCTGGCTTCAGTAAGTGCTACCTCAAAATTCTAGAGCAATGTCAGGCAAGAGCTTATGTAATTACCGCTATTTATCAAAGTCAACAACTTTGGGGACTGCTGGCGGTTTACCAGAACGATGGCCCTCGAGAATGGCAAACAGATGAAGTATATATACTGACCCAAATTGCTTCTCAGCTAGGTGTAGGATTACAGCAGGCAGAATTACTCAAACAAACTCGAAGTCAAAAGGAAGAACTCGCCACAACTCTCAAAGACTTACAGCAGGCTCAAGCTCAGTTAGTTCAAAGTGAGAAAATGGCTAGTTTGGGGCAACTAGTAGCTGGAATTGCCCATGAAATTAACAACCCAGTTAGCTTTATTTATGGCAACCTGAAACCGGCTGATGAATACACCCAAAATTTATTTTCACTGTTAGATCTCTACCAAAAACATTATCCCCAATCAGTCAAGGCAATTGAGGAGTTTGCAAATCTAATTGAACTAGATTTCTTAAGGTCAGACTTTCCCAAATTATTCAAATCAATGATGATGGGAGCGGAACGGATTCGAGAGATTGTACTTTCCCTGCGAACCTTCTCGCGCTTAGACGAAGCTGAAATGAAAGCGGTTGATATCCATGAGGGAATTGATAGTACGATGATGATCATCCAAAACCGCCTCAAGGCTACTGACCAGCGCCCGCAAATTGAGGTGATCAAAGAATACGACAATCTCCCCTTGATTGAATGTTATGCTGGGCAGTTAAACCAAGTATTTCTGAATATTTTAGTAAATGCGATCGATGCTTTAGAAGATTCAGTAGTTAGAGGTCGATGGGCAACAAAAAAACAAATAAAAATAGATAATCCCCGAATTTATATTCGCACCCAACTACTAGCGCCAAATCAAGTCACAATTCGCATTGCCGACAACGGACTGGGAATACCAGAAGATGCGTTAAAGCAAGTATTTAATCCCTTTTTTACAACCAAGCCCGTTGGACAAGGTACGGGGATGGGACTGGCTATTAGTTACCAAATTATCACACAAAGACATAGCGGTTCTTTAGAATGCATTTCGCAACCAGGAGTTGGTGCTGAGTTTATTATTTGCATTCCCCTGATTCAACAAGGTATTGATGCACCACACTCTCTTTCCATTCTTGAGAACAATACTTAATTTAGATGACTTTCAGCCTTAACCCAAGCGTATTGGCTTTTCAAGGGCATTCCATAATTTCAGCTTAGAATTACCACAGGGCAATACGACTGTATAAATCTTCTCATGCATTGCAGCGATCGCCTAAATGGCACTGTGCCCTGAGTACGTTTCCCTTTGGGGTTGCATGACGGCATCACGCTCCACTCCCGTCCCCAAGAAGCAATCTACACCCAGACAAACAGCAAAATGTCTTAGATTTCTCTACAAATTTGCTCTATCTTGGGAGATCCTAACCTTTATCTCCCCCTAAACTTCTTATGGATATGCGCTGAATCATCAAAAAAACTGAAAAGCTCCTAATCAAGAAAACAGACGCAACCCCAATAGAAGAATCTACTGTTGGCTTCTCTAACTTTTCATAAAATTTATCAATCCCGGCTAAACCACATCACTATTGACAACTTCATGTAGTTCTCTTGGTTCGATCGCCATGCAGTTAAGAGGAAGCAACGGGTATTTTGTACCATCAATATGAATTACTCCCGAACCAGCTTCTACAAAGAATACTTCGCATATATCTTGATGTGCGTGTGCTGGTGCGGTTTGTCCAGGAGCAAAACGTGCTTGAGAAAAGTTAGTTAGGTGAGGTAAATCGCCGAAGCGTAACATCACCTTTTTCTTAATTTCGGCATTGTGAGAAACCGACTCTTCAAGCAAGTCTTTCAGGGAAGTGGTAATCATTCGGGTCTTAAATCGTTAGATAATTCCACAATACCCCTAGACCCATCAATCCTGACTCGTTGACCATCTTGCAGGAGCCATGTAGCACCTCGAACATCCATCACTGCGGGAATTCCATACTCACGAGCAACGATCGCACCGTGAGAAAGCCTTCCACCAGCTTCGGCAATTAATCCTCCAGCCCTTAATAACAAAGGGGCCCAGCCGGAATCTGTATAAGGCACTACCAGAATCGTATCTCGATTAATTTCTGGCACGTCTTGTAAATTTCGCAACACCTTCACCCTACCTTCGGCTTGCCCATGACTGGCTCCAATACCTTGTAAAATTTGGTCAGAGTAGAGTTCAGAGGGAGCTAACGGGTGAGGAGGTGTATGGCCGTAGACTAAAAGAGGTATTTGAATAATCTCGCTATCTTGCAGAAATTGCGATCGCCTAAATTCTACTAACTCATCTAACTGCTCTATTAAGCTGGAATTTTCATCCCCAACTAGACGCCGCACTTCATCAAAGTTGAGAAAAAAGATATCGCCTGTTTGCCTCAGTAAACCAGACTCTAACCAAATCTTCTCTAAAGCCACAAAACTCCAACGCAATTCAGCCAAAAGTCGTGAATAAACTTCGGTGACTCGTCCTTTGATATCCACGCGCCGTTGCACAAAAGAGCGTTTGCGCTTACCAGCAAAGATACTATTAATTGCGTCTTTAGCACCTGCTTGTGGTTCATTCCCTTGCATTAACTGCACAAACATCTGCTTAATCATCTGGGGATTTTCCCGCCAAGTGGGAACGGAGATGTCGGTTCCTACTTCACTTAAGTAGCCGTAATCTTGAAGCAATTCGTTAAATTCTTGAAGGATCTTCTCTCCTTCGGGGGTTTGCTTTAATTGTTCAAATACTTGCTGTGGCTCAAACTCAACCAATACCTGCTTGGCATCTGTAGCGATTGCACTGAGCGATCGCAATGCCGCTACCTCTGGGGTGACACTATGATCGATTTGTCTATCCTTTACCCGAAAAATTGCCTGTCTCAGGGCGGCACTCAAGGGAGCTAAAATGCTGTAATACGTCCCATGACGCAGCAACTCCAGAATAAAATCAATTCTTACCAACAGCTTCGCTGGTTCAAAGTTATCTATATCTTCTGGCGCCAACTGCGACAACCCAGGAATGAACCGTTTGTGATAATCTTCCTTGAAGTCCTTTTCTAAATTTAATTCCCGCTTCAGCAACTTCCCTAGTCCTGGCAAATTTTCCCAAGTTGACTGCAAGGACGGCTTACTTAATTTAGCTCCTCTGGTTAAAAATTCCAGACTTTCGGGCGGCAGTCCCATACGGAGAAAAATGTCTCCTAAGAGGGACGCATTAAAGTAGGCTCTGGAATAATGCAGAGTTGCTGTTTTGGTGAAATCCAACCCCAAGGCGCGTTCACCTAAAACTAAAGTAAAAAATTCTCCCCAAACTCCACAAGTTAAGGGACGATTAATTGACCATGTTAAGGGATGAATTACTCCGGGAATCACTTCAGCAGCGATTTTGCGTGTCCAGATGGGCAACAGAGTGGTGATTGGTCGAGATTGCAACACCCAAAGCGTTTGACCATCGTAACTCCACTCGATATCTTGAGGAGTGCCATGATAACGTTTTTCGAGTCGGTAAGCTAAGTATGCAACTTGTTTGATTAATGATTGTGGTACTCGTCCTTGACCCTCTAATTGTATAGAGTAAGAATTTTCTGTTTCAACGACAAAAGCGCGATATTGCTCTGGTGTGACTTTTCCCGAAACGACTTGCGTCGGGCTGCCTGGAAGGGCTTCAATGATGATCGCATCGCCTTGTTGAGTAATGGGATCGCGGCTGAAAGCAACGCCAGAATATACACTCTGGACTTGTTGTTGAATCAACACAGCCATTGCTGTATCATTTAAGCCGCGATCGCGCCGATATTGGACAGCAGATGGATGATTGTAGGAAGCTTGAACTTGGGCGATCGCTGACTGTAATGCCTCTGGACTAGTAACATTTACAACTGTTTCATACTGTCCAGCAGCAGAAGCGTGTTCTGAGTCTTCTCCAATAGCAGAGGAACGCACTACCAACGGGGATAATTCTGATGGCTGGAGAAATTCTGTCAACCCTTCAGGATTGTCGATGGGGGCTAGTACCCATCCCTTCGGCACTGGATAGCCCCAGCGTTTAATTTGAGATAATGTCGCCGCCTTTTCTCCGACTATGGCAGCATTCAACTCCTCATCTAGAGAAACCATTGTGCGTTGGCGTAGCCCGTCGTAGACATCGCCGCGTAAAAATTCCAACATCGCTTGCGATTCTGTTTGTGCCTCTTGGGCTGGCAGTTTCATATCATCAGGAATTTTGGTATAAATCCAGCCCATTAAACCAGCTAAGGCCACAGCAGCAAATATTCTGGGAATATCGCTTATGTGCAGAAGTGCCACAAACAAAGGAAAAAGCAGTAAAACCCCAAATTTGACTACCTTTCTTGATTGCAGAATTGTAAAAGTAATACCTGCAAAGAAAGATACAAATATCGCTACCAGTGGATCGTGTACGACAAATCCCCAGACAACATTTGTCGTACCTGCTCCTCTGCCTATCCAGTATCTACCGATTACCAGAGCAATCAGGGCAACCAATTCCCAAAACGATCCTTCTGGGAAGAAAATGCGGGTGATTAAGACTGCCACAACTCCTTTTAAAGCTTCTGACAAGACTGCCAGAATTCCGACAATTTTACCGCCATGATAAAACGCAGCCGATACACTAATGTTTCCTGTACCAACTTGTGATAACTGCTTCCGCTTCAGGGCGTAAGTTATCCATGCAATCAGGGGTAATCCGCCCAAAAGGGGGCAGATAATTAAAATAACGAAAACACCCCAAGGTTCAAACATTCTGGATTTTGGATTTTAGATTTAAATTTTCCATCTAAAACCTCAAATCTCAAATCTAAAGTTTTTCTGAAATTTTTGATGGTTATAAAAGGGGCTTTTATCAAAGAGAATTCAAGACTCAGGAGTCAGAATGATGGCTAGAAGATGAACACGAGGTTTAAAAACAACAATCCAAATTATAGATTTTAGAGGTCTACAATCAGCTAGTGGTTTGAATCCCCCAAGGAAAAGCATTCTGGATTCTGGATTCTGTATTCTTCTTCAATTACTAGTTGCTAAATGGACACTTGGCTAAGACGGAAACCGTTTAAGACAAGTGTCCTTCTAGACTACTAATGGTTTTAGTTTAGCGCATAGGCAGCTTGTAGCGCCCAGATGACGAGAGCAGCGATCGATCCCAGAAGCAACACGGTAGAGATAGTGACTACTTTTGGGGAATCTGCTCCCTTAAATTTCATAATTCCGCGATTTAAGTCGGACACAGCTTTGTAATCCTCTGTTGTTGGAGCATGAAATATTTGTCCGTTTTGATTGTAGTCCTTCTCTTTGCGGATGATGTTAAATTCACTTTAAAAATTTAGGAGTGGGAATAAGGGGACAAGGGGACAATGAAAATAACCTTGCCCAATCCCCACTTGCCCTGAGGTTCGCATAGCGTCTCGTAGAGAAGCCGTTCGCGTAGCGTCCCGCAGGGAAGGGATGCCCAATGCCCAATCCCCCAGTATCATTGAAAAGCAACTCAGTATAAGAGGGTGTGAGTAGGTGAAAATAGCACTGAGCGTAATTTTGGCGGTGGTTGTGGGATTGTTTGTGGTAATCGAGATCGGACTGCGATCGCTGTTTGGTTTTGGTAATCCCCTGATTTATATTGGCGATGAGCAGATTGGTTATTTGTTGGCTCCTAACCAACGTACCCGTCGTTTTGGTAATCGCATTGAAATTAATGAATATTCTATGCGAGGTAGTCCGATCAAAAAGCTACCTGCACCTACTGGGCTGCGAATTCTCCTCTTAGGTGATTCTATTGCTAATGGTGGCTGGTGGACAGATCAGACTAATACAATATCTAGTTTGATGATGCGTTCTCTACCATCATCTACTAATAGTAATTATCAGGAAGTAGAAGTGCTAAATGCTTCAGCTAACTCTTGGGGGCCAAGGAATGAATTAGCTTATTTAGAGAAGTTTGGCAATTTTAACGCGCAAGTAGTGGTGTTATTAATTAATACCGATGATTTGTTTGCAACTCCTCCTACTTCTTTGCCAGTCGGACGCGATCGCAATTATCCCGATCGTAAACCTCCCCTGGCATTAGTGGAAGTGTGGCAGCGTTATATCGTCAAGCAAAAGCCAATTCCTGAACTGCAAGCAGTGCAAAATGAGCCAGGCGATCGCGTGGGGATTAATCTGGAGGCGATCGCTAAAATTCAAGCCTTGACTCGCCAAACCAACAGCAAATTTCTGCTGGTGATGACTCCCTTATTACGAGAAATTGGTGAACCAGGCCCCCGCGATTACGAAATCAAAGCACGTCAGCGCTTGAGCGATTTTACCAAAGTACAGCAAATTCACTATATAGATTTTTTACCGAGTTTCAATTCAACTACCAACCCGCAAGGTTTGTTTCACGACCACATTCACCTCAACTTGCAAGGTAATAAATTTGTCAGTGAAGTTATGGAGCGATCGCTTTTGGAAATACTAGGGGAGGCGTCACTTCATCACTAATATTCGTGTTTTAGCTAGATTTCTGAGTATCTCTAACCAAATTATTTAACTCTTCCTGCATTTGACTCTGAACTATTTCATAACAAGCATTCACATAGTTGCGATCTCTAGCTGCATCTCGACCATATCTTTCAAAAGTAATTGGATGACAGACGCGAGTGTGAATCTGCACAGGTAGAGGAATATTTGGCAGAGGGCCAATAGACAAGCCCCAAGGCAAACCTAAGTAAATTGGGAAAACTCCAGGGTCTATTTGATATAACCA
The DNA here is from genome assembly GCF_036917555.1 of Nostoc sp. Taxonomy (GTDB): domain Bacteria; phylum Cyanobacteriota; class Cyanobacteriia; order Cyanobacteriales; family Nostocaceae; genus Nostoc. The sequence continues at coordinate 40,092 of NZ_JBALDD010000008.1, read as the reverse complement.
CGGCAATCCCCACTGATGCAATTGTTTGACGAAATCATAGCAATCACATAAAACTATCAAGCTATCATGAGCGCCTACAGAGATTACAGGAATAATCGGAACTTCTTGTTTTAAAGCCAGTTTGACAAAGCCCTGATGACCAGCAAAATGTATTTTATGGCGTTGGCTATGAGGACGAAACATATCATATTGTCCTCCAGGATATACCAGAACGCTAGCACCTCGATCAAAAGCCGCACTAGCCATTTTGGGATGTGCAACAATTGCTCCGAATTTCTGGGCTAATCCGGCTATTTCTGGACTGACTTTCCAAGCGTAAGGGTGCATTAGACCATACACCAAACGCTCGGTTCCAAATCTAGAAAACCAATCGTACATCATCATTATTAAATCTGGAGAAGCCATGCCCCCATTATGAGAGCCAACCAGTAGTACTTTCCCTGTTGTTGGTATATGATGCCATCCATCAGTTTTTACTTGAAAGTAATAACGGTAAAACCATTCCCATACAGGCATCAGTAATTCAATAAACTGAGCATCTCGCTGTGTTAATGAATGATGAATCTTTTTCGATAATTCTGATGTTAAGCAATTGCCAGCGCTGACAGAAATTTTCTCTATCTGTTTTGGAAATTCCATAATTAGTCGTCCATCTTCCGTCACTCTTGCAAGTATCTCTGCAACTGCTCTAAATTTCAATGCCCCAAAAATTTCTTCACTTTCTCAACAAGATTGATACTAGTCTTGGTGGTTTATTTTTATCTTGTTCATGCCACCATTCTTTGAAGTCCTCAAGTAGGAAGCCATGAACTTTCGCTGTGTTAAAAAAGTCTGATAAATGATGTACAAATGCAGTAATTTCAATGAACTCTTGCTGTCTTTGAAAATTAGCTTTTATTCCTTGATATTGCTTAAATGGATGAAGCTCACAGATAAAAAAGTATCCTCCTTTGACTAATACACGAAATGCTTCTGAAAATATCAAGCTGAGGTCTTCGATATGTTCTAGAACAAGATTACAAGTGACCAAATCGGCAGACTGATTGCGACAAGTCCATTGCTTGGTAATGTCTTCTGTAATAAACACCACATTAGCTGACCTCACTTTCTCTTTCGCCTTTTCGATCATCTGTGTTGAAAAATCGATCGCATAAACTTTCAGAGCAATTTGTGAAAGCAAAAGCGTATTTTTACCTGTGCCACAGCCAATTTCCACGACTGATTTACACCTCAAACCCATCAAGGTTTCTCTGGTGACGGTTTGATCGAGATCGCGCGTCAGATTTTCGTCAGCATCGTATGTGGCTGACCAATTATCGTATGCTGCTTGAATACTCATATAGCTTCATTTTACCGAGCAAAGGGGTATCATACATATTCATCATTTCTATCTCACCGTGCGATCGCACAGTGCAAGCGTCAGTGCTGCTGCAAGTGCCGCTATTGTCCGAACGTGGTTCCAAAACGTCCAATTAGTCAGGTATTTAGCCCATAGGTTCGCGCCTTCAGTGCTATCCGGTTTAGCGATCGCTAACGCATCATTTAGCGGCACATTGAATGCGATCGTCACTAGAACGGTGCCAATGAGATAAAGCAGGCTACCGATAAGCAAGTAGGCAGCACCAGGTTGATGCCACTTTAACACCGAGGAAACCGCTAGAAAAATGCAAGCCACAGCCGTTCCAAAGAGTGCCAACATGAACAACGGATTGATCGCGGTGATATTGATAGATTGCATGGCGATAATGCCCTCCTTTGGCTGGAGTCGTGCAAGGGCATTCATCACGAAAGTCGAGAAGGCAAAGAAGACACCAGCCACCAGCCCGCAGCCTAGTGCTGTAAAAAGCGTCAAAGGGAAGCGCAAATTTTCAATAATTACCATAAAGCCTCCTGTTAATTACTGCCCAACGCCTTATTCGCAGATAGTGTTATGTCACAATACGCTTGGGTTAAGGGTTATTGGTGTAGATGATTGGTTTTTCAAGACGCGATAAATCGCGTCTCTACATCTGGGTTTTGGGCTTATCCGATCGGACATGATATTATTTTATTTGCTATTGCTCCCACAACCACTCTTATTACTTTGTTGCGACGCAAGCAGTTTGTTTTACAAGTGATGGCTGCGCCAACACCTCCGGTGAACGCACTACCTCAACAATGTATTTACAAACTTTTGACACCTACGATCCACAGACTACATTGCTGTAAATCTGCTAGACAACTAGCGAGATAATTACTGCAAAACAAATATTTTAGCTGTATAGCTTGGCAAGTCAGTGACTAAACTATCCTCTCCAGATTTCACTTCTTGATTACTAACCCAATCTCGCCAATACTCAGCAGTTGGGAAGTCTGAAATTTTATATTGATTTAGATTTTGATCGGAAAAATTTACCACGACGACGACATGAGAATTATGCTCATCCCAACGGGTGTAAGCCAGCACTTTCTCAGTTGCATTTTCGTAGAAAAACTTAATATTGTCACTTTGCAAAGCTGGAGTTTGCTGGCGTAGAGCAATCAGCTTTTGATAATATTCAAATAAATCATGATTTTGGTCGCTTGACAATAAAGACCAATTAATCTTGCACGGCTTAGTCACATCTTCGCTTTTTTGCTGATATTCGCCAAACTCTTCTCCCATCCACAACATCGGTATACCCATCGCTGTCATTAACAGAGCAGCTGCTAACTTAGCTCGTTCAAATGCGGCTGCGTCAAAGATGCCGCAATTGCCTAATTCTCGTAATACACGTTCGCGATCGTGGGTTGCCAAATAATTAATTACATTGGTAGCAATCGCATAACCCTGCTGTTTAGGATCTAAAATCTGCTTGAGTTGTTCTAATTCAAATGATTTTCCACAAATATATGGAATTAGAAAGTACCGAAAACTCTCATGCCAACAAGCATCTAATGGGCCATCTGGCTGGACTACAGTGTTTGTATCGGGAATGTGTTCAGCAATGTTATAAAACTGTTTGGGTGCAGCATAGTTTTTCGCTTGTTTAGTCAGCCAGTTGAGAAATTCAAAGTTAGCCAATTGCCGCACTGCATCAAAGCGAATTCCATCAATGTGATACTCCTGAATCCAAAATTTTACCACATCGCCGATGTATTCCCATGCAGGCTTAATATTTAAGTTTTTGTCGTAATTATCATAGTTAAACTCTGGCCCCCAGTAATTATCTGGGTCTTCAGGATAATGCTTGTGTTCGTAATACCAGTAATTTCGGTCAATTAGTATTAAAGGGCATTCCTCATCTGTGTGATTATAAATTCCATCCATCAAGACGCGAATGCCTCTACCATGACACTCGTCAATCAACCGCTTTAAATCTTCTGTTGAACCGTAACTAGATTCTGTAGCAAAGAAGTGGCGAACTTTATAGCCCCAGTTATAATCACCAGGGTACTCATTAACTGGCATTAATTCAATTGCATTAATTCCCAATTCGCAAAGATAATCTAACTTAGCAATTATTCCTAAATATTTGCCTCGTTTGTCAGACTCAACTTCATCACCAGTAAAATCGGCAACGTGCATTTCATATATGACTAATTCCCGGTTATCAGGCAACGGCATTTCGTCGTGTTGCCAAAGGTAAGTATCAACAATGCGTTGCCCATCTTGAATGCGTACTATGCCGTATTTTTCTATTTCATTAACATCTGTTGCTTTGGGATCAATGATATCTATCCATTCATCAGGTGCAAAATTTGAACTTTTGGTTTGAATGCGAAATTTATATTGATAAACGCCGTCTTCCAGTTTGATTTTGGTGCGAAAATACCCATCTTCACCTTTTGACATTGGAATTTCTTTCCAATCAGAAAAAGACCCAATTAAAGCTGCTCCTTTGTTGTGAGGAGCAAATAATGTAAATTCAGTTAATTTTGCCATTTTCACACGTTTAAATTTTAGCTAGTTACAGTCACTAAAATTATTGTGTAATATAAAAAAATTTGCAGCTTCTTTCTTAAGTATTATCAATATTTTCCTAATATGCTGGACTTCAACCAGATATTGCGATCGTTATGATGTTAGGGGTGCAATCACTATCTAAATCATAACTAATTATGCGGACATGATATGATAGTTTTGCTCAATTGTCTCTGGGGTTTCGTTCTCAAAAGCCATTCCATGCGTTCTGGGATTAAATGTCTATTCAAAGACAGTAAACGCAGTGACTTTTCCTAGCATCACATTACTCTATCTACTGGCTGATTTTAAAATACCTACCCTTGAAAGGTGAATAGTGGGGAGTAGGGGAGGATAATTAATGACAAATGACAAATGCCCAACCAATGACTATTTACCAATATCTTCATTCCAAAGTTCGGGGTTAGTTTCAATAAACTCACTCATCATTTGTTCGCATTGGTCAAGATTAAGATCAATTACGTCCACACCGTGAGATACCATAAATTCTTTAGCACCAGGAAAAGTTCTAGATTCTCCAGCGATGACTTTTTTAATGCCAAATTGTACCACTGCCCCAGCGCATAGGTAACACGGCATCAAAGTTGAATAGAGTGTTGTACCTCTATAACTGCCAACTCTTCCAGCATTGCGGAGACAATCAATTTCGGCGTGGGTAACAGGATCACCGTCTTGCACGCGTTTATTGTGTCCTCTGCCGAGAATTTTGCCATCCTTGACGAGAACCGAACCAATGGGAATTCCACCTTCTTGTCTGCCTTGTTTTGCTTCTTGAATTGCAACTTCCATAAACTCATCCATATAATTCTCCTTTTATGACAAAACAACTTGTATTAATGGATCACGATGGCGGTGTAGATGATTATCTAGCAACTATGCTGCTGTTGACGATGGATCATATTGAACTCCTTGGTATTGTCGTCACTCCAGCAGATTGTTACGTTCAACCGGCTGTTAGCGCCACACGTAAAATTATAGATTTGATGGGATTTTCTCATATCCCGGTAGCAGAAAGTACTGTGCGCGGGATCAATCCATTTCCTACTCTCTATCGCCGTGATTCGTTTATCGTTGACCATCTCCCCATTCTCAATCAAAGGGAAACCATCACTACGCCATTGGTTGCCGAAACAGGTCAAGATTTCATGATACAGGTGTTACGGGAGGCATCAAGCCCTGTAACGTTGATGGTAACTGGGCCATTGACCACGGTTGCAGTAGCTTTGGACAAAGCACCAGACATTGAAGCAAAGATTCACAAGATTGTGTGGATGGGGGGTGCGTTGAATGTTGGTGGCAATGTGGAAAAAAGCCTGGAAGCAGGACAAGATGGTTCCGCCGAATGGAATGTTTATTGGGATGCAGTTTCAGCAGCGCGGGTATGGCAAACCCAAATTGAAATTATTATGTGTCCTTTGGATTTAACTAACAATGTCCCAGTTACATCGGAGTTAATATACAAAATGGGACGACAACGGCACTATCCTATCTCTGATTTAGCCGGACAATGTTATGCACTGGTTGTCACTCAAGATTATTATTTTTGGGATGTCTTAGCAACAGCTTATCTGGGACATCCAGAATTTTATCAACTGCGCGAATGGGAAACAGAAGTTATCACCACTGGTCTTAGTCAGGGGCGTACTAAAGTAGTTACTGGTGGTCGAAAAATTTCTGCGATGGATAAAGTCGATAAAGAGGCTTTTTACGCTTATATCTTGCAGGAATGGGCAAGATAAAAAAACTGAAAAATTAGGTGGCGTGGATGCTCAAAGTTTTGCCTGCACAACAAAATCCTCAGCTTGTCTGATTCGCTCCCAATTAATGGCAGCAACCCATAACTTCTCCTCTTCGGAGAACTGCACCACTCCATCAACTTCCAAATCCTCGCTATATATCGTCAGTAACTGCCCATCTCGTAGCTCAATACTCTGATTTGCTAAGTCTTCGATTGTACCAATACAGTTCAAATGCAAACGCCCTTTAGCATTAGCATTATGGAAATCTGCAAAAACTCTAGGGGTAATCATTCTAGGCGATCCAAACTATAACTGCTATTTAAATGTCGCCATTAAGTAAAGAAGTTTGTCATTAAAATGAAGATCCTGTAATTCAGGAGGTGGAGGAACAAGCGGTGGCCCTTCTATGATTACAGGAATAATTTCGGGGGAACGCAATCCATCAGAACCTTGTCGCTCAAGAGCATACAATACTTCTTTAAGCACCCACGGCGATTCTTTAGCAGCAGTAGACCAAAATAGTAGGAAGAGATCACACTCATCAATGTTGCGATAAAGTTCTTGCTCCCAGCGATCGCCAGGTTCTAAATTAAGGATATCTTGAAAAACTGTAATACCACTTACAGCTAGTCCCTGCACCCTTTTAAGAACTTCTATCCGATCTTTAGAAGAGTAAGATACGAATGCTTTTCTATAATGTCGAGCAACTTCTCCTACTAGCTGAGAGTCTTTGGATGTAGAAGATACAGAAGGAATAATCGATAACTTGAATTTTAGATGACCAAGGGGAATTGTATTTTGGCTTACAGTAACAGTTCCAATGACTGTTTTCTGAGTGATATCAGCAGGAACCGAGACCCCAAATTGAATAGAATCTGCTCTACCATTCCAACTCAACTTTTGAATTGGATCATCTACTTCTAGTTTTGGAATGGACAGGTTAAAAGTTAGTTCACTTCCCCGTTTAATAGGTAATCCTAAACTTCTTGCTCCTAACTGTTTAGCATCAGGATCAAATTGTTGAGCATTCTGTTTGGCAAATTCAATTTGTTCAGGAAGATGAACAAAGACTTGGACGAGGAACATATCGTCTGGAGTTACAGAAGCAGGACTGAAAACACTACAATCGACCAAATCTTTCGTTATATCGACAGGTTGTAAAGATCGTTCTTGAATAGCTGGGGTTTCTTGTAGCTGCGCTTTTAACCGCTTAATAACTTCTTCAACCTCGATACCGCCAAAATCCGAACGAAAATCAGCATAAGACTCGATATTATCATTACCTACAAAAATAGAACCGATATTGGCATTCTCATAATAATAACTTAGATAATCAGATATCTCAATATACTCCTTACGGACAAACCATGTATCTTTGCCATTAATAGAGTTTTTCAAGATAATTCTGTAATATTCTTTCTCCTCAGTATAAGAAATAACCTTTAAGACACTTTTGACTGGAATGAGAAGTTTTTCATCTTCAGCTAGTTCCGCTAACTTACTTGGGCGAACTTTGAGGAAAGTATCAGAAGTTACTAGAAAAACAAACATAATTAACCCTTGGATTATTAATAAGTGAGAAATTTCAAACCTAAAAAAAGAGCCGCAACGGTTCCTGCAACAGAAATTTCTCCCTGAATAATTTTATCTAAAACTGATTCTACAGAAATAAATACAACTTCAATCTCTTCTGTAATATCTAGTTGTTGCTCTCCAACTTTACTCACATTTTCTGCTAAAAATAAATGTATTTGATTAGTATCTTTGCTTGGCTTATCGTATAGGGTTCCGATTTTTCTAAATTCTTGGGGAATATAACCAGTTTCTTCTGTAAATTCTCTAATTGCTGCTACTTCTGCACTCTCTGTTGTAGGATCGAAATTTCCTGCTGGCAGTTCTAAGAAAAATTCACCCACTGCGTGTCTATATTGCCGGACAAAAATAATTTCTCTATTACTCGTAACGGGTAAAACCATCGCAACGTCAGGCTTAATACTGACAAAATAATCATCTATAATTTTACCGTTGGGCAATTCTATTTCATCTTGCCTAATCTGACACCAGGGGTTATCTAAAACCATTTTTGATTTTAAAGTCTTCCACTTTTTTAAGTTGCTCATAAATCAAGTAAAAAATAAAATTATGTATAAAAAATTTAGTAACTAAGCAATGAATGTAAAAAAGTATAACAGATATATCCGATAATCTAAACTTTGAACTTACACTTGCTTTTGCAATAACATAATATGCAGAATTAGTATGCAAATAAATGTAAATTTATTTACAGTAAATAAAAGATTTCCATTGACCATTAGTAGAGGTACAACGGCACAGACAACGAATGTATGGGTGAGGATTTCATCCGATGGTATCGAAGGCTGGGGAGAAGCATCGCCATTCGGTGTGGGTAATCATCGGCAGTCAACTGATGCAATCAAGGGTGCTTTAGAGCAAGTTGTGTCACTGTTGCAAACATTCAGCCCCTTACAACGTCAGGAAATTGAACAAGTTTTAACACAAAACCAGGTTCCTTCTGCTGCAAGAGCTGCCTTGGATATGGCAATGCACGACTGGTTGGGTAAGCGCGTAGGTTTACCCTTGTGGCAACTTTGGGGACTCGATCGCAATCAAATAGTCCCGACTTCAGTCACAATTGGGATTAATTCACCTGAAGGTGCTAGAGCAAGAGCGCGAGACTGGTTACAATTTACAGATGTCCGCCTTTTTAAGGTAAAACTAGGTAGTCCAGATGGCATAGATGCAGATCAAAAAATGCTCTTAGCAGTGCGAGAAGAAGCACCATTACTAGAATTTTTTGTTGATGCCAACGGGGGTTGGAGTTTAGAAGATGCGATCGCTATGTGCAATTGGCTAGCAGATTTAGGTATAAAGTATGTAGAACAGCCATTGCCACGAGGACAGGAACCAAGTTTAGCAAAACTCAAAGAACGCTCTCCCCTCCCCATCTTTGTCGATGAAAGTTGTTTCACAAGCGCCGATATTCCCGATTTGGCAAATTACGTGGATGGCATTAATATCAAACTAATGAAATCAGGGGGGCTAACAGAGGCAATGCGAATGGTACATACAGCACGAGCATATCGGTTGCAAGTAATGTTCGGTTGCTATTCTGACAGTTCGCTAGCTAATACAGCAGCATTACAGCTGGCGTCACTAGCTGATTATTTAGATTTAGACAGTCACCTTAACTTAATTGATGACCCTTTTACGGGTGCATTGCTAAAAGAAGGAAAAGTTTTGCCAAACGATTTACCAGGTTTGGGAGTACAACACAGTGCGTCTATCACTTAATCAACGAGTAGCTATCTTGCTACATGAGGGAATTAGCGGGCATCATGGCAAAACAGGGCTAGCAATTTTACGTTACAGTGAAGCCCCAATTGTAGCCGTAATCGATCGCGAGTGTGCTGGTAAATCCCTACCAGAATTAACAGGTATCAAGCGGGATGTGCCGATTGTGGCATCGGTAGCCGCAGCCTTAGAGTACAAACCAGAAGTTTTAGTAATTGGTATTGCTCCAGGAGGTGGTGCTGTACCAGATGATTACTGGCTAGAAATCAAAGACGCTTTAGAAGCGGGAATGTCACTGGTGAATGGCTTACATACACCAATGGCAAGTATCCCAGAATTAAATGCACTGCTCAAACCAGGGCAACTAATTTGGGATGTACGAAAAGAACCATCTAATATTATTGTTGCTAGTGGAATGGCACGTACCCTTCCGTGTCGGCGGGTGTTGACAGTGGGAACCGATATGGCAATTGGTAAAATGTCAACTAGTCTAGAGTTACATTGGGCGTCAAAACTGCGGGGCTGGCGTTCTAAATTCCTCGCCACAGGGCAAACTGGGGTAATGTTAGAAGGAGACGGTGTGGCTTTAGATGCCGTGCGAGTAGATTTTGCCGCCGGTGCTGTGGAACAGATTGTTATGCGCTATGGCAAAAACTACGACATCTTGCATATTGAAGGACAAGGTTCGCTGCTACACCCTGGTTCAACGGCAACTCTACCCCTAATCCGTGGTTCGCAACCAACCCAACTGCTGCTAGTACATCGGGCGGGACAAGTCCATGTACGTAATCATCCCCATGTAATAATTCCACCTTTACCAGAGGTGATTCGGCTTTATGAAACTGTTGCTAATGCCGGTGGTGCTTTTGGAAGTATTTCTGTAGTGGGTATAGCGCTGAACACAGCCCATTTAGATGAATCTGCGGCTCAGGAAAGCATCGCTCAAACAATAGCAGAAACGGGGCTACCTTGTACCGATGTAGTCCGCTTTGATGCCAATGTGCTTTTAGATGCGGTGATGAATAATTAGTTGCTGTAGAATGCCTTAACCCTACACTCCTGAGAGAAAACTGGTTCTGACACCGGAAAAAGTGGCACAACAGGAGAAAGAACACAGCGATCGCTTGGCAGCAAAACTGTGAGAATTAAATATAGATCCAGATACCATTTAACTTCCACGCTGTCTTGCTTGTGCCTGTTAGCTCGAATGCTATGGATCTTCAGGAAAAACCCATTTTGGCGGTTCCGTCATTTTTTTCCGCAGACGTTCTTGTGCCAACTCTAGCATTTTGTCTAAGGGAGTCTCATCAATAAATTTTGCGGCTGACTCTCTAAACTCGATATTGGGGCATTTATTCCCTAAAACACACCTGTTAACACAGGCTACAGCGCAGTTAATCTTTTGCTCCACAGTAAATTCCTCTCTCTAAAAGTTATGAGTTATAAGTTGTGAGTTATGATTTTCATCTCTAACTCTTCGCTCTTAACTCTTTACTATCAGGCATGACCTACAAGTAAATTTTACCTTGCCAGTTGGTATTTCATTAGTCTAAATACTTACCATTTAGAAACTTATGAGTTATAAGTTATGATTTTTACTCCTTACTCTATAATAAAGGGCGCTCATGTCAGAACTCTTTGCTACTACTGGAACTATAGCCGCGATCGCCACTGCTGTTGTCCCCCAACAGGGTAGTGTTGGGATTGTGCGGGTGTCCGGTTCTCAAGCAATGGCAATCGCCCAAAGTCTTTTTCATGCACCAGGGCGACAAGTTTGGGAAAGTCACCGGATTCTCTACGGTTACATTCGCCATCCCCAGACGCAACAAATAGTGGATGAAGCTTTGTTGCTGATTATGAAAGCACCCCGTTCTTACACCCGTGAAGATGTAATAGAATTCCATTGCCACGGGGGAATTATGTCAGTGCAGCAGGTATTACAACTGTGTTTGGAAAATGGAAGCAGACTAGCGCAACCGGGAGAATTTACTCTCCGCGCCTTTTTGAATGGACGATTGGATTTAACTCAAGCCGAAGGTATTGCTGATTTAGTCGGAGCTAAATCGCCCCAAGCTGCTCAAAGTGCCTTAGCTGGTTTACAAGGAAAATTAGCTGATCCGATTCGGCAGTTACGCGCTAACTGTTTAGATATTTTGGCAGAAATCGAAGCTCAAATTGATTTTGAGGAAGACCTCCTGCCACTGGATGATAAAGCAATCATATCAGAAATTGATAAAATTGCCGCAGAAATAACTAGGTTATTGGAAACCAAAGATCAAGGTGAATTGCTACGCACTGGTTTAAAAGTGGCAATTGTTGGGCGTCCGAACGTGGGTAAGTCGAGTTTATTGAACGCTTGGAGCCGGAGCGATCGCGCCATTGTGACTGATTTACCCGGTACAACCCGCGATGTAGTCGAATCTCAGTTAGTTGTTGGGGGAATTCCCGTACAAGTACTAGATACAGCGGGGATTCGGGAAACAACAGACCAAGTAGAAAAAATTGGCGTCGAGCGATCGCGTCGTGCTGCCAATGCAGCTGATTTAGTCTTGCTTACCATTGATGCTTCCGCAGGTTGGACAGAAGGTGATGAAGAAATTTATGAAAAGGTGCAACACCGTCCATTGATTATAGTTATTAACAAAATCGATTTAGTAGAAGAAAGCGATTGGGAAAACCTTCCATCCAAAATCTCAGTTGCCCTAGAAGCGCACCAAATGTGCGAACCAAAATCTACAATTGTCACAGCCGCTGCCCAAAATCAAGGTATTGATGCTTTAGAAACAGCAATTTTAGAGATAGTTCAATCTGGAAAAGTGCAAGCGGCTGATATGGATTTAGCTATTAACCAAAGGCAGGCAGCAGCCTTGACTCAAGCTAAAATATCTTTGGAACAAGTACAAGCAACAATTGTTCAGCAGTTACCTCTTGATTTTTGGACAATTGACTTACGAGGTGCGATTCAAGCTTTAGGAGAAATTACTGGAGAAGAAGTAACAGAATCAGTTTTAGAGAGGATTTTTAGTAAGTTCTGTATTGGGAAATAAACAGCAAAATTGCCAAATTTAAAAGGAAGTAGCAACCTGGAATATGTAGAATTTCTGAAGGGTGACAAAGATGAAACAGGTTTTTTCTCTCACTTTCACCCAGTAATCCCCCTACATAGTGTCTAAATTCTCTTTTTTGAGCCTTATGAGTAAACACATCATCAAATCGTTGACACCATCTTTCAAAGCATGGCGGCATGGCTGCGGGGGTGGTTTCTTTCATGAGCTTTTTTCAACGTGAAAGCTATGCTAGTTAAACATTATACCCTTTTTTCATTTCTAGTTTTGTTTAAGTCCCGTTAGTAGTTAAGCCTCAAACTTCAAAGCGATAGTCACGACTGCTGCCCCAATCGATAGAACGCAGTCAATATACTGACATAACGAGATAAAATAAGTTTACTTTTGTAGAGAAGTGGACATTTATGGAAGCTCTGGATACTCATTTACCCCATTTAGAAGCAATAGTAGCCAAGCTAGAGGGCTTAGGGCGTGTTTTCTCACTTTAAATTGTAAGTCGGAAACTTTTATGAAACTCTACTATGTAACTTTAAACAATACAGATGAAGCACGTCAAGTTGGTCGGGCATTACTGGAATGTAAGTTAGCAGTTTGTGTCAATTGGTTCCCGATTACTTGTGCTTATAGTTGGCAAGGAGAAATTACTGAAGAACCAGAAGTTGTTTTAATTGTCAAAACTCAAGATGGTTATGCTTTAGAAATAGAAAAACTTATTCAAGAGCATATTACTTATACTAATTTTATCGCCGAAATTTCTCCAACAGCAGTTAATCAGGGTTTTGTCAATTGGTTGAATGCAGAAGTTTCACCGCGTTAACAATAGAAATTACCTAAGAAGACGGCACAAATAGAGATATACAAGATATCAAGGCAGAGAAAATGGTTTGGAGCAAGATATGAACCTGCCACAGGTGTGATTAACGCTCCTGCAAAATATGAAATAATACTTTTTCAATAGTTTATTTGCTCCTACAAGTTATGCCTTGAAAGCCTTATTTTAACTATTATACTGGAGGTCAAAAATGGCAGTTCTCAAACTAGAAAATGGAACTCTCCACACCGATTTAATTCACATTGCCCAGGAATTAGCCCCCCTGAATATTCAAATTAATCGCCTGACTATAGCAGATAACCCCAAACTCCAACATTTGTTGGCACAGGATAGTCTCAACGAAGATGAAAAAGAACAAGTACTCAAAGCAATAGATAGTTACTTTGAGCAACTACAACAGACAGCCGACTATAAATCTCATGATTTGATTGTCCTTCATCAAGGGATTCCTAACCTTGATGAGTTAATGGCAAAGTTTGACCAAATTCATACCCATGCAGATGATGAAGTCCGCTACATCATGGATGGAGAAGCGATTTTTGGTTTTGTACTTTCTGATGGTAGTCAAGTAGAACTTACAGTACAACCAGAAGAATATATCAACATCCCAGCCGGAACCGAACATTGGTTTTATCTCACCCCAGCAAGGCGGGTGAAAGCAGTACGCTATTTCATTACCACAGAAGGTTGGATACCTCAATATACAGGCAGAGAAATTCGCGCCCGCCAACCCCTGGTGAGGTAAATTCTAATTTATCAAACATTACAAATTACGACGAATTAGTATGAAGCGGATTGTTTTTTGTGACTTTGATGGCACTATTACAGTTGACGAAACTTTTGTTGCGGTTCTGAGAAAGTTTGCACCAGTACTTTCTGCAAAACTACTGCCTGAAATGTATGCAAAAAGGCTGACATTGCGAGAGGGAGTCAAGGAAATTCTGCAATCAATTCCATCTGCAAGTTATCCAGAAATTCTGGAATTTACTAAACCTCAATTGATACGTCCTGGGTTTATAGAATTGTTAGATTTTCTGGAGTGTCAGGGAGTTTCATTAATAGTAATTTCTGGAGGACTACGGGGAATGGTGGAGGTTGTTTTGGATAGGATAGTGCATAGAATAGAGAGAATTTATGCTGTAGATGTCGATATTAGCAGTGCTTATTTAAAAGTAAATTCTCAATACGAAGGAGATACAGAACTGATGGCTAAGGCGCAAGTTATGGATCAGTACCCAGCCGATGAAAAGATTGCTATTGGTGACTCCATTACCGACTTAAATATGGGATTGCAAGCTTCTGTTGTCTTTGCACGCTCTCCTTTAGCACAATATTTAGATGAATACCAAAAACCCTATATTTTCTGGAATGATTTTTTACAAATCCGCGATTCTTTAGCAAAATCATGGAGTTAAACCCAACAATAGCAGATCCTCGTTTGCAACTAATTGCCACTGCTCGGTATTTTTACCAACAAGGTTGGATGGTAGGAACTGCCGGCAACCTCTCTACTCGATTAGCTGATGGTAGTTTTTGGATTACAGCTAGTGGTAAATCTAAGGGTGAGTTATTACTCAACGATTTTGTTCTCATCGCTCCAGATGGCAAAATAGAAGCATCAGCCAGCCAGGGGCTACCTTCAGCTGAAACAGCTATTCATCAACTACTTTACCGCCTGTTTCCAGAATCACTTGCTTGTTATCATATACATTCTATTGAGAGCAATTTGGTTTCTCGCTTGGTTGAAGGTGATACTTTACCTTTACCGCTGCTAGAAATGCTCAAAGGTTTGGGAGTTTGGCAAGAAAATCCCTGTTGTGTAATACCAATTTTTGCTAATCATCTCCAGGTTGCCCAGATTGCTGGTGATATTGAACAACGCTTTGCCGTCACTCCACCGCAAATAGCCGCATTACTAATTCGGGATCATGGTTTGACAGTTTGGGCTTGTTCTCTTGAAGCTGCTCGTAATTATATTGAGTTATTAGACTACATCTTTCGCTATATGGTTGCTGCCATTCGGTTAGGCATAAATATCTGAATCAGACTAACTATTGACTATGGACTTTTGATTATGAACTAATAGCTAATAATGCTGAAGTGCCAAAATAAGATATTGTTTTGGGTTTTCATGCTCCCTACAAGCGGAAGTTTACTGAGTTTGCAGCAGGTTAGGCAAAATAACTGTAGAAGTTATCAGTTATGAGTGATGAGTTATAAATTTTTAACTTATCACTTATAACTCATAATTCATAACTCATTTTCTGTAGCGATCGCTCTTGGGATATTACCAACAGTTGCCAGTTGCACTGTAAAGGTAGAACCTTCAGATAATTTACTTTTTACAGAAACAGATCCACCACAGCGCAGCAGCAATTGCTGTACTATCGTTAACCCTAACCCAGCACCACCATAATCTTCAGTTGCTGCTGTACGCACGCGATAAAACCGATCAAAGATTTTGGGAATTTCGTTTTCGGCAATACCAATACCTGTGTCGCGGAATTCTAATTGGACATAATCGCCTTGATTACGGGTACGCACCCATACTTGACCTCCATTAGGAGTAAACTTAAGACTGTTGTGCAACAGATTAATCACAATTTGCCTCAGCTTACCACTCATGCACCAAACTGATGGGAGTTCAGTCGGTACAGTGTAGGCTAGCATAATTCCTTTTTCTTGGGCTACAGGTTGGTAGGTACTGACTACTCCAGGTACTATATCTGATAGACGCACCAACTCCAAAGTTGTCCCCTCTAAATTCTGTTCTAGCTGCACCAATTCCAAAAAACCAGTAATCAGGGAGTTTTGCTGATCGCACTGGGTATTTAACATCTGTAAATAACGTTGTCGTTGTGGGGGTTTAAGATTGGGGGAATTTAATAATGAAAGTGCTGTCTTCATGTGCGTCAAGGGTATACGCAGTTCCTGACAGACATTTTTCAGGTATTCATCTTTGAGTTGCTCTTTGTTGTGCAGTTCTTGATTTTGCTGCTCCAACTTATTAGTGCGTACTGTGATGATTTGACGATTAATTTCATCTTGTCGGAGGAGTTGTTTTGCCAACAGTTGATTCATCAGTGCGGGTTGGGGCACGGGTGGACAAATAAAGTTAGCAGGTAAAATTGAGGATGATTCTGGTGCAATCGCTTGTTGGATACTATTTAATACTTGCTGAATTACTCTCCCCTCAACAGTAGTTATAATTAGCAACGGCTGGTTTTTATGAGTATTTACCTTCCCTAATGTCTGATTTTTGCGTTTTTTAAGTGGTCGATGAGCCAAAATTAAACTGCAAAACTGGGGCGATAACACCATCAGAAAGTTTTCCCGTCGCATTTGGCTATCTGGTGGTAGGTGAACGGGGACATGATCAGAGGATGAGGATGAGGGAGATGAGGAGATATTTAATCTTTCCTCTCCCTTGTCTTCCCCTGCTTCCCCTGCTTCCCCTTTCCTGCTTTCCTCAATTTGGCAAGTATAAATGAGACTAGACGCACCTACCGAGGATTGATAACGCGCTAATTCTGATTGCCAAATTTTATCTGGTGGTAGCTTCACCCAGAGAGTGGCTGGAATTTGCTGCTCAATGAGTAAGTCAATTTGCGCTCTCACCAGTGATAGTAGAGTAGCAGGACTGAGGGACAATGGTTTAGGAGGCGCTTGCACTCCCATAACCAGTTGATAAACAGACAGATCCTTAGCCAGAGAAACATTCATGAGTCAAGCACAAAAAGGATGAAGCAAGAAATAATTCTGTCTTCGATTTTCACCTTTATGTGTGCATTTTTTGCAAAATTACCACGGAAAGAAACATTAATACCAATTCAAAATTCAAAATGACGCTATCTACGAGACGCTAAAAGCGAACGCAGACTCGCTAACGCTGCGCTAACAAAATTCAAAATTAAGAAAGCCAGACAAAACAAAGGTTTGGAAGTATGTATCTGTCGCATTCTTTTTTCAAATTGGTATAACTATAAAAAACTCTACCTAGAGGGGGAATGGAGAATAGGGAATAGGGAATGGGGAAGAGTTTGTAATGCCCAATCCCAATACTTCGGCTTCTCTCCGAGACGCTACGCGTAGCTTGCTTCCCCGCAGGGGTACGCTCAGTACAAGTGCCCAATGCCCAAATTAAGCTTGTACGTTAAGTCTTTGCTGTAAAGCGTCGCGTGCGTGTTCTCGGTCGTCAAAATGGATTTTTTCGGTGCCGAGAATTTGGTAGTCTTCGTGACCTTTACCAGCAAGCAATACTCCATCACCGGGTTGTGCTTGTAAAATAGCGGTACGAATTGCGATCGCCCGATCGCAAATTACTGTTGGCTGCACTGTGTCAGCTATTCCCGCCAAAATATCTTGCAAAATCCTTTCTGGGTCTTCAGTTCGGGGATTATCTGATGTCACCACAGCTACATCAGCTAACTGGGCGGCGATTTTACCCATTTTTGGGCGCTTAGTGCGATCGCGATCGCCTCCACAACCAAATACACAAATCACTTTACCAGGTATAAACGGACGCGCAGCTTTCAATAAATTTTCTAAGCTATCCGGCGTGTGGGCATAATCCACAATCACGCTAATATCTTGCTCAGTACTAATCTGTACCCGTTCCATCCGTCCAGGAACTCCGGGAAATTCAGGTATTACATTTGCCACTAACTGCAAATCTAGCCCTAAGTGCAAAACTGCTCCTACGGCTGCTAAAAGATTTTCTAAATTATATTGTCCGACTAGGGGCGATCGAAAAGCCACATCACCTTTTGGTGTATGTAATGTCCCACTAACACCATTTGGCTGGTAACTTAAATCACTCATCCATAAATCAGCGCTATTGTCGTTGACGCTGTAACTCCAAACTCGTTCGGAATCCAACGACGCAATTAACCGCTTCCCGTAAGAATCATCAGCATTAATTATTGCCCGTCCCTTGAGATAATTAGGACTAAATAATAACGCTTTGGCAGCAAAGTAATCTTCCATATTGCTGTGATAGTCGAGATGGTCTTGAGTAAGATTACTAAATACCGCCACCTCAAATTCACAACCCAACACTCTACCTTGGGACAAAGCGTGAGAACTGACTTCCATTACCCCGAACTCACTCCCAGCCTTTACAGCCTCTGCTAGTTGCTGTTGCAGTTCCACTGCAAAAGGGGTAGTGTGGGCAGCAGTTTGCTCAAAACCTGCCCAACGAGTGTAGAGAGTTCCCATCAAAGCTGTAGCTAAATTAGCTTTGTTGAGTAGAAATTCAATTAGATGAGTAGTTGTAGTTTTGCCATTTGTACCAGTTACGCCAACCAGCTTGAGTTTTCGCCCCGGATAACCGTAAAAAGCACTGGCTATCTGGGCACAAGCTTGAGTGATGTTACTTGCACTAATGACCACAGCCTGATTTGTGGGAGGATTTTTTTGTGCAGCTTCGGGAGAAACGATTGCAGCTACAGCCCCCGATGCGATCGCACTTTGCCAAAATTCCCCACCATCAACCCGCGTTCCTGGCATCCCAATAAACAAATCTCCCACACGACAAGCATGGGAATTCGTCTTTAAACCCCTAACTTCCACATCCTCCAAAGTTGGATAACTAGGCAATTGCTCAACACTGTCTACCGCTGTTAGTAATTCCCGCAATTTCATTTTGTGAACCTCGTCACATTCTTGATCTTGCGCTTATTCTGCATTATTTTTTTCTAATTGGCTAAATATTTACGCAACATTTGCTCCAACTGCTGCACACTAGCACGAGGAGAAGGACGCGGCAATGGTTTCTCACTTCCCTCTTTTTCCTCTGCGCCTCTGTAGTTCGATAAATAAAGTACCGGCACTTCATACTCATACGCAGCAAACCAATCTTCACGAGTCGTAATATCCCTAATTTCCAACTCGAAACTGAGATTTTGGATTTGTTCTAGCTTTTCTTGCAAGCCTTCACATAAATGACAACCAGATTTACTGTATAAAATTAATCGCATTCTTGATTTGAGTTGGGGCAAGTTGACTTTTCACGGGATGTAGAAAAATTTTCTGATGGAATCAGGCAGGTGTTTACCGTTTGAAGCGAATTATTTAAGATTTTGGTGTAGTAGCCAACCTTGGCACAGGGTTTCTAACTCCAACCAACCTCTCCATAAAACTTGTATACCAATGGCACTGTTTTTTCGATGTTCTAAGTATCCTCCCAAATGCGAGATAGCGCGGCTTGCCCAATCAACTTGGTAATTTGGATATATTTCAAGCGAACCAGCCGAAATGCTCACAGCCTCGCGACTCGATCGGCAGGTCAAGCTGGTGGCCGATCACCTCGGCGATCTCCTTGAACGGCACGCCCTCATCCGCGATCGCGTGGTAAACGGGTTCCGTCGCGCCCTGCTCGATCACGAGCCGATAGAGGCGTGTGGCATCCAATCGGTGTACGCCGAGCGGTTCAGACCCTCGCTGAGATAGGCTGACACGCCCTTCTCACGGGCCATGCCGATCGCTATGGGGAGAAAGCCATAGTCGCCGAGACCATGAACCGAGGGTGCGAACCGGACAAGTCGCAGTACACACGCCGCGCTCCGCCAGCGCTCTCGCGGCCACCTGTGACTTTTGGGGAAGGACTGGTTGGGCATGTCCGCCTCGGTCGCGACACGACCTTGCGCGAGCCGCATTGACAACAGAAATCAGGATCGAAACGGGTCGATTCCGTAGTTCTTTGCCCAGGCGTTCTCCTCGCCGGGAAGAATCTCCTCGACCTTGAAGTACCGATCCCAGAAAGGCGTTTCGCGGAGCTTCTCACAGAAAAGCTCGTAGCTCTGATGATCCCCGGCCTCTATCATCCAGACGTCAGTAATCTGTGCAGAGTAAAATTCGACGTCATACCACTTCAAGCTAACCCTGTTGTGGAACTTGTCAAGGAGCGGCTGCAGGCTGTGACGACCAATCCTGACCCGCTCCTCAATAGGAAAGGCAAGCCACTCCGGGGTTGTCTTGACCAGCATGAACACCGTCAGTGTCCGGTTGGGAGTATTCGTTTGAGACATGTTTGTTATCACCTCTTAAATTAGCAGCTAAATCTCTGGACGAACTCAACCTAATCGAGGCTGGCACGCCATTTACTTCGTTCGAGAAATACGATTAATTTGTCGCATTCACTAGTCGCGTTTCCAGGAACGTGCCTCGTGCGTCGCTCAAACTTGTGAACTTCCTCACGTAAGCAGCCCAAATGAGCGCCATCGACGCTACTCGGGGAGGACGTTCTTCAGACGGCTATTCAGGTCTTGTCGCGTGAAGGTGTGTGCAAGAAGCTGGAGAATTCAGATCAGGCGCATCGAGACTTCGACATCGCCACCGAACGGCGTCGAGAGATACCCCTGCTCGGTTGAACGCACTCGTGCCAAGTAGTCAGGATTCACGTCTGCATCGTCCGCCACGACGAAGGCGCCGGAGCGCAGCCGGTCCTCCAGCAGCGTAAGAACTTCTGGATAAAGGGCCTTGGCGCCGTCGAGAAGTAGAAGGTCGATTGTCTCAGGGAGGCCCGCCTTCAACGTCTGCAACGCGTCGCCCTCCCGGATTTCTACAAGGTCGATGAGACCGCCAGCAATCAGGTTCTCGCGCGCGCGGACGACCTTTGAGGACTCAAACTCTGTGGTAATAAGCCTGCCGCCACCATTGTCACGGAGCGCCGCAGCGAGGTGGAGCGTCGAAATGCCGAACGAGGTTCCGAACTCCACAATGTTTCGCACCTTTGCACCCCGCGCGAGCATATAGAGGAGCCTACCCGTCTCGCGAGAGACAGCGAGCGGAGCGTCTCTCAAGCGGCCATAGAAGTCGAGGTACTCGGTCTTGCTGGCCTTAAGGCGCGCCAGCTCCTCGGCGGGAATATCACTCATGGCTGTCCTGGTCGTCGCCGACGCCTCGTCTGCCTCTGCGAACAGTCGATCGAGCAGGGATGCCAGGGGCGTACTAGTCATTGTCGTCATGATGGTCTCCTATCAAGTTGAAAGCGTCACTGGAGAATTTAAAGGACATCGCCTCGACTATAAAAAGTTTGACGAGAAAATGTCGCCTAGATTCTTGCTGGCTTCAACAGATTCTTGCTACTGGTTGAGAAATGTTTTGGGAGTGACACCAACGATGCGCTTGAAGTGATGGCTTAGATGACTAGGATTGGCAAACCCGACTCGGAAAGCGACATCAGTAACGCTTAGCTCATGCTGTAACAGCAATTGTTTAGCACACTCTACCCGGCATTGAATCACATACTGGTGAACTGAAATTCCCATTGATTGCTTAAATAAGCGTGAGAAGTGGTATTGGCTCATGCTGACCTCGGCGGCAATTACGCTCAGGCTCAAGTTCTGGTCTAGATGCTCCTGAATGTAGGTAAGCGCTCGGCGTAGTTTGTAGTTTGGCAGTCCACCGTTATGAGTGCGAATTGAGCCTTTCCTGACCGAATAGTGTTGTAGAAGGTGTGCTGCAAGAAGGGTTGCGGCAGAATCAGCAGATAAGCGGCTGTAAACGCTATCAGTTTCTAACACTGATTTCAGTGCTGCCCCAACTTGACAGATTAATGGATCTAGTTGGGCAAAAATTGGTATCAGCTCGACCGTAACTGGCTCGATCGATTCGTAGGCAATGCGGCTCACAAAGCCAGGAGCAAGGGAGATTATGGTACATTCAGCGTCAAAATTCCAGGACAAGCTGTGAGAGACATGGGCTGGGATAATGGCAACCTCGCCCCTACCCATCTGCCTTTGCTGATAGCATCCGTCAATCGTCCACTGCATAGCTTGATTGCACTGAAAGTGAGGAATGTAAATTTCGTGTTCACCATCAAGATGCTCTGGCACTTCACTAGGAGGCTGGCAGTGATATTCCAGATGAATGTCTTGCCAACCAACAGATGTACTAGAAAGCAGCGGTTCACGAGAAAGGCGAAAAGCGTCTTCCCAAGCGCGAGCGCTCCCTTGCGCTCGCGCAGGCATCATCGAGTTAGTCTCTCTAGCATCCATCTCTGATTTGACCTAAAATTTGGGATACAAGCCTCGCCCTAGAAGGGCGACTTTCCTTGATATATACTACTTAATCTTTTCAATAAGCGCTCCTCCACAACTAATCGCAAAACAACATTGATAATAATTAGTGCTAGTAAACATCACATAAAGGTTAACCATCTATTAGCCTTTTACTGGATGCGCCTAATTGGCTTCTATGTCATCCTAGAAAACGAGAGTTAATTCGGTGAGTATTCTGTGACAATGATTAACAATCAGCCAGAATACTGTATCTAAGCTACTCATGAGCCAAAGTTCTCAAAACAGCCCTTTATCAGGTAAACCTGTTCAATCATATTTCCAGTGGTTATACGCCTTCTGGAAATTCTCTCGCCCTCACACTATTATCGGTACAAGTCTGAGTGTTTTGGGTTTATATTTAATTGCCATTGCCATAAGTAGAGACGCGATGAATCTCGTCTCTACGTATTCCCTACTCCCTGTCCTCGGTGCATGGATTGGTTGTCTATGTGGCAATGTCTACATTGTGGGACTGAATCAATTAGAAGATGTGGAAATTGACAAGATTAATAAGCCTCATTTACCCTTAGCGTCTGGTGAGTTTTCACAGCAGACTGGGCAATTAATTGTTGCTTTGACTGGGATTTTGGCGCTAGTTGTGGCGTGGCTAACTGGCCCGTTTTTATTGGGTATGGTAGCAATTAGTTTGGCCATTGGTACTGCTTATTCTTTACCGCCAATTCGCTTGAAACAGTTTCCCGTTTGGGCGGCGCTGTGTATTTTTTCGGTGCGCGGTACGATTGTTAACTTAGGGTTATATCTGCATTACAGTTGGGCGTTGCAACAAAGCCAAACGATTCCGCCTGTGGTGTGGGTGCTGACATTATTTATTTTGGTGTTTACCTTTGCGATCGCTATCTTTAAAGATATCCCCGATATGGAAGGCGATCGCCTCTACAATATTACTACTTTCACCATCAAACTTGGGCCCCAAGCTGTGTTCAATCTATCTCTTTGGGTAATAACTGCCTGCTATCTAGGAATAATTCTGGTTGGGGTGCTAAACGTCGCCTCAGTTAACGCCATATTCCTGGTAATTACTCATTTGGGACTGTTGGCTTGGCTGTGGTTGCGGAGTTTGACGGTAGACTTACAAGATAAAAGTGCGATCGCTCAATTCTACCAATTTATCTGGAAGCTCTTTTTTATGGAATATCTGATTTTTCCTATCGCCTGTCTTTTGGCTTAGACAATGCTAGAAACCTTCCCCACTAGTTCGATTATCGCTGCTGTTGTAGTTGTTCTGAGTCTGTCAATCCTTGGCTATTTCGCCTGGAAAACTTTGATTACTTCAGACTTATTTCAAAAAGGCATCAATCTTGCTCAAACAAAAGATTACCAAGGTGCAGAAGCAGCCTTTCGCAAAGTGATTTCCATCAACTCTACAAATGATGTAGTGCGCTTGTTTTTGGGAGATGTTTTAAACCAGCAAGGACAAGTAGAGGAAGCAACAGAATTATTACGGGAAGTAATTCGCCGCAGTCCGAAAAATCCTGATGCTTACTTGCGTCTGGCAAATATTCTCATGCAGCAAGAGCGAGAAGAAGAAGCTAAAACTAACCTGCTACAAGCTAAAGATTTATTACAAAAACAGCGCCAACCGGAAAAAGCGAAAAAAATCACTCAACTGTTAGATAAAATGAGTGCTAAGTCAAGCGAATCTTAACTTTAATGAGAATTGCAGAGATTAAATTTTCCTGTTGTGTCTCTTAATTTTTTTGCCATTCCCATCATTATGGTGAGAATGGTTTTTATTTTGTAAATTACTAGTGTACACCAGAATTATGTCCGCAATTTCCGCAAGTTTGACCACTCTATTCATAGCCATTAAAATTGCAATCGGATACGTGACAAGCTCCATAGCCACAATTAATTAATTTAGGCTTTATCAGAGAAAATATTGGTAATGTTTAAATAATTTATTTTTGTAAAACAGCGATGATACAAACTGCCTTTTTGTTTTGTAAACACATATTGTAGTCTGTTTAAGCAGTACAGAAATTAGACACACTGGAACACTAATATTTTAGTACTAGAATATTCTTAAGCAAGGGTAGAGATTTAGTAGTAGATTTTATAGATTAAACAATCCAGTATTTATGTTAAATATAATATCAGGATTGTGGACTAACTTTTTCACATCAGAATCATTTATTCCACATGGACACTGCTATCTATGGCAAACGAATTTAGTTTGGTTACACATATTATCTGACGCATTCATTGCACTAGCTTATTATTCAATTCCAACTACACTTTTCTACTTTGTCCGCAAGCGACAAGATTTGCCCTTTGATTGGATTTTTTTGCTGTTTAGTGGATTTATCATAGCTTGTGGCACCACTCATTTAATGGAAATTTGGACACTTTGATATCCAACCTATTGGGTGTCAGGGTTTCTCAAAGCAGTAACTGCAATAATATTAGGACTTACACAGAATAGATCCCCCAACCCCCTTAAAAAGTGGGCTTTTCAGATCCCCCCCTTTTTAAGGGGGGTTAGGGGGGATCGAGGTTTCAGGTTTTCACTGCGTAAGTCCTAAATATCTGTAATTACAGCATTAAAGCTTGTACCTTTAGTTTCACAAGCACTGATACTTCCTAGCCCTACTCAATTAGAATAAGCAAATCAAGAACTTCAAACACAAATAACCAAACGCTTATGGGTAGAGGAGGAACTGCGAAAATACCAGAATCATCTTGAAGAAATGGTTGCTGCAGAAAAATTAATTGCAGCCATTGTTAAACTTATGGAAACAAAAGTGTCAGCAATTACCTAAAAACAACTTTTTACTTTTAATAAATTACCATCTATTAGACTTTTTGCATGAATCAAAAACCCTCACCCTAAATCCCTCTCCCAAGGGTGGGAGAGGGACTTTGAAATCTCTCTTGTGTACAAATAGATATTTATATCAGAGAACACTTGTATCAAGTTAGCTTAATCACTTATAATTCCTGCTATAACCCCCCTAAGAGCAAGCAAGGAAGGGCTGAGATGGGATATTTTGACGATCGTAATTAGCCGAACTTGATATTATATGTAAACCAAGCAGATAAGGTAATAAAAATGCTGAGAAATAAGAATCTACTGGTAGCAGCTATTATCTGCTTGTGTTTGAGTAATGAGAATACTGCCTTTGGTAAAGATGTTGGCGTTATTTTAGCAAAAATTCAAAATACTCAGTCCGCAGTTATTCGGAACAAAAACGCAGTTGCTAACTTCGAGCAAGGAAGCAATCTCTATAAACAGGGAGATTTAAAAGGAGCAGAGGCGGCTTTTCGGAAGGCAATTGAACTAGAACCCAATTTTGCACAAGCTTATATTGCCTTGGGAAATACTCTCGACGATCAAGGTAAACCACAAGAAGCGATCGCTCAATATAATAAAGCCATTAGCCTTGATCCTCAAGACTCTAGAGCATATTTTAATCTCGGTTTGACTTTAGCAAGACTGAATCAGTTAGAACCTGCGATCACCCAATATCAGAAAGCCATCAGCCTTGAACCCAAGTATGCTGAAGCTCACTATAACTTAGGAAATGCTCTCTACGCTCAAGGCAAGCTCACAGAAGCAGTTACCGAATATACAGCAGCAATTCGCCTCAAACCAGATTATGCACCGACTTACACCCGTTTAGGAAATGCTCTGTACGATCGAGGTGAGCTAGCAGAAGCAGTTACTCAGTATAAAAAATCCATTAGCTTCGATCCTAACTATGCAGATGCTTACTATTACTTGGGAAACGCCTTGTACGCTCAAGGAAAGCCAGCAGAAGCAATCGCCAACTATACCGAAGCCATTCGCCTCGCTCCGAAAAATCCAGCAGGTTATAATGCCTTGGGAAATACTCTGTACGCTCAAGGCAAACTAGAAGAAGCGATCGCACATTACAAAAAAGCCATCAGCTTCGCTCCCAACTATGCAGACGCTCACTATAATTTAGCAAGTGTTTTTTACGCTCAAGGCAAGCTAACAGAAGCAATCGCTGGCTATACCGAAACGATTCGTCTCGATCCCAAACACGCACAAGCTTACACAGGTTTGGGAAATGCGATGGACGATCGAGGTAAACCTCAAGAAGCGATCGCACATTACAAAAAAGCCATTAGCCTCGTACCTAACGATGCATTCACTTACTATAATTTGGGAATCACTTTGGGAAGAGAACAACAACCAAAAGAAGCGATCGTTAATCTCAAAAAAGCCAGAGAATTATTCCAAGCTGAGAAAAACAAGGAGATGGTTGAGCAAGTCGATCGGCTAATCCAAAAAATTAATACCCAAACAAATTGAATAAAGGGTATGGGGCATTGGGCATTGGGCATGGGGAGCAGGGAGCAGAGAGTAGGGAAAGAAGAACTATTGATTATTACAAATGACAAATGTCCATGACTGAAGAAAGGGGTAAAGTCTACCTCGTAGGTGCTGGGCCTGGAGATGCAGCATACCTGACAGTAAAAGCTTACAATCTCTTAGCTACTGCTCAGGTATTAGTCTATGATGCTTTAGTAGATGCTCAATTATTGCAGTGCGTACCAGATGATTGCCTGAAGTTAGATGTCGGTAAACGCGGTGGCAAACCCAGTACAAGCCAAGCACAGATTAACAAGTTACTGGTAAAGCACTGTCTGCAAGGAAAACAAGTTATACGGCTCAAATCAGGTGATCCGTTGATTTTTGGGCGTTGCACTTCCGAAATTGAAGCGTTGAAAACATCCGGTTGTGATTTTGAACTAGTACCAGGAATTTCCTCAGCCCTTGCAGCACCTTTATTGGCAGGAATTCCCCTAACAGATCCGGTTTTAAGCCGCACTTTTGCAGTGCTTACAGCTCATGAACCAGAGGTTTTAGACTGGGAGGCACTCTCACGCTTAGAGACACTGGTAATTTTGATGGGAGGGCGACATCTAGCAGAGATTGTAGATCAACTGGTGCAGCATGGGCGATCGCACTTAACACCCATTGCCATCATCCGTTGGGCAGGAACTCCCGATCAACAAATTTGGACAGCGCAACTGGGCAATATTCTGGAACAAACCGCCGGATTACCCATTTCCCCAGCAGTAATTGTAATTGGGGAAGTTGTTGGGCTACGCAAGTACTTACAACCTGAGAAAATAGATTGTCAGGATTCGACTTCAGCCAAAACTTTAAGCCCCCCTGCTATGTCAAGCAATTTTCCCCTATCTCCCCTTACTGGTAAAATGATTTTGGTAACACGTTCAGTTAGCCAATCAAGTCAATTTAGCGATCGCCTCATTGCATCAGGTGCAATAGTCATCGAAATGCCTACCTTAGAAATCGGCCCGCCCTCCAGTTGGGAAGCTTTGGATCGTGCGATCGCTCATTTATCTGACTTCGACTGGTTAATTTTCACTTCTACCAATGGCATAGACTACTTTTTTGAAAGGCTAACTACCCAAGGGAAAGATAGCCGTGCCTTAGCTGGCATCAAAATTGCCGTCGTTGGTGAGAAAACAGCCCAAAGTCTCAAACAACGCTCTCTGCAAGCAGATTTTATTCCCCCCAACTTTGTTGCCGATTCTTTAGTGGAAAATTTCCCAGATAAATTAGACGGTAAAAAGGTGTTATTTCCCAGAGTTGAAAGCGGCGGCAGAGAAGTTTTAGTTAAGGAATTAACTCTCA
This sequence comes from Nostoc sp., assembly GCF_036917555.1. Taxonomy (GTDB): domain Bacteria; phylum Cyanobacteriota; class Cyanobacteriia; order Cyanobacteriales; family Nostocaceae; genus Nostoc. Next base: position 12,489 of record NZ_JBALDD010000008.1, on the reverse strand, counting down.
AGAAAGCAAAGGTGATAGAAGTTGCGGCATATCAATCTTGTTGTCCTAGTAGTATTCCACCTGCGGCAAAGTTAGCTCTCCAAAACCGCAAGGTAGATGTGATTACCTTTGCCAGTTCTAAAACTGTACAATTTTTCTGTCAACTTACTAACAATATATTTCCCAACAACTTTGATGCTAGCCAAGTCTTAGAGGGAGTTTGTATTGCCTCTATCGGCCCCCAAACCTCCAAAACTTGCCATGATTTATTCGGACGTGTAGATGTAGAAGCCCAAGAATATACTTTAGATGGTTTAACCCAAGCACTGATCGTATGGGCGGCAAATTCTTAGATGAGGGAGCGGCAGGGGGAGCAGAGGAGAATGACAAATGACAAATGACAAATGACAAAACGTATAATCGGCTTAACTGGAGGTATTGCCACAGGCAAAACCACTGTCACCAATTATTTAGCTAGCACTTATAGCCTGCCGATTTTGGATGCAGATATTTATGCTAGAGAGGCAGTATCTTTAGGTTCGCCTATTTTGGGTGCGATCGCTCAACGTTATGGCGAACACACTTTACTACCAGATGGCAGCCTCAACCGCCAAAAGCTAGGTGAAGTTATCTTTAATCGTCAAGATGAACGCAACTGGATAGACAATTTGATTCATCCTGATGTGCGCGATCGCTTCCTCAAAGCAATTGCTCAGTCTTCGTCACAAATACTGGTGTTAGTAGTGCCTCTGTTATTTGAAGCTGGGATGACTGATTTGGTAACAGAAATCTGGGTAGTGCGTTGTTCCCAAGAGCAACAACTACAAAGATTGATACAACGAAACCATTTAAATACAGAACAGGCACGAGCCAGGATTAACAGCCAATTATCCATCGAAGAAAAAGTGGCTCATGCAGATGTCGTTTTAGATAACTCTTCTACCCTTGAAGTACTACTAAAACAGGTAGATGCAGCTCTAACCACTACAAGTAGTGACTAGATTATATTGATATTAAAATATATACATATATGACATTTTCAAGACATAAAAAGCTTATTAATTAATACTAGATAGTTAAGCAAAAAACTTATATCTCACCAAATCTCGTCCAACAATTAGGTGATTTTACAGTTGAATCTACGGTTAATGGTACTGTAAATTTAAAAGAATCAGCTTTTAAATGAATTATAAGTTCTATTTTTTAATTGCTTTTAAGTGCCTTCTCTTCGATCATAACAGGTATGAACTTAAGTTTTAGTTTTTTAAATAAATTAGCTCTGGTTATCTCTCCAGCAACAGAATTAAAACAAAAAAATAAAATCCATGATTACAGACAACAACTTTGGGGAGGTGACTATATATTTGAGCGCCTTAAGGAAGGAACAATCGGGTACATGACTGGAGTAGGGAAAGGCGTTAAAGCCTGCGATCGCATTATTTTACGAGAAGGTTGTGAATCTTATCAATATCAAGTTGAAGAAATTGATTACTACTCCGCTCCATCTGATATGTGGATAGCTTTTCTCAAGCAAATACCGAATGACTAAATATTAAAGTCAATCAGTTGCTTCAATTCTAGAGTTCAATACAGTTCAGAATGAGCAACAAAATCCTGATGTAGAGACACGATTTATCGCGTCTTGAAAGACCAATTATCTACACGATTCTCCTTCTCTTACTAAATAATAGTAAAAGTAAGGTATATCATAGTCGCCTCCTCACTTGTTACAGGGTTTTGCAAATACATAAGGTACACCCTTCCCCAACCCTCCCCCTATCCATTACCTGCATCTTTCTTAACAATCAAACAAGAGACTTAACATAAGAGTGAAAGGCTTGATAAGTATAGTGTTGAGAGAACAGAAGGGGGTAATAGCATCATGCAAAAGTGGGCGGTCAAAGAATTATCTCAGGCCAACTTAGGAGACGTTCGTAGAAACAAGCGGTTAACGGGACTTAAACATTTTTGATGCATAAACAAGACTCAAATCCGTACAAGGCAAGGAAAATACACCAAATGCTTAAGAATGCTTGAAACCCAGATACATCAAGAAACTAGGCAAAACGATGTCAAAGCCTTTCTGCATATAGATTTAAGGCTTTTTTATGGCTATTTTTTGTCTGAGTCCCATTAATACGCTATTTCAGGTAAATGAAGTACACGTGTAGGGGCACAACATGTTGTGCCCCTACGATTATCTGTACCTCAGCAAGTTGTAATCTGCTGTAGCTTAAGTTTTAGTCATGGTCTGAGCCTCGACTTTATCCATTTTTCCTTTATTGCAATACTTGCAGCAAACCGCTAAAGCGCCTATGCATAGGCCCAAACCTGAAACCTTTATTGATTAAGAAATTGGACTTTTTCAATTTCACCAGAATTAGTCACAATAGAAAAAGTTTCACGCCTCAAACCAAAACTTTTACCCAACAAAGTCGTTTACTTTCCTTAATTGGATAAAGTCGGACTAAGCTGTTGAAGAAACTCAATATTCAAATTTAGCTTTTCTCCTAACCATAAGGAATGAACTGTATGGTCTGCCACAGCATTCCCTGTCTCAGGATGGACGAGAATATCCAATCCCTCACGATTGAGCATTAACCAAGGAACGACTTTATCAAACTGATTCGGTAAGAAAGCAACTTGATACATCGCTTTTGGATGGGGCCCAATGGGCTTGTCAAACCAGCGTCCGAGTCGCACGTCAAACCTAGCACCTAATCCTTCACGTACACGCGCAGCTACATCCCGACTTGCAGGATCGAAGTAAACATGAGCATGAAAACCAACGATCTCGCTAGTATCTTCTTTCATAGATCCACTTTTCACTCTCAACTTTAATTTTGCATAGCGTCACGCCGAAGTATTACCCACTCTAATAATGCAAGTTAGATGTGGAATAGCTTAGTAGTTAGTTAACGCTGAAAGCACTTGTAGTTTCTTTGACAACTTCATCTATTTTAGGAGTAACTGAAAGATGCACAACATGTACTGAACAAGGAGCATGGTGAAGAACGTAGTTACTCACACTACCGAGAAATAGTTCCATCAACCGAGAATGACCCCGACGCCCCATAACAATTAGGTCAGCGCCACAACTATGGGCTAAATCACAAATAATGCGACCAGGATTACCAACATTTTGTGTAAATTCTGTAGTCACACCTGCTGTGTTTGCTTGGGCACAAAAAGATTGCAACATCTGGATTCCTAAATTTTTAAAGGTATCCCACTGTTGTTGGTATAACTCAAAGCTTTGACTGGTCAATTCTGGATAGTAGTCCATATTAGACAGCATAGGTACATAAGGACTACCCTCTTCTTCCGAAGATAGGACATGAAGTAACATTAAGCTAGCTTGTGTTAACTTTGCTAAATCCAATGCTTCCTTAAAAACCTGTTGCCCTATTTCCGAGCGATCTAATGCAACTAGAATCTTTTTAAACATCATATAGACCTCCGATTTCATTGGTAATTGGTCTTTACGGTTTCGGGTTTCCAGATGCTGGATTGTCAAAAATGACTAATCCCTCAACTATGTTTAGCGATTTTTGAATTTTAAATCTCTTAAAAGTTTTCGCCTTATATTTATATTTATAGCAAAACAATTTGAGGAACTTGTAAGGAAAGCCAGCATTTATCTTTGAGCATCAGGGAGCATCCCATTTTGGAAGAAATATCTTTGAACCCTGAGCCTAAATCCCTCTCTCCAGGTTGATATGCATTAGTCACATCTTTCTTAAGATTGCTGTAAATATGTATTGCATACCAACGCAAAGGGTAAAGCATTAAACAATCCTGTTAACAATTGTCCACACTTCTCCATCAGAGCGGACATAGGGAACAGAGATTGTCTTAAAGCCAGTAATAAAAGGCTTGTAATAAATCTGCCAATACATTGGACTCAGTTGATTGGCACAAGCCTTAAGAAAACGGACTTCTGCAGCCAGTTCACTTGCTAGTTGATTAATGCGTTGAGCATGAACCTGAGCCACTTCTTTGGCTTCCTCTAGCTGCTGCTGTTGGATAAGTTGTTTGGATTCACCTTGCCAACGCACTAACTTACCTTGTTTTTGTTTTATCTGGGCTTCCAAGGCGGCGATCGCTGCATCTATGCCTTGGAGTTCAACTGATAATTGGGCATTTTCCCTGGCTTGACGGCGGTAAGCTTCCACCATCGCCTGGGGTGAATCATTCTCGCCAGAGATGACATTATTAATAGTGAGTGCAGCGCGTTCTTCTAAAAGAACCTGAATTTGAGAGTTAAGCGCCGCTATTTCAGCCTGAGTTTGCTCCATAAATCGAGTTTTAAGTGCCGAGTAAAATATTAAAAGCTTTTTGCGCCTTGGGTATCTAGAGAAAGCGAGCGCACCTCGGCTGTAATTCCTTCTTTTTGCCAAGCAGCTAACATCGCCGCCTCCACAGCCTTTGAGTGTAACTTATCCGCCAAAGCTAACAGTGTCGGCCCCGCACCACTAATTACCATACCATAAGCACCAGCACTAACAGATGCAATGTTGAGAGCATCATAACCAGGAATCAAAGCTTTCCGATAGGGCTGATGCAATCTATCTTGCAAAGCCGTCTTTAACCATTGTCCGTTATTAGTTTCCAAGCCGCGCAACAATAAGCCCAAATGGGCTGTATTGAAAATCGCATCCGCACGACTCACTTCAGTGGGGAGAACACCCCGCGCCTTTGAAGTGGAAAGTTCAAAATTAGGAATAGCCACAACTGGTACAACATCTTTATGCCAGGGAACATCACAAATTTCCCAACCTGCGCCACTGGTAGCAGCAAGACGACATCCTCCCAACAAAGCTGGAACTACATTATCAGGATGTCCTTCCATTGCGATCGCTAACTCCATCACCTGCGACTGAGACAGAGTTGCACCTTCAAGTTGATTTGCCGCAACTAATCCACCAACAATTGCTGTCGCCGAACTACCCAAACCCCGCGCCAACGGTACACCCAACTTAATTTCTATTTTCACAGTCGGCGGTGTTTGTTCTATATGTTGATAGAACTTGACAAACGCTTGGTAAAGGAGATTGTTCTCATCGGTTTGAACTCGTTGGGCTTCCGTACCAGTGACATGAATAATTAGCCCACCCTCTTCCAGGCGAGTGAACTTGAACTTGTTGTACAGCTTTAAAGCTGCACCAATGCAATCAAAACCAGGCCCCAAATTAGCAGTTGTGGCAGGAACAGTAACAGTGACACCAGAAACAACAGACATTGGTAAAACTCAGTAATCATCAACTAGCATCCCATGTATTGGTAGCAGTTTGAGGCGAGTTTTTGAGCGTTGCTGGGATACTTTGATTTACTGTTTCTTAATCCATCCTCCGAGCCTTGAGTTTCAGTGCCTGTGGCTCTGGCAAAATTCTACTATGGAAATTTAAATGGTTGGATTGTGCGATCGCTTCGCTCCATATACTGCGATGAGATGATCGTGAGTTCTGTTATAGTACGTATACACTATAAAAATCATAGATCCTAAAAAGTATAATTTGCAGAATTTGTAATTTACAAGGTTATGTAATATGTCTAGTACGCACACAGGTATTGAGTGGACAGATAAAACTTGGAACCCAACTACTGGTTGTAACAAAGTTAGCCCAGGTTGTTTGCATTGCTATGCAGAAGCTCTTACTAAACGTTTTCCTAATAACTTCAAGAATGGATTTGATTTAACCTTACACCCGGAAAGGTTAGCAGAACCTTTAAAGTGGCGTATTCCAAGTAGAATATTTGTGAATTCAATGAGCGACCTTTTTCATGAAGATGTACCTCTTGATTTCATTCAAAAGGTCTTTAAAGTGATTCATGAAACGCCTTGGCACATATATCAAATATTAACCAAACGACCTGATCGATTACTTGAGTTGGCTTCTGATCTAAAATTTCATGAAAATATCTGGTTGGGTGTGTCAGTTGAAAATCAAAACTATGTTCATCGTGTTGACTTTCTTCGCCAAGTTCCGGCGACTGTCCGCTTTCTTTCATGTGAACCACTTTTAGGTGAATTGAATCTTGAGTTAACAGATATTCACTGGGTTATTGTTGGTGGAGAGTCTGGACAAAAACATCGCCCTCTAAAAACTGAGTGGGTAAAAGATATTTATGATCAGTGTCAAGCAGCAGAAGTTGCATTCTTTTTCAAGCAAATTGGCGGCAGAACTTCTAAAGCTGGAGGTAGGTTACTGGATGGGAAAATATGGGATGAAATGCCTGATGCTTGGAAGTTGCATCAAAAAAAATGGGGAAATACTTCACTTAAATTAGCAGCAAAAAAAGAGAATTTGGCAATTACTACTTAGGTGTAAATGTCACTTCTGCTGAATCGCGGAATGTAATTTCACCTTTGATCTTTTTTCGTTTATTAGCAGGTGGATGTACTGTAATCTTATCTTTAGCTTCAAGGTTATTAAGAGCATCTTTATAGTTCTTGCTAATATAATGCCTTCCAATATGATGCTGATTGTAAATTTCTAGCATGGTTATTGTTTGACCTGCAAATGTATCCAATAGCATTTCTTCTAAGTCATCAAGAGGACGATAAAATTCAAAAAGTAACGGTTGTCTATAGGTAGCTGGATTGTATTCAAAAGAAGGCACACCTTGATTTTGTTCAGAACTCTCTTTTGCCATTATGTCTTTCATGATTGCATAGCCTTTCACGTGCTTACTGACGAAGATTAAATGATGACTAGTTCGTTTCCCATTCTCATGTTTGAAGCGAAAAGGTAGAACATACTCTCCACCCATTTCTTTAAGAGCTTCGCAAATTGCCTCTACAACTGTTAACTCCCGTTCTTCTGGTTTAAGCATTTTTAGTTGTTCGCGTACTTGATCGGCTCGTATTTTTCCAAATAGCGCATTAATGTGTTCTTCAACAGCTGCGTTACCTAAACCCATATTGATGCGGTTGTAATTGAAAAAGAAGATGCAATCACACCCCCAGTTCTTTACAACTGAGTTAATCAGTTTTAGCGATAATTCCTTATATCCCCACGGATCTACAAAAAATAATGTAGGGACTAACTTTAGTTCGTTAAATGTCTTGACAATATTTTCCCCAACTTCATGATTGAATACTTTAGGCTTATATTTTAAATCTTCAATACCAGAAATTAAATTTATAGCTTCATCAAGAGAACTGACATTTTCTGCATCAACATCATTAAATACTGTCACTAGCCTATTTTGCATATCTGGGTTATAAATCCCAGTTTCTAAAACTTTTATTGGTGTTGATTTTGAATCATCTTTGTATCGACCTGGGCCTGCAAAAAGGTCTATGTAGGCAATTCTTGGATCAACTTCTCTACTTTCACTTTCAAGCTTTTTAATAGTTCCGATTATTACTTTTGCCCAAGCCCAAAAATATTTCTCAACAATTCTAGCTTTTATTAAAGATTGCTCTTTTTGTTCATCAAAGAAGGAAGTGGTAGCCATACGCAACCTACGTATATATAATCTAATACACTAATTGTAGGCTGCGTAAAGTGTTTGGTCAAAGTTATCTGCTAACAAAAGGGCTAGACAGGTATCGGTGAGCGGATAGCAGTATTCGCGGTTACCGTCGATTGCGTTAGCGAATCTTCGGGCATCACCCTCCAACCTGAAGGGCTGTCTTAGACATTGCTCTTTTCCATAAGTCTATTGGTCAAAAAGCTTACTTCAAAGTTCCCAAAACGGGCGCTACCTCAACCTCTGAAATTTGCGGAACCAAGAATCCTTTTGCATAAATCTGAGGATTAGTTTGCGAGACTATGGCATAAGACTGGCGAAGATTAGCATTGACTGCAACGGTCTTCACATCATACATCTGCATTGCCATCTTAGGATAGAAACCAATACCAATAATCATCAGCAGAAAACAGGCGGCGATAAATACCTCACGAGGTCTAGCATCCTCGTAGACTGCATCTTCTGGTACGAGACAGTCTGTACCAAAACAAACTGTTCCCTGATCTTCTTGATTTTCCAAGCCTGAATTATTAATGTCGCATAGCAGTGCTGCATCTTTACCATAAAACACCTCTCGCAGCATGGAAAGTAGATAAATCGGTGTGAGGATAACTCCAACTGCAGCGAGAAAAACCGTTACGGTGCAGAAAGTCGAACTGTAAACGTCACTGCTTGTCATTCCAACAAATACCGAGAGTTCGCCAGCAAAGCCGCTCATACCAGGAAGTGCCAGAGATGCCATTGCTCCGATTGTAAACAGGGCAAAGACTTTGGGCATGGCTTGACCAATACCGCCCATATCTTTCATTACCATTGTGTGGGTGCGATCGTAAGTAACACCTGCTAAGAAGAACAGCACTGATGCAATTAAACCATGCGAGATCATCTGCAACATCGCGCCGTTAATTCCCAAATCAGTGAAGGACGCAATCCCAAGCAGTACAAACCCCATGTGAGAAATCGACGAATAAGCTAAACGCCGCTTCATATTGGTCTGAGCAAAGGAGTTCAATGCACCATAGATAACGTTGACAACACCGAGAATGGCTAGAACCGGCGCAAAATAAATGTGTGCATCGGGAAGCAATTCAAGATTCAGGCGAATCAGTCCGTATCCGCCCATCTTCAGCAATACACCAGCCAAAATCATCGACACAGGAGAGGATGCTTCGCCGTGGGCATCAGGCAACCAAGTATGCATCGGGAAAACAGCAAGCTTGACACCAAATGCAATCAACAATCCTGCATAAAGTAGCAGTTGTAGACCAAGGGGATATTCCTTGCTGGCGAGAGCGGTGATGTCAAATGTCATATTACCGCCGCCATATAGACCCATTGCCAGGGCTGCCACTAAAATAAATATAGAAGCAGCTGCGGTATACAATAAAAATTTCGTAGCTGCATAACGACGCCTTTGCCCACCCCAAATGCAGACTAGTAGGTAGACGGGAATCAGTTCTACTTCCCACATGATGAAAAATAGCAGCAAGTCTTTAGCAACAAACACCCCTACCTGTGCCGAATACAGCACTAGCATCAAAAAATAGAAGAGGCGAGGTCGGTGATCAACTTGCCAAGCTGAAAATATCGAGAGTGTGGTGACAAATCCGGCTAAAAGCACAAGTGGCGCTGAAAGCCCATCGACTGATACCGCCCAGTTAAAACCTAACTGAGGCACCCAAGCATAATTTTCCACCATTTGAAAACTAGCACTGCTGGCATCGTAATGCTTCCAAAAGGCGTAGCACATCAAGGCAAAATCTGCAATACCTATACCCAGTGCATACCAACGCACGCGCTTACCATCTTTATCAGGCAACACAGGGATGAGCAGGGAAGCAACAAGTGGCAGTAAGACAATCGCGGTAAGCCAGGGAAATTGATCCGCTATCATGTATGTATATAAAAATACTTATTTAGTCAATTATGTCATTCTACTAAACTTTGTAACAATTTCTTCATAAATCTTTGTCCCAGTTAACCGCTTTTAGGGACTGGAGACTGGGGAAGAAATATTTTTATTTGTTAACTGTTCTTGTGTACGCAGTTGATAATAGCTATTTACTTACTCACGGTACTAATCCCGCCCGCAAAGCACGGACAGCAGCTTGTGTCCGGTCAGCAACACAGAGTTTATTGAGAATACCTCGAACATGAGTTTTGACAGTACCAACTGTTAAATAGAGCCTTTTAGCAATTTCTGCATTGTCACAGCCAGCGACAATCAACTCTAAAACATCCATCTCTCTGTGAGTTAAAGGATAGCTAACTATACTTTTCTCAACATCTGGGTCAATACCTTCAATCAAGACTCTTTTTCCAGATGCGCCTCTGTTGCCATCGGGGAAATCTTGACGTATTTGTTGTAGTACAAGGTCTGCGATCGCTGGATCGATCCATGAGCTACCTGCATAAGTCGTTTGCACAGCCTCTATTAGTTTCTCAGTTTCGATATCCTTCATGCAATAAGAATCTGCACCTGCTGCAAATGCTGCTAAAACTGCTTGTTCGCTATTTTGCATCGTTAAAATTAGCAGCTTTGTTGTGTAGTCCTCATTCTCTGCCTGATATTGCCTAAATGTGCGTGTTAGCTCAATACCATCCATGTCAGGCAGACCAATGTCAATAGTAGCAACATCCGGCTTGAGAGTTTTCAGAAGCTTGATACCGTCGGCTGCATTGGCTGCTTCACCAACAATGTTAAACTCTGGTTGGGTTTGTAAGGCTGACCGCAAGCCGATTCTTGTCAGGTTGTGATCTTCAATTACAAGGATCTTGATTTCACTCATAGTTGCTTAACTTTACTGTTATTTATCTAAAGTACAGATTAAAATAATCTCGTTCTTCTATTCGGGATCTTATACAAAAAGCAATACGTTTGGTATTATTCCCTGAACTTCATCTACCATTAGACATAAATAACCTTATCTTGTAAGCTTTTCTAAGGCAAGAGTTCCGATATGGACAATATAATTCAATCAAAAAATATTTTTATACATTAACTTGATGAGCGATGTTCTATGGTAAACAATTTTTCATTTGCTATCTCAATATTTATTTGAACCACATTTATCGTAGGGGCGCAGCATTGCTGTGCTCCTACTGCGTGGTCTATTTACCTAAAAATAGCTATAAGTATTAATTTATACACTAACTAATAAAGCAACAGTATAATTGCTTACAAAAGAGGATATTTAATTCAGGATACTTTAAAGGAAAATGTGAATACTTAATAATCTCAGCGCTGGTGAAGTAAGCTATTACTAGATTTGCTAGGGATAGCCAAGCACTTCTTTTTTATTTAGCCATGTCTTTAACTAAAACTGTCAAAAAAGATAAAATTCTCGTTGTCGATGATGTTTTTGACAATCTACTGGTCTTAGAAGCAGTCCTAGAAGATGAGGACTATGAAATTAGCTTGGTAGAAGATAGTAAGATTGCTCTGGCTATGGTTCAAGAGTCACCGCCAGACATAATTCTCTTAGATGTGATGATGCCGGAGCTAGATGGCTATGAATTTACTCGGCGCATCCGACAGAATCAGGCGTTGCCATTTATCCCGATTTTGCTGCTTACGGCTCACTATGAGTCTAGCGTTGTTGAAGGACTTGACGCTGGTGCAGATGACTTCATTCGCAAACCATTCGATCCTGATGAACTACATGCGAGGGTGCGATCGCTCCTGCGCCTCAAGCATAGTATCGACGAACGAGATCAGATGGCGAATCTTCGGGCAGATTTTGTCTCGCGTTTTACTCACGATTTACGTATACCATTGGTAGCCTCCAACCGCGTATTAAAATTATTGCTGCAAGGCAGATTTTGCGATGTTTCGCCACAATTGCAAGAGATAATTGATACCATGATTGGCAGCAATCAAGACCTGCTGGAAATGGTAAATACCTTGTTAGAAGTTTATCGTCATGAAGCGGGCTGTAAAACCTTAAGAATTTCTCTCTGCAATATTCAGGAATTAGTTAGTGAAGTTTCCCAAGAATTAACTCCTTTAGCTGAAGAAAAAGGATTAGCTGTAAACATTGATCGAGATGAAATTGCAAGCACCATTATGGGCGATCGCTTAGAACTGCGGCGAGTTTTGACAAATCTCATCGGCAATGCCATCAAGTTTACAGACAAAGGTTCTGTAGATATTCACTGCTATCTGACTCCGGTAGCTGTGAATATTGATATCCGAGATACAGGGCCAGGAATTTCTAAACCAGATCAGGCAATATTATTCGAGCGATTTCGTCAAGGGAAACACCAACGTTCTGGTAGTGGTTTGGGACTATATCTTTCTCGCTGTATTATCGAAGCACATCAAGGCACAATCGATGTAACATCTGAACCAGGTAAGGGTAGTACATTTACTATACATCTACCTTTAGCTGACGAAAACTAAAAGTAGGCAGACAAAAAATTATTACCGATCAATTTCTGGAACAATATCAGGACGCTCTTTATCTTCCCAACCTACAAGACGTTTGGAATTGTACCAGGCAATTGCTCCTATAGTCACAGCAGCAATAAATAAAGCCTAATCCTAATAACGTTGTCAGTACAATAGAATAAGTAGAGTTACCTTGTGATGTTAATGGGATGTCTGTTAAAAGATAGGTAAATAGAATATTAATCATGAATTAGCACCTTTGAAAAAATCAGTAATAGATTGATAAAATGTTTTGCGATCGCTATTGTGAAAATGCCTGAAAATCTTAGGTAAAAAACAGAGTTAATAAAGGGAGAAGGTTCAGTAAATAATTATTTAATTTAAACCTTCAGGGTAACTGAAAGTTTAGGTTTTAAAAGCATTCATTTATATGAAGGGGTTACATAAATTCCTTCTCCCCGAATGACTTTGAGAATTCCACTTTTTATTCCCGATCAATCTGACGCAAATATCTATCTAGTTCTCCGCTCATTACTTGGTCATAAGTCAATACTTCTCGGTTAAGAACAAAAACAAGGAAAAGTAATAATTGTTGACCAAGTAGTGCGCGAGAAAAAACTGGTGCTGCTAAAAGATTTCTC
>NZ_JBALDD010000007.1:0-93659 GCF_036917555.1 Nostoc sp. | reverse complement strand
TCTGCTTAATCTCAAATATTTTCATCATTTGAAGTTTGTCTTTTCTAAACTCAGCACTGCTGAGCCATTTCTTGCTGCTTAGTCTAAACTCCAGTCTCAAAGATTTAGCGTATAAAAGCGGACAAACCATTTATCAAATTAAGCACTCTTTGCTATCAAATTATTTAGTTGAGCAACTAAAACGTCCGGATATTCCTATGTTTATTGTCTAGTTGTTTGGCGCTTGGCACGGCTGCGCCGCGCCCTCGCTTGTGACAGTTGCGTAAGTCCTGGACATGAGTCATTTTGCCGTTTTTACCAAAATTTTTGTAGCCTCGTATTTTGGCAAAGGTATTGAAGTATGTAAGCTTTTTCTGTCAGGGCACAAGTGACATCTGGGAACTCTACCGTTAGAGCTACAGACCCAAGAAAGCATTATTGCAATGCTTTTGAGGAGGCTATTCTTTTATACTACGAATGTAGTATTTTATTTACATAATGTCAATTGTTGGGATAGATCGGGCAATTGTTGTTGATGCAGTGTCATGGAAGCCATCACCCGACAGCATTGCCATGTTGGGCAATTGCACTACCCAAACACCCTATCTACGCAAGCGATTCCCCATTGCCCAAACTTTGCCAATAGTTTTTTAATCACAATCTGTAAAGCAGGATCATCATTTCAACACTCGTAAAGAAACTCTTTTGCTGGTTTTTCCCCAAAAATCTCTGCCATCTTCAGCTTTTCCATCCACTCTTGTCGCGCATTTTACCTTGCAACTATCGCCTCATGCGACCATTTTTCAGCATTTGGCACGAGCGCGGCAAAACCAGTACCTTCTCTACGAGACGCACTCGCATTCGCTCAGTGACCACCTGCCTCCTGCCTCCTTCACGACTTTGTTTTTAACAGGACTTACGCAAACAATAGCTGAAACCCTTATTTTCACCTAGGGGCAATTCATAAATTGCCCCTACAACGTCTACTTTTGCATAAGTCCTATTTAATTAAAAAGTATTGAATGCAGTTGACAAATTCTTCTAATTCTAAAATTAAATTAGTAGTACCTTTAAGGTCTTGATCGTTAGCTAGTTGTTCTAATTTGTCAGCTGCTAAGTACATAGCTGTGGCTCCAATGTTGGCACTAGCTCCTTTAAGGTGATGAGTTTGTCGCGCTATTTGCCCAAAGTCATCAGATGCGATCGCTGCTTTAATTATCTCTAAACGGGGTTTAGTATCTTCAACGCATATTTGCAATAGATTTAATTCAAATTCTTCATCATTTCCTGATATTTGATGCAAGTGTTCCCAATCAATTGCTAAGTCAGTGGAAACTGTCTGTTCATACACAGCTGCTTCTTGTTGGGAAACGATCACACCTGTCCAATGCTCTAAAGTCTCAGCCAATTTTTCTTTAAATACTGGCTTACTCAAATAGTCGTCCATTCCGGCATTTAGACACGTTTGTTCGTCTTCTTTCATTACATTAGCTGTCATCGCAATCACTATAGGACGATGACCCAATGCAAAAGTGTCCTCTTGCCAACGATGAATTTCTTTTGTGGTTTCCAAACCGTCGAGAATTGGCATTTGGCAATCCATTAAAATCAAATCGTAAGGAATTTTTTCTAATAGCTGCAAAACTTCCTTTCCATTGGCAACGACATCGGCTTTATAGCCCAAACTCTGGAGTTGCTTTAGTGCTACTTTTTGATTCACCAAATTATCTTCGGCTAAGAGAATTCTTAACTTGGATTTAGTAGAGGAGTTAGGGGAAGAAGTCAGAATACCTGAAGTTTCTGTACTCGGAATTTCTTCTGTAGCCTCTAGCCTCCTGCCTCTAAACCCTTGTTCTGATTCCGGCTGAGTTTCTAAAATATTTATGATGGCATCAAGGAGTCGTGATGGCTTAATGGGTTTGACTAAATAAGCAGCAAATCCGATTTTGAGTGCCTGTTGCACTTCATCCCGTTGATTAGTAGAGGCGAGCATAATCAAAGGGATCTTAGCAATTGCAGAATTGGCTGGAATTTGTTCTTTTATTGTCATGCCATTTGTTTGGGCTATTTGCATATCAACCAAGGCAACATGATATAATTTCCCCTGCTCACTAGCTTGCTGAATAACTTTAACGGCGGCAGCAATACTGTCAGCTCGATCTACCTCTATTCCCCAATGAGTAGCTTGATGGGAGATAATTTTATAATTAGTAGCGTTGTTATCCACTACCAATAAGCGGCAATTTTGCAAAAGTCTGCGTTCGCATTTTGGCTCAACAAGCTCAACTTGTTTGGTAAAAAGCACCTCAAACCAAAACTTAGATCCTTTGTCCATCTGACTTTCTACCCCAATCACTCCTCCCATCAAAGTTACAAGTTGTTTACAGATGGCTAATCCCAAACCAGTACCACCATACTTGCGAGTGGTCGAAGCATCCACTTGGGTAAATGGCGTAAAGAGTTTGCGTTGGTCTTCAGAGCTAATGCCAAGACCTGTATCTGTAATGGCAAAATGGATGGTGGCTGTAGTCGAGGAAAGCGAACGCAATTCGGCTTGCACTAATACTTCGCCAGCGCTGGTAAATTTGATCGCGTTGCTGATTAAGTTCATCAAAATTTGCCGCAGCCTACCAGTATCTCCTTTGAGTTGGGTGGGGACGTTGCGATCAATCAGTGCGGCAATTTCTAATCCCTTGTTATGGGCTGAGGGAGCCAATAATTCCACCACTTCTTCCACACAAGTGGATAGGTCAAAATCGAGAGTTTCGAGAGCCATCTCTCCAGCCTCAAGTTTGGAAAGATCCAAAATCTCGTTGATTAAACTTAAAAGAGCGTCTCCACTACTCCGAATTGTTTCAATAAAATCTTGCTGTTCTGGGTCTAAGGGAGTATCTAACACCAAACTGGTCATTCCTAATACAGCGTTCATCGGCGTGCGAATTTCATGACTGATATTTGCCAAAAAGGCACTTTTCGTCTGAGAAGCTAATTCGGCTTGGCGACGGGCAATTTCCAGTTCTTGTCGCTGACGAGTTTCTGCTGCTAATAGTTGGGCTTGGGTTAAAGCAATACCTACTTGGTCGGCTATTTGCCGCAAAAGATCAGTTTCAAAGCTAGACCAGTGGTGGGAATCGTCACACTGATGAACTATGAGCAAACCGCGAAGTTCTTCTTTAACAAGAATGGGTACAACTAAATTGACTTTGACCCCAAACTGTTGCATTAATTCCAGATGGCTTTGTTCAACTTCCAGGAGATCCAAGTTATCCAGTCCGAAAATCTTTCCTTGACGGTACTGCTGTAGATAGTACTGTTGGAGATATTCTGCTTCAAAGTAGGGGGCGGTGTTGTTTTGCTCTTTGATTGCTGGTAAGCCAGAAACTACTGCTTCAATAACGGTGTTTGCAGACTGATCTGGCAAAAGCTGATAGATTAAAACTCGGTCAGTCTGGAGAATCTTTTGTACCTCTTCTGCAGTGATTTGGAGAATTTCTTCGATGTCCAAAGACTGACGAATCTTCAGGGTGATTTCAGTAAATAGTTGCGATCGCAAATTTTGGCGTTGTATTTCTTCTTCAGCCTGTTTACGCTGGATAAATTGCCCTACTTGCTCACCGATAGAATTCATCGCTTTTACTAAATCTTCGTCAAGCGGCTGGATTTCACGATTGAAGCAGGTAATGACACCGAGGATTTTGTTACCGCTGCGGATCGGAAAACCAAAAGCTGCATGTAGTCCTACTTGAGCAGCTATTTTGAAGTTAGGGAAATTAATATCTTTAGCGATATCAGCAATCCAAACAGGTTCAGAACTAGCCCAAACCCGGCCAGGTAGTCCAATTCCTCGTGTAAAGGTGGTTTGCCGCTTCAGTGTTTCAAACTCTTGCATCTCAAGGGATGCTTTATGCCAGATATCGAGAAAATGCAGCACATTTGCTTGCTCATCGACCATCCAAATTTCACCCAAATCCCATCTCAAACTCTCACAGATTCCTTGCAATATTTGGCGAGTAGCTTTGCTAATTGTGGCAGACTCTGCTAGGACGCGGGTTGCAGCATATTGTGCAGTCAGATGCTGTTGTGTTCGTTTGCCATCGGTAATGTCAATGCCAGTGCCAACAATGTATTCAACACAGCCCTCATAGTCTTTTAAAATGGTATTCGACCAGGAAATCAGCCGCCGATTACCATTCTTCATTACCCAATAATTTTCGTACTCATTGGGGAATTGATCAGTTAGCAATTGCTCGAAAACTGCTTTGACCGGCTCTACTTCTTCAGAAATGAGGAACAAGTTCCAAAAATACCTACCCCTCACCTCATTAAAGGAGTAACCAGTTATTTGCTCACAAGCTTGATTGAAACGAACGATTTGCCCTTGAGAATTGAGAACTATTACCAACGCGCCAACTGTATCAAGGACTGCTGAGGTAAAGTTGCGTTCTTGATTTAAGGTTTCTTCTGTCCTCTTCCGTTCTATAACCTCACGATAGATCAAGTAGTAGACTATAGCAAGAACGATAAAACTTAGGCTTAAAGCGATCGCCAGTATCACAATTGTGTTCCGAGTCCAAGTCTTTGCTGCTTGTGACTGCTGTCGGATTCGTCCCCTGTCCTCGTTTTCCATCTCATTGATCGCCTTGCGGATATCATCCATGAGATTTTGTTGGTCGTTTCTCAGCAGTACTTGCAACGCCACCTCTAATCCCTTGTTCTGGTGCAAGTCGATAGTCTGTTTTAATTCAGTAAGTTTAGCCGTTATCAGAAATTCAAGCGTTGCAATCTGCTTTTGTTGATTCGGTTGATCTGCTGTTAAATTCTTCAGCTTGGCAACTCCTTGATCGACGTTACCAAGTGCTGTTTGATACGATTTTAGATAAAGTTTTTCTCCAGTGAAGATGTAACTACGTTGTCCAATCTCAGCATCCTTTACCTGGGACAGTATTTTCTCTAGGCTGTTAATTTTTTTACAGGTATTTTTTACTATACTGTGATTAAAATTATTAAATACTCTTGTATTTTGATAAGAAACTACCCCAATCAGAACTAAAATTATTGACGATAAACCAAAACTTGCTGCAATCTTTTTGAAAAATTGCTTGCCTACCATCTGTGCCTGTTTGCCTTTCTTGGTAACAAGTACCAAACTGGCTAAATTTCGGCGCAATTCCAGTTGCTTAATGACTTGACGACCTAAAGTTCGTAATGCCTCTATTTGTTCTGGGTTAAGTTCTCGTGGTACGTAGTCAATTACACATAGGGTTCCGAGGGCGTATCCTTCAGGGTTTGTTAGAGGTACACCAGCATAAAACCGAATATTTGGATCAGATGTCACCAGTGGATTTGTAGCGAACCGTTCGTCATCTCTTGCATCAGGCACGACCAGAATATCAGGCTGGAGAATGGCATGGGCACAGAATGCAAAATCTCGGTGTGTTTCTGGGGCATCCAAACCGACTTTCGACTTAAACCATTGGCGATTTGTATCAATTAAGCTAATTAAGGCAATAGGAGTCTGACAAATATACGAGGCTAAACGAGTCAGATCGTCAAAGGTGGCTTCTGATCGCGTATCGAGAATCTTATACTGCAAAAGTGTCTCGATTCTCTGTGCTTCGTTATCAGGTAATGGTGCTTTCATCCTTGAGCCTTATCTACATTCTGGGGAGTAGGGAATAGGGAGTGGGGAGTGGAGGGATAAGGGAGCAGGGGCGCAAGGGGCAGATAAGTAGAGGAGAAGTTGCAGTTTTCCCCCTTGCCCCTTTGCACCTCTGCCTCTTGTGCTCCATGCCCAATTTGGTCAATAAACTTACCTTAATTAATGGCAATAGTTTACTTAAAAGCGTTAGCGTAATTTTACTGAGTTATATGTTATTAAATAATCCGTCAAATGATTAAGTCTCTGCTGTATTTTTTGTGGGCTGGTTTATTGGAAATTGGGGGCGGCTACTTGATCTGGTTGTGGTTGCGCGAAGGTAAGCCGTCCTGGTTGGGCATATTAGGGGGAATTGCTTTAGCTTTCTATGGGGTTATTGCAACTTTACAACCAACAAATTTTGGCAGAGTGTATGCGGCTTATGGCGGCGTGTTTATCGCAATGGCAATGCTTTGGGGTTGGAAGGTAGACGGCGTAACTCCAGACCGCTACGACTTAATCGGAGTATGTTTAGCCTTAGTGAGTGTTTTAATTATCATGTTTGCTCCCAGAAGTTAAGTAAAATTTCTATATTATTTTTTTGACCAATAACTTTTATATTGTTCCCTTTGAAACAGATAATAATCTCACGCAAAATTGCAAAAGTTTTTTTGCAACTAACCTGTCAGAAGCAGGTATCTGGATATCTACGTGTTTATGCGGGAGATATAAAGAAAACTCATGAGGCAGTATTTTGCAACTACATGAGGTATACTTCTCCCCAACCTTTACGCTACTTGCTTCTTTTTTCTCTAAGAGACGATCGCGATCGCGCAGGTTGGGGTATTTCTGTACCTGACATTAGTGTAGCCTCTGTCTTGAACACGCTGTTTGCGTTCGTAGAGAAGTTTAAATCTGCTGTATATTTTGTCTAAATTCTCTGAAAATACTGGTGATACTTGACAATAATTTTAAATTATTACCAGTATTTTGCTTTGTAACAGTAGGTAAATAAAAATTTGGAATTTTATCAGGCTTGCATAAAATACTATTCTTCTCTTTAAAAAAAAAAGATGCAATGTAATGATTGCGTGTTTATACGCTAATTTAAATCTTGGCAACTACAATCCGGTTTATATTTTTGTTAACATTTCAAGAAAATTCGGGTTAAGTAACTTTCAAGACAAAAATGTGTCAATAAAAGTAATCAAATGTAGTTAAGGATACAAATCATTGCTGGTTAGGAAGAAAAAAAAGTGTTGAAGAAAGTTGTGATGATTGGAGCTATCACCCTACTATTTTTAGGAGGGCCGTTGATGGGCAATGCTTTTGCCCAAACCCCAACTGCTGCCCCGCCTACTGCTGATACTGGAGACACAGCATTTATGCTGATTTCAGCAGCACTTGTGCTGCTAATGACTCCAGGATTGGCGTTTTTCTATGGTGGATTTGTGCGATCGCGCAACATCCTAAACACATTGATGATGAGCTTTGTCTTAATGGCGATCGTTGGAGTTACCTGGATTCTGTGGGGCTATAGTCTTGCCTTTGCGCCAGGTTTACCGTTCATCGGTGGATTGCAATGGCTTGGGTTGAATAATGTTGGGTTAGAAATAACTGATTATCTCAAAGGGTCAAACCCGCCGGAAGTCGTCTCTTATGCCGGAACAATACCGCATCAGGCATTCATGATTTACCAAGCCATGTTTGCCATTATCACCCCAGCCTTAATTTCTGGGGCGATAGTAGAGCGGATGAGTTTCCGCGCCTATTCGCTGTTTGTCCTCCTGTGGTCAACCTTTGTTTACGCCCCCCTGGCCCACATGGTCTGGGCAAAAGGTGGATTCTTGGGTTTGTACGGTGGATTAGGTGCCCTCGACTTTGCAGGTGGCACAGTAGTTCATATTAGTTCTGGCGTTTCTGCTCTGGTAGCAGCGATCGTCCTTGGCCCTCGGAAAACCCATCCCGATCGTCTTAGCCCTCCGCACAACGTTCCATTTATTTTGCTGGGTGCTGCCTTGCTATGGTTTGGTTGGTTCGGTTTCAACGCTGGAAGTGCCTTATCAGCTGCCAGTGGAACTTCTGGTAATGTAGTCACAAATTTAGCAACAACAGCCTTTGTTGCTACCAATACAGCGGCAGCGGCAGCAGCTTTAATGTGGCTAATTTTGGAAAGCGTTTTACGGAATAAACCAACCGCCGTGGGAGCAGCGACAGGAGCCGTTGCTGGTTTGGTGGGTATCACGCCCGCCGCCGGATTTGTCACACCGCTATCAGCGATTTTAGTTGGTTTCATCACCGCCTTTGTTTGCTTCTATGCTGTGAGTTTCAAGCATAAGCTGCAAATTGACGATGCTTTAGATACTTATCCCGTGCATGGCGTTGGTGGTACAGTCGGGGCAATTTTAACGGCCATCTTTGCTACGACTCAAGTCAACGGAGGAGGTAAAGACGGAGTACTGCGCGGTAATTTGGGTGAATTGGGAGTTGAACTAGTAGCAATTGCCGTTGCTTATCTAATCGCAGGTGTTGGTACGTGGATTATTCTCAAGATTATTGATGCTACAGTCGGGCTGCGAGTCAAAGAAGAAGCAGAATTGCAAGGTTTGGATATCAACGAACACGGCGAAGAAGGTTACAACTCCGAGTTTGGCGATCGTCCTACTTAGTAATGAGTGCTGAGTTAGTAGTTTGGAGTTAGGAGTTTGGAGTTTGGAGGAAAGAACTTTCTGTTTGCTTCT
The DNA here is from genome assembly GCF_036917555.1 of Nostoc sp. GTDB lineage: Bacteria > Cyanobacteriota > Cyanobacteriia > Cyanobacteriales > Nostocaceae > Nostoc. The sequence goes on along the minus strand of NZ_JBALDD010000007.1, from coordinate 85,304 downwards.
CCAATGCCCAATGCCCAATTTAAGATTGTGTAATTTGCGATCGCTAGCGTTAAAATTTGATTCAAATAATTGGTAAATTTCGCTAGTCGTGTCTACATCTGCAAAAACCTTTCCTATCTGGGCATTTTTCTCGCTGTTAACCAACGGCATCCTAATGTTGGCGGTCATCCTGCTAATTTGGCAACAGCAGAGATTGGCCGCTTTTTTTGGGATAACGACATCCCCAGAGTCAATTAACCTAAACGACTCACCGCAAATTGCTACACCTGATTTAGGTCGCCGTCACCAACTCACTTATCAAAAGTGGGTAGATATCCTCAACCAAGAAGCCAAGGTCGCTGCTGACCAACATCCTGCGCATTTAACCATCCTGGCGGGAGATTCTCTAAGTTTGTGGTTTCCTCCTGAGTTATTACCCGAAGGTAAAAATTGGCTCAATCAAGGAATTTCTGGCGAAACCAGCAATGGACTCTTGAAAAGATTAAAAATATTTGACCGCACCCAGCCAGAGGTGATTTTTGTGATGATTGGCATTAATGACCTAATTCGGGGGATGAGCAATCGGGAAATTTTAGATAATCAGCGGCAAATTATCAATTACCTACGAAAGACGCATCCCACAGCCCAAATTGTTGTCCAATCAATTTTGCCACATGGCGCAGAAGAAGCAACTTGGAAAGAACGAGATAAACTATTGGCTGTTGCCAATAGTCGCATTCGCGAGTTGAATCAGCAACTGCAAAGCATATCTACCAAAAAAGGTGTCAAATATCTCGATTTACATCCCCTGTTTACCAACAAGCAAGGTAATCTCCGCCGCGAATTTACTACTGATGGTTTACACTTAAGTCCTGAAGGCTATATGGTTTGGCGTTCTGCATTGCAGATTTATAGCGAAATTGAATTAAAACCCCAGCGTCAACCTCCTGCGACAGAAAAAGGCTAAAGCCCAAAAAGAAGTAATATCTTTGAAGACAACTCTGTATCAATCGCGTCTAGGCGCAAGAAAATAAGCAATAGTAATTTAAGTAGACAAATCTAATGGATACAAAAGCTTTTAAGCGCAGCCTCCAACATTCAGAAAATTACAATCGCAAGGGCTTTGGTCATCAAGCAGAAGTTGCCACCCGGTTGCAATCTGAGTATCAGAGTAACTTGATTCAGGAAATTCGCGATCGCAATTACACCCTACAACGGGGTGATGTGACAATCCGACTAGCACAAGCCTTTGGCTTTTGCTGGGGTGTAGAACGGGCTGTAGCAATGGCCTATGAAACCCGTCAGCACTTCCCCACAGAACACATCTGGATTACTAACGAGATTATCCACAACCCTTCTGTAAATCAGCGCATGCAGGAGATGGAAGTAGAATTTATCCCCATTGAAGGAACTAAAAAAGACTTTTCTGTTGTTGGCACTGGTGATGTAGTTATCTTACCTGCTTTTGGGGCTAGCGTTCAAGAAATGCAGATACTTCATGATAAAGGCTGCAAAATTGTTGATACAACTTGTCCTTGGGTTTCTAAAGTTTGGAATACAGTAGAAAAGCACAAAAAAGTCGATTATACATCAATAATTCACGGTAAATATAAGCACGAAGAAACAGTTGCGACTAGTTCCTTCGCTGGCAAGTATTTAATTGTGTTGAATTTGCAAGAAGCAGCTTATGTTGCTGACTATATTATCAATGGTGGCAATCATGAAGAATTTCTGACAAAATTTGCGAAAGCTTGTTCAGCAGGATTTGACCCTGATTGCGATTTAGAAAGAGTTGGCATTGCCAACCAAACTACCATGCTTAAAGGCGAAACTGAGCAAATTGGCAAGCTTTTTGAGCGGACTATGTTACAGAAGTATGGCCCCACTCAGTTAAATCAACATTTCCAAAGCTTCAATACTATTTGTGATGCCACTCAAGAACGCCAAGATGCCATGTTGGAATTAGTGGAACATAATTTAGATTTGATGGTAGTAATTGGTGGGTTTAATTCCTCGAATACTACTCAGTTGCAACAAATTGCCTTTGAGCGAGGAATTCCTTCTTATCATATTGATACTGTTGAACGCCTTAAATCAGAGTATTCCATTGAACATCGGCAATTAAATGGGCAGTTAATAACTACAGAAAACTGGTTGCCTGATGGAGAAATTGTTGTGGGAATTACTTCTGGTGCTTCTACGCCTGATAAGGTGGTAGAAGATGTGATTGAGAAGATTTTTAGATTAAAAGCAACAGCAGCACTGGTTTAACAGTTCTCAGAGGGATTTTCAAATAAAAAACATTCAATTAATTCTTGTGGGGTGGGCATCTTGCTCGCCTGACAAGATTAGATAATTTATTTGTTATTTGTTATAAATTACGCTGATAGAAGTTTCTCTGGTGTATTATACACGCTGGCAATACATCATTTTGCGGCAATAATCCCTGCTTTTAAGGAGATTTACCGTATATTAGCGGCTGGTAATTTTGTATTATTTACTGCCACACTAGAACAAATAAGTAAATCTTGGTTAGTCGAATATTTTCCAGAAGCTATACATAAATCAGCTGAACAGATGCCAAGTTTAGAACAGGTCAGATATACTCTCAATGAGGCAGGTTTTAACTCAGTAAATATCGAACCTTATTCTATTTCTAAAAACTTGCAAGACCTGTTTTATATAGTGGTAAATATCGTCCTGAAATATATTTAGATGAAAATGTCCGGTTTGGAATTTCTATGTTTGCTTTGATAGCTTCTGCTGATGAAATTGCCGCCAGGTGTCAAAAGCTAGCAGCAGATCTCAATACAGGACGTATTACTGAGATTCTCAAAAAGTATGAAAACAATCAGGGAGATTATTTGTTTGTAATTGCCGATAAAGTAGCAACATCAGCTAAAGGGTAAAAGATAATGAGTGAGGTAGAAGAACCCCACCCCCAACCCCCTCCCCACAAGCGAGGAGGGGACTATGATGGACTATGATGTACCTTATATGATTAGGAAACACTATATTTATTCACACATCACGCGCTTTGAAAAAATTATAGATAGCAAGGCCAATGGCTATAAGCAACACTGCATGAATTAGATTTCCAGCAATATGAAGTGTCAGTCCTAATGCCCAAAAGGCAACCAGTATAACAACAATACCCCAAAGTATACTCAACATATATTTGTTCTGAATCAAATCAGTTTTAATTTGTTCAAATATTTTACTCCCTATCTTCACTTTTATTCTATTTGCCCTAAGAAAGATTACTTTGCGCCATCACTCAAAATGACTTGGTATGCTTAATCTTTCGTTACTATTTAATTAGATAAAGATCAGTTAAGAAAAATTGTAGGTTGGGTTAAGCAAAGCGCAACCCAACAAAGCCCAGGAAACGTTGGTTTACCCTTCTCCTTTAGAGACGCTACGTGTAGCTTGCTTCCACGTTCGCGTAGCGTCCCGTAGGGAAGTGGTAGGGGATCTTGCTAGGTTCCTCAACCCAACCTACACAGTTTAAGATTTTTGGCGCTAACCCAAGCGTATTGAGATAAAGGTAGCGGCTGTGGGCTGTCAGTTAACTGCCCCCATCATTACCTCAAACGACAGGACTGCTCTATAGTCGGAGTCTCTTCGAGTCAACTGCAACCGTATAATTGCGTTGTTCCCATTTACTGCTTTCAAACCAGAAAAAGGTAAAGTTGATTGGCTGTTGCTGGTTATCAGAAATAGAAATATCTACAAAATTCACTCCTAACTTTGTGGAAGTAGAAAGTGCATCTTGTGTGGTTTGCCAATTATCATCTGACCAGTGCAATTGAAAAGATGCTAAAGCGTGAATTTGCAATGTTTGACCTTTTTTTACTTGGCTGATTTGTCGGTTAAACTTCCAAATTTCCAATGATTTACACTGCTTTCTTTCGCCTAGATAGCGATTTGCCACCTCTGGAATAAAATCAAACACCTGTCCGTCATGAGTTGACCGTAGCAGCTTGATATACTCTGCGTGCGCCCACATTAAAGGCATCGCTGAACCTGTTGGTTTTCCTAAATACATATAGATATCAGGGATATCTGCCTCATCCCAAACCTGTTCTGGTAGCAAACAAGTGTCTGAAGCAAATCCTTCCATCGCCTTGATATATGTTTTGACATCGCCGCCAGCAGCTAGTTCATAATGTCCTCGCTCTCCTGCCAAGAGAGGCCAAGCGCGTCCCTTACCCCAGCCAATATAAGGACTTCCGTCTTCTTGCTGACCGTAACCATCGTGGTTGTAACGATGCCAACAAGGCCCAATGGGTGTATCTACTTTTAAAACTGCATCAATTACTTTCACAGAATCAACAATAATCGGGTCATTTGGTTTACGAATTCCATAGCGTACTAATTGTAGAAACCCACCATCAACAATTTCCTTGGCTGGAAATTCTGCTGGTTCACCAGAAGGTTGACTGTTGATCAAAACAGTTCCTTGGTTAGGATTTTCGTTAAGTTGAGGATTATTAATATCTGAAGGAGTAATTCGGATATAATGCCGTTTGATCCCAGGAACCAAAGTTCCTTCAGTAGTTACTGTCCAGTCTTCAATGTGAGATTCTAAAAAATCGGCATATTCTTCGATGAATTGTGCTGTTGCTTCATCGCCACGTTTACGAACAAATTGAGCAGCACAGATTAAGGCGGCAATATTAGATGCTAGTGTTGATGGTGAATAACCACTGTTTTCTTCCCAGCGTTCTTGTTGGGTAGCTGGGCCGTGACGAATTAAATAACCCGCCGCCCGCAGAACCATCGGATAAATATCGAATTTTAAACAAGTATTCTGTTGGTGCAATAGCCATGCTAGAAGAATCGGAAATGCCACTTCATCTAGTTGGATACCTTTCCAGTATGGTTCACCATCAACCCAGAAATTTTGGGCAAAACCGCCATCTTCCTGCTGACTAGTTGCGAGATAAATTAGCGATCGCACTGCTGTTTCTGTTTGACCAGCAGCCACTAAACCTGATGCACTACTTACCATATCCCGCGTCCAGACAAGGTGATATCCTCCTTCGTCTTGGTCGTCTTTGGCTTCACCCCAAGGGATAGCAAGGGATGCAATCAACGCACCAGGATAAATTTTGTCTTCATGTGCTAACAACAAACTAATGCTGTTGTGATATAACTTTCCATCATTATAGGAAACATTTTCTAGGGGTCGGATATTGCGGCGCGATCGGTTCCACTGTTCGTTGTATTGCTGCTTCTGCTGTTCAAAAGGAATATTAAGCGACTGAAATAGGGTGGAAATTGCATTATGCGAGTTTGCACCAAACGCCAGTCCTAAAGTAAACTCTTTAGTGCTATCTAGATTTAGTTTTCCAGTTAAAGCAAGATTGCCATTTACAGCACTATCAAACTCCCAATCCATTTGGAAATTGTCAGCTAAATCTGTCCAGCCATCACTTTCACCAACGTAACCACAGGAAAGGCGGGTAAAGGGAACTGTTGCACCTAGTGCCAGCCATGTTCCTTGTTTCTCGGCTATCAGAATACGATGCCCAGCAACCTCTACAGCATAACCATTATTACCCATACCTCCAACTTCCAGATGCGGCGCACACAAAGCATATAAATGGAGTTGGGAGATAAAATCGCTCTCTCCTGTTAATTTTGTGTGCTGTAAGATACAGGAGAAATGCGGGTCGGCAATCACTTCTTTGATTACGGCATAACGTCCTTGTGGATCGGAATTAGTGATGCGGTATCCTAAACCATGAGTCCACATCGGTTCCACTTTGGATTCGAGATGGCGTTTCTCTTCGTGGAAAAAGCTTTTACCATCAGAAATTAGATACTGCAAATCCCGAATTTGGGGTCTGTCTACTGTGGGATGGTAGATTTCAGTGACAATACCGTTCCAAAGAGTAAACCAAATGTTACTAGAGGTAGAGTAAGCTGTTCCGACTCCATCTTTATTCGCTTGAGTCCATCGAGGCTCAATACCCGGTGAGCCAAAAGCTTCTGCTTGACCAATAATCTTTACCATAATTTATTGTAGTGATAAGCTTTGAGTGCATTTTGAAAATGCTGTGTTTGATATTTGTGTGATTAAAAATTTATTCAGAAGTTGGCGAAAATTTGCGAGCTGCAGTTAAGGATTTTGCTTCAATAAAAATTTGTTTTATTTCTGGATGCTTTTGGCGAATTTTTACTTCTAAACTTTCTACAGTTAAGGCTATTTCCTCACCTGTAAGATTTTTAGAAAATTGAATTTCTAAGTTGAGTAATACTTCTTTTGGAGCAAGCTGCATTGTTAGTACACGTACAACTTCTTGCACTCCTGGTTCTGTTTTGGACAGAGAGCGTATATTGGTTATAGTTTGAGGATTAGCACTTTCACCAAGTAACAATCCTTTACTTTCTCTTGCTAGTACCACTGCTACTATAGCCAAGATAATGCCAATAATAATTGAGGCAATGCCATCAAAATAAACATTATTAAATAAATGTCCTAAAAAGATTCCGATTAAGGCAACGAATAAACCTAAAATTGCAGCAGTATCCTCAAATAATATTGTAAATACTGTGGGATCTTTACTGTTTTTGATTGCTTGCCAGAAATTTTGTTTACCCTTGGTCGGCAAAAACTCTTTTAAAGCTACAGTCCAAGAAAAACCCTCCAATAATATTGCCATACCTAACACAATATAATTCCACATTGGGTTTTCTAAAGGGCTAGGTTTAATTAAATGAGTGATTCCTTCATAAATTGACATCCCGCCGCCAAGGGCAAAGATGAGGATAGCAACGATGAAAGTCCAGAAGTAAAGTTCTTGACCGTAACCAAAGGGATGGCTATCATCTGCTGGCTTTTGGCTTCTCCGAATTCCCAGCAAAAGTACTAGTTGATCGCCAGTATCTACCACCGAATGAATCCCTTCAGATATCATGGCGGAACTGCCAGTAATCGAGGCAGCGATAAATTTAGTAATAGCGATCGCTAAGTTAGCGCCCATCGCTGCAAATATAGTTTTATGAGATGAATCAGATGCCATGAGAGTAAATAATAATTATCCAGAAACTTCTAATTCACCATCCAGATGGGTAACTTCCCATTAGGTTGGTTTGACATTGTGTCAAAACGTCTCCTACAGCCAAATTTAATCGTTGATTGTTATCAAACCAGGATTAACAGTAACTTTTGTAGGCATTATCTATCAGTTAACCATTCTCTGTAAAATCTGGATACAAGGTCATACCACCATCTACAAATAGAGTTGTACCATAGACATAATCAGAGTCATCAGAAGCCAACCAAACCGCTGCTTTAGCGATATCTTCTACATTACCCACACGTTTTGCTGGAATCAGTTTTAATAACTTTGCTTCTGCCTCTGGAGTATCCCAAGCTGATTTATTAATTGGGGTTTTGATTGCACCAGGGGCAATACTATTAACGCGAATTTTATGGGGTGCAAGTTCTTGAGCAATACTTTGCATCATCATATTTATACCGCCCTTACTAGCAGCATAATTAACATGACCCGCCCAAGGAATTACCTGATGCACTGAACTTATACAAATAATCTTACCTGCGGCAGATGAAATATGGGGCTGTACACCCCGGCGTAAGAATTCCTTTGCAGCTTCCCGCGCACATAAGAATTGTCCTGTCAGATTCACCTCAATAACTCTATTCCATTGCTCAAGGGTCATATCTACAAACGGTGAATCTTTTTGAAGACCTGCATTGTTTACTAAAATGTCAATAGTACCGAATTGCTCGATCGTCTGGCTGAACATCGCCTTTATTTCGTCTTCTTTGCTGACATCAGCTTGAATAGCATAAGCTTCACCATTAGCCGCTTTGATATCATCAACAAGTTTTTGGGCTGACTCAGCTTCCGAATGATAGTTGATAGCTACTGCTGCACCTGATAAAGCTAAATAGCGAGCGATCGCTTCACCAATACCAGAACTAGCACCCGTTACAAGTGCTTTTTGACCTTTGAGCAGGTAAGGGGAATAGCTCATAATGCTTTCAATACTTTTAAAACTTGATTCGTTGTGAGTGTCTGAATATTTGCAAGACTTTCATGATATTATTTTTGCTTTTTGGACATAGTAGTAACTTGGTGATTTAAATTGTCAAATCAGTAAGCTATTTATGAATAAAGCAAAACCTTTTTAATATTTTAAGAATATCTAGGATTTTTCTAATCTATCCAGAGAATGATAATTAGCATATTTTTTATAAATGATGTTTCAATTATTTGTCATTTGTGTGGCAATAGTTTGTTTTTATTTTCAAGATTTGTAAAATTGGAATTTGAAAGCTAACATCAATCTCAATAAAGATTTATGGTATATTCAAAGCAAGTTTGGTTAAAGTAAAATTTTTAGTTAATCAAATCTAAAATGAGCTAAAGTAATAAACCCATATAAATAAGACGTTAAAGACTTTTTAGCTGCCTCTAAAGTATCTGAGTTGATTGGCTATTGTCAAATATCCTATCTAATCATAAATAACCCTCTTTTAATTTTTGTAAAGGCAAATTTACATATAATATATGATCAATAAAAAAGATAGTTATTTTAGTAAGTTTTGACATTAATGAAAAATAATTGCTGAAAAAAGTAAGTATGTAAAAAGTTTTTTATTTCAAAAGTTACTTGAAGTATTTCAGTGCATCATAAATTTTCAATGTTTTTTAATTGGTTGATCTGTGGCGTTAGCACAGTATTCTTGAAAATATGAATGGTGCGTTAGGCGGATGGAAATTCCATGCAACGCATCTACATATTTAGACTCATGAAGGAGAAAGCGATGCCTGCTCTGTCTCTGAATAACCAAAATTTACCATACCCTGACCCTCTACACCCGATCGTTGTCCACTTTGTAATTGCGATGGTGCTTTTTTCTTTCGTGTGCGATGTGCTGGGCTATTTCACCCGTAACGTGCGGTTGTTTGAAGTGAGTTTCTGGAATATGTTTGTGGCCTCAGCAGCTATCTTTTTAGCGGTGATTCTTGGTCAGTTTGAAGCAGGTCTGGCGAACATTTACCCAGCAGTCCAACCAACACTGAATTTTCATACGGTGATGGGTTGGTCGCTGGCGGCTATTGTTGTTGGCATTACAGCTTGGCGTTTCGTGATTCGCAAACGCACTCCACGGAAAGTACCACCTGCTTACCTTGGTGCAGCAACCTTTTTAATCTGCTTAGTGTGCTTGCAAGTCTATCTAGGGAGCAAGTTAGTTTGGGTGTATGGGTTACACATTGAGCCAGTTGTGCAAGGAATGAAGCAGGGAGTTTCGCCATGAACTGGCAACTGATTGACCAGTTGAGATTGAGGCTGAATGCTAACGGATTACCTTATGAGATTCCGATACATCCGCAACTGGTGCATCTAACATTGGGTTTATTCATTCTTGCGATCGTTTTTGATATTGCCGGAGCGCTTTTTGCTTTAGAAAAACCAATCTTCAAATTTTTGGGTCTGCCTACCCTCCGTTCTGGTTTTTTTGATGTCGGCTGGTATAACCTCATAGGAGCAGCTTTTATCACCTTTTTCACGGTTGCAGCTGGTTTTTTCGAGCTACTGCTAGCAAATCCACCAATCGATCAAAAGAGCGTTTGGGGGTTAACTGCTGGTTGGACGATGCTTTTGCATGGTTTAGGTGGCGTTTTGCTGTTGGGAGCGATCGCAGCCATGACAGTATGGAGAGGTTTACAACGCTATCGCTGGCGCAAGGATGCTTCTAGGCAAGTGCAGTGGAGTTACTTGTTAGCAGGTATTGCAATATTGGGCATCTTGTTTGTCCACGGAACTTTGGGAGCGCAATTGGGAGAAGAGTTTGGAATTCACGTTACTGCTGCAAAGTTACTCCAAGAAGGTAAAAACCCAAATTTACTACCCAAATAATCAAGCAAGAAGCACTCTTACATGAGATTATTATGTTTAGTTTTTTTGAATATGTACTAATAGCGTTTTATGTCGCCGGGCTGCTAATTGTCAGTCGATGGATTGGACAACAGGCGTTTTCTTGGATGCCTCCCCAAGCGACAGCAGAAGCACAACGGGTAGATGATTTATTTAGTTTTTTAGTCTCAATTGGAGCATTCATCTTGCTGGGGCTGATTGGTGTTATTGTGTATGCGATCGCCTTTCATCGTGCCCGCCCGGAAGACTACAGCGAGGGACACCCTTCTAGAGGTGATGGGAGGCTGGAAATATTGTGGACAGCAATCCCGACTCTGTTAGTAGTATGGATTGCCTTCCAAAGTTTCAATATTTATCAGCAATTAGATATTTTGGGTCTAAACCAAATTGTGCATTTGCACACACCCCTAGAATCTGCACCCGCCTACGCTGCAACTATCAGCGATGTCCCCAAACCTGCATCTGAAACAATTGATGTTTTCGTTAAGCAGTGGGATTGGTCTTTCCGCTATCCAAATAATGTTACCAGCAAGGAATTACACTTGCCGATTAATCGCAGCACTCGCCTAAAGATGCAAGCACAGGATGTAATCCACGGTTTCTACGTTCCTGAGTTTCGCTTAAAGCAGGATATTGTGCCAGGGCGCAAGATTGACATTGTGCTAACACCCATTCGCCCAGGTAAATATCGACTGAAAGATTCTCAATTTAGTGGTACTTACTTTGCCTTAATGGAGGCAGATGTATACGTTGAATCCCTTGATAAGTATAATCAATGGCTCACGCAAACAGTTACTAGCGAAACTGCGAACGATAAAAATCAGGCAGTTGCCGAAAATATCCAACCACCAAAGACATTATTTAAAAGCGGCTGGCACACCATTACACCTCCTCAACCTGCTATAGCGAATCAAAGGAAGATAAATAATGACACATGATATGAGTGAAGCTATAGCCAAGAATAGAGAACATCAAAATGACTGGCGGCAATATTTCAGTTTCAGCACCGATCATAAGGTAATCGGTGTTCAGTACATGGTGATGACCTTCATCTTCTTTCTTCTCGGTGGGCTGTTGGCGATGATTATCCGTGCTGAGTTGCTCACCCCGGAAGCAAATTTAGTCGATCGCCCCCTCTACAATGGTTTATTCACCATGCACGGGACAATCATGATTTTCCTGTGGGTTATTCCCTTCAATGCAGGTCTTTCTAACTACTTAGTACCCCTGATGATTGGAGCGCGGGACATGGCTTTTCCCCTGCTCAACGCCATCTCTTTTTGGATTTTACCACCAGCAGGTCTTCTACTACTGTCTAGCTTTTTGCTACCTAACGGGACTGCACAAGCTGGTTGGTGGTCTTATCCACCAGTTAGTCTGCAAGTTCCAGGCGATCAGTTGATTAACGGTCAATTTATTTGGATAGTTAGCCTAGTACTAATCGGCATCTCTTCAATTATGGGGGCTGTCAACTTTGTTACTACTATCTTTTGGATGCGATCGCCAGGGATGACATTTTTCCGAATGCCCGTGTTTGTATGGTCGGTTCTCAGTGCCCAGTTGTTGCAGCTAATTAACTTACCAGCCTTGACAGGTGCATTAATACTACTGTTATTTGACCTCTCCTTCGGTACACAATTTTTTAAACCTGAAGGAAACGGCGATCCGATCATTTACCAACATTTATTTTGGTTCTACTCTCACCCCGCAGTGTATATCATGGCGCTACCAGCCTTCGGTATTATTGCAGAAGTTCTGCCAGCCTTTTCTCGCAATCCCTTATTTGGCTATCGGTCAGTTGCTCTTGCTTCTTTCGGTATCGCTGTAGTCAGTATTTTCGTCTGGGTGCATCACATGTTCACCAGTGCGACCCCCGACTGGATGCGGATGACCTTCATGGCCACCTCAATGTTAGTTGCTATACCCACTGGTGTTAAAGCATTCGCTTGGACTGCCACAATCTGGAGGAGCAAGTTGCACCTAGAGACACCAATGTTATTTGCAATGGGAGGTGCAGTAATGTTTATTTTTGGCGGTGTCACTGGTGTGATGCTTGCTGCCACGCCATTTGATATCCACGTCAATAATACTTACTTTGTAGTAGGTCACTTCCATTACATCGTTTTTAATACCATCACAATGGCAATCTTTGCCGGAATTTACTTCTGGTTTCCCAAAATAACTGGCAGGATGTACGCCGAGGGTTGGGGTAAGCTGCATTTTTGGTTGACCTTTATTCCTGCCAATATCACCTTTTTCTCCATGCATCCGTTAGGTTTGCAAGGAATGCTACGCCGAATTTCCTCCTACGATCCCCAGTATCAGGGATGGAATGTCATCGCTAGCCTGGGATCGTTCTTACTGGGAGCATCAACGCTGCCCTTTATTGCTAACATTGTCGGTTCCTGGCTATACGGAGCCAGAGCAGTTGATAATCCCTGGCACGCGACAGGATTGGAATGGACAACTTCCTCACCACCTCCGCGAGATAACTTTGAAGAGATTCCTGTTGTCAACAGACCTCCTTACGACTATGGCGATCCAAAATATTCATTCGTGGAAAATTCTGATAATGGTGAGTAATTCCGTTTCTTTATAAAGCTGCGCCAAATCCTAGCTTTTTTTTCAACGCAAAGGTACGCGGAGGTTTTCTAAAGATAATTCGCTATGTCCAAAAACCCAGATGAAAGCTGAATTTATTAATTACGAATTGGTATTATGCAACGTCGCACTCATACAGATGAAAGTCCGATCCGTTTTGACCAGTGGCGGCGACGCTTACCAAATTGGTTACAGCGCTTTCTGCCAAGTGGTGGCGGAAGTCATGAAGATCATCATGGTAAAGGAATGTTCGGATTTACTGTGTTCCTGTTGTCGGAAAGTATCATTTTTTTGAGTTTTATCTTTACTTATGTTGTTCTGCGACTGAATACCAATAACTGGCTACCACCCGGTATTTCTGGGCCAGAATTGTCTAAACTCGTAATTATTAATACAATAGTTTTGCTTTCTAGCAGCTTTGTTATTCAGCCAGCAGAAAATGCCCTCAAACGAAATCAATTGGGTAAATTTCGCGGGCTATGGCTGATAACGATCGCAATGGGAACCTACTTTTTAATTGGTCTATTAATTGAGTGGAAAAATCTTGATTTCAAGATTACTACAGGATTAGTTGGTTCCACATTCTATTTGCTGACAGGTTTCCACGGTTTACACGTTCTAGCTGGTGTAGTGCTTCAGATAATCATGCTGATTCGCTCATTCATTCCAGGCAATTATAATAAGACTCACTTCGGTACAAGTGCAACCACTTTATTTTGGCACTTTGTTGATGTAGTTTGGGTCTTCCTTTTCTCGCTTATCTACCTTTGGCAGGCATAAAAGTTTTCAGTTCACCAAGTATTTTCAGGAGTAACTTTATGAGTTTATTCATCCAAGAACTACCAGCCTCAGAACTCGCCCCAAAAGCAGTTCAAGAAACTCCCGCACCAGGTAAAGATCCACTCATTGCACAAGGTTTACAAAAAGAGCAATATATTGGCATTATTGGGCTAGCGATCGCTCTAATTGCTGCTGTGGGATTTTTTAGTCGTAGAGTCGAATACGCTATTGCTTTCGCTTTATTCCTCAGCGTTATTTTAATTGCATTATTTTTATTTATATAGTGAATTTGTCATTTGTATTTTCGCAAAAGTCTTAGTTTTGACTCTTTCTTTACATCTCTGTACCAGACAAAACAATCTGATTTAAATGCGTTACATCCTGGCAAATTAATTTATTTGACAATACTTGGGAGATATTTTATGAACAGCCCAGTTTATCAAACTATAATTGTCGGTGGTGGCTTCACCGGCTTATTTACAGCCTTACACCTAGCTCACGAACATTATCCTCGCTCTGTAATTTTGATCGATCAAAATGAAAGCTTTTGCTTTAAGCCATTACTCTACGAATATTTCAGTGGCGAGATGGATGCTTTTCAAGTAGTACCACGTTTTGTAGAATTGCTTAAAGGCAGCGGTGTAATTTTTGTTCAAGATGCAGTGGAATCGATAGACTTGCATCAACAACAAGTTAAATTAGCTTCGGGAAACTCCTACAACTACAGTAACTTAGTCTTAGCTTTGGGTAGTGTTACTGCTTATCATCATCTTGAAGGTGCTAAAGAATACGCTTTCCCTTTTTGGACAGAAGCAGATGCGATCGCTCTCGATCGGCATTTAGGCGATTGTTTGCAAAAAGCAATCAAAACTGAAGATCCAGAACAACGTCGTCAACTGCTAACAGTAGTTGTGGTTGGTGGTGGTGCAAGTGGTGTGGAAATGGCAGCTACCTTAGCTGATTTACTCCCACATTGGTATAGCGCTATGGGAGGAAATTCTACTGAAATCCGGGTGGTATTGCTCAATCATGGTAAAGAAATCCTCAATGGTGATACTAACGATCCTCTGCGCCCAATTGCTGAGAAAGAATTACAAAAACGCACGATCCCAATTGAAATACTTACGGGAACAGAAGCCACTATTATTCATGCCAACGCCATTGAATATAAGCGGAATCAGCAAATTGAGACATTGCCAACATACACCACAATCTGGACAGCTGGTACTTCTATTCATCCACTAATTAAAGATTTACCAATTTCCCAAGAACATCGGGATCGTAGCGATCGCCTCCTAGTTACTCCTACTATGCAACTACTCGACTTTCCTGAAGTCTTTGCAGGCGGTGATTGTGTAGCAGTTGAGGATAAATCACTACCACCAACAGCCCAAGTTGCTTATCAGCAAGGAGCCAATATTGCCCAAAATTTGAAAGCATTAGCTTTAGGTGAAGACCTCAAACCAGCAAAGGTAAATCTACGCGGAACTCTCTTAAAATTAGGGTTAAATGATGCTGCTGCTAACTTATTCAATATTTTTGAAGTTGCAGGCGAATCCGGGCATTTAATTCGTCAAGGTACTTATTTAACACTATTGCCAACACCAATTCATGACTTTAAAGCAACAACTGAATGGGTGGATGAAGAGATTTTTCATCACCACCTTGACCCTCATGATGTAGGCAAAAAAGTTGTCCAAGCAGTGGAAGTGGTTGGTGCAGGAGTTATGGGCGTTTTAGCTGCCAGGAAATTATTGAAAATGTTGGGTTCGGAGAATAAAAGAGACTAGGGATTAGTAATCTGTCCCAATTTCGTGCGACATAAATTTTAATACATTTAGTCATGCTTTTGTCACAATTTCGCAATAGCTTTGTCAATACGACGTGTGATGCTATAGCTCTGGCTTGGGAAATAGTCTCAGACTAAACCCACACACCAGAATCTACAGAGGAGAATCACTTAAGGCACAGTTCCTTATGAAGATGACTCTTTAAATAAAAATTGCAAAATCTCATACAGTTGTAAGGAACAAGAAGATGAATTGGAAAGTACTTGCTTTGCTCCCTGTTTTGACTCTAGCTACTGCTATGCCTGCTTACTCTTTAACTAATAATAAAAGCCAAAATCCGGCTACTGCTACCCATACTGCCCAAAGTACTCAGCAAGGCAACACCATGAAAAAAGCTAATGCTGTACCAAAGCTTAATGCCAAGCACAAGTCTAATCATTTAGCAAAGCGTAGTACTGGTACTGTACTGACAGTAGGCAGCAGAGGAGAGACAGTGAAAACTGCTCAGAATTCTTTAAAACAGCAAGGATTTTATACAGCAAGTGTGAATGGTGTGTTTGATAACAAGACTCGTACAGCTGTCATCAAATTTCAGAAATCTAAAGGATTAAGAGCAGATGGAATAATTGGACATCGGACTTTAGCTGCTCTTAAGTAAAATAGTTTACTAATATCCTGATTGCTGAAATGCTTTAAAGACAAAAGGCTAGGAAATAAATTCTAGCCTTAAAATACTAACCCGACTTTTTCTATTTTTCTATCTGTGTAGGTCGCGGAGCCACTGCATTGTGGAGCCAGCAAGTTATTCTCTACCAGACGCTATGCGAACGCGAAACGTCTCGTAGAGAAGGGGGTTTCCCGACTTGTTTGCTTTTAGCCATCTTCTTCAAGATACTTCAAAAATCCCTCTAGTAATTGATAGCAATTTTTCGTAATCCTTTGGTGTATCAATATCCATATCCCCTAGTGGAAACGGAATAGAAAAAACTTCATTGATGTTATTATTAATAACTTTTTTTGCTCCTGAAGTTTCTTTTAAAGCAGTAAGTTCTGAAAAAAATGCCTGACTAAATAGAGCAGGTACACCTAATGTATCCCCATATTTACAAGCAATAATCGATTTTTTTGTCGAATAATATGCATCAACAAGTTGATTAATAATTTGGGGAGAAACAAATGGCTGATCGCAAAGTGTAATAACTACTGCTTCTATTTTTTGCGGAAGATTATTTAACAATTCAACACCACTTTTGATTGAAGTACTCATTCCACAAGCCCAATCCAAGTTCTTAACTACTTTAACGGGAAGTTGTTTAATTTGGGGATGAATCTGTTCGGCGTTGGCTCCAAGTACTACTACCACAGGTTGACAAACTGAAGCGATCGCCATTTCTGTAATATATTTTAAAAAACTACGCCCTTGGTAAAGCAATAGTTGTTTCGGTGTACCCATACGAGTAGATGCACCAGCAGCAAGAATCATAATGGCTATGGTTGATTTCTCGTTATCTATAGCAGTCATAAAAACTATGTGGTAAGTAGCAAGTTTGAGTTGCTTTCATAGCATTGGTGAATTGGTTGATTGCGATTTCTTAAAAAATTACCATTGCGATTTTTTAGCACTGCTTGAATTTCTGCAATAATAGCGATCGCTATTTCTTCTGGTGTATCTGCTCCGATATCAATCCCAATTGGCCCATGCAATCTAGTTAATTGTTCAGTACTATAAACTATTCCTTGCGAACCTAAATCTTCAAGCAATCTTTCAGTACGCGCCTTGGGCCCTAAAACCCCTATGTACCGTGCAGGAGATGGCAGCAACGTTTTCAAAATTTCCAGGTCATCAAGATAATTATGTGTCATCACTACAGCAACTGTGTTGGCATTTATAAATACCTGTTTATCTACAATTTCTCGCCGAGTGAGAATCACATCACAAGCTATTGGAAATCGCGCTCTAGTTGCCTCATTAGCTCGACAATCGACTACAGTAACATCCCAACCTAATGCTTGAGCAAACTGTGCTACGGGTACAGCATCATAACCAGCACCAAATATTACTAAACGCGTGGGTGGTTGGATGACTTCAATAAAAACTTCTGCACGGCCTAAAGGTAACTGATAATTTTTTACACTAGACTTTTGATTAGTAAAAGCTACTTGAGTATCTGCAAGCAGAGATTGAATTAAATTTGAATCTTTGATATCAGTAATAATTTTACCATTTGGATACAGCAGTAAGCGCGACCCAAGTTTCACATCTACCTCGCCTTCAAAGGCAAAGACTGTAGCAATAATACCCAAATGTTTTTGATCAAAGCACTCTTGTGTAAAAGCGATCGCATTTGGTGAACTTTGTTTTTCAAGACGTTCGATGAGAACTTGCACTGTCCCATTGCACCCCAAACCAAAGCCCCAAAGAATATCTTCCGAGGCGGTGTTATCGTAAGTAACAACAATTGGTTCGCCGTCCGACATTCGTTGTTGAGTATGCTCAAATACGTCGTTTTCCAAGCAACCAGCGCTGATTGTTCCAATCATCCGACCTGTATCTGTCATCAACATTTTGGCACCCGGTCGGCGATAGGTTGAACCTTGAGTTTTGACTACAGTAGCAAGAAAAGTAATTTCACCATTTTTTTGACTTGACTGGAAGCCTTCTAAAATTGCTTGTAATTCGTTCATTTGATTGCTTGTTTTTCTGTTTTTAGCAGTTTGTCAGCTTGAGTAGGCAGTCCCAATAAAAACAATGTGATGACTGTGCCATTGTGCATCGCCTTTATTTTCATAAGAAGTCTATTGCGCCAATTAAAATATCTATCTACAGGCTGAATTTGAATTGAACACAAAGTCTAGGTTGTTATAACCAAACTATACCAAAAATGGACAAATAGTAACCCAAGTTGCACCCTGATCAAGTTGTAGGCGCTTACGAAACAGAAGGCTTTCATCGGTGGCTGGGTATTTTATTACTGGTAAGTGCTTATGAGAAACGATAATTTTCCAGCAACTGAGCGATCGCTTTTCTTTCTTGCGTGCTTCTAGGCAGAATGTCATGAAGAAAAGGTGAAACCCTGACGAGTGATTCTGGTTTATACCAATGAAAACTCAGTAAATCTCAGAAAATGGGATAAACATTAAGCTTTGGTTAAAAAATTTAATTTTAATTGTAGAGCGTGACACTTTCTACCTTAAAATATGAATCAAATTTCATATAAATTGCTATTCATTTGTGATAGCAGCAGTTGTTAATCTTTACTGAACACGAGAGCGTTCGCTGCCAAGTAACTTAAGAAACAAGAAAAACCTATTCCTTTAAAGGTAATGAAAAATAGCAGCAAGAAGCAGGTTAACTGCGTAGAAAAGCTGAAGGTGCTGGCAGATGAAACTCGTCTAGCAGTACTAGAACTTCTGATCGACAGTCCCAAACACGTGGGAGAGATGAATGCAATTTTGGGCTTGGAACAAAGCCTGCTCTCCCATCATTTACAAGTTCTGCGTCGCTCCCAGTTGGTTGTGCGATCGCGTGATGGGAAAGCAGTTCTCTACCGCCTGGCTCCAGAAGTGGAAGTGACTACAGGCAAAGCTTTGAACCTTGGCTGTTGTGTCCTCTGTTTTAACTAAAAACCCAATTTCGGGTTGAAAAGCAATAATGAAAAATTCTCAAATTTTACCTCTGGCGATTGGGTTGGCTACCTGCGTTTGGTTACAAGGCTGTGATTCAGCAAATCGAGGTGCAAATAATCCAAATCAGCTTCAGGGAAAACTAGTACTTACTGGCTCCAGTACAATTGCGCCGTTGGCGGCTGAAATTGGCAAGCGTTTTGAATCTCAGCATCCAGGTGCGCGAGTTGATGTGCAATCAGGGGGATCTTCGCGTGGGGTTTCTGATGCTCGTCAAGGCGTGGCTAATGTTGGCATGGTTTCCCGTGCTTTGAAGCCAGAAGAAAACGATTTAAAAGCATTTTCTATTGCCCGTGATGGAGTGACGGTAATTCTCCACAAAGACAATCCAGTAAAATCGCTCAACGACAAGCAAGTTGTAGATATTTACACAGGGAAGGTGAATAACTGGAAGCAAGTGGGAGGTACAGATGGAGCGATTACAGTTGTTAACAAAGCCGAAGGACGTTCCACTTTAGAATTATTTACTCATTATTTCAAACTTAAAAATACAGACATCAAAGCCCAAGTAGTAATTGGTGACAATCAGCAGGGAATTAAGACAGTTGCAGGAAACCCTAATGCAATTGGTTATGTATCGATCGGGTCAGCAGAAAATAGTGCAGCCAATGGAGTAGCTATTAAGCTACTACCTGTAAATGGTATAGCTGCAACAACAGCCAACGTCCAGAATAGTACTTTTCCGATTTCTCGTCCACTTAATTTAGTAACTAAAACCCAACCTCAAGGATTGACAAAAGCATTTCTTGATTTCGCGCAATCACAACAGGTAAATGACATTGTTCAAAAGCAAAACTTTGTCGTCGTCTCCAAATGACTTTTGGTTAGTCTGGATACTGCGTTTTCTAGGGGTAATAGCAGGGGCGATCGCACTTTTAATTATCGTCTTTCTGATTCTTGAGTCTCTACCAGTCCTCAATCATGTCGGAATAACACATTTTTTTACAGACTCTTCCTGGAACCCGACCGCCGGATTATATAATCTCTTCCCGATGTTATTGGGTACATTTTTGGCAATGGTTGGCTCAGTAGCGATCGCTACACCTATTGGAATTCTGTCTGCGGTTTTTTGTCAATTTTACGCTCCACCCGCAATGGCTCGGTTATACCGTCGCTTAATTGAACTATTAGCAGGAATTCCTTCTGTAGTCTATGGTTTTTGGGGATTGGTGGTGCTGGTTCCGATGATTGGTAGGATACATCCACCGGGGCCAAGTCTACTCGCGGGTATTGCCATTCTCACAGTGATGATTTTGCCAACAATAGCGCTTGTAGCCGATGCCAGTTTAGCGAAAGTCCCAACTTCTTACCTTCAAGGAGCAGCAGCTTTAGGATTATCCCGTTGGGGAACTATCTCTAGAGTCGTGCTTCCTGCTGCCAAATCTGGATTATTCACAGGCTTAATTTTAGAAACAGGTCGAGCAATTGGCGAAACAATGGCTATTTTGATGGTGTGTGGCAATGTGGTACAAATGCCAAAAAGTATATTTGACCCCATCCGCACGTTGACGGCTAATATTGCTCTGGAAATGGCTTATGCTACAGCAGACCACCGTTCGGCGTTGTTTGTTAGCGGTTTAGTCTTGATGGGAATGATTGTGCTGTTAGTTGCTGTTGCGGAAGTCATCAGTCAAGGAAAAATATATGGGTGAACCTGTTGTAAATCCTAAAGATTGGTTGCCAACAATCATTGTTTGGACAACTGCTGCCCTAGTTACTGGTATCTTCCTTTGGATACTCAGTGATATCCTTTGGCATGGTATAGGACACTTGACGTGGGAATTCTTGACAACTGAACCAGAAAATGCTGGTAGAGAAGGGGGAATTTCCAGCATTCTTGTTTCCACTTTTCTGATTATGACAGTGTGTATGGCGGTTTCTATCCCTATTGGTGTTGGTACAGCCGTTCTCTTGGCAGAATTCACTCCCATAGATAGTTGGTTTGGTGGGTTGGTGCGGCGCAGTTTAGATGTACTGGCAGGAGTTCCTTCTATAGTCTTTGGATTGTTTGGCAACATCTTCTTTTGTCAAGTTTTGGGGCTGGGATTTTCTATTTTGTCGGGAGGATTGACCTTGGGGTGTATGGTGCTACCAATCTTAATTCGCTCTACAGAAGAAGGATTTCGTGCTGTTCCAAATGAGTATAGATTAGGAGCCGCAGCCCTTGGTTTTTCCCGTACAACAACGCTATTTCAACTGTTGTTACCTGCTGCTGTCCCTGGTTTGGTTGTGGGATTGGTGCTGGGTATTGGTCGAGCGATCGCCGAGACTGCGGCTTTAATTTTTACTAGTGGTTACGTAGATAGAATGCCAGAATCACTGCTGGATTCCGGGCGTGCGCTCTCGATTCATATTTTTGATTTATCAATGAACGTCTCTGGAGGAGATGCCAATGCTTACGCCTCAGCATTAGTCTTGCTGGTATCACTGCTGGTAATTAATGGTACGGCAGCATGGATTGCAGATAATTGGTTGCACAGGAGAATTTTTTCTGCATGAAATCGGCAAATATCGCTACTGGAATTGTCGAACCGTTGATTGAAACGGAGAACTTAACCCTGCAATACGGGCAAAAAACCGCGTTTGCTAATGTTAATTTGAGTGTGAATTTGGGGGAAATTTTGGCATTGGTGGGGCCTTCTGGTTGTGGAAAAACTAGCTTTTTGAGTTGCCTAAATCGGTTGACAGATATGATTCCCCAGTGTCGAGTCAAAGGGCGGATTCGCATAGGTACTTTAGACGTGCTAAATACCAAAACAAATGCAAACGCGCTGCGGCGGCAAGTTGGGATGATTTTCCAAAAGCCTAATCCTTTTCCTTTATCAATTTGGAAGAATCTGGAATTACCCTTGCGAGAACATGGTATCCGCAAAGAACAAATCGATGCGATCGTCGAAACAAGCCTGAAAGATGTTGGACTTTGGGATGAAGTAAAAGACCGACTGCAAACCTCTGCCTTAGCACTTTCTGGCGGACAGCAGCAAAGGTTGTGCATAGCTAGAGCCTTGGCTTTGCAACCAGAAATTTTGTTATTCGATGAACCTTGTAGCGCCCTCGATCCAATTGCCAGTGGAATAGTTGAAGACTTAATTACTAGTTTGCGTCAGCGTTATACTTTGCTGATTGTGACGCATAACCTAGCGCAAGCCAAGCGCATCGCTGATCAAGTTGCTCTGTTCTGGGTGCAGTCAGGTGTTGGACAATTGATTGAGTCAGGTTCAGTGCAGCAAATTTTTGAGTACCCCCAACATCCTTTAACAGCAGCTTATGTCACGGGTGCAAGGGGTTGATTTGAAAAATATAGAAATACAGAATTATCGCAAAACAAAGATTTACGAAACGGACTCTAAGTAGAGGTTGTCATGACTGCGGTATGCACACATTTACTTCAGCATTCGAGGAGCAGGGCCACGAGTGGTATCCAATCCTGACACACGTGGTAGGGTAATCGTTTTGCCTGTTTGTGCGGCTTCGTAAATCAACGCGATCAGTTTTTGGTCTTGCAAACCTTCTTCCCCAGGTGTATGTGGTTGCTTATTCTGAATCACACAATCAGCCATGTGATCGATTTCTAAGGCAAACTGATTTTTCTCACCTATCCGCACTTCGCTGATGTTTTCTGCCATGCTATTGGTGGGCGATTTGCGTGAAATCATCATCCGCAAACCGTTGTAGGAAAACCCCGGATCGAGTTGTGCCCAAGCATCAGAGCCGAAAACGCGGAAACGACGCGCTTCGTGAAAGCCATAGCTAGTTGAGCAAATTCCTAGTATTCCACTGGGAAACCGCAGCTGGAAGGTGACACTTTCTTCCACTTCTTTGAAGCGGGGATCGCCAGGAGTGCTGAAGATTTGGGCGCTAATTGCGATCGGTTCCTCTCCCGTTAAATAGCGAGTTGCATTCAAGCAATAAATTCCCACATCCGGTAAAGAGCCACCTCCGGCTAAGGCGCGTTTCAATCGCCACTGATTTAAGTCACCTCCCTGGTTTTGTCCGTTATCTGCCTGAATCACCTTCACAGTTCCCAATTCTTTGCTACGGATCATCTGAATCATCGCGCGATGGTGTGGCTCATATTGGCAGCGATAAGCAATCATCAGCTTGCGATCGGCTTGTTTGCACGCGTCGATCATCTGTTGAGCATCTTCGACTGTGGTTGCCATTGGCTTTTCACACAGAATATGCTTTCCAGCTTTTGCACCACGCACCGTATATTCCCGGTGCATACTGTTAGGCAGTACAATATAAATCACATCAACGTCTGGATTGTTGCGGAGATTGTCGTAATTCTGATAGTTGTAAACATTCTGCGGTTTAATGCCATACTGCTGTGCAACTTGATTAGCTTTAGCAGCATCACCACTAACCAATGCAGCTGGCTTTGCTAGTTTACATTCTGCGAACGCAGGCATGATTTCTTCTAATGTCAATCTGCCAAGTCCAACGATCGCAAATCCTAAGCGTCGCTCTGGAGGTAATGCAGTTGGTGGCCCCCCTGTCTCAACCTCAGTTTTTTCTGAGATGGGTGGAAACTCAATCTGAGGCGGTAACGGGCCTCCGCGTGGGGTTGCTTGTCCAGTTGGCTGTTGAGCAGTAACCTCTTCGCCCATACTACCAATTGCGGCGGCTGAAATGGCTCCTAACCCACCTGTAGTCAGAATCTGACGACGAGAAATTTTTCCTTTAAACAATTCAGGCATCGTGGTTTCTTAATTCTTAATGATGAAATTTTGGATTGAGTACAGCAATTTGTAGCAAATTCAATTTAGGAATACCTTGCAATGCCATTGTGTTGCCTAACAATGCCATTGTGTGCCTGAAAATGCTAATACGTTTCTTTGCAATTAAAAACGCTACGCTTTTATGCAAAACTTTACTTAAAGAACCCAAGAAATAAATTATCTAATTCCTTCATGCAACGCTGATATTAGACTCCTTTCATCCAACCTCCCTAGATCCAGGGCAGCATAACTTTGGGGAAAACCCCAAGCCATACTGCCGAAGCTCTTATGGACGCTTGTGACCAAATAATTACTAATTCGTAATGACGCTCAATGACTCGCTAACGCTGCGCTAACGTAATTCGTAATTATTAAAAGGGTACAAGCCCCTACTAAATTTTTGATTTAGTGGTCAACAAGATAGTGGGAAGTTGAGAGCAAGCACTAATTGCAACTACAAATTACTGTCTTCTCTACGAGACGCTTTGCGAACGTAGCGGTAGCGAGTCCGCGTACTCTGTAAGAGTTGCAAGCTACGCTTTTAGCGTCTCGTAGAGAGCGTCATTATCAATTACGAATTATTTTGACGCGTTGTCATCTCATTCCCAGACGCTTTACCTCTGGTCAACCCCCAAGAGCCAAAGCTACACTTTATAACTAATTACCCGGACATGATATTACGGAGTACTAGTTGGAGTTGGGGTGCTAGTTGGAGTGAAGGTGCTAGATGGAGTTGGGGTGCTAGTTGGAGTGAAGGTGCTAGTTGGAGTTGGGGTGCTAGTTGGAGTTGGGGTGCTAGTTGGAGTGGAGGTGCTAGTTGGAGTTGGGGTGCTAGTTGAACTTCCAGAATCAACAAGGGAACGAACCTGTTGCAGGTGTTCTTGGAGGATTGGTAGACTTTGAGCCGCAAATGCTTTCACATCTGGATCTTGTCCCTGTTCAGCTTCAGTTTGAAATGCAGAGACATCCTTTTCATGATCTTGAAGCATATGATTCAAATATTGGCGATCAAATCTAGCACCAGAAAGTTTGGATAAGCTTCGCTGGATTTGCTTATTTTTTCTGTCGAGACTAGTTGGCAGCGTTACACCTTTTTGAGTCGCCAACTGTTTGAGTTGATTGTTTACCAGGGTATGGTCTTGAACCATACGCTCTCCATACTCTTTTACCGCATTGCTAGCTCCACGTCGTGATGCTAGTTGTCCTAGTTGGACTTCTGCTAAACCACCTTGAGCAGCTTCATTGATAAACTCTCTGTCTGAATAACTGAGGCTATTTTGCCCTGATGTAGTTGGTGATGCACTTGGGGATGGACTTTCTGTCGTTCGCACAGATTGAGCAGGTGGAGCTTCAGATATATTATCGTCATGGGGCGTAGTTGGTGTGCAACCAGTTGCCAGAGACAAGGCGATCGCCACTATACCAGTAGAATATATTTTGAAGTTGGACATAATTGTTCTCCTTGGATAAAGCTATATTTTGAAACATCGAATGAAAAACAAGCGCATCGAGTAAGTTAGTTACGATATCACTGTCCATGATGCTGAGTCCTTAATATGCAATGCGTTTCATAATGATGATGTTTTTGCATATTGTCTTACTTTAAGGAAATCTGGACATGATAAGTCAATCTTTTTTTACCTTCCTATAACATTTCAAGGCTTTGAGGATAAATACATCTTCCAATCGACAGACTCAGCAGCATTAAATAATGGGCTTTTTGTGAAAATGCATCGGTTCATATGTAATTGATCTAACTCACAACTGCGAAATTGCGTAGGCGTAGCCCGCACAACTCTTGGAGACGCTCTTGCTAGCTTGCTTCCACGTTCGCGTAGCATCCCGTAGGGAAGTGGTATGACAAAGCTACTTCGACTTCCTTCGGCTTCGCTCAGGACAAGACGCTCAGTACAAGTCAGTGACCCTCGTAGACATCGCTCTTTACGTAAACAAAACGGTTAAATAGAGTATTAATATTTACCCAAGCCAAGCTGGATTCATGGCTGTACTATCATTTTGGGTTGTAGTCTTATATCGTTCGTACTGCCCTTTAGCAGCTGCCTCACGGGTACGTGTTAACAGTGCTGTAACTCGTGCTTGATCCATTGGCTCAAACGTGCGGACTGCCTCAAACGCCTGGTCTAGAATTTTCATGCTGTCAATGCCCGTAATTACAACTGAGGTTGGCAAATTCATTGCGTAGTGTAGACACTCGATCGCACTAACCGTGTTGCTTCTGAGAATGTAAGACTCCCCAATCGTTTTCATTGCCAATACACCAATGTTGTTTTTTACTAGCACAGGTAAAACCTGGTGTTCAAAACTTCTAAAATGGGCATCCATTACATTCAAGGGCATCTGCACGGTGTCGAAGCGGAAACCATTTTGTGCAGCACTTTCCAGCATCTGAAGGTGAATCTGGGGATTTTTATGTCCTGTAAAACCGATATAGCGAATTTTACCTGCTTTTTGCGCTTCAACGGCTGCCTCCATTGAGCCACCGGGGGCAAACACCCGATCGGGGTCTTCAAAGCGGAGTATTTCATGATGCTGCAATAAATCAATATAATCGACCTGCAAATCTTTGAGCGATTCATCAATCTGCATTTTGGCAGCGGCTTTGGTACGACCGTCGATTTTCGTCATTAGGAAGACCTTTTGGCGATAACCATTCTTAAGAGCATTTCCCATCCAACGGTGGCTACGTCCATTATGATAGTCCCAAGAGTTATCCATAAAGTTGATGCCGCGATCAATGGCACTGCGGATCAATTTGATACTTTCTTGCTCTTCTTCAATTTTTCCAATGTGATATCCCCCCAAGCCAATCACAGATACTTGTTCTTTAGTGCGTCCCAGGTTGCGATACAACATTTCGCCGCGTCGCATTGAAGCCGGTGAACTTTGGGCTAGCAGTTGAGTTTTTTCATCAACAGGTTCTGCTTGGGCAAGGATCGGTTGCAAAAATCCTTCCGAAACTGCAAGTCCTGCTGCCACTAATCCCGAAGCAGAAGCAGTTTTTAACAAGCTGCGTCTACTGATTTCCATAATTGTCTCCTACAAGCAACAACAGGAATGAGCCGTATATTATCACGGCTATTTGGCACAGAGACTCTAGCTAAGGTGTGTTTTGAAGGATACTCCGCAAGATGCATTCACAATGCTTACTTTTTGTTTTAGCTTGCTTGATTTAAAACTTTATCGATAAAGGTAGAAGTCAAAGTGCAGCAGGAAAACTGCCTCTAAGGGATTTCTAAGTACAAAAATAAGTAGATGGACAAAAATATTTACAGTCATTGCAAGTAAAGCGTAAAGCTTTGTCTTAACAAAGACACTGCGCGTAGCTTGCTTCCCCGTAGGGGTACAGCATAACTTCATTTAGCGCAAAGCGTCTTGTTGGCGCAGCCTCTCCAAGAGAAGAGAAGCAACGCCAGCCTTTGCGATCGCTTTTGCTTATTTCTTCAATTGCAAGAGATGTACAGATATTCCATACCCGCTCATGTACTTGACACTACTTTGCGGGGCGCTAAAAAGCCAAGGACAATTGCTACCAAGAACAATGCTGGAACATCACCAAACAGATGTCCCTGTTCAACAGGGTCAATTACTGCATGTACCGCCATGATCAGCCCGTGGACTAAACTTGACCAGACGGTGAACCAGATTAAACTGAGGTGAGCTTCTGGTTGCCTTGAAGCTAACAGCAAAAAGACACCAAGCGTTGCATAAACACCAACGATCATCTGTTCGTATTCGTGCTGACGTGGTTGCCATAACCACCCTGATGCCCAGACCTGACTCAGCGGATAGATAAGTAGAAAAGCTATTCCAATAAGAACCAGAGCAATTCGTAAATACCGATCGCGCTCATCCATTGTTTTAACCTCCACGATTTTCCAGTGCAGTCTCTATAAACAAAACTGTATAATTTTGTGATTTTATTCCCACTAGTAACACTTCGGCTTTGGAGTGTTAGAAATTTTAATGCTCCTCGTGGTTTAAAACTGATTCAACTGTGAGTGCAAGTCGATGCATTCACAATGCAAGTCGATGCATTCGCAATTCTTACTCCGTTTCACTGTTTACTCTGGGGCTTGCTGTTTGCGCCGACGCATGTAGGCACAAGCGACACCTGCAAGCGCTAGACCTGCAATTGTGTTCGGTTCAGGAACAGTAGCCGTATTCGTTTCATTTGCGGTAGATAATCTCAAGGTAAAATCGACAGGCAATCCATCGCTGACCGTGCGCTGAATGCGGAACACTTCACCAGGGTTGACGCGCGCGCCTGTGAATGTTGCAACGGAGTTGTTTTCAGATAGCGTCACCTTGTAAAGGTTTGAAGTAACAGTGCCAAATTGAGCGTCAGGGCTTAACAGACGATACACAATATCACCGACAGAGACATCCAAGTTATTTAAGTTATTGTTAATCCTTAGTGCAGGTCCCGATCCCGTCGTCAGAGTAGGACTAACATATGGCAGGGACGTAGCTCCTAGCTGGGTGAAACTGAAGACTGGTTCACCGAAGGGAGGCGCTGGGAGAACGTCTAAGGCTTGATTAACGAGCGAGACTGCTTGTGCAGCCGTTGCAGTACTAACTAAGGTAGCTAATGCTAGAATAGTCGAGAGTGCGAACTTTTCGGTTTTCACGATTTTGAATGGACTCCTAATTAGAACTATAATCATCAAAGCTAGCCAATTGAACTTAAAGATGCACAGATGGAAGGTAGGGATTTAATAGGCCTCATCAACACAAAATTTCCTACTCAAGGCAACTGGAAAACTGAGCGATAACTTAAGAAAACCAGATTGATTTTGTAGAGATAACTAGATATCTATGTTTTCCTACTAATTTACTCTCACCACAGCATCCTTAAAAATCACTAGTATCATAATAGATTCACTAAGCTTTTTATTGTCTTCTTTACTGGCTTCACAAAAACTTTAAAATAGTTGATCGCCCTCTTAAGTCACCTTCAGTAGACTGAAAAATGAGTGCGCTCGATCGCTAATCGTGTGATTGAGCTTTCATCGTTTCGGCGATCGCATTGTAAGTAGTCGGCGTTGCAGTTTATGAGAGATGCGATCGCGCTAACTTTAAAGAGCCACGGCAGCAAATATCTTTTAACTCCGTACCGGGCGCTTGCGTCCGTCCAGTGCAACGCGCTTGTTAGTCTGCAATTGACTTCTCAATGTTCAATCTCATCAACCCACTTTGCTATTTTATGTCTAGTCAAAGATGCTTTTGACTCAAAAGCACGTTGAGTCCAAAAAGTCTTCTAGTGCATACAAATCCACCGAATCGAGGTCTTTGGGATGGATGACTACTGTTAATTTCTTTGTTACAAAGTCTTTCTTTGACGCAGCAATGAAGGAAATAACAATCAATTTCATTAAAGTCATGCGGGGAAGATTCGTCCGAGCAAGATCGGAACCAATTATCGGGATAGTAACCTCTAATCCATGACCTTTTAGCCGCACCTTTTCCCAGAGGCAACTTAACGAATACCAGATATCATCAGCAGTTGCTTTGACTTTCAAATCATTCCCTATAAAACCATAGGCATTTAAGAAGAATCGTCTATCTGGCGACCCCAACACAAGAGTTGTGCCGATTGGATATCGCCAAAATTTTCCCTTTTTTTTATTCGGTTCCCTCTTTTTGTCAGCCTTGAAAGGCTCTAAAGCAATATCGATCTCAGCATCCAATCGTTTTTGGTCGCCATGATACACTCCCGTGAGAAATTGCCCTTGGACACTTGAGGGTTTGATGACCTCCCCCAATTCCGTATCGAAAACATCGTTAGTCCCGATTACTAAGTGCCCAGGTTCATCAAAAAGGTCGCCTATTTTAATCTCTATCGTGGCATTGGGTGAAGACAATGACCTGAAAACCGAAAAGCGAGGAAAGTTTAGTGCGATCGCAATCAGTAAGGAAAGGAAAATTAATCCACCATAACCCCACCATCCCCATTTGAACCATTCAGGTAGTAAAAGTCCTGCTGGTTCTAAAAATAGCCAGATCACACCGAAGATACTAACAGATGTAGCTCCTAATTTTTTGAGTTTGATAGAGGTTAGAAGCTTGAAGAACATTGCAATGTTCGTAGAATAATTACCGTTCATTTATGCACTGAGAGTACAGTTTCCTAAAACTTCAATAATGCAGGGTTCCTGATTGGAATATACTCGCCTTTTTCCTCGAAATCGAACAGGTATCACTTTGTTCTTAATTGATCCAAGCTCTAACTCTAAAACATCTTCAACAAGTTGACTCATCTTCAGATAATACACTGCCCATAGCCATGCTTTTGGTAAAAATAATCTCGGTTCTTTTTGAAGCTTTGTCCACAGTTCTGGAAAAATTCCTTTTTTAACTTCTACTGTATGGTTGTATGGTGCAGTAATTTGAGTAGTAGGAAAGAACCGTCCGATATCTTTAGGAAGTGCTTCTCCTAGCAACATTTGACAAATACGCAATTCAGTGATTTCGTCAGCACTGTAGTTGTTGAAATTTGCCTCCAATGTAAAGCTACTACTGTGCGATCGCTGAATTGGTTTAAGCGTAATATTAAAGCTAGCTTTCTCTGCCAACGACTCAGATAACACAGACGAAACTTCCATAATGCCAGCATCGTGCTGATCAGCATAAGTAATCTGCTTTTTATAGTGAAATTCTCCTGGAGCAAGAGACTTCAACTCAGCAACCTGTTCCATCTTTTTTGGTGACAGTTGAATAATAATGCTTCGATCTGGTTGAGTAGCACTCGATTTAGTTTGGAAAAATTTATTATTCAGCATGACCCAATCTCCTGAGTTTTTCACAGTTCCAGTGCTTCGGGAAGTGCTGCTTTTTGAGGCAGGAGTTTTTCGAGGTGTTGCAGATGTGTTATTTGCTGATGTTATTTTCTTGCGATCGCTAGCTACAGGCGAAGATTCAGATTCTGTTTTCACTTCTGGTTTCTTCTTGCTTTGTTTCTTAGCGGCAGTAAGAGGTTGGGACGCTGCATTTGGATACTGGTTTAGCCAGAGAGTTAAATGCTCTCGCAATTGATTGCGAAAGTTAGCAGGAGTTTTATATTCCCGAAATAACCCTTTGCCTCGAAACTTATCTTTAAACTCCAGCGCCTGTTCCCGTTGTCTCAATTGCTCCTTTGTAGTAAGGTGAGCTGGTGCTTCACGAAAGTAGAACCAAACCTGTGGTTTTCCTTTACGCATTAAACTTCTGACTGCTCGTGCAAACTCCTCTGCCGTTCCAGATTTGGCACGTGGAGTCGGTGTTCCAATCCGATTCCACATAATGCCGATAAACAGCTCATACTCTTGCATCTTGCCAATTTGTTCATTAAGTATGGCTTGACCATCTTTACCGTAACTAGGAAAAGCGTTCTGTGAACTAACAACTTCAAGCACAATTCCCTTATTTGCCGCAACGGTTCGGTTAATCTCCTCTTTTAGTTTTTCCACATGACGACGCTCTGTAGCAACATCACCTGGCGAGGCAAGAAAAATTTTTATAACGATTCTCACTTGCGGCATTTTCAAAAACACGGGCTATTCAAGGAAGTGGGCAAGATTCTGACTGTTACTATCGTGACAAATAGCTATAACTCAGATCCTGCTTTACTAAGTTATAACCCATACCTTTGTACTGGTAAGTAGTTAGATTTAAGAAAAAATCAGAGCGCAATTGCGATCGCGCTACTTGCCAATTAGTGTCGTCTTACGGTTTTGTAATTGCATCGGTCTGCAATGCCAATACATCGGTCTGTTATGCCAATACATCGGTCTGTTATGCCAATACATCGGTCTGTTATGCCAATACATCAGTCTGTTATGTCAATACATCGGTCTGTTATGCCAATACATCGACCTGTTATCTTAAACCACCCTTTATAACCTTGCCCTATCTGAAAATTTCATCTTACTGTTAATTTTTTTGTTGTAATGGGTACATTAAATGTACAATTTACTAAGTATGCATGTATGGCTCCCCAAAATACAACAAACCGTTTGCGCCCTCAACTGATTAGTCAAGATATTGACTCATTCCACGGTTTGCAAACTGTCAGCACCTACAACACAACTCGTGCTGATGCCTCAACTGCCAAGTTACAGGAAGTTTATCAAGCGATGTTGATTTCAGGGCAAACTGAAACCGAGAAACTAGCTTTATACCGTGCTGCTGCTGATGCTGCGCGATTAGCAGAGTGGGAATTTCATAATGCTGTATTAGCGATGAAAGAAGTCGTGCGCGGGCAATATGGCTCAGATAGCGATCAAGCTCAAGCGGTGGGACTGAAGAAAAAATCAGACCGCAAGCGTCCTTCCCGCAAAAAGCCAATTGCGATCGCAAGTTAATCAACTTTGGTTGAGTTTAAACACAGGCGATCGCCAATTGGATGATTGAGGTTTCATCGTTTGGGCGATGCCTACGGCAGGCTACGCCTACGCAATATCTACAGCAGCTTGTCTAATGTAATTGGCAAATCGCGGACACGCTTACCTGTGGCATGATAGACAGCGTTAGCGATCGCCGCCGCAGTTCCGGTAATCCCAATTTCACCAATTCCTTTGACGCCAAGCGGATTGATATGCGGATC
Source organism: Nostoc sp. (assembly GCF_036917555.1). GTDB lineage: Bacteria > Cyanobacteriota > Cyanobacteriia > Cyanobacteriales > Nostocaceae > Nostoc. The sequence goes on along the minus strand of NZ_JBALDD010000007.1, from coordinate 53,229 downwards.
GTGTTCATCCACAAACAATACCTCAATATCAGGAACGTCTGCATTCACTGGTACGTGATACTCAGCTAAATCATGGTTGACAACGCGTCCTCGGTTCGGGTCTGTTACCGTGTGTTCCATTAACGCCATGCCGATGCCATAAACAATCCCACCGATCAGCTGACTGTTGGCTGTTTTCGCGTTGAGTATGCGTCCCACACCAAAAGTTCCCACCCAGCGCGTCACTCGCACTTCACCCAAATCAGGTTCAACGCGCACTTCGGCAAACTGCGCTCCAAATGCGTGCATTGAGAACTTCTTTTTTTCGTCTCCAGGCTTGGCATCTGCACGCGCTTCGATCATTTTCTTTCCGTGTCGTGTCAAGATTGCCTGATAAGTTTCACTGGCGGAGGATTTATTTTTTAAGAAAAAGCTGCCATCTTGAGCAATCACATCCTCAACCTTTGAACTATAAAGCGGTGATTTTTGATCGGCAAGTGCTAGTTGCAAAAGCTGACTGCGTGCTTGATTTCCAGCTAAATGCACGGCTGAACTGACACTGGCGGCGGTTTGCGAACCACCAGAAACGGGGGTTTCTGGCATCTTGGTATCACCTAGTTCAAACCGGACTTTGTTAACTGGTAAACCGAGTGCCTCAGCTGCGACTTGAGTCATCACAGTATAAGTTCCCGTACCAATATCTTGGGAACCGCTCTGCACAACAGCTGTACCATCTGCCATAATTTGAGCGATCGCTGATGCTGGAGAACGGTTGGTAGGATAAGTAGCTGTCGCCATACCCCAACCAATTAAATAATTACCGTCTCGCATTGAACGGGGTTTAGGATTGCGCTTTTGCCAGCCAAACTTTTCTGCTCCTAATCTGTAGCACTGGATGAGTGACTTGCTCGACCAAGGCAGTCCTTTACTCGGATCGACATCAGCATGGTTGCGCAAACGCAGCTCCACTGGATCAATATTCAGCGCATAAGCTAGTTCGTCCATTGCCGATTCTAGGGCAAACGACCCGGAAGCTTCGCCTGGGGCGCGCATAAAGGTTGGTGTACCCTCATCGAGATGCACCAGACGGTGGCTAGTTTCGATATTTGGGCAAGCATAAATCATCCGGGCGCTTTTACCAACAGGTTCGATAAATTCATCGAAAGTTGAAGTTTGGGAAGTCCCGGCGTGTCGCAGAGCAGTCAATTTGCCATCACGGGTTGCACCTAGAGAAACCTGTTGAATTGTTTCTGGTCGGAAGCCGACAGGCCCATACATCTGTATGCGTCCCAGAACTAATTTCACTGGGCGATTTACCTGCCGTGCTGCGATCGCCGCTAGCGGTACGTGCGACCAAACCGACCCTTTGCAACCGAAGCCACCGCCAACAAAGTAAGACATAATGCGAACTTTCTCTGGCTCAATTCCTAATACCGTCGCAACTTTTTTTTGAGCGGAAAAGATTCCCTGAGTTGCGTCATACAGCAGCAGCTCATCGCCTTGCCAGACTGCTGTTGTGGCATGAGGCTCCATTGGATTGTGATTTTCCACTGGGGTGGTATAGGTTTGCTCGACGCGGACAGCAGCAGTTGCTAGTCCCTGGTTGACATTCCCGTGAGCTGAATCGGGCGGTTCCTCTCCAGGCAATTTACCTTTAGGTAAGTATGCCTTAGTGAGGTTGTCTTGCATATTGATGGTTGGTTTCTCTTCGTGATAACGAACTTGCATGAGGGAGGCAGCATACATAGCTCGTTCAAAGGTATCAGCAACCACAACACCAATATGCTGATCGCTATACAAGATAACGTTATCTTGCAGGACTTGCAGCTTATGACCCTCGCCCTTTTCTCCAGAAGCTTTGGGTGCGTTGAGGTGGGTAATAACTGCTAATACACCCGGTACTTGTTCCGCAGCCTTAGTATCGATTTGGGCAATTTTACCTTTAGCGATCGTGCTTTGAATTGTTACGCCATAAGTCATTTTTGCTACTGGGAACTCTGCCGAATAGCGTGCGCCACCCGTCACCTTCAGGTGTCCATCGACTCGATTTAACGGTTTGCCAAGAACTGTATTTGTATCCCCCGTATTCATGCCATTCCTCCCACCGTTGTCAGCGCCTTAACAATTGTGCGTTTAGCCAGTTCGACTTTAAAGCCGTTGTATTTTTGAGGTTTAGCTCCGGCGATCACAGCCGACGCTGCTGCTTGAAATGTTGCCTGGTTTGCAGGCTTGTTCAAAAGTGCTTTTTCTGCTTCAAAGGCACGCCAAGGCTTTGTTCCTACGCCACCAAGGGCAATGCGTGCCGAGCGAATAATCCCATTTTGAATATCTAATGCCGCTGCAACTGATGTCATCGCAAAGGCATAGGAGGCGCGATCGCGGACTTTTAAATAGTGCGATCGCCTTGCGAAGTTTAAAGCAGGTAAGTCAACCGCAACAATTAACTCTCCGTGTTCTAGAACCGTCTCCCTTTCTGGCGTATTACCCGGTACGAGATGAAAATCTACAAGCGGAATACTGCGCTCTCCTCTCGGCCCGCGTGTTTGCACAACAGCATCGAGTGCCACCATTGCCACAGCCATATCAGAAGGATGGGTGGCAATACAGCGATCGCTACCGCCAAGAATCGCATGGATGCGGTTATAACCCTCGATTGCCGGACAACCTGAACCGGGAACACGCTTATTGCAGGGGAAGGCGGTGTCGCGGAAGTAGTAGCAGCGGGTGCGTTGCAGTAAATTTCCGCCCACACTTGCCATGTTTCGCAGTTGTGGTGATGCCCCAGAGAGCAACGCCTCTGACAGCACAGGGTAACGTTCGCTAATTATCGGATTATAAGCAACATCGCTATTGCTTGCCATTGCTCCAATCCGCACGCCGTTACCCTGCACTTCTATCTTGGTTAGCGGTAGTGGGTTAATGTCAACTAACTGTTTTGGTGTTTGTACATCCAACTTCATCAGATCGATGAGGCTGGTACCACCAGCTAAGTACGAGGCCTGGGCATCTGGAGTAACTAAAGCTACGGCATTCTCTGCTTGTCCCGCTTTTTTATAGTTAAACGGCTGCATCTTTTTTCCCCTCTAAGACATCGCGGACAGCAGCCACGATATTTGGATAAGCCCCACAACGGCAAATATTGCCGCTCATCAGTTCCCGAATGTCGGCATCTGACTTAGCGTGTCCTTCGTTCACCAAACCCACTGCCGAACAAATCTGTCCTGGTGTGCAGTAGCCACACTGAAACGCATCGTGGGCAAGAAACGCAGCTTGCATCGGGTGGAGATTGTTTCCTTGTTCCAGCCCTTCAATAGTTGCGATCGCAGCATCAGTATGCATAATCGCAAATGTCAGACACGAATTAATCCGTTGCCCATCAACCAGCACCGTGCAAGCTCCACACTGACCATGATCACAACCTTTTTTAGTACCAATTAGTCCTATATATTCCCGAAGTGCATCAAGTAAGGTAACACGCGGTTCAATCTGCAAATTATGTGCTGTTCCGTTCACTTGCAGCGTCACTTTCACAGTTTCAGGTGTCGAAGTTACCAGCATTGGAGTGGTTTTTTTGACTTGAGTTTCTGCTACAGCTTTCTCTACAAAATTAGCGATCGTAGCTGCTACTGTGCTGAAGACCATCAATTGACCAAACTTGCGACGTCTTAAAATAAACCTCATTTGTTCACTCCATTCTGTTTCTGTTGAGTAATTATCTATACTTAAATTTCTGATAGAAACCCATACTTTCTTAAAAGTATTTTATTAGAAAAACATTGTTAATAGAATACAATTTCATATTGTTATATCTCTCTATCAGAAGGTTTATGCCATAAGTATTATCTATAATTATGAAAAATAATTAAGCGGCCAGTCGTCAGAATAAAGCCTTAAAGAATTCAGAAATCAGAATCCAGGAGCGGAGCCGGAGACGCTCCGCCTCCGGTCAGAATCAATTAATAGGGTATTCAGACCCTCCACTTTCTTGTTGACCGCTAAATCTTCTATTTAGCGGGGGTCTTAAACTCATTTATTCATCCGCCAGCGATGCACTGAGCTTGTCGAAGTGTCGTACAAAATTCATTCTGAATTCTGACTCCTGAATTCTGTTTTGATAAATTTGAGTTCGACTGGCAAAAGAATAAACAGTGAAACACCACACTAAATAAAGCATATTTAGTGTGGTGTTTCTTGCTACCGCTAAATAAGTCAGCAGAAAAATTTGTTGCAATGCTTCCTAAGCTGCAAAGCACAGCAAAAAGGAGAACAAGAATATTGTTCCCCTACGAATGCTTTATATTTTCTGCTATTGAAAGCAGTTATAAGTTTTTAGCGATCGCCAAATTTCAAATAACTGCAAATCAGTTTTCATCTCGCCCGTGAACTTGAGCGGGTGGACTGGTTGCTTCAACAGCAGTAAATGATTCTAGAATTTTATAGGTGTGGCTAGCTCCTTTTGGTACTATCCAAGAATTACCAGGTTCTAGTAAAATCGTTTGTCCTTCAATATGTAATTCTGCACGACCATTGATTACATAACCAACAGTTTCATATTCTCGTGCTGTTGGCTCTTTAGGTTCATTCGGTTGTTCATTTTCCCACAGACGCATGGAAATACTTTTGCCAGATGCCAGATATTTTTGACCAAGTTGGCCTTTAGGAGAATGACTAGAGTCTACTTTGTTAACAGTTGTATCAGACATATTTTTTGCCTCTTTATAGTTTTAACTTTGAGCATGGGGAATGGGGCATTGAGCATTGGGCATTGGGGATTGGGAAAGAGGAGGCAGGAGGCAGAAGTTCTTTAATTTTGAATGTGTGAATTTTGAATTTATTTCTCCCTCATCCCCACTCCCCATTAAGGTTTGAGTACAACTTTGATGCAGTTATCTTTCTTGTCCTTAAAAATTTCGTAGCCGTGGGGCGCTTGTTCTAGAGGTAAACTGTGGGTGATGATAAATGTTGGATCGATATCACCGTTTTGGATGTGTTCTAGCAAAGGTTTTAAATACTTGTGGACGTGTGTTTGTCCCATTTTCAAGGTTAGGCCCTTGTTCATCGCAGCACCCATCGGCACTTTATCTATAAAGCCACCATATACACCCGGAATTGATACGTGACCACCTTTGCGACAAGACACAATTACTTGTCGTAATGCCGTTGGACGGTCTGTTTCTAAACGTACTGCTTGCTTTACCTGGTCGTACATCGCCATAAAATCTGTGCCGTGTGCCTCCATCCCCACTGCATCAATGCAAGCATCGGGGCCACGACCGCCAGTCATTTCTTTGAGTGCTTCGCCTACATCTACTTCTTCGTAGTTGAGAACTTCAGCTTTGCCGTATTCTTTAGCCATTTGCAGACGTTCAGGAATGCGGTCAAAGGCGATTACACGTTCAGCACCTAACATATATGCGCTTCTGATGGCAAATTGTCCGACTGGGCCACAACCCCAAACGGCGACAATATCACCAGGTTGGATGTTGCAGTTCTCAGCTGCCATATAGCCTGTGGGGAAAATATCTGTTAAAAATAGTACTTGCTCATCCGTTAAACCATCGGGGATTTTGAACAAACCTACATCAGCAAAGGGCACTCGTGCATACTCTGCTTGACCACCGGCATAACCGCCGAATAAATGAGAGTAGCCAAATAGACCTGATGGTGAATAGCCCATTTGCTTTTCTACTAACCAAGCATTGGGGTTAGAGTTATCGCACAATGACCATAAATCCCGATTGCAGAAAAAGCAGTTACCGCAGGAGATGGTGAAGGGAACAACGACGCGATCGCCTACATTCACATTTTTAACTGCACTTCCAAGTTCTACAACTTCCCCCATGAATTCATGGCCAAGGATGTCACCCTTTTCCATTGTGGGGATGTAGCCGTTGTAAATATGCAAATCAGATCCACAAATTGCTGTGGAAGTAATTTTAATAATGGCATCACGTGAGTTAAGAATTTTGGGGTCAGGAACCGTTTCTACCCGCACATCGTTTGCTCCATGCCAGCAAACTGCTTTCATAATTATTTAGTCCTTAGTGATGATTTCTGGCTAGTTAATATCAAGATAAGTACTCGATTTAGCCTGATTTTAAGACGCGATAATTATCGCGTCTTAGTAACTTTTTAAAGCTTTTTCGACAATCTATTTAGTTGACCCTGAGCGACTCGTGCCAAGCTTGTGCTGAACGTAGTCAAAGGGCGGAGCCGAGGTAAGCCGAAGGGTCAAAAATTGAGACTCAAAAGTTGTTAGAAGCTCAAGTTCTATTTTTCAGTTATTTTTTAGGAGAATTATGGTAATAACCTTCTTTCTCTCCAGTCACTGGCTCAACTGTTTCTTCAACTTTATTTGTTGCAGACTTAAGAAACTCTTTTGTCGCTTCAGGAGGTTTTTCATCCAAGTTTAACTTTTCGCGGATATTATCAACAGCGCCTTTTATGGGATTTTGGGTATTTTTGATTTGGGTATTGGTATCGTTTCTAATTTCACCTGTCCCATCTGGTACTCCTTTATAATAAGTACCTTCTGGAGTTGTCACATCAGCTTGGGCTACATCAACGTAGCTAAAAGCCTGACCTAGTAAAAACATAAATCCTACTAGGAAAACTATAACAATTTGGGAGATCCGAATATTCCGCAGCCATGAAATTACTCGATTCATAAAAAACCTCAATTGCATTATGTTAGGTGTACAATTCAAAACGCTGAATGGCTATTCACCATTCAGGGTTTAAGAACAACTTTGATGCAGTTATCCTTTTTTTGTTGAAAAATGTGGTAGCCGTGGGGTGCTTGTTCTAGAGGTAATTGATGGGTGACAACGAAGGATGGATCAAGTTTTCCATCCAAAATCATCTCCAATAACAAGTGCATATACTTTTGTCCATGCATTTATCCCATCCTAAAAGTTAGACCTTTATTGAAGGCTGCACCAAATGGCATTTTATCAACAAAACCACCATAAACACCCATAATTGAAAGAGTCCCGCCTTTAAGACAGGCGACCATCATTTCCCGCAGAACGTGGGGACGGTCGGTTTCCAATCTGAGCTTTTGTTTTGTCTGGTCGTAGAAGTGTTCTAAACCAACGCCGTGTGCTTCTAAGCCAACAGCATCGATGCAAGCATCGGGGCCACGACCACCAGTCATCTCTTTCAACGCTTCGCCAGCATTAACTTCTTCGTAGTTAATCACTTCTGCTTTGGCAAACTTTTTCGCCATTTCTAGGCGTTCGGGAAAGCGATCAATAGCGATCACTTTTTCGGCTCCCATCATGTAGGCGCTAATCATCGCAAATTGTCCAACAGCACCGCAACCCCAAACGGCTACAGTATCACCCGGCTGAATATCACATAACTCTGCACCCATATAACCAGTGGGGATAGCGTCGGAGATGAATAACAACATCTCATCCGGTAAGTCTGGCGGAACTTTGACGACACCCACATCAGCAAAGGGTACACGTATATATTCTGCTTGTGCCCCTGCATAACCACCTAACATGTGGGAGTAGCCATAAATGGCTGAGGTGATATTGCCAAACAATTTTTCTTGAATCCAACCTTTGGGGTTGGAATTATCGCACAATGACCACATATCACGTTGGCAATAATGGCAATTACCACAGCCAATTGTGGAAGGAACAACAACGCGATCGCCTATTTTTAAATTGTTGACTCCTCTGCCAACTTCCACAACTTCTCCCATAAATTCGTGACCGATAATGTCACCCTGTTGCACTGTGGGAATATAGCCACCATAAATATGTAGATCGGAGCCACAAATCGCTGTGGAAGTAATTTTAATAATTGCGTCACGCGGGTTGAGGATTGTCGGATCTGGTACCGTCTCGACCCGCACATCATTAGCACCGTTCCAGCAGACTGCTTTCATAGTTATTAGTCATTGGGCATTGGGCATTAGGCAAATAATTAACTGCGTCCTGAAGGTTGGCCTTCAGTGGTTGCAATTTCGCCTGCTTCCATGAGCATCTTGAAGCGGCGCAATTCATCACCAATTTGCTGTTCTGGTTCTTCACCGAAAAGTTTAGCTACCGTAGCTGCCAACGCTCCACCTGGTGGGTTATACTCCAAAACAACCTTAACTTCTGTGCCGCGATCGCCTGGTGCTTTTTTAAAGCGGACAAAACCAGAATTATCAACATCTGCACCTTCTACAGAAGCCCAAGAAATAAATTCATTTTCTCGGTCTTCGAGAATATCTGCATCCCATTCCACGCTGTTACCCAAGGGTGCATTGGCTATCCAGTGAGAACGTTTTTCGTTATACACTTTCACAGACTTGAGATGCTTCATAAAGGTAGGCAGATTCTCAAAGTTATGCCAAAAACGATACAATTCTTCTGCCGATTTATTAATTGTTACCGTCTTTTCAACTTTGATCGGTTGATTTATCCCTATTGCTTCCTGTGCTTGCTGGATTGTACTTTGTTTAGTTGCGCCTTGATAAATCAAACCACCACCAGCCAAAGCCGTCAGCGCTCCCCGCAAAGAACCTTGCTTTAAACCCATCAGCACCATAGCACCGCCACCGATAAGAGATGCCCAACGCTCTACTTCACTAGCTTCACCCTGACTGGTACTTAGTTTATCATCTGATGTCGAAGCCACTTTTTTATTTCTCCATTACAGTAGATAACTCCAGAAATTAAATATGCGTTATCCAGAACCTTTGTAGAGACGTAGGACTACTACATCTCTACACATTCTTTTTTACCAGATGTTTAAATCAGTTTGTTACATTGATATAGCTGCCCCAGTAGTCGGCTTAGGAGGCTGAACCTGAGCGGTTATCCGCGCTCGATACAACTCTACTAATTGCTGTTCAGATTTCAATAAATCCTGGTAAATTTGTTTGAAAATAGCAGTTGCTACTGGGTCAGTGAACATGGCAGACAAATTACCTATATCGCCAATACCTGTTTGCACATCCCCCAAAGCGGAACGTAACTGATATATGTCATCACTTCCTGTTAAGGCAGTCTTCACCTTGGCATACTGATTAGCAATATTTGCGCCTAAAGAGGGTTTCTCGCCTAATCGCTGAAGATAGGTTTCCAGTTTTTCAATGTGGCGTTGTTTATTACTAATTATTTGTTGGAAAAGCGATTTAATTTCGCTATCTGATTCCTTTTCCAAATACTTCTCAAATGCTTCTAGCGAATAACGTTCACCAGTCAGGGCAGTATTTAAACCTTTGCTGATATCACCTTTAGTTGAGCCACCCCAAGCATCAGCCAGTTTCCACCATTCAGCGTCTGTGTCTTTCTCATTTGGTAATGCAGCATCTTTGCCACCATAACCCAAACGGCTCAAAATAGCTGTGGTGAAAATTGCCAAGTCTCCGGGTTCACGAGATGTAATCAAATTTCCGTCAACTACCAACGGCTCATCTAAATAATTTGCGCCAGCGTTAGTTATATCTTTGGCAATAGCGCTAAAGCCAGTGACTTGTTTGCCTTTGAGCAAGTCGCCTTCAATCAAAACTTGTGGACCGTGGCAAACCGCAGCGACTAATTTTCCTTGTTGGATAGCCTCTTGTACGAAACGTACTGTATTAAGGTTCCGCCGCATTTTGTCAGGAGCCATACCACCGGGAATGATTACTGCATCAAATTCGGCTGCGATCGCTTCCGTTGTGGTACCGTCAGCTTGTATACTAAGTTTGCCGCGTTTACCCTGATACTTTTCATTCATTCGGGAACCAAGGACTACTACCTCCATTCCTGCTTGTTTGAATCCATTATATGGAACTGTAAATTCTGCATCCTCTACTGCTTGTTCAATGAGGATAGCAACTTTTTTATTATCGGAGTGATTGTTATGTTCAGTCATAAATGGTGTGACGTTTTTATTTCTCTAGTCTTTAGCTAACTACAACAATATTTATCGACTCGCACAGTTAAACAGACAAATTATTTTTTGAATAAAGTAAGTTTGGATTACTTATCATCATTATGATCTGCCTCCGTTACTTAAATTGTTTAGCATTTAGGTAGTTAAAAATCTGAATGCCAAATTAAAATGCTAAACTTATTAAAATTCTATTTTTGTTTGCCTATTTTTGCCTAACAGAAAAGAGTTCTGAGTAAAAAGTTCGCTAATGAATAATTTCGGTTTGAAAAATTTTCACTCATAACTTCCAACTACAAGTTCCTTGAACATGAATTCATTAGCTATAATCTTATGGCGCGATCGCTAGTTTAGCGTCGTTCTCAGGGGATAGATTATTTTGTCAGCTATACACCTCTAGTTAGACAAATTGGTGACAAGAAAACGTTATTGTGAGAATGCAGAAAAGGGCTAGTATCATGGCAGAAAAAAATCATAATGACAAAATTAAAAGTAATGATTTGCCGCAAGAGATTACCGAATCCTACGGTACTGGTGTGAAAGACTTGCCGGGATACAATATTGGCGGACGCTCTATGCAGGATGAAAGAGACGAATACACAGAAACTAGTCCGAAATTGACTGGTGGGGATGTTGATGCTTACTGGCAAGATGCAGATGCAGTTGGAGATGAAGCAGTTGGTGGTAGTACTTCCACTCCCGATCAAAATGTAACTGAGGACTTAGAAGCAGCAGTGGGGCTAGAAATGGCTGATTCTGAGTTTCTGCATACCAACGATATTTTAGAGGATCGTGATGGCGATCGCTGGGAGTTAGATCCAAAGTCTTCTGAAGATTATCAAGACCGATGAGAATAATTACCAATGACAAGAAGCAACCAAATTAGCCACTATCTCAACTAGTTCTTCTGGAGCGACCGGTTTAGATACATGAGTGTCAAAGCCAGCTTCCAAGGCACGGATACGAGCCTCACTATCAGCAAAAGCTGTTAAAGCAATAGCCGGGACTCGTCCAACATTATTTGGTTTAAGCGCACGGAATTTGGAGATGAAAGTGTAGCCATCCTCCCCAGGCAACCCGATATCACTAATTAAAACGTCGGGTTGCAACTCGGACAATACATTGTGTGCATCTGCTGCTGATATCACTGCTATAACTGTTGCTCCATCCATTTCCAAGACAGTAGTGATAAAAAAGCGAGTATCATCATCATCCTCAACTACCAAGATATCTAAACCAGCAAGAGTTCCAGAAGTTTGCATAATAAATGACATTTTATCCTTACTTGCTGTATTCGTAATTCATAATTAAAAGAGTACAGAGCAAGCAGTGATTACAACTACAAATTACCTTAGCGAGTCCGTAAGCGTCATTATCAATTACGAATTATTATGACTTTTACACCCATTAGAGCTTCTTTTAAGATTTTGGATTTACAAAAGTAGATTGATGTGCTTGGAGTGTTGATAAGATACCGAAACAGGCTCTTTTAACAAGAAATGATTTAACACCATAATTTCAAACATATAGCTTGATGGTTACTACTGCTTTATCTATTTTCCTACTGGAAGACCACTTCGCACAAATGAAATTCAAGCGTCATTAGAAAGTCCTCACTTATCTCGATTTTCAGCAGAATTCAGTTGGGTATTCTGTACGACTGGCGGATAGCGTAGCGTAAAGCCTTGTCTTCTCTTTCAGAGACGCTAACGCGAACGCCAACGCTTTGAGCGAGTCCACGATAGCGCAGCAGTAGCGAGTATTCGAGCGTCGTGTCTGAACAAGAGGGTTTAAAATCCCCACTAAATTAAATGCGAGTTAGATATTAGACCTCTTGCATAAATCAAAAATAAAGAATCCCACCCCGCATTTGAGTAAAGCAAACGCTCCCCTCCCCGCAAGCCTACGGTGTATATACAAGTCTGAAATAGCTTACTCACTTGGTTTTTCGCGTCAGTTTTACCCCACCCTAACCCTCCCCGTATGTATTGGGGAGGCAACAAGATTTCTTATTTCCCCCCAATATATCGGGGGGATTAAGGGGGGTAATTTGACTTGTGTGTACACCGTAGCCCCCCAAGCGGGGAGGGGTTGGGGGTGGGGTGTTAGGGACTTGTTTTGCAAGAGGTCTATTATTGAAATAGCAATTAAGAATTAGTGAGTTGAGGTAAAGCTATCCGTTTCGATTAAGGATAAAAACGATAGGGGCTGACTCATATTAGCAGCAAAGCCCAGAATTCCTGGATCTCGATGTTCGTAAAGTAACTGGCCTTTGGTATCAAACAGAAAAGTTCCACCACGCTGAGTTAAGTAGGCAGAATTAGGTACATAAGTATACCAATTGCTGAGAACTTCTACCATATTCCGTAGCCGTAGAGTAGCTAATTCAAAGGGACGTTGAAACCCACTTCCGCCAGCTAATTGGAAAAACGAGCCTTGAAAAGCAGGTAGAGGAGTACCTTGAATAATTTCATCATCTTCAATAAGTTGAGGGGCTTGACGATCTCCCCTGTATCCCCGAAAAACTTCTCTTAACGTTCCAGGACTTCCAAACCCTGCACACATTAACACTAGATTTAGCCAAGCTTTCTGAGCAGGGGAAAGTCCAGCCAGAGGAAGATTGAGACCTGAATAAAGTTTTAGTTGGTGATGTAGTTTTCCATTAGGTTCAACAAATAAATTTTCAGGTGGAAATCCTGTATATTCACAGAATCTTGTTCCAGAGGCGCGATTACCAATTCCCACTGCACGAATAGCGAGTTTTTTATTTGACAATTTTTTAGCTTCGCGCTGTAACCACCACGCATATTCAAGACTATCAAAATCCCCAAGTTGTGGCCAGACTAAAATAAGGATATATGAGGCAGTCTCGCAATTTTCTAGTAGGGGTCGGGTCATGCCATCACTAACACGCTGAAGTCCGGTCTGATTAAGGATAGTGTAAGGATTCATTACAAATGATTACTCGGATATTTGGGGTATCAGTGACACAGGATGTACTAAAGCATTAATATGCCATCATCTCAATTTTGTAAATATTTTGTTATACTAGTTAACAGAAGTTCATATTTAGGTTTGACACCGCTAAGTAAGGGAATACCCAGTAGGTCGCTTGATGAGTGTATTACTGCTAACGGCAGCTAGATATGAACGCTTCTTTTCAAGATTGCCAACATTGACCCTTTAGTTTTCGCCTAGTTGGGCGATTGACACTGCGATGAATCAACCCATTACATTATCTTTAGAAAAAGAATTTAGCCTTAGAACTTTTGCTGACCAAGTGCAGCAGATGTCTCGTGAACAAGCTCAAGAGTTTTTGCTTATGCTCTATAAGCAGATGATAATTCGGGAAATGACTTACCAAGAATTGCTCAAACATCAATGGGAACTTGATTCAGACTCAATCTTAGGCTAAAGCATACAAGCAAATAAATGTTTTGAATTTAGCAGCGACAAAGAAATATTGGTAGAAACGGTGTGTCGCTGGGAGTATGGGAAAGTGCTGGAATATACAGCGTATTTCAGGTAAAAGAAGTACGCGGGTAGGGGTACAGCCATTTTCCCTACGATTATCTGTACCTCACTAGTCATTGATTAGCGATCGCTGAACGAAGTTGCCGTAGGCATCGCTACTCATTCGAGTTATATTAACCAATTCCCTATTGTCCAAACTTAAGGGACTTCAAGCACCCAAAAATTTGAATCTAAGTTAAATTTACTACAACTTATGGGTGGGAGGAGGAGTAGCCATTGACTGCTCCTCTTCCCATGTTTTTAATTGATTATTATTCTATTTATAGCTGATTTTATTTTTTGTAAGTCCCTTTGCACTCCAATTTAACTGATGTCTGCGTCACAGTGATTTTAATTTTTGGCATTGCATAATAATGGGATGAATTGAGGTGTTCTACTGTGTATTGTCCATACTGTGATTCTACTGAGATTAGAAAAAACGGTAAACGAAGAGGTAAGCAAAATCACATTTGTGTAAAATGTGGTCGTCAATTTATCGATGCCTATAGTCCACCAAAAGGATACTCAGATGAAATAAAACAAGACTGTTTAAGGTCATACGTGAATGGCATGGGATTTCGAGCGATCAAGCCTTCCAAGGGAGTTTATCATACAACGTAATTTATTGGCGAAAAACTCCCAGATGCACCGCCAATCAACGAGATACCAGAAGTTGGAGAGTTAGATGAACTGAAAACTTTTGTCGGTTCAAAAAAAACGAAATTTGGTTGTGGACAGCAGTAAATCACTTTCGTGTTGGCGAGGCCTCTCGAAGAGAAGGTATTTTGGCTTGGGTACTGGGTGATCATAGTGCAGAAACATTTAAACCCCTTTGGGACATTGTTTTCTATTGGCAATGTTATTTCTATGTGACAGATGGGTGGAAAGTTTATCCCAGTTTTATTGAGCCAGGAGACCATATTGTGAGCAAAACATATATGAGGGTAGAAGGTGAAAACACTCGCTTACGTCATTACTTAGCACGACTACATCGACAAACACTGTGCTATTCAAAATCAGTGGATATGCTTAAATACTCAATTAGATTATTACTTCATTATTTGAAGTATAGTGAAATACCTGTATTTGAGTGATTCATCCCGCATTTATGCAATGCCCAATTTTCTTTCACCACTTGGTCATTGGATTACTATTGGTGGTATAGTTGCATTGGTGACTGTGAAAATAGCAATTGCCGTCGCCTCTGTAACTAAATATAAAGTCACCGTTCAAGCACACGCAAATCTGCGTCCGGCTGGTGAGTTGCGGCGGCTAGTTCAGGCTGCTACAGGTGCTTCTACAATTGCAACTACTCCCAAAGCTACTGCGGCCTTCTATGAGGTAACAATTGAACCTGAAGGTCTGTCTTTAGGTAGAGAAACCAGACAATGTTCTATTAAAATGGGAATGGAAGGCAGAGCCGATATTATTTCTAAACAAGAGACTGTACTCCAATTCTTTTTGAGAAAAGCAAGGCTAATTGCAGATGTTTAACACTGCTACTCACATTTAGTGCAATCAAAAATAACACGATTTAATCACCATAGAACAACTCTGCGATCGCACTGTAGGGAATATTGCACTGGAATTGATCAAATTTACCAGAGATAAAATAGCTGCGCTTTTGGGTAATTGGTTTATAGATTAGACTTCTTGCATAAATCAAAAGCCCTCACCCTAAATCCCTCTCCCAAAGGAGAGGAACTTTGAAATGGACTTTAAAATTGGCTCTATAGATAGAGAAATATCCTGAGCAAGGCTGGTATATCTAAAAGTTTTGGTAGTAACAATTTTTGAATAGAATTAAAAGATTAACCTAGTATTTTTACAAGCCTTGACAGTATGAATATGGAATTTTTTAACAGGATTCCTTTGATGCCTTTAGTATTACTCTTATTGGCTTACATTCTCCTGGGATGGTATCTTGCTGCTAATCATATCATTTGGTTAGTAGGAGCTTTTGTTGTTGCTATAGTTATAGCTGTAGTACGAAAGAGCTTTTCTTAGTTAGAGTGTTTAGTTAAGTTTGGCTCAAAAACTTTAGTTGTCATCTTATTTTTAAGTATATCAATTGCTTTAGTGGTAACTTGGTTGATATTATTAAAGCTGTTTATTATCCCATTAGCCACTACGCTTTTAGCTGATTTATAAATGCGCTTTTCTGGCTGCAATAAATTAGATTCATTTTGGGTTATAACTGTCCTAGCTGTATTGAGTTTAGTAGTAGGTGAGGTAATAGATATTTTACTTTTTCCTAGTAGCAGATACTAAATAATTATAGATTAAGGATAAAAATATAGGCTTTTTAAGACCTGCTTATGTCAAATTATTAGTTAAATATCAAAACTTACCTTCAAAATCAAGGTCAAAACCCTAAATCACTTCTCAAATCAAAAAATATTAGTAAAAAACGTGTATTTTTATTCTATATTAATAGTTTCACAGTATTCGCAAAGAAAATTAGCATAATAATAAGTAATGAAGATCCAAAATATATTTGTCTTAATTAATTATGGGCACACATATGTGGTAAAGTCGATGGGCGGTATTGTCCGCCGCACCTCTCTGTTCAATCTGGGCGTGCGGGTTTCTCCGCACCCAGCTTTCGATGTTCTTAGCTTTAAATAACCAGAGAATAGAACTTTGGAATAGAAGTATAGTAGGCGTTGGCGCAGCCCGTCGTAGACATCGCTGCCCCAAAAAGATAACGCTAAAAACCAGGTCAAAGAACGTGGTATTCTCTGGAAGCAGAAGGGTATTGTGTGATTTTAAGGAAAGGAGTGTGGACGTGAGATTAACGATTTTCGTTTCGCTTGTAATATCGTTAACAGCATTAGTCGATTCTGCGCTAGCCAAAGCTCCAAAGACTCCACAACTGTGGCATCACAGAACAACACAATTAGCCGCAGTACCACAAATAACTTGGAGCGATAATGCCTCAAATCTACGTGGACAGTTAAACCAAGATTTCGCATTCATTTGCCCGCCGAATGGTTATACATACAGTGTATGGGGCACTGACGTTTATACCGACGATTCCTCAATTTGCAATGCGGCTGTACATGCCGGATTAATCACAACTAGAAATGGCGGACAAGTAAAAATTAGAATTCGTCCAGGGGCACGATCTTACAATGGGACGACTCGTAATGGAGTGAACAGCCTAAACTACGGTAGCTGGGGAGGAAGTTTTATTTTCCCTGGTTCAAGACGATCGCCAGGATCACTGCAATGGAATAGCACGGCCTCAAATCTACGTGGACAGTTAAACCAAGATTTCACATTCATTTGCCCGCCGAATGGTTATACATACAGTGTATGGGGCACTGACGTTTATACCGACGATTCCTCAATTTGCAATGCGGCTGTACATGCCGGATTAATCACAACTAGAAATGGCGGACAAGTAAAAATTAGAATTCGTCCAGGGGCACGATCTTACAATGGGACGACTCGTAATGGAGTGAACAGCCTAAACTACGGTAGCTGGGGAGGAAGTTTTATTTTTGTTAGATGATGACTATCAATAGTTGACTGGAAAATTATTGTGGCAGATAACGGCTTTGCCTTGGAACATAAAAATCAATTTTTTGAGTAGTTTTTGAACAGGTGCCAGCGAATTTGCGCTATGACTAATGAACCTATCCCACTAATAATATCTGTGCAACAAAGCTTAAGCTTATTGAGAACTGAAAACGAAAAATTAAGATTTCAAGCACATTTTACAAAAAGAAGTAGAGATTTTTAAAATAGTGGGATAGGTTCATACCATTTTTAACAATTTTTGTAACAAGTAAATCGGCTCTAGGGGTGTACAACTGTACGCCCTTATACATTTATCGGAAATCAAAGGGTTTAAGATCCCTACCTCTACAGGTAGCATCATTTTCAGTCGGGGTTTAAATCCCCCGAAGTTGCCACAACGCAGGGAACCCGCGCATCGCCCTTGGCATCTCCCCTTGGGAGAAGGCACTTCTCTTCTCTACGAGACGCTACGCGAACGTCTGAAAATATCTAAAATGTTTGAATTTTGAATTTTGAATTGTTAACTGTAGCAGGTATTTTATCAAATCAAATAGGATCAAAAATTCAAAATCATGAAAAACCTATTTTTAAATTTGAAATTCCCTCCCTTGAGGGTTGACAGTGCCAACTTAAAATTTTGATAAGTGCAAATTCAAATAAGGGCAGCTTAGGGAGGAAATATGATAGGCTTAAAAGGAAAGAATGCTTTAATTACAGGTGCAACTTCAGGTATCGGTCAGGCGATCGCTATCAGACTCGCTCAACAAGGGTGCAACACCGCTATCAATTACCGCTCATACCCTGAAGCCGCGGCAGACACGGAAGAGATGGCATTGCAAAAATAAAATCCTGCGGAAATATCGAAAATTGTGGTGTGAAGTCGCTGCTGCTTTAGGGGGATATCTCCCAAGAATCAGATATTGTTGAGATGGTCAACACCGTAGTCAAGGAATTTGGCAGTTTAGATATTCTAGTTAATAATGCTGGCATTCAAACAGAGAGTCCATCTCACGAAGTTACTACAGCAGACTTTGCTCGGGTAATTGCAGTCAATCTCCGGGGTACTGATCTCTGCGCCTGTAAAACTATTAAACACCTCCTGTCTATTAATTGTCCGGCAGCGATCGTTAATATTTCTAGCGTTCACGAAATTATTGGGTGACCGATGTATATCAGTTATTCCATTAGCAAAGGCGGGATGGAAACCTAACCAAAACTTTAGCTTTGGAATATGCAAGCCTTGGTATTCGTGTCAACGCTATTGGCCCCGGAGCAACGATCACGCGAATGAATCAAGCCTGGATAGATGATCCTGAAAAAAAGGCAATTGTGGAAAGTCACATCCCAATAAGACGTGCTGGCACCTGTGAGGAGATGGCAGCCGCAGTAGCTTTTTTAGCTTCGGATGAAGCCGCCTACATCACCAGACAAACGCTATTTGTAGATGATGGATTGACTCTATATGCTGACTTCCGGGAATCTTGGTCAGCTTGAGGTTAGGCTGGCGTACTTTCCACATTAAGCCGATACATACCATTAGTGGAATTAAACGCCCATGACTAGCGCGATCGATAAGAACAGTCAGATGGAAACAGAAGCCTGGGAATTATTGGAAGAGTCCGTAATTTATTACCAAGGAAAACCCATTGGGACTGTAGCCGCCCACGATCGGGTGTCAGATGTACTCAATTATGACCAGTGCTTCCTCCGCGATTTTGTCCCTTCTGCCTTGGTGTTTCTCATGCACGGCAAAGCAGAGATTGTGCGTAACTTCTTAGTAGAAACACTGAAATTACAAAGTCATGAAAAGCAGATAGACTGCTTTGAACCGGGAGCGGGATTAATGCCTGCCAGTTTCAAAGTCCATTCTAAGGGAAATGAGGAATTTTTGGTCGCTGATTTTGGAGAGCAAGCGATCGCTCGTGTTCCCCCAATTGATTCTTGTATGTGGTGGATTCTCTTGCTACGAGCTTATGAAAAAGCTACAGGCGATTTTTCCCTAGCGCATCAGCCAGATTTTCAAGCTGGAATCAAACTAATTTTGGATCTTTGCTTAGTACATCGGTTTTCCATGTATCCAACAATGTTAGTTCCTGATGGCGCGTTTATGATTGACCGTCGCATGGGAGTTTACGAACATCCTTTAGAAATTCAGGTCTTATTCTACGCGTCTTTGAGGGCTGCTAGTGAATTGCTGTTACCAGATGGGGATGGCGATAGCTACCTTAGCAAAGTCAATAGGCGATTGGGATCTTTGAAATATCATATCCGCAACTATTATTGGCTAGACTTAAAGCGATTGGGGGAAATCTATCGTTACAAAGATAACGAATTTGGTAAAGAAATTGTTAATAAATTCAACATCAACTCAGAATCAATTCCTAGTTGGTTGACCGAGTGGTTGCCCGAAACTGGAGGATATTTAGCGGGAAATTTGGGGCCGGGACGGATAGATTTTCGCTTTTTTGCGCTGGGAAATCTGATGGCAATCTTAACTTCGTTAGCAAGCGAAAAAGAATCTCAAAGCATTATGAATTTATTCGCCCAACGTTGGCAAGACTTAATCGGCTATATGCCTGTTAAAATTTGCTTTCCCGCAATGGATGGTTTAGAGTGGAAAATTGTAACAGGATGTGACTCTAAAAACAGGGCTTGGTCTTATCACAACGGCGGTAACTGGCCAGTTTTACTGTGGTTATTTACTGCTGCGGCACTGAAAGCAGGTCGAACAGAACTTGCTCAAGCAGCGATCGCTATTGCCGAAAGGCGTTTATTTAGAGATAAATTCCCGGAATACTACGATGGCAATAATGGTCGTTTAATTGGCAAAGAAGCCCGAATTTATCAAACTTGGAGCATTGCCGGATTACTAGCTGCTAAAAAGCTTGTGGAAAATCCAGAGTACTTGGAATTAATCAGTTTTGCAGAGGGTCTTGAAGGCCCAGGCTGTAGCCTGTAGGTAGTGAATCAATACGCTTCGGTTAAGGTTTTTTGATGAAAATTCTAGATCACAAAGACGCGATAAATCGCTGTCAAGACGAAAGACTGATTATTATAGAGGTGGCGATTCATCACGTCTCTTGCCTTAACCAAACAGTATTGGGTAGTGAATACCTCGCAAGGTTTTACCCCAAAGATGATTTAGTAGTGTAATTATATAGGGTGTTTCTGCTAACTAGTACAGCGGGCGCGTAAATCCAGCTACCATCTCAATTCAGCAGACAATAGGCAGACAAGTTGTTCTGAGCAACTAGTTAAAGATAGGCAAACTTCCGGCTGTACTAGCTATACTGACACAACATTACAAGTGGGCAAACTTTTGGTAAGTATAAGTTAGCAAATAGTATATTCGTACCACAAAAATCCTGATTAAAAGGTTCCAGCGATCGCACAGCCTCTTCTCTATGAGATAGTAGGCCAACAAGTGACCCTGCCTCTGAATAATCTTCTCAAAGACCCGATAACTGATACACTATATTGTAAGAGGTGTCTGAAGTGTCATACTTACTAATATCACCAGATAGTCTTTGCATAATTAGCACGTTTTAACGTGTATTAACCATGAAAACTACTTCAGATTTAATTCCAGAATTTGAAAAACTATTTAGACAAAAATTACAACTAAATAATTGTAAACTTAGAAAGAAAAGACAAGAGAATAATTATGAAATTATTACTCCAGCTAAAGACATCTTTTTGATGTATTGGTCTGAGTTCCCAGAAGTTAACTTAATATATCAGGCTGTAGGGGTACGTACTCAGCAGACTAGTGTTTATGAACGAGCTATCCGCTCCCACATTAGTTCTAGTTTGAGTAGTATTCAGGAGAATCCTCACTCTGAATCACCATTATTGGTGAAATAGCTGACACTTAGATAATACAGACAATATTTACTAAGCTCTCGCCAGTTTTGTTATATAACTGACGAGAGTTGATCGCCAATATGTGTTGATCAAGAGATAAAAATGCAATCTGAAAAAAATCAAGATCAAGATCAGCTAGATTATAAAAGCTTGTTAGCCAATGCAAAGCAAGCCTTAAAAGCTGAATATCAAAAATCAGCCGCTTTAGCATCCCAACTCAAAGCCATCAAAACTCAGTTAGAACAAGTTCAGTCCGAAAACAAAACTTTGAGAGAAAGTGCCTATGAAGATGTAGTTAAGCACTTTGAGGCGCGTACTCAAGCAGCAGAAGCACTGGCACTAAAAACAGAAGTACGTCAAAAATTCCTTGAAGCCAATGGTTGTAAGGATGATGAGAGCTTCAATACTCTATGGGATAGCATTAAAAATAAGATTCAGATCCAAGACAGTGAAGTGAGAATCGTTGCTCAAAATGGCACTCCTAAGTTCACCTTAACAGGCAGCATGATGACTTTGAAGGATTTTATTCAATCCCTTAAGCAAGATCCAATCTCTGGAAAATTTTTTTTGAGCTAGAGAGCCAAATTAATGAAAGCCTCTCGCTAAAAGCGGACTAACAATTGTAGTCAAAAGGTATTTATAGCGGTTCTCAATTGCATTGAATACAGACCTAACCCCCAGCCCCTTCCCTTCTAGCGTTGGGGAGTAAAATTCCATTCCTCTCTCCTTTTAGGAGAGAGGAATGGAAGTGAGGTCAAAACTGTACTGCACCCAAGCGAGAACTGCTATATCTGCGTCTTTTGGCGGCCGTTCAATCTGACTTTGTTGGGCATTCCACTCCAAAGCAATGCATTCCAACATTAGTTTCATATTCATATTAATTATAAATATCACGATCCAGATGACACCACAAGACGCACGAAAATACGCACCAGCAACCCAGCGTAACCGCGAACCAATTCTAGAAGTACTTTTACAAGTGTTGCCGGAGAGCGGCACTATTTTAGAAATAGCAAGTGGTACTGGTGAACACGCAGTCTTTTTTGCATCCAGGCTCAAAGATTATCTGTGGCTCCCAACCGATGTAAATCCACAATCAAGAGCCAGCATTATTTCATGGACTGAACACAATGTATGTGATAACGTTTATGCACCGCTTGAACTAGATGTAACAGAACCAGTTTGGGCTGTGGAAAATGGTGAATTTGATTGGCTGAATACGAAGCCAATTGTCGCCATCGTCAACATCAATATGATTCACATTTCACCTCGGTCAGCCTATCTAGGGTTAATGGCAGGGGCAGGTCGTATCCTCAAAGCAGGAGGTATCCTCTATTTGTATGGCCCCTTCAAACAAGGTGGAGAACATACAGCTGCGAGTAATGCAGCTTTTGACGAATATTTACGCACTGAAAACCCAGAGTGGGGTGTGCGTAACTTGGATGATATCATAGCAGTAGCTAGGGCACAAAATCTGATCTTGCAACAGATTTACCAAATGCCAGCTAATAATCTTTCGGTAGTGTTTCAACGTTCTACTTAGTGATTGACTTTTACTGTGGCTAAAAGTCACAGTAATTTAAACTGTTGCTGTACTTATAGAACAATACGCTTGGGTTAAGGGTTATACCAATTCGTAATTCGTAATTCGTAATTAAGAAAGTCAGATATGGCATGGCTTTCGGGGTTTGAATGTGTTGCCTCATTTTAGAGAATTGGTATTATTGGTGTAAATAATTGGTCTTTCAAGACGCGATAAATCGCGTCTCTACATCAGGGTTTCGGCCATGTTTGCGTAAATCTTGGGTTAATTGAACGCTATCTGAGTAAGCAAGTCTTTACTTTTTTCTCACCGCCGACTGCGAAAACCCTGTTTACCATTAACTTGGTCAAAGAGTACATCGTATTTATCAAACAAGGCAATTCCAGGATTTACAAATATAGTCAGTTCTGCCTGTGGCGAGATACTCAAATTCCAGCGATTAAATCCGTCACGGGTTCCTGGTGTCAAACTGTAATCAAAAATGCTATTAATTCCTACTTTCACAGCATTTGCTGACCCTAACACTCCTGGTTTGAGTTTACCTGCTGTAGAAGCTGACTTGAATTCAGTCAAACCATTAATAGTTCCAGTATCAGCGATCGCTCTGCTATTACACGAATTTTTCGCAGAACTCCCAGCAAGAGTTAAACAAACTTTGCTCAGTCGAGAGTCCCATCTTTTACCGGGTACACCATTAATTTCGGATTGTTGACTCCAAGAAGCCATTTTGAAACCTGCTTGATTCTCAGCAGTTAAACCGAGAATTAGGCTGCCATTGTTGTTACTACCACCATTGCCAACGACGATAAATCCGTTACTCAAATTACCTGGTAATTTTCTCAACGGGTTATAGGGAAGTGATTTTTCAAAATAGTTAACACCGACAATTCCAAAAAATGGTACACCACTATTTGCTGAACATTTAGGTTTTTGGGCAGTACATTGGCGACTAGTAACAACCTGTACGGGAACAGGTTCGGCGGTGGGAATTAAACCAAAGCGGACATTAGTGTAAACTAATTCTCCTTCTAGGATAGTACCATCACTTAATACTTCCTTGATATTTTGACCTGTTCTTCGGATCGGAGAATTACCTAAAAACTCTTTGGGAACTCTTAGTCCTGCTGACCCTGTATCTAATAAAATACGTTTTGGTTGACCATTTGCGATCGCAACTTCTAAAAAATAGCCGCGAACACGTTGCCCAAGGGAAGGTTTTGGATATAAAGGTAAGCTTATGGTGTTAAAAGTTGGCTTGCGGGGTATATTTTGCGAGATATCGCGCAATGCTGAATTTGGGAAAAGAGCCGCAAATGCCGACTGGCGTTGCGCTGCTGGTTCAGGGGCGATATCCCAAAGGCTTTCGTAGTAGAAAAAGCCGATACCTAAACCGCGTTGTTGCGCTGCTTCTACCTGAGATTGGATTTGTGGTATGGCAACTGGGCGATTTCGTAACCCCGCCATAATACCGATACCAGTTGGGATGATTTGTTGGGTTTCTAAAATTTCTGGACGGGTAATTTGAGCGATAAAACTTTCCACATCATTACGGTACACCTGCATAACCAACTCATCAACAATACCCAACCGTACCCAGTTGAGCCAGTCTTGCAGTTGCATTTTATAGGCGAAATTATAGTAATTAGGAGCAACTGAAAAAATAGCATTCGGTTTTCTAGCTTTCACGGTTTGGTAAAGGTCTACCATGAAGGCAGTAATTTTATCTGCCCGCCATTTTATCCATGCTTGAGCTAGGGGATTGGGTGGAGGAGGATTGCCAGTTTCTTGAGTATATAGACTTATCGTGTACTTATCGTAACCAAAATCCCCAGGTAAACTCGTATGGTCGTCAAATTGAACGCCATCAGCATCGTATTTAGCGATAACTTCCACGACAAGTTCCCTGATAAAATTTTGCACTTCTGGGTGAAAGGGATTCAACCACGCTACTTCACCCGCAGCACTAATTGAAGTTTGAGTCCCATCCCCTTTTTGGGTTAGCCAATCTGGATGCTGTGATGCAAGTTCTGAAGTTAGAGGAACCATAAAACCAAATTCAAACCAGGGTATTGCTAGTAACCCTTGGCTATGGGCTTGAGTAATAATGTCTGCAATTACATCTTGTCCATCTATTCCCTTGAAGAAAAAGGGAATACCCATTTTCTGCATGATGGCACTGGGGTATTGTGTATAACCATCATTCCAGACTACGGGATAAACAGTATTAAAGTTTAACTGCCGCAGTTGGCTCATGGCTGCTTGCACCTGTGAACGATTTCTAAAAACGCTAAAATCGTTACCACTTAGCCATACTCCCCGAATTTCCTGACGAGGTTGAGGAGGTAGTTGGGCAACAGCAGGGGCAAAGCTGTTGAGTAGCAATACCAGAAAGAATGATATCAGACATAATAATGGCAGCAGACGCTTTTTCAAAAGCCACGGCGATGTCTCTTGACTCGCTACGTGTAGCTTGCTTAGACCTAGTAGTACTTGTCTGTGTACAGGCTTAAATAGTAAGTTAGTTAGAGTTGCATTAATTTTTCTACTTTTTTCCCAAAACTGAATTGTCATTACTTCTGCTTACTAAATGAGGTTAATTGGTTATATTTAATACTATAAAAACATTAAATTGCTACACCAGGAAAACTGATGCAGTAATTTAGCTGCAAGATATTTGACGCAGTTATAAGGTTAGTAGTGCCAAAGAGAAATGTTTCAAATGTAAGCTGTAGTTAGGCTAATTGAGGCAATGCGAGATGTCTGTGATGAAATTTATTGTTGTACCATCCTCAAACCCATGAATTTCAAACCTCACCAAAATACTTTTGACGACAAACTAAGTGCAAGTATTGGTCTGGCCATTGGATTGTTGTTCATTGGGGGCGGTTTTTGGGTACGTAACATAATCGTCCACGAAGGTGCAACGCTAAACGAAACACCTGGTAGGGTGGTAGACAGCATCAGTCGTCGCGATCGCAGCAGTACGAACAACAATGAGCAAAAAGAAACCTATGCGCCAGTTATCGAGTTTCTAGCCAACGGTAAACGCACTCGCTTTACAGGCAATTATGAGTCCTACCGCTCCAGCAACGGCCAGATGGTGGTGGTACGTTACACTCCTAAACAACCCATAAACACTGCGCGTGTGGTGAATCCGCTGGAAGGCTTAGTACCTTGGGGAATGTTTGGTATGGGTGGGTTAGCTGTGGTTTTTAGCGTGGGTACACTGTTACCTATACGCTGGTCTTCAGGTGAGTGACTATAGTATTTGATAGTTAGAGATTAGATATATTTTGATTTTCGTGCTGACTTTGGCGGCGTTCGGTGAGCGCCAAAATATTTCTCACTCCGGTAACGCAACCACACCCGCAACACTTGCGGAATCTGGTCTTTTTGTTCCTTAGTCAGAGTGTTGTAAAGGGCTAAGGCGCGATCGCGTTCGCCCCGACAAGCAGCATTATTGTGAGCATCCCAATAGCTGCGGGCTACTCGAATCCGCCGACAGACTTCTTTAATGGGCGCGTCTCCCGTAAGTGGAGTGTCTTGCTTGGTCATACTCAAATGCTATAAATTGCTAATATCATCCTAGCGAGTCAAATTTATCTTGACAATTGCAAATAATCCCAATCAAAAATTCTATATTTTAGAAGCATTCATCTTGTAGTGAATACTTGTTAGCGCAGCGGGGCGTAGCCCATTCTGAATTCTGAATTCTGCTGTAATTCATTGCTATCCCTCATGATTATCCAACCAGATGAGAGGTAGAGCAATAATACCAGGCAATGACTGAAGTAGAAAAGCTGTTGGGCGTTCTAAGCTAATGCTGCCGTAGATTCCTGCGACAAATGCACACACCAGAATAAAGACCGCAGGCTTGACTTTTGGTATTTTAGGATTCATCGCTAGTAATCCCCAGAGTGCACCAGCACTGAGAAAACCATTGTAGAGTCCTACATTGTGAGCAAGGATTTCGGCTTTCTGCGCGATTGTGAAACCTCCAAGCAAGGTTTCTTGCACGAAAGAGGTTTGCCACAAAAACATCTCAGCTATTAGGAAAAACAGATGAACAACTACAGCCCAAACCAGACAAAAGTTGATCCAATACTTAGGAATACTTAGAAACTTCATTTAATTTACCTGAATTTTAGCCTTGTATATTTCCCTCCTGTCTTCTGCTGCCTCCTAGTTATGAGCAGCCAGCAGAAAATGTGCTAACTGCTTCGGCAAACTGCTGGTTTTGTTCCATCAATGCCATGTGTCCGCCTGGTTCTAGGGTGACTCTTTCAGAGTAAGGTAATTCTGCTTTCATGCAGATCGCTCGCCACAGGTTTTGTCGCTATATCTGAAGCGCCGCAAATAACCAATACAGGAACGTTAATAGTTGCAAGTGTGTCTGTTTCGTCAAAGTTGAACATTGCCAGTGTGCCACGAGCCAGAACACCAGGCGAACCCAATGCTGATAATAGACCTGCAAAACTGAGTTGACCGCGTGTTTCAGTACCTGTGAATCCAGATAGTTCCACGGTGATGTACAGCGAACCATTCAAATACGAGAGCCAAGTCATCAACCAAAAAATCGGCCACAGCACGATAGTTAGGTACAATATAGGTTCAAGTAGGGGTTTCTGCAATTTACGTACCACATTGCTAAAGATACAAGTTTTTCCCGGATTGGTGTAAGTAGTATCTACAAGAATTAAGCTAGCAACTCGACTCCCCAATTGCTCTGGAAACAGGCGACAGAATGTCAGGTTAATCATTCCGCCCATGCTGTGTCCCAACAAGATAACAGGTTCATCCCCTGCTATGGCGACAACAGCTTCCAAGTCACGGGCATATTTTTCTATAGAGTGATCGTTGTTTTTCGGTTTAGCGGATTTTCCTAACCCTGGTAGATCCCAAACAATGACTCGGAAGCGATCGCTTAGTTGTCGTTTAGCATAATACCATACAGTACTGTTTGGCCCCCAACCGTGTGACAAGATAATTGGTTGACCATCTTCAGGGCCAAAAAACTCTACTTGCAACACGCTCCCATCTGGACGTAGCAAGCGCTGCACGGTTTTACTACGCATAAACTTGGGTTCCTCACCTCCAGGACGGCGCAGCAGTGGCAAACTGATAAAACGACCGCCAAAAGACCACAGAAACATTACTAGTCCAGCTACTAAGTAGAACGTTCCTACAAGTTCTCGTTCATACCACTCATAAAGAATGTAGATCCCCCCGCCAAGTACCCCAACAGACAGCAGTTGAAACAGCCATACAAGCAGAAAATTATGAGGCATGAATATCATGAGCCTAAACCTTGCAATGCTTTGTTAACTGTTTTTAGTTTCATACCATAAGTTAGAATTATCAACTTTCACTCCCAAGAATGATTTATACAGTGTTTTAGGGGTGATAAAAATGCTGAGTTAGTTGATAAACAGTGTAGATTGGCAAAAATAACTATTAATAAAAAATATTCCCTCTACCTCCTGATTTTTATTAATTAACAACTTTTCAGTAGGGGTGTGTTAGTGATAGGTGCATGAGCCTACAGCATGTTAGCGCATTCGCATTAGGGATTACAAATTAATATCAAATGCTTACTACTCAGGCAAAACATTAACTGAATCGTTACTAAAATTTGGTTCAAGATAGCGTGGATCGCTTACTCCTACCTGCAAAAGTAGTGCTGCAACTAATGCACAGATAGCTGCTACCAAGAAGGTAGTTCTATAGTCAATATTCTCCACTATCCATCCACCTAGCAGGGGAGCAAGGATGCTAGCAGTGGCAATAAGAGTATTACCAAGACCAATATAGGCTGGTCGTTGGTGTTGGTTTCCAAACTCTAAGGTCATTACCGCAGCAATATTTTGCAGAGCTATCATACCTATTCCCTCTCCTATAAATACCAAGTAGAACCAGTTGGCATTTGATGCTAAACAAGCTAAAACTGAACTGAACGCACAGGCGACACAACCAATTTGTCAAATAAACTTGCAACCTGTGCGATCGCCTAACCAACCCAGCAATAGTTTGTGTTATCATCAATAAAGTCATAATTAACCCAACAGATGCTTCTCCCATCCCATATTGATGTACGGCATAGAGTGTATAGAAGAGAAGAAAGCTCACGCCTATTAATCACAGAGATTGACTTGACAATAAAATAGCTAAACCATAGGCATAGCCCACTGTAGGCATCGCAAAAAAGTTATTGAGAAAGGTAGATTTCAAGCTGCACTCTTTAGGTTGAGGGATGATTTGGTGTCAATCACTGGTAATATAATTGATCGTGAAATTCAAAACAATAGTCTTCTATGGTTCCTACAGGAGCGATCGCCAGGGCATCAAAGCTGCCAGATTCATGATTGACCAGCTTAAGCAAAGAAACCATAAGGTGATTTTTGCAGATGCGAAGGAGTATGACTTTGCTATCTAGACCGGATGTATAAAGAATATGGCAAAGGTCAGGCTCCTGCAAAGAAAGATGGAAGAACTGGCAGAACATATCCGAACCGCAGACGGTTTTATGGTTGTTGCAGGAGAGTACAACCATTCCATTCAACCAGGGTTGAGCAACCTGATGGATCACTATCTAGAAGAATTTTTATATATCTTTGGCGATAACTTCCATAGTTTCTTCCAATACTGGAAGCCAAACGCAATTCTTAGTCACCCTTTAAAAGAAACTTGTGTGAAGCTGTAAGAGAGTGAAGAATCAAACTCTCTTCTACTACTTAGTTCTGACTTGCCCTTTGTAAATATGCCTTCAATTAACTACAACCGCACCGACAGCCAGCAGCCACAAAGCATTACCATTGAAGGTTATGTTGTCCGCCCAGGATTACACATTCTCAGTTACGAGCAACTCAAGTTGCTACGAGAGCAAACACAGCATCATTCTCAGCTTGAATCTCTAGTGAGCCAAGGTGTCATTAAGTTGACTGGTTAATAGTTGTCAACTCAGTTGCAATTCATCTCATCACCTGCCTATTGGGTAGGTGATGAGATGAATTGCTGTATCAGCTACAGTTCTAAGTAGGTGAGTCGGAACGTTCTATTTGCTGACGAATGGTATTAATAGAAGCATTAATACCAGCTAGTTTTGACTCTAAATCATCTCGCATCCAAATCAAGAATTTTAATTTCCGCTCTAAGCTAGTTTTGTGCGAAATGGGTTCGCTTCCGTAACATGGATTACCCCAAAAAGGAAACATATTTTACCTCTATACTTAGCTTTTGTTAGAGTGCAATATTATATTGCACCACTACATTCTGACTAATAACAATCAGACTGGTGTGTGTAACAACCGACCATTATTGTGGGTGCTTAACGAACGCTTGCTAAAAGTTGTCTCTTGAATTAGTGGAGCTATTTAACCAAACTGCTGTCAACTCTATCCACTTTCTCCTCTAAGAAAAAGTTGAAGTGACAATGCCAGGTTAAAAAGTTCTGGCAATTTGGCATCACAACTCTATATT
The DNA here is from genome assembly GCF_036917555.1 of Nostoc sp. Classification (GTDB taxonomy): domain Bacteria; phylum Cyanobacteriota; class Cyanobacteriia; order Cyanobacteriales; family Nostocaceae; genus Nostoc. Next base: position 23,450 of record NZ_JBALDD010000007.1, on the reverse strand, counting down.
TTGCGGTTTAAATAAGATATCAACAGAACAGAACAACCACAAATCGCCAGTTGTTGACCCAACGCTGTAAAATAACTCAGCAGCCAATTCATAGCGTTTGGTCATCGCTTCTCTACGAGACGCTGCGCGAACGTTACAACTGGCTAGTAATTTACTAGAAAACCCATAGTAAAAGTGTGTAGGCTAGAAAGCTGTCTTAACACTGCTGGTAAAATAAATGTGAAGTACCCGCAAATCAACGTACTTATATCAGTAAATACTTCTGATAATAGATGACTTGATGGAAGGGAAAGGGATAATGCTGAAAGGCGTAATATTCTAAGACCAATTACTGAGTAGAAGATTATTTTATGAGAACCAGAAAGCTAGGCAAACAAGGGTTAGAAGTTTCAACTATCGGACTTGGTTGCATGGGAATGTCTGAGTTCTATAGCGGTCGGGATGAAATTGAGGCGATCGCTACAATTCATCGAGCATTAGAACTCGGAGTGAATTTTCTTGATACTGCTGATATGTATGGGCCGTTTACCAACGAGCAACTAGTAGGCAGAGCAATTAAAGAGCGCCGAGATCGAGTAGTTTTAGCAACTAAATTTGGCAATGTCCGTACTGAAGATGGTGGTTTTAAAGGGGTTAATGGCAGACCAGAATATGTACATCAAGCTTGTGATGCCTCGCTAAAACGTCTGGGAGTGGAAGTGATTGACCTTTATTATCAACATCGAGTAGATCCAACTGTCCCCATTGAAGATACTGTCGGGGCAATGGCAGAGTTAGTCAAGCTGGGAAAAGTGCGTTATTTGGGGCTTTCGGAAGCTGCCCCAGCGACGATTCGACGGGCTGTAGCAGTTCACCCCATTACTGCACTGCAAACAGAATACTCTCTTTGGAGTCGAGAGCCAGAGGATGAAATTTTACCTACCGTGCGGGAATTAGGAATTGGGTTTGTTCCCTATAGCCCATTAGGAAGAGGATTTTTATCAGGTGCGATCGCTACCCCTGACGATCTTGCACCTGATGACTATCGAAGAAATTCTCCTCGCTTTCAAGGTGAGAATTTTTATAAAAATCTGCAATTAGTAGAGCAAGTCAAAGCGATCGCTAGCGAAAAAGGAGTAACTTCTAGTCAGCTTGCTTTAGCATGGCTATTCGCTCAAGGAGAAGATATTGTCCCAATCCCTGGTACAAAACGCCGTACTTACTTGGAGGAGAATATTGCAGCTACTGAAATTACCCTGACTGAACAAGATTTGAATCGACTTGAAACAGTTGCACCAAAAAATGTGGCAGCAGGTGAACGTTATCCTGACATGAGTACTGTTAATCGTTGATCTATCTGAGTGCTGGAGTATTTTTTCAAATTTCGCTTTCGATGCACAAGCAGATATTACCGCAGCTTAACAAAGTAATCACCCAGAATTCTCAGAGGAAATGTCAAAAGTAGCGATCGCTGTTTTATCGACTACATATCTGGATACTCATTCAATCATCTGGAAACTGCCAGCACGAGATATGTTCAATATCTTTGCTACCGCATTGACTACAAACTGCATCAATCATAGAGTCTACCCATTCATAACTACAATTACGACAATGACACAAAATGTTATTGCGGTTAGCCATTTCAATACCTTGATGCCACTGTTGTAGTTGAGAAGAGTCTGTCCAAGCTTCTGACATTTCATCAAACCTCGTTCATGTCATTGTCATTATGAGCCTAATAACCTCCAAAGTGAATAACTCAGTATTAATCGCCCTAACTATCACTGCATCTATAGTCCTATCGCCCGTCAGCATTGCTGGTACTGTCCAAGGTTCAACCCATACTATCAAAATGTCTTCATTTAACCTCAATTCTCAAAAATGGCAAAACCGGGTGCTACTACTCTTTGCACCATCTGTTGATAACCAGAACTATCAGCAACAGATGCAGGTATTTAACCAGCACCAAAACGATTTTAAAGATCGGGATTTAGTTCTCGTTCAAGTTTTGGCAACAGATAAAAGCTATGCCAACGGACAGTTAATAGATGAGTCTTCTGTTGCCAATTTGCGAAATCGTTTTGGGGTTGAGCGAGAAAATTTTCGTGTCATTTTGATCGGCAAAGATGGTGGTGTTAAGCGCCAAGAAACTACACCAGTGCAAGCGACAGCAATTTTTGAGCAAATTGACGCTATGCCCATGCGTCAGCAAGAAATGCAAGAACGATAAATTGGTAAAGCAGTTGGTTTTATTGTTTAACATTAATGCAAGTACAGGTAATTGCCCTTTACTACAAATGCTACGCCAATTCTTAAGCACAAACCTCTTTCAGCACCAAAGTTCTACAAGTTGAGTAAACTTAAGTGCGAACCTACAAAAGTATCTGCTTTCAAACCTGAGCTTAATTCTTCAAGTAGATGAGAACACTCATTAAAAACGCATATACTGCAATTATCAAGCAATGAATTTATTAGCTCCTAGTTTTAGACCTACTAGGAGCTTTTTTTTATTATCTATCTTTAATTAAAGGAATTCATCATAAGAAGTAATAGCGTTCATCCTCAAGGCTATCGATCATTGCATCTGTTGGTAGATTGAATGTCAATATTTGGATTGCTATTGTGTATTTGTCACTAGAAAACGTTTATCAAATAAAAACAATGAATATTCTTGCTTGGATTGTTTTAGGTCTAATTGCTGGTGCGATCGCAAAGGCTATTTACCCCGGTCATCAAGGCGGCGGAATTTTAGCAACAATTTTATTAGGAATCGTTGGTGCTTTTATTGGTGGTAGTTTAGGTGTATTCTTCAGTACAGGAAGCTTTGCTCTAGCGGCTCCCTCTTTGAGTATTCCCGGTATTGCAGTGGCAGTTCTGGGTGCAATTGTTGCAGTCTTCTTGTGGAATGCGTTAACTAGCCGCAGTGCTTTGTAATAAATTAAATTGAATTAACTAATTTAGAAATTACGCACTTTTTGTCTTACCTGTCAATGCGTAAGTTTTATTTATCAACAATTCTTGACAAAATTTGCTGCTTGTCGTGCTGATAGCCTCAACATTATTCAGGTTGATAATGTTGAGGCTATGATTTTATATTGGATGCCCTATCTGTTGCAAACATTTTTTGAATTGGTATTAGAAAAGTCGTAAATCTCTGCCTTACAGGCTTATAAGGTGTGTGGCAACAACAGCAACAGCGTGCTAAATCGCAAATTTTATACTTGTAATCTAATTTAACTTTGTTTGGTGCATAGGCGTAGCCCATCATAGATATCGTCTGGCAGGATAATTAAAAACTTGGGTTAGCGATCGCAATCTATTAGTTATACGTGTTTTATTGAAATTAAAGTTACATTGAATACATATAAGTAGTGGTTTACTAACAATAGTATTAAGCTCTTAAATACTAGTAGTGTGTAAATATATTCAGTTTGCCTCTCACCTATTTGCGATGAAATTTAATCAAGAGGTAGTTACGATTTTCAGTGTACAACTTTGATAACTGTCCACAATACTGTTGCATGTCTCAAGCTCATGGTAATATTATCTTACTGTCAGGGAGATATTATTTTATACATCAATTTGTAACCATGCTGAAACAGCTAGTTAGGTGTGCTACCTCCAAAAAACAAAAAATTATTCAACCTACCCAGGAAATCAACAAAAGCCCTAACGTGCAAAGCACAGAGCTTTTGAAACTCTGCTTATATAAGGTACTGAAGAGCTAACTAAAGCTCTTTTTTAGAAATCATCATAGCCAGCGATAAAGGCATAAAACCCTCTTAGGATGGCAAAAAATTAGACAAGAGTAAATAGAAAAGTTTTGACACAATGTCAATAGTTTTTTGTATATGTAAAAATATCAAAAAGCCTAATTTTTACTGCCAAGAAGACATTAACATTGTGTGTTTTATTTAGATATTGATTCTCTTTGTGCTTAGTTACCTATATATAAAAGTCCTATTTGATTAGTGAAAACTTAAGCTACCCTCGATCAAATCAGGCAAACACTTAAATTTAACAAATAATTTAGGACTGCTAGATCAATCTCGATCTAGTAAAAATTCGATTATTCACAAAGTCAGTAAGAGTAACAGGAAAAACATGAATATCATAGTTCGTTTGTTTGGAGCGATCGTTCTCCAAGTATCTGCATTGGCTGCAATGTCTAGCATGGCAATGTCTGATGACAAGCCCTTTCGCGTCAATACCCAGCAGACTCCTGCTGTTTATCCACGTAAAACAATACAGCCCTTTCGCGTCAATACCCAGCAGACTCCTGCTGTTTATCCACGGAAAACAACACAGAGGATTTGCTCTTTAGATCCCATTGAAGATTTATTACCTCCACCACAAACTAAAGCAAGTAATTCTTTGCTTTCTTACCTTGCTGAACAGGGTTTTACACAAAATAAAGAGGGTTCTTGGGTCTGTTATGCCAACGATCCTAAAAAAGAGGGACGTTATTTTACTTTATTTAAGGTCAAACAAGTTAATAGCAGGCTCATAGCAAGTTCTTTCCTAGATGAAGGGAGTCTGATTCAAGGGCAGGAAAATCGTAGCTTGGACTTCTTTATGATGCTGATTGAGCGTCATACGAGTACTACTAAAGAGAACCGTCAAGGTATACGTAGATATCTACAAGCCTTCGTTTCCTTAGTTAAGGAAGGGAAGATCAAACCTACACGTCGTGGGTATCTTTTTGACCAACCAAACCGGGCATTGGTCTTATATCACCCACTCTCATCAGGAAACCTTAAAGGTACGGGAATCACGATCAACATTTATTTACCTAAGAGTTGAATTGGGCAATGGGGAGTGAGCAGGGGAAGTAGGGGAAGCAGAGGGAGAATAATTAACCAATGCCCAATCCCCAATGACGGCAGTGCTCCACTTGGGGTTTCCCCAAGTGGAGCACTGCCTCCCCCATGCCCAATTAAATTGCTGTCGTTTAGTGGAGGTGCATTTTGTCTAAATCAATTGTTCAAAGAATTGCGATGCCGAAGGTAGTTCGCTTTGCAGCGATCGCATTTTCATCTGTTGCAGTAGTACTCACTACGTGTCAATCTGCTTTTGCACAGCTAAATGTTGGACGCTATGGTATCCAACAAGGACTGGAGTCTGAGTATCTCCAGTACCAAATTAATAACCATAATTTGAGCCAGATGCGAGTCATTCCTGGATGTGATGTGGGATTTGGTCTGACCTGCAATAAGACTGGATCGGTAATCCAACAATTAGTGGAGTTAAACAATGGGACTAGTTATCAAAACCTTCTGATCCGAGCAGCCGGTGGGGAAAAAAACTTCCAGAATTTTGCTAGCTTCTACGGTAATAATCCCAATCTCTCTGCGGTGCCTTACGCCTCATTTTGGAGAAACGCATCTCCCACAATCATGGATGGATCTCAATACCTTCTTGGACAACCTTTTGGTCGCAATCCAGTAGAAGGACTCGGACTTGTAACCAAGCAGTTCTACTGGGCACCATACTCAGGAGTCAATAACTCTGTTAGCCTCCGTAATGGATTACTAGACCTGAAATTGTCATACGGACGACTGCTGTTTGAAGAGGCCTCACAAATTTCCAACATTCAAGAGCAGATTCAGTCTCTAGGTCTGTCGCCAGAAATGACAAATTTTTATTTAGATAAAATCTCTACAGGCTTGGATGCATTGAGTTCTGGAGATCAGACTCAACTCCAACAGAAGATTTTTGAAGTACTATCCTTTCCATACTCCGAAGATGGTGGGGAACTCGGACGCCCTAATAATGCGATTCCAGCGGAATTTAATCAGCTCTTAGGAGAAGATATCGCAGGAGATACTTTGCTGAGTGACAATCCACTAGCCTTGGATGGAGAAACAATAGCTTTTGATGCTTTCCCTAGCTCTGCGGGAGATGTCTTGGTACCAGATAGTTCTAATTCCTTTCCACTTTGGCCAATAATCGGCGTTGGGGGTCTTGGTTTAATTCTGCTTCTACTACTGGGTGGTGATAGTTCTTCAGCTCAACCACCTGTTTCTTCATCTCCTCAACCACCTGCACCTGTTTCTCCAGGAAATGCACCTTTGTCTCTCAACAACAAAGGCGAATGCGATCTGACTCCCAGTGGTAATGGTTCCAATCACACACAGATAATTGAAATTCCATGTAGTGTGACTCCTCAAAGCCCTACGGAAGTGAAAAAGGTAATGGAGCCATCAACGATCAAAGCGCTTGTATTGCTAATTGTTCTACTATGGATAGTCGGTAACAAACACCGAACTTTAAAAATCCGTCATTCGTAATTATGTTACATAAGGGGATTTAGCGAAAAGTTGGAGCGCTAGTTTCCAGCGATGTCTACGATGATTCACTGAGTTGCCGTACCACTTTCCTACGGGACGCTACGCGAACGTGGAAGCAAGCTAGCAAGAGCGTCTGTCTGCGACACGCTGCGCGAACGTAGAAAAGTGCAGGCTACGTCTACGAGCATCAGGCTTAGAAAGAAATAATTAATTAACCACTTGGGGTAGCACAGCTAACTGTGCTACCTTACCCGTGTAACTCATTCAAATGAGAATCGCTATTATTACAATTTTGTAATTCAGACAAAGGGAAAGCTGTCATATTGGGCTGTTGTAATTAAAACTATCAACTCTTTCCAATCTCAGCAAAACAAGATTGATTGTTATGATTATTCGTCAATTTCTAGCCTTGGCAGCCATTTCCCTCATCCTTGCAGCCTGTGGTCAAGCAGGCAGTAACCCAAACCTGACCGCCCAAAACCCCCCTCAAACGAGTGAGCAAATACCGCTTGGGAGGCGATCGCACCGCCATATAGATTTTACAGCAGCAGCTCAAAAACTTGGCGTTACCGAAGCCAAGTTAAAAGAAGCTTTGGGAGTACCCACTAATCCAACCAATCCACCAGATGGAGAGCGTCGCCGTCCCGATCTGAAAGCCGCAGCGACAAAACTTGGTGTTACCGAAGAAAAATTGCGAGAAGCGTTGGGGATTCCAGCACGTCCTCCGAGCAATTAATCAATTGCTTATAGGAATCGATCGCAAAAACTCAATTGTTGTTTACAACCAAGGTGCATTCATAGCGTATGACACTTAATTCTCCCCAACAAATTACACTCAAGCCTTTTAAAGAAGGTTTGATAAAAGGCAAACTGACGAAATGGCTGATGGGGCTATTGATACTCAGTTCACTCACAGGCGGTGGATACCTCGTTTACCGTCAGACGGTGATTTCCTCCACTCAGTCAGCCAGAAGCAAAATGCAGACAGTCCCAGTCGAGCGAGAAACCTTACCGATTACAATCTCAGCCAACGGTACTGTTGAAGCCAAACAATCGACCAACGTCAGCCCCAAAAGTTCTGGACAGCTAAAGAAATTGCTGGTAGATGAAGGTGACTCTGTGAAAGCGGGACAAATCCTCGCATACATGGATGATTCAAATCTGCAAGGGCAACTAATTCAAGCACAGGGATCTCTGGCTTCAGCTCAAGCGAATTTGCAAAAAGCGATCGCTGGCAATCGTCCTCAAGATATTGCTGCTTCACAGGCGCAATTAAAACAAGCCCAAGCGACTTTAGAAAAAGCAGAAGCAGGTAATCGCTCTCAAGATATTGCTCAGGCTGATGCACGTTTAAAAAGCGCTCAAGCAAGTTTAACAAAAGCCGAAGATGATTTGAGCCGCAATCAGCAACTATACAATGCTGGTGCTATTTCCCTTCAGACTTTAAACCAAAAACGCGCCGACAAGGATAGTGCTAAAGCTTCCGTAAATGAAACCCAGCAAGCGCTGGCATTGCAAAAAGCTGGGTCACGCAAAGAAGATATCGAGCAACTAAAGGCTGTGGTTGAGGAAAAACAGCAAGCTTTAGCACTACTAAAAGCAGGAAACCGCCAGGAAGATATTGATGCTGCACGCGCTCAAGTGCTTCAGGAACAGGGTAGCCTAAAAACGATTCAAACACAAATCCAAGACACAGCAATTCGTGCCCCATTTACTGGTATTGTGACTTCCAAGTATTCCGATCCAGGTGATTTCGTTACACCTACTACATCTGGGAGTTCGGTTTCGGGATCGACCTCTTCTTCGATTCTGTCGCTGGCATCAACTTATCAGGTTGTGGCAAATATTGCCGAAACCGATATTAGCAAAATTAAGGTAGGGCAGTCGGTAAGCATTACAGCCGATGCGTATCCTGACAAAACCTTTAAGGGAAAGGTTGCCCAGGTTGCGGCTCAGGCAACTGTGGCAACCAATGTTACCAGCGTTAAAGTCAAAGTGGATTTCACTGACCCTGAAACTCTCTTGCTTCCAAGCATGAATGTTGATGCGAAATTCGATGCAGGCGAATTAAACAATGTGCTTGTTGTACCAACAGTAGCGATCGCTCGTCAGAGTAATGGCACTGGAGTACAGGTGCTTACGGAAAATGGCAGCACTCGATTTGTGCCAATTAAAACTGGAGCTACGGTAAATAACAAAACCGTTGTCCAATCCGGTTTACAAGGAAATGAAAAGGTTTTGGTGAGTGCGCCATCGAATTCTAACAAAAATAGTAATACTAACAGAGGTATTTCTCCTGGCGGTATGGGTGGCCCTCCTCCTGGTGGCCCTTAGTATAACTACAGTTTTGCCTAAAAGCATAGCGCTTTTAATACAGGAGAACGCATTAACAACGCAAGCCAACGCATTAACAACGCAAGCCAACGCATTAACAACGCAAGCCAACGCATTAACAACGCGTCCGATAAATGGCATTGCAGAGTATGACCAAATTTAATTAGCTACGAATTAATAAAATGCTGTACTTAAATTTAGTATCACAAGCAAAGTTTAGCAATGATCAAATCACGCAATCGTAAACCACTGGTTAAACAGGCATCTACTTTAATCCGCAGTTCTTCGGTATCAGCCGTTGAAATTTTGACAATGGCGTTCGAGACATTGTGGAGTAATAAACTCCGCACTGCGCTCACAATGCTGGGTATTATCATTGGGATTATGGCAGTGATTGCTGTCACCGCCATTGGTCAAGGCACTCAAAAAGCAACTGAGCAACAACTACAATCACTCGGAACCGACATTTTGCAAGTGCAAGCAGGTGCATCTAGAAGTGGCGCGGTGCAACAGGGTGCTGGGAGTGCTACAACATTGACTTTAGAAGATGCTGAAGCGATCGCGCAACAGGTTTTAGGGGTTGAGCGGGTGTCGGCTATTCTGCAACAGTCTGCCCAAGTCGTCTATGGCGAAAACAACGACTCGATGACGATTATTGGAACTGATGTCAATTATCCAGATGTACGCAACACCCATCCTCAAACAGGCAGGTTTTTTACTGAGGAGGAAGTCAAAGCGGCAAAACCTTTGGCAGTTTTAGGCCCCACCGCCCGCGATGAACTGCTGGGGTCAGGAAGTATTGCAGAAGGCGCACAAATCCGCATCTCTGGACAAACCTATGATGTGATTGGCGTTATGGAGACGAAGGGAGCGCAGGGGCCACAAAACCCGGATGAACAAATTTATATTCCGCTTACCAATATGTCTGCTCGGCTAGTAGGAAATAATGCTGTTAAGGGAATTGCCATTCGAGGAATTTATGTCAAAGTCAAAAGCCAGGAACAGCTAGACGCTGCTCAGTATCAAACTACAAATCTCTTGCGGGTAAGACATGGCATTTATCCAGAGAAAGGAGATAAAGATGATTTTCGGACTGTAAATTCGGCTGATATCATCAACACGCTGACTAGTACATCTAAGCTTTTTACCGTAATGATAGTGGCGGTTGCGGTAATTTCTTTAATTGTTGGCGGTATTGGTATTGCCAATATCATGCTTGTGTCAGTGGTGGAACGAACGCGAGAAATTGGGATTCGCAAAGCGATTGGAGCGACTAGCACTGCGATTTTGAGCCAGTTTTTAGCCGAGGCAGTTGTGATTGCGGTAATTGGAGGGGTAATTGGTATTGGACTGGGAATTGCGATCGCTTTTGCCGCCTCAAATTTGTTTAAATTTCCCTTGGTGATTTCGCTCTGGTCAATACTGTTCGGCTTTGGTTTAACGTTTGTAATTGGGTTACTGGCTGGCGTAATTCCGGCTCGTAATGCTGCCAGTCTTGACCCAATTACGGCGCTCAGAAGTGATTAAAACATTTTTAAAGTAGAGAATTACTAATATGGCAACCATGATTTGGATGGAAGAAATTCAGAAAACATATCGTCTTGGAGAAGTCGAGATTCCGATACTCAAGGGTATTGACTTGTCTATTCAGGAAGGCGAATACGTTTCAATTATGGGGATGTCTGGTTCGGGAAAGTCTACGCTGATGAACATCATCGGTTGCCTCGATCGCCCCACATCTGGACATTATGTTTTAGAAGGCAGAAACCTGACGACGCTAACCGATGATGAGTTGGCATATATCCGCAATCGCCGCATCGGTTTTGTGTTTCAGCAGTTTAATTTGTTGGCTCGTTCTACGGCTTTAGAAAACGTGATGCTGCCAATGGTCTATGCAGGTGTTCCCAAATCAGAACGTAGAAAACGCGCAGAGTCAGCTTTAACTCGTGTTGGCTTGGCAGAGCGAATGTTAAACCGTCCCAACCAGATGTCTGGTGGACAGCAACAGCGAGTGGCGATCGCCCGTGCCCTAGTTAATCGCCCTGCACTTGTTCTAGCAGACGAACCCACTGGAGCGTTAGACAGTGAAACCTCTCAGGAAGTGATGGATTTGTTAACTGAGTTAAATAGTCAAGGCATCACGATTGTCATTGTTACCCATGAAATGGATGTCGCCGAGCAAACTAACCGGATTATTCATGTTAAAGATGGTTTAGCTGAAGGGGTAACAAAAAAGTTACAAACTAGACTAGTGGATAAGGTGCATAGCAAAACATGATGAAAATCGGGTAGTTTACCAGCCCTTTGGCATAGCATTCAGTTCGGGGAGCGTCCCGTAGAGAAGGAAAGGTATCGCCTGTTAATCTGCGGCCAATTCACCACATTCCACCAATTATCCAAATACTCAGCTCGACGGTTGCGATATTTTAGGTAATAAGCGTGTTCCCACAGATCGTTACCCATAATCGGATATGAACCCTCCATAATTGGGTTATCCTGATTTGCTGTGGTGACAATCTGGAGTTGCTTTTGGGAATTGCCTACTAACCAAACCCAACCACTACCGAAACGCGCTGCACCCGCTGCGTTAAACTGTTTTTTAAAGGCATCAAAACTGCCAAAAGTTTGGTTAATTTCTTGAGCGATCGCGCCTGATGGTTGTCCACCACCTTGAGGACTCATCAGTTGCCAAAAAATCGTATGGTTAAGATGACCACCTGCGTTATTGCGTACCTTTGTCCGAATATCTTCAGGTACGCTGTTCAAATCCACTAGCAAACCTTCAACACTTCTTTTTTGCAAATCTGGATACTGCTTCAATGCATCATTTAAGTTCTTGACGTAGCTAGCATGATGTGCATCATGATGCAATTTCATAGTTTCAGCATCAATCGCTTTTCCTAGTGCCCCATAAGCATAAGGCAATGGTGGTAGCTGTGCGGGAGAAGCACTTAATGACCTATTAGGATAAGCTACAGTGGCAAACGGTCTAGTAGGTGTTGGTGTAAAAAATTGTGCCTCAGCTATTGGTACTGGTTCGTGATAAATTAGCAGAATTGTTAACACGATTGTTGTGAAGAAAAAAACTATTGTTCTTCGCCAAAATCCGATCATAAATTGTCGCCTCAAAATCAATATTATTGGCTTATAACCCGATCGTAGACTGTTATTTTGTAGTTACATTAAGCCAAATATTATATATATTACCTTAGTTGTCAGTTAATTCAAATAAAGATAGACATAGCTGAAATTTTATTTTCTAAACCTATAATTCAAACCATGTAACTAAAAAATCCTTTGGCTAAGAATAATAATTATTAATAAAACTCTTAATTTTTATTGTGCTATGGCGTTTACTCCGCCCGTGTGAACATCTTGTTTACATCATCATAGCTAAATTTTATTCACTATTTTAGCTGGGCTATGCTACTAAAAATTTTATATTATTTAGCTCAGTTTTTGTTTTTCATCTGTCTGTAAATAGCTGCAATATTGCGGGCATCATCAATGCCACGATGGTGTGTGCCTTTTAATTCTATCCCCAACTCATTGAGAGCCTGCGCCATGCCAAATTTTTTAGATACGCCAAGATATTCCGAAAATTCCTCTTTGATATTTATATGTTCTGAAGTAAAAGGATAAGGAAAATTATGAAACGCACAATCTTGAATAAATTGCTTTTTGTCGTAATTACCCCAAGAACAAAAAATATAGTTAGGAAATAAATTAATCCAGTCTTTGAAGCGAGAAATTGCCTCTAAAAATTTTGGTGCTTCGTCAACATCTTGCTGTCGAATGCTAGTCAATTCTGTGCAAAAACCTGTCAGTTGCGGATGTCTCACAGGTTGGATGAATTGCTGAAAATCTGAATCAATTTCCCATGTTGTTCGATTGAGCATCACAGCACCGATTTCAATAATTTCCATTTGGTGACGGGGAATAGTTTTACTGTTACAGCATGTAGCTTCCAAATCAACTATCAGATAATAGTGGGATATTTTAGTATTCATATTATGTAATAGAGTAATGATAATTAAAGTTAGTAATTATTTATACATTATTTTGAATAATTACACAATGAAGTGTGTAAGCTTATTGTATTTATTATATTACAAAAGTGTGATGCTTACAGCCTTTTTGATTTATTTGAACTACAGCTAGCTGTAAGACCAATTCTTTATAAAGATGCATAGAAATAACCTCACCGTCTACGGCACCTCCCCTTGGTAAGGGGAGGTTGGGAGGGGTGAAAATAATGTGTAACTTCACAGAGAATAGACCACAACTTCACAACTTAGGGAAAGGGAATTTAGATTGATGAAAAAGGTTTAACCCAACGGAATTGAATAGCGATATTAAGAGCGCTCGCAGCTATTCCAAACCACAACACACTTTCAAAAGCCAACACTAAAAAAGGCCAAATTGTGCTGTGAGAATTCCACCCAAGTTCTATTTGAGTTAATCCCCGCACCAAGCCAAAGGCCAGCACACCACCGGCTTTGAGTTGGGGATTTTGATCTGAGCGGATGATATAGCGGTAGGTGACACCAAATAGGAAACCAGTAAAAGTTGCAACTGCACCACTTACCCACAAGTGCCAGTTAAGATCACTTTGCAGACATACAAGTATCTGAAAATACGTTGCTAGTACTAAAGTATTCAACAGACTAGCAATCGCAAAGCTAAGACACATAGATAATCCCCCAATTATTCCAGCCTTGAGGGATTCTATACGTTCTGCCATGAATTGAGGATCTAAAGTTGGGTTCACTCTATATATAAATTAGGTATTGGGTATTGGGAAAACTCTTTCCCAGTCTCCAATATGATAAATGCTAGAGCAGTTTTGTAATCAATTAAATATTGTTCTCATGTAGGAATTTTGATGATAAACTCGGTTCCCATACCAGGTTGAGAATTCACTTCTAAAATACCTTTGTGTTTCTCTACAACTATTTGATATGCGATAGACAAGCCAAGTCCAGTGCCTTTTCCAACAGTTTTTGTCGTAAACAACGGCTCAAACAAGCGTTTTTTAAGCCGTTCAGGAATACCAATCCCATTGTCAGCAATCCGAATTATAACTAATTGTTCAGAATCTATTTCTGTTGCAATTTTAATCTGAGGAATTAGATCGTTCATTTTGCCTTGCATTATAGCTTCATCAAGGGCATCAACTGCATTTGCCAGAATATTCATAAATACTTGATTCATTTCCCCTAGATAGCATCTGACCTTTGGTAATACTCCATAACTTTTAATAACTTCAATGCGGGGACGATTGCCATTAGCATTGAGGCGGTGTTGCAAAATCATTAGTGTACTATCTAGTCCTTGGTGCAAATCAGCAGATATTTTGGCATCCCTGTCTGAACGACAGAAGTTGCGGAGTGAATCAGAAATGTTCCTAATTCGTTCACTTCCTAGCTGGAGTGAGTTCAAGATTTTTACCATATCTTCGAGAACAAAATTTAGATCCAAGTCCTCAATGACATTGGTAATTTTAGCAGTTGGGTTTGGATACTCTTGTTCATATAGTAGGAACAACTTGGTTACTCCTGCAATGTGTTCTTGCAAGGGTGGAATATTGCTGGAAATAAAGTTGATAGGGTTATTAATTTCATGGCCAACACCAGCGATTAACTCTCCGAGTGTTGATAGTTTCTCTTGCTGCACTAGTTGGACTTGGGCTTTTTGCAAAGCTTTGGTGCGATCGCTAACTTGTTGTTCCAAAGATTCAGTCAATTGTTTGAGTTGTAAATGTACGCGCACTCTCGCAATGACTTCCTCTTGTGCAAATGGTTTAGGGATATAATCTACTGCACCAAGAGAAAATCCCTTCGTTTTGCTTTCTGTATCTGCTAAAGCAGTAGTGAAAATAATCGGAATGTTTTGGGTAACAGGATTGACTTTCAGGCGGCGACAAGTTTCAAATCCGTCAATACCGGGCATTTGTACATCCAGCAAAATCAACTCTGGCTGATTGCGTTCGGCTTGAGCGATCGCACTTTCTCCATCGACTGCAACCCGAAAGCGAAAACCCTCACTATTGAGTGCTTCACATACGACAGATAAATTTGTCGGATTATCATCCACAATCAAAATAAATCCGTCATTTTGAATTTTGTTCATAATGAATTAAAAATTAAAATTCTACTCCAATTAATTGATGTATTCTTGAATAAAACTTTCCAAACGTTTGAGTTGGAAATTACTAGCAAGCTGGACGAGTTGCTGGGCAAAAACGCTTAACTGCTGATCGGATGCAGAAAGTTCCTCAGCCAGCTCCAATATTTTTTGGATATCGCCGTCTTCTGTCAGTTCGAGTAACTTTTGTAAAACCTCTTTGGCAGGATAAATCATCTCCTCATTTTGTTGATCCAAACCACCTGTATAGGTTTTTTTGATTGCGTCTACCTTAACATCAAAAATCCATTCTAGATGCAAAAATTGTCGTAACATTTCCAACAGCGTTTCAGCTTCTACAGGCTTTGGTAAAAATGCATCTGCACCGACATCAATACTTTTGTGCTGGTCGATTGCAAACACGCTAGCTGACGAAGCTATGACAGCAATCTCTTTAAATGGCCCAGGCTTACGCAAACGCTCGATCAATTCAAATCCAGTCAAAATAGGCATCACGAGGTCAGTGATAATCATATCTGGTTTGTAGGCTAGAGCCTGTTCCCATGCTTCCTGACCCTGGCTAGCTTCTACCACAGTAAACCCAACAGGCTCTAGTAAATTTACAATTACCGATCTGTTTTCCCATTTGTCATCTGCAATCAAAATGGTGCGCCTTTGTCCTTGATAACCAATAATAGTTCCTTGCTCAACCACTCTAGAAACCTTTGCCCAGTCTTTAGATTCTGGCAATTTTGCTTCAAACCAGAAAGTGCTACCTTTACCAAATTCACTTTGCACCTGAATTTCACCACCCATCAGCAAAACAATTTTTTGGCTGATTGCTAATCCCAAGCCTGTACCTTCAGATTGTCGTTTTTGATTTCCCACTTGCTCAAAGGGCTGGAAGATTTTCTCGGCTTGTTCAGGGCTTATACCCGTGCCGGTATCTACTACCTGAAAGCGAATTTTGTAGTTAGTTTGTCCATTGGCGTTTGATTCTTGACCAATCACCTGAACTTTGAAAGTGACACTGCCTTGATGAGTAAATTTAATCGCATTACTAAGCAAGTTAATTAATACTTGCCGCAAGCGTTTTTCATCAGCATGAATACCCGTTGGCAAATCAGGATCAAGTTGAATGTGAAATGCGATCACCTTTTGTTCTGCCCGGATGCGGCAAATTTCAGCCACGCTATCTATAAAGGCAGGCAAGTAGAAATCAACAGCATACAATTCTAGTTTCCGGGCTTCTATTTTGGAGAGATCCAGGACATCATTAATTAGAGTTAAAAGATGGGAACCACATTGGTAAATAATACTGACTCCTTTACGTCCTTTCTCACTCAACGATTCTGTGCGTTGGAGAATTTGTGTATAGCCCAAGATGCCGTTGAGAGGTGTGCGTAGTTCATGACTCATATTGGCGAGAAATTCACTCTTGGCTTGGCTGGAGTTTTGAGCGACTTCTTCTGCAAGGCGTAGTTCTTGCTCAATGCGCTTGCGCTCGACAATTTCAGTTGAAAGCACACAATTGATAGCTTCTAACTGGGCAGGGCTAGGTAGCGTCAGAGCTTGAGGCATGAGATAAAATAATGCAAATGCCGTATATATCGAAATAATGGCAGTTAGAGCTTTTAAACCACCTGTAATCCAATAGTCTGGATGCCAAAGCGTCCAAATATCCATCAAGTGTCCAGTACCGCAGGCAATGATAAAAGCACCAAATAACAAAAAGACTCCATTGAAAGGAACGTCTTTGCGCTTGGAAATAAAGTAAATTAGTAGGAAGGGAATGGAATAATAGGCAAGAGCGATCGTGGCATCAGAAATAATGTGCAGCCAAACTAATCCAGTTTGCCAGAGATAACAATGTCCGTGGGGAATAAAACCGTTAGAGTGGAAAGGATAGTTAAAAAATATTGGCATGATATTAGGGATTGCTGGATTTGAAAGATATACCCAGGACTCTAGTATTCCCAAATAATCAAGTGGAAAAGCGCGATCGCTACTTTTTTATATTAATTTTCATTATTACGTAGAGTACGAGGTATCAATAAAAGATGGTGTCTGGTTTGCGATCGCAAAACTTACAATGTCATTGATAAAAAAATCTCAGCCTGCCCAATCCCTGTATGATAAATATTAGAAACCTTTTGTAATTATTTGAAAAATGGGACTATGGAGATTTTGACACTAGGTTGGGTATCGTTGTTAGTTGTGTTCACTTGGTCAATTGCAATGGTAGTGTGGGGACGTAACGGACTGTAGAGGCATTGTGGAAAGTCCATTTTTGAGTATTTTGGCTTTATTTGCTGTAGTGCTGCTCGTAGTAGTCACTGGTGGTATTGGTTATTTGACCCTGGCAGATTGGCGCGATCGCCGTCGCCGAGATGAAGAAAAACGCACCACCCGCAGCGCCACTCCCAAGCGGCGATAATTTTCTCGTGATTGAAAAATCTTTTTGTAGGGACGCGATACTATCTATACGTGTCAACTTAAGCCAAGGCTCATTCCATTGGCGGCTACACAGGCTCTCGTCCGCCACCGCAAACTAACGGAAAATCAAAGTTTTGAAACCCACGGAGGTGGGTTTTGTTTGTGTAGACGAGCCAGTGCGTTGGGCGGGCAATGCCTCACTTGTTCGCGCAGCGTCTCCCTTTGGGAGAAGCACCTGGCGTGCGGTTTCTAACCGCCCATTTCACGTTAAGTTGACACCACTGGATACTATCGTGTCCCTACAATGTTTTTTATGACATTCCCAGGAAATAACTGTTACCTTTGCGATCGCAACGGGAATCATGAGATAGAAGACTTTCAATATTTAAAGTCCCACTGGGAATGGAAAACTCCTCTACTACTCAACCCATACAACCAAATTCACAACGGCAAGAATCTTATTCAGACGTGACATTCTCCTTGCGTCAGAATGAGCAACAAAAAGCCTTATCTGGAGTTATTGCCCGTATTCGGGAGTCTCTAGACATAGAAACTATCTTCAAAATTACAGTCACTGAAGTCCGCCAACTTCTGAAAAGCGATCGGGTTAGCGTGTTTCGTTTTTATCCTGATTTGGCATGGGAAGGAGAATTTATCTATGAAGATGTGGCAACAGAATGGGATTCGGCATTAGCAGCCAAACTGCGTGACCACTGCTTTAGTGAGGAGTTCGCAGAACTTTATCAGCAAGGTCGAATTAGAGCAATAGCTGATATTTATCAAGTTAATGCCAGTGATTGCTACATCCAGATTCTAGAAAAATTTCAAGTACGTGCCAATATAACTGCCCCCTTGATCAAAGGTAAAGATTTATGGGGATTGTTGTGTATTCATCAGTGTGGTAGTCCTCGACAATGGGAAGCATCAGAAATTGAGTTTGTGCAATTAATCGCCGAACATCTAGCAGTTGCTTTACAGCAATCAGATTTCCTGG
This sequence comes from Nostoc sp., assembly GCF_036917555.1. Lineage (GTDB taxonomy): Bacteria > Cyanobacteriota > Cyanobacteriia > Cyanobacteriales > Nostocaceae > Nostoc. The sequence goes on along the minus strand of NZ_JBALDD010000007.1, from coordinate 5,288 downwards.
AACAAGTCAAACTACAATCAGCAGAACTAGCACAAGCAAAAGCTAGAGAAAAAGCAGCCCAATGGCAGAAAACTATAGCCATTACCATTGAGAAAATTCGTCAGTCCCTAGATTTGGAAAGCATTTTCCACACAACCACTGCAGAACTTAGGCAGCTGCTAAATGCCGATCGCGTGGCTATTTATCGCTTCAATCCCGATTGGAGTGGTGAATTCGTGTTTGAATCAGTCGCAGAGGGTTGGGTTTCCCTCATAGAGAGACAGTCGCAACGGCCAGAATTGAAAGAGAACGTCAGCGAATGTAGCACCAAAGATTTAGCTAAACCCCCAGTTGCTGATACCTACTTACAAGATACAGAGGGTGGTAGCTTCAGTCAGTGTGAAGTGTACCGGATTTGTAATGACATTTACAGTGCAGGCTTTAGCAACTGCTACATTAAAATCTTAGAGATATATCAAGCAAGAGCTTATGCGATCATTGCCATTTACCACGGTCAGAAACTCTGGGGCATGCTAGCAGCGTACCAAAATGCTGGATGTCGTGATTGGCAAAAAGATGAGGTTTACTTGCTTACTCAAGTGGGCACACAACTAGGTGTGGCTTTGCAGCAAGCAGAATTTATCCAACAAATGCAAATCCAAGCAGCAGACATCAGTAAAGCTGCCCAAAGGCAAAGGGCATTAGCAAACACGGTCGAAAAAATTCGTCAGTCTCTTGATATTGAAGCCATATTTAAAACCACTACTCAAGAAGTTCGTCGGTTATTAGAAGTTGAACGAGTTGCAATTTATCGCTTCTATCCTGATTGGAGTGGCGAATTTGTGGCTGATTCTATTGTTGATGGCTGGACACCAATGGTTAAGCCGCAGCCTGTGACAGAACGCGTTCTTGTGCAAGGAAAACAAGTAGGTAAATATGCACGTAATGAAGTTTTTGTCCCAATTTCTCAGGGCGAGAAGTTGTGGGGATTGCTAGTAGCTTATCAAAATTCCCAGCCTCGTTATTGGCAAGATGAAGAAATCAACTTGCTAGCACAAGTTGGGGTTCAATTGGGGGTAGCATTACAGCAAGCTGAGTCCTTGACACAGATGCAGGTGCAAGCCCAAAAACTGGCTAAAGCCGCCGAACGAGAACGGAAAGTAGCCGAAAGGCAGATGGCCCTAGCCGCAACGGTGGAGAAAATTCGCCACTCTCTTGATATTGACACCATTTTTGCTACCAGTACAGAAGAAGTCCGACGACTATTGGAAGTTGACCGAGTGACAATCTATCGATTCGGGACTGATTGGAGTGGCGAATTTGTTGCTGAGTCTTTAGCCCAAGGTTGGATACCAGTAAAGGAAATTGTACCTGCGATGTCTACGATGGTCACTGAGCCAAGTCGTACCACTTCGTGGAAGCAAGCTACGCGGAGCGTCTCGCAGAGAAGTGCGGGCGTAGCTGCCTCAGGTAATTACTTGCAAGAAAACCAAGGCGGGGATTTTGCTAATGGTAAAACTCTTGTGATTAAGGATATTTACAGCACCGATGATTCTATTCCTTATATTGCCCTGATTGAACTAATGGAGGCTAGGGCATATATGATTGTGCCAATTTTTCAGGGTGAGAAACTTTGGGGATTGCTAGCAGCTTATCAAAATATCAAACCCCGTGATTGGCAAGAAGATGAGGTAGATTTGTTGATGCAAATTGGTACTCAGTTAGGCGTAGGACTTCAGCAAGCAGAATTACTGGAACAAACTCAACTTCAAAAAGAAGAAATCACCCAGACTCTTAAAGAATTACAGCATACTCAGAGCCAGTTAATTCAAAGTGAGAAAATGGCAGGCTTAGGGCAGTTAGTTGCTGGTGTAGCACATGAAATTAATAACCCGATTAGTTTCATTTATGGGAATATCACTTATGTTACTGAACATACCGAAAATTTATTTAAATTACTGCGCCTTTATCAGAAACAGTATCCTAAAGCAACAGGAGAAATTCAAAAACAAACAGCAGCAGTAGATTTAGATTTCATTAGTGATGACTTGCCCAAAATTCTGACTTCAATGAAGTTGGGGGCAGAGCGGATCTCTCAATTAGTCTTGTCGTTACGAAGTTTTTCTCGACTTGACGAAGCAGGAATGAAGCACGTTGACCTTCATGAAGGTATCGATAGTACTTTGCTAATTTTACAACATCGACTGCAACCCCAAACTAATTCTTTTGCTATTGAGATAGTTAAACAGTATGGTGAATTACCTCCAGTAGTCTGCTATGCAGCCCAGATGAATCAGGTGTTTATGAATATTCTCAACAATGCGATCGATGCACTGGAAAACTCAGTAACTAGTGGAAAAATAATTGAAAATCCTAAAATTTGCATACGTACAGAAGTCATAGAAGGCAATACTGTTCTGATTTGGATTGCTGACAATGGTTGTGGGATTCCAGAGATTGTGCGATCGCGTATTTTTGAACCTTTCTTTACCACCAAACAACCTGGTCAAGGTACTGGTTTAGGTCTATCTATTAGCTACCAAATTATTGTGGAAAAACACGGCGGCCAACTCAAGTATGTTTCTGAACCTGGTAACGGCTCTGAGTTCTGTATCCAAATTCCCAGTAAACTGTGAGTTAGCTAGAAGAACTCCAAGCCCAACACAGCACTGTCAGATGACGATAATTTTTTTATATTTCGCTCACAGGTAGAAATATTTATTAGTACTTTTACACCTATGCTACAATCAGCCCCTAGTTTCAAGAACAGCTACTCTATAGGAAAGCTTACAGAAAAAGTGAATACTACTTATTGTTGCGCTTTCACTAAGGGTCAGAAAAGTTTGATTCTTATTAATATATATAATTATAGATTTATATAGTGCGTAAGTCTTACTTAAGAATGAGGGCAATTCCGTAGAGTCTTTATAAAGTAATACCTGTACAGTTATTGTTACGGAAATTACACCATGAGTTCTCAACAAAAATCCAATAGTAAACAAGGGGAGACTGCTGCCAAGAAAGAAAGCACAGCAGCTAAAAAAGCTGATAAAGCTGATAACTTGGATTTAGATTCACTTGTTTCTGCACTAGAAGGAGACTTGACTGCTCTTGATAGCGAAACTGCTATTGGCTTAATCGATGAGTGGTATACTTATTTACACAAAGCTAAAGAGCCAGAAATCAAAGAAATTGCCGATAACCTCAAGCAACTCAAGCAACTAGTGAAAAGTGGTAAGGCCACAGGTCATGAAATTGGTGAAGTGCTAACTGAAATTGGTGAGCAAACAAGTAATGTTACTTCTGATACTGATAAGGAACTAAAAACTCCGTTACAGAAGTTGGGTAAGCAACTTCGCAATATAGGTGTTTCACTAGGTAAGGCGGAAGACCGCGAACAGATTGAACACATAGAATCAGTAATAGAAACCCTTGAAGGAGACTTGACTAAAATTGAATCGGAGGCGGCGCAAGGTGCGATTGATACGTGGTACACCTTATTGCATAAGTCTGAAAACGAGAATCTCCAAGAAGTTGCTAATGGACTTAAAGAACTTAAGCAACTCTTGAAGCGCAAAACCGCCAAAGCTGCTGACTTTGCCGAGGTGCTGACGAAACTGAGTGAACAAACTCAACAAGCTGCAACTGAAGCCCCAAGGGGATTTAAGGGACCAATTCAAAGATTGGGTAAGCTTTTAAGTAGGGCTGGCAAGTCATTGGATTAATTTTAAAGTCTGTTTAATTACCGATAATAAAAGCACCTCATTTCACTTTGGCTGAGGCTAATGTGGAGTGGGGTGTTTTGTCTAATCACATCACTACCTTTTCGCGTCTTACAACTGGTTTATCTCAGTTACCAAATTATTTGTTAACGAACCACAAACAGACTAAGACACAAAGGAAGAAGAGACCATCGTACGGTGGAGATTTTGCAGGCAATGCCTTCTCTACGAGACGCTACGCGAACGGCGGACTTCGCCTACGCTTTTTTAACGAACCACAAAGACACAAAGGAAGAACAGAAGAGCCGATCGCACGGTGAAGATTTTGCAGGCGATCGCTTATCATAATTTCACTACCATTAGTAATATAAGTTGCTCTATGAATTAATATGGAAACTAAAGAAATTCTCCAAGCACTCCCAAGCTTGAGCATAAGCGATCGCCTGAAGATAGCTGAATCAGCCCTGCAATTGGTTCTTCAAGAAAAACACTCAATTACCAAAGATGAGCAAAAATGCCAATCAACACTAGCCGCAATCACAGCTATTGCAGATTATGCACCTGGTAGTGAATTAAATATATTCTCAGAGTTAGAGGGAGAAGACTTTTGCGATTATCCAGATGAAGACTTCTACAACTTAAGGAATTAGGAGACAACAAATGACCATACAGCTACAATTGAAACCAGAAATAGAGGCTCGTCTCATTGCTGAAGCTGCTGCACAAGGTTTATCGGTAGAAGCTTATCTTGCATCTCTGATTGAAAACAGTTTAACCAGCCATGAAAAAAGTTTTTTTTATCAAGTATCAACTCAGGAAGAATGGGAAGCTATATTAACAGATTTAATAAATAGTCCTGCTTTTTCTTTAGCACCAGCACTTTCAGATGAAGCAATTAGTCGAGATAGTATTTACACCAGAGAAGATGAAATGTTATGAGCTATTTGGTGGATACTAATATTTTGCTGCGTTTGGTGCAGAAGAATAGCCCAATGCACTTTGATACTCAAAGAGCGATATTAATACTTAAGAGACAAGGGGAATTATTATATATAATTCCACAGAATCTCATTGAGTTTTGGGCTGTTGTGACAAGACCAATTAATAGTAATGGTTTAGGTTTATCCACGGCTCAAGCAGTAGAAGAAACTGATAAACTCAAAAAAATATTTATACTACACCTTGATACACCTGCTATTTTTGGTGAGTGGGAATCTCTAATTGTTAAATACCAAGTCATGGGAAAAAAGGTGCATGATGCACGTTTAGTTGCGGCGATGATAACACACCAGATTACACATCTACTTACATTTAATATTGATGACTTTAAACGTTTTTCTGCGATTTTAGTTGTTGATCCGCGCAGTGTTACACCGTAGTCTTAATTATATTGCAGAGCGATCGCTCTTTTTAACGAACCTTTCTAGGCGCAGAGGACACATAGGAAGAAAAGAGCGATCGCACGCTGGAGTTTTGCAGGCGATCACTCTAGTTACTGGAGTTTAGACTAAGCAGCAAGAAATGGCTCAGCAGTGCTGAGTTTAGAAAAGACAAACTTCAAATGATGAAAATATTTGAGATTAAGCA
>NZ_JBALDD010000006.1:0-131267 GCF_036917555.1 Nostoc sp. | reverse complement strand
CGTTGCACCTACGGGGTAGGATTTGAGGGTTCTAGGATAATAACTCTCACCTACATGGTCATTCAGTTATCAAGGTTCTGTACCTTGCGGCTAATTCCCCTAATCCTTAACAGGATTGGTTTCTAGCCAACGATTCGCACCGTTACGCCAAAGGTTAACGCACCGCTTGTTTTGACTTCCAGCCTTGACGACTAGAAGTCGCGGCTACACAGACAAAACCCAATACGCTTGGATTAAGACTCAAACTCTTTCTAAATGTCAATTTTTTGAACGTAGACGCAAAGCGGTGAAGCAGCGCGGTCTTCTCCCAAAGGCAGAGGCTAGCGCCAAGGGGGTTTCCCCCATGAGCGACTGCTGTTAGCGTAGCGTTAGCGAGGTACGAGCGTCACCCGAAGTGCTTGCCGCAGGCTACCGCAAAGGATGCAAAGGACAATCAATAAAACCTCTTCACATATTCGGACACTCTGGCATGTTATCTCCAAGCAGCAACCGTGCCAGACTGGGTAAAGCTTCACCATAGGTGGGATGGATGTGAACTGATCGCTCTAACAACTGCCAAGTTGCTCCTGCTTCCATCAGGGATAAAAATACATGCACCAGTTCAGCAGTTTCGTACCCCACCAAGGTTGCTCCCAGGATTTTGTCTGTGTCGCTGTCGATCACCATGCGATAAAATCCGAGGTCATGCCCCCACTCGATCGCACGCGCAATTTGGCTCATGGGTAAGGTGACAGCACGCGCGTTGATGCCTTGTTTGTGAGCCTGTTCTAAGGTCATACCCACTCGCCCCACCTGGGGTTCTGTGTAAACCGCATAGCCAAGGACACGATCGCTCCGTGTCCGGTTTTCTCCACACAAAATTGCTTTTAAGCGGCGATAGTCCTCCCACGAGACGTGCGTAAAGGCAGGCTGTTTGGCAGCATCCCCGATCGCATAGACTCCAGAACAGGTAGTATGGAACTGGTCATCAATTTTGAGAAACCCTCGATCATCTAGCTCAATTTTGCTGGCAACTGCATTTAATCGACTTGTATTAGGTTTCCGTCCAATCACAACCAGCAACGCTTCTCCCTGGAGTTGTTCGCCACTGCTCAGGGTCAGCCTAAACACATTACTCTCGTGGGCGACGTGATTCACATTAACTCCAAAGTGCAGCCCAATGCCATCCTGCTTTAATGCTTCTGCTAAGACCTTGCTGACATCAGCCTCTTCCCGATCAAGGACGCGATCGCCCCGCACAATTAAGTCAGTCTGACTGCCCAAACGCGCTAATCCTTGTCCCAATTCCAAGCCAATATAGCCGCCTCCAATCACCAATAAACGAGCTGGTAAGGTGTTCAAGTCAAAGAAGTTGCGGTTGGTCAGGTAGGGAGTTCCTGCAAGTCCGGGAATATCAGGAATCAGCGCTGACGTACCTGTGTTAATGATTACCAGAGGAGCCTGAAGAGTAACATCCCCACCTTTGACCGTCCGTTCACCCACAAAAGAAGCTTCGGCACAAATGACTTTGACACCCGCAGTCTCCAATCGCTTGCGAATCCCCTGATTAAAGCTGCTGCGGATTCCCCGAACTCGCTCCATGACAGCGGGAAAATCTACTTCAACCTGCGTGTGGATGCCTAACTTCTTGCCCTGGCGCGCCCGCCCTGCTGCATGAGCCGCGGCTAAGAACGCTTTGGACGGAGTGCAGCCATAGTTGATGCAACTGCCGCCTAAAGCATCCCGCTCAAACAAGACAACCTTACGTCCCTCATTGGCAAAATCAGCCGCCAGTGGAATGCCTCCTTGACCACTGCCGATCACAATCACATCTGCTGTTTCCATCAGTGCTAAACTCCTTGGAGATAGTTTGCTTGGGTTCTAATTAGGTGTTCTTATTCTTCAACGCTGATTCCAGTCAAACTACTCAAATTATTTGAGTTAAAATTCAACTTATCAGGTTGTGCGTGGTATTCGTGATATTCTCTGTAAAAAATTGCAAAAGGTATTGAACTGAAAAATTTCTATATCAATTCAATTTGTAGTAAATTTATGGTAACTGTAACACTGACGGCTGTTGCTACTGCGATCGCAACTACGCTTTGGACTAAAGCACAGGAGAAAATCGGCGACAATATTGGTGATGCTACATGGACGCTAGGTGGTAAGTTAATCGGATTACTCCGCCAAAAGAATAAGTCGCCATTACTCACCAGTGCTGTTGAGGGAAATGAACCGCAGCGATTAGATTATGGTCAAGCAGTGCTGGAACTCAAAGCAGCAGCAGACGCAGATCCAGAAATTGCTCAAGCAGTTGTAGAGGTGGAAGCAGCAGCAAAAGCTGAACCAAAACTCACTCCAAAAATTCAAGAAATCGAAAATACCCTCAAGTCTCAACAGCCAACCATTCAAAATCTGACGCAGCTAGCAGAAAAAATTGGGGTTGTAAATCAAGGACAGATAAATAACCAAACTAATAACTTCACCTTTTGACTACAGTCGTCTCAAGGGGAGGATGGGACAAAGTTAACTCCCGATGACTGGCGTGAAATCTGCCGTGAAATACTCACAGAACGGCGAAAGCTGACTACAAATCCTCTGACATCAACTGAGGGAGTAACCCTGCAAGTTGATGATGTTTACGTACCACTAGGATTAGTTGAGCGCAAAAAACCGTCCAAGCGTCAAGGTGATATTTCTCCAGAACAGGGGTCAGAATTGTACAAGGAAACAGAAATCACCAAAACATTTGAGCATGATGCTTTTCTGGAAGAAGTTCTCAAACAGAAGAATACGCCTAAAAGTCAAGGTAAGCGAATTGCGATTATTGGTGAACCAGGAGCAGGAAAGACAACACTGTTACAGCAGATTGCTGAGTGGGTATCTCGTGAGATTCACCAGTCGATTGTGATTTGGGTATCTTTAGCAGATTTGCGAGAGAAGGAACTAAAATCTTATCTATTCGAGAGTTGGTTGACTCAGGTGGCGGAGAAAACAGGTAAAGCTGAAGTCACTAAGCAACTGAAGGATGATTTTGCTGCTCTGTTTAAGCAAAATAATGTGTGGCTGCTGCTAGATGGGTTAGATGAAATGTCCGCATCTAATCCTCTAACAGAAATTGCACGACAATTCCGTGATGTAGGGTTAATTTATCAAGCGCGAATTGTGCTAACCTGTCGGGTTAATCTGTGGGATGGCAGCATTAATGCACTTGATAATTTTGATATTTATCGCACTTTAGATTTTTCTTATCCAGAACAGGTAGAGAGATTTATTCGCAAACGGTTTGCTGTTATTCCCGAAACTGGGAAGGCGTTATGCACTGCATTGAAAGAACCAGGTAAAGAACGGATTCAGGATTTAGTGAAAAATCCTCTGCGGTTGACGCTGCTGTGCTTGAATTGGCAATCAGGAGATGGCAAATTACCGGACACTCAAGCGGGACTTTATCAGCAATTTGTTGATGACTTCTACAAGTGGAAAAAAGAAGAATTTGCTACAAATTATAACCAGCGTCAGCAACTTAATGTCAAATTGGGGGAATTAGCTAAAGCAGCAATAGACAAAGAAGCAACCCGGTTTCGCTTGCGGCAAGATTTTGTTAATCAATTCTTAGGCGATGTTGATGATGAAAATTCATTGCTGAAATTGGCACTAAATCGCGGCTGGCTAAACTGTGTAGGGATAGATAGAAATAGAAAACCTGTTTACGCTTTCTTTCATGCCTCATTTCAAGAGTACTTTGCGGCTAAAGCAATTGATGACTGGCATTTCTTTCTTAACCATGTTCCTAAAAATCCCAATCAAGGAACTTATCGCATCTTTGAACCGCAATGGAAGCAAACAATATTGCTATGGTTAGGGCGGGAAGAAGAAAATCTCAAAGAGCAGAAGCAACAGTTTATCAATGCTTTAGTGAACTTTAAAGACGGATGTGGCAAATACAAGATATTTACAGGCAAGGGTTTTTATGAATATCGCGCCTATTTTTTAGCTGCCACAGGCATTGCTGAGTTTAGAGATTATTTCAGAGCAAATGAAATAGTAAGGCAAATTGTAAAGTGGACAATTAACGATCCAAGTTTAATTACAGAGGAAGCTAGGTCAGCATTGCAACAAACAGACCGCACAAAAGCGATCGCTGCCTTGGTGCAACTGCTGGAATCGACTAATGTCGTTCCGCATACCCGTAGGGAGGTAGCAGAAAGCTTGGGGACAATCGATCCTGGTAATAAAATTGCGATCGCTGCTTTGGTACAACTGCTGCAATCAAATAATAAGTACATCCATAGCCGGGCAGTAGAAAGCTTAGGGAAAATCGGCACAGGCAATGAAATTGCAATTGCTGCCTTGGTACAACTGCTGAAATCAAATGATGTGGATAACGACATCCGTACGCGGGTGGAAAATGACTACATCCGTGAGCAGGCGGCAAAGAGCTTAGGGCAAATCGGCACAGGCAATGACTTTGCAATCACAACTTTGATACAAGTGCTGCAACCAAAATATCTGTATTATTCTACCCGTATCTTGGCAGCATCAAGCTTAGGAAAAATTGACCCTGGTAATAAAATTGCGATCGCAGCCATGGTGCAACTACTACAATCAACCAGGGAGTATCTTTCTACCCGTATCTTGGCAGCAAAAAGCTTAGGGGAAATTGACTCTGGCAATAAAATTGCGATCGCCCTCTTACTGCAAGTGCTGCAATTAAATGATGATGAGTATAACTATAAATCTGAGCGTGACTTGGCAGTAGAAAGCTTAGGGAAAATCGGCACAGGCAATGAAATAGTAATTGCAGCCTTAGTGCAACTGCTGCAATCAAATGATGTGCATAACTTCACCCGTAGAGAGGCGGCAGAGAGCTTAGGGCAAATCGGCACAGGCAATGAAATAGCAATTGCTGCCTTGGTGCAACTGTTGCACTCAAGTGATGTGGATAACTTCACCCGTAGAAAGGCGGCAGAGAGCTTAGGGCAAATCGGCACAGGCAATAAAATAGCAATTGCTGCCTTGGTGCAACTGCTAGAATCAGCTAATGTGGATAAATCCACCCGTGGGGAGGCAGCATTAAGCTTAGGGAAAATCGGCACAGACAATAAATTTGCGATCGCTGTACTAATGCAACTCCTGCAATCAATTAATGTGAATAAATACACCCGTAGGCAGGCAGCATCAAGTTTAGGGAAAATTCTAGAGAATAATCAGGCTTGCCTTAAGAAGGTAGTCAAAGCTTTAAGTGGTTCTTGGCAATTATATCCAGAAGTATACGATGTTATCTGGAAATGCGCTCAGAATATGCCTTACCCTGATTTCTATAAAGCTTGGCGGGATACGCATAATATTTTTACAAACAGCTTAAAACTTGTTATAAACATCTTAAAAAAAATCTTCGTCATCATTATTAGCGGCTTACAACTAATCTTCCTAATAGTTGTTTTTTTGATACAAAACTTAAAGATAATCCTATTCACCAGAAGAATTTAAGCATTTTTGCAAAAACGACGTTACAAACTAATTCCCCGTGGTAACAACAGCTTATCTATTTGTTGCCAATACAGAAGCAGACGTTAAGAATAAAGTTTTTGTCGTTACCACAGCTTGTTCGTTCGTTACTAACACAACTTGTTTCGTTCAGAATGCTTATCCGTTAGTAACGAAAACTTGTCCGTTCGTTAACAACACAACTTGTTTCGTTCAGAACGCTTGTCTGTTTATTAACAACACAACTTGTTTCGTTCAGAACGCTTGTCCGTTCGTTAACAACACAACGTGTTTCGTTCAGAACGCTTGTCTGTTCGTTAACAACACAACTTGTTTCGTTCAGAACGCTTATCTTTTTTTGACAAAGCTTATGCGATCTCCACCACAACTTAAGCAAAACTTATAAATACAAACCCCATACTATATAAAATCACAATTCAGATTCATAACGTAATCAAAGTTTGCGGCTATTCACGTCTAATTGGTAAAATACGCACCCTAGATTGAGCTTGGTCAATAGTAACCAATGCACCTGACTCCAGTAAGGACTCAAACTGATTCAGGGCTGAAATGACTAGATTTTCGATACTGTTTGGCAAAATATCCTGAGCGCGAACTTGAATTACACTCGGGGTATCAGCACCTGTTGCAGCTAACAAAGTACCAAAGTCTAAATCGTGAGTAAAGACGATATAACTGTTAGTTCTTGCCCACTCCATAATGATTGCATCTTTCTCACGGGGGTTGCCAATAGTACACCAGTGGACAGACGAAATATTGTACCTCTGAAAAACCGCAACCCAATCAGGGGAAAGGTTCATATCAATCAAAATTTTCATGCACTTTTTAGAGGCACTTCAATTTCTTCAACTCGCCATGCAGCATAGGCAAGTGCCTCATAAATATCAGCTTCTTCGAGGTAGGGATATGCTTTAAGAATATCGCTATTGCTGTGTCCAGATGCCATTAACCCAACGATAGTACCAACAGTAATACGCATTCCTCGAATGCAGGGTTTACCACCCATCACTTCTGGATTGCGGGTAATTCTGGTGAGATTTTGCATGGTTGTTACCTCGCTATGTGGGGTTATTAGATTGAAGAATTATAAATAACTGCGTCCATTTTTTCTATTATCTGATCTTTCACGTTAAGCATTAGATGGGAAGCAATGTGATTTTGTGAGGTGAGGCAGGAGGCAGAAGGCAGAAGACAGAAGGGTTTTAAGACTTTATCTTTTGAATGCTTGCCCATTTGTTACCAACACAGAAGCAGACGTTAGGAATAAAGTTGTTGTCATTACCACAGTTTGTCCGTTCGTTACCAACACAACTTGTTTCGTTACGAATGCTTATCCGTTGGTAACGAAAACTTGTCCGTTCGTTAACAACACAACTTGTTTCGTTCAGAATGCTTATCCGTTAGTAACGAAAACTTGTCCGTTCGTTAACAACACAACTTGTTTCGTTCAGAACGCTTATCTATTTGTGACAAAACTTATGTAAGCATTAACAACGCTTAAGTAAAACTTATAAATTAACTTGTTTCGTTACCACAGCTTATCTATTTGTAGTAAAGCTTATGCGATCGTTACCACAACTTAAGCAAAACTTATCAATACAAATCCTATAATATTAACAGCACAACTTAGATTCACGAGAATAAAAGCATTTATACTGAAGCTATCCCTTTTGCTGTATCTTGGACGATTAAATCGACGACATCTGAAAAACGCCCCGTTTGTTTGTAAATTTCGCGTTGTCGTGTTGCACCATTCCCAAACTCCATCGTTCTATGTACAAGAGACGAGACTTCATCCCATTCTCCGTACTCCTCAAGTGATGGACGCACGAAACTGAGAAAGCTCTCAACCATCTCCCGTGCCGGAACAGCTTTTATAGCGCTAACGTCAATTAAATCCTCATCTAATCCATAACGTGCGGCACGCCAGTGAGCAGCACGTATAAGTTCGTGACGCACTGGCTGAAACGGTTTATCAGTTATGACTTCTTCGTAGCAAGTTCGCACCAAAGCACGTACAAGCCCTGCTACCATTACTGCTTCGTCTATCGTCTGGCAGACATCAGTGACTCGAAACTCTATTGTTGGAAAGCGCTCAGACAAACGCACATCCCAATAAATCTTCGTCGCCTCCGCGACACTTTTTGTCTCTACTAAAACTTGTACAAGCGCTTCGTAATCGGTTAAGGACTCGAAAATCAGTGGTACTCCAGATATAGGCCATCGACCCCAAATTTCGGTACGATAGCTTGCATAGCCTGTATCCGTACCTAACCAAAAAGGTGAAGATGCTGCCAGTGCCAAGAGTGGGGAAAGCCATACACGAGTCCGGTTCATCACCTGTATGGCAGTAGAGCGATCGCTAATTCCCACATGAACATGACAGCCAAAGATCACTAGTTCACGGGTAAGTTGTTGATAATCTCGCATCAAATCTTGATAACGTTCTTTAGGCGTGATCTGCTGTTCATCCCAATGTGAGAACGGGTGCGTCCCAGCAGCAGCAATTTGCTTACCGTCCTTAGCAGCCGCCGCAATCACTTCCTGGCGCAAACGAACAAGATCAGAGCGTACATCTGCAAGTGTTCTACAAATGGGTGTACCAATTTCTATCTGCGATTGCTGGGCTTCTGGCTGAACTTCAGAGCCAAGTGCTTTCTGGGCTTTTGGCAGAATCTGCTGCACACGCGAACTCAGTTCTCGTGTTGTCGGATTGATAATTTGATATTCCTCTTCGACGCCAATAGTAAATTCTTCAGTTTGGGATGGCATAAATTTGGATGGTCAAGCGTATGTTTAATCAATCAACACCAGCACCCCTAGATTATACTTATATTTTATTTTGTTAGACGTTATAAACTTGAACATCATTCAATATACTTGCTTACTCTAAATCTAAGGAGTTTTAAGTGATAAAAAACAATAGAAAAAAGGCTGTTGCTCAAGCTATTTCCACAGCTGTTGCTCTGGGCTGGGTAATAATGCAAGTGGAATCAGCCCAAGCTGCTACTTTGACGGTGAACAATCTCAATGATAGTGGCGTTGGCTCATTGCGAGACACTATCAACATTGCAAATAGTAATGACGTGGTAGAGTTCTTATTGGAAAGTTATCCTAGTACAATTACCCTGACTAGTGGGGCACTTGAGGTCGCTAAAAATCTCACTATTAATGGCCCAGGTGCTAACTTACTTACCATCAGTAGCAATAATCACTTCCCCGTGTTTGACATTAACGCTGCGAATGTTACCCTTTCTGGGCTTGCTATCGCTGGTAATTTCAATGCTTACAATTCTAGTAACATAACGTTTACTAATAGCTCTATTAGCGGCCCCAATGTAAATATAGATAGTAATCTAAAACTTATCAATAGTACTATCAGCAGCAAGCGTTTGGTAATCAATGGTGAACTAACAGGAATCGATAATAGTAATGTAACGGCTCTCGATAGCATCACCATCGGCAACAATTTAACTGCCTCTAGCGGCAATTTAACTATCTTTACTGATAAACTGTATATTAAAGGTGGTAGCAAGAATTCAGGAGCAGCAGGCACTCTAACTATTACAACCAATGCTCTTACAGTGAGACCCGGTGCTATTATATCGAAACCAGTACCCCAACCAAGTGTGATCGCTACTGGTAGCAATCATTCAGGAGCAGCAGGCACCCTAACTATTACAACCAATACTCTTACAGTGAGACCCGGTGCTATTATATCGAAACCAGTACCCCAACCAAGCGCGATCGCTGCTGGTAGCAATCATTCGGGATTAGGAGGTAACATAACTCTTACAATCCCTGACCTTATTATATTGAAACCAGTACGCAAACCAAGCGCGATCGCTGATGATAGCAATAATTCACGAGTAGGAGGTAACATAACTATCTCAGCCCCTAATGGTTTTATTATATCAAAACCAGTACCCGAACCAAGTGCGATCGCTGGTGATAGCAATAATTCAGGAGCAGGAGGCAATATAATTGTTACAGCCAGTGGCGTTGTTTTACTGACAAGAGTACCCGAACCAAGCGCGATCGCTGGTACTATACTTGCTGGTAGTCTGGCTTGGCTGGCGAAGAGAAAGCAAGTAGCATTTCGCAAGGCGAAGGTATAATTACGTATTCAAATAAATTCGTAAATAAAATAGTTTAAATACTTAGCCCGCGTGCGCGGGCTAAGTATTTTATGGGCAATTAGTCGAATGTAATATCAATTACCTGCAACTAAAATACTTCCAGGAACCTTTATTAAGCCTCGACTTTTATACCCTTCCAGAAGGCGACATATCCTTCAATATTCTTAGCCTTCTCCTTAGCGCTGGGATAATACCAAGCAGCATCTTTGTTGACTTGTCCATCAACTTCTATACTGTAGTAGCTAGCGACACCTTTCCAAGGACAAGTAGTGTGAGTGTTGGTTTCAGTAAAGTACTGTTTGTTAATGGTGTCAACAGGAAAATAATGGTTGCCCTCCACAACTACGGTATTATCACTCTCGGCTAAAACAGCTCCATTCCAAATTGCTTTCGGCATAAATGACTTTGTAAATAAACTATACATATAACATTTTGACACTATCAGCTTATTTGTAGTGAATTTATGGAACCCGTAACGCTGCCAAAATAGTCCATAAGTCACGAAGAGGCAATGAGTTGGAAGATTTCCCTCCAGATATTAATTGCAATCACTTTTATTTATCAATTTGAAAATCAAAAGCATTTGCTTCCATCATCAAGATTTTCTAACATATTGGTATGGAAAGTTAATTAGCCAAAACAAAGTTAGATTTCGGTTGATAGCCTTAAGCAAAAAATCTTTAGAGATGTGAATAGGCGATGCCTGCGGTGGTCACTGAGCTTTGTCGAAGTGCGAGCTACGCTAATGCATCTTCTAAAAATACTTGTCGGCTAAGGATTTTATTTAGCATATCTTTGCCTCTTTCAAGTTATTACTAAACTTTCTCCTAATTCCCCATTTTTCCAATTGGGGTAAATTTAACTCACCAGTTCGGGGAATTAACAAATTAACCCATCGGGCAAACTTCCGAAAAAAGATTGAGATTAATCAAACAGTGAACTCTATTACTAGAGAATACTGATTGCACTTTGTTCTAGTTGAGGATAACTCTATGAAATTCACAAACTCGCTAACTTCTGCACATATTATTGCTTGGATTAATTCTATGCCTAAAATCACTTGCTTTCATCGAGCTAAGAATCACAATAGCCCATCAATAAACACAGCCGTCAACTCTGACACTTTCCCTAGCTATTCCACTAATGCCAATCACCTCAAATCCTTTGATACTGCTTTTATCGCCTATAACATGATGGGTTTTGGGAATTTTGAATGATCTAAGTTAGCTTTGTGCTTTTAAGGTGTAACTTAGATCATTTTATCAATTACAGCTTGGTCACAGTTCCTAATAAATTTGTTTGCACAATACTCTATCATCAACCTGTATTAATTTATTCAAACCTTGTAAAACAAGATTTGAATAAATTATTTTACTCCAAAATATAAGTGATAAATCAATAAATATAATAAACTAATGTCAAAAATTTGAGATTGAAAAGCAAGACAACTCTATTAATAAAAAATACTAATTAATCTCTATTAAGGATGAAATTATGAAACTCACAACCTTGTTGAATTCTGCACTTGTCATTACTTTTATTGCTTTTATTCCTGGAATTGCTGGCGCTCAAACAGCTAATAATAACAATAGTGGTAGACAAATAAATACAGATATCAACTCTAATACTTTACGAAAAAATTCCACAGATGCCAAATATCTGCAACCCTTTAATCTTGCCTTTCTAGCTTATCAAGGTTATTTAAAAGAGCAGGGTATTCCCAGTGGGGGAACTTTGTTATTCAAATACCAAACCGGAAACTTGACTGCAAAAGATGTGGTTCAGGCTGCTATCAGGGCTAATAAGTTACCAGCGCAAGTTTTGAACGATCAAAGTTACGTTAATGCAGTCGAGTTACAGATGAAATCATTTGGCGATACTAATGATTCACAATAGACAATTTAGGAGTGCTGGAATAAATCTCCGCATCTCCCTATAATTTTAGACGCGATAAATCGCCGTCTCTACAATAATCGTGATTTATCGCGTCTCTGTGATCTAGAATTTTCATCAAAAACCTTAACCAAACCGTATTGGAACCACTTTAGCGATGAGGAGGAATACGGCGGTAATAATTATTAGGCGATGTCTACGACGGGCTGCACCTACGCCACTGGGAACTTACCACCGACATTGCAGATATAGTCTGCTACCTACCTATGCCAATGGTAGCTCTACGCACTCTAAAGTCAGAAGTAGCTGTTGGTTTAAAATCAGAAGTTATTGAGAAAGTAGCAAAATCTGACTCTTCTGGGTTGACAAATGCACAGTGGGGTGTGATTCAGTTGGTGGTTTAGGCAATTTTGAAAAATCGAGATAATTTGTAAAATAAGTATACGTATCTTCACTACTTATAGGGTTGTTTACCCTACTCGTATCATCACAACCAGCTTAGGATAGACTAGAAAAACTTTCTAAGGAAAATGGTAGAAAAAATCACAGCTGTATTTAATGGCAAAGTGTTCTATCCGGCTGAACCGATCGCACTGCCAATTAATACCCGCGTGCGAATCAGTATTGAAATTTTACCGCCAAGCGAACATGAAACGGTATCATTTCTGCAAACGGCACGATCGCTCAACCTCGAAGGGCCGCCTGATTGGTCTGCCAATATAGATAAATATTTATACAATAAATAAACTTTTCATGCATTCTGAAGTCTTTCTTGATACATCATTTGCCATTGCCTTATCTGCACCGAGCGATCGCTTGCATGACCGAGCCTTACATCTAGCTAAAATGTTACAAGCAGCAGAAACTCGTTTGGTGACAACACAGGCGGTGATGTTGGAAATTGGCAATGCCTTATCCCAACAACCTTATCGTCAGGCGGCAATCATATTATTAAATTCTCTAGTAGCAGACTCTAAAGTAGAAATTGTCCCCCTTTCCCAGGAACTCTATGAACGTGCTTTCCAGCTATATCGCGAACGAACTGAGAAAGAATGGGGATTTGTCGATTGCGTATCTTTTATTGTTATGCAATATAGCGGAATCACTGAAGCACTGACCGCCGATGAGCATTTTCAACAAGCAGGCTTTCGAGCATTACTGCGAGAAAATTTGCCGTAAGAATTGGGGAGTGGGCATCCCTTCTCTGCGAGACGCTACGCGAACGACTTCGCTCAGGGCAAGTGGACATTGGTTATTCACAAATGACTAATGACAATTACAGCTATTTTCAGGTAAATAGACCACGCAGTAGGGGCACAGCAATGCTGTGCCCTTACGATAGATGTGGTTCAAATACATGAAAATTGCTGTAAATATTTCGTTACAATCGGCGTGTGCATTAGGCATTCAAGAGTTATCAGCCATGAAATTGATTTCCGATCCACCGATTCCTGTGAAAATTCAAAAGATGAAGGAACGGGTGCGGTGGATGCATCCAAGTTTTGTGCAACGGGGAATTGACCAAACCAGTATAGTTATTGACGATCGCAGGCAGGATAATCCAGAATTTTCCTTTATGGTTATCGGTGATTCCGGTACTAAATCCCATTCTCGACACCACCCCCAACGAAAAGTTGCCGAACTGATGCTGACTCACCGCGATGATTGCAGCTTTGTGTTGCATACTGGCGATGTCATCTATGTGGTGGGTTCCCAAGAATATTATTCAACAAACTTTATTGAGCCTTACCGGGAATTTCTCGTTGGTGGTGACAACCCAAAAGGCATTCCTTATGACCGCATGGTGTTTAATCTGCCGTTCTTGCCAGTACTTGGTAATCATGATTACTACGATGTACCGTTGATGTACCGTTTATTGACTGGCACAACATCCTCACTGCGTCGCCTATTCCGCTATAAAGATATCGAGATTGGCTGGCATGGATCGTATCAAGGTAATGCTTATGCACGGGCATTTATGGACTATACCCAGCCAATGTCTCCACAAGAGTTAGAACACCATTTAGATCGGCACTACACTGCAAAGACCGACAAAGGGCGCTGTTTGCGTTATGAACCTGGACAGTTTACTCGTTTACCCAATCGCTATTACACCTTTCGTTACGGCGGGATTGACTTTTTTGCACTGGATTCTAATACCTTTAATACACCATCACCTTTACCTGCAACTCAAGAGGGGGAAATTTACCGCCGAGAATTGCAAAAGCGTCGCCAGGAAATAGATCGAGAAGAATTGGAGATTTTGGGAATATACGATCGCCTCAACCCAGATAAACCCACCGAAGCGGAACAACTTGATGACCTTAGTGCCAAATTAGACCAAATAAACGAAATCAAAATTGACATTGAAAAACAACTAATATCTCATCAAATGCCTGCGATCGACTTTGAACAACTTGAATGGTTGCGAAGCAGACTAATCGAATCTTGGAACACCTCCCAAGTGCGCGGACGTGTAATCTTTTTCCACCATCCCCCCTACGTCACAGAAGCTACCAAGTGGAATCAGGCACAAACCTTGGCGGTTCGCCACCGCTTGCGCTGGGTGTTTGAACAAGTAGCAGAAACTCTTGGTTCTCTAATTAAAGAACGTCCCATAGTCGATTTGATTTTAAATGGTCACGCTCACTGTTTAGAGCATCTTTGCACAACTGATACCGGATTTGCAGACTCGCAGATTAACTGTATTATCTCTGGTGGGAGCGGTCATCGTCCCCGCTATCAACGGCGAGAAGGGACTGAATTGATGGAAACTTTTGCTGAGATTGCAGGTAAACCCACTCGGAAAGTTGCGGATTCAATGCTATTTGTGGGTCGTCATAACTACAATTTCCAGAACCGACTGCCTTATTCATGTGTGCGGATTGATGTTCTGGATGGTATCCCGCCCAAGTTTATCATTAGACCGTTGATTACTGAACGGCTTGAACAAGAGTGGCATAACACGGAACTTGAACCTTTTGTGATCTAAACGGGATGCGAAGTAATTGAACTACACCATTCCTCATCTCACTTGAAAATCAAATCTCAGTGCTGCTGGCTTGCTTTGAGTGATTATCTTGGTGAACTTTTACCAAATGCACCTTTGCATTCAGACAAAAGCTAGGTATATCCTAATCTTGAATAGAGTTATGATAATCTCAAATTATGGCAGGACATAGTAAATGGGCAAATATTAAGCGCCAGAAAGCGGTAGTAGATGCAAAAAAGGGAAAAACCTTTACTCAGTTATCCAGGGCGATTATCGTTGCGGCTAGAAGCGGCGTACCAGATCCGGCGCTGAATTTTCAACTTCGCACGGCAATTGACAAGGCAAAGGCAGCGAGTATCCCCAATGATAATATTGAACGAGCGATCGCTAAAGGTGCAGGCACTTTTGGCGGCGATAATGCTACCTTTGAAGCGATTCGCTACGAAGGCTATGGCCCTTGTGGTGTAGCGATTTTAATCGAAGCCCTCACAGATAATCGCAATCGCACTGCTGCTGACTTGCGTGTAGCTTTTAGTAAAAATGGTGGCAATCTTGGTGAAACAGGTTGCGTTAGCTGGATGTTTGAACAAAAAGGCGTTTGTGTAGTGCCGGGTGTACTTGACGAAGAACAGCTTTTAGAAGCATCCCTCGAAGGCGGTGCCCAGTCTTATGAGATGACTGAAGATGAGATGGCTGAGGTATTTACTGATATTGCAAATTTAGAAACCCTTAGTCAGACGCTCAAAAATCAAGGCTTTAAGATAACTGATGCCGAATTGCGCTGGATTCCTAGTAATAGTGTAGAAGTTACCGATCCCGATCAGGCGCGATCGCTTTTCAAGTTAATTGATACTTTAGAAGGCTTGGATGACGTGCAAAATGTCACAGCTAACTTTGAGGTAGCAGAAGAATTGATGGCTCTCAGCATTTCCTAATCAAAATTAACCCAGGTACCATAGCCAAATTACAGTTATTTGGATGATATCCAAATTGTTACATTTAAAATGGAAATGCCAGCAAGTGTTTTTTAGCTAAGTATTCCCCGAACCTATCCTACTAATAATATTTGTGCTACAAAACTTAAACTTATTGAGAAATGAGAACGAAAAATTAAGGTTTTGAAGCACATTTTACGACAAAAAGTAGTGATTTTTAGAATAGTGGGATAGGTTCACGTAAGCTCCAATATAATTCGGTTAAGGTTTTTTAATCAAAATTCTAGACCACTAAAAATACGATAAATCATCATTGTAGAGACGGCGATTCATCGCGTCTCTTGCCTTACCCGAACAGTATTGACGTAAGTCCTATATTTTATGGATGTAAAAATAGACATGAAAGATTCATATCAATTACAAACTTATGACATATGTCTATTAGATAGTTAAATTGTTGATTACCTAATGAGGATTCTCAAGTGAATAAGTTCGCTAAAACTTTACTTTTGGCTCTAATTTTTGTTGCGCCTGTAACCGCTTTTGCATCTCAAGCTCAAGCTAAAACTATCCATCATACCAGCGTAAAATCTGCTAAAGTTCATCACACTAAACATCACAGACATCATGCTAAAAAAATAGTTCATAAACATTTATAAATAGTTGCTATTAGTCGTAAAAGTTTCTAGTAGCTCTGTAATTAAGTTTAGTGTTGGTTTCTCTGAAAAAACTGTATTATTTAACCCCGCTGGAATCCTACCCTAATCAGCGGGTTTTTTTTATTAACTTGCTCAAGGGTGCGATCAGATAAAAATCAAAGTTTAAAGCGATCGCCTAATCATACCTGCTACTATCCAATTTAGTCTTCAAAACATATATGAAAGCAGACTATTTAGAAGAATTACTTTTTCGTGAGTTGGAGGAGCGTTTGCTTCAACCACATATTTTTAATAATGATTATTATTATTGATTATATCATAATTTATTTTTTGGAAGTCCCTTATTCCACGTATGTGCGGTGAACTGCAAACATAAATCGTCAAAATTGCTTTGATTGCAGTTCACAACAGGTATTATTCAAATAACTAGATTTTCTGTCACCTTGGTTATATAACGGAGAATCAAATCAAAATTTTTGCGTACTTCTAATAATTCTTTAACCCAAGTATTAGAAGCTGCGATCGCATTTTCTTCTTGCTGACGACCTGTTGCAATTTGCTGCTCAATTTCCCCGTAAACTTGTTGTTCAAATTCCTGTAGTTGTAATTCAATCTGATTTTCTAAATCTTTAGCAATTGCTTGAAACTGGCTGGTAATATCACTACGAATATCTGCTATTTTGTTTTCTCGCTGTTGTTCCTGTTGTGCTGTATAAGCATCTGTTGCTAATGAAATTAACGCTACTGCTGGTCCAAGAAACATCGCAGCGTTACCGATATTTTTAGCAATACCAACTGCTTGCTAAGGCTTAAAATCAAAGCCTACAAATTTTCCTACAGCTAACACTGTCTGATGTAAACCGCTACCCGCTACATCCATAGAACGCAAAAAACCACCGCTACTACTAGCAGTAGATAAAAATTCTCGTTTGGCAGAATTGCTGACTTCGACTCCTGCTTTCTCACCAATATCTTTGAGCCAATTAATTTGATCTTTTATTCGTTCTACATCCATATCCCCATTGCCACTATCCGTAGAAAAACTTTGTTTTTTTTTTAAGAAAGTTATGAAGGTTTGTACTAGATTACTTTGTAGCACTTCTTCAACTTCTTGCCGAATATCTTCAACTGCTGTATTTATTACATATTGAAGTTGAGCTTCTGCTTTTTCATAGTACTGTTTTATATTGATTTCAGTCTGTTTATTCAGCATTGTAAAATCTTGCTCACTTCCAACACCAGCAGCAAGAATTGTACCTTCTTTTGCTATTGCTGCGGACATCTGTAGAGCTATATTATTAACTTTTATACGTAGGCGATCGCGTTCTTTCCGAACTGTGCGAGATAAGCGCGTTAGTACCTCTAAAAAAGCTGAATCTTGGTTATTATCACGTGTAAAACTCAACTGAGCTTCATCAACACAACTGAGTGCTATTCTGACTGGTGTATCAAACCGAGCTAATACTGAACGCTTTTCAACAAACTTATCCAATTCATCCAAAAAAGTTTGGAATCGACTGATATCAATGAGAAAATCATCATTTTGGTCTACACCTTCATAATAGTCCTTCGCATCAATAAAGCACACAGGAAAATCATCTAGTTTATGAGGTTTAATTGCTTCTTTAAGACTTTGACGATAGTTAGCAATTTTTTGTTCTTCTTCTCCTGCTTCATCGGACATTTTATTGACAAGCAGCATCATTTTCCAACGATAGCCTTTTTCATAGGCTAATTTTTTAAAATTAGCTACCGTAATCGAATCAAACAGCATATATGTCAAGCAGAAAACTAATAAATCTGCCTTATTTATAGCATCATAGGTAATCTCATCATGGTCTTTACGGTCTGTAAAAAGTCCGGGTGTATCTACAATTTTAATGCTATTCCAGTCATAACTAGCAGTTTTGTCTGTTGCAATATCAGAATCAATACGAATATCACGCCGTCCTGTAAGAGCAGAAATTGTGGTAGATTTACCAGCATTATATTGACCAACAAAAGCTAATGATAAAATTCCCTCTTAATGATAAGCTTTTAATTCATCACGCAGCTTTTTACGAATGGCTGATAATTCAAGGTGTTTGCCTTGAGCTAATATGTGGTCAAATTTAACTAAAGACTTTTTGAATTTATCATTAACAGCGGCAGAATTCAATATTTGTTTATTCTGATTCACGATTTTGTTCTTCCTCTATATTTCGTTACTAGTTTGAATAGAAATATCTTCTTGTAAAATTCGTGTGATATCTTTTAAAGATTTGGTTAACCGTAATTTAGATTTAGTATGAATTTTCATACTACTGCCAAAGTCACGCTCTACTTTCACTATTGTTTTGATAATTACTTCGTCTGTAAGTGGTTCATACTTGCCGACACCCCAATCAATTATACGTTTGGCATAAGCACGATTTATGTAATTAGATTTATCATTCAACCTACTTTTAGCTGTTTCAAGTTGTTCATAGATAATTTCTAAACCTTTAATCATTTCTTCAAAATAAATATTAATACTATTAGATACTGCATCAGTATATTTATTGAAATCATTCTTTGCTTGCTGAATAATATTTTGTTGATGATCAATAAGTTGATTAGACAAAGAGTTAGAAATCTTTTGTACAGCCTCGCGTCTCTTCTGTTCTTTAGATTTTGTCCACCCAGAAATTTGGTTAAGAGCAAAACCTATAATTCCTACAACTGCGGCTACAGGGGCAGGAATGAATAAAGCTATAATAGGTGCTGCTATGACAAGGATGTTACCACCTATTTTCATTAGGTCACGCATGAATAAATCTGTATCCTGTTTTTGAAATTTAAAATTATTATTAATTAATCGAGCAACGATTTGTAATTCATTACCAACTTCCTTAAGGATCTCTCCAATTTCTTTATTAAAATTTTGGCTACTTTCTTCAGAAGCTATTCTCAGCCGTTGTTCAAACCGAATAGTTTTAAGCTTTTGTTTCCATCCTTGATTTGCTTGGCTTTCGCTTGCATCCCAATATTCTTCTGCAAAAGATGGAATAGAATTAAAAGCATCTTGAAAAATAGCTTGAATTTCTTGTAATAAATATTGTTGATTGTCTCTTGCTGCTTTTTGAATGTCTTTTCAGATAGTTTTGTATTTATCTTTCAAGGTATCTGCAAATTTTTGATATATGTGACCTTGTTCTGTTACCCATTGATTAGGTTCGTCAATTGCACCTACAGTAGAACCTAGTAATGTTTGCGTTCGCCTGATTTTTCCATACTCAACTAAAGACAAGCGAATAGAATCCAGAAACTTATGCATCTGACTTGCTTGAAATAGCTTATCTTTAATCTCTTCATGTTCTGGTTCGCAGGACATTTGTGCCGCCAGAAGCATTACAGGAATAATATCAAAGTAGTCATTAGCGTAATGTTGTTTAGCGTAGCGGTGAATACGCTCAATATGTCCACCCAAACTATTTTGTCCATCCATAACAAAGAGTTTTTCTGGATTGGCTAAGAAATGCTCTAAGCGCCGAGAATCACGCAAGTTATTTTTGACATTCAGCAAAATAATTAGTGGCTTGGCTTTTTATTTTAAAAGTTGCAAAAACTTAAATTCTGTATCTTGAATACTGTCATTTGTGACGACATAACAAATTACATCAGATTCTTCAATTACACTTTCAGCGATTTCTTCATCTGTTTTCCCCCCAGGTGCACCGATTCCGGGGGTGTCGATAATCCGAATATTTTTCCATTCATATACTCTATTAAAACGAGTAGTACGCTGTTTACCAACACCAATTCCATCCCAACCATCGCCTGTAATAATGGCGTGTAGAGTACTTTTTCCAGCTTTGGTTTTACCCATAAATGCGATGCTGAAATGATTAAGAGCACGTTGTTTAGCAGCAAGTGACTGACGCACGCTTTCAATTTCTTTAATAATTTTTACTGTTAGAGCTTTCTTGGTATCTTCAAGCTGCTTTGCTACCTCTGCTGCGGTTTTCGCTTGTCCTTTACCAACCGCTTGGCGCTGAATGGCCGTAAGTTGTTCTTCGATACCTTTTCCCAAATTGTAAAGCGTTTCTCTAGTTCCTGTAAGACC
The DNA here is from genome assembly GCF_036917555.1 of Nostoc sp. GTDB lineage: Bacteria > Cyanobacteriota > Cyanobacteriia > Cyanobacteriales > Nostocaceae > Nostoc. The sequence continues at coordinate 111,078 of NZ_JBALDD010000006.1, read as the reverse complement.
TAATTCTGCAAACTTGTAATCTTCAGTGGCGATCGCTGCACATTCCTGAATAGCTTTATCATATTCTGGGCCTGATAATAAAATTTCTTGACGTAGTTGCTTAATTTGTCGTCCTACATTCTCAGGAGCAATTTTTGTTAAATTATCCACCAATACGCGGGACAATAAAGAATCTGCTCCCTTTAAGATGCGCGCACCAAACGATAGTGCTGACTGCTCTTGAGGGGTAGCTTTAGCAGTACCAAAGCTTTCAGCTTGTTCAATTAGTCTTTCTATCTCTCCCTGAGAAAAACTCCAAATTTCTGCTATCTGATCAACCATTTCTCGTTCTAAAGGAGAGAAGAAACCATCAAGATAAGCCACTGCTAGTATTTGTCGCATAGCTTCACTTTGCTTACCAGGTGGAACTTTCCGCGCTACATTTTCTACCGATAAAAAGTTTTCTGCTTGCGCGAGGATTTTCTCCATTTCCTCAATAGTGCGTTCTCCCATTTTGCTAATATTAGCTAGTTCCTGTAGGGCCTTTGCTTCTTCGCTGTGAATTTGTTGGTCAGCGCAGACTATGTGTGTGAGGAGTAAAAAGCCATAGTCTAATTGCTTAGTGGCTAAAACTGTTTGGTCAGACATCTTTTTCTCTATCTGAATGCTCTACCTAGCCTAAGCAATAACCGAGCAAAGTATGTCAGTAATTATACTTATTTATCAATACTTTGGTCAATTTACGAGGGTAAGTTGATGTATAGGTTATTTAGTACAACTTTTTTGTACGGCACAGTAAGGATTTGAGGCTTTGAAATTTCAGACAGATCAATTGGTACAGGTTTATAAGAGGCGATGCCTCGGCAAGCTACGCAATATTCAAAACAACTAATCAATTTCTTAGCGTAAGTTTCTTTTCGACTGGTAGAGTCGATGGCGGGTATTAGGGACTTCCAAAAAATAAATTATGCCATTACCAATAATTATTATCATTCTTAAAAACATGTTGTCTTTTGTTTTTTTTGGAATATTTTATTCTTTGGAAGTCCCTTAGAGAATCATCAGTACGGTATGATAAATGATTGGCCAAAATTATTTAGAATCAAAGTTTTCCATAAAAAAGACTCAAGCATTCCTGCCTGAGCCTTTTCTAAATTCAATTAAGCTTAGTAGCGGTTGTTGCTACGGTTGTAGCCGCCGCCACCACCACGGTTCCCACCGAAGGAACCACCACCACTTCTGTCTTCTTTGGGCTTGGCTTTATTTACTTTGAGGTCACGACCAAGCCATTCAGCACCATCAAGAGCTTCAATGGCTTTTGCTTCTTCATCTTCTGAACTCATTTCTACGAAAGCAAAGCCGCGTAAACGACCTGTTTCACGGTCTGTGGGTAGTTGAACACGCTTTACAGCACCATATTCTGCAAATACAGCACTCAGCGCATCTTGTGTAACATCATAAGAGAGGTTACCTACGTAAATTGACATCAAATGTCTCCAAAATCATAAGTTTGTAGAGATTTAGATTTCGGAGAGAAGTCTGTAATACCAAAAGGGAAAAGCCTGTCAATACTAAAAACAAACACTGTCACCGAATTAAGTCTCATTTCACTTCCCATGATGACATAACAACCAACTTTCTGGGAAAAAGGTTTGAAAAACTGTTATAAAAAGTTATATAAGCGGTTAATAGCTAGATGCTGGCTAGTCTCAAAACGGGTGAGGCTCTAGTGAACCGCACCCACGAGATCAACTAATCCACTCTCTTTTCTAAATATTGACCAATCATCAACTGCTCACCAGCACGGGAGATAATAGTTTGTCTGGTGCGGTATTTGCTGCCAATTAGCTTTAACTCTTCTTCAAAGACTGAACCGTTGTACTCAGTTCGCAAACACATTGTTTTAGGGTTGGAGAAATAATACTGAGCGGTGACTGGTTTGGATATGGCAAAACCGCGATCGCGGTACAAAATGTTTCCCATAGCCCCAAATAATGTTGAACCTTGCGACTCTTTCCTTGGATTTAGTACATCTGTACTTTCCCATGTCACTGCTGCACCACAGATCAAACTACCTGTATCAGGCAAATCGTGCATCTGAGCTAGGTTTTGCAATTCATCACAGCCTTGGTTGAGAAAATTGATCGTAACTATACTCTCCATCTCCTTGGTTTCTCCCTTGGGTAGGGTGTAGTAGCGCCGTTGCGATTGCCAGTTACCCGCTGATTCCTGGAAAAATTCGGAAATCTGGGCTTCGTCAGCGGTTTGTACAATTTTTAGCAATGATCTCACTTTTAACTTTCCTGACCTAATATTGGTGGCTGTAATATGTATCGCCCTTATCTCCGCTGTCTATGCAACCGCTTGATTGAAATATCACAACGCCAAAAAAAGCAATTTATGTTTACTATTCTTAATATATTGGATTGAGCGTAAAAATTACCAGGCATTTTCCTATAGCAAGCCTAAGTATAGTTATTTAATACTGCCTATTTTAGAAGTAGGGGCGTAAAACTCCCGTATCTTCAGTAAATACAAGTCTTCTACTAAGGGCAGATTGCAAGAAATTTAAAAATATTTATACTGAGCTAAGAATTGTATCCGCAGCTAAAAAGCTGCTGACTCAATCTAAAAAGTTAAAGTGGTGAGAAATTTTCGGAATAAAAAGTAATTTTTGATACAAAATTCTGCAAGAAGATAGCTAATTGACTCTCGCCGCTTTTCAATATTCATAATGTCTCAAAATTACTTGGTAATGCACGGCTGTTTAACCCAAAAAGCTCCCCAAATACAAGAAAAATAAATGATTTTGGACAGAAATAAGCCGCACAAGCAGGCGAAAATCTCACCTTTCGCAGCCGCTAACCAGGTAATTAATACCCAGTTAGATTCAATTGTGAAGACTGATATGGCTGTTGCAGATACAAGGAGTAGCGTTAGCACAAAGGTGTCTTCCCCTTTTGCATCCATATTATTGATTCCCTGTTTGCTGGGCATCGGACTGCTGACAGCAAATTGTGGAGCGCTACCCAAGGAAGAACCGGCTGATGCACAATCTCAGAGTCCTGGTAGTGGACAACGTGTTAGTGCAACGGCTGTAGATGTGGCGATCGCTCGAACTGATACGCTACAAACACAACCAGAATACACAGGGAATACAACACCCTTCCGAATTGTGTCACTGCGATCGCAAGTAGAAGCTCGGTTGTTGGCTTTAAACTTTGATGTCGGCGATGCAGTAAAGCTTGGGCAAAACGTCGGGCGGTTAGATGATGCCATCCTTTCGACCGAATTAAAGCAAGCAGAAGCAGAGCTAGCAGCCCTCAAATCAGAAGTAGCTAGGGCAACAAATCAGGTAAGCAATGCTCGTGCAGACGTTGAACGGGCGCGCCTAGAAGTAGTACAAGCTCAAGCAGATTCAGAGCGGCAGCAGAGGTTGTTCAAAGCTGGAGCGATCGCTGAACAAACTGCCCAGCAAGCACGTACCCAGGCAAAAACAGCCGCCCAGGCACTCCGGGCAGCCCAAGAACAAGTTCGGACAGAACAGCAAGCTGTTGCTGCTGCTCAAGGTAGAGTACTTGCTCAACAGGCATTGGTTGCTCAAACCAAAGAACGCAGGTCTTATACTCGGCTGGTATCTCCCATCACTGGCGTAGTCACACAAAGGGTGACAGAACCAGGCAACTTGCTGCAAGCAGGTAACGAAGTCTTGAAAATTGGCGACTTTAACCGTGTCAAAGTCGTCGTCCAAGTTTCCGAATTAGAACTGTCACAAATTCAGGTTGGACAGTCTGTACAAGTGCGCTTAGATGCCTTCCCTAAAGAAGCATTAATTGGCAGAGTTACGCGGATTTCCCCAGCTGCCGATGCCACAGCTCGCTTGATACCTGTAGAGGTATTGATTCCTAACACTCAAAGTAAAATTGGCAGTGGACTACTGGCACGAGTCAACTTTGAAAACCAGACTCAACAACGGGTAGTAGTGCCGCAAACAGCTATTCAAAAACAAGCAGGAGCAGGAAAAGAGCAAGAAAACCCGTTGGGGACGCTATTTGTGGTGAAAGACACAGATGGCAAGACGAAAGTAGCGACACGTGCAGTTACTTTCGGAAAAAGGGCTGATAGCAAAGTGGAAATTTTATCCGGTTTGCAAGCGGGAGAGCGCTATGTTGTTCGTAGTGGTAAGCCGTTAAAAGAAGGTGACACTGTAAGTCTTTCAATTCTTTCAGAAAAGCAATAGTACGGTGAGCGATAACCACCATACCAAAGAAAAAAGTACTCAGTAGTCAGCACTTAGCACTTATCACTTAGTATCATGCAACAGACAAACAATAATAATGGCAATGGCGGATTTAGCCTTAGTGCGATCGCTATTCGCCAACACATTGGCACACTCATGCTCACTGTGGCAGTAATTGTCATTGGGGTATTTTTTCTCACAACTATCCAAGTCGATCTTCTACCGTCAATTACTTATCCCCGAATTGGCGTTCGCTTAGAAGCTCCTGGTATTTCACCAGAAGTAGCGGTAGATGAAATCACCAGACCTTTAGAAGAAGCTTTATCAGCAACCGAGAATGTAGTGCAAGTTTTTTCCCGTACACGTGAAGGACAGGTAAGCCTCGATTTATACTTCCAACCAGGGGGCGATATTGACCAAGCTCTAAACGATGCAACTGCTGCTTTTAACCGAAATCGAGGACAACTACCAGAGACAATAGAGGAGCCGCGATTATTCAAAGTCGATCCTTCTCAATTGCCGGTTTATGAATTGGCACTGACCTCTGCTTCATTGCCAGGTAAAGAGTTACGCGTATTTGCTGATGAAGAGTTAACCCGTGAACTCAGTGTCGTGCCGGGAGTCGCTTCCGTTGATGTATCTGGTGGCGCAGAGGAAGAAGTACGAGTGCTTGTTGACTTAAACCGATTGCAAGCTTTGGGTGTCGGGTTAAATGATGTCTTAGAAGAATTAACAGCCCGTAACCAAGATACTTCTGGTGGTCGGATTCTGGGGCAAAATTCCGAGCCATTGACTCGCACTGTGGGACGTTTCCAAAATGCCAAGGAAATTGAAAACCTTTCTTTGGAAGTTTCTTCTCCTGCTAGTGCTAATACCAGTAATAGCAGTAATACTACTACCACTACCCCTGCACCTTCCCGCCGCGTTTATTTACGAGATTTTGCAAAGGTAATTGACGATACAGAAGAACAGCGAGTATTTGTTTATCTAAATCGTCAGCCTGCGGTGAAATTTTCAGTCCAAAAGCAGCCTGAAGCCAACACAATCACAGTTGTAGATGCTGTGAAGCGGCGAATTGAACAATTACGACAATCGGGTTTAATTCCAGCAGACATGACTTTGAGTCCCACCACAGATGAATCTGTCTTCATCCGCAATTCTTTAAATGATGTCATCTTTTCGGGGATTTCTGGAGCATTGTTAGCAGCAGCAGCAGTGTTGTTATTTTTAGGATCGTTCAGGCAAACATTCATTATCAGTTTGACGATTCCGCTGTGTACTCTGGCGGCGATCGCTTTAATGAGAATATTTGGTTTAACCTTGAATGTGTTTAGTTTGGCAGGTCTGACATTAGGAGTCGGTCAAGCAATTGATACATCGGTTGTGATCTTGGAGAACATTTCCGAAAAAGCGGGGATGACTCCCAATCAGAGGGAGATGGAGGCAGGGGAGCAGGGGAGCAGCACTTCGGCTACGCTCAGTGACCGAGGAGCAGAAAAGAAGGGGAGAAATTCTAAATTCTTTATTGACAGTGCGACTACTGCTTCTCAAGAAGTAGAATCTGCTTTGGTTGCTGCCACAGGTGCCAATTTAGTTTCTGTAGTGCCATTCCTCTTAATTGGTGGCTTTATTGCCCTGCTATTTAATGAACTGATTCTGACAATTAGCTTCGCAGTCGCAGCATCTCTGGTTGTCGCCATTACAGTAGTGCCGATGCTGTCTTCTCGACTTTTAGGAATTCCCTGGTCTAGTCGGATTAGTGAATTTTGGCTACTTAGACAATTTAATCACCGATTTGAAGACGCTACGCGGGGATACGGTAACTTCTTAACCAAGGTCTTGCGCTATCGCTTTTTCGTAGTAACTGCTGCTTTGCTAATTTTAGGCGGCAGCAGCTTCTTTATGTTTGGTCAAATTCCCCAAGAAATTTTACCCCGCATCAGTACCGGACAAGCTACCTTGAGAGCGCAGTTTCCTCCCGGTACACCTTTAGTAACTTCTCAAAAAGTTATGCAAATTGTCGATGACATTTTGCTCAAACAACCAGAAACCGAGTCTGCTTTCACAACAGTGGGTGGTAATTTATTTGGCAGCAGTACTACAGAAAATCCTTTACGTGCCAGTAGTACCATCAATCTAAAACCAGGCACAGATGTCGAAGCCTTCGTCAAAAAAGTAACTCAAGAATTTAACAAACTCAACTTAGCAGGAATTCTGCTACGCCTCAATCCTGGTCAGGTGCGGGGTTTAATCTTGAGTAATTCTCCAGTGCAAGGGTCAGAAGTTGACGTGGTTCTGCAAGGTGAGAACGAAGAAAATTTAACGCAAGCAGGCGCTCAAGTACTGCAAGCATTACAAGAAAGGGCAAAATTAGCGACATTCCGACCAGATGCCGACCCCCGACAACCAGAAATCCAAATTCGCCCCGACTGGGAACGGGTTTCAGCTTTAGGGTTGAGCGCCGGGCAAATTGGTGCAACAGTTCAAACAGCAATTGAAGGTTCAGTTCCCACGCAAATTCAACGCGGTAATCGTTTAGTTGATGTGCGGGTGCAACTAAATAAAGAAGCGATTCAGCGTCCTTCCCAGTTAGAGCAATTACCGCTATTTACAGAAAACAATCAACTAATCCGCCTTTTTAATGTTGCGAAGATTCAAGAAGGTCAAGCGCCTGGTGAGGTGCAACGGATTAATCAGCGCCAAGCTTTTATTGTCGCAGGAAATCTCAGTGAGGGAGCTAGTCTTGGTGAAGCGATCGCAGAAGTCAACGAGGTACTCAAAGATGTAGACTTACCTGATGGTGTTTCCATTGTGCCTAGTTCTGCCCAAGAAACTAATCAGCAACTTCAGGATGCTTTAAAAACTTTGGGGGCATTGGCGGTGTTCTTAATCTTTGTAGTCATGGCAGTACAATACAATTCACTGATTGACCCATTGGTAATTATCTTCACCGTACCACTAGCGTTAGCTGGGGGAATTTTTGGACTTTACATTACCCAAACTGCAATTGGCGCAACTGTAATTGTTGGTGTCGTTCTGCTGGTGGGAATTGTGGTGAATGCAGGGATTCTCATGGTGGAACTGGCGAATCAAATTCGGGAAGAAGTTGGTTGTAGTCGCCAAATTGCGATCGTGAAAGCTGCTCCTCAACGCTTGCGCCCAATTATCATGACTACAGTTACTACTATCTTGGGACTGTTTCCTTTGGCATTGGGCATTGGTGAAGGTTCTGAGTTTTTGCAGCCTTTAGGGATTGTAGTTTTCTTTGGGATGGCGATCGCAACGATGCTGACACTATTTATCATCCCCTGTTTTTATATTCTGCTGCACGATTTGCTTGGTGGAAATTGGGCAAAGCCAGTGTTAACCCGATTGCGTGGAGTTACGAAAAAACTTATCACCTAATCAGCATTTAAGTTGCACATAGCGTAATACCGATTTTGCTAGTGATTGCGATTGCTGTTTGTTTCTGGAGTGGTTATAAATAGACAGCCGTTTGCCATAGTCTCTAAACCTTATAACCATTTCAGATTTCCACTTAGACATCGCCCCTGTTCTAACCAAGCCAGCCCTTCCCAATGCTAAAAACAAAGTTTTCCAAAGTTTATGACGCTCAGGGTCAACAAAACGATAATCTTGGCTGAGTAATATCAAGTCCGGTTAATCACTTATGATTACCGCATCTGTGCAAAAATCGGAAAAGCCCCTTTCCCCCTGCAAGAACTGCGGTCTAAATGATAAGTTGTTTAGCCGGACACGATATAAGTGAATAAAAACTAATACTTCACTGCAAGGCATTCTTTCCTTTTTGTGCTTTTTGTGCTTGAAAGCTTATGCTGATCCGCCCCGCCACAATAACCGACGTACCCGCAGTTTTACCAATGGTTGCCCAAATTTGTGCTTTGCATGAGTCTTGGGATTCCGCCAAGTATGGTTTTCTACCGCATCCAGAACAGCGTTATGAGCAATGGTTGACGCGTTTGACAAATAGCGATCGCAGTGTATTTCTGGTATCCGAAAATGAAGGGCAAATTGTAGCTTTTATGGTGGCAACAGTTGAGCGAGAAATACCAATTTATCGGTTACAGGAATTTGCTTTTATTCATGATATCTGGGTCGAGCCAGAATATCGCCAAAACGGAATTGCGCGGCAGATGGTGATGCTAAGTGTTGAACGCTTTCATCAGATGGGCGTCAAGCAAATTCGTCTAGATACAGCAATTGCTAACGAGGCTTCACGGCGGTTATTTGCATCTTGTGGTTTTCGATTCAGCATTATTGAAATGCTGATTGAATTGAGTCATTAGTCATAAGCAAATGACTAATGACTAATGACAAAGGACTAACTAGCTAACAGAGTTTTTTCTAGAGAAGTCCAACGGAAAGAGCGATCGCCACCCCTCTCAATGATTACTCTCACTCGTGGTTCTAGTTGAGGCAAATTCGTCAAATACTCAAGTTCCTCATTGGAAAGAATATGCCCTTCAATAATCCACAAGACCAGCCCCTTTGATTTTGGTGGTAGCTGTTCTAAATGAGAATTGAGAATTGGTGGAAGATAGTACACTTGACCGACTGCCGCACCGCTACCAGTACTTTTTTTACCAAGATGAGGAGGTCTGACTCCATGAATTCTTGTGAGATAGGCAGCTACATCACCCAGTCCTTTAGCAGTAATGTGAAGGGTAGTATAGCCAGCTGCCCGTAGTCGGCGCTGATATCGACCTTCATAACCCCCTTCCAGAGGTACATACACTCCAAGAGCGCCAAATTTTTCCAGATCGCGGATTAAACCGTTGCCAGTGGTAATTAGTGCCATAGATTTTCGTCTTATCCCACTTAGATATCTCTATTATTTACCCTGAACTGATAGATTAAAAGCATTTTTTTGGGCATTGGGCATTGGGCATAGTTATTCTCCCTTGTCCTCCTGCTTCCCTCACTCCCTAAAAATAGCTCTATAAATTACTGGACAAACATAAATAAATAATTTATATTATTAGATTGTGACCAAAAACGCAAATTAGGTTGACTTTTTACTGTCATTCTGAAGTAGTGTTAGCATCAAAAGCTGATGACTTAATCCAAATTGGATAATTTAACTCAGAGCGATCGTAGACTGGTAAACTAAGAAAGCTTTCAGGTCAACATTAGAGCTTATGGAAGAATAACAAAGTTAATCCTAAGCTCCAAGGTACATTTACTCCTATGCCTCTAAAAAAGCAGGCAAAAGCTTAAACAATAGTTTAAGGTGTTTAAGGAAGTAAAGACTGAGCAGCAATGTTGGTTTTATGGCATTACGTCAGTCTCAGTTAACGGATACTGGGCGGTAATAACCGCTTAAGTCCAACTGCAACACGGCAGTAGCCAATCTCCGGGAAGCCGCCCTTCGGGCGTGTACAAATCGGAAAACCCGCCGACAGCGCTGCCTCCAGAAAGTGCCAGAGCAATTGCTTGGACGAAAGCATTGCTGCACACAGCTTAAAGCTGTAGCGCCTTGCATTGATTCCAGAAGTTACTCCTTCCCAACGGGAAGAAACTTGTGGCTGTTCTGGTGATCTAATCAGTGAAGCTAAACAGATTCACCAAGCAGTACGGACACGGTTTGTTGTGTCCGAAAGCATTTGGAGCGGTTTATTGAAACCATTCTAAATTTCGCAGGCTAACCCAGCCTAAACTGATGCGTACAAAGCGTGTCCTCTAGAGTCCAATTCCAAGGTCAGCAAGTAGAAAGGAGAACCAGTTACTGTGTCTGTAGGTATTCTCGGCACCAAGCTGGGCATGACCCAAATATTTGACGAAGCAGGAGTATCTATTCCTGTAACTGTCATTCAAGCAGGGCCATGCACCGTTACACAAGTTAAAACGAAAGAAACCGACGGTTACTTTGCCATTCAAGTTGGTTATGGCGAAGTCAAACCCAAGGCACTAAACAGACCTCTACTGGGTCATTTGGCTAAATCATCTGCCCCAGCATTGCGTCACTTAAATGAATATCATACCGATAGCTCTAGTGATTATGCTTTAGGTCAAGAGATTAAAGCAGATATTTTTAGCGCTGGTCAAATTGTTGATGTCGTCGGTACAAGCATCGGTCGCGGCTTTGCGGGAAACCAGAAGCGCAACAACTTTGGTCGCGGGCCAATGTCACACGGTTCCAAAAACCACAGAGCACCCGGTTCTATTGGTGCTGGTACAACACCCGGTCGTGTCTATCCAGGTAAGCGGATGGCAGGTCGTTTAGGTGGAAAACGTATTACAATCCGCAAGCTGACGATAGTGCGAGTTGACCCAGAACGCAACTTATTGCTAATTAAAGGAGCCATTCCTGGTAAACCAGGCGCTCTAGTAAGTGTTGTGCCTGCAAAAATAGTGGGATAGTTAAAAGTCATTAGTCAGTAGAGACGCGATTAATCGCGTCTGTACAATGGTCATTGGCTAAGGACAAATGACAAAGGACAAATAACAAAGATGGTTGAAAGCGTAGTTAAAAATTGGCAAGGAGAACAGGTCGGCGAGACGACCTTCGAGTTGCGCGTTGCCAAGGAAGAAACAGCGTCTCATATTGTGCACCGCGCCTTAGTAAGGCAATTGACTAATGCTCGTCAAGGAAATGCCAGTACAAAAACTCGTGCGGAAGTCAGAGGTGGCGGTCGTAAACCTTGGCGACAAAAAGGTACTGGTCGCGCTCGTGCAGGGTCTATTCGTTCACCATTGTGGCGTGGTGGTGGTGTGATCTTTGGACCAAAGCCCAGAGACTTCGACCTGAAGTTGAACCGCAAAGAGCGACGTTTAGCACTGCGGACAGCATTTATCGGTCGTATTGATGACTTGATCGTAGTAGAAGAATTTAGCACCGAGCTATCTCGCCCGAAAACTAAAGAATTAGTAGCAGCACTTGCCCGTTGGGGAGTAGTACCAGAAAGCAAGTCACTGTTAATTTTGTCTGAAATTGCGGATACAGATAACGTTTATTTATCAGCCCGCAACATTGAAAATTTAAAACTAATTGCAGCCGACCAGCTAAATGTTTTTGATTTACTGCACGCTGACAAAATTGTAGTTACGGCATCAGCCCTAGAAAAAATTCAGGAGGTCTACAGTGCCTAGCTTTGACCCCCGCGACCTTGCTGACTTAGTGCGTCGTCCAATCGTCACCGAGAAAGCGACCATTTTGATGGAGCAAAACAAGTACACCTTTGAAGTAATTCCAAAGGCATCTAAGCCAGAAATAAAGGCTGCGATCGAAGACTTGTTTCAGGTCAAGGTTGTAAAAGTCAACACCATCTTACCACCGCGCAAAAAGCGGCGCGTTGGTAAATTTATTGGTTATAAACCCCAATATAAGCGAGCGATCGTCACCGTCGCACCTGGGGATGAAGACAAGATTAGACAAGTTTTATTCCCAGAAGTCTAAAAAAGTTATGAGTTAGGAGTTAAGAGTTACTGAACTCAAAACTTAAAACTCAGCACGGGCTAAACCCTAGCTATCCGCTAACAGCACTCAGCACTTAAAAATATGGGTACTCGTTCTTATCGCCCTTATACCCCCAGCACTCGCCAAGTTACAATCTCTGACTTTGCGGAAATTACCAGAACCGAGCCAGAAAAATCCCTAACAACCTCGAAGCATCGCGCCAAAGGTCGGAATAATCACGGACGGATTACTAGTCGTCGCCGGGGTGGCGGACATAAACAACTTTATCGGATCATCGATTTTAAAAGGGATAAACATAATATTCCTGCAAAAGTTGCAGCAATTGAATACGATCCTAACCGCAACGCCAGAATTGCCCTTTTGTATTACCAAGACGGCGAAAAACGTTACATCCTTCACCCCAACGGGTTGAAAGTTGGAACAATAATTATTTCTGGGCCTGAAGCACCTTTTGAAGATGGTAATGCTTTACCGCTCTGGAAGATTCCTTTGGGTACTAGTGTTCATAACGTAGAATTCACTCCTGGTAAAGGTGGTCAAATCGTCCGTGCTGCTGGTGCTAGCGCCCAAGTCGTGGCAAAAGAAGGTAATTATGTAACTCTCAAGTTGCCATCAGGAGAAGTCCGCTTGATTCGACGCGAGTGCTACGCCACTATTGGGCAAGTAGGCAACACCGATGCAAGAAACCTGAGTGCAGGTAAAGCCGGACGAAATCGCTGGAAAGGTCGCCGTCCTAAGGTTAGAGGTAGCGTCATGAACCCAGTCGATCACCCACATGGTGGTGGTGAAGGTAGAGCGCCTATCGGTAGATCGGGGCCTGTTACACCTTGGGGTAAACCCACATTGGGTGCGAAGACACGCAATCGCAAGAAACTTAGCAGCAAGTTGATTGTGCGTCGTCGTCGTAAGTCTTCTAAACGCGGTCGCGGTGGTCGTGAATCTTAAAGAGTTAGAAGTTATGAGTTATGAGTTGAATCTAACTTATTAACTCCTAACTCCTCACTCCTAATTCCTAAATCCTAAATCCAAAATTGAACTATGGGTCGTTCTCTAAAAAAAGGTCCTTTCGTTGCGGATCATCTCTTAAAGAAAATTGAAAAGCTCAACGACAACAACAGAAAAGAAGTTATTAAAACTTGGTCACGAGCTTCGACAATTTTGCCCCTAATGGTAGGTCATACCATAGCTGTTCACAACGGACGACAACACGTTCCAGTTTTTGTAAATGAACAGATGGTAGGACACAAGTTGGGTGAATTTGCCCCGACACGCACCTACAGGGGTCATGGAAAAAGCGACAAAAAAGCAGGTAGGTAGTTATTAGTCATTGGTCATTTGTCATTGGTCATTGGTCATTAGTTATTAGCTTTCGACAAAAGACAAAGGACAAAAGATAAAAGACGAAGGACAAAATTGGAGAAAATTATGGCTACTAATACTACTGAAGTAAAAGCGATCGCTCGTTTTATCCGCATCTCGGCCTACAAAGTGCGTCGCGTACTCGATCAAATCCGCGGGCGATCTTACCGAGAAGCGTTAATTATCCTGGAATTCATGCCCTATCGCGCTACTGAACCCATCTTGAAAGTTCTCAGAAGCGCTGCTGCCAATGCTGAACACAACGCTGGGTTAGATCGGACTCAACTAGTGATTACTCAGGCTTATGCTGATCAAGGACCGCCGTTGAAGCGCTTCCAGCCAAGGGCGCAAGGTCGAGCTTACCAAATTCGCAAGCCGACGTGTCATATTACTGTGGCTGTTGCAGCCGCCCCAGAAAAATAAGCTTTTTTTACACGAATAAATTGCGTAAAGTAAGAAATTTTAGAGGAAGCATTCGTGGGACAGAAGATTCATCCAGTTGGTTTTCGCCTGGGTATTACACATGAACATCAATCCCGTTGGTTTGCTGTTCCTGATCGCTATCCAGAACTTCTACAAGAAGATTACAAACTCCGTCAATACATAGAACAAAAGCTGGGTAGACAGGCTCAAAACAACGCCGGTATTTCTGAAGTACGGATTGAGCGCAAAGCTGACCAAATCGACTTAGAAGTACGCACAGCTAGACCAGGCGTAGTCGTGGGTCGTGGTGGACAAGGTATCGAATCCTTACGTACCGGACTCCAAGGACTGTTGGGTAGTAATCGCCAAATTCGCATCAATGTAGTTGAAGTTCAACGGGTTGATGCTGATGCCTACCTAATTGCCGAATACATTGCTCAACAATTGGAACGTCGAGTTTCCTTTCGGCGGGTAGTGCGGCAATCGATTCAACGTGCCCAACGCGCTGGTGTCCAAGGTATTAAAATCCAAGTTAGCGGTCGCCTCAACGGTGCAGAAATTGCCCGGACAGAGTGGACTCGTGAAGGTAGAGTACCTTTACATACCTTACGGGCTGACATTGACTACTCTTATTGCACGGCAAAAACTGTTTACGGCATTTTGGGTATCAAAGTATGGGTGTTTAAGGGAGAAATTATTCCTGGACAGGAAGAGACACCCCTACCACCAGCCAGCCGCGAACGCGAACGTGACCCCCGCGATCGCGATCGTGAACCTCGTCGCCGTCAACAACGTCGTCGCCAGCAATTTGAAGACCGCTCAAATGAAGGATAAATCGTCATTAGTCATTAGTCATTAGTCATTAGTAAATGGCAGATGACAAATGACAAAGGACGTCACGTGCTTCACTTGGGGAGACCCCAAGACCGTAGTGGCTCACAAATGACAAATGACAAGTAACAAACCATGTTAAGCCCTAGAAGAACTAAATTCCGCAAGCAACAGCGCGGACGGATGGAAGGACTAGCCACCCGTGGTAGTACCCTCAACTTCGGTGATTTTGCACTCCAAGCTCAAGAACCTGCTTGGATTACCTCGCGTCAAATCGAGGCTTCCCGTCGGGCGATGACTCGTTATATTCGTCGGGGTGGACAAATCTGGATTCGGATTTTCCCTGATAAACCTGTAACCATGCGTCCTGCTGAAACCCGGATGGGTTCCGGTAAAGGTAATCCAGAGTTTTGGGTAGCTGTAGTCAAGCCAGGACGAATTTTGTTTGAAATCGGTGGAGTTTCTGAAGAAATCGCCCGTGAAGCGATGCGTTTGGCTTCATTTAAACTGCCCATCAAAACTAAGTTTATTGTGCGCTCTCAACCACAAGAGCAGGAGTAGCTTATGCCTCTTCCCAAGATTTCAGAAGCTAGAGAATTAAGTGACGAGAAGCTCTCTGATGAAATTGTCGCGATCAAAAGACAACTATTTCAGTTGCGCTTGCAAAAAGCCACCAGACAACTAGAAAAGCCCCACCAGTTCCGACAATTGCGCCACCGCCTAGCCCAATTGCTGACGCTAGAAACAGAACGCAAACGGGCAGCAAGTCAATCGGCTAAAGAAAAAAAGTAGGAGATTATGGCAGTTAAAGAACGAGTTGGCTTGGTAGTGAGCGATAAAATGCAAAAAACTGTGGTAGTGGCCATAGAAAACCGCGCTCCTCACCCCAAGTACGGCAAGATTGTAGTCAACACCCAACGATATAAGGTTCACGACGAAGAAAATCAGTGTAAAGTAGGCGATCGCGTTCGCATTCAGGAAACTAGACCCCTGAGTAAAACTAAGCGCTGGAAAATCACAGAAGTCCTGAACGTCAAGCCTACTTAAACCTCATCGTTGTTAGAAACTAACAACATTACAAGGGAGAATAATTGTGATTCAACCCCAGACTTACCTAAATGTCGCAGATAATAGCGGCGCCCGCAAACTGATGTGCATCCGCATCTTAGGTGGAGGCAACCGCCGTTATGGTTTTATCGGCGATAAAATTATCGCAGTTGTCAAAGATGCTACACCCAACATGGCTGTAAAAAAGTCTGATGTTGTGGAAGCAGTAATTGTTCGGACTCGTAAAGCTGTAAGTCGTGACAGCGGCATGAGTATTCGCTTTGATGATAACGCCGCTGTAATCATCAACAAAGACGGTAATCCCAGAGGTACACGGGTTTTTGGCCCAGTTGCACGGGAACTACGCGATAAAAACTTTACCAAAATTGTTTCTCTGGCTCCGGAGGTGCTTTAATGGCAACCAAACAGGGTACGCCCAAAGTATTCCACAAAATGCACGTCAAAACTGGTGACACCGTACAAGTGATTGCTGGCAAAGACAAAGGAAAAGTTGGCGAAATTACTCAGGCACTTCCCCAACTGAGTAAAGTTATCGTCAAAGGTGTCAACATTAAAACCAAGCACGTCAAACCCCAGCAAGAAGGGGAATCAGGGCGAATTATTACCCAAGAGTTCCCGATTCATAGCTCCAATGTGATGCTTTATTCCACTAAGCAAAACGTTGCCAGTCGTGTTGGTTACACTTTTACCTCAGAAGGCAAAAAGGTCAGAAAACTCAAGAAAACTGGCGAAATTCTCGATAAATAAGAATTAGTCAACTTGAGATTTTAGATTTTAAATTTAATCTAAAATCAAAAATTAAAGCTTCCCTGACCAAGCCCAGGGATATCAGGACAAAAAACTATGCCGACAACAAGACTCAAAACCTTATATCAAGAGACAATCGTCCCCAAACTGATCAATCAGTTTCAATATACCAACGTTCATCAAGTACCGAAGTTGGTTAAGGTTACGATTAACCGAGGTTTGGGTGAAGCAGCTCAAAATGCGAAGTCACTAGAGGCATCTATCAACGAGATTGCCGTGGTAACAGGTCAAAAACCAGTGGTGACACGGGCGAAAAAGGCGATCGCTGGCTTTAAGATTCGTCAAGGGATGCCTGTGGGGATCATGGTGACACTCAGAGCCGAACGGATGTATGCCTTTTTTGATCGGTTAGTTAGCCTGTCACTACCCAGAATTCGAGATTTTCGCGGCGTTAGCCCTAAAAGCTTTGACGGACGCGGTAACTACACTCTGGGTGTGAGAGAACAGCTAATTTTTCCAGAAGTCGAATACGACAGCATCGATCAAGTGCGTGGGATGGATATTTCCATCATCACCACAGCAAAAAACGACGAAGAGGGACGCGCCTTACTTAAAGAATTAGGAATGCCCTTTCGCGATCAATAAGTTCATCTATAGAGGGAACGATGGCGGCTAACGACACAATTGCAGATATGCTGACGCGCATCCGCAATGCCAACCTGGCGCGGCATCAAACTACACAAGTGCCAGCGACAAAATTGACCCGGAGCATTGCCAAAGTGCTACGGGAGGAAGGCTTTATTGCTGAAATCGAAGAAGCAGAAGAAGGGGTAAAACGCAATCTGGTGATTTCCCTAAAATACAAGGGGAAAAACCGTCAGCCTCTGATCACCGCCTTAAAACGGGTCAGTAAGCCTGGCTTGCGTGTTTATTCAAATCGAAAAGAATTACCAAGGGTACTAGGCGGCATTGGCATTGCCATTATTTCTACATCCAGTGGGATTATGACTGACCGCGAAGCGCGGCGTCAGAACTTGGGTGGCGAAGTACTTTGTTACGTTTGGTAGTCATTGGTCATTAGTCATTTGTCATTAGTGAAAGACAAAGGACAAAAGGCAAAGGACAAATAACAAAGGACAAAAAGTCATGTCTCGTATTGGTAAACGTCCAATTACTATTCCCGCCAAAGTTGAAGTGGCGATCGATGGTACGAATATTGTGGTGAAAGGACCCAAAGGAGAACTTTCTCGCACTCTCAGAGATAATGTCTCACTCTCTCAAGAGGGGGAAATATTACACGTAAATCGTCGGGATGAAACTCGAACATCGAAGCAATTGCACGGCTTGAGCCGCACTTTAGTTGCCAACATGGTCGAGGGAGTTTCCCAAGGTTTTCAGCGCCGTTTGGAAATTCAAGGTGTTGGTTACAGAGCACAACTTCAAGGGCGTAACCTAGTTTTAAATATGGGTTATAGCCATCAAGTGCAAATTGAACCACCAGATGGAATTCAGTTTGCCGTAGAAGGTACCACTAACGTCATTGTCAGCGGCTATGACAAAGAAATTGTAGGTAACACAGCCGCCAAAATTCGTGCCGTTCGTCCACCAGAACCTTACAAAGGTAAAGGCATTCGCTATGCCGGTGAAGTGGTCAGACGGAAAGCTGGTAAGACTGGTAAGGGTGGTAAGAAGTAGAAATGAAACTTACTCGTAGAGAATCAAAAAACCGTCGTCATCGACGCGTTCGCGGCAAAGTGATTGGCTCACCAGAACGTCCGCGTTTAGCGGTATTTCGTTCTAATGAGCATATTTATGCCCAGCTAATTGATGATACTCAGCATCAAACCATCGTGTCCGCATCGACTGTAGAACCAGAGTTGAAATCTAGTTTAGCGTCATGTGCAAACCGCGATGCATCGGTGCAAGTTGGTAAGTTGATCGCAGTGCGATCGCTAGAAAAAGGCATCACCAAAGTAGTCTTCGATCGCGGTGGTAACTTATATCATGGTCGTGTCAAAGCACTAGCTGATGCAGCACGCGAAGCTGGTTTAGATTTCTAAAGTCATTGGTCATTAGTCATTAGTTATTGGACAAATGACAAAGGACAAATGACAAATGACAACTGACAAATGACGTTCACCAGAGCATAAATTATGGCAACAGAGCGTAAAAGTAGAACAAAGCGTGCCAAAAAAGAAGAAACCACTTGGCAAGAGCGGGTTATCCAAATCCGACGCGTAAGTAAAGTGGTCAAAGGTGGTAAGAAACTCAGCTTCCGAGCGATCGTTGTCGTTGGTAACGAACGTGGTCAAGTTGGTGTCGGAGTAGGCAAAGCCTCAGATGTAATTGGCGCCGTCAAAAAAGGCGTAGCCGATGGCAAAAAACACCTCATTGATGTCCCAATCACCAAATCCAACTCCATCCCCCATCCCATTGATGGTGTCGGTGGCGGTGCAAAAGTGATTATGCGTCCAGCCTCACCTGGTACTGGGGTAATTGCTGGTGGTGCTGTACGAACTGTGTTGGAATTGGCAGGAGTTCGTAACGTCTTAGCCAAGCAACTTGGCTCCAACAATCCGCTCAATAATGCTAGAGCCGCAGTTAATGCCTTATCTACACTGCGTACCCTTTCTGAAGTCGCCGAAGATCGCGGTATTCCTATTCAAAATCTCTACATCTAATTTAGTCATTAGTCATTGGTCATTAGTCATTAGTGAATAACAAAGGACAAATGACAAATGACAAACGACAAATGACAAACGACAAATGAGAACTTGATAACTTATGAGACTCCATGATGTTAAGCCGCAAAAAGGCTCAAAGAAACGCAAGAAGCGTGTAGCTAGAGGTATTTCTGCCGGTCAAGGCGCTAGTGCTGGTTTAGGTATGCGGGGTCAAAAATCTCGTTCTGGTAGTGGTACCCGACCAGGTTTTGAAGGTGGTCAACAGCCATTGTACCGCCGCTTACCTAAGCTGAAGGGCTTTCCGATTGTTAATCAGAAGATTTACACTACGATTAATGTAGAGAAGCTAGCCTCCCTTCCCGCTAATACGGAAGTAACTTTGAACTCATTGAAAGCGGCAGGTATCCTGACTGCTGTCAAAGGACCATTGAAAGTTTTAGGTAACGGGGAATTGAGCATTCCGCTCAAAGTACAAGCGGCAGCTTTTACAGTTTCAGCTCGTAGCAAAATTGAGGCAGCTGGTGGTAGTTGTGAAGTCTTATGAGTGAGCCGGAACAGCGCACTTAAATGCAAGCCAACTCGCTGCCAGTGCTTGGTTCACTATAAAGGTAGCACTCTATGATCAGTCGAGATAAAGCCCCAACGGCTCAAGAAACTTTTATGCAGATGGCGCAGGCAGCTGGCCTCAGAGGTAGGCTGCTTGTCACCGTCGGTATTTTAATTTTGGTTCGCCTGGGTATTTTCTTACCCGTACCAGGGATTGATAGACCGAGATTTGCCGAAGCTATATCGGGCAGTAATTCCATATTCGGCTTATTGGATATATTTTCCGGGAGAGGACTTTCGACTTTGGGAGTCTTTGCTTTAGGGATTTTGCCCTTCATTAATGCGTCTATTATCATCCAATTGCTGACTGCGGCGATTCCATCTTTAGAAAATTTACAGAAAAATGAAGGCGAAGCCGGTCGGCGAAAAATATCGCAAATTACCCGCTATGTCACTGTAGTTTGGGCAATTCTTCAAAGTACAGCTTTTTCGGCATTATTCCTCCAGCAATTCGCCTTAAAGCCAGGGCCGATATTTGTCGCTGAAACTGCGATCGCTCTGACAGCTGGTTCGATGTTCGTCATGTGGGCATCAGAACTGATTACAGAACGGGGAATTGGTAACGGAGCATCATTGTTGATTTTTGTCAACATTGTCGCTTCTTTACCAAAAGCTTTGGGCGATACCATCGACTTGGTGCAAGTTGGCGGTAGGGAAGCAGTCGGTCGCGTGATCGTGCTGATCTTAGTTTTCCTAGCGACAATTGTTGGTATTGTGATTGTCCAGGAAGGAATGCGCCGCATCCCAATTATTTCGGCTCGTCGCCAAGTAGGTCGGCGAGTTTTGGCAGAGCAACGTAGCTATCTGCCCCTGCGGTTAAATCAAGGCGGCGTAATGCCAATTATTTTTGCTGCTGCCATCCTTAGCTTGCCACTGCTGATCGCCAATTTTACTAAAAATGCCGAATTGGCGAATATAGTTAACACTTATTTGAGTCCAGGCGGTTCTAGCTCCTGGGTCTATGCCTTGGTGTACATGGTTTCCATCGTTTTCTTCAGCTATTTTTATTCTTCGTTGATTCTCAACCCAGTAGACGTAGCGCAAAACTTGAAGAAAATGGGTTCTAGTATTCCTGGAATTCGTCCCGGTAAGGCAACTAGCGAGTATATCGAACGCGTTTCCAACCGACTAACTTTTTTGGGTGCGATCTTTTTGGGCTTTGTTGCCATTATCCCCACAGCCGTAGAAAGCGCTTTGAATGTGAAAACTTTCCGGGGCATAGGTGCAACCTCGTTGTTAATTTTAGTTGGTGTGGCAATTGAGACAGCCAAACAAGTCCAAACTTATGTCATCTCTCAGCGCTATGAAGGAATGGTGAAATAATAGTGACGCGATTAATCTTCTTGGGGCCACCTGGAGCGGGTAAAGGAACACAAGCTCAAACCTTGGCTGAACACTTGAATATTCCCCATATTTCTACTGGTGAAATATTGAGACAAGCCATGAAAGAGCAGACTCCTTTGGGAATCAAAGCTCAAAGTTATGTCGATAGCGGCGAGTTAGTACCCGACCAGCTAGTGGAGGACTTGGTACAGGAGCGCCTCAGCCAACCAGATGCCAAAAATGGTTGGATTCTGGATGGCTTTCCCCGAAAAGTGACCCAAGCAGCTTTTCTGGAGAAGTTGTTGAAAGCAATACATCAAGGTGGCGAAAGGGTAGTCAATCTAGATGCACCAGATGAAATTGTGATCGCACGTTTGCTAGCTAGAGGACGAAAAGATGATACGGAAGAGGTTATTCGTCGTCGTTTAGAAGTATATCGTGCTGAAACTGCACCTCTAATTGATTATTATGGCGATCGCGAAAAACTCCTAACAGTCAATGGCAATCAGTCCCAAGAAGATGTCACTGGTGAACTACAAAAGGTAATCGCTTTCTGAAAAGAAGGGGAATAAGGAGTAGATAATTCCCTACTACCCACTTCCCCCTACCAAGAAGAAGATCAATTTTAGCTAAGATATATTAATAAACTGTTGATATATTTCTTAAAATGTGTTTCTTTGCAGATGAAGCGCTGCAACTGAACACGAAATTGTTGAGTTGAGGAAAAAACAAATTGTCTAAGCAAGATTTGATTGAAATGGAAGGCACGGTTACAGAGTCCTTGCCCAATGCGATGTTTCGCGTTGACTTGGACAATGGCTTTAACGTGCTGGCACACATTTCCGGCAAGATTCGCCGAAATTATATCAAGATTTTGCCCGGCGATCGCGTCAAGGTAGAGTTAACTCCCTACGACTTGACCAAAGGCAGAATTACCTATCGACTACGAAAGAAGTAAGTATATGTAGAGAATTTTACCATAAAACCATTTTTTTGACTGTTTATTAGTCATTCAACTGGATTAACTTCCCTAGAAATGCTATAATTTTATATTTGGAGTCAAAAAATAAAAGGCATGAAAGTTAGAGCTTCAGTCAAGAAAATTTGTGAAAAGTGTAACGTGATCAAACGTCGTGGTCGCGTCATGGTGATCTGCGTGAACCCCAAGCACAAACAACGTCAAGGATAACGCTCTTACCAACAGAGCCAGTTGCAGGACGCATATCATCATTAAAACGAAAAGACGCGATTAATCACGTTTTTCCAACCAACAGTAATTGCGAGAACAATAGGGAGAGTTCATTGTGGCACGTATTGCCGGAGTAGACCTTCCACGCGATAAGCGCGTCGAGATCGGTCTGACTTACATTTACGGAATTGGTTTATCACGTTCTCAAGAAATTATAGCGGCTACTGGTGTGAACCCAGATACTCGCGTTAAGGACTTAAGTGATGCCGATGTGACAGCCCTACGAGGGGAAATCGAAACCAACTATCAAGTTGAAGGCGACTTGCGGCGCTTGGAGTCTTTGAACATCAAGCGCTTAGTTGACATTGGTACCTACAGAGGTCGTCGTCATCGCATGGGCTTACCAGTCAGAGGACAAAGAACTCGCACCAATGCTAGAACCCGTCGAGGCAGAAGGCAGACAGTGGCTGGGAAGAAGAAGGCTCCAGGGAAATAATTTTGCAATTGCTAATCCGAGCAAGTTTTACCTTAAATCAACTAAACAAGTATGGCGAGACAACCAACTAAAAAATCCGGGAGCAAGAAGCAGAAACGGAATGTACCCAGTGGGATGGCCTACATCCAGTCTACTTTCAACAATAGCATTGTCACCATTACCGATCAAAATGGAGATGTGATCTCCTGGGCTAGTGCTGGTTCTAGCGGTTTTAAGGGAGCAAAAAAGGGAACTCCCTTTGCAGCACAAACCGCTGCTGAAAGTGCAGCCCGTCGAGCTATTGATCAAGGAATGCGCCAAATTGAAGTAATGGTCAGTGGGCCAGGAGCAGGTAGAGAAACCGCTATCCGGGCACTTCAAGGAGCAGGACTGGAAATTACACTGATTCGGGATATTACCCCGATTCCTCACAATGGTTGTCGTCCACCTAAGCGCCGTCGAGTTTAAATACCAAGACTTGGGCAGTGAGGAGGAAAAGTTACATCCAGTAATGACCGCTTGAGCGTCTAACGTGCAAACTGTCATTGGGTGAAAACTTGGGCGACCAGAAGCACATCAGATTTTCCCGCCGGGAAAGCTGTTAAGCTTCGGGCTACCGAAAATATTATTAGCGCCTGCAAGCTCAATGGGAGTGTCAAACTATACCGTAATTTTATACTAATAGTTTGATATACCTATAATCTACAGGACATAAATTCAATTCTGGAGGCAATTGATTTGTCTGCTAGCAGCACCTTAGAAAAAGGGAGGCTCATCCGTGGCGCAGTTTCAAATTGAATGTGTAGAGTCGAATACTGACGAAAGTCGGAACCATTACAGTAAATTTGTTCTGGAACCTCTAGAACGCGGTCAAGGAACAACTGTTGGCAACGCACTGCGGCGGGTTTTACTGTCTAACCTAGAAGGTACAGCAGTTACAGCCGTGCGGATTGCAGGCGTTTCACACGAGTTTGCTACAGTTCCAGGCGTGCGGGAAGATGTGCTGGAAATCCTCATGAGAATGAAGGAAGTTATCCTGAAAAACTATTCTTCGCAGCCTCAAATTGGTAGATTACTCGTTAGCGGCCCTGCAACAATCACTGCGGCGCATTTTGATTTGCCCAGTGAAGTAGAGATCATAGATCCGACTCAGTATGTAGCCACAATCGCTGAGGGTGGAAAGCTGGAAATGGAATTTCGGATCGAGAAAGGCAAAGGCTATCGCACAGTAGAGCGAGGACGTGAGGAAGCCACATCTTTGGATTTTCTCCAAATCGACTCGATATTTATGCCAGTGCGAAAAGTCAACTACAGTGTTGAAGAATCTCGTGGGGAAGGCTTGATTCCAAAAGACCGACTACTGTTGGAAGTTTGGACAAATGGCAGTATTTCTCCCCAGGAAGCACTATCTTCGGCCGCTGCGATCTTGGTAGATTTATTCAACCCGTTGAAAGACATCTCCCTAGAACCAACAGACACAGGTTCGGATATTCCAGACGACCCAACTGCCCAGATACCCATCGAAGAGTTACAACTTTCTGTGCGGGCATATAACTGTCTCAAACGGGCGCAAGTTAATTCTGTGGCAGATTTGTTGGATTATACCCAAGAAGACCTCTTAGAAATTAAGAACTTTGGGCAGAAGTCAGCAGAAGAAGTTGTGGAAGCTTTGCAGCGACGCTTGGGCATCACCCTGCCAATGGAAAGAGGCTCTAAACACCCTTAAGAAAAACCGTTCATAATTCATAGTGCATAATTATGCGTCACCGTTGTCGCGTCAAAAAACTCAGTAAACCAGCCGATCAACGCCGTGCTTTATTGCGATCGCTCGCCACCGAACTGATCCGTCATGGTAAGATCACCACCACTTTAATTAGAGCGAAAGTTCTGCGAAGTGAAGTGGAAAAAATGATTACCCTAGCCAAAAATGGCTCCTTGGCAGCACGCCGGGAAGCCCTTGGCTATATCTTCGACAAACAACTGGTTCACGCTCTATTTGAGCAAGCTCCAACTCGATATGGCGATCGCCAGGGCGGTTATACCCGCATCCTGCGTACCGTACCGCGTCGGGGTGATAATGCAAAAATGGCAATAATTGAATTGGTTTAAGTCATTTAGTCATTGGTCATTAGTGAATAACAAAGGCCAACTGACAAATGACAAAAGACAAAAGACATAGACGCCCTTTGGCGGCTTCCCGTAGCGTAGGACAAAATCTGTATGTTAGAAAGCCACCAGCCTACACAAACTCATCGAGTAGCCTTGGTAATCCAATACCTGGGCACTCATTTTCATGGCTGGCAAAGGCAAAAACAACACCGGACAGTCCAAGAAGAGATCGAAATTGCGATCGCTACTATTCTTGGGCATCATGTGACATTACATGGTGCTGGGCGAACCGATTCAGGAGTTCATGCTGCTGCTCAAGTAGCCCATTTTGAAGCTACAGGTTTAATTCCGCCTCACAAGTGGGCAACAATCCTCAACAGCTATCTGCCGCCAGATATATTAATCAGGGCTTCAACTAGTGTCGATAACCGTTGGCACGCTCGCTTTAGTGCAGCCTATCGACGGTATCGCTACACAATATATACTGAAGATCGACAAAACTTGTTTGTAAGACCCTTCAGTTGGCATTATTATTATGCACCCCTGGATGAATCTTTAATCCAAGCTGCCTTGAAACCTCTCTTGGGAAAACATCACTTAGCTGCTTTTCACCGTGCAGGCTCAAAGCGATCGCATTCCTGGGTAGAGGTGCAAGCAGCAGAGTGTCGTCGCAGTGGGCCATTTATCCATATTGAAATACAGGCAGATGGATTTTTGTATGGCATGGTACGGCTGTTGGTAGGGATGCTGGTACAAGTAGGTTCTGGACAACGAACACTTTCTAGCTTCACCGAACTCTGGAAAGAACAACGCCGGGAAGAAGTGAAATACGCCGCACCGCCTCAAGGCTTGTGCTTGTTGCGAATCGGCTATCCCGATTTTCCCTTTCCAAAAGAGATTTGGTACGACACCTTGCCAAAGTTCGTCACTAGTCAAGAGTCATTAGTCATTGGTCAGTAGAGACGCGATTAATCGCGTCTCTACAATGGTCATTAGTGAATAACAAAGGACAACTGACAAATGACTAATGACAAATGACTAATGACAAATTAAAAATGACAAAGGACAAATGATAAATGACAACAGTTAAAACATACCTTCCTTCTCAAGCAACCCTTGAGCGTGAGTGGTACATAGTAGATGCCACCGATAAACGCCTTGGTCGCCTCGCTAGCGAAATCGCTCAGGTATTGAGAGGCAAAAAGAAACCCGAATATACACCTCATCTAGATACAGGTGACTTCGTAATCGTCATCAATGCCGAGAAAGTAGCAGTCACAGGCAAAAAGCGCACTCAAAAGCTTTACCGCCGCCATTCTGGTCGCCCCGGCGGGATGAAAACGGAAACTTTCGCTAAACTGCAAGACCGCATACCAGAGCGAATTTTAGAACAAGCTGTTAAAGGTATGCTACCTAAAAATAGCCTCGGTAAGCAGCTGTTCACCAAGTTGAAAGTTTACGCTGGGCCTACGCATCCCCATGATGCTCAAAAACCTAAAGAACTAAAAGTTAGTACAATTCCTGGAGAAGAAAATTAATGGTAGTAGCAGATGCTAATAGCGGTCGCGCCGTATACTGGGGTACTGGTCGTCGTAAGAATGCAGTAGCAAGGGTACGCTTGGTTCCAGGCACCGGTCAACTGACTGTGAATGGTAAAGATGGAACCTTGTATTTCCAATTCAACCCCAACTACCTGGGAGTGATCAAAGCACCCCTGGAAACTCTGGGACTAGAAAACGAATATGACATTTTGGTGAAAGCAGAAGGCGGCGGCTTGACCGGACAGGCTGATTCTGTCCGTTTGGGAGTTGCTCGTGCTTTGTGCCAACTAGACCCAGACAACCGCCCACCTTTGAAAACCGAAGGTTATTTGACTCGCGATCCGAGAGCAAAAGAACGGAAGAAATATGGTTTACATAAAGCTCGGAAAGCGCCTCAGTACTCTAAGCGTTAGGGTATGGGGCATGGGGCATTGGGCATTGGTTTCTTCCCACTGCCTCATATCCCTCATCTGCCCACTCTCCACTCCCTAGCTCCAATTGAAACCTGAAAGTTATAATTTATATAGATTCATCACAAAAAGAACAATGGCTAAAGCTGATATTCACCCCAAGTGGTATCCAGATGCTAAAGTTTACTGCAACGGTCAAGTTGTTATGACCATTGGCTCTACCAAGCCAGAATTGCACGTAGATGTTTGGTCTGGAAATCACCCATTTTACACCGGTACTCAGAAGATTATTGACACTGAAGGTCGAGTAGAGCGCTTCCTCCGCAAGTACGGCATGAGCAGCACTCAAACATCTGGCGACGATCAAAACAAAAAGTAGCGGGTTGGCTCTGCTGTTAACGACGGCCCTGCATCAGCTGGGTCGATTTTCATTTATATGCTCGAGCCAATTTGTTATTTTTTTAAGGAGCGATCGCACTCGTCATGGCTGAATCATACTTACTGGATAAACTAAAATCCGTTGAGCAAACCTTTAATGAGTTAACACGTCGTCTTGGCGACCCCGATACCGCTAGCAATCCTGATGAGTATCAAGAAATTGCTAAGTCTCGTTCTTCTTTGGAAGAGGTAGTTAATACCTATGAAATTTGGAAAGCAGCCCAAGAAGACTTGAGTGGAGCGCGTCAGGTTTACAAAGAATCTGCCAGTGACCCAGAGTTGCAAGAAATGGCAGCACTGGAAGTAAAGGAACTTGAACAAAAAATAGAATATTTAGAGTCTCGCTTGAAAGTTTTACTGCTACCACGCGACCCCAATGATGAAAAGAATATCATGTTGGAAATTCGCGCTGGTACTGGTGGCGATGAAGCGAGTATTTGGGCTGGCGATTTGATGCAGATGTACACCCGCTATGCCCAGACTCAAGGTTGGAAAGTTTCTCTAGTGAGCGAATCTCGAGGAGAAATGGGTGGCTGGAAAGAGGTGATTCTAGAAATTAAAGGTAATGACGTTTACAGCCAGTTGAAGTTTGAAGCTGGAGTGCATCGTGTGCAGCGCGTACCGGCAACTGAATCTGGGGGACGGGTTCATACTTCCACAGCTACTGTGGCGATTATGCCAGAGGTCGATGATGTGGAAATTCATATTGACCCGAAAGATATTGAAATGACCACAGCTCGTTCTGGCGGTGCTGGTGGACAAAACGTCAACAAGGTGGAAACAGCCGTTGACTTGATGCACAAACCAACCGGAATACGCATTTTCTGTACAGAAGAACGCAGCCAGTTGCAAAACAAAGAACGGGCGATGCAAATTCTGCGGGCGAAGTTGTATGAAATCAAGTTAAGCGAACAACAGGAGGCTGTAACTTCCATGCGGCGATCGCAGGTTGGTACTGGATCGCGATCGGAAAAAATTCGCACTTATAATTATAAAGATAACCGCGCTACTGACCACCGCTTAGGTCAGAATTATTCTCTTAACCCTGTTCTGGAGGGTGATTTAGAGACGCTTATCCAATCTTGCATATCTCTAGACCAGCAAGAACGTCTCGCGGAGTTAGCGACTTCTGCCGCTAACTAATTTTTATTGTTAAATATCCTGTAAAACCACTTTTTGTGCAGTTGCTTTTAACACACATAAGTGGTTTTCTAATATTTCGTGAAGTGCATCTTCCATTTCACTGGGATAATGGTAATAGGCAAATTCGTACTTCATAACGTAATTTAGCTTCGCCCATTCCTTCAGGGTTTGGCAGGTATAAATTAACTTTTCTGCTTCTTCTTGCCAACGCGCAAAAATCCGGTAGCTAAAAAAGCTGCTGCATACGTTACCTTTTGCATCCCAGTAGGAAATACATATCTGATGCTTCAGACGGTGGATTTTCTTGATTTGCTTCACGTCGTAGCCTTTAGCTTTCAGGGCTTCTTGCGCTTCAGCCTCCGAAATATGCCACTGTTCTGGTTTAATTTTATTAGTGGCTATAAGGTTTTTACCTTTGCGGCGATATTGATTAAGTTTGCGTGGCTTGTGAAACATGATGCACCGTCTTCGTATATTGATTGGCAGTAATACCCTTACTAGCTTCCTTGCCTTAACAAGCGAAGTCTTTTAAGCTAAAAATTACTGGGTTAGCAGTTCCTGCTTTATTACAGTTACATATTAAATATATGACTAACAGGGGTAGTTAGTCTAGATTAACAAAGTATAACGTTAGATAAATTCATACAAACTAATAAACGTATAAGTAAACTTGTAAATACAGTTGAGTAACTACCAAGCCGTGAATACAGAAGGTAGAGAGAAACTGGTAGAAATCGTCAAAACAACTCGTGGCTCCATGAGTCAGAGAGCCTTTGGTAAGCTTTTGGGAGTTTCTACTACCGCTGTTCAGTCGTGGGAAAGAGGTGACAGCGTTCCAGATACTGAAAACTTGGCAAAAATTGCAGCAAGAGCCGGTTACACCTTAGAGCAGTTACTCGGCTACTTAAATGGCAAGCCACTACCAGAAAACTCAGATTTGAGCCTGATTCTTAGACAAATCAAGTATATGCCTCTGAGTCAAGTGGCTCAGATTGTTCAAGCTGCGGCAGATAGATTGGCTGCTGTGGCTGAAGCATCTGGGGATGAAGCTAAAGCAAGTTGAATATTTGTTCAAGATTGAATTTAAATTATCAAACTAGCTCGTGGTCGTTGCTGGCAAGATTTAACTCTATGGACAAACCTTTTTTGTATGAACAAGACTTCTATGGCTGGACACAGCAGCAGGCTAAAGCATTAGAACAGAGGCTAGTTATGGAACTAGACTGGCAACACCTGCAAGAGGAAATTCAAGCTTTGGGCAGACAGGAGTATCGGGAACTCGTGAGTCGTCTGAGTGTATTACTCAGTCATCTCTTGAAGTGGGAGTATCAACCCGAACAACGCTCTCGCAATTGGTTTTTAACAATTCGAGAACAGCGCCGTGCCATCCATAGGCATCTGCGGCAGAACCCCAGCTTAAAGTCTTGAATCGAAGAAGCTTTGTTAGATGGCTTTGAAGCGGGAGTAGATTTGGCGCTACGAGAAACTAACTTACCATTACGAACTTTTCCAGAGCATTGTCCCTATTTATTTGATGATGCGATCGCAGACAATTTTCTGTGCGATACTCGTCAAGACTAGGAAGAATAATTTCTACCATTTTTCTTACCCTCATTTGTTACTTGGAAACACCTTCTATTTGTCAATAAATAATAGAAACTAGCTTTTCAAAATCTTGATAATTTAAGCTTTGCCGTCTTTTACCATTTTTAAGATAGTTCACCTGATGATCTTGAGACTCAAAGAAAGTGCCTGATACAGGTAATTGTTCACCTTTAAGTCTAAAACTTATTGTATTCAGTTTATATTCACCATACTTCTTAACAAGATAAATAAAACTATCAAAACTTCCGTGTACAGCTTTTTCAAATTCTAATATATCCTTCTCTAACTTATTAGAATTTTGTAAAATTAACGGTGGTATATCTTTAAGACTATTGAGATAATCACTTGTAAATACTGCGTCTTTTTTTGTGTATGCAATAATTTCATGATAATTATATAAAACACCTATTTCTGAACCAGATTTTTTTAGGTATCTTTCAATCTGTTCCTCATGATTATGTAAGTTTTCTTCTTCTCGCTTCACTTCCACAATCATCAAAGGAGGGTGATATGGTTTAAAATATTTATTTTTGACAGTTTTATATATTTCTATATCATGATTATTAGATTCAACTTTGATATCAATTTCATTTGGAAATAAACCACTTTTATTTACCAAAAAATAGATAAATATTTGCCTAACTTTTTCTTCTGGTCTTCCACCAATAACAATTTCTCTTCCTCTAATTAAGCATTTTGTATATTCTGTATAACTTCTCTTGTATATCTTTAGTTGGATGGATATTTCTTCACTTAAGCTATTCATAGATAGTAAGTTTTATTTAGGTAAAAAATGAATTATCAGGACGCAATAATATTGCGTCCTCTGTATTTACTATGCAATTTCCAATCGCTATCTGTCTATTTTTCTCCGAAAAAGCTTAATAGTTTAATAACTAACTTTTTCCAATATTTTTCTGCTTGAATCTCTAAAAAATTGTTTAAACTTTTCTCTTTTTCAAGTTCGTGCTTCAATGTCTGACATACATTGTCTGTATAGGTTTGATCTGGAGGTCTTACCTTACCTTTCTCATTAATTAGAGCCTCCCAGAATTTAGAATCTTCGCTTTGAGGTGATAGTTTAGTTTGAGCTTCCTCTTGAATCTGTTTTCCTACTTCACTTATAAAATCGTCATACAATGAGTTAAGCTGTATAATTAATTCAGGAATAAATGTCTTTAAAGATTCATTTGCCGATGTCAGGTCATTCAGGATATTTTCTAATTCCTGTTTTGGTTGTTTTGTAAACTTCTTCAACATTTCATCTTCATTTATTCCCTCAGCAAAAACCCTCATATCATAATATATATCTATATTCTTTGGCTCATAAAAGCCAAAGTTTCTATGAATAGCGTGTTTAGTATTCCATGCTGGATAAATGGTACGATAATGTTCAACATATTTAGTAACAAAACCTTTATCTTGTTGACCTTTATCTTGATAAAGAAAACTTTGTACTCTTTTACTCAAATCCTCGAAATCTTTTATCTTTTTAATGGCAGTTTCAATTGCCTCGATTTCTGATACTGTTAAACCATTACCGCTTTTTATTCTTGTAAAACTTTCTTGAATATTCTTGATTTCGTCCAATAAAATATTTCGTCTACGTTCTACTACACCCGCTATACCTTCGATAAAGTCATCTTTATCCGCCTGTATATTTTCTTCACTGTAGATATCATTACGATAGTACCTCAATGCATCATAAAATAAGATATTTTCTATCAAGAAATCTAAGTTTAACTTCTCAAATGTAGCTTGAATTTCATCTGTTTTGATTTGAATTCCTGTATCATAATCTCCGTCACATTCATTAACTTTTTCAGGTTCATCTTTGTGAGGCAATACCAAAGTTACAAATCTATGATTAAAGTCCTTGGATTTAGATGTAAGGTGATAACCTATTAATTTAGTAATATTAGCTTCCGGTGCAGCAGCGAAAGGAGTTACAAAGAGACAGATAGTATCCTGATTTTCAATATATTTCTTCAAGTCTTTACGAATTGGGTTTTCATCAAGTCCTTTAGTATCAATGACTGAATCAAACTGAGATAAATTTGAACCAGATAAAACATCATGGCTCACATAAAGATATATTTTTCTCGGAATAGCAAATTCTTTTAACTCAGCAGCATTAATAGCAGCAAAGGTATTTTTTATCCACTCTTGCTCATTATTCTGATTATTAAATTCAATTTTATTTATAGTTCGAGATTGAAGCTTTGCATTATTAAACGCAAGTTTTTTTAGTTCATCTAATCCCAATTTATCAAATTTTTCTTTAGCTGGGTCAATTGTTTCTTTTTTTGGTTTATTGCTAACATAAATTGTTTTAGAGCGTGATTTCATTTCTATAACATTCCTAATAGCTCTTTCAACTTCTTTAGAAATAATTATTCTCTGATCTGTTTTAGGATTATCTTTGTTTGCAATATATTCGCAAAATTCAGAAATAATATTTTCCATTTCATCAACTGTATAAGGCTCTATCTCTATGTAAGTTTTTTCAGATGGTTTGATAATTACTTCACATATAGTAGTTCTACCTGCTCCTGTTGACAGCAACTCTTTTGTTCCAGTTACATTTTCCGTTTTACTACCACTATTATTGGAAACTGTGAAGTCACTTATTAAGTTAAAAAGATGGCATATAGCTGTCGTTTTTCCTTGACCGATAGTACCTATAAAAGCAATTTTATATTTATCTATACTAAGAATATTTTCAATTTCATCTAATCGCTTTAACTTTGATTTCAGGTTATTTATACAAATATGATTACGTACATTAATATCATAATTACGTGAAATTTTATTTATTTCCTTGTTCAAATTTTGCTTCAAGGATGCAATCTCTTCTTGCCACGTTGTTGTCAACATACTGTTTACCCTGTTTCGATGCTTACTTACTTGATATTTACAGTATGCCCATTATGCTTAAATATCTAACAATAGCCTCATAAGACTACCAAACGCCCCTCTGGCAACCCTTTAGCCACTTGGTGATGAACAAGGCGATCGCTATTTTGGTTGAGTTCGAGGTTCTGGTAGAAATACATAACAGTTGCGCGGACTTCAGGAATTTGAAACCCACGGAGGTGGGTTTTGTCTGTATAACTGCGATTTCTAATCGCCAGAGTTAGGGTATTTTTACAAAAGTGAGATGCTCCTAATATCAATACTGGCAGTTAAGGAATAAATGGTTTTAAAATGGTGCAATCTTAAAATATTTAGGGGTGCAGCTATGTCACTACGTAATGAGCCTTTAGATTGGCAAGTTGAAACGAATAATCCTTATATACCAGTTTATCATCAAGGGAATTTGGTGGGATTTTTTAAACCAGAATATGCCAGTGAAATTATTAAAATTTTAAATGAAGAAGAAGTTTTAAAGAAAGCGCTGAAAAGGGCTTGTACTGATTTAATTAAAAAAATCGGCGGTGATACCAGAAAAGTAAATTATTTAATGGAAAAATATGTAAAAACTAGTGAGCGTCCGAAGCATGGAACTAGAGCGATCGCAGTTTTACTTCATGATAGACAAAAAGAGCTTGACTTGAGTAACCAGGAGTTTACTAAATTTTGTGACACCTTTAAATTATCCCCTACTGAACTGAATAATATTTATGCAGGAGAAGCATTTGATGATAATTTATTAGTGCCCCTTTCACGTATATTAGGGATGGCAAAAGAGCAACTGCTGAAAGTGCGAGATGGTTCTGAAGAACAAAGTAACACATGAACAGCAAATCAAAATCTTCAAGTGATATAAAAATGTGAAAACAGATATCATCTTTTATCGGCTGTTTCAAGAATTCCCTGATATCTTCTTTGAACTTATTGGTAATCTTCCAGAAAAAGCTAGCCTTTATCAATTTTCATCAGTTGAAATCAAACAAACAGCCTTCAGAATAGATGGTGTGTTTATACCGACACAAGGAAGCGAGAACCCGATTTACTTTGTTGAAGTGCAATTTCAAGCTGATGGGGAAATTTATTCACGGCTAATTGCAGAAATACGTTTATACTCCGTCAGAATCAACCATTAAATGATTGGGGTGCTGTGGTTTTATACCCAAACAGGAATGTAGATACAGGCGATATTAAACATTACCGTGAGTTTTTCACAAGTGGGCGCGTCAGGCGCATTTATTTGGATGAATTAGGTGAAGCTGCATCGCTTCCAATTGGCATTGCAACTGCTAAATTAGTAATTGCAACCGACGATATAGCGATCGCTAAAGCAAGGGAGTTGATAGACAGAACTAAGTTCAGCACCAAAACAGCAGCAATTATTACAATTTATAGAGACTATTTTGGCTTACAAGTTTCCTGCAATGAGTAGGGAGGAGATAGAGGAAATGTTTGGCTTAAGCGAGTTAAAGCAAACCAGATTTTATCAGGAAGCCTTTCAGGAAGGTGTTGAACAAGGTGAGGTTAAAGGGAAACTAAAAGCAATACCAGCAATGTTGGCAGCAGGGTTGACTGTAGAACAAGTAGCAGAGGCGTTAGATTTGAGTGTCGAAGAAGTTGGACAAGTAACACAAAGTCATCCTTGAGATCGATGTGGTAAATTTTATCCGTGGCTCAAGCCAAATTTGGTTTGCGGCTTCCAGACTTGCATCACGACGAATTTATAGTTAATTTTTGTTAATATTAGAGGCGGTGTTAGTACTTCGTCCTCAACCACCCACTCCCTACCTGAGAGAAACTTAATGCTACGACTAGAACATATAAGTAAAATTTATCCCACAGGCGAAGTTCTCAAAGATATCAACTGGGAAGTTAAACCAGGCGATCGCATTGGCTTAGTCGGTGTCAATGGTGCTGGAAAATCTACCCAACTCAAAATCATCTCTGGGGAAATTGAACCTACTGCCGGCGAAATTATCCGTCCCAATAGCTTACATATAGCCTACCTCAACCAAGAGTTTGAAGTAGACCCCACCCGCACCGTTAGAGAAGAATTTTGGACTGTCTTCAAAGAAGCCAACGAAGTACAGTTGTCTCTGGCGCACATACCACAAGAAATGGAAACGGCTACGACAGAGGAACTGGATCGACTGATCGACAAGTTGGATCGCTTGCAGCGCAAATTTGAAGCCTTGGATGGCTACAACTTAGATGCACGCATCGGGAAAATTTTACCAGAGATGGGGTTTGGGCTAGAAGATGGCGATCGCCTCGTCAGTGCCTTCAGTGGTGGTTGGCAAATGCGGATGAGTTTGGGTAAAATCCTCCTGCAAAAACCCGACTTGTTGCTACTGGATGAACCGACTAACCACCTAGATTTAGAAACCATCGAGTGGTTAGAAAATTACCTCAGAGGGCTAGTTACGCCGATGGTAATAGTCTCCCATGACCGGGAGTTCCTTGACCGCCTCTGCACCCAAATTGTGGAAACTGAACGTGGCATTTCCAGTACCTACCTTGGTAACTACTCGGCATATTTGTCACAAAAAGCTGAAAGTCAATCAGCACAGCTTAGTGCTTACGAACGCCAACAGAAAGAATTAGAGAAACAGCAAACCTTTGTTGATAGATTTCGCGCCAGTGCTACCCGCAGTACCCAGGCAAAAAGCCGGGAAAAGCAACTCGACAAAATCGAGCGCATTGAAGCACCCATTGCTGGAGTCAAAACTCTACACTTCCGTTTTCCCCCTGCACCCCGCAGTGGACGCGAGGTAGTAGATATTAAAGATTTAACTCATCTTTATGGTGATAAAATCTTGTTTTTAGCAGCAAATCTCCTAATTGAAAGAGGCGATCGCATTGCTTTTCTTGGCCCCAACGGTGCTGGAAAATCTACCCTTCTGCGCGTAATTATGGGTATGGAACCACCCACAGAAGGTAGCGTTAAATTAGGCGATCATAACGTTATTCCCGGTTACTTTGAGCAAAATCAAGCTGAAGCCTTGGATTTGAAGAAAACTGTCATGGAAACTATCCATGATGAAGTTCCCGACTGGGATAATCAAGAAGTCCGCACACTTTTGGGACGCTTCTTATTCAGTGGTGATACAGTATTTAAAGCAGTTGGGGCATTAAGTGGAGGAGAAAAAGCTCGTTTGGCTTTGGCAAAAATGCTATTACGTCCCGCGAATTTACTAATTTTAGATGAGCCGACAAACCACCTAGATATTCCAGCGAAAGAAATGCTGGAAGAAGCGCTCAAAAATTATGATGGTACGGCAATTGTAGTTTCACACGATCGCTACTTTATTTCTCAAGTAGCTAACAAAATCGTCGAAATTCGTGATGGTGAATTCCGGGTTTACTTAGGAGATTATCATTACTATCTCCAGAAAATTGCCGAAGAAAAAGAACAAGCAAAGTTAGCTGCGATCGCTGCTGAAAAAGCGGCGAAGAAAGCTGCAAAAGCTTCCACAAAAAGGAAATAAGGGATTGGATAATTACTTAAAAGTAGCGTGAAAACGCTACTTTTAAGTAATCACTCCTTATTGGCATTCTAAAACATCACAGAAAAATTATTAAAATTTAAAAAATATTTCAAAAAACTGCAAGTCTTTCATAAAAGAAATTAATAAGCAAAAATTCACTTCCGGCGTGGATTAGCAGTGGTATCATTCGAGTATTACAAAAAGTAAAGGGCAATTTTACTATGACCAAAGCACCTGTTGCTCCTGTGGTGCTAGTCATTTTAGACGGATGGGGCTACTGCGAGGAAAAGCGAGGAAACGCTATTGTTGCTGCTAAAACTCCTATTGTGGACAGTTTATGGGCAGCTTACCCGCATACCCTCATCCACACATCAGGAAAAGCCGTAGGGTTGCCAGAAGGTCAAATGGGCAACTCAGAAGTTGGTCATTTGAACATTGGTGCTGGACGAGTGGTACCGCAAGAACTGGTACGCATCTCCGATGCAGTCGAAGACGGTTCTATTGCCTTAAATCCAGCACTCGTCAAAATTTGCCAGGAAGTCCGTTCTCGGAATAGCAAGCTGCATCTAGTCGGGCTTTGTTCTGAGGGAGGGGTACATTCGCATATCACCCATCTATTCGGACTACTTGACTTAGCCAAAAACCAGCGAATTCCAGAAGTTTGTATTCACGCTATCACCGATGGTCGTGACACCGCCCCAACTGACGGTGTAAGAACGATCGCGCTGCTGCAAGATTATATAGACCGCGCAGGAATTGGGCGCATAGTCACCCTCAGCGGTCGCTACTACGCGATGGATCGCGATCACCGCTGGGATCGGGTCAAACGCGCCTACGACATGATGATACAAGATAGTGTTGGTAATGGTCTCAAGGCTGTGGAAGTCTTGCAAGCATCTTACGACCAGGGGATAAAAGATGAATTTGTCAACCCAATCCGAATTGCTCCCGGCGCAATACAACCAGGGGATGGGGTGATATTTTTCAACTTCCGCCCCGATCGCTCCAGACAACTGACTCAAGCTTTGGTCAGTCCCACATTTCACGGTTTTGAAAGACAGCAAATCACGCCGCTGTCCTTTGTCACGTTTACGCAGTATGATTCAGACTTACCCGTGGCTGTAGCTTTTAAGCCTCAGAACCTCAATAACATTCTGGGAGAAGTCATAGCCAATCATAGTTTGAATCAGTTCCGCACCGCTGAAACAGAAAAATACGCCCACGTCACCTATTTCTTTAATGGGGGTCTAGAGGAACCTTTTGTCGGAGAAGATCGGGAACTGGTAAGCAGCCCGATGGTAGCGACTTACGATCATGCCCCAGCGATGTCAGCAGCAGCAGTTACAAATGTAGCGATCGCTGCGATTCAAAAGGGTACGTATTCTCTAGTTGTAATTAACTATGCCAACCCAGACATGGTAGGGCATACTGGTCAAATCGAAGCTACTATTACAGCAATTGAAACAGTCGATCGCTGCTTGGGACGCTTGCTACAGAGCATTATCAAAGTCGGTGGTACAACAATTATTACTGCCGATCACGGCAATGCAGAGTATATGCTAGATGAAGGGGGTAATCCCTGGACAGCCCACACCACTAACCCAGTCCCCTTTATCTTGGTAGAAGGCGAGAAAGTCAAAATCCCTGGATATGGTACAAATGTCGAACTGCGAAGCGATGGCAAGCTATCCGACATCGCCCCCACAATTCTAGAGATTTTACAGCTGCCTCAGCCACCAGAAATGACCGGGCGATCGCTGCTGAAAACAGCAGAATACGAGCTACAACGTACTCGCACCCCCGTGCAAGTAGGACTGTAAAAGAGTTAGGAGTGAAGAGTGAAAAATGAGGAGTTAATAATTAAGAATTAATAGTGAAGAGTGATCAATTAAGACTTTCCTAACTCCTAACTCCTAACTCCTAACTCCTGATTTCTGTTTTTTAAAACTTGTTATAAATGAGATTCCTACCATGACAGTTACTAATATCGTGCAAGGTATTTGGGCGTTTTCCGCCACTGGTTTGATTATCTTAGTTTTGCTGCATAGCCCTAAAGGTGATGGCATTGGCGCCATTGGCGGACAAGCCCAGCTATTTAGTAGTACCAAAAGTGCTGAAAACACCTTAAACCGAATTACTTGGGCATTGACAGTAATTTTTCTCGGTTTAACAGTAGTTTTAAGTGCTGGTTGGTTGCCTAAATAAGGATAGGTAAATGGGGAAAACAACCCAAAACCCAATACTTAACACCCTGATAAATTTAATTTCACGACGGTTAATTACAGCTCTTGCCTTGTTTATTGGCACAGGGCTGTTAATCGTTTTTACTAATATCCAGTCCAGTAATGGGTTTGCAATAATACCAGAATATGTACATTCAGATTTAATAATTTCTCTCCCCACTTCCCCAAAACCTCATTCCTTACCGTCCACACTGGCGCAGTGGCAAGATAACACTAACAGTGGTGACTACTTTTCCCAAATTACAATAACCCAAGTAGGTTATTTAGTCTGGTCGCAATTTCCTGTTCGAGTTTACGTAGAACCACCAAAAGCCATCAGCGAAAAACAAGCTCAAGCATGGGTTAATGGTGTCTTGCAGGGTGTACATGAGTGGAGTACTTATTTACCTTTAACAGTAGTTGAACAGCCAGAAATCGCTGATATTACAATTGTGCGAAAAGCGCCACCTCTACAAATTTCCCCTGGTAGTAATATACCCCGTGCGCGATCGGCACAAACTACTTACGAGTTATACACCAGCAACAAAGTTTTATCCCACCGTTTCACCATCTTGCTAAGTCCTACTCAAACAGGTGAGTATCTCATTGCAGCTACCCGCCACGAATTCGGTCATGCACTGGGAATTTGGGGTCATAGTCCGCTACAAACTGATGCGCTATATTTTTCTCAAGTTCGTAACCCGTCGTCTATTTCTTTCAGAGATGTAAATACTCTAAAGCGGGTTTATGAACAGCCAACTACTTTGGGATGGTCTTTAGTAGATAATTCAGCGACTTAATTTTATGGTGTTGCTGAGTTAAAATATGAATATGTTTTATGTAAAAAATCAAAATTTAAGGTTAAGGCAACCAATTTTTATCTAAAATTTGCTCTAAGGTATAAAAACATAATTCAGGTAAATTGGTTAAATTTGTTTTAGCTTTAACATAATCTAAGGCATTGCTATAAATTATGCTGAAATTTTCCTCTAAATAATTGCGTAAATTGGCACTTAAATCTTCATTTACTTGGTTCCGAAAACTAATAATTTCCGCAGGCCAATGATTAGCATTTCTTGGCTTTTCTATATCCCAATATTGATAAAGTAATAAATGTTTAATAATCTGTTCCAATAAACTTCTTACTCGCCTTTTTTCATTTTTAGCCAAATCTTCCAATTCTTCTATTAAGTTTTCATAGTCAACGTCTGCTAATTGTCGATTTTTGAGACATTTAATAGTCTCCTCTAACCATTGCAGGTAATTGGATTTATATAATGTTTTTAGATCAATAATTGCAGTCATCTGTTGATTTTATAACTAGGATTGTTTCTTATTTATTTCATTTAGCTTGTGTAGACTATCAGCAACTTTTACCGCTTATTCAAGCATCTGAATTTGCCAGCTTTCTTGTTCCACACACAGACTGATCGCCTCTGCTGCCAACTAGGACTGATTACGCCGTGTACTCTAGGCAAGGGTATCAAGCTCCGCTTTAATCTCTGGAGTTAGTCGAAGAGTCACCACTTTGCTTTAGGACATCAGGATTTCTGTTTTTATCAGTCATTACTAACGTTGTATATACAATCTATTTTATATGTGTTGCTTGATGCGAGAGTTAAATTATGGAAAGCGAAGAATTTTTCCAACGATATGATGCTGGAGAGCAGGACTTTAGCGGCGTTGATTTGAGAAAAGTTATGAATTTCCATTACAGAGTACCCGCCTTTAGGGATACCATACTCAAAGGCGCGAATCTGAGTGGAATCACTAGATATCGTATTGATTTCACTGGAGCCGACCTGAGCAATGCCTGTTTGGAAGGAACTGACATCAAGTATTCCAACTTGAGGCGGGCTAACTTGAATGGTGCTAATTTGAGGGGTGCTAATTTGGCTGAAACCAACCTGAGTTTTGCTGACTTGAGGGGTGCTGATTTGACTGGAGTTGACCTGAGTCGCGCTAACCTGACTGATGCCAACTTGCTGGGAGCTAACTGGAGTTCCATTATTCGAGAAGGAACCCTTTTCTGTAATACCACTATGCCAGATGGGAGTATTTATAGCGATCCTACCAGGGTAATTAAGGTTGAGGAATTGCTCCAACGTTATACCAATGGGGAGAGAAAGTTTCGCGACATAGTTATCCATCACGCCAACCTCGAAGGAGCTGATTTGCGTGATATCAAGCTGGGTGGAGCTATCTTGAGTTACGCTAACTTGAGGGGTGCTGACTTGGAACGGGCTAATTTGAATTACGTCAATTTCTGGGGTGCTAACTTGAGTGGTGCCAATCTCTTTCTCACTGAAATGAACCATGCTGACTTGAGGGACACCGACTTGAGAAGTACTGACTTGAGAGGCGCTCAGATGGTCGCTGTTAACTTGAGTGGTGCTAACTTGGAAGGAGCTAATTGGGAAGACGCTTGGCTCTTGGATGCAATATTGTGGAATACTATATGTCCCAATGGTGAAGTCGTTGTTGAACGCTGTTCCATTGGTACTCAACGCCGAAGAAGTCTCTGTTAAAACAGGTATATATTCTTCACTGGCTAGAAGAGATGCTGTAGTGGGTCGTTCTTTTAAAGCATTCCTAATATTTTCATCACGAATATTAGATAAGAAATTAAAGCGAACACTATCTGTTCTTTGAGTATTAAGAATATTTTCAAGCTGCCAAAGTTTTACTCGCCAAATATCGGGATTTCGCCACTCTTATGTGCTGATTATTGGAGCAAGGTTAAAACCGAATATAAGACTGATGAAGAAAAGCTAAACTGCACCTGATGCATCTGGAGAACAATAATGAGCGTAAAAATGCGTAGGCGTAGCCCGCACTTCGGCAAAGCTCAGTGACCACTGTAGGCATCGCACTTTATTCCCTTTCTCTAAGCTCTGCGACTTAGTGGTAAAGGTCGCTGTGCTAAAACTCCTTTATAAAGTTCTTCCAGCAGACTAATATTTTTACTAAGGGTATAGCGGTCTAATACACGCTGTCTAGCTTTTTGCCCCAGTAGGGTTGTTAACTCTGGATGGTCTTGCAACACTGGTAAGAGCGTTCTCAATTGCGATCGCGCTGTTTTGGTACTAATAACGACACCTGCACCCTTTTCCAATACTTCTCCATCTGCACCTACATCTGTTGCTAAACAAGCCAACCCACACGACATTCCTTCTAACAGAGATAAGGATAAACCCTCTACCAATGAAGGCAAAACAAATACATCTGCGCCCCGCAAAATTTCGATGCGTCGGTCTTCATCAGCGACAAATCCCAACCAAATAATGCCGTATTCTGAACCAAAAAACGGCTCTAAGGAAGACTTCAACGGGCCGTCGCCAACAATTAGCAACTTACTACCAGGCGCCATTGACGACTGCTTCCAAGCGCGGAGGAGAGCTTCGACATTTTTCTCTGGCGCTATGCGACCCTGATAAACAAATAAGCGTTCGGCTTTAAATTCTGCTGTGATTTTAGAAAGTCCTGGAGAATACTTGGCGGTATCAACACCGTTGGGAATTACGGCAATATTTTCTTCCCTTACGCCCATCCCTGCCAATAATTCTCGCTGAATTTGAGAAAATACAATTACGCGATCGTAGTTAACTAAAAAAGGTGCGTAGAGCTGATAAGCCAAAAGTTGTGTTCCCGATACCAGCTTTGCCCCCTTGCCAGCAAACGGTGTATGAAAAGTGGCAACTAGGGGCAACCTCAGTTCCTCACAGATTTCCGGTAGAAAAAAGTCTAGAGGAGATAACGTCAAGGAAGCATGGACTACATCTGGTTTGATTTCCCGTAGCGAATCGGTTAAAACTTTGGTGGCTTTAAAAGTGGGAATTGTGTAAACCTGGGACTTGTAAATGAAAGGTAGGGAAACCTCTCGAAGATTTGGCCAATTATCAGGTTCAGACTCTTCCTGGGCGAAGTGAAGAAAGCTAACTTGATGTCCCCTATCTAGCAAGGCATTTGTAATTTCTCGACTGTAGGTGACATTGCCGCAAAAAGGTGATTTTTTTCCAATCCAGGCTATACGCATTCTTTATTTAGCTGTAAGAAAAGCGGGTTTAATCTACTACTTGTGTGTCCTTTGTGATTTTTCTTTTATCTAGCTATACTTGCTGGTTTTTTTATTTATTAAAAATTTCCACAACTTTATACTAGTTTAAAAAGCTGATTATCAGCTCATTAAACTAGTGGATTTATGGCTTTATTTATTCTACTTATAAGTTGTTAATTTCTGATATTTAAACAACTTATTCTGACTAATGTCAGATTCATATCCAGCAAGTATGCGATAAATTTTCACTGGCAACAGTTTACCATGAACACAAAAGCTTTAAGTAAATTATTAATTACGTCAAGGTAATGATTAATAACTCCTGTTAGCTGATAACTACTTGTAACTACTTGTGTGAGTTATACCAGGTTAATATACCTCCTGAAAAGACGATCGCAGCTAATCCCAAAAAAACTACCTGTAATCCCAGAAAGGTTTCTGCAACACCAGCTAATGCTAAAGGTAAGGATAGGGCAATATTAATTACATTGTTCTGCAAGCCAAAAACTTTACCACGCATTTCTGGAGGTGTTTCTGTTTGGATTGCAGTTTGCATGGGAATTCCTACTAGTGCCCCAAAGATGCCCACTAGCGCCACCAGTAACAAGACGAGCCACAGTTGAGTTGTAAATACTGACAGACCAATCAGGGATGCTGCCATACCCATACAACCGCACAGACTTAGCTGAGTATAGGAGAAACGTTGACCAAATTGACCGAGAATTGTTGCTCCACCAGCGATGCCAACACCGCCAGCTGCTAGTAAAAAGCCGAACTGGGAAGCTTTCATGTTGGGAATTATTTCCGCCATCCGAACGGCTAGAACAGTTAATGCTGCAAAAACAGAAAACAAGATAATCAGTTGAAGCAAAGCATTGCGGACGCGATGATTTGCTTTTAGATAGGCAAAGCCGTCCCGTAAGTCAGAGAATACGTGAGGAAATTCTGTATCGGGGTGGTGGTGTTTTTCCTTAGTTGCCAGGAGGAACAAAATTGCTCCAGCGATCGCATAACTGCCACCAACTAAAAGTTCTTTGCCCAAACTACCACTACCACCAATTTGCAGCCAAAGTCCATCAGCGATCGCTAACAAGGGTTCCCCGACAGCAAACCCAACAATCACCGATGCCATCATCGTTGTCGTATAAAGCGAATTTGCCGAGAGTAAATCCTGTTCTTCTACGATTAGGGGAATTGCCGCCTGTTCCGCCGGTGCAAAAAACTGCGTCAGCGTGGAAACTAAAAAAGTCACACTCAGAATGATCAAAAAACCCACTGGCAGTACTCCTATGGGTTTCCAGTCATGAGTCAACCACAGCAGGAAGGGAATTGACAAAACTAGGATACCGCGCCAAATATTCGTTGCTACCAGCACAGCCTTTTTCGACCAGCGATCGACAAACACACCAGCAACAGAACCAAACAATACGGCTGGAATAGTAAAAGCCATCATCAAGACTGATACCCAACCACTAATACTCTGATTGCTTCCTTGAAACTGAGTATTAATCAAGGCAATCATTAGCACCAAATAAACTTTATCTGCTAGTTGAGAGAAAACTTGACCGCCCCAAAGAGCCAAGAAATTAGGATTTTTTAATACAGGTAAAAATCCTAGCTGTTTTACATTCCCTGCAATAGCTTCTCCACCTGAACC
The DNA here is from genome assembly GCF_036917555.1 of Nostoc sp. Classification (GTDB taxonomy): domain Bacteria; phylum Cyanobacteriota; class Cyanobacteriia; order Cyanobacteriales; family Nostocaceae; genus Nostoc. Next base: position 67,136 of record NZ_JBALDD010000006.1, on the reverse strand, counting down.
AGAGGCATCTAATTTCGGTAATTCTTTTTCTGGAATAGTGGCTACTGGTAAATTCTGCCCATTCCGAACGCCATTGCTATCTACCTCAGCAGTGGTTAATTTGTCCTCAGATTGTGTTTCTGATTGGCTTGGAAGATCAGTTTTTGGGATCTCCTCTGTCCAATTTTGATCGTTTCTAGAAACATCTTTTGGGGACATTTCTTGGCCATTTATTTGACTAGGTGTAGACTTGGGAACAGCACTCAAGTGATTTCTAACTGTAGGATCTGATACCCTATTCTGTTTTTTGGCGAGGCTTGGTGACAAAGGCAGGATTTTTTTATCTAAATCAGACGGTTGCATCATGGTTGGCAGCAAAATAAGAGTCGATTAAAGTAGCAGAGCGAATAGGGCGACCTAATTGATACTGAGCATACTGGCGCAAAATCTGCTCAACAGATAACCAGTTACGATCTCTAGCACCATCAATTTGCATTATCTCTGGTTGTGACAGCTGTTGAAGCAAAGCTAGTTCCATAGCACCCAAACGACTAGAAATCACAGGTATTTCTTGCCGATGCATAACAACTGTTTGGGCATTGGGGAGCCAGTGCGTTGCGGAGGTTCCCGACGCTAGATTACTCGCTAACGCTGCGCTATCCGTTGAAGCAACTGGCGTCATTGCAGATGGGGTATTGGGCATTGGGTATTGGTTATTAATCTCCCCCTGCTCCCCTGCTCCCCTGCTCCTCTGCCCCTCTGCCCTTATCTCCCTTTCCCTTTCTTTTCGTAAACGTTCCCTAGCTTCTAAGGAAACCGTTCCACCCGCAGGGATACTAAATCCTACCTGCCAGTTGGGGTCTGTGAAGTCTGGCTTAAGGGAACGTTGAGATAGGCAGCAGATTTGCACTTGTGGCGTCAGTCCTGCTAAGGCTAAAAGGTGAAAGACAGCATGAGCCAGATGAGCCAAAACACCAGATGGATTTGTACTTAACACCGCCTCTAAGCGATGGAGATGTTCATTGAACAAATCATAAAGTTCTTCTTGGGGTTGTTCGCTCAAAGCTTCACACAGAACTATTTCTGCTAAATATTGACTTGCAGCCAGTTTTCCCAAATCTTTAGCTAAACCAGGATAGGTTTTTAACGTCTGTGCTTGAGTAATTTTATCAAGCGATCGCCCTTTGGCAATCAATAGTTCATTCACAACGAACATTCCACTCCTACCGCCCAGGCTGGAGTTGTGCTTACGTGACCCTGGAGCCACGGCTCGAATTAGACCGAATTCTCGTGTCAAAATCGTCACTATTTTATCCGATTCTCCTAGCGCCTGGGTTTTAAGATTAATACCAGTTGCCTTGTAGGTTCTACTCATTAGTCATTATGTAGTTATTAGTCATTAGTCATTGGTCAGGGGTGATTAGCTTAAGACAAATGACAAATGACAAATGACATAGGACAAAAGACAAATGACTATTCACCCTTTCCCAAGTTATCGCGCTGACGGATCAAATCCATACCGCGAGATGTGCCTAATCTAGTAGCACCCGCTACGATTAAGTTTAAGGCTTGATTGATAGTGTGAATACCACCTGAAGCCTTAATTCCCACCCTTTCTTTTGCCAATTCCTGCAAAAGTCGCACATCTGCCACAGTTGCACCACCATTCCAACCTGTACTAGTTTTTAAGAATGCTGCTCCCGCCTCCATAGCTATTTCCGCAGCTATTTTTTTCTCAGCATCTGTCAACAGGTTAGTTTCCAAAATTACCTTGACCGTTTGCCCAGTCTCTTCGCAAATTTCGGCAATCTCCCGATGGACTTCTTCAGTTTTGCCAGCTTTCAACCAGCCTAAGTTAATGACTACATCCAACTCAGTGGCCCCACTATCCGCTGCTTCTTGAGCTTCATACAGTTTCACTGCTGAAGTTGTTGCACCAGAAGGAAAGCCTATCACCGTACAAACTTTCGGGTTTTTACCGTGGAGCAGTTCGACTGCTTGCTTGACATTAGCGGGGAATAGACAAACTGCCGCAAAGTTGAATCTATATGCTTCTTCACACCATTGCTCAACCTGCTCTGGAGTAGCCGTTGGCATTAACAAGGAGTGATCGATAAATGGCGCAATATCAATGTCTGGATAGTCTGCTGCCATCGTGTCTTCTGCCAGTGATTGATTATTAAACTATATAAAAAATTAAAACATTTCTTATATATATATTAAACCACATTTATTACGAGTTTATCCTGAAAACTAACTGCTGACTTGTCTTGAATATCAGCTTTACAGATATCCCGGAATTCCTGTAAGTATTTAAGTTGACATTAAGTGTTAATAAGGTTAGGAAGGTAAAATCTTTTTGGCAAGAATATTTATTTGCCAAAAATTTTTCCCTTACTTATCTGGAAAAACAGGAAAATGCTTAATGACGCGGTATGGTTTACAGAAATATCAAATGGCAAATTTCGCATCAACAGCAGAGCTATCTACAGAAATTTATCTTCTGAGATAGTGACTAAATTAGCTCAAAACTTATCAGTTAGTGAGATTTTAGACTGGATCAAAAACGAAACAATTAAAGCTTTTAGAGAAAATTACTCACAAAATCCACAAGTCGGCGCTCTCAACAAGGCGATAGGAGGATGGAACGAGTTAATAGCAACTAGCTTCTCGTCTGAAATTATCTATGATATTAATAAAGAAACTGGCATGTGTATTGCGGCTTTTTCTATGCCTAATTCAAAATTACAATTAGAAGGAATAAATGAAGCATATTCAAACTTTTTAAACTTATTTACCAAAGATAATTTTGTTAATATAAATAATTTTTTATCAAAAATTAAACCATTTAAAGACAAAATTTTTATGCCTAGTCCAGACTATATTATAGTTGTTATTGAAAATCAAGGAATTGCGCCCATAATTAACTCGCTTTTACAGCAACAGGTAATAAATCCAGATAGTTTAGTACTCTATAATTTTTTGAAATAAAAACTACATATAGAAGAAGTTAAAACAGCAGTTGCTCTCAAAACTTCAAATCGTCTATATAGGCGTTATCAGCTTTTGTTTGAAGCAGCTATGATTAAAGCTATTGCTTATGTATTACAGCAAGATTGGAAATATTACATGGTTGTCAGTGAGTTAAACCCTGCTGATAGAAGAATATTTAGTACGGCAATTGCACCTCATGGTGTGGCGCTAGAATAGACTTTTCATCTGGTAGATGGTATATACCCATATACTAGGAAAGCAGATTTAGTGCCGTTAGTTGCAGCGGCTATTGAACATTACTGAGTTCTACAGCAATTTAACTAAAAATTAATGGTAACTCCAATTGTTTTATTTCATTTTTAGAATGGTATTCTTTAGTTACTAAGAAGTCAAAAATAGTTTTAGCTAGCGCCTTCGATGCCAAATACGGTACGCCATTGCCAATAGTTTTAAACATATTTGTAAGAGACATATTCTCTGGAAGTAAAAAACTTGCAGGCAAGGATTGTATGGCTAAAGCTTCCGCCACAGATATTCGCCGGATTTGATAGGGATGCAAATGTACTTCATTATTTCCATAGCAAGCTGTCGGAGAGTAACGCCATCTGTGCAGACGCTTGAAAGACTTTTTAGAATCATCTCCTTCATCAATAGCAGCAAATTTTGTGATACCTGCTCTTGGTTGAAAACAGTTTTCAGCATTGGGGTGCTTAAGTACATTATTTTTTCTAAACCAGTATTCAACTGTTAATTCTTGAGGGATGCCATCAGGACAAGGGATGATAGAATTTTCTTGGAATGGATCGCACTTACGCCAAGGGTAAGCGAAAACATTTTCTTGAGGATATAAAATCTGATTTTTCCAAGGAAAATACCTATCATTTAGTAACTTTTCAGTACCGACTTTTATTTCTATATCCTTAAGAAAACTATTTTTGAAGCCTATTAGAATAATTCTTTCTCTATCCTGGGGTACACCATATTCAATAGTATTAATTAATCGCTCTGTTAATATATAGCCTTCTTCCTGTAATCGTTGCTTGAGCGATTCAAAAAACAAGCAGTGCTTTGTCGTTCTCCACAATCCCTTAACATTCTCAAATAAAAAGAAATCAGGAATATTGCGGCAAATTAATTCAACATAAGAAGCAGAAAGCTTGCCATTATCTCCTAAACGTCCTCTATTTTTTCCACCAATAGAAAAATCAGGACAGGGAGGGCCGCCGATGAAACCAATTATATTATGAGATTTGCGGCAGTCTTTGACTAATTCTTGAAGGTGTTGTGCTTCTTTTGTGACAATAAGATTTGTTACATCTGCTGCTTCACCGTGATGATATCCATATTCAGGCGATCGCATTTTCAGAACTTCCCGTGAATGGCGATAGGCGGTGATGAATGGGGCGAAGATTTCATTGACATAAACAATATTAAAACCGCTGGTTTCAAAACCTAAATCTAGGAAACCTGAGCCAGCAAAAAAAGAAAAAATACAAGGGCGATCACTCATTGAATTACTAGTACGAGCAAAAAGTATTATTAGTATTTAGATTCTAGAAAAATGGTTTATGTGCGTAACTTATGGAGAGAGTTAATACTAACTATCCCGATTTGGTTTTAAGGGTTGGTAAAACCTAATCTACTTAAGGTTTCTACGTAAGTACCAATCAAAAAATAACAATTGAAAAACTGCTTAAATAGTAAAAATTTTTTACAGTGTCCCTAAGTATTACATCTCAAAGTTTACTCAATCTTTAAAAAAAATACCTGACATAAAAAGAGTCTGGAGTCACAATTAAATATAGGGGATTCCAAGCCCAAATGATACTTCAGACAAATATTTGTCATTAAATAAAAAACCGGGGTACTTCGGACTAAATTTTATGCGGATTTTAATTTACTCCTACAACTACTATCCAGAACCGATTGGTATTGCCCCACTGATGACTGAATTAGCAGAGGGACTAGTGAAACGTGGGCATGAAGTGCGTGTAGTTACCGCTATGCCCAACTACCCTGAGCGGCAAATTTACCAGGAATATCGGGGCAAATGGTATGTCAACGAATACAAAAATGGCGTTCAAATTCAACGCAGTTACGTTTGGATTCGTCCACAACCCAACCTATTAGATAGGGTGTTACTAGATGCTAGTTTCGTCGTCACTAGTTTTGTACCCGCCCTCATCGGTTGGCGCCCAGATGTGATCCTCTCAACATCGCCATCCTTGCCAAGTTGTGTACCAGTTGCGCTTTTAGGATGGTTACGTGCTTGTCCTGTGATTTTAAATCTACAAGATATATTACCAGAAGCAGCCGTCCACGTCGGTCTGCTGAAAAATAAATTACTCATCCAGTTGTTTACACTATTAGAAAAATTTGCTTACCGCAGTGCCAGTAAAATTAGTGTCATTGCCGATGGGTTTGTGGACAATTTGCGCTCTAAGGGCGTAGAAGCTCACAAAATTGTGCAAATTCCCAACTGGGTAGATGTAAATTTTATCCGTCCTTTACCTAAAGAAGATAACCCTTTCCGCGCAGCACATAATCTCAACGGCAAATTTGTAGTACTGTATTCTGGTAACATTGCCCTAACCCAAGGTTTAGAAAGTGTCGTCAAAGCTGCTTCTGTCTTGCGCCATATCCCAGATATTGTCTTTGTCATCGTTGGAGAGGCAAAAGGTCTACAGCGATTGCAACAGGAATGTTTAGACTGCGGCGCAGATAATGTGTTATTACTGCCATTTCAACCCCGCAAAGATTTGCCACAGATGTTAGCAGCTGCGGATATTGGTTTAGTGGTGCAAAAGAAAAATGTTGTATCCTTCAATATGCCCTCAAAAATTCAAGTGCTACTTGCTAGTGGAGGGGCCTTAATTGCTTCTGTACCCGACAATGGTACAGCAGCAAGAGCCATTAGGCAAAGTGGCGGCGGAGTTATTGTTCCTCCAGAAGATCCCCAAGCTTTAGCAATGGCAATTTTAGATTTGTACCAAAACCCCGAAAAAGTCAAAACTCTGGGTTACAAAAGTCGCCAATATGCCGTTGAGCAATATGCTTTTGAGCAAGCTTTAAATCAGTATGAGTCCTTGTGTTACTCATTGATAGCAGAACGTAGAACAATTCAGTCTACAGGCATAGTTACGAAACAAGAAGTTTAATCTTTGCAACAAAGTTATGTTGCATCTGTATAAATTGCAATTATGCCCTCATATATAAGTAACAGAAGATATTGAGGGTAACTAATTTTACTAATCAAAATACAGCGATAGACAAGCAGGTTTTCAGGTGGATTGTTGAACCAAAAATCTCACGGTTTCACTTCATTCAAACCGTGGGCAATCGGCAACAGGGTATTTAATAGCACTTAATAATATACGTATAAAAATTGTACTTTTGCTAGACCAGTCATTAGATATGCTGTGTTGTATCGTAATTTTTAGCAGACAGACAGTATAAAGCGTAGATGTATAGTTAACTGCGAATTACTAACTTTACATTGCTATGCTGTTTGATGAATCTGCGATTATTTTTGCTGTCAATTCCTGCCGGAAAGCTATTGGTTGATTTATCGCTGCACAATAACCATCAGCAATCAGCTGTTGCGGATATCGAAATCTAAATAGTCAATTATCAAACTAGGCCCATAGACACCTGTTTTTTTGTTAGTATTCAAAAAAACCTATTGACACATTTGTCAGATCAATTGTTTGTTGTTTGTAAGTAAATGTCAACAATTGTTTCAAAAGGAAGAAAGCACCTGAGGTTTAATGACTGATTATTTCCAAGGAAATTTCCCATTGCAATCTGTCCCACTGACTAAGAGTGCGGTAATAAGCCACGGCCAAACCGAAGAGGCAAGCGAAAAATTAGCTGCAACGATCGCAATTGCGGCATCAGACCGCAAAGCAGGTGAGATTTTATTGCTCAAAGTAGCAGAGGTATCTTACCTGGCTGATTACTTTGTGATGATGACTGGCTATTCTAAGGTACAGGTCAGGGCGATCGCTCAAGCAATTGAAGGAAAAGTCGAAACTGAGTTGCAACGGCGTCCCTTAAGGACAGAAGGAAAAGTCGAGGGGAGTTGGGTACTACAAGACTATGGTGATGTGATTGTTCACATCATGATGCCCAAAGAACGGGAGTTTTATAATTTAGAAGCGTTCTGGATTCATGCAGAACGTATTTCCCTTCCAGAATCTGATGAGGGTGAGGGTAAGCCAACATGATTAGGTCTTCGGTTTCTAATTGCCCAGTTCCTACAGACCAACAACCGCTCAATGAATACGAAGAGTTAAAAACTTCCTGGCTGTTTCGTGATACGACTTTAGATTGGCGCGAGTATATCACGAAACTTGTTTGGATTTGGGGTTTATCTTGGCTTTTTGCAGGGCCGATAGCTGCGGCAAGTTTTTCCCCTCACAAGTATATTGCACATTTTATTCTCTGTGGTGCAGCCGGAGCAAGTGTTGGGTTAGTGCTTATACTAGTGAGGTTGTACTTAGGCTGGTTCTACGTGTGCGATCGCCTTTGTAGTCCCACAGTATTTTATGAAGAGTCCGGCTGGTACGACGGTCAAACTTGGACAAAGCCACAGGAAGTCCTTAACCGCGATCGCTTAATTGTCTCATACGAAATCAAACCCATTCTGCGGCGGTTACAATTTACCTTCGCTGGCTTGGCGGGAATGTACGTTATTGGTACTATAGGTTGGCATTTGTTTTAAAGAATTATTGGTCATTGGTCATTAGTCATTAGTCATTAGCTAAAGACTAATGACCAATGACCAATGACTAATTAATTAAAAAAGGTGATAAATATAAACCCATGACAATGGGAAAACGAACTCAAGCCACAGCACTGGAAGTCCGGTTGCTGCGGGAAGGTATTATTGAATCCAGGCATATAGTCCAAGCTGTTGTCTGCGACGAACGAGGACGGGTTCTAACTGTTGCTGGAAATTCTGAAACTGCTGCATTTATCCGTTCAGCCCTCAAACCGTTTCAGGCACTAGCTGTCACCACCACAGGTACACTGGAACGCTATCAACTCAGCGATCGCGACTTAGCAATTATCACAAGTTCCCATAAAGGAAGAATAGATCAAGTCCGACAGGTATTTAACATCCTTTGGCGGGCGGATCTTGACCCGACTATACTCCAGTGTCCAATTCCTGAAGGCAAACGGAGTCCTCTGGAATACAATTGCTCTGGAAAACATGCGGGAATGTTAGCTGTTTGTCAGCAACGCCATTGGCCCTTGAATAACTACTTGGATCGCAAGCACCCAATACAGCAGTTAATTTTGGGCAAGGTAGCAGAGTTGCTGCGAATGCCAGCAGCAGAATTTATCAGCGCTCATGATGACTGTGGCGCACCAACTTATCTGATGCAACTCGGTCACATGGCATCTTTATATGCACTGTTGGCCTCTAGTACCAACTTGGATATGGAGCGCATCGTCCGTGCCATGACTCATCATCCCGCGATGGTAGCAGGAGATGGAGAATTTGATACGGAACTGATGCGCTTAACTCCAGGAGAACTAGTCAGCAAAACTGGTGCCGAAGGAGTGCAGTGCATTGGTAGACTCGGTGAAGGCTTGGGATTGGCAATCAAAGTCATGGATGGGGCGAAACGGGCAAAATATGCTGTTGCTATTCACTTACTCCAGCAAATGGGGTGGATTAGTCCCAGCGCCGCCGAAAGCCTCTCAGAAAAGTTTGTCACCTTGGGAAAATACAAGCGTTTAGAAGTAATTGGAGAATTATCATTTTTGTAGTTGCCAAACTCTTGACTATAGGTTATAGTATAAAAGTTAAGAGCGACGCGGGATAGAGCAGCCTGGTAGCTCGTCGGGCTCATAACCCGAAGGTCAGTGGTTCAAATCCACTTCCCGCCACCAAATGAAATGTAAAACAAAACCCTACAATCAGTAAAGATTGCAGGGTTTTGTTTTATTTTGATCTATTCTGGAAGAAATAGCCATCTAAAAGGCGCGGAGAATCATGGTTGTGAAGTTGCAGCGACCAATTTTAGTGGGAGGATTGGGACTTTCCTTTTCTCTGTGGATGTTGGACAGTTGGCACGATTCTATAGTGCAGGTGGGTGAGTTTGGTTTGTTGAGTGCCTTAGCTGTAGGCGGTGGTTTGTGGTTATTCCAGCAAAATCGCCCCAAAGACAGTTTAAAGCAGCTAGATGGTATGGTGGTTGATCGAGCGACTGTGGAAAGTGCGATCGCTAAAACTGAAACTGTAATTAACCAACTAGCACAAGAAGCAGAAAATCATCCAGCTTTAGAGACACTTAGAAAACAAGTTGCCCAATTGTTGCTGGAATCAGACAGACAACAAATTCAAGTAGCTGTGACTGGCGGGAAATCCGTGGGTAAAAGCACTTTAATTCAAGTGCTACAAAATCTAGAGACACAAAATTTCGTGTCTCTACAAGAGACAGCACCTTTATTTAGAGAAGTGGGTGAAAATTCAGATGCGGCTATTTTGGTAGAAGTAGCAAAATCTGATTTTGTTCTATTTCTGACAAACGGTGATTTGACAGACTCAGAATTTCAAACCTTACAGCAGCTAAAAGCAGCAAATCAGCCTAATATGCTGGTTTTCAACAAACAAGACCAGTATTTAACCGATGAAAGCGCCAACATCTTTAGTCAATTGAAACAGCGGATGCAGGGAAATGTAGTTGCAACTGCGGCCTCTCCCATTGCCATCAAAGTCCGAAAGCATGAGGCTGATGGTTCTGTGCAAGAGTGGATGGAGCAACCAGCAGCAGATATCCAGCAGTTAACTCAGCAGTTGGGTGAAGTTTTGGCACAGCAAGGACAACGGCTAGTTTGGTTGACAACCATGAGGAAAGCCGGATTGTTGAAAGCTGAGGCGAAAAATTGGCTGAATGGAGCCAGACGCGATCGCGCCACCCCAATTATTGAACAATATCAGTGGATAGCTGCCGCCGCTGCCTTTGCTAATCCAGTACCAGCCTTTGATATTCTGGCAACTGCGGCAATTAATGCTCAAATGGTAATGGATTTGGGTAATATTTATCAGCAAAAATTCTCCCTAGAACAGGCACAAACTGTAGCTGGAACAATGGGAAGTTTGATGCTGAAATTAGGTTTAGTTGAACTTTCTACAAAGGCTATTAGTACTGTTCTGAAAAGTAATGCCGTTACCTTTGTTGCTGGTGGCGTAGTGCAGGGAGTAAGTGCAGCTTATCTGACTAGAGTCGCAGGGTTAAGTCTAGTTGATTATTTCCAACAGCAGGAAATAGCGATAGATTCTGGAACTGGTTTAAATTTGGATAATTTGCGGCAAACTTTGCAAAAAGTATTTCAGCAAAATCAGCAGATTGGTTTTTTGCAGGGGTTTGTTAAGCAAGGTGTGAAGCGTTTGTTGCCAGAGGTGCAGCAGGTTGAAGTAGTTAGTGTTCAGAAGGCGATGGGATAATCTCATACACAGGATTACCAAATTTTGAATTTTGGATTTTGGATTGAATGATTCAAAATCCAAAATTGCTTTCAAACCCTGATTTGAATAGTGGATAAAAATACATAAACATCTTTGTTTTAATCAAGAGGATTCATCCGTGGGATCAGTCTAAAATCTAAAATCTAAACTTAGCTGACACTTGCCTGGTGCTGTAAGTAAACCTAAAATTTACCCAAGCCTAAAATAGGCTTGGGTGTATTTAAGAATATCGTGAGAGTTGCGAGTTATCAAAAAATTGTAAATAAGGATAATTAGCTAAACAGCACCACTGTTTCTATTAAACAGAATAGCTATAGTTTTGAAAATTAGCTTTAAATCGTACACTAAACTCCAATTTTTTTGATACTGCAAATCCAGACGAATTACATCTTCAAAACTACGGACTGTAGAACGTCCATTTACTTGCCATTCGCCAGTCATACCGGGTTTTACATCTAAACGTTGCCACTCAGGTACTTCATAACGTTCCACTTCATCGGGTGTAGGTGGTCGAGTGCCTACTAAACTCATCTCTCCTTTGAGGACGTTCCAAAATTGGGGTAATTCATCAAGACTAGTTCGCCGTAACAAGCGCCCTACCTTAGTAATTCTGGGGTCATTCTCATTCTTGAAAAAAGCACCTTGCACTTGGTTTTTGACTTGGGATTTCTTCGCTTCCGCATCCACACACATAGAGCGGAATTTCCAAATTTTAAACTGTTTCCCCATCCAGCCACAACGAATTTGACTAAAGAAAATGGGACCGGGATCGTTAATTTGAATAGCGATCGCAATCGGAATAAACAAAATTCCTGTAATTAATAAACCAATCACTGACCCGACAATATCTAAGAACCGTTTCATCCAAGATGCCATAGAAGGGTGAGTAGTAGGTAACTGCTCTACTTTACGGGAAGTTGTCTTCCGATTATCTACTACGTCATCTTGTTCTATTAACGACCCATCCTCTACAAGCTCTAAAGGAAAAACCTGATCTAACCCTGTGAGTTTTAGAACTGCCATGACTTGAGGTGTTACATCCCGCAGTGTTAATGTAATACCCTTGACCTGAGCATATTTAAAATTACTTACCAGGGCACCTAAACCACTACTATCGATAAAAGTAGTTTGGTGAAAGTCAATGATGATTTGCTTGGGATGTGAATTGGGCCCAATTAAGCCTTGGCAGGTTTGCTTAAAGCCTAAAGCCTCCAGCACGCTCAACCGCGTCGGCACCTGCACTATAGCAATGTCGTTTAGGGAATTAACTGGAAAATCGACCTCTGTCGGTTGGCTAGTCATGAAGCTCTGCACTTTCGTTGCCATGTATAATGTAATCTGCCAAACATTACTTTGTCCTACACAATTACTTAACCTAATATCGGAATTAGTGGTAATCAGGACTAACTGCTATTTACTAGGGCTGAGATTGGAGATCGCTAGCGACGATTCACAATAGAACAAGAAGCCAAAAAACATCCTTGCTGTTGTGCCGACGCAGCGCGATCGCGTTGCTCTCATCAAATGATTGCTAAAAATACGGTTACACCTACCGCACGCCTGATTGAGGTCTTTTCTGCCATTCAAGGGGAAGGACTGAATGTAGGGACACGTCAGATATTTATTCGTTTTGCTTTGTGTGATTTGCGCTGTCACTTTTGTGATAGTGCCCACACTTGGAGTGCACCTACAACTTGTCGGATAGAGCGATCGCCTGGATTGCGCGACTTTGAAATCCACTCTAACCCCGTTCCATTACCCATATTAATCGAATGGGTGGAACAGCAAAATCTACCTTGTCTACACGATAGCATTAGCTTAACTGGCGGCGAACCACTTCTTCATGCCTCATTTCTAACGCAGTTTCTACCCCAAGTGCGAGCCATAACTGGTCTACCTATATACTTAGAAACCGGCGGACATCGCCCAGAACAACTAGCAATGATTATCCCATACTTAGACTCTGTAGGTATGGATTTCAAATTGCCCAGTGTTAGTGGCGAAAGTCATTGGCAAGAACATAGTAAATTTCTCCAGTTATGTTATGACTCATATTTAAATGTTTTTGTCAAGATAATTGTGTCTCAAAACACAGATCCTGCCGAGTTAGAACGTTCAGCTTCGTTGGTGGCAGAGGTTAGTCCAGATATCCCAGTATTTTTACAACCTGTCACGCCTTTGGCTGTATCAGAACAATTTTCTCCATTATTTGTACTTGCGCCTTCCAGCGATCAAGTTTTGACGTGGCAAGCTTTGATGAAGGGGTTTGTCAAGCACGTGCGCGTGATCCCCCAAACGCATAAAATGCTGAACCAGTTGTAAAATTTGAGTTTGATAAAGATGTAGTCAAGAAAAAAGTAAGATTTTATGAAATGGTAATTGGGCTGTTGCTGCTAATTAAGGAGGCAGCAGCCTCCTTAGTAGGTAGTCTAATTAGCTAAATCAAAAGACCACTGAGAGGTTTTATTACGTAAAATCTTCCCTCTCCAACTTTAAGAGAAACTTGAACTAAAGTTCGAGGCAGGGAGAGGTTTGTTAAAGCCACGTTGATTTAGGTGTTTCGGGGGTGAGCAAATACCCACCCAACCTAATTTATGGTTGCTATAGTGCGCCCTCATCTGGAGTTTTCGATTTAGCTTTTGCCTTATTGGCACTGCGTTTGAGGGCAGAGAGTCTTGCTTCGTATCTCGACCGTTGGCGCTTACTTGCAGTATTATCAATCAGGGTTTTCAAGGCGCTACCGAGACTCTTGTAGGCATTGGGGAGGCTATAACCAAAACGAGTTGCTAAAGCGATCGCTTTTTCATCAGCATTGAGCAATTCTCTTAGTTGCTTTTCCCCACTATTCTTTTGGTACAGTCGCCAGCCTGACACGCCACAAAGCGACAAAGCTAACACCAGCAGCAATCCATCTTGTACCCACAATTCCCCGACAGCACCACCTAAACCGATGGCTAGTGCTGCCATTTCCCAACCATCTTTAGGAATTGTGTCATTTTGAACGCGAGCAACCTCATGCCAGAACAGCAGATTACGCTGATCCATTGCGAGGGCATCCCATTTCACCAAATCAATTTGAATTTCTACCTGGTCTTTACCAATTTCTTCGCAGCGAACCAGGGGTGGATTGACCTCAGTTGTGCCTTCAACCGTGACCCAGCTTTGCAGTTCTGGTGGTAGTAAGGCTTTCAACCGCCGGAGTTCGCTCATTTCCGCTTTGGCAGAGGAGGTTGCATAGGATGTCATAATATCCAGCCCCAGAAAATTTCAGTATATAGTGAGGGTATCACTTTGGAGTATAGCTATTTAAGTGATGATCCGTCTCACTCACTAGGAAAACTTCCTCGCTTTTTTCGCGCTTCCATTGCTTTTTCTAGTAAATCTAACAATCCTGGGGCTTCTTCTTGGATACTAAGTAATAGTCTTTCCCCAAGTTCTATATTCCCCGGATCGAGACCTGTTGCCATCACTTCTTTCAGGCGAGGTATTGCTATGCCATCCACAATCTGAATTAATCCACTTAAACAACGGTGAAATTGTCTTTCTGTGAGAATTGAGTCTTCTAAAGGAAACTCAATGATCGCACGGATTTCGCCATCGGATGGGTCATATTCCCACTGCAACATTTTAGTTTCCCACGAAATGGCAAGCATTGTCTGGAGGATAGCTGCCTTGTGAGGATGGTCTTGGATTCCTCCCAGAACTTGAGGGGCAAATACCCGAAAAAATTTTCCTTCTTCATCCAGTTGGACAACTATTAGGAAATCTTCTAAGTTATCAGCCTCCACGCCTGTTATAATTCGGTCTTCTTCATCATCAAAACGGTAGTCCCAACCAAGGTTGTCTAAATAGTTGGCAATCTGTTTGAGGTTAGCTCCCATAAAAGCCTCATAAGGAACGTGGAGCAGTTGTTACCAGACCTAGTTTAACCTGCTAGGGGTAGTTGTTTGGGTTGGTGTGGATACTTCTAATCCTATAGAAGTATGCAATTAGGGTATTGGGCATGGGTTATGGGGTATGGGGCATTGAAGATAACGAAAATAGGTGCTCCTTCGGTCTTATGAATGATATTTTTTGAATAACTCTTGCTCATTATTAAAGAAGCAATAATTACTATTTTTCAAATCTTAGCAGTGAAGGATATAGCACTAACTCGCTTAAAGTTTAATTCTTTTTTTAATTTGAATTAATATATTGCTAGATCAAGCATGGTGGCATGATTTGTAATCAAATTGAAAGCTAAAGCCAAGGTTAAATAATTTATATATAGCATCCTCTATTTTTGAAAATATACGTAAAAACTTCAATTACTGCTTTTAAAAGCGAATCAACATAGCATATAAATTGATATAATTTTATATTACAAGCAACCAATTATTTTCAGTCAATGATTATAGTGAACAATGCATTGTTAATTTTGATTCTCAATAAACTTTATGCATAAATCAGTATTAATTCTAGCGATCGCACGTCTAGTTTTTATTACAAATCTTCTAAAAAGTCTGCGCTATTTGCGTCTTTTTATAGAAAATTGAAACTTATAAAATATCAAAAAAATGGAATTGCGACACTTGCGCTACTTTATTGCTGTAGCTGAAGAACTGCACTTCAGTAGAGCCGCCGAGCGACTGCACATCGCTCAACCACCCTTAAGTCAACAAATTCAGCAATTAGAGGCGCAATTGGGAGTAGAACTATTTCACCGTAAAACCAAACGACAGGTGCAACTAACAGAAGCAGGGGAAGTTTTTTTGCAAGAAGCTTATCAACTTTTAGCTCAACTACAAAAAGCAATTGAGCTAACCCAAAAAACGGGAAGAGGTGAAAAGGGACAATTACGAATTGGGTTTACCAGTTTGGCAACTTATGATTTGCTTCCTGTGATTTTGCGGCGGTTTAGAGAACAGTTTCCAGAAGTAGAGTTAGTATTGCAGGAATTAACCACAACTCAGCAGGAGCAAGCGCTACAAAATCGCCGCATTCATGTAGGTTTTGCCCATCCACCTTTAGAAGACAACACACTCAATCAAGAATGCATTCAGCAAGAAGCTTTGATTGTGGCTATGTTAAAAACTCATCCCTTAGCTGAACAAGAAAAGATTTCAGTGGGATCGCTAGTAAACGAAAACTTTATCATGTTCCCTCGCCATTTGGGGCCCGGACTTTACGACCAAATCGTGAGTCTTTGTCAGCAAGGAAATTTCAGCCCAAAAGTGACTCAAGAAGCGATTCAGATGCAGACGATTATCGGATTGGTGTCAGCAGGAATGGGGATTGCGATCGCACCGTCTTCATTGCAAAATCTTCAGAGAACTAGTGTAGTTTATCGTACTCTAGAGGAGAAAACACCATTAGTAGAAACGGCTATAGTGTGGCGGGAAGAAGATATGACACCTGTACTAAGGGAATTTCTACAAGTCGTCAGGAGTATCTGTTGAGAAATGACGATCCTCTTCTGACGAAGATGCTACGCGAAATAACAAAACATTTAAACTTTGTATTTAAAAATATAGTTTTTTTAAGTAAAAAATTAATTATAGATGCTACTTACTCAACCCAATTTTTACTACTCACTAAAATTTTAGTAGAGAGTCCTTCATTCTCCTAAGCTGCTTTGGGGCTGCAAATAAATAGATATATTGAGAATGATAAGGCCATCTTGCCCAACCACCCCAATCCATAAAGCGAACCCATAAAGTTGTTGGTGAACACGTACCTACTTCCAGAGGGAACCTCCAAATATCCCTATTTAAAGCAAGCTCTGGATGAATTGGTGCAAAAGTATCTTGAGCATCCCATTCAATGATTCCGTCTTCACCCCATGATGTACCATCAAATTCTGCTTTAAATGGTTGAGCTATCCCTTGCAAAATAGAATTGTTATGTTCTCTCTGTGAATTTGCCAAAGGTACATCGGGTACTGCAATAGCAATAAATGCTGCCTTTTGAGACGCTATTAGGGCATGAAATTGACCTATAATGTAACCAGAAGTTAAGGCATCTCCGCTTACATATTCTTGGAGAAACAAGTCTTTATAAGAAATTTGACTAGGATGACCTTCATCAATTAAGTAATTACTTGCATTTTTGTAGAAACTAAAGCATATTGGAAACCAATCTGGACTTTTCTCTACAATTTCATAAATTTTAAACTTGATAGCTTCTGATAGAGACAAGTTTGACCTCAAAAATATTTAGTAAAAATCTGAGTTATTTATATAGTATTTATGTACCAAAAAGATAATAACATAGTTATTTAAATTTAGGGTAGATGCCCAAAAAAATCAGAGAGTTAAAAGCAATTTTGATGAAGGCTGAGTTTGTCTATCGTCCTGCAAAAGGTAGTCATACCTTCTGGACTCACCCATTGATACCTGATGAACCAGTTACCATTGCTGGAAAAGATGGAGACGATGCACCCCGATACTTGGAAAAGCAAGTCAATAGTGTTTTGAAGCAACTCGCAGAAATAGAGGAAGAAGAATGAATGATCGCTATAGTATGGTAATTCAATGGTCAGATGAGGATAATTGCTACTTAGTACACTTGCCAGAATTCCCTTGGCAGCAATTCCACACTCATGGTAAGACTTATGAACAAGCCGCTAAACATGGGCAAGAGGTGATTGAATCTCTGATTGAATGGTATAAGGAGCAAGGAAAAGCTTTGCCAGAGCCAATTACTTTTCCTCAAAAACCGTTAAAAGTGGCTTAAATATTTTTCAGATACAGGGCATCGCACCTTACCCCAATTCCTCAACATCAGCGCTTTCCCCTTCAAACTCAACAGGCTCAAACTTCACCTTGTTGTATAAATCCTGTAAGGAAATCTCAAATGGTACGGTTACAAGTGCGATCGCTTGATCTTCTTCATCATATTCACGAAGCGTCCATTGCTTTTTCCCAATTTTGGAAAACTGATCTATATGAATCTGAGTTTGGTCAATTAATAAATATTCTTGAAAGGTAGAAATAGTTCGGTAAGCCTGAAATTTATCTTCGCGATCGTACCCTTTGGTAGATTTTGATAAAACCTCAACAATGATTTGTGGGTTCAAAATTATATCCCTTCGGTTGTTAAAAAACTCTGGTTCACCTGCCAGAATCATCACATCTGGATAGGTGTAGGTTCGCTTTTGGGATATCCACAGACGAACATCACCCATGAAAACTTCGTAATCTTGCTGTCGAAACGCAAAATTTAAAGCAGCACTTAGATTTAGAGAGATTCTATTGTGATTCGCTGTTCCACCCGCCATAGGAATTATTTGCCCGTCAATGTATTCACTTTTGTAGTCAGCAACTTCTTCTAGCTCTAAATATTCCTCTGGCGTATAGTATCGCTGTTGTGTTATTTGCATAGTTTTATCGGGTAACAATGTTTAACAATACGGTTAATCTAGGTACTAAAGAAATTTCACCCATGTTTACCGAACAGTTTAACGTGGTTGTATAGAAATATTATGTGCTTTCTACAAAGTGAGCGAGCGCTATCTAAAACAAAGTCTACTAGCTTCTTTTCCTATTGATAACCGGCGGCTTGTAACAGAAACAACTTGGCATAACGTCCTCCTAGCTTTAACAAATCTTCGTGAGTTCCTTGTTCTATAACTTCGCCGTTTTCTATAACTAGGATTTTGTCAGCCATCCGTACCGTCGAGAAGCGATGAGAAATCAAAAGTACCATTTGATTTTTAGTAATAGCGCGAAAATGATTGAAAATCTCAAACTCAGCTTGGGCATCTATTGCTGATGTTGGTTCATCTAACACCAAGATATCTGCTTGCGATCGCATAAAAGCACGAGATAAAGCAATCTTCTGCCACTGTCCTCCAGAAAGTTCCTGTCCTCCCTTAAACCAACGACCAAGTTGAGTCTGAAAGCTTTGAGGTAATTGGTCAATAAAAGATTGGGCCATGCCTTTTTGGGCAGCAGTTTGCCACTGTTTTTTGTTTTCGAGATGTTCTACATCGCCTACGCCAATATTCTCCCCCACAGTGAACTGGTAGCGGACAAAGTTCTGAAAAATCACACCAATACGACGCCGCAATACATCCACATCCCATTCCTGCAAGTCCAACCCATCTAAGAAAATTCGCCCGGAGTCTGGCGTGTAGAGTCGGGTAAGTAGTTTGATTAAGGTAGTCTTACCGGAACCGTTTTCACCCACAATTGCCAATTTCTCTCTGGGTTTTAAGTGCAGCGAAATGTTTCTCAATGCTGGCTTGGAATTTCCCGGATAAGTAAATGAGACATTCTCAAAACGGATACCATCTTGGGGATTTAAACCAATGGTTGCCTTACCCCAAGATTTTGGTACTTCTTCTTCCAGAAAATCGTAAAGATTTGATAGATATAGGTTGTCCTCATACATCCCTCCAATAGAAGTGAGGGCATTGGAAAAAGTAGATTGTCCTTGGCGAAACACAGTGAGATACATTGTCATATCTCCCAAAGAAATCTTACCTAGCACTGTTTCCAACACAATCCAAGCGTAAGCTAGGTAAAAAGCCCCAGTACTAACTAAACTCAGTAGATATCCCCATAATCCTCGCCGCAGAGTCAAATCGCGGTCTTCGCCATAGAGTTGTTCAAACAGGTTGCGGTAACGTTCTAGCAGCATCTCTCCCAACTGATAGAGTTTGACTTCTGTGACAAAATCTTCTCTTGCTAGTAGATTTTCTAAGTAGTTTTGTTGACGAGTTTCTGGCGCACGCCAACTAAACAAGCGAAAGCCTTCTCCAGCAAACTTTGTTTCCGCAATAAATACAGGCATAGCTGCCAAAACCAGTACCACCACCGCCCAAACTGAGAAATTTACTAGCAAAATCCCGTAGGTAATCAGGGAAAGGGCACTTTGCACTAATCCAAAGGTGCGGTTTACTAAGGAAAGGGGACGAACTGATGCTTCTCGTCGGGCATTGGTCAATTTGTCATAAAATTCTGAGTCTTCAAACTGCCTAAGATCCAGTGTCAGCGCCTTTTCTAAGATGAGTACATTCACTCGCTGACCCATTAGCGCCCGCAATAGAGACTGACAAATGATAATTCCCCGTTGACCGCCTGCTAGTAAAATTACAGCGATCGCTTCTAATCCTACATAAAATAGAGACGGATAAATATTGACAAAACCATTGTTTTGTGAATTAACTTGAGATGCAAATACCACTGCATCAACAATTAACTTACTAATGTAGGATATCGCCGCCGGTAAAAGACCAGCCACTAAAGTTAAACTTGCTAGAAGAATAGTAAGCGATCGGCTAGTAGTCCATACTAAGCTTACAGCCCGTCCACTGTAGCGAAAAACTGTCAGTGATTGACGTAGGATCTTTCTTTTTTTTTAATCTTCATCTTTCTTTGCGCGAGATACCCCAGCTTGGGCGGATCTTCCTGACTCTATTAAATCTTTATAAATTTTACCAATAAAGAACTCAGAACTCAGGGGACAGAAGTCAGAGTTACGAGACGGATATTCTGAATTCTGAATTCTGACTCCTGTTTATATTTTTATCCCCACAATCTCCGACCTACTTTCCCAGTTAATTTTTGGTGAGTATCTTCTAACAAAGCTGGAATATCTAACTTTTCTGGACAGCGAGGCAAACAGTCACCACATTCTGTACATCGGTTGCCTTTCATTCCTGGGAACCAGTGACCGGCATTTTCAAACATTCCGTAACGATATTGGCCATAGTCTTTCATATCGTATGCCACGGTGAGATTACGTAAACGTAATACCTCTGGAATATTGATATTTTCTGGACAGGGCAAACAAGCATAACACTGGCTACAATTATCAGTTTCCAAAGCAAGTTTTTGGTGATTTTCTAACCGCCAGAAAGTGGAAATTTCTGCTGATGTTAACTCTTCATCATGGTCAGCAATTTGCAAAGGTTCTATTAATTCACCTGGGTTAGCTGGCCCTATACTCAAAGTAGTAATACGGCGATCGGCAAGTAAAAATCGATAATTTAATTCTAAGGGTGAATACGGGTAACACAGGTCTTTTAGAGTTTGTGGTGGCGTGTAGAGGCGTCCTCCCTTATCAGCAGGGGAAATAATGAAAATGCCCATATCCTTTTCGGCAGCTAGTTGAATCGCTGGTGCGTGCCGTTGAAAAAAATAGTAATAATGCAGATTAACAAATTCAAATAAATCTGTGTTTATTGCAGCCTGAATTACCTCTAATGACCCGTGGGTGGAAAAACCAACGTGTCGTACTCGACCATCAGCAACAGCTTCCTCTACAGCTTGCATACAACCATTTTTGGCTTGCACCCACTCCAAATGTTGCCAAGTGTTCAAACCATGAACACCTAAGCAATCTAAATAATCTAGTTGTAATCGTTTTAGGGATTCATCGATGCACCGACGCATAGTGTCAGCATCTGCTGTGGCTGAGATTTTGGTAGTGACATAAAGCCTCGTTCGGGGTACTGACAACCCAGCTTTTAGCACTCTACCAAGATACTCCTCACTTTTGCCGTAACCTCTGGCGGTTTCTAGATGATTAATTCCTAGCGCTAAGGCTTGTTCAATAGTCTGGTGAGCATTTTCAAAAGAAGCTAGGTAGCGCATTGTTCCCAAGGAAAAAACCGAGAGGCGCAGATTCGTTTTTCCAAAGCGTCGGTATTGCATTTTTAACAAAGAGTTAGGAGTTAGGAGTTATAAGTTAGGAGTTGAAGGAAGTAATTCATAACTCTTAACTCCTAACTTTTTTTGCTTACAAGTTAGGAGTTGAAGCAAAATCACTCATAACTCCTAACTCCTAACTCATAACTCATAACTTTAATTTAGCTGTCGCCATTACCAAAGCGCTTGATCAAATCTTCAGGACGGAGATTGGAAATAAATTCACGGAAGGCTTGCTGTTCGGCTTCATCTGCATCGCGATCAACAGGGATAGAAGCATCGGCAATGACTTCTTCCATTACCCAAATGGGAGTATTTGTACGGAGGGCAATAGCGATCGCATCGCTAGGACGCGCGTCAATTTCTTTTTTGACTTCGCCTTGTTGGACAATTAAAGCTGCATAAAATGTATCCTTTTGCAGGGAATGAATAATGACCTTTTCTAGAGTCATGTTCCAAGTCTCTAGAAGATTCACAATTAGGTCGTGGGTTAAGGGTCTGGGAGGCTTCTGATTCTCCAGTGCGCCCATAATTGCCCTAGCCTGTTCCTGACCAATGTAAATTGGCAAAGCCCGCCGATCTGAAGAATCTTTCAAAAGGACGATCGGGCTGCGGGTTATGGCATCTAATGCTATGCCAGCGACTTTCATTTCAATCATTGCCTAAGCCTCTACAATGCTTTGAGAGCCTTGGATGCCGTGTAATAAATAGCACCCATTTTTAGGCGGTTTGGTGACAATAATAAACATAAGCATTCGTTCTCTATAATTGCTTCTATTAAACTCCGAACTTGTGGTGAAAACCAGAGTAAGTCAAATTGGTCTTCTTAGACAATAACCTTCTTACCCAAGTATGCCCTGTGAAGGATGCTAATGTGTTAATATTCCTATGCGAAAAAAAGTCAGAAAATATACTTGGATGTTCGAGATTTATGTGACAATTACCAATTGATTTCAGGCAAAATTAGGCAATAAATAGAGTTAGTTTGACAAAAAAGCCGTGTTTACAGGATTAATCCAGGCATTAGGAACGATGGAACCCTTAGGGGGCGATTCTTGGCAAATTACTTGTGTAAGCCATTCGGGTGAAGTAATTATGCAAGATTTGGCTTATGGTGACAGTGTTGCTGTAGATGGTGTTTGCCTGACAGTGGAACAAGTTTTAAAAGACGGGTTTATTGCCACTGCTTCACCAGAAACTCTACGCCGCACCACTCTAGGAGGTGAGCAAACCCAACAGAGATATGTCAATTTAGAAGCGTCACTCAGGGTAGGCAGCAAACTTGGCGGTCATTTTGTGATGGGTCATGTAGACGGCATCGGTCGATTGCTAGTGGCAGAACAAACAGCTAGTTCTTGGGAAATGACCTTTATTGCTTCCGTTGCGATCGCACGGTATATTGTCCCTAAAGGTAGCATCGCCGTCAATGGCATCAGCCTCACAGTCGCCGCTTATGAGCCAGAACTCTCCCAATTCAAAGTAGCGGTAATTCCCCTGACATACAGCGAGACAAATCTTCGCTATTTGGTTGCTGGCAGTTTGGTGAATCTAGAAGGGGATATTCTCGGCAAATACGTCGAAAAATTCCTTTATTCTGCCAACGCCCACACCAAAGCCACTGATGACAATAGTATAGATGGCATTACACCCGCATTCTTAGCAGAACACGGGTATTTGTAACTAAAAAAGTTAGGAGTTAGGAGTTAGAAGTTAGGAGTTAAGAGTTTTAAATTCATAACTCTTCACTCCTGACTCCTAACTTTTTTCTAGCTGCCTGGTTGCTGGCTTACCTGGGCGGTTTGCAAGCCTCGCACTAACTGGCTGAGGGCACTTTGTAATTCCACGCCTGGGTCAGTAGCAACCCACCCATCTTGTGTCAGATGGCGAACTTCAAAGTGCAAGTGAGGGCCTGTGGAGTTCCCGGTACTACCAACTCGCCCAATGACAGTTCCAGGTTGTACCCATTGACCGGGTTGAACGAGGATTTCTGACATGTGACCGTAAAGAGTTTGTTCAGCAGATTTGTGATTCAGGATAACGGTTAAACCATAACCACCCATCCAGTTAGCAGTTTCCACTTGACCAGCAGCAGCCGCCAAAACTGGTGTTCCCGTAGGCGCACCTAAGTCTGTACCAGCATGGAAGCGTTGATTACCTGTGATTGGATGAACTCGCCAACCAAACAAAGAAGTAATGGGAGCGGGAATAGACAAGGGATACATCATTCCCGTACCACTATAGGCGACTCTCCCCATGTAGGGAATTTGCGGCAATACTGATGCCAGTGAGAAGTCGTAAGCTACGTTGCTGGGGCGGGGTGCAATGTTGCCATCTGCCATTGGTGGTGGTAAAGTCCCACCACTCGGTGCAATGGGAGTTGCACTTACTCTTGTGGGGCTGAATTCAGCAGGAGTCGGGATAAATCGATTCGGGCGAAATGCGCTCTTGGTGACACCGCTAGAACCACTTTGAGCAGCACGCCATCTACTGGTGTTGCCAGTAGTTGCAATTTGCCGCACTGGTGGAACTACTGGTAATTGGGCGTTTTGACTTCTTCTGAGCCAATTAGGTGCTGGTTTACCATTAGAATCAGCTACACTCCTCTGGGGTACTTTGGCGCAAACGCCGCCTAATACGCTTTGCCCTGATGGCAAAATGGCTCGACAACCACTGGAGCGTTCTGTAACAATTACAGAGTTTGGTGCTTGATAAGTACCTGTTGCACCATTGTCATAACTATTAGGATCGATATAGGCGTTATTATAATCCTTGGTTTTCTCTGCTGTTGCACCAACAGGGCTGTTAGAGTTATTTGATGGTTGAGCAACTACTGGAAGTTTTTCAGGTGCATAGTGGGCAGGGGTATTGGGTTTTTCCTGTCTCACCCTTACAGGAGTAACCTGGGAGGCTTCTACTTTGGGCTTTGACTGTCTGATAATCACAACAGCTTGGGCAGCTTCGATTTTGGGTGTAGACTGCCTAACTGGCTCTTTTGATTGAGCAACCTCTGGCTTGCCTAGTCTCTGTCTGAGTCTGGCTTGCCGTTGGGAAAATTCCGGTTGCGCTTGAGAGGCTTCCGGCGCAACAGCCTGTTTCTTAAAAGTCGAGGCTTTAACTGGATTTGTAACTGCTGTTGGTTGAGAACTTTCAACAGTAGGAACGATGTTGTCTATTTGTGCTTCCGTTTGGGCAAACACGAAGCCACCGCTAAGGAGGCTAACGCTACTCAGCCAACAGAGGCTCTGAGCTGGTAGCGTCGAGGCAAAACGTTTTTTTGTTAGACCTTGCTGCCATAAGTAATGCAAACGATGATGGGCAGAATGATTGCGCTGCGTCATTTGTTCTCTCAGTTGTGTGTAATTAGCCTAAAGAGATGATGCTAGTGGTTTGTCTTGCCCAAAGAGCGAAATTTTGAACAAACCTCAAATTTAAACGGAAGATTTATGGTACCCCAAACTGATTGTACCGGGTTCAATATAAATTTCCGGTGTAATTAGTTCCTTTGTATGATGTGTTTCTAAATCAACTCGTAAATTTCCTTGAAGAGTTACCCCAACTACTGTACCTGAAAGATTATTGACGTACACCCGATCGCCCATGTTTGTAAGCAAATCTAGATAGCCAGACAAGAGTATATTTACTCCTTCTTGAAAAAGGCACTCCATACCGGATTCTATTCCTAGCAAGACTCTAGAGGTGAGCATTTCCAGACAAGAAATTGGTCTAATATCTTGGGAAGCTTGCCACGATTCCAGATTGATTCCAGTTTCTGGGACTGGGTTTGTCCAGTTAATACCAACACCAATTACTGCTTGGGTGATTTGTCTTTTGTTCACTTTGGTTTCTGTCAAAATGCCGCCTAGTTTGCGACCATTTAAAACTAAATCATTGGGCCATTTTATCCCAACATCTATACCGCATTGGCGCAATTGCGACGCAATTCCCCAAGCAGTAGCGAAAGTTAGCTGGTAGCTGTCAGTAGCCTCTATTTTATGGTCGAAAGAAATCGCCACGGAAACATATAATCCCCCAACCGGGGAAATCCATTGGCGGCCCCATTGTCCCCGGCCAGCAGATTGCTGAGTTGCAATTACTACTGTCCCTGAAATAGCCCCTTGGTTGAGTAAGTTCCAGAGGGTTTGGTTGGTTGAGGAGACGCTTTCAAAAAAGTGAAGAGAAAATGGTAAATATGTATGCTTACGCCCTGCTTGCAAGGCTGCTTCCAAGTTTTGCAGATTAAATCCCACAGCAGTTAACCCAAATTCCGTTGTTCAAGTTAGCATTGATTGGCTGATGAGTGATTTCTGTTTAGGTTTGGTTGAAGATGCACACTTGGCACTGGCACAATTGGGAAGGACTCCCCTATCTAACTTGTAGTATTCTGGAAAGTTGGCATCACGGCTTCTTTACCCAGCAGTTTTGGCCGCGATCGCCACAAGTTATCACAGAAGTATTGCAACCAGAGGCATCAGTCTATCGCTTAAAGCAGGTTCATGGCAATACTGTTCTCACCCCCCAAGAAGTTGAAAGCTTCTTAAGCACTGCTGAGGAGGATTTAGCATCGGCGGATGGTTTAATGAGCGAACAGCCTCTACAAGCGGTTTGGGTAGCTAGCGCAGATTGCACACCCGTGCTGATTGGGGATGTGCAAACTGGACGGGTAGCAGCACTACACGCAGGCTGGCGAGGGACTGCTAAAAAGATTGTTCCCTTGGCGATCGCTCGGCTACAATCTCAAGGCAGCAAACTCGATGATTTGAGGATTGCGATGGGCCCAGCGATCGCTGGTGAGGTTTACCAAGTCTCTATCGAAGTGGCTGCCGAAATCGGGGCTAGCATCATATCACATAATGACGAAGAAAAAATTGTAACGGCATTGCATGAACTACCAAATTCACCTTTGCTAGAAGATCCAAATTCCGGAAAGGTAAGGTTGGATGTGCGGCGAGTGAATACCTTACAACTGGAAAATATGGGAATTAGTGCAGAACAAATTGCGATCGCACCTTATTGTACTTTCCAAACTCCAGAGCATTTCTTTTCTTACCGTCGAGAAAAAGAGAAAAAAGTTCAATGGTCAGGTATTGTTAGCGGTAAAAGGTAAAACTGGTTTTAAACTTTAGCATCAATATAACCAAATAATTACTAATTCGTAATACTCGCCTCCGACGAGAAGCAAGCTACGTAATTCGTAATTAAATGGTTATAGAGCAAGCACTGAAGTCTGTGATTCAGTGGTCAACAATCAATGGAGTGTACACAAGTACTGATTGCAACTACGAACTATAAATTCTCAATTACGAATTATATTGACACCCGATTAAATGATTCAAATTTTAGAATCTGTTTTTGACGAAGGGAACTAATTGCTAAAACTAAAATACTTACAGTGATTCCTAAAACGGCATAACTCGGTAGGGCGAAAATAGTTACTTTCATAAAGTATGGCAATTCCCCTGCTTTCACGTTCCAGTGCTTTGCTAGAGAGTGGATGAGCCAGCCATGAATAACTGCTGTTTGCATTGCAATACAGCAAACTCCTGCTAACCAAACAGACATTCTTATCCTAGAGAATTTACAATGTCTGATCTGATACAGCAAATCATTTAGCAAAAAAACAGCAGCAGGTATTAACATCACAGAACTAGTTTCCTGTGAATAGTTGATGCTAATACTCAAGCAAGAAACTAATACTATTTCTACTAAATAGATTTTTTTTGACCAAGCTGTAAGAGATTGTTGTAGATACAAATACCAACCGACACAACTAACGAGTATCAGAACAATTATATTTGACAAAAGCTTGGCAAAGAATGGGTTATTAGGGAATAATCTTGGACCCACAACCATCAAATCGAGGCGACTGATCGAAATATAAGGGTTAACTGATGGATCTTTTAGCCAGAGTGAAAATCCCTGACTATCATCTGACAGGAATTGTGTCAAAGAATTGCCTGTCAAAGCTAGACCTAAAAGTGCTAGAAAAGTGACTGTGACAACAGATACAAAAACTAGAAAAAACCGTTTTTTAAGTAGAAAATATAAAATGAATAATGCAGCTAATGTTGGTTTACAAAGGGCAAGTCCCAAGCAAATTCCTGCTGGAATATCTTGATTTTTTCTAGCCAAGATAAACATCCATAAGATCAGAACTGCAATAAAAATAGCAATATTACCAACTTGAAAATCGCGAACTAAGCCATAAATCAAGGCAACCAAGATTGTGCAAATAGTTTTCAAAGCTCGCGACTTCGACTCCAGCAGGATATTTGCTCCCCAGAAGGCCAAACCGATTGCTAATATATGCATCACAATCGAGATTTTAAATGCATTATTAAGCGAAAAATCACCGAGAAACCAGATAAGAGGAATAATATTAGGTGGATAGACAAACGGTGGAAGAGATCCACACACCTTAGTTATGGTACAGAAAGTTTGGTTAAAAATCTCGACATTAAAGGGACTCAAATGCTGATGAGCCAATTTACTGGCTACATAATACCACTGAAAATCCCAGAAGGGTGGATGTGGTTGATTTAGGAAATAAATTAGCCAAGCTGTATAACAGAGAAATCTTGTAACGACTAATACAACACCTGCTTGAACGATAAAGTTAACAATTGGTTTACGAAAAAATTTTATCAACTGTTGAATCACAGAAGATTTTAAAAATAAAGAATTTTTCCAGGCTGCCTGTTCATCATCTAATCGCCAATTATTTTTAAGAACCCAAGCAACTAAAATTAGTATAATTAGGTTCCAAAAGCCAAAGCTGATCATCAGAATTCTCTCAATAATTATTTTTGTGTTCCCTAAATAATATCGCTAAAAACAATTGTGATAATACATACTTAAGTAATTTCATAATTACCTTACAAAATTTTGACAATTACTCCCTTCCTGCCAAAATAATCATTCATAAAAGGCTGAAAAAAGGTATTTACGTTGATACACAACATGATTATTTTCTACAGTGCGTAAGTTCTAGAAGTTTTGCATTTTTTTGGTATATATTGCTTTATCTTATTTAGGACTTACGCAAAAACCCTCTCAAACTCTCATTTCTCCGTGACGCGCCAGTTGCTTCTCCCAAGGGGAGACGCTGCGCGAACAAGTCGGGGAACCGCAAGGGCGCACTGGCTTCTCTGCGTCGCGCCAGTTGCTACCCTTCTCCTGACGGAGACGCTGCGCGAACGGGAACGCTAAGAGCGAAGAAGTCGGAGAACCGCAAGGGCGCACTGGCTTCTCTGTGGTACTATGTGGGAAGCCGCTTTGCGTCTACGTTTTCCGTTACCTGTGCGTAAGTCTTATTACTTATTAGATAAAGCGTGGCTCAATAACTCGCGGTGCATTAATGCCCTATCTACTAAAGATTGTATTTGCTCAGGTGATAACGGATCGCCATTGGCGTAATGCTCCATCCAAGTCAGACCAATCAAATTGGTGTCATCTGGTAAACTCGCTAAATCCCATCCAGGCATTTCCAAGTCTTCCATGAGGCGATTTACTTTGGGGTCATAACTGAGAGCAAAACAGCGACAACCAACAGATGCAGCCATAATTAAGCTGTGCAAACGCATCCCAATTGCCATTTCAACGCCGCGAAACACACCTTTTAAAAGTTGCGGATCTTCCAGACACAAAATCTTGCTAACATCTTTAAGGTGTGGTTGAATGGCTTCGGCAATACTTAAATCTTCACTTTTTTGAAATGGCAGTAATAAAATGAAAGCCTGTGTAGCTTTTTGAAAGTCAACCAAAGCACGAGTTAAATTTGCCAGACGTATTTCTGTGAGTTGGGGATGCGATCGCAACGTTACCGCAACTCTCGGCGCAGGTAAATCCCAAAGTCCTGGGACTGGTTTAGATTCCAACGCCCAAACCGGGTCAGGAGCTATAATACAGGGAATTTGCCAATCAGATAATAAAGCAGCACTGGCGCGATCGCGAACACTAACTTTGGTACAATTACCAAAAGTTTGCCGTGCTAACCAACGAGTTTGCGGACGCACCAAAGGCCCAATACCCTGCGCCCAAGCAACAGTTTTCAAACCCATTTTCTGCGCTAATGCCATCAGCCCCCCATAATAAAATGGACTGATAGTACTGGTAACATCCTGAATGAGACTCCCGCCGCCCCAAATTAAGGCATTACAAGAGCGTAAAGCTTGTAGTACAGCTAAGGGAGCCATGCGATCGTAGGTTTCTACATTGTAGCGATCGCGCGTTTCCTTTGGATTACCAGAAAGCACCACAGGCGTTACATCAGGTGGTAACATTTGCAAAAGCGTTGCCAACAAAGCTTCGTCACCACCATTACCTTTACCGTAATACCCAGACAATAATGCCCGCATTTTGACCATTTTGGATTTTGGATTAATAGCTATTGTTAAATGAATCTCTGTCCCCGATACAGATGGTAAACTCATTCCCAAGTTCTATTTTGAATAGTGCAGAAGATAGTTAGAACTCCCTCAGAACTCGAACGTTGAGCTTCTGAACTCGGACGTTGAGCCTTTGAACTCGGACGTTGAGCTTCTGAACTCGGACGTTGAGCCTTTGAACTCGAAATCTTTAAAATTTTAAAAGAACAAGCAAAGATTTTGTTTAAACAAATATAAAATTCAAGCTACATATCACCTTGACACCCCTACTCCTAACTCCTAACCCCTGTACAGACGCGATTAATCCCGTCTCAACTCCTAATTCCTAACTCCTAACTTTCTTATGCACGCCCTTTCGATTCCCACCTGGATTATTCATGTTTCTAGCGTTATTGAGTGGATTGTCGCCATTTGGTTAATCTGGACTTACGGCGAACTGACTAATAACCGCAGCTGGTGGGGATTATCCCTTGCCATGTTACCAGCTTTAGTCAGCGCGATGTGTGCCTGTACCTGGCATTATTTCGATAACGCCGAATCACTGGAATGGCTGGTAACGCTTCAAGCTACCATGACTTTAGTTGGTAATTTTACGCTTTGGGCAGCCGCGTTTTTGATTTGGCGTTCTACCAAATCTGTCAACACTGTTGAACCAAAACCTATTAAATCAGAGCAATGATTTCTAAAGAAACCCTGTTTGCACTTTCACTGTTTCCCTATTTGGGTTTCTTGTGGTTTATCAGCCGCAGTCCGCAAATGCCGCGTTTGGCGCTGTATGGATTTTACGGCACTCTCGTTTTTGTTGCCATTACCATCCCGGCGGGGATTTATGCTGTATTGCATTATGGTAAGTCTTTAGCCAATGTGGATTGGTTGCACGGTAGTGCAGAACTATTTTTGACGCTTTCTAACATCTTGCTTGTGCTGGGTTTTGGGCAAGCTGTAAGGCAATTAAAAATGAAAAATGAAAAACAGTAAATTCAGCTATAAACCTCGTCTATGTTGAAACCTGGAGTTTTGAATTATTCTGTTGTGTCATTGCGACGTTCGCTCTTAGCGTTGCCGCAGGGTAGGAAGCAATCGCAAAACTTTGGTAAAAAACTACAGTTCTCAAGTTAGACGAGGTTTAGATAGCATTTTGATTGCAATGAGGAAGAGTTAAATGGACGTAATTCCAGCGATTGATTTACTAGAAGGTCACTGTGTGCGACTGTATCAAGGAGACTACGATCGCTCGCAAGTTTTTAGCGAAAATCCTGCTGATGTTGCCAAACAGTGGGTAGATCAAGGTGCTACTAGATTGCATATAGTTGATTTAGATGGTGCCAAAGCAGGTAAAGTAGTAAACCTGGGGGCAATTGAAGCGATCGCTCAAGCGGTGTCAGTACCCATTGAAATTGGTGGAGGATTGCGCGATCGCACCAGTGTGCAACAGGTATTCAATCTAGGCATACACTGGGCGATTCTCGGCACTATCGCCGTAGAACAACCCCAGTTAGTGCAAGAACTCTGCCAAGAATTTCCCGAACAGATTATTATCGGTATTGATGCTCGTAACGGTCGAGTAGCAACTCGCGGCTGGTTAGAAACCTCGGAAGTTTTAGCAACTCAACTGGCTGTACAAATGCAAGAATTGGGTGCAGCCGCCATAATTTACACAGATATCCACCGAGATGGTACACTTACAGGGCCAAATTTAGAAGCTTTGCGAGAACTTGCAGCAGCAATTTCCATCCCGATAATTGCCTCTGGTGGGGTAAGTTCCCTCACCGACTTGTTGAGTTTGTTGGCATTAGAACCTCAAGGCGTAACTGGCGTAATTGTCGGACGTGCCTTGTATACTGGGGATATTTTACTCAAAGAAGCATTACGAGCGATCGGGCCTGGGCGAATTCAGGATATTCCACCGAATCTAGGTTTTTCTAGCTTTGCTTGACATTTTCTGTCTTTGCATAAGTTCCCAAATACAGTCTATTTGTAGACAGGAGTTTGTTCGGCGTTGCTAATTAAATGTATGAATCTTGGAATTGCTAGTCTCTACAAAATCATTTTCATTCCTGCATTCAGCAAGCCTTGTGTTCCCATGCCCGCAACCAACTATAAAAAATGTCATATTACTTATTATCCCCCCACATTTAGGAGGTTCCCATGACCTCAGCACAGACACCATTAGGCATTGAATCAACCCTACCAGACCACACGCAGCTACCAGAATCTGACGGGAATTTTGTGAAAAACTTGCAAGAACATCCTCAAAGCTTATTGCTGACAGATTCTATTGAGCCAATCTTGCAGAAGCTGCATCCCAATGGACAATATTGCATTGGTCAAGATAGCGGTATTTATTGGCGCATGACTGAACCACCAGAAAGAGGAGCAGAAGCCCCAGATTGGTTTTATGTGCCAAATGTACCACCAACTTTAAATGGTCAAGTCCGCCGTTCTTATGTGCTATGGCAAGAATACGTTGCACCTCTGATTGTGTTGGAATTTGTTTCAGGGGATGGTTCAGAAGAACGGGACAAAACACCCATTACAGGAAAATTTTGGGTTTATGAGCAAGCAATTAGAGTTCCTTTCTATGGCATTTATGAAGTGAAAAAAGCCAGTGTCCAGGCGTATCAATTGCTTAGGGGTGAATATCAGCTAATACCTGCCAATGAACGCGGACATTATCCGATTGAACCGATGGGTGTAGAGTTGGGGATTTGGCAAGGTCGCTATCAAAATTTAGAATTACCCTGGTTGCGCTGGTGGGATAATCAGGGTAATTTGCTACAAACAGGATGGGAGCGCTCGCAACGCTTGGCTACTAAACTCAGAGAATTAAATATTAACGCCGACGAGTTAGTTTAATTATTTTAGCAACTCTCTTTAGATAGATAGGGTAAACACTACGTGGTTTCTCATTAGAAATCCTTTGCTAGTAGTGAAAATATCTACACTTCATATTGAATTTATTTTGTCAAGATGTAATCCCTTGTATGGGTTAAAAAATCAGCAAGGCTTTCTCTGGACTGAATTTATATTCATGCTTTCAGTGGATGCAGTTATAACTTTGCAAATGTAATAATATATATATATTGTCAAACAATAAATAGTTGCTGTTGTTCAGATAAAAAATTAGATTTTTTCCAACTCCAGGAACTTTCGTTTTTAGACAATTGTTTGATGTTTTGAGAAGGTAACACAATGAATAATATCCTAAGACGCGCATTTTTACCCAGCCTCATGGCAGCAAGTTTAGCTGGTGTCACCTTAGTTCCTGCCAAACCCGCTGCTGCTGATGACCAAGTACTAAGAGATGCAGGTATTGGGGCTGTTACCAATGTTGTAACCGGAGCAGTTAGGGGACGTCATAATGTATTAAAAAATGCTGTTAGGGGTGGTGTCACTGGCGCAGCTGTCAATGGTGCAAATGGTCTGAGAAGCACCCATCATCGCCGTCACCGGAACGCTGCTCAAGATGTCGGAGTCGGTGCAGGGACTAGCGCATTGACTGGTGTAATTACTGGCGATAGCAAAGACACCCTTGGCAATGCTGTTGATGGTGCTGCTGTAGGTGGAGCAATCCATCTGCTAACCAATCACAAATAATTCGTAAATTCATCAGCTGAAATACTTTCCCAACAGTTAACGAACTTATCCCTCCCTAATTCCTCTCCTTCCTAAAAGGAGCAAGGCCAACCTCTTTTTCCTACTAAGGAAGGGAGGTTGGGATATTTTCTGTTGAGATATTATGCCAGCGTCAGGATCGTGATGACATTAGGTTTAATAGTAATCCCTAGCCCTTCAACGCCTTTCTAAAGTTTCGACGATAAGATTGATTTGTAATAAACAAAGCTGGCCATAGCAAAGACAAACCAACCCGATTGGTCAAAGTTGGATTAAAATTAGTCCGTCCAAACCCATTCCAAAACTTCCAAGCCCCGCCTCCGTAAACCCCTATCAAGCCAATAAAAATTAAAGTACCCATTCCTATCAACTCCGTTAGTAACTGACAGAATTTAAGTTAAGTTTTACCACACGAGGTAATCACCTCATTAGCAACACCGAGAAGGTATGACAAAACTCCCCAGTTTTTGATATCTAAGTCAGTTAAACACACATTCTCTTATTCCAGTGTAGAATAGCCTCATCGAGGTTTTTGACCGATCGCTCTCAAAAACTCATATAAAGACTTTTCACTTTAAATGTTGCTACAAATGGGCAGCAGAGACATTTATTCTACTTATCATAACTTTCTGGTATACCCACTGGTGATAAACCTGCGATCGCTCGTAAGTTTTGGCAACGAATCAACTCAGTAAAATTGAAACTGGAACGCCCTTCAATTTTGGCTACCGCTTCAATTGCAGATAATAGATGCTGTGCTGCTTCAGCTTCTGAATAACCGCGCCGTTGTGCTATCTTAATTGCAGCTGCATCGGCATTTAACTCTGACTCTTGAGATTTATTAGTGCGCCAGATCCGAAAAGCAGCGATCGCACTTAATCCCCCAGCTACAGCTACACCCACTACATCTGACTGTGCTGCTTCCAAGAATCCGCCTAATAGCCCAGCTAACACCACACCTTGATAAATGTCGGGTTTAAACCACTTTACTCCCGTCAACCAGCTAACCATCTGCAACAGCAGCAAGTCTCGTTGCGGCTTTGTCAAGCGACGCCACAAATCAAAATTAATATATATCGGTCGCGCTTGGTTCCAGGGTTGGGGAAAGGAAGCGTCAATTACTTTTGCTTGCTCTGGCTTGCTGACGATTTTTGTCGTCATCCGACCAGAAGCTGGCATCACATCTAGCAAACGGCGAATTTCAACATTTGGCTCCATAAATTTAATTATTAGCCATAATGTGCATAGTAACTAGGCGTGTAAAAAATAAAGTTTTCATGTTAACCTTTGATTTATGAGATGCTTTGGCAGTATTGAATAAATTCAGATCGATCCATAAAAATATTGATGAAGCAGTTTGATAGTGTGGCAGGATTTTATAGTATTCGTTTGCCGCCAAATTCAAAACCTCAAAGTTTTGGCTTGCCATTAAGACTATATTTGTAACTACATGGACGCTTTTGCTACCCTCCCACCTGAATGGACAAATAAGGCAATACATGCTTATGATTTTTGCTGTCCTAACTGCCACTCAAGTAGCCTAGAAGCTGAGAAAGTTTGGCTAAATCGGCGATCGCCTGTACTTACAGAAGACCGTCGTCGCAAATGGCAAGAGTTCTACTACTGTCACTGTGGTTCTGTGTGGTGGGCTTGGAGTAGCGATCGCCCTCCAAAAGATATATCCAATCAGCCAGATTATCATCCTACATAGATACGCAAAATTTTGCTTCTCTACAAATTTTTGAAATCACACTGAATCATTTTCATACCTAAATTTAGCAATACCCAATTTTCTTCCTAAACAAAAGCCCACTTGAAGGTGGGCTTTTGTCTATCTAATTGTGATATTTATTTCCCATGACCGATTTTAGAAGGTGAAAGTGGTACGCAGAGTACCTACGTACTGAGTGTCATTATCGTTGTTGTTCTCTGGATTAAAGATTACCAATAACCCAGGGGTAACGGCAATATTATCGCTGACCTGAAACCGATAAAGAGCTTCTGCATGATAAGTAGTGCCAGATTCCTCAACAATACCTCCATTACCGTCAGTGACTTTGGGTGGTTGACCGAAGATCAGACCCAAAAGATTGCCTTCTCTACCAAAGTCTTTTATACCAAGAGTCGCAGCCCAGTAAAAAATGTCTGCATCTCTTCCAGAATCGTCTAAAGCATCGGCAACGGTATAACCAGCCCAACCACCAACAGTCAACTTAGAACTGGGTTGGAAATTAACTTGTACACCGTAGTTATTGGAATCAGTACGAGTAGCACCGAAAGGCTGATTGGCAAAAGCACTGCCTGTACCTTTAAATAAGCCAGAACCACCTCGAGTGGGATCAATTTGATAAGTGCGGGCGTAGCTCAGACCGATATTGAATGCTTTGTTGGGTTTGAAAGATAACTGACCGAAAATGGTACTGTCACCATCAAACAGCCCATTAGTATCAGCAGGGTTGCCTGCACTACTAGTAGCAGTATTATTACCCGCTAGATAAGCACCCGTCAAGCTGATAGGGCCATTAGGATTAAAGCTAACAGTCAAACCAGCACCACTAGCGCCTTGGCGATAGATAGGGCTGAAACGTCCATAACGAGAGATAGCACCTCTAGCAGAACTAGAAAAGTCTGGATTGAAGTTATAAGTATTCTCCCATAACTCACCACCACTAGCGTCAACTTTGACACGTATTGCGTCACTGAAATTGAAAGCATAGTTGATTTTATCGATGCTAAGACTGTTGTCGGCAGGAGCACCTACATCAAAACCCAAGCGCGTCTCGTTAGTACCAGTACCGGTTACACCAGCATTGCCGATCACACCAGCATTTGAAATAATATTCCCAGCAGTTAACCGAACTTGCAACTGGTCTTTACCAGTGAAACTGCTCAACAAGTTCAAACGAACCCGATCCCCAAAAGTCGTGTTGGAATTCAAGTCACTCCGGGGGGCAGCAGAACCAGAAGGAAGCGCTCTAGTATCGCCAAAAGCCTGAGATACGTTGAAAATTGCTTCTCCAACCAACTTGGTAGTAGTAGAGAACTGATTAGCTTCCAATTCAGAAGTGCGGGCTTCTAGTCCATCAACACGACCGCGCAGAGTTGCTAGTTCAGCAGAATATTCTTCTTGTAAGCGCTGTAAAGTAGCTAAATCTTGTTTGCTGACCAAATCGGCAGTAGCTGTAGCAATCAGTTCGTTAACCCGATCTAAACAGGCATTCAAACCTGCGGCAAATTCATAACGGGTTAAAGCACGGTTCCCACGATAAGTACTGTTAGGATAACCTGCAATACAGCCGTAGCGCTCAACTAGAGATTGTAAAGCTTGGAACGCCCAATCTGTAGGCTGCACATCCGAAAACTGAGAAACTGATGTCACCTGACTCATTTCGTTAGACTCTTGAGTTTCAGATAACTGGCCAACATTTGTTACCTGTTCGTTGACTTCAGCAGCTAAGGCACTATTAGCAACGAAAAATGTAGCAGCTAATACAATCGGACTAACCTTAAAAAGATTCCAGAATCGTTTTGTCATGTTTTTAATTTCACTCACACCTACAATAATCCAGCCATGAGGAAATGCTTTAAGCACTTCTGTTTTGTGGATTTCACACACAATCACAGCAACGATTATACCTTGATCCTGTGATTATTACAAGCAATTAGTTAACATACTGCTGACTATAGTTTTTAATTAATTTATTTGGTAAGCGCAAAATAATCCGGCGTTTGTGACGTAAAACTGTTCCTTCTTCCTCTAACTGCTGTAAGAGTCGGGTAACTGTTACTCGCGTAGTATTTAAGACTTCAGCAATATCTTGATGGGTAACATTTAAATCAATTAGCTTGCCCTTAGCTACGTCACGTCCAAATTTTTCACTTAACCATACTAAAAACTGCCATAAGCGTAGCGAAATTGGTTTTCGATGCACAATGCTTAGTAGATCCTCTGCTTGTTGAATATGAGACAACAAAGCATTAATATCCTGATGCCACAAATGAGGTGGCACAATGCTTATTTCCACACCCGTGAGACATTCAATCTGGTAGGGCTTGACTCTAGACAAAGGATAGCCAATCAGATCCCCTAGTCCCCAATAACCGAGAGTGATGAATGTTCCATCTTCACTCCACGTTAAGGTACGAACTGCACCGTATTCAATCCGCCAAAGTACGTCATTTTGAGGTGGAATTACCTCCCGACGGTTAAATATCTGCTGAGGTAATTGTCTGCTGAAGGCAGGGCTATTTGACACAGCAGAAGAGTTTGAAGTAGAACTTGGGGAATATATCATTAACCGTAACTACATAATTATCAGGGAATCTCGCTATTTAAATGATTAAGAAACTCTAATAAATTGTATCAAAAACCATCTGTATATCTGAAAGTCTATTCTTCTCAATCAGAGCTAGGGACTAACTCAAAATCTTCTGATGGCAACAACTTTTGCTTAAGGTATCTATCAGTGAGATAGAGCCAAAATTTTTAGTTGTTTATCTGTTACTTTAATTGTGTAAGTTTAAGAATAGGTAAGCTTTTAGTAAAATATTGAATTAACTTATTTTTAATTATTTAGTATTTTCTGAAGACTAAGTAAGTATGGAGGCGCAAATAATTATAAAGATGGTAGGGTGGAATGGCGCTTACTAAATCGCTGGATTTAGATCCCCGACTTCTTGCAGACTCCTGGAGGGTAGAAGTCGGGGATCTGGGTGGCATATCAATTATGAGCGTTGACCTGTGACAATATATGCTACCCTTTGACCAATATTCGTAGCATGATCTGCCATGCGTTCCAGACAACGAATTGCCAGTGCCAGCAGTATAATTGGCTCGACTACACCAGGCACATCCCGTTGTTGAGCTAAAGTCTGATAAACGCGATCGTAGGCATCGTCTACAGTATCATCCAGATGCTTTAAACGGCGTCCACCAGCTTCATCGAAATCTCCCAAAGCCTTTAAGCTAGTTGCTAGCATCGACTGCGCGTGAAGGGACATAGCTTCAATGTCGGGCATTGACGTATGAGGCGCGTAAGGAAAAATTTTAATCGCAATCTCAGCTAAATCCTCAGCATAATCGCCAATGCGCTCTAAGTCTCGCACCAACTGCATAAAGGCACTCAAGCAGCGCAAATCTGGAGCTGTAGGCGCTTGTAGCGTCATAATCGCCGTACAGTCTGATTCAATTTGTCTATAAAAGCGATCAATCTTTTTATCTAATCGGGGGAGTTCCTCAGCTGCTGTTAAGTTACGAGCACATAACGCTTGGTGGCTGAGGCGAAATGATTGTTCTACCAAAGCACCCATGCGTAATACATCCCGCTCTAAGCGCCTAATGGCGCGTGCGAGTTGTGGTCTTTGCGGATTGGGAGTATAATTGACAGCTTTCACACTTGTTGTCTTAAAGGTGAAGATATTACTAACTATAGTCTTGGCTTAAGGAGTTTGCCATAACTTCAGGAAATTGGAGTTGCATCCATGCACCGCCAGTTTCTGGATGGTTCATTGCTTTGATTGAACCTCCGTGGGCAATCAGAATTTGCTCAACGATCGCTAATCCTAATCCATTACCAACGATCGCTCCTATGGAGTTACTATCTTGGGGGGAATGAGTTCGCGCTTTATCTCCTCGATAAAATCGCTCAAAAACGTGGGGTAAATCTGCCTCAGAAAAGCCAACTCCAGAATCAATAAGACTTATTTCTAAGATTGGGGAAGCAGAATCGTTATCCTTTGTTGATAAGATTTTCGCTTCAATGTAAATGCTTGTAGCAGGAGGACTGTACTTAATGCTATTGTCTAGCAAATTCAGAAAAACCTGGTAAATCCTGGCTTTATCTGCCTTAATCCAAAGATTTTCTGGGCCAGAATAAGAAAAAGATAGATGTTGAGGCTGTGCTAAAGGTTCTAGTGTTTCCCAAACAGATGCAATCAGCGATCGCAATTCTACAGCTTTAGCTTGCAATTGCATATTTGGGTTTGCTTCCATTTGGGTAAGTTCTAACCAGCTTTGCACCAAGTTAATCAGCCGGTCAACTTCTTGCATGAGGCGGTTAACCCAGCGATTTAAAGGCGGTTCTAAACGGTTTTGTAAAGTTTCCGCAACTAAGCGAATCGAAGTTAGCGGCGTTCTGAGTTCGTGTGCTAGATCGGAAAAAGAGCGATCGCGTACTTGATTTATATCTAATAGGGGTTGACGATTTTCTAAAAATACTCCCACTTGTCCATTGGGTAAAGGGAAGCTAGAAGCCCGCAAAGCCAGAGATTTGATTGTTGCTATCTCTGCTGCATCATCACAAGATGGATGAAATATCCATTCTCCCATTTGTGGTTTTTGGCAATCGCGAGTTTGCTCAATTAAATGGTCAAGTTCGTAAGACCTTACCAACTCCAATAACAAGCGCACCTGTTCTGGTTGCCACCTTTGCAGATACAAAATTTCCTGCGCCTGTTGATTGCACCACAGTAGTTGATTTTCTTCATCCACCTGCAAATATCCCACTGGAGCAAAATTTAGCAGGTCTTGGTAAGTTTGCAACGACTGCTGCAAATCTTGCCGTTGCTGTTTCACCATTGCTATTTCTTGCCGCAACCCAGGAATCAGCAGCACTACCTTCTTATAAGAATGCGAGGTTAACGGTCGGAGTAAGCGCCCCAGGTAGCGGTTTAGTTGAACCTGTTGCCAAACCCAAAACCCAATGCCTACCGTTAAACCCAGAAAAAATCCCAATAAAAGCATTTGAGTTGTTAGTTTCTTGGTGACTACTAAAAACTAACAACTATCTCAACTAATTATCCAAACCTATAGCCAAAACCTCTTACAGTCACAATATATTCGGGATGACTGGGGTCTTGCTCTAATTTTTCGCGCAACCACCGAATGTGAACGTCAACAGTTTTACTATCGCCGACAAAATCTGGTCCCCAAACCTGATCGAGCAATTGTTCCCGTGACCATACCCGGCGGGCGTAACTCATAAACAGTTCCAGCAAGCGGAACTCTTTGGGAGAAAGACTCACTTCTTGACCGCGAACCAGCACGCGACATTCTTGAGGATTCAAGGAGACATCCTTAAATTTTAATACTGGTATTTGTGGCAAATTACTTAGGCGTTGGCGGCGGAGTAAAGCGCGACAACGAGCAACTAACTCGCGCATACTAAAGGGTTTGGTCAGGTAGTCATCTGCACCCACCTCTAACCCCAAAACACGGTCAGTTTCACTACCCTTAGCACTGAGCATTAAAATCGGTACTGGGTTGCCTTGATGACGCAGCAAGCGGCAAACATCTAGCCCATTGATTTGCGGCAGCATCAAATCAAGAATGACCAGATCAAAGGGAAGTTCCCCTGAATTGGTTTCAAAACTTTTAAGATACTCTATAGCAGACCGCCCATCGGGGGCAGTTATCACCCCGTAACCTTCTTCTTCCAGAGCTACAGCTAGCATTTCCTGGATTAATTCTTCATCTTCTACTACCAGAATACGGCTGGTTTGTCCAATGTCCGTTCTGGCAGAATATTTGGTTGATTCACTGGTATACATTGATATCACAAAAGTCTAGGACTGTGCTTGTATCAATTAGGATGATTAAGTCTATTATCTCGCCTTACTGTAACCGCGCTTCTACTAGGGTTAATTCTTTTAGATTTTATTTACAAAAAGTAACATATACCACAGCAGTCTCTTAAATCATAAATCACTGTGGCTGCAAGCTTCTAATAGTTTTTTAATTAAAAACTTTGAATTTTCGATTCTGTCTTCACAAGATCCAAAGACATTATTGCATGAAGATTATCTTGACAGAGGAGATTAATTTAGGTATATTTATCATAGTACAAAAATACTATAAAATCTAAAAAAGAAAACTATATCTGAAAAACAGAAGGACATCTATGTGGAAAATTCGTACCCACTAAGTGTTAGATGTGGATCATTTCAGTATTTCCACTGCGTTAAAAATGTTGATTCAAAGGCTACTCTGATGTCTGCATAGGGTAGTTATTGGTATGGCTTGCTACCCAATAAATAATTTGCCTATTGAAGGGAGTTGAAAGATGACTACAGTTGGAGTCAAGGACAGCAAACAACAACTAATGCAAGCATTTCAACAAATTATTATTCAAAGAAAAAAACTTGAATCTAAAATAGCAACCAAACAAGAGGAAGCAGAAAAGGCAAAAAGTCAAGGAATTCTGCAAGCAGCTTCTGCATATACAGTTGATAGTATTGTCAAAGGTTTAGCTGATTTACAATTGGAGTTTGGCAGTATTCTCAATGGATTATCTGAAAAGCTAGCTCAGGAAAATTCTAAGTTAGATGAATTGAACCGAGCTATAGAAATTGAAATTCAACGCCTACAAGAACTTCAACAAATTAGAGTTGTAGCGGATACTTTAGACGTTTTAAGTCAAGAACATCAAGAAAAATTAAAAATTCTCGAACAAGATACTATTAGCAAAAGGGAAGCGCTAGAAAAAGAAATTACAATCAGGCGGAAAGAATGGCAAAAAGAGCAAGCAGAGTATGAAGAAAAACTTCAAGCATACAATGATTTATTAGCCAAAAATCGCCAGCAAGAACAAGAAGAATTTCAGTATAAGTTAGAAACTACTCGTAAACTCAATACAGACAGCTACGAAGGGATAAAGCGCCAACAACAAAGGGAAATACAAGAAAATTATCAAAGGAAAGAGAAAAATTGGGCAGAACGAGAAAAGATATTCGTTGAACGCCAACCACTCTTTGCAGATTATCAACAAAAAGTAACTATATTTCCTAACGAACTTGAAGAAGCCGTTAAGAAGGCTAGAGAAGAAGCAATTAAAGAAACAAGCCAAAAAGCTAAAATTGAGGCTGATTTATTTGAAAGAGAATGGGAATCGAACAAACAGAGTTATGAACAAAAAATTCAATCTCTGGAAGAAACAATTAAGAAACAGTCTGAGCAAATAGAAGGCATTTCTGCTCAATTGCAAACTGCATTAAAACAAGCACAAGACTTAGCCATGAGGGCTTTTGGTAGTTCTAACCCTAAATAGTTGTGAATTCGTAGCATCTTAATCATCTTGAATTCCTGAAGAGGAGGTTTGTTGTGGTGGGGAAAAAACCGACTGATAAGAATACTAAAGTAGAAATTCTTCAGGCGTATGAGGAGTTAGTAAAAGAAAAAGCAGCACTGAAATCAGAACTCGATAAAGTTGGTAAAGAAAACCAGTCTGGAACTAAAGAACAGCCTAAATTAGAACAAAAAATAGCTATGAATCAGCTTTCTAGTGTCCAAGAAAAGATGAACAATACAATTGAAAGCTTGGCGAAGATTCAATTAGGTTTTGGCAGTGCTGCTAATGAATTATCAGAACAGCTAACCATAAAAGCCTCTAATTTGGAAGAAATCAAGCGAACTTTAGAAGAAGAAATTAAACAATTAACACAGTTGCATAATTTAGAAATTTCTGATGATATCTTGGATACTCTTATCCAAGCCTATGAAGATAATACTAAATCTTATCAGGAAGAATATAGCCGACGTTCTGAAGTGTTATTCCAAGAAATACTAGGGCAAAGAAATACTTGGGGAAAAGAACAGGAAGAACAGCAACAGGCGATAAAAGAACGGAATGAAAACTTGAATAAAACTCGGCAGCGTGATACAACAGAGTACAAATATAATCTAGAATTCCAGCAACAACTGCAAAATGACGAATACGAACAAGAGCAGAAAGCGCTATATAAGCAACTGGAAGAATCACTACAAGAAACAGAAAAACAGTGGGCTGAACGGGAGAAAGCAATTTCGGAAAGAGAGAAACAATTTGAAGAGTTAAAAGCCAAGGTAGAGGCTTTTCCAAAAGATAAAGAAGCAGCTATCAAAAAAGCTACAGAAGAAGGCAAAGGTATTGCCCATTACCAAGCTAAAGTAAAATCAGATTTATATTCTAAGGAAGTGGAAGGGCAAAAGCGTTTCTATGAACAAAGACTGCAATCTCTAGAACAAACTATTACAAATCAAGAGACGCGAGTTCAAAATCTTTCTAAACAACTTGAATCCGCTCTCAAACAAGTTCAGGATTTGGCAGTTAAAGCTATTGAAGGTACTTCAAATGTTAATTCATATCAGGCAATCAAAGAAATAGCTTTAGAACAGGCAAAGACTCAAGCAAAAAATAAATAAGCTGATTTATTTTTGATGAAAATTGCAGAGACTTAATTGAATTTAAGTCTCTACAAGTAACTCTAATGCTTTTTATTCGGTTTTCTTTGGTTTTTTGAGGTCTGAGGGAGGTTGTACTTTCTTCTTTGTTACACTAATCTGCGT
Organism: Nostoc sp.; assembly: GCF_036917555.1. Classification (GTDB taxonomy): domain Bacteria; phylum Cyanobacteriota; class Cyanobacteriia; order Cyanobacteriales; family Nostocaceae; genus Nostoc. Next base: position 23,729 of record NZ_JBALDD010000006.1, on the reverse strand, counting down.
TTGCTTTAATGCTTTGTTAGAATTTTGTTCTTGACTAGACATAATACTAAGTTTTAATATCTCCTATAATCTTATCTACATTACAAGTATAATTGATTACACAAATATATAATAGAGAATTGAAGTTTAACTAAATAATGTTACCTTTCTCGCAACCTCCACTTTTGACGGTATAAATACAAATCTTAATAGGTATCTGTTTAAAAAATTATGCTTGAGTTGAGTCTAAAGGCTCAAGTTTACCTCAAACCATACTTTAATGAATCTTTATTTTAATTACGTATTTCTTTAGTAGCATTTCCTCAAAAAATTAAATAAGCTAATAACAAGTTATTCAGAGTTTAAAAAATGGATATTATTCAAAATATTAATGAAGCATCTACATTTGCAACAGTAGGTGCAGTGGTAGGAGTGACTGTGTATCACAGTATTGGAGGTGCAGGCCTAGCAATCGGAGGAACTGCTTACGGAATAGGTTTAGTAGGATTTGCTGGGACTGGTGCAGTTGCTGGATTAGCTATCTACGGGATAAAGAAGTCAGTTTTTGGATAATTAAGTTCGCTTTCAAATTGGTTTTAAATTGACTAATCATGCAAATTAAAAGAATAAATTTAAAACCCCTGTTTTGAAATAGTTTTGGAGGTAAACGTAATGATATTAGATTTCTATAGTTTATATAGGCTTGGTAAAGAAATCGCCCAAGATGCCAAATTATTCGACAACATACGCCATAATGGTAAACATGATTTGGGAGAAACAGTTTTACGTGACAGCTATAATCGCGAGTGGAAAATAAAGGTTCGCCGCACAGGTAATCGCGGACGCTACCTTAAAATCTATTCCTATCCAGATTACAAACAAAAGCTGAGAGCATCAGCAGATAAATACAAATCATATTTACAAATTACTTCTGATGAATGGGAGGTTTTTTATCGGACAGCAGGAGGAGTAAAGGATTATCGCGCTAGGGCTATTTTAGATAAGTTAGTCGGAATTTAGGACTAGAAACCGGGCTTTTCAGAAAAACCCGGTTTCTAAACACGAGTGTTACAAGGACAAATGTAAATTTAAGTAGAGACGAAGCTGTTATTTCTAAGACTTTGTTGATAGCCAATTGTCTAAGCTTAGTCCTTCAACTCGTAGCAAGTCAGAATCATTAGAAACCAGAATTAATCCGCGTGCGATCGCTGTAGCCGCTATCAATATATCTTGTTCTTGTATCTTCAAACCCCTATGTTGTAAATCCACATGAATTTCACACGCTAGTTCAATAATCTCTAAATCATCTATTAATATAATTTTATAGATTTGACAAAATTTATTAAACTCAGCTAACTGCCTAGTTGCATTAATAGCTAAAAGACCTCGTTTGACTTCATAGTAAGTTATGCAACTAATAAACACATCTTGTTTCAGACGACGGACTTCCCGAAACTTCTGTTCTACAATTATATTTCTCTTCAAAATATAACTAATAATATTTGTATCTAATAAATAAGTCACTTTGTCTATTTTCGCTTTACTGCTTCATCATACATTTTGATTTGCTCCGGTGTTAAATCATTTAACGTACCTGAAACTGCCTCTAAAATAAAAATGCTATCAATTCTGTCTGTCAAATCATCATTTGCAATTTTCCTCATTTCTTCTGGTGAGAATTGCCCAAATAGTTCAACTAACATTTGGATTATCTCACGTTGGTTTAACTTTACTTGATATAAACTATTACTTTTAAATAACTTGTCTACAATTGGCGATATCCGGTTAGTAAGTTCTTGATGATAGCTAGAAACTTCTTGCATAACTTCCTCTCAGGATTTAACTAATTACCTCAATTATAAACAATCTCCCTCTGCATAAAATAAAAGGCGGACAAGATGCCCACCCCTACAAAATTTTGAGAATATTCTGTTGCTATTAACCTAACAATTGTTTAGCCTTAGCTAATACATTATCAACGCTAAAGCCAAACTTCTCTAGACAAACATTACCTGGAGCCGAAGCACCAAAGCGATCGATACTAACAGTATCGCCTTCAGTACCCACGTATTTGTGCCAACCGAAACTAGCGGCAGCTTCTACAGACAAACGCTTGGTAACAGCTTTTGGCAAAATTGACTCTTTATAAGCCGCATCCTGTGCTTCAAACAGTTCCCATGAAGGTAGCGAGACAACACGGACTTTCTTACCTTCAGTCTTAAGTTTTTCGGCTGCACCGACAGCGAGGCTCAGTTCTGAACCAGTTCCAATCAGGATGATATCAGGTGTACCTTCGCTATCTACCACGGTGTATCCACCCTTCGCCACGCCTTCAACCGATGTACCTGCCAAGTTGGGGACGTTTTGACGGGTGAACGCCAACAGAGACGGAGCGTTTTGCTTCGCCTTTTCAATCGCTATTTTATAAGCGCCAGAGGTTTCGTTACCGTCTGCGGGACGAAACACAGTTAAATTAGGAATGGCTCGCAAGGAAGCCAGAGTTTCAATGGGTTGGTGCGTGGGGCCATCTTCACCTTGTCCAATGGAATCGTGAGTCATCACCCAAATCGCGCCAGCTTGGGAAAGGGCGGATAAGCGGATGGCAGCACGCATATAATCTGTGAAGATCAAGAAGGTAGCACCGTAGGGAATTAATCCCGAAGCGTGCAGCGCTATCCCATTACAGATTGCGCCCATAGCATGTTCCCGTACACCAAAGTGGATGTTGGGGTTTTCGTAGTGCCCTTTTTGAAAGTCGCCTTTGCCCTTGACTTCGGTAAGGTTGGAGTGGGTTAAGTCAGCCGAACCACCAATCAATTCAGGTAAAACTGCCGCTAGTTTGTTGAGGGAGATTTCTGAGTGTTTGCGGGTAGGCAGTCCTTTGTCTTCTGGGGTGTAGGTGGGTAGTACTTTATCCCAACCGTCAGGTAGTTTGCTGCTTATGTAGCGCTCAAAGTCAGCCGCTTCTTGGGCATACTTAGCTTTGTAGTCTGCAAAAGTCTTGTTCCATTCGTCTTCGTAACCTGCGCCACGTTCCACTGCTTTGCGGGTGTGGTTGAGGGCCTCTTCTGGGACTACGAAAGGCTCGTATTCCCAACCCAAGTTTTTCCGAGTCAATGCGATTTCGTCTCCGCCAAGGGCAGCACCGTGAACACCAGCGGTGTTTGCTTTATTGGGGGAACCGTAACCAATAATGGTTGTTACCTTGATGAAAGAAGGCTTATCAGTAACAGCTTTGGCTGCTTCAAGTGCTTTGGCGATCGCTTCTAAATCGGTGTTGCCGTCTTCGACGTGTTGGACGTGCCAGCCATAAGCTTCAAAACGCTTAGAAACATCTTCGGTGAATGCCACATCGGTGGAACCGTCGATCGAAATGTGGTTGTCGTCGTACAAAGCGATGAGTTTGCCTAATCCCAAGTGTCCTGCAAAAGAACAAGCTTCACCAGAAATTCCTTCCATGTTGCAACCGTCACCCACAATCACGTAGGTGTAATGGTCAACAATCTTGGCATCGGGTTTGTTAAATTTAGCGGCCAGGTGCGCTTCAGCGATCGCTAAACCAACTCCATTGGCAATTCCTTGACCCAAGGGGCCAGTGGTGACTTCCACACCTGGGGTCATGAAGTTTTCCGGGTGTCCGGGGGTTTTAGATTCCCATTGACGGAATTGCTTGATATCTTCAATGCTGACGCTATCGTAGCCTGTCAGGTACAGTAGGGCGTACTGCAACATTGAGCCATGACCAGCAGATAAGACAAAGCGATCGCGGTTAAACCATTTGGGATTCTTGGGATTAAACTTCAAATAGCGATCCCAAAGTACAAAAGCCATTGGAGCCGCACCCATTGGTAGTCCTGGGTGTCCCGATTTTGCCTTTTCTACGGCATCAACAGCTAAGAAGCGGATCGAGTTAATAGCCAGTTCTTCGACGGACAATTCTTTGGCGGATTGGGTTGCAACAGTCATAATCTCTTGTTTTTAACGACGGGTTAGCACTCTTCGTAGCTTCTCTTGCTGGGGTTATTTTAGATTCCCCACAGTATCCTTATCATCCCACTCCCGCTTGTCGATGGACAAGCGGGATCTCCTGAGTTTCTGGTGATAAATCAAGCTGATAATTGGGTCATGCTGAACGCTTACTTTATATCAGAATGATATTTTTGATACTTTGGGTATGGGACATGGGGCATTGGGGAGCCACTGCGTTGGGCGGGTTTCCCGACTTGAAGCAAGTGGCCTCATGGGGCAAACGAGCAGAGTCGGATCAAACTACTGAATTCTGACTCCTGCCTCCTAATTTCTTTTAAACGTATTTCTTAAAGGCCAGTGTGACATTATGACCGCCAAACCCAAAGGAATTGGATATTGCCACCTCGACTTTTTGAGCGCGGCTAGAGTGAGGCACGTAATCTAAGTCACACTCTGGATCGGGATTTTCCAGATTGATTGTCGGTGGAATTTGGTCATTAGCGATCGCTAGTACTGTTGCGACTGCTTCAATACCTCCAGAACCGCCCAATAAATGACCTGTCATCGATTTGGTGGAGCTAATTGCCACCTTATAGGCATATTCTCCCAAGGCTTTTTTGATTGCTGAGGTTTCAGTTGAATCATTAGCTGGGGTGCTAGTGCCGTGGGCGTTAATATAGCTAATTTGTTCGGGAGTTATACTGGCATCTTTGAGCGCTAGTTCGATTGCTCTAGCGGCTCCAAGTCCACCAGGTACGGGGGAGGTGATGTGGTAGGCATCACAGGTCATGCCATAACCGATCATTTCCGCATAAATGTGAGCGCCGCGACTGATGGCGTGTTGCAGTTCTTCTAGAATTAAAATTCCTGAACCTTCACCCAAAACAAATCCGTTGCGATCGCGGTCAAAGGGACGGCAAGCATGAGCCGGGTCATCATTGTTAAAAGAGAGTGCTTTGCAGGCGGCGAACCCAGCTATCGATAAGGGTGTGACAGCTGATTCCGTTCCCCCACAAATCATCGCTTGGGCATATCCCCCTTGAATTAAGCGAAAAGCATCTCCAATAGCGTTGGAACCAGCAGCACAGGCAGTTACAGGACAAGAGTTTGGCCCTTTAGCACCTGTGTGAATTGCCGTTAATCCTGCGGCCATATTGGCGATCATCATCGGAATCATGAATGGACTACAGCGATCGGGGCCACGGTTGAGGTAGATAGTTTGCTGGTCTTCTAATACCTTAATTCCACCAACGCCAGAACCGATCATCACACCTACCTGTTCTGCATTCAGGTCATTGATCGCTAACTCCGCGTTAGCTAGAGCCTGTTTTGCTGCTGCAACCCCAAATTGGGAAAATCGATCCATGCGCTTGGCCTCTTTACGCTCCAAGTAATCATGCGGATCGAAGTTTTTCACCTCACCAGCAATCCGGCAATCATGGCGAGACGCATCAAATAATGTGATGTTGTCAATGCCATTGCGTCCACTCAATAATCCATTCCAATATTCTGTTGCTGTGTTACCTATAGGTGTAATCGCGCCAACACCAGTTACAACAACGCGTTTACGTGTATGATCTGTCATGATTCAGTTAAAAATGGCGAAAAAGCAGCAGGCAAAAAATTTGAGGTTAGCGACTAGGTACTGGTGAGCCAGCGCGGTCTTAAAGGTTTCCTTTACGAGCGACTGGCATCGGATTGCTGACTTCAAGCGACTGGCGTTAACGTCAGCATTAGTGACATTAGCAGCGTCACGTGAAGAGTGGCTAGATATTAGAGAAAAATCTCCCCAATCCCAATCCCCAATTCCAATCCCCAGTTAAGCTGAGGCGGTAACTTTGTTATTGATGTAATCTACTGCGTCTTGAACCGATGTAATCTGCTCGGCAGCTTCGTCGGGAATTTCGATATCAAATTCTTCTTCCAAAGCCATCACCAACTCAACGGTATCGAGGGAATCTGCTCCCAGGTCTTCCATAAACTTGGCTTGTGGTGTGACTTTATCTGGGGGATCAACACTCAGTTGTTCGATAACGATTTTCTTGACCTTTTCAAAAAGTTCCGCTTGGCTCATAAATAAAAGTCCTTAACCACTTGCTACGATCTGCTCTTTAGAGGAGACATTGTTTTGAGCATATACATCTTATCGTCAAGCGCGATCGCCCGCATACTTCCAAGGGTTTTTCTGTTAGAAAACCTCTCCCATTCCTAAAATAAATCGGGTAAGTTTTCTGGGAACACTTGAACTGTGGAGCGCGCTACGCCATCACTGATACCGTGTAAATGCTTCGGCTTTTCAATTATTGCTAAAATTTTTTACAATGTCTCGGTCAGTATTTACAGTCTTGCTAGCAATTAAGAATATGTAGATGCTGCGACCCCTAACTGTCTAGGTTAAAGGGTAGCTAAACGTCAAACATCATAACTTTAGTGCTAACAAGGGAATGATAAAACAGTTATTGTTTAGAGCGATCGCTCTAACCCAAACATACTTCTATGCTACCTCAGACACTGAAATATGCTTACTTCCCCGGTTGTGTTGCTCAAGGGGCCTGTCGGGAACTTTACCAATCAACTCAAGCGCTTACCCAAGCATTGGGTATTGAACTAGTTGAACTTAAAAAAGCTGCTTGCTGTGGTTCTGGCACATTTAAAGAAGATTCGCAACTGCTAGAAGATACAGTCAACGCTAGAAATATTGCCCTAGCAGAAGAATTAAATCTGCCCTTACTTACCCATTGCAGCACTTGTCAAGGTGTTATCGGTCACGTCAACGAACACCTGAAAGAATGTAAGACTTCTAACCCTGTTTATATTGAACAGGTTAATGGCTTGCTAAATAAAGAAGGCTGTTCCCCTTATCGCGGCAGTACTGACGTTAAACATCTTCTTTACGCCTTAGTAACAGATTACGGTTTAGAGGAAATTACCAAACGTGTTACCCGGAAGTTAACTGGATTAAAATGTGCGGCTTTTTATGGCTGTTATCTCCTCCGCGCCCAAAAATCTATGCCTTATGACGACCCCTTCCAACCGGAAGCGATGGAAAATATGTTTCGGGCGGTGGGTGCAACACCAATTTATTACCGAGGTCGGACACAATGTTGTGGTTGGCCCCTTGCTAGTTATGCCACTACCCAATCTTTTAAGATGGCGGGGATGCATATTCAGGACGCTTTAGCATCTGGTGCTGACTGTATAGTTACGCCTTGTCCTCTGTGCCACTTAAATTTAGATTCGCGTCAGCCAGAGGTAGAAAAGGTGATTGAACAAAAGCTAGGTTTACCAGTATTGCATTTACCCCAGTTGATTGCTTTGGCACTTGGCGTTAGTCCAAAAGAACTGGGTTTAGACCGTCACGTTGTTTCCACAAAGCCAGTGTTGGAAAAATTAGGATTTTAGTTTATGGAGTACAAGGGGCTTAAGTCCCTTGTATAAGTAGGTAGGCGTAAATAATTATCGTTGGGATAAGGCAGGGGGCAAAAGGAAAAAGGGTTTGAGCCTTGTTTACTTTTCTTTACACAGTTTAGTTTTATTGTGCCGACTTATATCAGGAGCAAAGCAAAGGAAAAGAGGTATGGGGGAAAATTTCTCCCTTGTTCAGATATCCTTCACTTCATACCTTTTTCTGCTTCTCTCACACTTTTTCTCAAAAAATAATATGGTACAAGTACCATTTCACCCGACGAAACTAATTCAACTATTCTCATTCAAATTCCCATCTGTCAATAGGAATTAAAACAAAATCCTCTTGAATAAGAATACAGAATGGGACGTGCAAGATTCGCGCCCCACAAGAGTAATTTTGAATTTGATTATGCAATTTAGATAACTTTCAGCTTATTCATTGCTATTTTTGAATTGACGTTGCAATTGCTTTAGCGATTGATACATATCTGGCAGGCGACCATAAACAGCAGATACCTTGAGATATAGTTTGTAAGGAAGGGCTGGAGTTCCGCAGACAACTTCTCCTGGTGCAACATCGTTGTGAATTCCAGTTTGAGCAGATGTCATCGACCCATCTCCCATCTTCACTTGATTGACTATTCCTGTTTGTCCAGCTAAAATAACGCGATTTCCCAGTTTAACACCTCCCGCCATGCCAACCTGACCTGCGATCGCACAACCAGAACCGATTTGGCAACCATGACCTATTTGCACTAAGCTATCAATTACTGTATTCCGACCTACCCGTGTTTCTCCGACAGATGGGCGGTCAATACCAGTGTTGCAACCAACTTCCACGCCATCTTCTAAAACTGTATAGCCGGATTGTTCCATTTTGAACCAACCAGTTCGGGTAGGAACAAAACCAAAGCCTTCTGCACCGATGACAGCACCACTGTGAATGACGCAATCTGCACCGATGCGGGTGCGTTCGTGGATGGTACAGTTAGCGTGTAAGGTGGTGCGATCGCCTATTTTAACATCTGGATAAATCACCACATTCGGATGAATAATTGCACCATTGCCAATTTCTACCCCTTGTTGAATCACAGCATGGGGGCCAATATAAACATCACTACCAACTTTTGCAGTGGAGTGAATTACAGCGCTAGGATGAATTTCTGGGATAGGGCGATATGGTTGATAAAAAAGTGCGATCGCTTTGGCAAACAACAGTCGCGGATCTGAGGTCGCTAGCCAGACAATACCTCTTTCTTGTGCAAGCGCTTGTAATTTTTCGTTTTGGGGCAAAATTAAAGCACTAGCATGGGTATTGCCGACAAAAGACCCAAATTTTGCACTTTCTACATAACTGATCGTACCGTTGGTAGCTTCATCAATGGCTGCTACCCCTGTAATTTCAGGGTCATGGTCTGGGTTGTTAGTCAGGCTATGATTGGTGGCTGCGTCACCAAATTGGCGGAGGATTTCACTGAATTTCATTGTTGGCTATATTCAAAATTGATCTACAAAGGATAGTAGCTTTATTGAAGAATGTTAACTTAAAGCCTTATTTATAAAGTTAATTTTAAAACTCTCATAAATATATTTTGAGCCTATATACTCATTACAGTACTTAAATTGTATTGATTGGTGAAAATTTTGTACTCAAGGAAAAAAGTATGAGCGATTTGAGCTTATCCTTACCCACACAGTCAGCAGAAACCGATGCCATATTGGCAAATGTCTTACAGGAACAAGCACAGAAAGGGCCTGACTTGCGCCAAACACATCCTAAAAGTCATGGTTTGGTTTGGGGAGAATTCATTGTCGAAGACAGCATACCCGAATCCTGGCGGGTGGGTGTGTTTGCCAAAAAACGGAGTTATCCAATTTGGGTACGGTTATCTAATGCTTCTGCACCTGAAAAACGTGGCAAATTCAAATCAGACTTGGAACCAGATATTCACGGTTTAGCTATCAAACTTCTGGAGGTAGAAGGGGAAAAGGTACTTGATGACGAGAAGTACACACAAGATTTTATTTTTCTTAGTCACCCAGTTTTTATAACGCGAACCCTGCAACAGTTTGCTGATTTGGGGAAAGTTGGTAGTGATCAGGCTGATCCAGAATTATTGCGATCGCTTGCACCAGTATTTGAAATTATCCAAGCTGCTAGCAGCAAACAGGTAGCGAATCCCTTACTCATCCCATACTGGAGTACGACTCCGTATAAACTTGGCTCTCATGTGATTAAATTCTCACTTCAGCCACACCAACCGGATGAAATTTCCGATGGGAAACCTGATTCCGAAAATTATCTGCGTGAAGCAGTAGTCAAATATCTCACTCAAGAAGCAAAAGAAGCAAATTTTGACTTTCTAGTACAGCTTTTTGTAGATGACGAAAAGACACCTATTGAAGATCCCACTAAAGAGTGGAAGGAAGAGGATGCACCATATATTAAACTGGCTACTGTCAAAATTCCGGCTCAGAAATTCGAATTTGAAGAACGCAACCGATTAAATGAGGGGTTATCTTTCTCTCCTTGGCACACCTTACCTGAACATGAGCCTTTAGGTATTATTAATTTAGCTCGGAAAAAAATCTACTTAGAAGCTGTGAAGTTACGCCATAAGTATGCTGAACAGCGCCTAAGAGAACCTCAACCTTATAGTGAGATTTTAGATGAGCCTGATACTAACTCGTAATTAGTAATCAGATGCTTTTTTATCTTCAACCGGACTCGCAATTGGCAAGGAAACGGGGGTAGAGATTGACTGAGTGAATCTAACTGAGGTTTTTCTATTGTTGCCTTGATACTGCTACTTGGTTGATCAAAATCAGAACCAATAATCTTGTCGTAGTTAAAAGTAACAGCTAAAAAAGCCCCCAATCAGCAGTGCCCAGAACCGTAGTAAGGACTTTAGTCCTTATTTTCTAAGCACTAAACTGCTTACTACGAACTCTCTTAAGCTGTCATAATCCCGATGGTGGTACTAATCGCTAGTCGCCATTGCTACGCCTGCTAAATACCCAGTTGTCCAAGCACTTTGGAAGTTAAACCCACCGGTGACGCCATCAATATCTAAGATTTCTCCGGCAAAATAAAGACCAGGAACTAACCGACTTTCCATTGTCTTGAAGTTGACTTCTTTGAGTTTAACACCGCCACAGGTAACAAATTCTTCTTTGAAGGCTCCTTTACCGTTGATTAAATATTCTCCTTGAGTAAGTTCTTGCACCAGTTGATTTAAGGTTTTACTAGATATTTCTGCCCAACGGTCTTCTGTAGTAATGCCTACACGAGCAATGATGTATTGCCAGAGACGATGAGGTAGATCAACTCCACGATGCAATGCGATCGCTTTCTTTCCCCATTCATCTTTAACTGCTAAAACTTTTTCTCGCACTTGTTCTTGGTGCAAATCAGGCAGCCAATTAATCAATAATGTGGCTTGGTAGCGGCTTTCGTGCAGAACTCTTGCACCCCAAGCCGAAAGCTTCAAAACAGCCGGGCCACTCAAACCCCAGTGGGTAATTAGTAATGGCCCAGTTTGTTGCAATTGAGATTTTCTGCCCGCAGATAACCGCAATTGAGCAGGGTTAACGCTAACTCCAGCCAATTCCCGCAATTTTTGATCGACAATGTTGAAGGTAAATAACGAGGGTACTGGCGGTTCAATTTCATGACCTAACTCTCGGACAATTTTATAACCCGCAAGGCTGCTACCAGTCGCCAGAAGTAGGCGATCGCATTTAATCGTCTCTCCCGACTTCAGAAGAATATCAAACCCACCCTCTGCTGCGGTTCGTTTCACTGAAGTTACATGCGTACCGATACGAAGTTTTACCCCAGATGTCGCCACTGCTTTAATCAGAGATTCCACAATGGTTTCTGAAGTATTGGTGACAGGAAACATCCGGCCATCGGCTTCCGTTTTGAGATAGACTCCACCAGCAGCAAACCAAGCTACTGTGTCTTGAGGCCCAAACCGAGTCAAAGCACCCCGCAAAGCTTTTGCACCTCTGGGGTAATTTTGCACTAACTCCTCCGCCTCAAAGCAAGCGTGAGTTACGTTGCAGCGTCCGCCACCAGAAATTAGTACTTTCGCTAGGGGTTGGCGACTAGCTTCGAGTAAAGTAATTTGGGCATCAGGATTGGCTTTAGCACAAGCGATCGCGCCAAAAAATCCCGCAGCCCCACCCCCAATAACTACAATTTGTAACGGTAACAATTTCAAAAATATCTCTTTTACAGCACCTACTTTCTAGGCTAGCTGTTATTTTCACTCTTCATCAGGTTCAAAGTCGTCTTTTGTCGCACCACAAGTTGGACATGACCAATCTTCTGGTATATCTTCAAAGGCTGTTCCCGGTGCTATATCACTATCTGGATCGCCTTCTGCTGGGTCATATATATAGCCACAAACAGTACATTTATACTTTGCCATGTTCGTTTCCCCTCGTAAATTTTTGGCATTGCTTCCCTATTAAATACTTTTGACAGTGAGTCAAAATAGGCAAGCTACAATTCTTAAACGAGACTACGACATGAAAATTATCAAATAAAGGTTGTACTTGAGGGGAAATTTCCGAGACTATACCAGCTATTCTCAAAACAAATCAGATTAAAAACGCCACCATGTCCTTTGGGCGTAACTGATAATTCCGATCGCGATCGCCCCAAGTAGCAGTAACCAAATAATTCCACCTGGGATAAAAGTGAGAATACCAATACCTCTAAGTACCCAGATGGCAACGCTAATGCCGAGAAGTATACCAAAAATCTGGATTAATCTACGATTTAAAGAAGATTGATTCACCTAATTTTCCTTTTAACTCAACAGACATTACACTTGATATTGATAATTAAGATATGAAGTTACGATGAAGTTGCAGTTTCATCATAAATAACACGTAAAAATTGAGAGATACTATCCAAACATTGAGGTAAGGTACTTGATGTTAAATCGTGTTTGTGCCATTCTAGCTGTTAACAACGCAGTTTTTCATTTACAAGTATTACTTTGATAAAACTCACTGGAGTATTAATTATGTTAATTGTGATAAGAAACACAGTTTTTACAGTAAAGTAACTGAAATGATTAGCGAAAAATCATGCTTTCCAGAAAAGATAAGTATTAAACTGGAACTAATTTAATAATGGGTTGGATCTAAATCAAGTTTTATGGCTTGTAGTTTCAACTCTATTTAAATGGATGAGTTGAGGAGTAACTTAATCATTATGTCTGCGTCTTATATATCAGATTCAATTATTGCAGGTTCAGATATGGCTTGGAGTCAAGACAAGCAAAAGTTGCTGGTACAGGGTGAAATTTTGGTAGAAACGCGATCACACAAGATGTCGGGTGGTTCAGTAACAGCCTGGATGTATTTGCCGATGGTGCGATCGCACGTTTGGCAGCAATTAACTGATTATCCCCGCTGGGTACAATATTTTCCTGATATCACCAAGAGTGAGGTAGTAGATAAAGGTGAAGTCAAACGTCTGTATCAAGCAGCACAAAAAGCCTTTTTCTTTTTCACGGCTCAAGTGGAAATTTACCTCAATGTTGTAGAAGTGCTGGGGCAGCAAATCCAATTTCGCATGGTAAATGGAACTTTTGAGGACTTTGACGCCAATTTAGAACTAAAAGATTGTGGTAATGGCACAATACTTGCTTATACTGTGCAAGCGACACCTCTAATTCCGATTCCATCTATTTTTATTCAACAAGCGATGAATTTTGAGTTGCCTGCAAATATGCGTAAAATGCGACAAGTTATGTGTAAGACTCAATAAAAAATTCAGACGTTGCTGATTGGATTTTCACTTTACCTATAGATAATTCAAAAACCCGCTCTCTGTGAGAAAACGGGTTTTTGTGTGTGATTTGTGAGGTGTAATTATCCGGTAAAGACTTCAACTGGTAAACGGCTAAAGGACAACCTTTCATTTTGCACATCTACAAAAATGGTGTTGCCGTCGTTGAATTCGCCGCGCAAGATGGATTTAGCAATTTGAGTTTCTAACTCTCGCTGAATCGCCCGCTTCAGTGGACGCGCCCCATACACTGGGTCATAGCCTACTTCTGCTAAAAAGTCAAGTGCAGCATCCGATAGTTTGAGAGATATTTTGCGATCGCTCAATCTTTGCCGCAATCTTTCCACTTGCAACAGCACAATTTGCCGCAATTCCCTCTTATCCAAACCGTGGAAGATGATGATTTCATCAATCCGGTTCAGGAACTCTGGACGGAAGCTATTTCGCATTGCTTCCATGACTCGACGGCGCATTTCGTCGTAGTGGGCGTTATCCCCGGCGATATCAAGAATGTACTGCGAACCGATGTTGCTGGTCATGATGATAATAGCGTTCTTGAAGTCCACCTTATGACCTTGGGCATCAGTGACGCGACCATCATCAAGAATTTGCAAAAAGATATTAAAGACATCGGGGTGTGCTTTCTCGATTTCGTCGAAAAGAATCACTGAGTAAGGACGGCGGCGAATCGCTTCTGTAAGTTGTCCGCCTTCTTCGTAACCCACGTATCCTGGAGGCGCACCGATTAAGCGAGAGACAGCGTGTTTCTCCATGTACTCAGACATATCGATTCGCACCAGCGCATCTTCACTATCGAACATATACGCCGCCAGTGCTTTCGCCAATTCGGTTTTACCCACACCCGTAGGCCCAAGGAAAATAAAGCTAGCAATGGGACGATTAGGATCGGCTAATCCAGCTCGCGATCGCTGAATTGCATCCGCTACAGCTGTGACTGCTTCTTCTTGTCCAACCACGCGGCGGTGCAGTTCATCTTCTAAATGCAGCAGCTTTTCTTTCTCAGATTCCACCAACTTGCTGATGGGAATTCCTGTCCATTTAGAAATAATTTCGGCAATATCACCTTCAGTGACTTCTTCTCGTAATAGTGATTTCCCACTTCTTTGAGTGCTTGCCAATTCCGCTTCTATTGCTTCCAGTTGACGATGTAAACTGGTTAAATTGCCGTATTTTAACTCCGCAGCGCGGTTAAGGTCGTAGTCACGTTCTGCTTGCTGAATCTCTAAGTTGACCCGTTCAATCTCTTTTTTCACAGACTGAATTTTATCAATGATATCTTTTTCAGATTGCCATTGAGTATTCAGAGTTTTTTGTTCTTCTTTGAGATCGGCAATTTCTTTTTCCAATCTTCCTAAACGTTCACGAGAAGCGGCATCGCTTTCTTTTTGCAGCGAAAGCTTCTCCATTTCCAATTGCAGAATTTTGCGATCGATTTCGTCGAGTTCTTCTGGTTTTGAGGTAATTTCCATTTTTAATCTCGCGGCGGCTTCGTCTACCAAATCAATTGCTTTATCTGGTAAGAAGCGATCGCTAATATATCGACTTGACAATACGGCGGCTGCAACTAAAGCACTATCAGAAATCTTCACCCCGTGGTGGTTTTCATAACGTTCTCTCAACCCGCGCAAAATCGAAATACTATCTTCTACACTGGGCTGATCGACATAAACTTGTTGGAAACGTCTTTCTAGTGCGGCATCTTTTTCGATATGTTTGCGGTATTCGTCTAGGGTTGTCGCCCCAATACAGCGCAATTCGCCCCGCGCCAACATCGGTTTTAACAAGTTACTAGCATCCATCGCGCCTTGGGTTGCACCAGCGCCGACAACAGTGTGAATTTCATCAATAAATAAAACAATCTTGCCGGTAGATTCAGTAACTTCTTTTAATACTGCTTTCAGACGTTCTTCAAATTCACCTCGGAATTTTGCCCCTGCAATCAAAGCACCCATATCTAAAGCAATTAGCTTGCAGTCTTTGAGGGATTGAGGTACATCACCTGCAATAATACGCTGTGCTAATCCTTCGGCGATCGCAGTTTTACCAACACCTGGTTCACCAATTAGCACAGGATTATTCTTGGTACGGCGAGAGAGAATTTGCACAGTCCGACGAATTTCATCATCCCGCCCAATCACTGGATCGAGTTGACCTTTACGTGCAGCTTCTGTAAGGTCACGCCCGTATTTTTCCAGTGCTTCGTATTTGCCTTCTGGATTTTGGTCGGTCACTTTTTGACTCCCACGAATTTGTTTAATAATATTTTTTAGCTTGCCTTCGTCTAAACCAAATTCTTGGAATAAACTTTTGCCAAAACGGTCATCTTTAGCGTAAGCCAACAATAAGTGTTCAATTGAAATATATTCGTCTTCAAACTCTTTGCGATATCCGTCTGCCCGATCTAGAAGTGTATCTAAGCTACGTCCCAAGTAGACAGAACTGCTGGTACCAGATACTTTCGGCTGACGTTGGAAAAATTGTTCAGTGCGATCGCGCAGTTTTTGAAGATTAACACCTGCCTTGGTGAGAATGCCAGTTGCTAGACCATCTTGTTCTAACAGCGCTTTCATCAGGTGTTCACTTTCTATCTGCTGCTGTTGATATTGTTTCACAATATCCGGGGTATGGGCGATCGCTTCCCAGGCTTTTTCTGTAAATTGATCTGGATTAGTTGGTTGCATAGGCTTTTTTGAAGAACGTAGACGCCCAACCATGAGACAATGCTGCCCAGAGTTGTCTGAGTGCCGACTTCCGACATAATCGCCTAGACGGCAGCTTGTCTTCAGATATCAGAACTTTGGGGGAACACTTTTTGGGCGAAGTGTCCATCGCATACAGAACAAGAATCAGTTTTGTTCTGATATCGTCATTGTAAAAACATGGAGGCGACTAGCTGGATCGGTCTTCACATCTTTATAGAGTAGTAGTATTACCGCCCGTGGAAAAAAACAATCATTATTTGTACTTTCTAGGCAGTCGTGAGATGTTTGAGGCAATGAACTAGGCGATCATCGCCTTAAATGGTGTCAAGCCCATGTTTACTTTCACGCCTGTATTGCGTAAAACAATCGCTCGACACTGTAAGTATAATTAGCTTCATCGATCTGACGAGCATAGTTCTCGTTCCACATTCCATTTGCTTACAGCCTCGGAGAGAATCATGTTACTTGATAATTTTCGCCGCCAGTTGCGTCAAGAAGCGCAACTATGGCAGGATGAAGGACTTATTGATGCTGATTTTTACCAAATACTCGCACAAAGGTATCAATTTAATAATCTAGAAACTGCCGCTCGCGATCGCTTCGTTTTTATCTTGATCGCTGTGGGTGCAACATTATTAGGCTTAGGTGTAATTACTTTTGTAGCTGCTAACTGGCAAGCTTTGAATAGAGAAGCCAAGTTAGCACTACTGTTAAGTTTATTCCTGACAACTAATATTGCTGGTTTTATTTTGTGGAGACAACCTGCAAGCAATAATATTTCCCCAAGAAGCCGAAAACGCCGCCAAAAGGTCTTCGGAGAAGGCTTGCTACTTTTAGGTGCGTTGACGATTGGCGCAAATATAGCGCTGTTGGCGCAAATGTTCCATATTAGCGGTTCAAGTTACGAACTGTTCTTAATTTGGGGGTTGGCTGTTTTACTAATGGCTTACAGTCTGCGCTTGACTTCCTTGGGGATGCTTGCCCTGATTCTAGTGCTAATTGGGTATTCGATCGGATTATTTGATGGGTACTTTGTACAAAATGAGCTGACATGGGCGCGGCTGGTAATACAACATCTGCCCCTACTTTTAGGTGTAGTGTTTGTACCTCTAGCTTACTGGTGTCGTTCCCGTTGGATTTTCAGAATTGCGGCGATCGCATTTGTTACATCCTGGCAATTTCATCTCCAATCCCTGCAAGTTCTGACATATAGAGATGCTCCATCTTGGATTGCTATAGCCGCCTTTGCCCTCCCCCCAGCATTATTGTGGAGTTACGATGACTTACTATTTTGGCGAGTTTCTTCCAGGCTATTTCAGCCCTTTGCCAGGACTCTAGCTAGGGTGTTTTTCAGCATCACGTTTTACTACCTGTCTTTCCGTTGGTTATGGTCAGCCCCATCTGTTGGTTATTACACTGAATTTCAAAATAATCACTTAGCAACTTCGCTACCCTTTATTGATGTGGCAATTTTCACAGTTTTAGCTCTGTGGCAATGGTGGCATTTGCTACGACCAACAAGCAACAGGGAACGCCAGGGAATAGATATCAAAACAATCTTTATTGGCAGCTTGATTGTCATAACTGCTTTATTAATCTTCGTTCATCAAGCTATCACTTTGATTCCAGCCATTCCCATATTTGCTTTTAATGTCCTTTTAGCAGTGTTAGGATTTGAACTAATTCGGGAAGCGCTGGAGTTAGGACAACGACGCGATTTTTGGGGTGGACTAATATTATTAACACTACAAATTATCAGCCGAACCCTAGAGTACGACACCGCTTTACTCTTCAAATCTTTAGTTTTTGTTTTGTGCGGTATTACTGTAATTTTTGCTGGATTGTGGTTTGAACGTTATTTGTCGTTTTTACCAGTTTTATCAACTTCTGATGAAAATCGGTCATAATACAAATTCTCTGTAAAAAAAGCACTAATTACTTGAACCATATCTTCCTTTGCATCTTTGACAGTTCGTTTAATAAATATCAAGTGCATCTTCATGCATAATTTGTGTAAAAAATTTATGAATTCAAAAAAGCTGATCGTTCAATACTTAAAACTCATTTTTTGGATTATCCCCTATGGAAACTAATCAAGCATTACCTTTGCAAAATGAACCTTCAAAAAAGCCTATAGCTCTTTGGCAGTTTGTAGTTCCTCTGCTAATTCAAACAGCGATCATCTTAGCAGTACCAGCCCAATCAGTTTACACACTTGTTACAGGTAAAACAGCTATTTTGCAAACTCTACCTGTAGATCCTTACGATTTGCTGCGCGGTTACTCTGTGACGCTAAATTATCAAATTTCTCGCATAGATAATTTAAAAAAACTTCCTGGTTGGGAAGATTTGGTGAAGCAAAATCCTGTTCCCGACAAACGAGGCGAGCCTTTGGTGCAGGGAACCAACTTGTATATAATTTTGGAAGAGCAAAAATCCTCTAGTGGAATTCCTCAAGCTTGGAAACCTGTGCGCGTAAGTGGACAATTCCCAACTTCCCTAGCTGCAAATCAGATAGCCTTAAAAGGTCAATATAGTGCCTATAATTCGATTACTTATGGCTTAGAAACTTACTACATCCCAGAGGATCAACGGAACGATATTAATAACGATATCTCTAAAGCCCGATCAATCAAACCAGGACAGCCGCAACCGATAGTAGTGGAAGTGAAAGTGAATGCACAAGGTAAAGCAATACCTATAAATATGTGGGTACGCGATCGCAAATATCATTTTTAATTCTCAGCAGTGCAAGGTGTTGTTAAACTCCATCAACTTTCAAGTCAATGGTACAAAACCATCTCCGTATCTTCTCATTCCCCTGCTCCCACACAGAGTTACCATAATTCCAGGTCGCCTAGTGGATGCTGAAAATGATTGACCCCTACGACTTTGAAGATGATGACTTTGACTTTGAGGATGAGGATTTCTTGAAAATAAAACCCATCAGCCAAATGACTGAAGGGGAAAAGCTACAGAGGTTTAAGCGGTTCTTCGACAGCAGTAGCCGTGCTATGTTGCAAGACTGTCTATTTCGCATCGTCGATTATGAAGATGGTACGGGTACGTTAGAAATACTTTGCCCTAACGAAGTCGTAAGGCAACGACTTTCCAAGAAAAAGCGCAAAATTACCAACAACATCAACACCTGCTGGAGTCATATCAGATGGTTTTCGCTATGTGTCCAGCAAGATAGTGAGTTGCATTGCCAGAAGTTTACCCGTAATGGTGATTTGGTGACATCTTAATTGGGGACTGGGGGAGGATAAGGGGGATGAGGGGGATGAGGGAGAATTATTGAACAAGTTTCTTCCTTGTCTCTTCCCAATGCCCAATGCCCAATACTTCGACTCCCTTCTCTACAAGAGGCTGCACCAACGACTACCAAGAGGGCAAGTCGTTCAGTACAAGTGCCCAATGACAAATGACAAATGACAAATGACTAAAAAACAAAAATTTCCTTACCTAGTTGGTTCTAAGTGGACAGCACAGCGAAAAGTTGATGGCTGGCGGCACTTCCAAGTTGTT
Source organism: Nostoc sp. (assembly GCF_036917555.1). Classification (GTDB taxonomy): domain Bacteria; phylum Cyanobacteriota; class Cyanobacteriia; order Cyanobacteriales; family Nostocaceae; genus Nostoc. The sequence continues at coordinate 4,313 of NZ_JBALDD010000006.1, read as the reverse complement.
AACCGGAAAAATCAAGCTAAGTGGGTTTACGCCGAAATGGTTTCTGCTTGCGATCCTAAAGTCCGTTTTTGGATAAATGCCAAATTATTACAAGATAGCTCCCAGTGGCAAGCAGGCTGGCAAACATTACAGGAAATCCAGGAAATTGAAACTGAGGTGTCCTGATTTGACTCGTTCCCAGTCTGAGACTGGGAATGCCCATTAGTGGGATGCCGTCAATGAAGGAGGCGGCAACCAAAAGATTTTAATCAGCTTAGATAATATTTGACAATTTAATAATTTTTTACAAAATCACACTAACTTACTCTCAAGCAGCAATTAAATGGTTGTGACTACCGACTGAAAACTGGTAATTTATCTACGATACCTTTCCTGCGGAACGCTACGCGTAGCTTGCTTCCCTGTAGGGGTACGGTGAGCTACGCTAACGCAAACTCCAGTAGTATTTCCAGTATCAGGCTGCATATACCTCTGTTTCCCCTTGACCCTGCGCCCCAATGCCTTGAAAACACGTTGTAAAAACATCAGCTAATTCTATGAAAAGCATTCAAAAAAGCCGATTTCTAATTTTTGTATTTTGTAACTATTTTTATAAAAATAAGTAATAAAAATTTTTTATTGAGTCTTTTAAGAGCTTTTAAAGTCTTTAAGGTTCATAAAGGGCCAAATAGACCTAATTAAGATTTAATTCATCAGATAAGACGGTTTTACAGATTAGGAGGCACTTTCTTTTCTAGGTAATTTGCCCAATAATGACATCAACAGACCTCACGCATCGCCATCTCAGGAAAGGTGAAGGCAAATGTTTGAGCCACAAGTTTGACAAAAAGCTATAAGAGGGAAACAACAGTGAAACTAGCAGTCTACGGAAAAGGTGGTATCGGTAAATCCACAACTAGCTGTAATATATCCGTCGCCCTAGCTAAACGTGGCAAAAAAGTGCTGCAAATTGGTTGCGACCCCAAACACGACAGTACCTTTACCCTGACTGGGTTTTTGATTCCGACAATTATCGACACCCTCCAAGAAAAAGACTATCACTACGAAGATGTCTGGCCGGAAGATGTAATTTATAAAGGCTACGGTGGTGTGGATTGCGTAGAAGCTGGTGGCCCACCTGCGGGTGCTGGGTGTGGCGGGTACGTAGTCGGTGAAACCGTAAAATTACTTAAAGAACTCAACGCCTTTGATGAATACGATGTAATTCTCTTTGACGTTCTGGGTGACGTAGTTTGTGGTGGTTTTGCAGCACCACTCAACTATGCAGATTACTGCCTGATTGTTACAGACAACGGCTTTGATGCTTTGTTTGCTGCTAATCGGATCGCTGCTTCAGTCCGCGAAAAAGCCCGAACTCACCCATTGCGTTTAGCTGGGTTAATTGGCAATCGCACCTCCAAGCGCGACTTGATTGAAAAATATATAGAAGCAGTGCCCATGCCAGTTCTAGAAGTTTTACCTTTAATTGAAGATATCCGTGTTTCCCGTGTGAAAGGTAAAACTTTGTTTGAGATGGCAGAGCAAGATCCTTCCCTAGACTACGTTTGCGACTACTATCTCAACATCGCCGACCAAATTTTGGCGCGTCCCGAAGGTGTTGTACCTAACGACACACCAGATCGGGAGTTGTTCTCTTTGTTGTCCGATTTTTATCTAAATCCGGGTAAACCCCAGGTTCCTAATTCAGAAGAGGAACTAGACTTGATGATTGTATAAATCACCAAGTTCTCAGGATGGGGGACAATAACATGGCATTCTTTCACAGCTTTACAGATTCAATAAAGCAAAAGTGGTTGCAATTTTTCCAGAATAATCGAGACTGGATTACCCTGCACATGCAAGTGGAATCAGTGTACACCCCTGATGGCGGGAAGCGACCACCTTCTTACCTCATCCTGGGAGTTCTTAACGCTCTAGAGCCAAAGCTAGCGCAGTTAATGTTGCCCTTTGCCAAACTTAATCCTGACGCCGATACCCTAATTGAGGTGCTGGATTTGCATTTTGACCCAGATTTCGCTCTCGGTAATCGCTTCGTCGTCAGCCCAGATGTAGAGAAATACGTAGAAGAAGCAGCAGCTGTCATTGATGAAAAGCCTGAAGATGAAACATTGACACATGCTCATACAAATGGCTTTGTATCGGTGGCGGTAGTTCAAGAGTTCGCAATCGTGGATTCTGAGGATGAAAGCCTGGGAATCAGCGAGTTGGAGGAAACAGAAAATGGCTTTGGCGATATTTCCTTAATTAACGGACACAACTCAAAAGATGAGTCTCTCCAAACCTCTAGTTTAGAAGCAGATGAATTTGGGGAAATTGCCTTCGATATAACAGCTGCAACGGAAGTAAAGCTGGATGAAGACGAAGACGAGGCGCTTGAAGATAGTCCACTAGATGAGAATGCGTTTAAAGACGTGTTGTCAGATGTCTGGGGTGATGAAACAGCTTTGCAAAAGGCTGAAGAAAGTAACGATTTTTTGGGGGAAGAACTGCCAGCAGGTGTTTTTGATGAATCAGAAATTGCCCGCCTCTTCCCCAACGCCTAATTATTGCCGTTCTTCGCAATTTTAAGTTTTAGATTTGGGGTTTTGGATGAAGAATTAGGGAAATTGTCGTTAGACAGAGGATACTTTTGTTGTCCCAGCCTTCAATCCAAAATTATCAATCGTTCGACTGAGCAAAGCCGAAGTCTAAAATCTGAAATTGGTTGACCTGCCATTAAATATCAAGGGGAGAAAAAACCAAAATGACTGTCGCTCAACAACCAGAAGCTTTAAACTTTGAATGTGAAACCGGGAATTACCATACCTTTTGCCCAATTAGCTGCGTGGCATGGTTATACCAAAAAATTGAAGATAGCTTCTTTTTGGTGATTGGGACAAAAACTTGTGGCTACTTCCTGCAAAACGCGATGGGGGTGATGATTTTTGCTGAACCCCGCTATGCAATGGCAGAGTTGGAAGAGGGCGATATTTCGGCACAACTGAGTGATTATGAAGAGTTAAAGCGGTTGTGCTTGCAGATTAAACGCGATCGCAATCCTAGTGTAATTGTCTGGATTGGCACTTGCACTACCGAAATTATCAAAACAGATTTGGAAGGTTTAGCACCAAAACTGGAATCCGAAATTGGAATTCCCATTGTTGTAGCGCGTGCAAATGGTCTAGATTACGCCTTCACCCAAGGGGAAGACACCGTGTTAGCAGCAATGGCAAACCGTTGTCCTGATAAGGCTCCGGTGGCGGAAACAGAGAAAAATGAACGCAATGCGATCGCTAAATTGCTCAACTTCGGTAAGAAGAAAGAAGATGTCGCCCAAGATGAATCTGAGTACGTAGATCATCCACCCTTAGTTCTCTTTGGCTCCCTTCCCGACCCTGTGGTTACTCAGTTAACCTTGGAACTGAAGAAACAAGGCATCAAAGTTTCCGGCTGGCTACCCGCGAAGCGCTTCACTGAATTGCCAGTACTGGAAGAAGGGTATTATGTCGCTGGTGTCAACCCTTTCCTCAGCCGCACAGCTACCACCTTAATGCGCCGCCGCAAGTGTAAACTCATTGGCGCACCCTTCCCGATTGGCCCCGATGGCACCCGCGCTTGGATTGAGAAAATCTGCTCGGTGTTCGGTATTACTCCCAAGGGTTTGGATGAACGGGAAGCACAAATTTGGGCAGGCTTGGAAGATTATGTGAAACTGATTCGCGGTAAGTCTGTATTCTTCATGGGTGATAACTTGCTGGAAATTTCCCAAGCAAGATTCTTAATCCGTTGTGGGATGACAGTTCACGAAATCGGCATTCCCTACATGGATAAGCGCTATCAAGCTGCTGAGTTGGCATTATTAGAGAAAACTTGCCAGGAAATGAATTCACCTTTGCCAAGGATTGTGGAGAAGCCGGATAATTACAATCAACTTCAGCGAATTTATGAGTTGAAACCAGATTTGGTAATTACTGGTATGGCTCACGCTAATCCGTTGGAAGCACGCGGTATTAATACTAAGTGGTCGGTGGAGTTCACTTTTGCTCAAATTCACGGCTTTACGAATGCGCGTGACATGTTAGAGTTGGTAACTCGTCCGTTGCGTCGAAATAATAATTTAAAAGATTTGGGTTGGGATAAGTTAGTGAGAGAAGAAGCGAAGATTTAGATTTAGGTTTGGATTCAGCAACAGCATAATACTATGTTAGGGGCGAACTTTTAGGTTCGTCCTTTTTTTACCAGGACTTACGCAACTGGCACAGCGATCGCCATTTAACAGTACATATATATTACTGAGAGTGAACGTCCAAAAAGGCTCTTGCTTAAATTAATAA
>NZ_JBALDD010000005.1:0-105356 GCF_036917555.1 Nostoc sp. | reverse complement strand
AGTTTTAACTCAGATTCTGAATGAGCAAATCTCCTCTGACGATTCTTGGGGTTGGTTTGTCCACTGTAGTCTATTCATCTGAAAACTGCTGTAAGTTGGCAATTTGCTTGATTTGGGCGGCCATAACCAAATGAATCGACATAAAATATCGGAATACCCAACCTAAGGTTGGAGTAGAAGTTGGTTTACCCAACTGATTGTCAATAGTTTTTTTCGCTCGTTCTAAAGCTTGACGTAAAGCTCTTTGACCCAGACTATAAACAAGCAGGCACAAACCCATAATCATTGCTAGTGCAGCAACTCGCTCAGTCGAATTGAGGAATACACTGGAAGTAAAAAATAAAGGGTCTTCGAGAGACCGAAAACCGCGCTCAATAGACTGCTGTGCCTTGTATTCACGTAATAACATTGTATCGCTGAGTTCTTCGGAATCGAGGACATTGTGAGTGCAGATCATGAAGTCTCTTCCAAAAGAAAGTCATTCAAACAACTTTAAATTTAATTAGATAAAGTTCATAATTTATAGACCCACTATAAGATTAAATGATTGCTCATCCAGCCGGGAAAACTAATAGGCTGATCGCTAACTTCAGTTTTGAAGCCAAGCATGGTAAGTGAGTCCCATACTTAACTTAAAGGTTTATCGCCTGCCTGTCACCTATCCTCCTCCCCTTGTGGTGCAGACATGATTTTCTTTTGCTGTTCTTGTAGCCAGTTTTCAAAGAGTTCATTCAACAAACGCATTTTCATAAATTCATCCAGTTGTGCTGGAATAAATTTTTCTAACCGCAAAATAACAAACCATTCAGCGATACGGGTAGGAGGCAATATCTGACCTGGTTGACTGCTAGAGAGCATTTGCACCATTATCGGATGTAGTGCATTCAGTTCAATCGGGCCTACCAAGCCACCAGTTTGGGCTTCCGGTCCAAGTGAGTATTCCCGTGCCAAATCAGCAAAAGAGTTTTCTTTTGCCTGAATCCTGAAGTAGAGTTCTTGGGCAATTCCTACATCCTGGGTTCGCAGTAGGGAATAAATTACTTTGTCTAGTTTTGCCTTAGACTGAAAAAAGTAAGATTCCAGTTTATTACCCCAAGTGGCTTGCTTAAATTTTTCAATTTTCAGCTTACGAGTGGTAATAACTTCTAGTTGATCGGGAGTCAGCCCTTGATGTGCCATCCAAGCCTGGATGTCTTCTTCATTTTTAAACTGTTTCTCAGCGTAAAACTGCTGTTTAGCTTGAGCTACTTCCTCAGGGGTACACTCTATTACTACCTTGGCAGAGCGTGAGTTTTGCTCTATCGCCTCATCAATGGTTAATTCCCGCTGCAACTGTGGCAGCATTTGGTAACTTGCCAGTAAAGAAATCAGTTCACTAGCTGTAATTGTACGATTACCGATTTGGATCGCTTCAGTCATTAGCTTTCGGTCATCTCAAGAATATCTAGTCTGTTAAAGAAGCTATACCTTAGCCCATTGTCTAGGACTTTTTACCTTAATTCTACAGACTTAGGTATACTAACCTCACTTTCGCAATAATTAAATAGTTACTTGCTAACATACTTAAAAATATACAGTTTATATGAGTTTTTATCAAAGATTCTACGCAAATACTAGCAGATGTAAAGATAAAGACAAAAGACAGTTCTCGCCACTACGACTTAAAACACGAAATTTATCAGACTGAGCTAAGGTGTTTTAAGATAACCCTCTTTAATCAACCTTACCATAGTAAAATTTTTAACCCTTATCTAGCTAGGATTTTGTCTATTAAGCTTCGTTTTGAGGTTTCTATTATGCGTAGACGCGCGCTGGTATTAGTGTTGCGGTAGCGAGTCTTCTCCCAACCTCAAAAGAGCGTTTCGTAGATAAGAGGAGACACCAAGGGCGTTAGCGAGTTCGCGTATCCTCACGGGGAAGCAAGCTACGGGCAGCGTCTCCCCACCCAAGCGTTTGGAATTTCCTCAAGTAGAGCAGGCATTATGCTAAGAGCGACCTCCTACAGCCGTTAAAGATTCTCTACGAAATGCTATGCGAACACTATCGAGCAGAGGTCTGTTTACAGTTGTTAGAGGTGTAAAAAGGCAGCACATCCTATGCTGCCTTTTCACATGAGGGTATTTATGTATCCTACAACTAAAAATTTTGAGGTTTATAACGACTCTAAATAGTTCAAAAGATCCGCCATTTCTTGGGCACTAGGTTGGAATTTTGGCATTGGTGGTGTTTCGCCACTGATTACTTGGTGAATCAGCCCATACCGAGACTTGTGCTTTGAAACAGCTTGCAAACTGGGCCCCACTCGCCCGTCTGCTTCCAAGCCATGACAACCAGCACAGTTAATTTGAAATATCGCGTGTCCTTGAACTGGGTTTCCTGTTAGGGATAGAACACTCTTGACGTATGGATCAGAGGCTTGAACCAACTGAACACCAAAAAAGCCCAAAGGGACTCCTAGCAGTATAGCCAGCGTCAATAAAACGATCCGCTGAATCAAAATTTCAGGTTTGGTAATCTGGTTATCCAAAAGGTTTGCTGTGAAAGTCTAGGTGTGCTAAAAAGTTTTCATTTCCTACACATAGCTTAAAAGTTCTTGATTGTGTCTGCAAGCACAGAATACTATTTTTTTGTGGGCAGTCGGCCTATAAAAGGCTGTAGAGCGCAGGATTCATACGAAATTTGGTAAAATCAAAAACAGGCAACGAATATTTAATAATTACAAAGAGGAGATTTACAGTGGTTGAACCCCTGCTATCAGGTATTGTCCTTGGTCTAGTTTTCGTCACTCTCGCCGGACTTTTTTACGCTGCATATAAGCAATACAAGCGCCTCAATGAGTTGGGGGGATAAGGAAATGCCCAGTGCTGTTAGCGGTAGCAGGGCGTTTAGCCCGTGCTGAGGAGCCAGTATGTTGGGCAGCTCTGCCGACTTGTACCCCTGCTCTTAAGCAAGCTACGCGTAGGTCTCCGACAGGAGAAGCAACTGGCGTTGCTGAGTAGGATGAGGGAAGGGGGATAAGGAGGACAAGGAAGCAATTTTTCTCTTCCACTCCCCATTCCTGTCATTCCGAAATTCTGTAGAAAGTAAGTGATGTGTTGCCGTAAACTTTCTGGCGGCAAATTTCCCAAGCGGGAATCTCTGGCGGTGTCCAACCTTGTGAGGAGTGTTCAACTGCGATTTCGCCGCTAGGATCTAAAAGTTGATAGTGAGCGATCGCTTCTAGTACTGGTTGGTACAATCCACTGGCATAAGGTGGATCGAAGTAGATTCTATAGAATTTCTTACCTGATAAAGTCTTTAGCTGCTGCGTAATATCTCCCCGCAATACCCGAAATTCTTGGTCGGCATCAGCTACTTGCTGCCAATTTTGCTGGATGGTGGCACAGGCTCGGCTCGATTGTTCAATTCCCACTACTAAGCTGGCTCCTCTACACAAAGCTTCTGCGCCCATTGAACCAGTACCGGCGCACAAATCTAGCCAGCAACAACCTGCAATTTCTCCCTGCCAAATATTAAAAACTGCCTCTCTTACTCGCGCACTAGTGGGTCTAGTTTCTTTTCCTGGTAAAGTTTTTAGCTGACGATTACCGTAAATTCTCAGGCTCATTGGTTATTAGTCATTGGTCACTTGTACTGAGCGGAGCCGAAGTATTAGTTTTCAGACAAAAGACAAAGAACAAATGACAAAAAGAATATTAAGCAGGAATTTTTTCACGGACTTGAGCAACGAAATTAGACAGTATTTGCAATCCGATATTAGAGGATTTTTCGGGGTGAAATTGGACTGCCATCAGGTTTTCATGGGCGATCGCAGCTGTAACGGTTTGAGTACCGTGAGTGATAGTTGCTGCACGGATTAGCGGGTCTATTGGGTCAACATAGTAGGAATGGACAAAATATACCCAAGGATCGGACGGTAAATGCTCCCACAAAATACTTTTTGGTTGAGTGATTTCCAGTTGATTCCAACCCATGTGAGGAATAGTGATGTCAGGTTCGGGACGAAACCGCCGCACTTTTCCTTTGATAATTCCCAGTCCTGGTTGGGTACCTTCTGCACTTGATTCAAAGAGAATTTGCAATCCTAAACAAATTCCCAAAAAAGGTTTACCAGATGCGATCGCTTCTTTAATAGGTTGTTCTAAACCACGCGATCGCAAATGTTGCACTGCTGGATCAAATGCTCCTACTCCCGGTAGGACTATAGCATCTGCCTGCTCTAATTCTTTTGAAGAGTAAGTAACATTAGGAGTTGCCCCAGCTTTTTCCAAGCCTTTGCAGACTGAGTGCAAATTTCCCATCTCGTAATCTACGATCGCAATTACTGGCATTTACCTGCTCCTTGTAAATTTATTATGGAGGGTTTTTCTATTCTAAATAATATTTGTTATGAAGAAAAGAATTCTATTAACTTCTTTTGATATTTGGCTAAAGGATCAACAGTCAAATTCTTCTGATGATTTATTACTTGAAGTGAGCAAACTCGATCTGATACAGCATGACTTAACTTTTTTACGCCAGTTACCTGTAGATGTGCAACTTGCCAGTACTCTGGTAATGGAAAAAATCAAAGCAATCCAACCTGATTACATCATCTGTTGTGGCATGGCTGCAAGCCGGACACAATTAAGTATGGAAGCAGTTGCTAGTTGTGGAGAAATTGTTTTGCAGACAGAAGTTGATTTAGAAAAATTAGTGGCGGGAGCAGCAATTCAGATTAGCCACGACTGTGGGAAATTTGTCTGTGAGGGTCTTTACTATTCTGTGTTGGACTACTTAAGCCAAAATCAACTTACGGCACGTTGTATTTTTGTCCACGTTCCGATTCTCAATCAAGAAAATTTGATGGGGATTCTTGCCGATTTCGTATTAATTATTAACAAACTGGCACTTTCATCAAGTTGTTAATGTCTGTATGGTGAAAGAAATATCTAAGTATATGTTGCCATTGTTACTAATTTTCCCAATAGCCCAATTAACTCCTACCACACCACCACCTGAAGAAGTCGTGCAACCCCAAGAAGTACGTCCTTTACCAGGTCAATTAGATACAGTGCCAACGTTTAATAGCAATAGTCCAGAATTGGTGTTGAAAGAAGGAATTTTACTTTCCACCTTTCCACCAGATGGGAAAAAAGTGCCGACAGCGCATCTAAATTTTCCTTTTCGGGGACGATTTGATATTTTTGCTCATCATGTTGCGAAGGCTGAACCACCAGAGAATTTGCAATCGCTCTATTTAGGGATAATTTTGCATAACCCTAGTTCGGAACCAGTGAAGGTAAATATTTGGCAGGCGGCAAGTTATTTAAGTCAACCGGATGCACCATTTATTCAGTTACCATCCTTTAGCCAAAACCTTTTAGGTAAAGTTTTTGCAGGTCCTGGCGATCGCGTCATGTCTGATGTACTCAGGGGAGTGCGACAAGAGATTTTTCCTGCCCAAATTGAGATTCCACCAAAGCAAAGTCGGATGTTACTCAATTTACCAATTCCTGTGCAGGGATTGACACCACCCTTGAATGGTAGGTCTACATTCATCCGACTCCAAAGTGATGGCACTGTCTATGCAGCTAGCCTAGCGATGTTTGCACGGGTGAATCCTGATGGCAGTGAGCGATCGCCTACCTTACAAGAGTGGCAGAATTTACTAGATAATGGCGATTTAGCTGGGCCACGAGATAAAATTCCCACTCCCTTAGAGGAAACTGGCAAGCCAAGAATTTATGGGCGAGTTGCAGGAGTGGTTGGAGGTTCGCGATGGAGAGCCTTATTAGTAGATAATCCTAAAGCCAGGTATCTAACTATTCCCCAGCCTGGTCAAGTGTTTTCCTACGCTCTGAGTACCCTGCATGGTGGTACATTAGGAACTGGTCAAATTCAAAGTGCGCCTATGCTGGTGCGCTATCTTGACACTGCATATCGCGCTCATGGCAACTATGGAATTCAATATAATCTCAAGTTGCCGTTATACAACAATACTCAAAGTCCTCAAACTGTTAGTGTGTCGATACAAACACCACTCAAGGAGGATCAGTTAGTCAAACCAGGGTTACGCTTTCTGAGTACACCCGCTCCTCAAGTATTCTTCCGAGGCACAGTGCGAGTACGTTACAAAAATGACCAAAATCAGCCACAAACTCAGTTTGTGCATTTAGTGCAAAAGAGAGGTCAACCAGGGGAGGCGTTAGTTTTATTAAAGATGAAACCAGGCGATCGCTCTTTGGTAGAAGTAGATTTTCTCTATCCGCCGGATGCTACACCACCGCAAGTATTAACAATCTCAACCCAAACTGAACCTCGGTAATGAGTTATCGGTAATGGGTAAGAGCTTTTCTCCAATTACCTGTTACCAAAAAATATTAGTCAACTCATTCACAAAGCTCTACTGTTTAAAAACAATTCAAGATTGTAGACGCCTATTGAAGTTGCAATAATAGATACTGTGACTACTAAGGTAGTAGTCCAAGATCCGATCTCACGCATAGATTCTTTTGTTTTTATTGATTGTGCAGAGCGTAACCTACATACACTACCCGAATCTAGTCCTGGCAAGTAACGTCACTGATTATACTACTTACAAGCAACCATGCCATATTTTAGGTTGAAAAAGAATTCAGAATCCAGAATACAGAATTCATGGCTTTATTCTGACGACTGATTCCTGAATTCTGTTTTGATAAAAATGCTATGGCCAAAACCTAAAAATATTAGAGCAAATATTAAGAAATTTAAAGATATAAAAGTTATTTTAAGTTTTTCATCATTAAATCAGGGTCAGCAAAATACTTGTAATTTACGATTGCAAAGCCTCGGACTTCCACTATTACGGAAAACAACACTTTACTTATAGAAACCATATCGTATATACCTCTAGATTCCTACGCCGTCTGTTCGAGCCGCTCAATTCTGAGAATTGCGTTGCACAATGTTAAGTAAAATTATGGAAATCTTATTTTTATATAAAAAATGCACTAATTCTTAAATTTTCATTAGATACTGTGACATTCACTTAGAGTAAGGCTCCTGGTATGCCCATTCCCAACACTTCCACATTGGAAGGATTGCGAGTACTAGTGGTCGATGATGACCTCGATTCCTGTGCCTGGATGACTTGTTTGCTTGAGTTGTATGGGATTGAAGTTTATTCAACTTTCACAGTAGATCAAGCCTTAGCAACGTTTGTCGAACTTCGCCCAGATTTAGTACTTAGTGACATTGCCATGCCCGATGAAGATGGTTATTCGCTGCTACGTCAGATCCGGCAAATCGAAGATAGGCTCGACAAATCCACTCCCGTTATCGCAGTCACGGGACTTGGAGAGTTAGAAGCTCGATTTCCAGAGTCGCAAGCAAGGTTTGACCAATGGTTATTAAAACCTGTGGACATAGATGAGTTGGTTGGGGCGATCGCTCACTTAACAGGGCGGTCAATATTGCTTGGTGAATTAATTTCTTCATATTGATAAAGCTTTTTACCCCAAATTTGTGTATTTAGGGTGAATACTTATTCTGATCCATGCATTGCAATAGAAATAGCAGACTATAGCAAGCAATAAAAGGACGGTATGGGAACGGATCAAAAAATCAATCAAGAAACTGAGTTAAATTCCCTCCAGCACCTTATTGGAACCTTGATCTTACTGGTAGAGGATGAGCCAGATATTGCAGATTTACTTACCTTCATTTTGGAAACGGAAGGTGCAGAGGTGATGGCTTTAAGCGAGGCAGAAGAAGCCCTTGCTTTGGTCGAATCACTTCATCCCGATATTTTGCTGTGCAATATGAAGTTGCCCGCTCATGATGGAAATTGGTTAATTAAGCAAATTCGAGTGCATTCTTCCCCATCTATAAGAGAGTTGCCTGCGATCGCTATCACTTCTTATACACGGGAGGTATCAAGCCATAAGGCTTTGAATGCTGGTTTTGATCGATTTCTAGTCAAGCTTGAAAGTCCAGAGGAAATTGTAGATGAGATTGTTCACCTGTTATTTCCCGATCCTTAAATATAATTAGCCGGCTTTCATCTGGTTTTTAAGACTGATTTCGCACAATACGCTGTAGGAGCGCGCAGCTAGCTATACACTCCTACAAAGGACTTTAAGAAAGGAAACCATATAACCCTAAGTGAGTAGGGTAAAATGTTGGATATGTTTGTTAACCTCGTTGAAAACCCTTTGCTGGCTTTTGTTGCCCCTTACCCTTTGGCTTAGATTTGTTAACTTCTCTTAAAGCTTCCTGAAATAAGTTATGTAAATGTATGGGTACACTGGCAATGTCTGGCAACTCTGGCTCAATAGGTTTGTAGAATTCTTGCAAAAGTGCATCCAAGTCATTTTTAAGTCTAAACTCTGGACGTTGTAAAAATGTTTGCAACACATTTTCTAACTGAGTTGGATACTGTTGTGCTAATCGATGCCAGATAAAAGCATTAATACTTTTATCTTCGAGGTAGTAGCGAATTAGTTTTTCCGCCCCTTGAACACTTTGCCAGTCATCTGCCGATAAGATTGCTTGTACTTTATTATATGTTGGTAAAAACATTTGTCCCCAACGGGGATGAGAAAGAGCCATTACCTGTTCTGCTTTCTTGAGTTCAGCAGGCAAATCAACCTTTGGCATAACCATTTTGCTCTTGCCACTTTTGTTGTTAAACATCTCAGAGACTACGTTGGAATCAGCACCAAATTCTTGTGCGGCTGCTTTTATTTCCTCGTCGCCAATGCCAGCGGCTTCTGCCACTTCAGCCAGAGATTTAGAAGTATCAATTCCTGCGGCTGCAAAGGTTTTTTCAGTAATTACTTCTTGAAATTCCGCTATTTTTTTATTAAGCTGGTATCCAGGTAGTGTGATTTCATCAGTGCCAAAAAAGTCCACAAACTGCTGATGATATTTTTCTACTGACTGCCAAGCTTCTTCTAGCAAGTCTGGAGCATCGCTGTAAAGATTACTTTTATAGTTTTCTTTGAAATTACCAATTGCTACGGCAAGTTTTGGTTTACCTAATTTACCCATTATTGTGTAGGGGCCAGAAAACATCCAGTAGCTATCGGTAACGGGAGAAATGCGAGTTAACAAGATTTCTCCGACTTTCAACCGAGATATTGCTTGTAATGTTTGAGTATTGTTTGGCTTGACAATGTAGCGTTTATCTGTCAACCAGTTCGTCAATTCAAAGCCATCAGGTAAAATATTAGTGATGGCAAATAAGCCAATAAAAGTATGATGCCAACTATTTATCAGGCTGCGATCGCTTTCTGCTAAATCTGGATGGCTTTCGATAAACAACTCTAATGGAGACTTATCACCGACTTTTCCATCTGTCAGAAAGCTATCAATGATTAAGTCCTGCTGCGTACTATCCCCACTTCCACGGCGCGACTGTGCTGCTGCATAAGTTTCCAATGCTTGTGCCAGTTCGCCTTCAGCATCAAAGACAAAATCAACTAAGGCTTGTTTTAATTCGTGCGATCGTTCTAATATGACATCCACAAGTTAATCTCTCGGTGCAACAGATGTAAATTATAGCGTTTGAGAGAATTACAGCATCTAGCAATAGCTAGATTCATGCTTACAAAGCAAGCAGCCTAACTTTTAAAAGCGACAAACTCAATGTTAGTTCCAGTGTATTTAAAGGGCGTGTTTTCAGTCAACCATTGGTCTACAGATTCAAAAACGTGGTAATTGGCGTATGAAATACGATTTTTAGGCAGAAGTTGCCTATGCCAAAGATCAAGCAGTTCAAAGTTGGTTTGCTTGAGGAGGTCTTTTACCATCTTTTTAGAATACAAGCGGTCATGGTAAAAGTCTCCCCGCAAATGGGCTAAACGCTGAGTCCAGGAAAAGTAGTAGGGAAGGAAAAAACACAAGAAAAGGCCTGATGGCCTCAACACTCGATGAATCTCACCAAGAGAAGCAAGGTCATTAGGAACGTGTTCAAGGACTCCAAAACTTAAGACGACATCAAAGCTTGCATCGCTGAAGGGAAGTAAATAAGGATGTTCTAGGGGAACAACCGTTAGGGATGCTTTATCTATAATAGGTGTAATCTGACCAAAAGCTGAGTCATCAGTAGCGTGTACATCACAACTGGTGATTTGGACACCCATTTCACGCATCAGAAAGGAAATATGTCCTTTACCGCACCCCCAATCAAGAATACGTATTGTATTTGAGCTTGTTTTAAACCAATACTCAGAAAAAACTTTTACGTACTCTGTCAGGTAAAGAAAAATGTTGTGAGAGGCAGGGTTTCTTAAGAAGGCATGGGTATCTATATGCCCTGCTAAATTAATGACTTGCTGATTCAGAGGTAGGCGTTTCTGGAAATGAGTGCGTCTTAGAGCAACTAACCTTTCGCTATTGTGCATGTAATTTCTGGTTTTTTTAATGTTCGTGTTATTAGGTGGTTATAAGCTTTAGATATTCCTCTTGTACCAGCTATTAAAAGAAAAAATTGCAGGTATTAAACAGTTCCTCAAAGGTATGGACAGTTATAAAACTACTTGTACTCTGACGATAGGTAAAGATCATTCGTTTCCAGTGCTTGTGCCAGTTCGCCTTCAGCATCAAGGACAAAATCAACTAAGGCTTATTTTAATTCGTGCGATCGTTTTAATATGACATCCACAAGTTAATCTCTCGGTGCAACAGATATAGATTATAGCTTTTGAGAGAATTTCAGCATTTAGCTATTGCTAGATTTATGGAAATGGGCATTTAGCAGAATAGGTTTTATAATTATGTAAGTTATTTGTAATATATAACTATAATACAAATTATCTGAAGGGGTTCATCGGTGATGACAGCCGTAGTTCATCAGTGATGACAGCCGTAGAACTGGAAAATTTATCCAAGACGTTTACTCTGAGTAGGGGTTGGGGACGCAACCGCACGAAAAAAGAGATTGTTGCTGTAGATGGCATCAGTCTGAGCGTTCCCGATGGTCAAGTGATCGCCTTCATTGGCCCCAATGGGGCGGGGAAGTCTACTACAATCAAGATGCTTACAGGGATACTACAGCCCACATCTGGCACAGCCAGGTTATTGGGATTAAACCCTTGGCGAAATCGGCGCGAACTAGCGTACTCAGATTGGGGTAGTGTTTGGACAGCGATCGCAGTTATGGTATCACCTACTTCCCCACGATACCTTAGAGTTACTGGCGCGAATCTATAATCTTAATCGGCAAGAATACATCAAATGTCGTGACCAATTAGTTGAGCGTTTTAACCTCAGCCCGTTCTGGAATATCCCAGTACGTAAATTGTATTTAGGTCAGCGGATGCGAGCAGAAGTAGCAGCCAGCTTACTCCATGCACCTAAAGTACTATTCCTCGACGAACACACAATTGGACTGGATGTAATTGCTCGTGAGGAATTACGCGACCTCATCCGGGAGTGGAATAGTGGGGGAAGTGCATCTTTTTTTCTGATTCTTGCTTGTGCTTGAGAAAGCGCAGAAAGTCCAGAGTTTCTTATACAAGAAACTCTTGAGAGAATTCATTCAATGAATTCAATTTCTTGGGGAAGGAGTTTTTTGAGAGTTATAAATATAAGGAAAAATGGGAATATAGAAGTTTGATTTCCAGACTTTTTTCAAAACCTACTATGCAAATTTAGTTCATTTGTACTATTTTATAGTTGTAGATTTTATTACAGGCATATTATGAAAAGCGATCCTAATCAGAGTAAGGAAATAAATTATAACACTGGGCTGAGTGTTATTTTCTCTGAAAAAGCTCTCATTGCATTGTTGCATATCATACTTGCCTTAGGCATTGCTCATCTACAATTTAGCAGTTCAGCTAATCAAGAACACCCTGCAAAAGTTTTGCAAGACAAACACAATTAGTAAGGTTTTTACTAGGGAAATACGAGAAATTGCGAAAACTTGCACAAAGGATGATTGCTTATGCCGAGAGGCGGTTCCAGAAAAGGGTCAGGTCGTAAATATAAATTTGGGGAGCCACTTGCAGATATTGGTGTTCCTTCATCAATCAGTAATGACTTGATTGTGATAATAGAATACCTCTGGGAAAAGGGAATAAGAGGAAAAGAATTGATAAATGCTCTACGTTCGGCAGAGTTTCGCAAGGTCAGGAAGTATGATTATGCAGTATCAGCAGGCACACACAGCACATCCAGTGTTGGAGGGGATTCAATGAACATCGATTATGAAGAAATTGATCTCTGTGAGGAACTGATCAATGAATCAAATAAAACGGTCATCTTACCTGTAATGGGAGACTCAATGATAGGTATTGGTATATATCCTGGTGATTGGTTAATTGTTGAATTGATTAATCCTCTATATCAAGAGCCTAAAGAGCAAGAGATCGTTATAGTTTCTGTGGATGATGAAACTTTAGTTAAACGTTATAGCAGGGAAAAAGGAGAAGTAGTTTTAGTATCGGAGAACAAGAACCACGAGCCAATCAGACGCTCTGAAGGAGCAATTTATATTTCAGGAATTGTGAAAAGTGCTATTCGTCGCAATTTATCAAAAAGGTTGCTGAATGGATAACCTTTGTACAGGACTCATTGATGAGTTACTTAGCAGCTTTTTTTAAACATTGCCATCTTTGTCGTAGTTGATGCAAGTTAGGCGTATGACCACCATAGCGCCAACCAACATAAGCTTGACAAATTTCATCTATTACCTCAGCAGTTGCTAGAGCATGATGCTGGTATGAAACTCTGGCATACTCTAAAGGAGTTTGTGCTGGATGTTTGCCTAAACCTTTTTGGGTTGTCCATTGCAGCATTTGTTGATAAAGGCTCTCCATTGCTGGCAATTTCTTCAACCATCGGCGGTTACGCCACTCTCGCCACTGACCCCAACCCAGCCAACCAAAGAAAGCTGCTGTAGTTGCCAAAATTAAGCCAGTTAATATACCGAACCAACCTTGGGAGAACAAAGCTAAAAACCAAGCGATCGCTCTAATCACCCACTTAAATATTGTCTCAAATACATTATTCAACAAACCTGTCACCGGAGAGGGCAACCATCCAGCAACCCAGTGCCACAGTTGGCGCAACACACTAAAAGTCTGAGTGTCTTCTATTGAAGGTGGTATCAGGGGATGATTGGGAATAGGGTCAAAAGCAAACCAACCATATTTCGGAAAATACACTTCCGTCATCGCATAAGCGTCAGTATTACGGACAACATATAGCCCTGTAAATGGATTAAACTCTCCTGCACTAAACCCTGCTACTAACCGCGCTGGGATGCCAATGGAACGCAACATTACTGTAAGAACTGTTGAAAAGTGGTCTGGATAGCCTCCTTTTTGCTTAAATAAAAAAGTTTCTACCAAGTCTTGTTTTTCACTCAAATAAGGTAGTTCTAAGGGATTTTGGGGAACAGAGTAGCGTTGCTTTAAATATTGAGCTAAGTAGAGAGCCTTCTCATAAGGTGAATCCAGGCTTTTCGCAGACTTTGCAACTTTTTCTTGATTGTAGTTAGCGAGAATTTCTTCGGTACGTTGCCGGACTTTTTCGGCAATTTCGGGAGGAATTTGCAGATAATGCTTTTTAATTTGTGGTGGATATTTAGTAGAAGCTTCACCCAACAAAGTGCGATCGCGGTATGGCACTTCGGAAATTATTGTGTAGGTGAAACCTTGTGATAATTCTACAGGCGATCGCAATCCGTCTTCTTTATCAACAGCGAGCACTGGTGCTGGAAAGTAAACTTCTTTTGGATAAGTCATCGCTGGAATCAGGTTAGGCAAATCCGACACCACTGTATAAGTTTGTACTACCTCTTGGGTTTTACCAGTGAGCACAGATGGGGAAAGAAAAATTTGGTAAGACCAAGGCGATCGCCTAACAGTCGTCACATCTTCATTGCGAGAAACTTCCCATCCCTTACCTGTATAGCGATCAAATGCTAATACTCGCCAAAAACCCTCAGCTTGCGATCGCACCCGCATTACAACCTTGGGTCTCATCTCGCCCCGCAGGTTTTGATTCATTTGGCTATTAAAACCGTAATAAAAATTATTATCTACTTTACCTGGTTGACCAGTTTTATTTTGTCCCGTACCACCGCTACCACTGCCTTGATTATCACCTTTACCTTGGCGGATATAACCGGGATTAATAATACTACGACCAGTGAAATTACTTTTTACTTGAATAGCAGAACTTACAGGAAAATTCCGTAATTGATAGCCGGGAAATCTGGGTAAAACAGCAAAAATTGCCAGCCCCAGACCAACAATTAGTAAAAAAGTTAGAATTAAAAATTTAAAATTAAGACTTGAGGAATTCTTCTGATTGAATTTTTCCTTTTGAGTTTTTAATGCCTGTAAACCTAAGCGTGAGCGGTAATCTAGTACTAAAGTTGGCAGAGCGATCGCTAAAAATAACAGCAACACAGGTGCAAATGCTAAAGTCTGACTTAGGGTTGCTGCCACACCCAATAAAATCAGTCCGATAACAATCGAATAGCCCAAATTTTTCCGGCGCGGTGTATCAAAGCTATGCAACACCTGGAGTTGAATTAATAACTCTGCCAAACCCAAGCGCGTATCATTCAACTCTCCCACTAATCGCCCAAAAAAAGCACCTAGTGCTACTAACATTCCGATGGCGATGCAGAATTTAATTGCAACATTGCGATCGCGGCGACGATAATAACTCCAAATCGCACCCACTACACTTAGGGGTAACGCCCAAAAACTAAATGAAGTTTCGGCGGCAATATCCGTCGCCACAATTCCCAAAATAACCAACGCTAGCACCAGCACCCGCAAAGAAATAGAATCTTCCACTTCAATCAAAGGCGACCCCTGCGGATTTTGCCGCCAGAAATTACCTACAGGGATACGCCAAAACCGATTCATCCTGGATAAGTTAAACATTTGAGTCTAGTAGAAGCAATGATGTAGATGCAACAAACACAATGCGGGGGACGTAATTTGCTACCCTAGCACTGTGTTAAAAAATGATCGATAGGGGGTAGAGATGGAGAGAAACGAGAAATGGGTGACACGGTGAATCGAGAAATAATCAAATACTTTCTCAATATCTCTATGTCCCCATATCCCCGTGTCTCTGTGTCTTTGTAATAACTGCTTCTCGTAGACACCCTAATGACCGTTTATTGAAAAATAGGATGAGCTTCAAAACCAGGAAAATCCTCTTAATATATATCGGCGTTGATTGAAATAATGTGCTAGCGGTGGAAATTTAAACTAAATCGTGGGATTAATCACAAACAGCAACGACTGTTCGTCTATTTCTGGAAATTCAACTTCTAG
Organism: Nostoc sp.; assembly: GCF_036917555.1. Lineage (GTDB taxonomy): Bacteria > Cyanobacteriota > Cyanobacteriia > Cyanobacteriales > Nostocaceae > Nostoc. The sequence goes on along the minus strand of NZ_JBALDD010000005.1, from coordinate 90,084 downwards.
AGTATAAGTTGGGTTAAGTTGCTCGCAGCCTAACTCTACATTTAAGTATCCCGAAATCGAAGATGTTGTCATTGCTAAAGTGCCACTTCCCCGCAGCGTCAAAGTTCCTTTAACAGGTAACTCAGCTTGAACAAGTAACTTCGTAAGTTTACTTAGAGACTGGTATTCTACTCTGATGTTCAAAGCACCAACACTGGTTAGCCATTGTCTTTCTACCACCGGACTGGTTGCTGAAAGTGGTAGAGTCAGATTTTCCAGCAGTTGTTTAGCTGCTAGCAACGACAAAGCCATCTGTTGACGCGGTTGTAAATCTGAGTAATTGCTCTGAATAGCAGGCATTGCCTCCAGATTACTTACAGACCGATAGGTGCTTCTTAGCACCAATCCAGCTATGTCATTTAGTGCTTGAGACTCATTGGGAAAAAAGTTCTCCACCACTTGAACTAATTTTGCCCCCAACGGCACTGAAGATGTCACTAAAGCCTGACATTGTTCTAGCAATTGCTGGAAAACTCTTTCCGGCAAGCGAGTCGGCAAGGTCAACTTCGACTGTTGTACCATCCATCCCCAGCTAGGAACGAGCGTCATTGACGGTTCATCAACAAAATCAGGATATTCGATTAATTGTGTTTCCCAGGGAAACAACGGCGGGTGGTCTTGGGCTTGAATTTGTAACCGATGCTTAAGGACAGCTTGAAAACGATCTTGCACAGTAGGAATTTCTCCCAGTTGAAAGGTCTGGGGCGTTCCTCCCAATTTTGGCTCACTGCTTTTTGAAGCAGTGGCTTCCTTGAGGAGGTTTTTTACCCCGTCATTTTCCTCACATTCTACCGATTGCTCGTTATTTTTGACATCATCTGTCAATAACCAATCGAGACACCAGTTTTGTAAGGATTCTGAGTCACTATTCATGAGTAGATGCACCTGATCCGGAAACTAATGAGTTACGAATTTCCCAAGCTTGCTCAAGAATTTTAAACCATCGTTTTTGCAGTTGTGCCATTGACAGCCCTAAAGTTTTTGCTATTTTTTCATCAGCTTGTCCTTGTTGCTTCAACTCTAATAAAGACCGTTGCTTGTTGTCCAGCTGTGCTGTGTATACTTGCCATTGCTGAGGAGTTAAGCCCAAATTGGTGTGCAAAGAAGCTTCCAGCCACTCGTGAACTAATTCCCAACGGTGCAACAGGGCGAACCGAATCAAATGATACTTAAAGCGCTGCTGCAAATAATCTCTCTGACGAGGAGTTAAACCTAAAACTGACTCAATTTCCTGGGCTGATAAATCCTGGAGGCGGAGGGAAAAATAATCAGCGCAGTCAGATTGTTGTCGTTGTTCGAGATAATTCATTAATTCCGTGACAACAACAGAGCGCAAGGTGTCTTCTTCGGGTTCGGGTTCGGCTTGTGTTGCCATTGTAGAGCGCAATTGGTGAATTGCTGGTTCTTCCCAAGAACCGTCACCTTCATTATTGCTACCTTCTGCGGCTTGTTCTATATCTACGCTGGTTTCTGGGGGCTGCTGTTGGGAAAAAGTTTGCGCCCGCAGGATAATTAGCTGTTGCTGACGACCTGGTAAGGGAATGCGTCGCTTGCCGTAACGCTCGGTAAATGCCATATACTCGGACAATTCCAAGAGCGTCTGAGGGCGATAAGTAGCACCGAGTTGATTTTCTCGCCGGAAAGCGTTCAACGCCTCTAAATAAAAACTCTGGAGAAAATCTTCAATTATTGTCAGCCGCCCTTGATAGCTCAATTGTCTCTGAGGAGGATTAATATACCGATAAATAATTGCACTCAGAGTACTGTGTAATTCGACTCTGCCCCGATTTGAACCTAACTGATAGTACCTGAGACATTGTTGCAGCCGATGCCGAGCCAAGGTCATCGCCGAGCTTTCTACAGATCCAGAAGCTTGGATACGTTTACTCTCATGACAAATCCGGTAGACTTCGGTGGTAATACGTCTTGCGACATCGTGACAATTCTGTTCCGAAGCTTTGGTTGACTGCTGAAACTCCTTGGACAGGAGTTGAAAGATCGCCTCCACGCCTGTAGAATTTTCTCCCAGAATAGTTGCAGATAGAATAGTTGCGGTTGCGGCTGAATTCATAGTCTCGGTTTTCAAAAGACCCTAACTTACTTAAAGACAACCTGTACGACTGTGGGTATTGGCTGGTTTGGTTTTACGTATAAGCTAAACGCAGGCCAATCCTATATTGAAGATATGGCTGATTTTATTATTCCCAATTCTGATGGGATTGTTCACACTTGATAGATGTTATTGCCATTACCCAGGAGCCGTATACAAGTCATTATGGATTTAGAAGCACAAATTCAATTGCTGATTGACAATGCACCCCGCGATGGTATGACACCACATCTTGTTGCAGCAATTGCTCCTGCCCTTAGAGCGATCGCTCAAAAATTACGCTACTCCCAGTACTATATTCTCCAAAATTTGGAGTCAAGCTGGGTTTTAACTACGTTGAGCAATCGTGCTAACCCAGGATTGGAAAAGCGTGTGATTTACGCTTTCCCTACCATACAGGATGTCTCTCTAATTTCCCCTGCTGGGCTTGACCCTCAAATGCTAGCTAAAATTACTCCTGTCACCCATATTTTGTTTCAAATGGTGGCATTAGAACCCGTAGATAGTATCGTTTTTTTGGAGACGCCGGGTAAGACCACTCATACCGTCGAAGTTCGGCGCACTGAACTAGAAAAACTCATGCAGAAACAGTTACGACAACAGCGATCGCCTAAACAGATACCCCCTGATATTGCATAGAAAAAAGTTGGATGTGGAGTTTTTTAGATACAACCCCACATCCAAAATTTTAAATCTCAAATTTCTTTAAAAAAGTTTTCTAAATCAGTGAAAAAAGAAATTTTTTCTTTGCGTTACACCATGCGACTGACTCAACTCTCGGTGAAACCTAAAATTGTTTAAAAAACAGTTATCAGTGAACATTTTTCCATTTTCAAGTTTTAGTTTCCCAGTGAAGCAAAGTCTCATACTTAAGAACTTTCACATCAAAAAATATCCCATTCTTTATTGTGAGGTTCCCAGTAGCCACAAGCGGGCAAGTCTTTAAAGTGAGCGCTCAGTCGAAGTTTTCCATCCCACAAGTAGTAGTAATTTATTTTTTAGAAATCCCTAAGAACTTCCAAATCAAAACCCCACTTTCTACTTGCTAAATAAGTGGATTAAATCAAACATAAAGCTGCCTTAGTGTGTTCAAGCGTTGCATAACACAACATTTCAGGTTTTCGGTGGGTTACGGAAGCCACAACATACCTACATCTAAATCCCCACTTTCTACCTAAGAACTGATAACTGATTTAATAGAGGCGACTCAGTGTATACTCAGCGATGTTAATCAATGCCTGATGGGATTCTGAGAATGGGAGAACCGCAAGATGTTCAATTGCCAACTTAGCATGGTGAGCAGCTAACTCTCGCGCCTGCTGTATACCTTGACTATCTTGAATCAGTGCTAGTGCTTGCTCTAAATCTCCTTCTTGAGCAAACTCTCGATCAATCAACACTTCCAAAGATGGTTTTTGGGCCAAAGCAAATAAAACGGGTGCAGTCAGATTACCACTTTTGAGATCCGACCCCACTGGTTTACCCAAGGTATCTGTTGTACTGGTGAAATCTAAAATGTCATCAACAATTTGAAATGCTATACCAAAATGACGACCATAGCTATACAGATGCTCAACAGTTTCTCGTGAGACTTCACTGAGCAATCCAGCTGCTTTGGAACTGTTGGCGATTAACGAAGCTGTTTTGTAGTAACTCTTCTCAATGTAAGTTTCAATAGAGATACCAGCATCAAAACGATTTAGTCCCTGCTGAATCTCCCCAGTAGCCAGATCCATAATGACTTCTGAGAGCAGTTTCACCACCTCCAAATTGTCCAAGTTTGCTAAATACCAGGACGATTGGGCAAAGAGAAAATCTCCTGCTAAGATGGCAATGCGGTTCCCGAACAAACTATGAACGGTAGGAACGCCTCGCCGCACGTCTGATTCATCTACCACATCGTCATGTACCAAGCTTGCTGTGTGAATCATTTCTGTAATCTCAGCAAGGCGGCGATGACGCGGTGTAATGTCTTGTTCTAACATTGTTGCCCGCGATATTAGCAGGACAATTGCTGGTCTGATACGCTTTCCCCCAGCTCCGAATAAATGTTCGGCTGCTGCAAACAGAATGGGGTGGCGATTTCCAACTAGCTGTTTTAGGTTATCTGCTAGTAGTCGCAGGTCTGCTTCCACAGGGGTAAACAGGGAGGTGGCTGGGGTCATGGATGGGCGGACTCTGACTTAGGTTACGAAAGTTTACATATCCTATACTCATTTTAAGATAACCCTGTGCCAGCGCAAAGTTTTCATCAGGTAATCCCGTTTTTATGAGTCTATGGGTGATAATTAAGGTTGCCGAGGTTTTTGTCAATAAGCAATTATGCTTAATTTGTGGCCACTCAAACTTTAAACTAACTTAAAACATGAATTCTCAGTACACAAGATAAATGTTAGATTAAATTGTGTTAAGTAGTTTCTCATCTCACCTTTCTTGCCACAGTTCAAAAGATAATTTAAGCAATATTACTTATTGACAAAAAGGAAGTGATTTAATTTCGTTGCCAAGAGTAAGGCTAAATTTCTCCAAATTGAGGTGTAGCTCTTCAAAAAATTTGAAATTTAGCAGCCGAATAAGCTCAAAATTCAGGGTCGTTGTGTTACGCTAAAATATAGGAATTTTAAATTTTGTAAGGTATTTGCACTCCAAAAGTTAAGTCAGCTACTAGTTGATTTTACTGAGTTGGTGTTGTAAGTCTAAAATAAATATTCGTCGGTTAGATTAAGAGAATAAATTCTTTAATTTTTCCTACGATAGGCAAAACTCCTGGTTTGGAGCTGTGTGATATTCCTATGGGAAGCCGCTACACGTACTCAGCACACGTAGAGCGCAAGCATTGCTTTTTTCCCAGCAGTTTGAGCAAAAATAGAGCAGATCAAGTAGACCGCTGAAAATCGTAGTTTTAGATTGCTAAACGGCAAGCTAACTGCTGTGGGATCTATGGTCTGCAAGAAGTCGCATTAGGTTATAAATTCTTTGTCCGTAGAGGATTTTATCTCTATAGGTAATTTTGCCATAGGAAACTACAGTCATCAAGAATGCACTTGCTTGGCTGAGGTTCTACTAATTTTATGGAATTTTATATTCGTTTAGAAGGGTGCTAGTAGAACAATGATTTACGGAAGTATACCTATGATGATTTTTATTTTAGCCTCTGGATATTTGTTCACAGTCTACCTGTTATTAGCACTGGCGAAGCGGACGGGTACAAAGACTGTTTCGACAAGTTTCCCTTCATCTACTGAAGGAAAACACAAGCAGGAGATATCAGTTAATAGTCAATAGTCAATAGTCATTTGTCATTTGTTTCTATAAATGACTAAGGACTAAGGACTAATTAGTTTTATTGGAGTTGGGAAATAGCAATATCGGTGAAGGAAACCTCTTCAACCATTGGGGTATAGCCTAGCCACTGCACTCCTGACTGGGAAAACTGTTGCGGACAACCGCTGACGGCGAACCGAGTTGGTAATGGTAAATGAGTATTTCTTAAACCTAGTAAGTCTAGTTCTTGGGCACAAGCTGCCACAACATGAACAGCTGGATCAATCAACTGAACTTGAGAGGGGAGGAGCGATCGCAGTACTGGTGTAAGGTGGGGATAATGAGTACAGCCGTGAACTAAGGTGTCAATTTCCTGCTCTAATAAAGGCTCTAGGTAGCCTCGTGCGACTTGTGCAGTGTAAGGATCGTGAATGCGGTTTTGCTCGATGAGTGGCACAAACTCTGGACATCCTACTTGCCAGACTTGGACATCAGGAGCAATTTCAAGAATAGCGTGCTTATAAGCATTACTCTTAGCTGTCGCTGGAGTGGCAATTACACCAATCCGCTTTCCTTGCTGCACCGCAGCTTTTGCACCCGGTAGGATTACTCCCAAAATGGGTATGCTGAATTCTTGACGTACGGTTTCTAGGGCTAAAGCAGAACTGGTGTTGCAAGCCATAATTACCATTTTTACCTGCTGCTGTTGTAGCCAGGTAATAATTTCACGTGTAAATCGTAAAATTTCTGCTTGTGAACGAATTCCGTAAGGAAGTCTAGCTGTATCCCCAAAGTAAACAATTGATTCATTGGGGAGTTGTCGATATATTTGTCGTAGTACTGTTAGCCCACCCACACCACTATCAAAGATGCCAATTGGGGCACGTTGGGGTTCTCGATCGGAAAAATCGTCAAGATTCCCTTCAAAAATGGAAGATGAATACACAGGCAGATATAAATTTAGGTTTTGGGATTTAAAATACAGAATTTAGCAGACTATCTCCAAATTGACCACTAAATTCTGCCTGTCAAAGAAGTTTAAATACACCTCTTTAATTAGTAATTTGTACTATATTACCTCTGCTGTAAGTATTTTAGAATGCCACGAGCGATCGCTTCTGCCATCCGATTTTGATATTCTGGTGTTCCCAATCGGGGATTATCCTCGTAACCAGTCATGTAGCCTGTTTCTACCAAAATCGAAGGCATGGAGCTTTTCCTCAGAACATAGAATCTGGCTTTGCGGGTTCCCCGGTCTTTGATAGTACCGATGTCCTGGAGAATAGTTTTACGAACTACTTCAGCCAGGTTGTAACCACTATCGAAATAATATACTTCTAACCCATTGACATCAGGGCGATTATCAACAGAATTAGCGTGAATGCTGACAAACAAAGTCGCATTAACCCGCTTGGCAATATCTACCCGTCCCTGAAGTTCTACGAAAAAGTCGGCATCCCGCGTTAGTATCGCTTGTACACCATTTTGCTCTAAAATTGTTCCCACCCTTTTCCCAATAGGCAGAATTACATTCTTTTCCAAAAGTCCTCCTAGACCAGGGGCACCTGAGTCTTTTCCCCCATGTCCTGGGTCAATAACTACTAGTAATTTCCCTTTAGGAACTGAGGGGCGTGGCTGTGGCTGGGAGATGGGACGGGGATTATCTATGGGATTTGGTAATTGACCTTGGTCTGGTGATGGCAGGGGAGGTAAAGTAATGGGCGGTGTGATGCTGCTAACAGAGCGTCGTAATTCTAAAGCTAAAAGCTGGTCGCCAACCTGGTTGAGTTCCCCAATTTGTACTCCGGCTGCTGGTTGAACTAAGATGGTGACAGTGTTGGATTCTTGTGGTTGCAGGCGTACTCGCAGAATCGGGCTATTAGGATTGAAAGTCGGGCCTGTGACTTTGGGAGCTAACTTAGCATTGTTGATAGTGATGCGGAATAGACCAGAGGTTCTATCCCAGCCTCCTGTAGCAGATAAAGTTTGGTCGGCTCGAATCAGCAGTTGTGTGCCATTATTAGCTAGTTGCACAGACTGAATGCTAGCAGTTGTGTTACTTGGTGCTATGGGACGTGGACTGTTATTTTCAGGCAGCTGGGCAACCCCACGACTGGGTAGAACCACAAAACCACCAGCACTGCTAGTGGTTGCTCGCCAATTTGGACTATTTTCATCTACTTGTAAAGTCAGGCGAACAACAGATGGGCTGGTTTGCAGTTGAGTGAACTGGATACGGCTGACACCATAGCGATTAATCAACAAATTCCGTGGCTCTAAACTTGGTGATAAAGTTGCGCCAGCAATGTCGATGTTAATTGCTTTTTGATCGTTGCTACGATTTACCTGAATCTGAGGATTGCCACCACTTGTAGCAATGAAAAAACCATCACCTGTGACTTGTAAGTTCTTAATTTGAGTAACCCTGGCAACAAGCGTTCCGTTGTTAAGTGGATTTACAGAGCCATTTGTTACCACATTGTAAATATCCCTTTGGGGGAATGCTGGTGTAGATGTTCTGGGTGAAGTATCAGTGGCTATAGCTTGTTCTGGTTGTCCCTCAGTGTTTCTTGCGGGTACATTATCGGCTTGTGGCGTAGGTAATTGCACTGTCCAGCGATCGCCACTTCTACCCACAAATTGCACTCGTTTAGGGTCTAAACTATAACCAGGAGTCAGTTCAACCACGATGCGCGTTGTTTGTTCGTCAAACTGTCCAACACGGATCGAACGAATTGCACCGCCCACTTGTTGGGTTAGCTGTGGGCGACCAAATGAAGTTCCTGGTAAATCAATTACTAAACGAGTCGGGTTAAAGATTAATTGTGCTTGGGGTTGAACATTCCCTTGAGTATTAAATTCCAGCCTGTTTTGATTAGCATCAAAACGCCAAGATTCAAGTCTCGCGGCCATTGCCGGCGACGATAGCATGAAGATGGTTCCAATAGTACTGGATAGTAACCAGCGTAATTTCACAGTCTTTATCTCCTGATTCACATTTATGGGAGCCGTCAACATCTCAACATATTGGCTAATCCTCATACCGTCACCGCGCACACTTGAGTTTTGCGCTGTTATTTAAGACACAGCTAATGGCGTAAAATATAGCACGCTCCTCTGATTTTGCCATGTCATTAGCCTATATAAATTTGACTGCAAATTTTAAATTTTAGATTCCCGATTTTAGTTTTCTGCCAGACTAGTGTCCTGCTACATTAACACCTGTTGTAGGTGATACAAATCCAAAATCCAAAATCGTTCGACTGAGCGTAGCCGTACCCCTCCGGGGAAGCAAGTTACGCGTAACGTTCTCCAGGAAAGTATAAAATCCAAAATTTGTTGACTTGCAAAGTATCAAATGACAATAACAAAGAAGTCACTCCTATCCCGCCACAAGAATACTTAAATTGTTTTACTACTAAATTGGATAAAAATGGTAAAGATTAGATGTACTTATTCAACAATTTAAAAATTTAGACTAAATTACTTATCTTCTCTTGAGATACTGAAGAACGCCACGAGCGATCGCTTCTGCCATTTGATTTTGGTAAGCTGAAGTTCTGAGCCTAGCCATATCCTGTCGACCAGTCATATAACCCGTTTCCACGAGAATAGAGGGCATAGAACTTTTTCTGAGGACATAAAATCTGGCTCGCCGCACTCCCCTGTCTTTGAGAGTACTAATACTTTGAAGAATGCTACTACGGACAATACGAGCTAGATTCAGTCCGCTGTCGTAATAATAAACTTCCAATCCATTAACATCAGGACGACTCGCACCTGCAGAATTAGCGTGGATGCTTACAAATACATCAGCATTCGCTCGCTCTGCTAATTGCACCCGTCCCGGAAGGGTAACAAAATAGTCAGAATCCCGCGTCATAATTACTTGTACGCCATTTTTCTGTAGAATCTCAGCAAGTCTCTTACCAATAGGCAAAATAACATCTTTTTCGCGCGCCCCCCCAATACCAAGCGCTCCTGAGTCTTTACCACCATGTCCAGGGTCAATAATGACTACCACTCGCCCATTGGTAACTCGGCGCAGTGGTTGGATTATGGGTTGAGGATTTGGATTGTTTGGGTCTGGGAATGGCCCGTGGTTTGGCGGTGGTAGCCCAGGTAAAGCAAAGGGTGGCCTTCCGGGGAGGGTGACAACTCGCCGAGAACCTAGTATTGGTACCAAAAGCTGGTCGCCGATTTGCTGGGGTTGCCCAAGTTGCACTCCGCCTGCTGGTTGAATTAAAACAACCACTGTATTAGATGCTTGAGGTTGCAGACGTACCCGAAGAATGGGGCTATTGGGAGCAAAGGTTGGCCCTGTAACTCTGGTAGCTAACTTGGCATTGGTAATTGTGACGCGGAAGATACCTGAGGATCTATCCCAGGTTCCCGTAGCAGATAAAGGTTGGTTGCCTCGAATTAGCAGTTGTTTGCCATTATTGGCAAGTTGCACAGACTCAATTGTTGATGGCGAGTTATTGACAGATGCTCTACTAGGAAAGGAAACGGCTTCTGACTGATTGTCGGAATTATTACTTCCAGGCAATCTGACAATCCGACTAGGTAGAACTATCAAACCACCATCGTTACTATTAGTTGCTCGCCAATCTGGGCTATTTTTATCTACCCGCAAAGTTAGGCGGACACCAGGAGGTTGGGTTTGCAATGAGGTAAATTCGACGCGGCTAATACCATGTTTGTTAACAGGTATATTCCTCTGCTGCGTCAGACGTGGTGATAAAGATGCACCAGAGATATCAACGAAGATGGTAGCGCGATCGCGGCTGCGAATTACCTGAATTGGAGGATTACCACCACTGGTACGAATGAACAACCCATCACCTGTTACTGTCAAGTTCTCAATTTGAGTTGCCCCTCGTGTAGTAGTGGCAACCCTTGAAATATTAGGTTGAGGTTCGGAATCTGGGGTAACAACAGTGTAAGCACTTCTGGGAGATGAGATAGGAGATGAGGCTACTCTATCGACTGCTGGCTTCGGTAATTGCACCGTCCAGCGATCGCCAGTTCTACCAACAAATTGCACTCGTTTGGGGTCTAAAGTGTAACCAGGAGTCAGTTCGACAACTATGCGTGTTGTATCTACATCAAACTGTCCAACACGGATTGAGCGAATTCCACCACCCACCTGTTGGGTTAACTGCGGACGACCAAATGTAGTTCCCGGCAAATCAATTACCAGCCGAGTTGGATTAAAAATTAATTGTGCTTGGGGTTGAACTGCTCCCACAGTATTAATTTCCAGCCTGTTTTGATTGGCATCAAAGCGCCAAGATTCAAGTCTCGCGGCCATTGCTGGCGACGATAGCATGAAGATAGTTCCAATAGTGCTGGGTAGTAACCAGTGTAATTTCACAGTTCTTTCTCCTAATTCACATTCATGGGAGCTGTCAATATCTCAACTCATTGGTAAATCATCACACCATCACCACCTCAACTTGACCTTTGAATCCCTTTTTTGATTTTTAAGCTGGAATTTAGACACACTTAAATCATTGAACGGGTTTCAAATTCAGTTTAAATCCCCATGCGAAACCTTCTACCTTTATAGGTAGAGAACTCTGACTCCCAATAAAGCTAGAAAACTGATAATTGATAGCTGTTTACTGATAAGTGTTTGTTCTTTGTTGGCATTGATGCACTGAGTAAATAATTCCCATTACTGTCAAACGATCTAGCAAAATTTATGGATGTTACTCCCCAATTATCTGAAAAATATTTAGATAAAGGCTCACAAGCCGAGGGAGACTAGAAATTAAGTAACATTCTGAATGCTGGTAGAAATTATAAACAAATGATTATTCTACAATCACATAGGACGGAGATTTGAGGATAGAAGTTTCCACTGCACAATTGGGAGCAAGGGAGGAGAGAGCAGGGGAGCAGAGGAGAGAAAGAGCAATGTCCAATGCCCAATGCCTCATTTCCCATGCCCAATGCCCCATTCCCCATTCGCAATAATTAACGATCGCCAGAATCTGGAGTTACTCCCAAATTGCCGCTGTCATTTGATGCTGGCACCCTTGACTGAGGTGGTTCAATTACCAACGAAGTCCCAGAGGAACCGTCTAAGATTAGTTGCTCTGAGCTTCCGTCCACGGTTTTTGGATCTGGAAATACAAATCGTAACAAGGGAGGAGCTAAAAAGGTTGTCAAGATAACCATCATGATAATTGCTGCCCCTAATGGTTTCGAGAGAGCGCCACTGGCAGCGCCGACACCAGCAAACACTAACCCAACCTCACCTCTGGGAATCATCCCTACACCGATCGCTAAACGGTTGATTCCCGGTTGACCAAACACGCTTAAGCCTGTGATTACTTTACCGAGAATGGCTACTGTAATCAGGAAAGTTGCCATAATTAGACCTTCACGATTGTCGGGAATTGCTGGGTTTAAAACTCCTAAATCGGTTTTTGCCCCAACAGTCACAAAGAAAATTGGCACTAATATATCGGCAATGGGAGATACTTGCTTTTGCAGTTCTTTACGCTTATCTGTCTCTTCTAGGACTAAACCTGCTGCAAAAGCTCCCAGAATTGCTTCTAAGTGGATGACGGCAGCAAAGTATGCCATCGCAAAGGCGAAAATGAATGCTGGGATTACTAGTCCACCGCGTGTTTTAAGTTGATCGGCGATCGCTACAAAGGACTTATTGAAAACATTCCCTAGTAGGATTGCTCCCAAAATAAAACCAGTGGCGCTAATAATCAAATAAATGACTTTGCTGACATCCACCACGCCGTCTTTAGCTAGGCTAGCTACTACCGCTAAAACGATGATTCCCAGTACGTCATCAATTACCGCAGCACCCAAAATAATTTGCCCTTCTTTAGAATTGAGCCGCCCCAATTCTGACAGCACCTTGGATGTCATCCCAATACTAGTAGCAGTCAAAGCCGCCCCTGCAAAAATTGCGGGTATAGCGCTAATACCAAACAAAGTCATCAGTCCCACAGTCCCAGCGGCAAAGGGTACTGCTACCCCAACTACTGCGACGACAGTGGCTTGGATACCAACTGCCATTAAATCTTTTAAATTCGACTCCAAGCCGATTTCAAACAGCAGAATGATCACACCTAATTCTGCCAAAACGGAAATGACCTCGGACTGGGCTGCAAATACGGCTGGAGCGGCTTCAGGCGTTAAACCAGCAGTGGTTTGAAGGAAGGACACAATCAAAGAATTAGAACTGTCTGTGCCGCCTTCTGGAAAGACTAAAAGATGGAAAACAGAGATGCCAATTACCACACCGCCAACGAGCTCGCCTAAGACAGGCGGCAAACCCACTTGGTTTGATAACTCTCCACCAACTTTGCTGGCGAGATAAATGACTACTAAGCTTAGTAGCACTGCTTCGACTACCATTGAACTGTCTGCGGCTTGTGTTGCGCCAGCCAGCAGAGGAAAAGAGAAGTTGATTGGTTCTAACAAATGCATTAGGTTCTCTGAAAATCCTTCTCTTTGATTTTGACGTGTTTCTGAAAAACATCCTATGAAGACATAATCTGAATTCAAAATGAATACAGTGTAAACGTTTCATTTACGCTGTGCAGTATTAGTAAATTTTTTTAGTATCCAAAAATGTAACCATTTCTGCTTTTGACGATTGCAGTGTCAAAGTAAGAACATACAAATCGTATCTGGCGATCGCACTTGAGTTGTGAAAAACTTGTGGTGGCTGTTGACTCTCAACGACCACCAGAAGATTGCTACATACGTTTATTCAAAACATCTGTGGATACTTTGAGGAGTGCAAATATGATGACTAGAGCCGCTTTACCCGGTTCTCAGTTTCCATCGGGAAACTTGTGGAAAATACTGCCTTTAGCAATGCTTTTATGTACGACTTTCGTACTACCCGCATTCGCACAAGAAAAAGATAAATTGTGGCGAACACTTAGTGTCAGTGGTCGCGGAGTCGAAACAATTCCGACAACTCTGGCACAAGTCAGTTTAGGAGTGGAGATTCAAGGGAAAACAGCCCAAGAGGTACAACAAGAAGCCGCTCAGAGGTCATCGGCTGTGGTTGCGTTTCTCAAGAGCAAAAATGTTGAAAAATTACAAACCACTGGTATCCGGCTCAATCCGGTTTACAGCTATACCAATAATGTGCAGCGGATTACAGGCTATGCTGCCGATAACACTGTAAGTTTTAGAATTCCTGTTGAGCAAGCTGGGACATTATTGGATGATGCAGTCAAAGCCGGTGCAACACAAATTAATGGCATTAGTTTTGTTGCGAATGATGAAGCGATCGCCGCTGCTCAAAAACAAGCATTAAAAGAAGCTACTCAAGACGCGCGGCAGCAAGCTGATGCCGTTTTCAGTGCTTTGGGTTTTAAATCCAAAGAAATAGTAAGCATTCAAGTTAATAATGCTAGTGCACCTCCACCACCACCAATGTTTTTACGGGCTAACGCTGCGAAATCTGCTGATGTTTCCACCCCTATTGTTGGTGGTGAACAAGAAGTAGAAGCATCAGTGACGTTGCAAATTAGTTATTAGTCATTTGTCATTAATCCTCTCTTACAAAGTCTGATCGCCGGAAGCCGGCGATCAGACTTTGCGCTTTGTCATTTGTAAAGGCAAAGGACTAATAATCAATGCCCAATTCCCAATTCCCAATTAAAAATGTTCTGAAGACATATCTCCTGTACCGCTTTCTGCATCTCGCTTAGAGCCTAATAAATCTAGCTGATCTACTTGGATCACGGGTGATGAGCGGTTTGCTCCTGTTTGGCGATCGCTCCATGTGTCAAACTTCAGAGAACCTTTGACAGCAATTTGCTTGCCTTTACGTACATAATTACCTGCCACCTCCGCCGTTTTTCCCCATAGTTCCAAATTAAACCAGTCGGTATGTTCACCTTCTTTTGTGCGACGATTTACGGCTAGTGTTAATTTACACACAACCTTACCAGATTCAAAATATTTTATATCAGGGTCGCCGCCTACACGACCAACAAGGGTGACAATATTAATACTCATCGTGTTACCTTTCAGTACAAACGTACTTAGCAATTTCGACTTTCATCATAGCGAATTGTGAAAGACTTGAAAATAATGTGTTAAACAGTTAACAATATAATTGACTTGAAAATTTATACACACTATTTGGAGTAAACACATAAAAGTATACGGATATACTAATCTAACCAGAGAATATCAAAAAGTACAGTGCTTGAGACATACTAAGTATTTCTGGGAATCATATAAAAATATTGTCTAGTTTACTCAACTTAGGATACAAACATAATCGAATCAAGCACGATTAACTCTTACCGTTGTAGTCAAGAAGTATCGCACATAGGGGGCTTACAGGCGCGTGGGTATTTTTAAGAACTTTCGCACATCATGGGATATGGGTATCGACCTCGGTACCGCAAACACCCTGGTTTATGTATCTGGTAAAGGTATTGTACTACAAGAACCTTCTGTAGTTGCTATCGATGTCAACGAAAAGGTTGCACTAGCAGTAGGAGAAGAAGCCAAAAAAATGCTCGGTCGCACACCGGGAAATGTGATTGCCCTCCGTCCTTTGCGGGATGGGGTAATTGCTGACTTTGATATAGCCGAGCTAATGCTGAAAAGCTTTATTCAGCGTGTAAATGAAGGTAAATCTTTGATTTTACCCCGAATCGTTATTGGTATTCCCAGTGGCGTCACAGGAGTAGAAAGGCGAGCAGTGATGGATGCAGCTCACCAAGCAGGAGCAAGAAAAGTTTATTTAATCGATGAACCTGTAGCTGCGGCCATTGGTGCAGGACTACCTGTTGCTGAAGCAACTGGCAACATGATCATCGATATTGGTGGTGGGACAACAGAAGTTGCAGTGCTGAGTCTTCAAGGTACGGTAATCAGTGAATCAGTACGCATTGCTGGAGATGAACTGACTGATGCGATCGTTCAGTATATTAAGAAAGTTCATAACTTAGTCATTGGTGAACGTACTGCCGAGGAAATCAAGATTCGGCTTGGTTCTGCCTATCCGACAAATGATGACAATGACGCCATGATGGAAGTCCGAGGCTTACATCTGCTTTCTGGTCTACCACGAACTGTAACAATCAAAGCCCCAGAAATCCGTGAAAGTATGTTGGAACCGCTATCAGTAATTATAGAAGCTGTGAAGCGGACACTAGAACGTACACCGCCAGAACTGGCAGCAGACATTATTGATAGAGGTATTATGTTAGCTGGTGGCGGTGCTTTGCTTAAAGGCATAGATACCCTCATTAGCCATGAAACAGGGATTATTACCCACATTGCTGCCGATCCTTTGAGTTGTGTTGTGCTGGGAACAGGTCGTGTGTTAGAAAACTTTAAACAGTTGGAACGAGTTGTTACCGAAAGCTCTCGCAATATGTAGCGAAAAAATATCAGAATTGAGTTCTATTTGAGTTCTATTTGGGTTCTATATAAATAGAATCCAAGTAGAACTTAATTTATATAAGTATATACGGGTATATATGGTGACAATACGGCGTTGGTGGGATCATAAAGGGTTGCAAATTGGGTTGTTAGCTTTAGTACTTGGTAGTGCTTGGATATTGCGACAGACTCAAGCTGAACTAGTGCTTGAGACATACCAGGCAATTACCCGTCCATTGGAGATGTTGCAGTCAGGGCCAACTCCAGAAGAACGTCTTAGAGATGCCCGGATAATGGAATTGCAAACCCGTATAGTAGATTTGGAAAGTCAAAAGACGAAGTTACAAGATTTATTAGGCTATGTGGAAAAAGAGCCGCTGGCATCACGGCCAATTCCAGCACGGGTGGTAGGACGTAGCGCTGACCAGTGGTGGCAACAAGTTATGCTGAATCGTGGTGCGAGTGCAGGGATTCAGGAAGGCTTCATAGTCAAGGCAGAAGGCGGATTAGTGGGTTTGGTGGAGAGTGTAACTCCCAATACTAGCCGCGTGTTGTTAATCAGTGACCTCAAGAGTCAAGTGGGTGTATCAATTAGCCGCACAGCAGCTAAAGGCGTTTTGCGAGGAGATTCTTCTGCTGAAGCTGTACTGGAGTTTTATGAAAAAGTTCCAAATGTTAAAGTAGGAGATTTAGTTTCCACATCTACTTATAGTCAGAAATTTCCCTCTGGTTTGGCAGTAGGACGAATTAAGTCGCTGGATTTAAAGAAACTCCCAGCATCAGTGGCAAAAATTGAGCTTTTTCCGCCAATCCGCTCTCTCGATTGGGTAGCTGTTTATCCCAAGCCAGAAAACCAAGAGTCGGCAAATCAAGTACCGCAAAAGTCTAAGTAAATTATTTGAAAAAATCCATAGAAAAATGAAGATTCCTGCATTTGGTGGTAGCAGGCAGAAAAAGCCAAAATCGTCAGAGCGAAAATCGAAATTCCGAATCCAGCCGCTTGCTCGTTGGCATCCCGGTATACGTCAGTTGCTGGGTTGGATAGTGACGGCTAGTTCTGTACTGTTATGTTTACTATTATTACCAACCCGATTCCCAGGTATGGAATTGTTGGGAATTGGCCCTAACTGGCTATTAATTTGGGTGGTAGCTTGGAGTGTGAAGCGCACGGTGTTTGCCGGAGGATTGGCAGGTATAGTTTTGGGGCTACTTCAAGATTCAATGACATCACCTAATCCGACTCATGCCATCAGTTTAGGTATAGTGGGGGCTTTAACTGGTCTGCTCCAGAAACAGCGTTTTATCGAAGAAGATTTTATTTCGATTGCTGTAATTGTCTTTGTTTTAGCAGTTTTGGCAGAAACTATCTTTGGGTTGCAATTAACTTTGCTCGGCAATGAGCGCAAGGTGACAGATATTTGGACATATTACCAGCGCGTCGCTCTTGCCTCTGCCATTCTGAGTAGTCTGTGGGCACCTGTGGTCTATTATCCGCTGAATCTTTGGTGGCAGCGGATGAAATTGTTGGAGCAATAGTAAAGGGAGTTAGAGACGCGATTAATCGTGTCTGTATAAGAGTTAGGAGTAGAGATGCGATTAATCGCGTCTGTACAAGAGTTAGGAGTTAGGAAAGGGATAGGTTACAGGTGACAGTAAAGAAAATTATCTTTTGTACCCTGTAACCTAAATCTTTATGGAATTTGGGCAACCTCTGGCAATATGGATTCAAGCTACAGTGAAACTGTAAGTGTGAATATTACAGGCTCATGTAAGTTTAAACAGCCAATAATAGCGCCTAGATATTACTGTTTAATTATCAGGAGCAAAGCGCGATTCTCTTGTGGAGAGGCTGCGCGATCGCGTGCAGAATATTTACAGTGTTGCCTAAAATTATGGATAATTCCCCAGTGGTCGCTCAAGCAGATGCATCCTTACCAAATTACACTCAGGAAAATACACCAATAGTGGAGTCAGCGGCTGGCTCGAATTCACCACCGAAGCAAAAGATAGGAAGTGACTTTGACTCTCGCATGATGCTGCGGTGTTTGGAACTGGCTCGCCGTGCTTTAGGACGGACTTCGCCAAATCCGTTAGTGGGAGCGGTGATTGTCAAGGATGGCGAGATTGTCGGCGAAGGGTTTCATCCTCGCGCAGGTGAGCCTCATGCAGAAGTGTTTGCCTTAAAAGCAGCAGGCGTTGGCGCAGCCTCTCCTCAGGAGAATCGCGCTCGTGGTGCAACAATCTATGTCAGCCTCGAACCTTGCAATCACTACGGACGTACTCCCCCTTGTTCGGAAGGATTAATCGAAGCAGGGGTGGCAAAAGTAGTAGTGGGTATGGTTGACCCCAATCCACTGGTAGCTGGAGGTGGCATTGCCCGTTTACGAGCAGCGGGGATTGAAGTGTTGGTAGGAGTAGAAGAGGACGCTTGCCGTCAGCTAAATGAAGCTTTTGTGCATCGCATTCTCTATAAGCGACCTTTGGGAATTTTAAAATATGCTATGACTTTAGATGGCAAAATTGCTACTACCTCTGGTCATAGCGCTTGGGTGACAAGTCAAGAAGCCCGCAGTGAAGTACATCTAGTGCGGGCGGCTTCTGATGCCATAATTGTCGGCGGTAATACAGTCCGACAAGATAATCCTTACTTAACCAGCCATCAGGTAGGGGCACATAATCCCCTGCGGGTGGTGATGAGTCGCCATCTCAACTTACCGGCAAGTGCCCATCTGTGGCAAACTGCGGATGCTCCAACTTTGGTGTTGACACAGAACGGTGCTAACCCCGATTTTCAAGAACTGTTGCTCAAACAGGGTGTGGAGGTGGTGGAATTAGCATCACTTACACCGGATAAGGCAATGGCGTACTTATATGAGCGAGGTTTTTGTAGCGTGCTGTGGGAGTGTGGTGGTACTTTAGCAGCTAGTGCGATCGCTCAAGGAGCAGTGCAAAAAGTTTTGGCATTTATTGCCCCAAAAATCATTGGTGGTAATATTGCTCCCACACCAGTGGGCGATTTAGGTTTTACTACCATGACTGAGGCGTTGTCATTAGAACGCGTTCGTTGGCGTGTAGTAGGCTCTGACTGCTTAGTAGAAGGTTATTTTGCCCCAAAAGCTAATAGTCAACAGTAATAACACTTGACGATCAATCTATTTATTTTGATTTTGCGTTGGCGTAGCCCGCCGTAGGCATCATGAACACTGGCGTTCATGGGCAATATCACGTATAAGGGCTAGCCGAGATTGAATGTAGTGGCATAGAAAGTCAGTTTCGTTAGAATCTAACAACACTTGCGTTTCGGTTTGTTTTACTAACCACTGCACCAAGCTAGCATCATCCAGTTGTAAGAGGAGCTTGGCTTGCGCGGTTTCAACCACTGACCAAAGCTGACGCATGATTGTAGGAGTCATCAGACCTCGATTGAATAATGAGCTATTAGCTGTCTTTAGATTACCCAATTCCGATCGCAATTTACGACATGAATGTAGAAGCTGAGACAAGTATTATTAAAAAGTTAATAATGGTATTTATAACTTTATGAAGATTAAGAATTTGAAACTCAGTTTGAAAATGGGTATAAGGTATTGGGTATGAGAAATACAGATTTTCAAGAATTAGAGGATATTTTAAAAGGGTATTTGCTTTCACAACAATCGCAGTATAGAATCTCAGTACATGGCTGAAACCTTGATTTGTCTTTGCATCCAATCAAAATCAAAAGAGTCAAATTATACTTTTCAGGACTTTTAAAGTCACCTCTTGTGTAGGCAATTCATTAGAGCTTACTATCTATTTTCTTGGAAAATCGGATGCATTTTACGGACTATTTTCAAAACCTCGTTTCTTGCCTTATAGCTACACCAAAGGAAAATTGCCCAAGTCTGCCAACTCACTATTATATAACTATTTTGAGTCCCTAGCATAATGGCAATAACTATAAATCCCGTTACTAGGTTTAGGGCACTAACTTCGCCAGAAAAATTCCTATTACTTGAGACAGCTTTGGTCAATTCCAGCTTAATTCTGCCAAATTATTAGCAATAGCTAGTAAAGGAAATGTTAAAAATATATCATTAAGACATTAACACTTTTTGGCTGTAGATGGACTCACAAAATTATGTAAATCTATATCCCAAATGCTGATATAAATAAAATCACATTCTTGGCGGATAATCTGACCTTTGACTGAGCCATTTTTAAAACTAAAATTATCAGATTGGCGCTGTTGTACCTGTTTGAGTCCCTGCTTAATTTCTTCAGTGGCTTGCCCTCCTAACATTCCATTCAAGGTAGTCTCCATTAACTGTGGGTCTACCGATTGGGCAAAAGATACCTCAGTTTGGCGCAGCGTTTTGGAATTACGATCAAATAAGTAGCCAAGGTCAATTTTGTTTGGCACTAGTTTGTAAACGATAGCACGAGTATTGCCCCATGCACCTCTTAAATCCTGATTTGGTTTGCCAAGAGTAGCTTCTACGGCGCTTCTTGGTGTACCTGTAGTAAATGCGGGAACGCTTTCTCTAGTGGTAGCTAATTTACTAGGCAGCTGATCGTTGTTTTGTGGTGTGGAACGAACTTCTGGTTTGGGAACTACCCTCGTCTGATCCTTTAGTTCTGGCTGTGGTGTGGATACTGCTATCGGTGCTGGAGTATCTGAAGTGAGAGGCTCTTTTTCTGGCTGTGGTATGGGTACAACTGGTGAGCTAGGGATAACTGGAACTGGAGAAGTTTGGGAGGAAACGGGCGGTTCGGTAGATGCAGAAGTGGGAAAAGATTCTGGCGATGGTGTGGGATTTGTGCCAATGGTTGTTTCTGGTTGTTGCTGACGAATGATGTTAGGAATTGCTACTGCACCAATCAAGCCGCCTATCAGCAAACTGCCAACAATCACAGCAGATTTTTGCCAGTTTGCAGGAGTGGAAGACCCTGGAATCGCAGAATTGTTTTGCGGAGAATATAATGACTGAGCTTGTGGAGTCAATGCAGTGGAAGAAAAACTAACTGTGGAAGTATTTGCAGCTAACTCAGGAGGTATATTACTAATAGATTGCAGGGCATATAGCATTTTACTGGCAGTGCTGTAGCGATCACTAGCATGAGGCTTAATTGCCTGATTGAGTACCGCCGCCAATTGGGAAGAGACATGAGGGGCGTGCTGCTGCCAAAGTATTTCCCCAGTTTTTAGATCGGTTACTAGTTCTTGCGGGCGTTTACCAATTAGCAGATAAATTGCCGTTAAACCTAAGCTGTAGATATCAGTGGCATAAACTGGGCGGCCAACGGCTTGTTCGCTAGGCATATATCCAGGCGTACCAATAACAAGCGATCGCGTGGGGTATCCTGGAGAATTCACCACTGAACAGATTGTTTGTTTAACTGCACCAAAATCAATCAAAACTGGCTCGTTATCAACAGAACGCAGAATAATGTTATCTGGCTTGATATCCCGGTGAATAATGCCTTTGCTATGAATATAATCTAAAACTGAAAGCAGACTCAAGAGAACTTGCCGAACAGCAGTTTCACTCTCAAATCTTTTGGCTTCAACAATTTTTGTCAGGGTTTGGCCGTGAATCCATTCTTGGACGAGGTAAAATTGTCCATTCTCAGAAAAGTAGGCGTAGAGTTTAGGAATTTGGTGACTACTTTCACCCAAATACTCCAAGGTTGCGGCTTCCCGTTCAAACCGTTGTTGGATAAGTTGGTAGGTTTGCGGGTCATTATTGGTTATCGGTTTTAGTTGCTTGATTACACAGCGACGGCGAGAAGGCATGTGGACATCTTCTGCTAGAAAGGTTTCACCAAACCCACCTGCACCGATTACCTGGATAACTTGATAGCGATTGTTCAGCAGGGTTATTGTCATGAAAAATTATAAGCGTAGACACCCAGTGCGGAGCCGGAGACTTCTTGTCTTCTCCGAACTTGTCGTCAGACATCGCCCTTTCCAAATGTACATCAGATGAGTGAAGCCAAGGCGAATATACTCTGATGAAATTAAATATGCGTTATCTAGAGACGTAGCACTGCTACGTCTCTAGATGCTTATGTTTAATGCAAGCTGATGCATTGGTATCGCAGAGTCTTCCCAAATTTAATTTGCTACGAATGAATGAAATACTGTACTAATTGAACTCTATAGTCTCAACAAACTCTAAAATACTTTCTTTGATGTCTTCAGCCTCTTCCTCAACAGAATCGGGAGTTTCACCGTTAATAAAGCTGTGCTGACTACTAACTATATACAAAAATTCCCCACTGATAAAGGTGAGCAAGCCCCGGTACGCATCTAATCTGATCGCAGTTCCATTATTTTCTTGCTTAGAAATTGTGGAACCTTTGGGCATATCAATTAACACGTAGTAAGCACCTCGCAAAGTATTTTCCAGATATTCGGTGTATTCCACAGAAGCATCTGGTACATTGGCAAAAATCGCTTGGGGTACATACTTGTCTACTAAAATTGTTTGTAAATATTCTTCTTGGCCAACAGACTCCAATTCCTCTAACTGTTCTAAGGGGAAAGGATAATAATCGATTCTCAGTAAAGTACCGATGTCATCAGAAAAGCCAACTACTCCTTCCTGGCTTTGAATTCTACCACCCTGCTGCAGTTCAACCGGAATCGGTACGGTAAAATTACCTAAAGGAGATTGATATGTCTGTTCGCTAAAATCTTCAATGACCACTGTTTCATCATCATCGTCGTCTGCATATTCTTCATCTTCTGCTTCTTTAAAGGCTGCAATTACCTCCTTGATGATTTCCTCTGCTTCTTCATCCTCAAGTTCTAAAGCTGCTTGTAGCTTTTTCAGGTAGACTTGTTTCGGTTTGGGGATGGCGAGTTCATCGTCTAAAAGCACTATTACCCCAGCAGCAAAACCATCTAGCACTAATTCATCTGAGAGAGATACTTTGGCCGCATTAAACAGGGGCCCAATTCCTTCTTCTTCTGCAATGGAGATTAGTCTATCAACTATTTCTGCAATTTCATCTTCTGAGTATTCCTCAAAAACCTCGAATTCCCAGAGGATACCCGCTAAACTTTCTGCATCTATCTCTTCAATAAATGAATCAGCGATCGCAGTCACAGTTGCGATCGCCGCCACCGCTTCCTCTGGACTTAGTGATTCCTCTGATGTCTTTGGTGAGTTAAAAACCTTGTCATATTTGGTCATAATTGCTACCTAAATTAATTCCTTGATAGTAATAACAGATTGAAAGTGACAATGGTCAGTTTACCAATGGAGCGAATCTTCTAGAGAAAAAGTTGGTTTATACGTGGTTGACTCAGTATTGCTCAGGTGTAACAAAACCTTATTAACAACATTTACAACTAATTTTCAAGGAGTTGAAGTGCTTTAAAATCTGTTGTCGAATATACACCTAAACACGAGCTAGGCTCAATATTTACCGCCAGTCAACTTAATTAAATATTGTAAATTTTTGTGACTAAGAAATCATCGTTAATAAGTGCTGTATTCCTTTATTTCTATCCTCCAGCAGATGAATTATATCTATCGATAGAATTATAAACTAGCCAGCGATAGATACATACACCATAAGCAGGATGTCACAATACCAAAGTTTGTAGTAGCACACAATACTTGAAACGTTGTACTGTTGGTTCTACAAGTGTGAATTACATGGAATTTTGAGTTTTTTATGGTACAAACCCCACCATCCCAGTTTTCACCAGATCAATATAAAGTAGATCCTGCAAAGGAAAATGTAGAAGCTCTTATAGAAGAACCACAGCAGTTAGATATTGAGATTGCTCTAGAGTTCCTTTACACCAGAGATATTGAATTTCGTCAGGAAACAATTTATTTTCTCGTAGTCGATCGCTTTTATGATGGCGATCAAGATAACAGCGAAGGTGCAAACTCAGAATTGTACGATTCAACTAGACAAGATTGGGGTAAGTACTGGGGTGGCGACTTGCAAGGTGTCATCGATAAATTAGATTATCTCAAAAATATGGGAGTTACTGCCCTTTGGCTAACTCCACTATTCGAGCAGGTTGAAGAGTTATTTGTTGGCAATGCAGCAATACATGGCTATTGGACAAAAGACTTTAAACGGCTTAATCCTCGATACATTGCTGACGGAGAGAACCCTTCTTTAAACGCTACTCAAGAAGAAAAAAATACAACTTTTGATCGGTTAATTACAGAACTGCACAAGCGCAATATGAAGCTAGTGCTGGATATTGTCTGCAACCATAGTACACCTGATACCAGCGGTAGTAAAGGTGAATTGTATGATGATGGTGTAAAAATTGCTGACTTTAATGATGATGCTAATAATTGGTATCACCACTATGGCGAAGTGCAAAACTGGGAAGACGATTGGCAAGTACAGAACTGTGAACTATCTGGCCTAGCAACCTTCAATGAAAATAATACTGAATATCGGGAGTATATTAAGTCAGCAATTAAACAATGGCTAGACCGGGGTGTTGATGCACTGCGCGTGGATACTGTCAAGCACATGCCGATTTGGTTTTGGCAAGAATTCACTGGCGATATGAGCAATCACAAACCAGATGTATTTATTTTTGGTGAGTGGATTTACAGTAATCCTAGTGACGAGCTCTCGGTGGAATTTGTTAACCACTCAGGCATGACACTTCTAGACTTTGGGTTGTGTGTGGCAATTCGAGCTGCACTGGGACAAGGTTCAGAAATGGGATTCCAAACAATTCAATATATTTTTGATCAGGATTATCGCTACAACGGGGCAACAGAGCTAGTTACCTTCATCGATAACCATGATATGTGCCGTTTCCAATCGCTGAACTCCGATCCAGCGATGCTGAAGGTTGCGATCGCCTTAATTATGACTTGTCGCGGCATTCCCTGCATCTATTACGGCACAGAACAGTATCTGCATAACGACACTGATGGCGGTAACGACCCGTATAACCGCCCAATGATGGAAAGTTGGGATACAGAGAGTGAGATTTATCGTTGCATCAGGCTGCTGTCTGGCTTACGACGACTGAATCCAGCCGTATCAATGGGTAGCCACTGGCAAAAATACTTAACACCGGATGTTTACTGCTATGTACGTCGCTATCGGGACTCTGTATGTTTTGTAGCTTTAAATCGGGGAGGAGAAGTTACTTTACCAGAAGTAGAAACAGAATTGCCCGATGGAGAACATACCTGCGTGGTGACTCGCAACAAGTATGAGGTGAAAGATGGCAAGATTTATGACCTAGTATTAGAAGAACGGGGAGTGATTGTTTTCAGCCACGTTGGCGAACGGATAAAAGCACAAACAATTGTCCGCGTCCAACTCAATGGCGTGGAGACCAAACCTGGTGAAATCGTTGTGGTGACAGGAGATTGCCCAGAGTTAGGTAACTGGGATATCAGCAAAGCCTATCCCCTAGAGTATATCAACACCAATACTTGGTTTGCTGAGATTCCCTTTGATGAAAGTACTGGTCAGCTGATTGCTTATAAATATGCCATGTGGCGGGAAGGGCGATCGCCTCTGCGCGAAAATCTCGTAAATCGCCGCTGGGTGATTGCGAAAGAAGGTACTGTCAAATGGCGTGATACTTGGGCATCGGGACGCGAGTCTTAGAGTTTATGATTTGATATGATACCTGGACATAAGGAAGAGAATCGTAGAAATTTCAGATAAAAAATGAAGTGCAAAGGAGTAAAATTTTCATCCTTTGCACTTCATTTTTTGTGAATTGATAGCGCTTCTCGTATCCTACGGTCAGCCGCTACACATCTATGTCTGTAATACTCTGATTTCTAAATGCTTCTTCAATATATTTTAGTTTCCAGTGATCTGAATCACACCATTTTGTGAGTAAAAATAGATAATATCAAGCAGATAAATACCTAATAACCCTTAAAAAGAGGGGCAAATTTTTTAATACTTACCAAGTCATCTAAAAAAACGAGAAAAAGGTAAATAGTAATGTTCGACCTCTTAGTGAAAAATCAATTAACTGTTCCAAAAAAAATAAAGTTTAAAAATGAAATTTTGGCACGAGTTCAAGGTCGAAAGCCAGAAGCTTTAAATGAGGAAATCTATTTTTATAAAACTGAATTACTTCCCTATTTTATAAAATTGAGCCAACAGAATCCTGTTTTCAGTGTTACAGAGCAACTACGGCTTTTAGTGGGTGTTTGGACACCAATCTGGTCTACTATATCCTTTCATGAAAGTTTACCGAAAAGAATACAAGAGCAGTCCTTCCAAATTTTTCAGCATGATAGTTACTCTGCCAGTGTAGCTCGCTATATAATGGGAAAAGAGCCGTCTTTATCCCACAATTTTCAATCAAGATTACCAGCTTATGATTTCATGGTAATCCAGAAATATGGAGTTCAAAATGGTAAATGGTATCTTCAAAACATTGATAGATTTCAGGCTTTTAAAAATAGAGAAGTTCCTCTAACTTTAGAATCAGTCTATAGCTGGTTTACTAATTTACTTAACAATAAAGTAAAACTGAATGCCTCAAAATTAGTTTTACCTAAAGCTTTCAAAATAGAAAATTCAGAGATGAATGATGCTAATGACTTTGAAAAAATGTCTTTAGCAACTTCTCAAGTATTTGAGCATTTATATATAGATAATGACTGGCGACTTGTCAAAACTCAAACGGATGCCTCACATTTACCTAGTTACACAATTTTTGTGAGGAGGCAATAAGGATAGTAATTTCTCTAAATCTAAAGCTTTTTTTAGATGCTAAGTAGAATAATTAATCTAAAAATAAGCCAAATCAAAAATCCTATTCTTTGTTGAAAAAATACTTTATTAAAGCTGTAAAAGGTAAGCTTTTTGATTTAGGTGGTTAGGCTTTATTTCTTGCTATTTGCTAGAATGACACCCAGAGGTTTGATAGCAGGAAAACTGAGTCAGCCAAAATGTTGCTGAAAACAAAGGAGTAACTATTGATGAGTAAAGCAACACTCTACAATCAGGACTTTCTGGTGTGGACACAACAACAGGCTGAGTACCTGAAGACAGGACGCTGGGCTGAGTTAGACGTTGAACATTTGGTAGAGGAACTAGAGGCTTTGGGTCGAAGTGAACAAAAGGAACTTGGAAGTTATTTACAGGTGCTTTTAATGCACTTACTCAAATGCCAATATCAACCAGAGCGAAAAACCAAAAGTTAGGTTAACACAATCTCAAACTGCCGAAATCAAATTCAAGATTGCTTGGAAGACACTCCCAGTTTGCAGCGCCTTCTAGAAGACTGGGAGTGGACACAAAAATATTATCGCCGCGCTCGTCGAGATGCCGCAAATGAGACTCAAAAGCCAATAGAAACTTTTCCCCTTGAGTGTTCTTTTACTATGGAACAAGTTCTTAATCCTGAATTCCTGTAAGTTAGACTGCTGAAACTCAGTAAGTAGGCATAATTAAACATAAAATAAAATCCTAGTTCGTAGTGAGTGATTCATCGCTCAAAACAAGGATTATCAGCTTCCGCAAGATGGGGGAACACTACTGTGATTTAACATGGTGGGTGCGTAGCTAGCAAAAACCGCAGGCATCGCACATTCATCGCAAACTTATAATATTAGATGATATCTATCCACCTCTGACTTTTTATTGCGATAATTCCCAAGGGGGACGCGCTCTCCACTGGTCAGTTAAAGGGGGATAGATGACACTCAAGCGGTTGGTTTTATTTTTTGTGATGACGCCGATAGCAGTTCTGTTGGCAGTTTCGGCTTTATTCGGTAGTTGGCAAGAACCTCAATTTCAAAGTCGCCTGGAACTATACCAAACAAATATTGCTTTACAAGCTCAAGCTTGGCAATCAGAAGATAGCAGTGATGACAAACTCCAGGCAATTCAAGAAGCAATACTTGGTGAGCAACCTCTAGAAAGCGCTACAAAGCAGTATCAGGAGGCGCGTCAATCAGTTCAAGCTAATTTAGACAAAGTTAACAATAAACTTGCACAATTACGCTCTCAAGCTGAAATAACTCCTACGCCTCCGAAACCTCTACCAGATGCTCCTCCCACTATTAAGACCTCTAAACAGGGACAGCAACAGTTACAGCAGTCTTTTAAGCAATTACAAAAATTACTAGCTGAATTAGACCTGCGCTTGGGAATTTTACAAGCACAGCAAGGACAGACGGATACAGCCTTCAAGACTTGGAGCGAATTACAACAACGCTCAGATATTAATCTAGGGTTTGGGGAAACCGCCGCTGTATTGACTGGACTGTGGAGCAATCCTCCCCGTATCCTTCAAAATGCTCAAGAACCAATTCAAAAAAATTTAGAAGGTTGGTTTCGCTCTACTGCTTTGATTAAGTTATACCAACTTCAGCAACGACAAGACGCGTTATCAGCAGTAAAAGCGGCACAACAAGAATCTTCTGCTCAAGCAGTATTGAAATTGGCGGTTATTGGTACTATTCCCACTTTGGCAGCTTTAATTGGTTTAATACTGCTGATTTTATTATTTGCTCAACGCTTGTTGAAAGGAAAAGCCTCGTTATTAGCTCAAAATGCTGATATCCCTTGGTCAACGCCTTGGGGTGGTGAAACGGTTTTGCAGGTTTTTATCATCGGCTTTTTCTTCATGGGGCAAATTTTTGTGCCCTTGGTAATATCGCTGCTACCCATCCCGCGTCCCATTGTGGATGTGCGACTTCAGGCATTTTCTGTGTTAGTTAGTTACTTCTTGGTAGCATTAGGTGCGCTGTTAGTACTGTATTTCTCTCTCAAGCGCTTTTTTCCACTACCAGAATTCTGGTTTCGCTTCCGTTTTCAAGATAACTGGTTTTTGTGGGGACTGGGAGGCTATTGCACGGCTTTACCTGTAGTTGTGGTGGTATCTTTGATTAATCAGCAGCTATGGCAAGGACAGGGTGGGAGTAATCCTCTGTTACAACTAGCGCTGGAAAGCCAAGATAGTATAGCACTTGGTATATTTTTCTCCACAGCGGCGATCGCCGCTCCATTTTTTGAAGAAATCCTATTTCGCGGTTTTTTGTTACCCTCTCTAACTCGTTACTTACCCGTGTGGGGATCGATTCTGATCAGTAGTTTGTTGTTTGCGATCGCTCACCTTAGCTTATCGGAAATTCTTCCCCTGACCGCATTGGGCATTGTGTTGGGAGTAGTTTACACGCGATCGCGCAATCTCCTTGCTCCTATGCTCCTCCACAGCCTCTGGAATAGTGGTACACTATTAAGCTTGTTTGTTTTAGGTAGTAATTAATACAAATAAAGTACGGTTGTCAAAAACAAAAATGTCTGGTTTTATCTCCATAGATAGAGACAATTTACTAGTGATAATTGGTTACAAGCATAAATACTAGCTAAAACCCAATTAAGATAATGGCAAAAGCAAATTAAAGAATGCTATTAACATAGACAACAAACTATCTAGTTAAGCATTTATTCTCATTCGGATAGATTTTAGCCATTTTCGAGATATTAATTGTCTTCTTGAACCATTTTTAGCTGTCATGAATTGGAATGCAATTCCGGTTTGTGCTCATGAAAGTGGGGATCGGTAACTAAAAAGCGGTTAGTAAAGATATGGAAGATGCCTTTTGTGCTTCTATATTCCCACTAGCCACGCAGTTGTCTTGCCATTGGTGCGATGGCAAGACAACTGCTGGAAGCGATGTCTACGACGGTCACTGAGTTTGTCGTACCACTTCTCTACGGGATGCTACGCGAACGTGGAAGCAAGCTACGCGCATCTGTCTGCGACACGCTGTTCGCGTTCGTAGAGAAGTGCTGGCTACGCATACGCAAAAGAATCCGGAAATAATACTGATGGACTTGTAGAAAGTGGTGTTATGTAGCAGCTTTTGCTGATTATTTAAGATTGATTCTGCTCAAGATAAACACCTGAGCTAAAAATCTGCAAAACTGCTGCACTAGGGTTTGCGATCGTCAAATCCACCAAAATTCATCAAGGAGCGCCAGACCTGCTTATACTGCAAGACATATTGGCGTCTTTTCTGAAATAGAAGCACGCTGATTTTAATTATTCATCTTGGGACTTACTCATACTGAAAAAATTAAAAATCTATTTATTAAGCAAATACATTTACTTGCTTCCATTACAATAAAGACTTTATTTTTATACTCACTTATCAAGGAGCAGCACTTATATGGCAAATCTTAACCCAAGTCACCCTACCAAACAACTTCTAGCTGGTTACTGTGGCATTATCCTGGGAGCATTTGGGGTTCATAAGTTTATTCTAGGATACGCTTCGGAAGGCTTTATCATGTTAGTGATTTCTGTAGTTGGGGGTTCTTTCACCTACG
The DNA here is from genome assembly GCF_036917555.1 of Nostoc sp. GTDB lineage: Bacteria > Cyanobacteriota > Cyanobacteriia > Cyanobacteriales > Nostocaceae > Nostoc. The sequence continues at coordinate 59,978 of NZ_JBALDD010000005.1, read as the reverse complement.
GCGTTGCTTTGTTAGTTATGCAACTTGTAGGTCTAATTGAAGGCATGATCTACTTAAATAAATCCCCTGAAGGATTTGTAGATACCTATTTTGCAAATAAGCAGGGCTGGTTCTAGTGCAAGAATAGCCTTCTTACTGGAAGCAGATGGTAACAGACGCTTCCAAACTTAGGATTGCAGCAAAAGCCCGGGGATAAAGGGCAGCGATAAAAGAAACATCCTTTTTCCCTTCCGCTTCACCCTTTACCTTTAGCAGAAGTTATACAGCACTTTTACTTCCTATTATTTATTTTTATTTGATATGCTCATTTTCAAACCTAAACAGCTTAACTGGGCAATGTTCTTCTTGTTAGGCTTAGGATATTTTAGTGTTATGTCTCATTTAGAAATCAACTATTTCTTAAAAAACTTGATTGCGATCGCGCCAATACAGGTAGCAGCTATTATTTATGTCACTTATCGACGCTGGAACTGTCAACCCCCTGTAGGGGAATTTAAAATTCCAAATTTAAAATTTAAAATTCAGAACCCTAGAGATAAATCTGGGAACTTGGAACCTTGAATTAAGTAGAGCGATAGTCGTTCATGCTCAACGAAGTACGATAAATTAATAATTTTAATATGGTTGACATTGAGTCATAGTTCCATATTTAGCCTACGCTCGAATTAGAGACGCTTTTAGTCAGGCGTTGAATTTCTGTAGCGAATCTAAACACAAGCCATGCAACTTGTCCCGAAAACTAAGCCAGCCCTAGAACTTGACCCAATCCTAGAGAAGATTATTCTAGATGTTGGGGGTATGAAGTGTGCTGGGTGTGTGAACGCAGTAGAACGACAGCTGACCCAACATCCAGGAGTCAAAAGTGCCTGTGTGAACCTGGCCACAGAGGTAGCAGTTGTAGAGTCAGAAGTTGGTGCAATAGATGCAGATGCACTGGCACAGCGATTAACAGCCGTTGGATTCCCGACTCAACAGAGAAAAGCTAATGGCACAGTAGCAGGCGAAATATTGACCTTACCAGATCCAGCAGAACGACAACGCCGAGAAATGCGTTCTTCTCTATGGCAGTTAGCGATCGCTGCGGTGTTGCTGATATTGTCCGGAAGTGGACATTTTGGTAATCTTGGTAGCTCAGTGCTGCCAGTGCTAAATAACATCTGGTTTCACTGTGGACTAGCGACAGTAGCGCTATTAATTCCCGGCCACCCGATTTTAGTAGATGGCTGGCTGGGCTGGCAACGAAATGCGCCTAACATGAATACCCTGGTGGGATTAGGAACACTGACAGCCTACATTGCTAGTTTAGTTGCGTTGCTTTTTCCTCAATTGGGTTGGGAGTGCTTCTTTGACGAACCAGTAATGATGCTGGGCTTTATTCTCTTAGGAAGGACATTAGAGCAACAAGCTAGAGGTCGCGCGGCTGCTGCATTTAGGAAATTACTAGCACTCCAGCCACTCTTAGCGCGATTGATTGCCAACCCAGAGAAAGGCGGAATGGGTTCTTCTAGTGTTGAGATTCCTGCTGAACAGGTGCGTGTCGGTGAATGCTTACAAGTGCTGCCAGGTGATAAAATCCCCGTTGATGGTGAAGTGGTGGTTGGTCAAACAACGGTTGATGAATCCATGTTGACTGGGGAAGCAGTGTCAGTAATCAAGCAACCAGGAGATATGGTGACAGGAGGGACTATAAACCAGTCAGGAGCGATCGCTATTCAGGCAACCCGGACTGGAAGTGATACAACTCTAGCTCAAATTGTCGCCTTAGTAGAAGCCGCCCAAACTCGGAAAGCACCAGTACAGAAATTAGCAGATACAGTCGCTGGTTACTTTACCTACGGAGTACTAACAGCATCTGTATTGACATTTGTCTTTTGGTACTTTTTCGGCACTCACATTTGGACTGATATCAGCATGTCTGATGGCATGGAAATGATCAGCCACGCTCATCACTCCGTAGAGACACGATTAATCGCGTCTCTACCCACTCCCCACTCCCCCCTATTAATTAGTTTAAAACTAGCGATCGCAGTTATGGTAGTCGCCTGTCCCTGTGCTTTGGGACTTGCCACACCAACAGCTATTCTTGTTGGGACTGCTATGGGCGCAGAACGAGGTTTGTTAATCAAAGGTGGCGATGTTTTAGAAAGAGTACACCAGTTAGACACCGTAGTATTTGATAAAACTGGCACTCTCACCACAGGTAATCCCATCGTCAGAGATTGTCTGTTAATTGAGGGATCGGGGACTGTGGACTGTGGCCTGGGGAAGAATAACAATGCTCAATCCCTAATCCAACTAGCAGCAGCCGTAGAAAGCGGTACTCACCATCCCCTAGCAAAAGCGATTCAGCAAGAAGCACAGCAGCAACAGTTATTTATTCCAGAGGCTGTAGACTTTCACACGGAACCAGGACTAGGGGTATCTGCTGTGGTCGAGGGCACAGTTGTATTGTTGGGTAACTGGGAATGGTTGAGTTGGCACGGCATTGCCATTAACGAAACTGCACAACAGCTAGCACAGGATTTGGCAACAGATGGTAAAACAGTCGTTTACGTCGCAATTGGGGGAACTTTAGCCGGACTAATTGGTGTTTCTGATACCCTCAGATCGGATGCTCGATCCACCGTAGACAAGTTGCGTCAGATGGGCTTACGGGTAATGTTGCTCAGTGGCGATCGCCTAGAAGCAGCTAGCACCATAGCCAAACAATTAGGATTAGATAGCGCTGATGTCATAGCAGGTGTTCCCCCAGCTAAAAAAGCAGCTGCAATCCAGTCTCTCCAGTTAGAAGGGACAAGGAGACAAGGAGGACAAGGAGACAAGGGGGCAAAGAAAACTCCTAACTCCTCACTCGTAACTCCTCACTCAGTTGTGGCAATGGTAGGAGATGGAATCAACGATGCTCCAGCTTTATCCCAAGCTGATGTAGGAATTACTTTACACTCCGGGACAGATGTGGCGATGGAAACTGCTGAAATTATCCTAATGCGCGATCGCCTAAACGATGTCGTCGAATCTATTCAGCTTAGTCGCGCTACTTTCAACAAAATCCGCCAAAATTTATTCTGGGCTTTTGCATATAATACACTTGGCATTCCTTTAGCAGCAGGTGTTTTATTCCCTAGTCTGGGTTTTGTGCTTAACCCATCTGGTGCTGCTGCATTAATGGCTTTTAGCTCTGTTAGCGTCGTTACCAACTCAATATTATTACGGCGATTCGTTCATCGCCCGTAGAATACTGCTTTACACGTCCAATTTGCCACCACAAATCTTGGTTATCAAAACAGAATTCAGGAGTCAGTCGTCAGAATACAACAAGGGTATTCTGACCGAAAAAGCAGCAGAGGGATATAGCAGTTCCCAACCTGGTTAGGTTATTTTCAAAGCTACTAACCTTGGTAAACAAGATTTGGGTGTACCTCAGTTGCTTAGGAAACGCTATAACCGGCTTTAAGATCCTCACCAAATTAAAAATTTGGTGGTCAAGTTTCGTAGTGGCAAGTCTAAATCCTCTACCGATTCATTCAAAATTTTGAATTCTTCTTCGATCCCATATAAAGTTAAACTGAGTCGGTATTCAACTTTTACCAGTTCACAAAGCTTTTTGAAACATTTACCAAAGCTATCATAGCTACTGGAGTAGAAGGGCCATGTTCTACTCTTTCAAGGTATTATGCAATTTTAAAGCTTATTTAGATTAGCACCACAGATTGATGGTGCGCGAAAATGGCAAGACACGATACAAAACAAATCTTAATCAATTACAGTTCCACCGATTTGTCAATGGCAGCAGAAACCAATGAAAACCATCTACTGATTATTGAAGACGATCAAGGTCGCAAAGAATTTTCTCTGGAGGACCCCGTCTACTCTATCGGTAGAGACCGCGAATGTAATATCCGTTTAATGTCGCAGTTTGTCTCCCGCCGCCATGCCACATTAGTGAGATTGCCACGAGAGCATAATAGTCATAGCTACTATTACCGGATTGTAGATGGCGATGCCAAAGGTAAACCTAGTTCCAACGGTTTGATGATTAATGGACGCAAAATACCAGCCCACGATCTCAGAAATGAAGACGAGATCGTTTTTGGGCCTCAAGTACGTGCCATTTATTACCTTTTAAAAAATACTCAACGTTTAGGACAAACGGATTCGAGTGAGTACGACATTACACTAATAAACCCCGGTATGGCCGAGGATTTAGAGGAATAAGAGAGTGAATTATAACTACCAATCACAGTCTGACACTTCCACGGCTTCAAGCCGTGGGAGTATGAATTCAATCGTCAAAGCTATCCTGCAATGCTTTCAATCAAATGCCAATGGCGGCTACTTTCAATAGCTTGCTTGATTAACTCAAACATTTGTCGGCAGTAATTATCTAGATAGAGTGGTAGTTCTTCATTTTTAATCACAATACTCATCCGGGTTTCTGTTTCAGTAGATTTTGATTTATCAATCAGTACTTCTACTGTTATTAATTTAGGAAAAGGAACATTTCCAGGAACCTCACGACCGATAATATATTCGGCTGTGTGATATTGAATATCCAACTGACAGTCCTGTAGAAGTTCTACAAGTAACGGCAACAGATGGTCACTAGGAACAGAAACAATAAATGAACAGGTATAGCGAGCCATAATAGCCCCAAGCCTTGCAACACTCCGTCCATCCTATAATACCGAAGTATCTAAATATAAAGTCATTAAAAAATCAAAGTTTTTGAGAGCAGGTATTACCAGATATCCAGATATACAGTCAAACCTCTTCTATCAACAAGGAAAGTGCCGTAAGCTGAAAGTTTAATCAAAAACTTTACAATAAAGGTTTGGCTGAGGTAGAAAATGAAAGTCGCAATTACTGGAGCAACAGGATTTGTCGGTAGTCGTTTGGTACAACGATTACACGCGGAAGGTGATCAAATAGTAGTATTAACTCGGAATACCAGCTTTGCTCAAAAGGTTTTTCCATCTGAAGCTTTGCCCAATGTAGAAATTGTTGCCTATACACCAAATGCATCTGGTTCTTGGCAAAGTGTCATCGCTAGTTGTGATGGCGTAATTAATTTGGCAGGAGAACCTATTGGTGAAGGACGCTGGACACCAGAACGGAAACAAGAAATCCTCAATAGCCGGAAGTTAGGTACACAAAAAATAGTTGAAGCAATAGCCAACGCTAACCCCAAAACGGCAGTCGCTACAACGGGGAGCCACCCCCTTGCGGAGGTTCCCTCCGTTGGGGGGAGTGGCGTGGGAACCCCTGCAACGCGCTGCCTCCCATCTGTGTTAATTAACGCTTCAGCTATTGGCTACTACGGCACCAGTGAAACGGCTACCTTTGATGAAACCAGTCTATCTGGTAATGATTTTCTTGCCCAAGTCTGCCAAGCCTGGGAAGTTGAGGCGACAAAAGTAAAAGATGCTGGTGTGCGACTGGTAATTCTGCGTTTTGGGATTGTCCTCGGCAATGGTGGTGCTTTAGGTAAAATGATTCCGCCTTTCAAACTTTTTGCTGGCGGGCCTATTGGCAGTGGTCGGCAGTGGTTTTCATGGATTCACGTAGACGATTTAGTTAACCTGATTTTGCAAGCTTTAACTAAACCGGAAATAGAAGGTGTATATAATGCCACTGCCCCTAATCCAGTTCGGATGGCAGATTTAAGCCAAACTTTGGGACAAGTGATGAATCGTCCTTCTTGGTTGCCTGTTCCTGGTTTTGCGATCGAAGCCCTTTTAGGAGACGGGGCGATAGTAGTTTTAGAAGGTCAGCAAGTTATCCCAAAACGCGCCGTGCAAACAGGCTTTGAGTACAAATATCCTAATTTGCAATCGGCGTTGACACAAATTCTTAATTAAAAGGGATTGGGGAATGGGGATGAGGGAGACAAGGAGAAAAGGGAGACAAGGGGACAAGGAGATAAACAAAACTCCTAATTCTTAACTCCTAACTCAGCACTCAGCACTCAGCACTCCTAACACCCGATGTTCCATGCCCCATACCCAATTTTTTGACTATTGACTAGAAAGAAATTTTTTGGAAACCCAACTGATAATACCGCTGAGAATGGCACCACCCATGAGGATGCCAATTGCGGGGTTAAACAAGGGTTGCCACAGTTGATGCCACAAATCCAAACCCAGGTTTACTCCTGCGGCATCACCGATCGCAGCGATCGCTAACCAGCCAAAGCCAAACAAAACCAAAAAAACATCGGCGACTAAAACCATGTTTAGCCAATTTAACAATTTATCTTTCATGATTGGATTGGGGAATGGGAAATTGGGAATGGGGAGTTGGTATTAGCAAGAAACAAGGTACACAAGAGAGAGACAGACTGATTCAATAATTTTTCCTTTGTCTCTCTTGTCCCCACTCCCTACAGACGCGATTAATCGCGTCTACCCACTCCCCATCTTTTACTTTTCAAACAGCCAATTTTTGACTTTTGTTAAACTCTGCCAATCTGGTTTTCTACTTAAACCGTCCTCAATACTATTTTTTATTTCATCACTCCATTCTTCGTTGACAAAAATCAACTGCTGTGCTATGTCAATGTGTTCCCGCAAACCTTTTTGCTTTGTTTCCAGCATTGCTAAGGCAAGATTGATTCTAGCTTGGGGATCTTGTGGATTTAACTTGACAGCCTTCTGTGCAGCTTTGTAAGCCAAATTGGGTTTGTTATCGAGTAGATACAACCACGCTAAACAAACCCAAGCTGCACTAGTTTTAGGAGCGCGATCGCACACTTCTTTAAACACAGGGATTAAAGATTCTACTGATTCTCCTGCTTTATAGCGTTCTAAACCTGTATCAAACAGGGATTCAACTGTTTGAGTCATATTAAATTAATCATGAGTCATTAGTCATTGGTCATTTGTCATTTGTCTTTCGTCCAATAACCAGGGACAAATGACAACTGACAATATTACACCCCAAATGACTTGCCGCAACCACAAGTTTGATTAGCATTGGGGTTAGTGAATTGGAAACCACCGCCAATCATGGCATCGCTGTAATCGAGCATCAAACCGTAGAGATATAACAGACTCTTGCGATCGCTGACAATTTTGAAGCCATCATAGTCAAAAACTTCATCATGAGGGGCGATTTTGCTAGTGTCTTCAAAATCCATCATGTAAGACATCCCAGAACAGCCACCCTGACGCACTCCTACCCGTAAGCACAAGTCTGTGCCTTGCTTGTCCCGGAGGGATTTTACCTGGTGCAATGCGGCTTCGCTCAACAGAATTCCGCGTTGTTGAGCTTCAATTGCTTGTGTCATCTGCTTTTCAACTCCTTAATTAGTATAAGCTTTACCCTATATCGGCTTGTTAATGCTTCTGGGTTGCTCGTTAAGTGTTTTTGTATTCATTCTAGCGGCTTAGATGTTGCTAGATGCCAAATTGTAAACACTCCGTCAAAAGTAGCCAAAGATTTCTATTCTAGAATTGAGAGACTCAGTGTGTTTATACATTCAGTATTCTTAAAATTCAAGCCTTGCGGCAGCCTGAGAAGCAATCATCCTTCAGGTGCAGCCATAAAAATTTAATCCGAGGCTAGCTAGCCCCCAAAGTTTACTTCCAAATTGCTTCTTTTGATCTCTATGACAAGTTTTAATCGCTCTACCAGTCGTCGGTTGAAGAAATTAACTCAAATTCCTTCTGTATGGGAGGGCGATCGCCGTCCGTTGTCATCACCAAACCAGCAGTCAGATTCGGAGGCAAAGGGAGAATGCATTCTTTGGGTAGATTACTCCCAAGGTGTTGTTCGAGGAATGGACGTGGTAGCTTCAGATATCGGCCCAGAAGCAATAGTTCGCACCTTAATGCAAGCAATGGAGCATCCTCAAAGTCCAGCAAGACCTGCTAGACCTCAAAGAATTGTAGTCAAAGACCGTGAGATTCAATTTTACCTGCGGGGAGTGCTGCAAGATTTGGATATCGCCATTGACTACGCACCAGAACTACCTTTAATTGACGAACTATTTCGTGGATTCGCCGATATCCTTGATAGTCAAACCCCTGATTTACCGCCACAGTATGCGCAAATCTTGCGAGAAAAAGCATTTGCAATTTGGCAAGCAGCACCTTGGGAATTTTTGGAAGAACAGCAAATTTTGTCAATCGAGATTAATAAGTGGGATGTTGGCACACTCTACGCCTCAGTCATGGGAATGCTGGGAATGGAGTATGGGATTTTGTTTTATCGCTCAGAAGAGTCTTTAAAACAATTTCGCGCCGCAGTTCTAACGGATGAAGAATCAACAGAGTATCTAGAAGAAGCGTTCCTCAAGCAAGATTGCTTGTTTCTCACTTTTGAGAGCATTGACGACACTGATGAAGATGACGATGAAGAAGATGATTTGGCGGATCTACCATTATCAGAAATTGACCCTACTTTTGGTAATATCCATCCTTTAGAAGGACTACGGTCTGTTTTGTATGACGAAGAAGCATTGGTAATCTTGGTTGCGATCGAAAGCCTGAGTCGCTTTATTCGCGATCACCGTCGCCAACTTCATGAGGACATCTTCCCTACCCTCAGCCGTCGCTATCGCATTTCTCTGCCGCAGTCGGAAGAATCAACTAAATCTGTGGCTGTGACAGTCTCGACCATACCGCAGTTAGCAGCAGAATTAGAGGAAATGGCAGGCTTTGGTATTGATGACGAGGAGATTGACAATCTTGATTTCCAATCATTGCGAGATGACTTGATACCAGAAGATTCCTTCCTCAGCTTAGGTGTAGTGTCCTGGGAAATGTTGGATTCTCTACGAAAGGGGGTCAGCTACCACCAGGCTAGTGAAATCAAACCAGTGGGTGATGGTTTGCCGGTGATTTTAATTCAAACCTCCCGACCCAAGGCGAAGACTGTAATTGAAAGAATTGAAGCAGCAGGTGGATTGAAAGCAATTTGCTTTAATCCAGGTGCCGATCCCTTTGATGGCGATCGCTACGATTTGGGTTTATTGCAAACTCAAAATGGCGAATTGTTCCTATTCGGTGAATTTTTAGATGAAGATCCGATCCATGTCGAAGCCCGAAAAAAATGGAATCAGCGGTGTAAAAATACTAAGGGCTACTGTGGCTTAATCATTGCCAAAGGACTAACAGGAGCCTCCCGTGGCAATCCTCAGTTACGAGATATGATGGCTTTGTTTGAAGGGCGATCGCTTTCACCAAAAAATTTAGGTATTGGCACTCTCCAACTTATGCCTCAACTTAAATTTGAGTAATTGCATGAATTGCTGCAATCCTGAATCTCAAATTATCGGTATGAGAAATTAAGTTGATGTGTATTTGATTGACATATTGACTGAAACTGCATTTAAGAGACAAAAAGGGGAAGGCTGTACCTGTCTGTTAACGTTTACCCCTCCCATCCCTTGTATGCAATCTTTTAACCAGAGGCAGAGCGTTTCTGGTTCCACTCAGCCTTCTTCATCCCCGTACAGAGCGCAGCACTTTGTAATGAATATTCACGTATATGTTAATACTAATAGGCGACCAATCATGAGAAGCTAACTTTACCTAAATTTCATGAAGTACATGTATTTTCATAGTTTTTTAGTTATTTTATAGGAATATTTTAAGTATAAATAACTACAAAAGTCTAAAAAATTATTTTACAAAAACTAGTTGAATCAAACCTAACCGATGCACTTAGATATTGGAATCTTTTTTTTTAACAAGTTTTTGAGTTTAGCATCCTGTTATATATCAATATCATTAAGCAAAAGTTCAGATATATTTCTTTTCTTTGTAATTTTTTTATAAAGAATAAAAAATAGCTTTCTTAGTGTCTCAATGAAGATTATTTAAAGTGCGTAAATAATAGCTATAATAAACACACTGCCGAAAAAATTAAAATATACAATTCTTCTTATAGGTATACTTACCAAATAAAAAATAGTTGTAATTAAAATTTTCTTGGCAGTAATTTATATCTTGGCTTAGACATAAGGAAAAGATTTTATGGCAAAATTATAGTGCCCTACTTGGCTAAAAGTGATTTACATAACTCCAGATAGATTAATACGAAAAATCGCAAAAAAAATGCTGATTGAAAAGCAAATTATATCGCTGGAAGGAAGATAAAAATATGCAAAATTTTATTGCATTCTGACGATAAGTTATTATAAAAGCATGAAACAAAACTAAAATATTAGTATCGGCGACAGTCAAGTAACATCACATCTATTCTAGATTAATTTATCTGTGTAAAATTACAGATATTGCTGTCAAAATTTACCAAAATACTTGGCAATTTACACTCAGTCAACTGAGTTTTGTCCCCTTTTTGCTGGCTACTATATTGGCACTGGAAAGCAATCAGCTTGATCGAGGTAAGCCAAAATTCATAACTGTTCAAGTAGCTCTGAACTTCTTGGTTACAGTAAGGTTATAGATGGGTATTTATCGCTTATTTGCCTACTTTATAAGTGACTATTCACGCTCTATATACACCACTCCAACCCGCCTGTAAGCCAGCATTTCAGCATGATAATGATTCTGAAGCTTTATTTTTTGGTGTTCTAGCGGATGTTCTCTCCAAGGGGGTTTGACGAACTTAGTTAAGAGAGAAGGTCAAATGCTTTCAATGGAGAATAACTTTGAAAATCTTCATTGAGTCAACAGTAGATATCTTGAATTTATTTATAAAATTTCATTGTCAGGCTTTACTCATGCTGTTAGTAGGGTTATTATCTTCAAAAGCAACTATGTGCTATTTATGCTGTCACAATAGTAACAAATAAAGTGTAGTATTTTGATTTTTTTAGAAAATGATCAATCCTTTGACAAAACGAACATTTTTAATATTAATGGTATTACTTGTTTCCTGAGACAAACTCTGATATCTTATCGGTTCCCTCTTTAATTTAGACTCTTTCGACCATCTAAATATACAGCAGATAGCATGATAGCAATGACAAATAAAAAATGGGCCGTTAAACGCATAACTGTTAATCTTGCAACGCAGGAAGCAGAAAAACTAGAAAAATATTGTCAACAAACAGGTAGACCTGCAACTGACGTGATTCGTGAACTGATTAGAAGTTTGCCTGTCTCTGATGACAACAAAGATGAAAACAAGTAAGAAGTTACTTTCACGACTTATCCAGAAAACTGCTTTCCTACCAAAAAAATATCTATGATACTTTTGAGAGTCCGCGGCTATGGACAAAAGTTTGTCTAGATGATACAGACGCGTTTTTATCGCGTCTGATCATTTAGCGGGATTAAAAAAAGTAATCAAAGAGGTTTTAGTATTGATATTGGCAAGCCTTAATATGCTGCTGGAGTTGATATTAAGTAGCAAATTCCGACACCAACCCAGTTACAATCTGTAAAGAAACTGAAAAGGAACGACGGAATGCGTGTTGCAATCGTAGGTGCGGGACTGGCTGGGCTAGCAACCGCAGTAGATCTAGCTGATGCTGGTTGTGAAGTCGAGATTTTTGAGTCTCGTCCGTTTGTCGGTGGTAAAGTTGGCAGTTGGGTTGATGGAGATGGCAACCATCTAGAAATGGGATTGCATGTATTTTTCGGGTGCTACTATCAACTATTTGATTTAATGAAGAAAGTGGGGGTGTTAGAAAACTTACGCCTCAAGGAACATACCCACACTTTTATTAATAAAGGGGGGCGCACTGGTGCTTTAGATTTTCGTTTTCTTACAGGTGCGCCTTTCAATGGGTTAAAGGCATTTTTCACTACTTCCCAACTATCGTTGCAGGATAAATTGCAAAATGCGATCGCTTTGGGTACTAGTCCGATAGTTCGCGGATTGGTAGACTTTAATGGGGCGATGAAAACTATCCGCAATTTAGATAAAGTTAGCTTTGCCGATTGGTTTCGCAGTCATGGTGGAAGTAATGGCAGCATCAAGCGGATGTGGAATCCCATTGCTTACGCATTGGGATTTATTGATTGCGAAAATATGTCTGCCCGTTGTATGTTAACCATATTCCAGCTATTTGCAGTTAGAACTGAGGCTTCAGTTTTGCGAATGCTGGAAGGTTCTCCATCTGAATATTTACACAAGCCTATTCTGGAATATCTGCAAGCTAGAGGCACCAAAGTTTACACGCGCCGACAAGTTCGGGAAATTCAGTTTACTGAGTCAGCTGAACAAACCCGCGTAACTGGTATAGTAGTTGCCCAAGGTGATGCAGTAGAAACGATCGCTGCTGATGCTTATGTTTTTGCCTGTGATCTTCCAGGAATTCAACGCATCCTACCCCAGGAGTGGCGTAAGTGGTTAGAATTTGACAATATTTACAAACTGGATGCAGTGCCAGTGGCTACAGTGCAGTTACGCTTTGATGGTTGGGTAACAGAACTGAACGATGGAGAACAACGTAAACAGCTAAATCATGCGGCTGGAATCGATAATTTACTTTACACAGCCGATGCTGACTTTTCTTGTTTTGCCGATTTAGCGTTGACTAGCCCTGCTGATTATTATCGCCCAGGACAAGGGTCGTTGTTACAGTTAGTGCTGACACCAGGAGATCCGTTTATTGCACAAAGTAATGAAGCGATCGCCCAGCATGTTCTCAAGCAAGTCCATGAACTGTTTCCTTCGTCGCGGGAGTTAAAGATGACTTGGTACAGCGTGGTAAAACTTGCTCAGTCTCTCTATCGAGAAGCGCCAGGGATGGATGCATACCGTCCCAACCAAAAAACACCAGTAGATAATTTCTTCCTTGCAGGCAGTTATACTCAGCAAGACTACATCGACAGTATGGAAGGTGCTACTATTTCTGGACGACGTGCGGCAAAAGTAATTTTGGAGAGTTTAAAGAAATAACGTAGACACGCAGTGGCTTGCCGCAGGCTACTCCAAAGGGTGCAAAGAACGCAATCACAAAGCATCTCGTAGAGAAGGAAAAAGAGAAATGCCAGACTGGTTAGAGCATACTGTGCAGGTAGAAGTAGAGGCTCCCATAGATTTAGTATGGAGCCTCTGGTCTGATTTAGAGCAAATGCCCCGGTGGATGAAGTGGATTGATTCGGTGAAAATTCCGCCAGATAATCCAGATATATCTCTTTGGAAATTAAAGACGGGCAGTCTAGAATTTACTTGGCAATCCCGAATTCTCAAAGTTATTCCCAACCAAATTATTCAATGGGAATCGGTTGATGGTTTGCCGAATCAGGGAGCGATTCGCTTTTATGATCGCCAGAATAGTAGCATTGTGAAAATGACTATTTCCTATGCTATCCCCGGCATTATTGGCAAAATTATGGATAACTTGTTTTTGGGGCGGATAGTTGAATCAACGATTCAAGCTGATTTGGAAAGGTTTAAAGAATACGCACTGAATGTTAAAGGTAATTGATATAGATAGCATTTCTTTTTTCGGTGACATGAAACATGAAATTTAAACGCATAGGCGCTTCGCCTTCCCGCAGGGTAGGGTCGCAGAGGTAAGCACAGAGGCACTCAAAGAATTCGCCACTAATGAATGAAATGTTGGAAGAGGGTTAAAAAACTACCAAGTTGGGTCGTTAAACGAATTAATCGTCAATTCCTGGCGCGGCGGTACTGCGCTGATACAAGCGCGGATGATCTCTCCATCCTCTAATTCGACGGTGCAAGCGTGACAAGATCCCATGAGACAACCGGTGGGAATAAATACCCCAGCCCGGTCTGCTACATCTAAGAGGGCTTCTCCCACTTCGGCATCTACTGTGACATCATCTGGTAAAAAGCGGACACGAACAATCATCAATGTTACGCATTTAAGTTAGTATTGTCCTTTGTCAGTAGTCCTTTGTCATTTGTAAATGACTAATGACTAATGACTAATCACATTTCAACGCATTTTAACTTAAGACAAAAACTGACTTAAGTCTAAATGGCTTTCAACTTCAATGGCTAGAGAGTCCAAAATCTGCTCTCGCTGTTCTCGATAGTTAGCAACACCAGTGGGCAAAGATTTTAAACCCCGCTGTTGACGGAGGCGATTTAACCAAGCCCGTCGCCAAGGCCCATTGTCAAAAAGCCCGTGGAGGTAACTTCCCCACACTGATTGACAACTATCGACTAACCCTAAATTAATATCGTCAAATAGGGCATGGTAGGATTGGGGATCTATGCCTTGCTGTTCGATGCGCGATCGCCCTTGATGGATTTCAAAGCCATTAACTGGTAATCCTTGTTGTGGATAATTTGAGCTAACTTGGCGCTGGCGGGCGATTTTTTGTCCTGTAATTACAGTTCTGATTGGTAAAAGATTTAACCCTTGAAATCTGCCAGCTTGTCCCTCTATCCCTTCTGGATCGGCGATGATTTGACCGAGCATTTGATAGCCACCGCAGATACCTAAAACCGTTCCCCCAGAAGCAGCATAGTTTTGGATAGCTTCTGCCATACCACTTTTTTGCAGCAGTAGCAAGTCAGCAATTGTGGTCTTTGTACCTGGAATAATTACGGCATCAGGATGTCCCAAATCTTGCTTAGGACTGAGGTATCTCACTGAAACTGTACTTTCTGATTCCAGTGGGTCAAAGTCGGTGAAATTGGCAATTCTTGGTAAGCGGATGACGGCAATGTTGAGGTCAGTTTGAGCTTTATTCGAGGACGATTGACGTTCTAGCAGGTCAAGAGAATCCTCTGCTGGAAACATTTCTTGCAAGTAGGGTATAACACCGATCACAGGGATACCTGTGCGTTCTTCTAACCATTTTATCCCCGGATCTAAGAGCGATCGCTGCCCTCGGAACTTATTAATTACTATACCTTTAATTAAGGCGCGTTCATCTGGTTCCAATAACTCTAATGTGCCAACGACATGAGCAAAAGCACCACCTCGGTCAATGTCAACTACTAACATAGTTGGTGCATTTAAATATTTTGCCACCCGCATATTAGTTAAGTCGCGGTGCTTGAGATTAATTTCCGCTGGACTACCAGCACCTTCACAAACCACCAAGTCAAATTCTGTTCCTAAATGCTGTAGCGATTCTTCAATTGTCCGCCACCCCAATTCAAAATATTGCTCGTAGTAATCTGAGGCACTCACTTTACCTACAGACCTACCTTTGATAATTACTTGGGAAGTCATATCTCCTTGAGGTTTGAGTAAAATTGGGTTCATTTCTACCCAAGGCACGACTCCCGCCGCCCAAGCTTGCACTGCTTGGGCGTAGCCAATTTCTCCACCACTGGCGGTGACATAAGCATTTAAAGCCATATTTTGACCTTTAAAGGGAGCCACTCGCCAACCACGCCGCGACAGAATGCGACAAATAGCTGTAGTTAAAAGTGATTTCCCTGCATGGGATGTTGTCCCCACTACCATAATTGATTTCATAGTTGCTATCACTTAGTTTTTCAAGATACAGAGTTAATTTTTAGGAGCGAACAACAGGGGAGTATACTTCTCTACGAGAGGCTGCGCCAACGACTACGCTCAGTAACCGGGGGAGCAGGGGAGAAAGTTGCAGTAAGTTCTTCCCCTTTGCCCCTTTGCACCTCTGGCTTTTGTGCCCAATGCCGAATGCCCACTATAACCATCACAAATTGCAGTTGGATGGTTATGGTAAAGACTTCATGAATAGATGTGATGTTTCCGTGTATATTGTTCCCTTTGATTCCCTAATCCTAACTCTTGGATTTTTTATTCTAAAAAGGTATCCGTAACCAACGAATCACAGCATCATAGAAACGATCGCGCCATGAAGGAGTACGCCAATTTTTTCCCTGGTACTGCTCCACCAACTGGCGTCCCAAGGGAGTGAGACGAAAACTATCTGTAATTCCCTGACCATCTACTTCTCGGCGCAATACACCTACTTGAATCAACCAGCCCAAAGCGTTATCACAGGCTAATTCTGATAAAGGGCGTTTAGTATAGCCCTGCTTGAGTCCATTTTCCAGAGCGATCGCAGTTAATGATACACTCTGGTGTCCCATCACTTCAAATAATGATACATTAAAAGGTGAACACACTAGCGATCGCTCGGCTCTTTCTACTGTGCTTTGAGGATAGACAAAAATATTTGGGTTTTCGGAATCAACAGCAGCCATTGTGTATTGGTAAAAATTTTTCTTCTAACAAAGATTAATTTCAGAATATATTTTTTCTTGTATCAAATACCCCATCAAACCAAAATTAGTTACCTCAAGTATATTTATGCGATTTTTTAGTAATTATATTTAATCATTATAAATTAATGTAAAATTTCAAGTGCATCAACAATCTGAAACAGGAAAGGTTAATTATGCCTCTAGCAGTTGGTACGGATGCACCTGCATTTACCGCCAAAGATACAAACGGCAACACAGTCTCGCTATCTGATTTGAGGGGGAAGACGGTTGTTTTATATTTTTACCCCAAAGATGACACGCCAGGCTGCACCAAACAAGCCTGTAGTTTTCGGGATGCCCAATCTCAATATCAAGGTAAAGATATTGTAATCTTGGGAGTGAGTGCAGATGATGAAGTTTCCCATCAAGCATTCACCCAAAAATATAATTTGAATTTTCCCCTACTGGCTGACAGCGACAAATCCCTCATCAAAGCTTTCGATGTGGATGGCGGTGGTTATGCCAAGCGCGTCACCTACGTAATTGACCCCAACGGCAAAATTACCCATGTTGACGCTAATGTAAATACCACCAACCATGCTAGCGATATTTTAGCTGCGGTTGGACTGTAGTTTTTTACCTGATAATTCAGGATTTTTTAAATAGTCTCAACCCCAAGCCTTTAGGACTTGGGGTTCTTTGTTTGATTCAGTTACCTGATGGTGTCACTAATGGCGGCGTAACTGATGGTTGTGTAACCGTTGGCAAACTGAGGGTTGGTTGCTGTTGTTGACCTTGAATTAGTTTTTGTTGCCTTGCTTTAAAGGCTGCTGCTGCTGAGTTTAGTTCTTGGTTCTGTTGGTTAGAATCCCAGTTGAGAGTCCCGAAATTTGCCCGATGAATCAGATCAAACATATTAAAATTGTCTGAGTTGGAACGGGAGAAAGGATCGGTGTTTTGGTCTGTTGTACTATTACTGGGGAAAGCATCCGTTGGGCTGCTGACTTGAGCGGAACTTGGTTGAGCCATGAGCAAGGAAGCAAAGCTAATTCCTGCTGCCGTAGCAACAAAGAGTCTAGTAATTTGTAAAAATGGTTTTTTCATGGGTTTTGACTCTAAAATTTATCTATTTTATCTTTTTAAGCAAGAGTCCGCCGCAGTTGGGGTTGAATACTCACTAAGGCGACTAGGGCAAAGCCAAACAACACCAGCAACGCTCCCCCGAAGGTAACATCGCCCCAAGGAGCCTGCATCACTACACTACCTAGTCCCCAACTACTGTGGAAATAGAGATAGCGAATTGGTTCGATCGCATAGCTGAGAGGATTCAGGGTAGCTACAACCTGCAACCACTGAGGCATAAAGGATAGAGGTGCTAAAGCTGTACTCGCAAACAATAATGGTAGGTTAGTAACGAAAATTACTGCAATCAATTCAATGTGTCCGGGTAAAGCAAAAGCTAAACCGAGAGAGATGGCTGTTACACCCAAAGCTAAGAGTAAGACAATTAGAGCGATCGCACTTAAACCCGCTATATTTGGTAGTCCAGCGCCCAAAAATGCTGCTGCTGCAACAATTACGGCTGCTTGCAACAAACTTTGGCTGATGATAAAGATGGCTGAGGCAAAGACAATGGAAAACCGTGATGCTAAGGGTGCTACCAGCAAACGATTCAAAAAGCCGAACTCGCGGTCAAACATTACGGGTAAACCAGCATTCAGTGCCCCAGCAAAGGCTGTAAACACAATGATGCCAGCCGCCAAAAATTGACCGTAATTTGTTGTATTGCCAAATATACCCTTGGGAGCATTTTGGAACAAAGCACCAAATAGCACTAACCACATTACTGGCTGAATAATTCCAGCAATCAAAGATGAGGGACGGCGTTGCAACTGAATAAACAAGCGACGAGTTAAAGCCAGCGTCTCTTGTACCAATTCACCGAAAAAGTTGGGTGCAGTATTTGCATCTGCTTGCGGCGATGCTAGCGGCTGCCAATTGATATCAGATTTAGGAGTAACACTCATAGCAATTTTGGATTAATTGGGCATTCCTTCGGCTTCGCTCAGGGCAAGTGGGCATTGGGAATTGGTAAGTATTTTCATGCCCCATACCCCAGTCCCCATTCACTATCTCATATTCTGCTTTTTCTCAGCTTTGGGATCGCGGGTGGCGACGGCTGCGAGTTCTGCATCCAACAAGGTGCGTCCTGTGGCGGCGAGATAAACGTCATCGAGGCTGGGGCGAGATTGGGCGATGCCAAATATGGGCAAGCTAGCATCATTCAGTGCTTGCTGTATGTTAATCAGAACATCATTTTGAGGTGTCACTACCAAATTGAGCGAATTACCTTGAGCGCTGTTGATGATAACTTCTTGGACAAAGGGCAAAGGTTTCAGGAGGTTTTTAGCTTTTTCAGCTTCCTCAATCGGGGAAAACTCGCGGATTCGCAAGGTGATGCGATCGCCCCCTACTTGATCTTTCAATTGCGAAGGTGTACCACTGGCAATTACAACGCCGCGATCTATAATTGCCACGCGATCGGCTAGGGCGTCAATTTCTTCTAAGTAATGGCTGGTAATTACTACCGTCGTCCCAGAGGCGCGTAATTTTCTCAGAAAATCCCATACCACAAAACGAGTCTCTATGTCAAGTCCTACAGTTGGCTCGTCCAACACCAAAACATCCGGTGCATGGAGCAATCCAGCAGCCAAGTCTAGGCGCTTGCGTAAACCGCCTGAGTAAGTTCCTGTCTTTTTGTTGGCGTATTCTTGCAAACCGAGTAAATCTAATACCGTTTCAATACGCTGTTTGGCTACTGCGCCTGGGAGGTGATAAAGTGCTGCTTGCAATTGCAGCAGTTCTTTTCCAGTCAACACCTTATCTATAGCGACTTCCTGAGCTACGTAGCCTAGTCGTTGTCTTGCCACTCTCGGATTATCTAAGACAGAGATGCCAGATACTTCGATTTTGCCCGCATCCGGTGTGGTCAGCGTACACAAAGCACGCAAGGTAGTAGTTTTTCCAGCACCGTTGGGGCCAAGTAAACCAAAAATTTCTCCTGGTTCTACCTGAAAGGAAACATCCTGGACGGCAACCACTGTGCCGTAGCGCTTTTGCAAATTTTGAATGAAAACGGCGGGAGCCATGACAGGTGATCCCCAACTATACAAATCTCAATAAAGTCTATCCTTATTGTAGAAGGTAGAGAGCAAGGAAATAGCGCATGAGCGAAAATCTGTAAACAAGTTCGCTTCATGCGCTATGCTGCCAAAAATTTTTAATTATTCTAAACGAGTTGATTGATTGCGTTTGTAGCCAAACAAACCAAATACTACAGCAATTAATCCTAAACCTGAAAGATTTGCAGGCTCTGGAACCTGAATACGAGTGTGAAGCTTAGGCGGATTGTAGTACTTAATTGGGACATCTGGCAGATCGCCATTAAATAGATAGTTGTGAGACTCGCCATTTCCTGTCAAAGAAGCTACTACTACATTGCCGTTAATTTGACCGTTATTGAAATTGAAATTAGCCAAAGGCGCAAGAATACTACCTTGGATGCCAATTCCACTAGCAGTTAGGTTTGTTGCTTCATAAAAGTTGTAAATTACCTTTTGTTTATCTGCGCTAATGATATTAAACCCAAAGTTTTGCAGCGAGACATCCTTACCGCTGATATTGACAACGATAGTTGAATTTGCATCCCCCTTAATTTCAAAATAGTTTGTTTTGGAGACAGATGAGCCTGCAAGATTAAAAACATTAAAAGCAGTACCACTGCCACTAAGGTTAATAGCACCCCAAGGTTGAACTGTTGTATTACCAGTGGGAGTTAAGGTTGCCAAATATTCAGACAGCCCTCGCAGTTCTTTCCCTGCTTCATTGAAGTCGATGGGATTGCTCTTGCTGAGAGTTCCTTGGGGAAATCCCACATTGCTGGATACATTGGCGCTACCTCCATAGACAGCATTACCGTGGTAGACTTGACCGTTGCTCAAAGTTAAATTCTGTCCAGCGACTACTACGTCGCCGCTATTGCCAGAAAGTCTGCTTCCAAGTCCGCCGACGAAATTTATGTTACCGCCAGCAGCAACTTTGCCTTCGATATCTGTATATTTTTGAGAGATATCTCCCAAAACAAATACATTGTAATCAGAGGCAGCACCTAACTCAACTGCATTCGCTCTTGCTGATAAATCCAGCGCTAGAGTGACTACAATTGGAACTGCTACTAACCCCCAAATATAATAGGTTTTTGATTTCATCTTCTAGTTTAGGAATCATCAAGATGATCCTATGAGTATAAATCAAAGATTGCACTAGTTAGCTAGCTATTTTATTGAAGTTTCACACTGGTAAAACTACTGTATATTTTTCCCTAAATCTATTTGAAAAACTGCACATTTACTATTGACTTCATGAATTAAATATCTATAAATAAGAATTCAGGAGTTATAAGGTTATTTCACAACTTTCAAAGTTTTGAGGCTAATGTCATTACAACCACTGATAAATCCACCCATAGCCTGGATTTGTTGTAGGTACTCAAGGACAGATTTGGTAATGACTTCTCCTGGCATTAACACAGGAATTCCTGGGGGATAGGGACAGACGATTTCAGCACAGATGCGTTTATTGGTTTGTGTCAAAGGTAGTATTTCACTGACAGCAAAAAAAGCTTCACGGGGAGAAAGTTGTAAAGCATAATCTAGTGTTCTGTCTAAATTTAGCCAAACCTGGTTTTTAACAGTCAAGTTGCTTCGGCGATATTCTTTGGCGAGGGTGGTAAAACCTTGCACTAATTGTTCAATATCGGCTGGGGTGTTGCCCAAACTAATGATAAAAGTGAGATGTTGTAGTGAGGCGAATTCAGCAGTAACACCTAATTTTTCATCAAGAATCTCATCTACCTCAAATCCGGTTAAACCTAAACCAGAAACAGTGACAGTTAGTCGCGTCTTGTCTAAAGCTACAAAGCCGAGGCATTCCTCCAACTGAGGCATTACCAAAACTGATAATCCAGGAATTTGACTGATTCTGGTTTTAGCTTCATCAGCAAGTTGCAAAGTGCGAGACATCAGCATTTTTCCGTGGAGTGCCATTTGCTGACGCGCTGCATCTAAAGAAGCTAAAAGTAAATAACTAGGACTGGTAGATTGTAGGAGTTGCAAAGCTTTACTGATGCGATCGCAATCAATCCTATTACCTTGGATGTGCAGCATCGATGCCTGTGTCATCGCACCAAGTACTTTGTGGATAGATTGTACAGTTAAATCTGCACCTGCGGCTAAAGCTGGAGTGGGTAATTCGGGATGAAAGGCAAAGTGTGCGCCGTGTGCCTCGTCTACGAGTAGAGGGATATTGTATTGATGTGTGATGTTGGCGATCGCACTTAAATCTCCACAAACACCGTAATATGTGGGGTAAACTGTCAACACTGCTTTGGCATCTGGATGCTGTATGAGTGCAGATTGTACAGTATTGGGGGTGATGCTATGGGCAATATCTAAAACTGGATCGTATTCAGGATTGAGAAAAATTGGTATTGCGCCAGAGAGAATTAAACCTGCGATCGCAGAAGAATGCACATTGCGAGGCAGAATGATTTTATCCCCCATGCCACAGGTAGCGAGAATTGCCGCTTCAATACCACAGGTAGAACCATTGACAAGGAACCATGTTTGCGAAGCGTCAAAAGCTGCTGCTGCTAGTTGTTGTGCTTCTTGAATAACGCCTTGGGGTGCAAAGAGATTATCTAAATCTGTTAATTCAGTTAAATCAGCGCGAAAGACGGCTTTGCCAAGTAAGTCAGCCAAAGGTTGAGAAATTCCCTCACCTAGTTTATGTCCTGGGGTATAAAAAGGCGCATGAGGTCTTGCTGCATTAGCTTTTAAGGCATCTAAAAGAGGTGTTTGGTTTTGATTGAGCATTTTTGAAAAAACGAACTGTTAATGATAGAATCCTAAGTCTGTTAGGGCATATTCATAGATAATGAAATTCCCAACGGCGAGCAAGCAGAGATTTCTGTACAAAAGCTCATAGGTTATTGTCTAAACCCAGAACATCCGAGTGGGAAACATAAAGCTAGAGTTTTCGCATCAATTCTAGGAATCACGCTATAAAACCCCGATGTTTTGCGTGAATTGATTCAAACAGCAGCAGTTGCAGGTGAAGTTGTTCAGCAAAGTACTACACAATTTGGTCAATAATTTAAAAGGATGTTTGAAAAGTTGTATTGTCGGTATAAAAAGTTCTATATCCCCCTAAGTCCCCCTTTATAAGGGGGACTTAGATTCCGGTTCCCACCTTTTTAAGGGGGGATCTAAAAGTGCCTAAAATCACAGTGAAATACTTTTCAAACAACCTCTAAGGTAGATTGGATAGTATCTGATACAGACGGAATCAGGCTGCGGACAATCTGAGAAACTACCGCTAATAACCCCTATCGACGTTTGATTACTGCATTTTTGAAGTTAAATGAACAAAATTAAACTTTTGGATACTATTGCTACACTTAAGCCGACTCCCATTGAGAGATTACAACTAGTGGAAGAAGATTATACTTCTATCAAAAGCTTACCCAGTGCACAAGTTGGAACAATTATAGAAGTGTATGAGCAAAAAAAATATCATTATTTAGTCGAGTTTGCTGATACTCAAGGCTGTGAATATGCAATGACGACTTTGAGTTCAGACGAAATTTTAGTTTTACATTATGATTTGGCAATTGCCTAAATTTTTACTTTATGGTCTGTATCTGAATTGAGGTGCGATCGCTTATAAATTATTTCTCATACACAGCATAGAGTAATAATTACGAATTACGTTAGCGTAGCAGTAGCGAGTATTCGAGCGTCATTACGAATTATTTACATGAGGCCTTATCATCAAATCCCAATTTTCGAGTCTGGTGAACCCCTTATAGCGATTCCTTTAGAATTATTTGCGGTGGAATCTCCTCATCCTTATGAAAAATTAGGTGCGCCTTATGGCGATCGCTCCCCTTATTATCTCCGTCAAAGCGTTATTGAAAATTTGATCCAAGCGCAAAATTATCTTCAACTGTTGTATCCAAACTGGTGTATCCAAATTTTTGACGCTTATCGCCCAGTAGCAGTCCAGCAGTTTATGGTAGATTACAGCTTCGCCCAAGCAGTGCAGCACAGGGGACTAACTGATATAGAGTTATCACCAAACCAACGCCAAGAAATTTGGGAAGCGGTTTATGCAATTTGGGCTGCACCTAGTTTGGATGAAAAAACTCCGCCTCCTCACAGCACAGGTGGGGCGGTGGATGTGACGCTGGTAGATGATGCAGGGCAAATAGTAAATATGGGTTCGCCAATTGATGAAATGTCAGAGCGATCGCACCCAGATTATTATGCTAATAGCGATCGCCCAGAAGCCCAAAAGTATCATGCTCACCGTCAGCGATTGCAAGATGTAATGTTAAAAGCCGGCTTTCAACGCAATCCTAGAGAGTGGTGGCATTTTTCTGTCGGCGATCAAATGTGGGCTTGGCTGAATAATCAATCTAATCCAGCCAATCCTGTCACCGCACGTTATGGGCGTCTTCCATAGATGCGTTATGCATCTTGAGGATTTAACTCTCTTAACTCGTCAGTAGTATAAGTACCAATGGGAGTCCAAACTAGATAGGGAAGGAGTAACAGCGCCGCCATTAGAGAAATCGGGAAAACGCAGATTGCCAGGACAACGGCTAAAATCAAACCGATTAGCCCAAGAATTTCTCCGGTTTTGAGACTGCGAAATCTCAACATTAGAGGTATGTAGGCGACGGTGATAATTTCTACCACGAGATACAAAGCCATTAATAGCCAAGTAATTAGGCTTCCGGGGTTTTTTTGCCAGACAATAGTAGCTGAAGCTGTACCACTGATAAAAATTACAGTCCAGATGACCGGAATCAACGGCTCAAAAACTAGCCAGCGAGGGCGACTTAATCGTGCAAACCATTTAACATCACGTGGCGTAATCAAGAAACTACCAAGGGCGATGAAGAAAGTTACAGCCCCAATTATTATCCAAGATGGAATCATAATGCACTCAAGTTTTGTGTATTTTGTCAAGTCATACACTGCAAGTGTGACAATTTAGACTATATGTTTAATCATTCCCTGGTGCGATTCTTAGGCATCTTGAGGATTGAGACGGATCATCTGCCAAGTGGTATAAGTACCAATGGGACTCCAGAGCAAATAAGGAACTAGTAATAGTGCTGCCCAACCAGAAAAACCTAAGACTGCGAGTATCAATAAAGCACTAATAATCAAACCTGTGCCACCGAGAATTGTGCCCACTTTCAGACTGCGAAGCTTAAACATTACAGGTGTATAGGCAATGGTAACAATTTCTAATAGCAGATATAAACCCATGATTAACCAGGTTGAAGTGCTTCCAGGGTCTTTTTCCCAGACAATATAAGCTGACCAAGCACCACAAATAAATATTACAGTCCAAATAATCGGAATTGCACCCTCAAAAGTTAGCCATCTCGGTCGTTGTAAACGCTTGAACCATTGGCGATCGCTTGGTGTAATCACGTTTGCTGCTAAAGCAACCAAGAAAGCCACACCCCCAATCACCATCCAAGATTTAATCATGCCCGTTAGTCCTTTACAAGCGCTATCTATCGCTTAATATCACTCTTTATAGTGTGATTTTGTCAATTTAATTGCTAATTACTCATCATCCCTGAGTTTGAAACCTTCACATCGTTTGGCAGGATTTTTAATTATGGGCATTGGGCATTGCTACCGCTTTAGAGGCGATCGCCGCTAGTTTGCGTCCCGAGTGGAGTTTGCCTCAGACTTTACAAACATCACAGCCAGCAGTTAAGTCAAAAATGTAAATTCCTTAAATAAAATTTATGTAACCAAAAGCATAAAAATATAATTGTTTGCTGATGCAGCTGCTCGACCTGCTGCTGGTGGGAAAATGTTACTAGTTTGTTATAGTAATTTGAGGTCATTGGTGAGGCGATCGCGCCCAAAATCAAGATGTTGAGTTGTGAAGGTACTTTGCAATGAATCATCAAAAACAACTAACTGTAATGCTTGTTCCGTTCTACTTAGGGGAGCAGCGAAATTCAGCAGGTTGGACAATTCAAGAGATATGGAGTTGGAATTTTGAAGAATTAGAGTGCGCCCATGATTACATTCAGTGGTTGTTCCCTTTGGCTGAGCGAAGTGCATTCAATCCTGATGCACCCACTGTTAATAAGGAAGTAATTCAAGCATTTCAAAACAACCCACGCCTACGTCAAAATTTGCTGCGTTCCTTCACAGTCATACTTCATTTTTATGGGTTGCAACGCCACGAAAGTAATGACAGAAGAATAGTTATCAGTCAGTCAGAAGACTATCCCAATCGTAAACGCGAATGGGTTTCTATATTTGACCACAATTATCTTCGTATCACCCGTATCTTAAAGTGCTTAATGACATTTGGATTGGAGAATGAAGCCCAAGCATTTTATGAATGCTTGCGGCAAATCTACCATGAGAATAGTGAGGAGATTGGAGGTGAAACATTTCAGTATTGGACAATTGCAGTCAAACCTAATGCGACAATGTAACAATATTGCTGATGCCGATGAGATTGAGATGCTTTGCTGAGACTCAGAGTCTGATGTAGTTTGAGGCTATCTAACAGGGCGCATCTTGGCTGCAAGTCCTAAATCAGCTAGCCACACTTCATCAGGTTTCGGGTTCATCAATCAAATCCAATACTTCTTGTTCAACCACTCTAGAACGAAGAATATCTAGAGCATCCTGGTCTGCTAATTCAATAATCTCTGCAAGGCATTGTCAGACTTGTTGAGCAATGTCAGGTTGCCATTGGCGTAGTTTTGTTTCGAGTTCTTGGACTAAAGCATCCATTTCCAGTTTCCATAACAAGATGTCGTATTTGCTTCTATGTTAAGGTATCTGCCAGCAAGCTAGCGTTGGTCATGATCCAGTTTTGTCAGGTAGCGATCGCGCTCTGCAAATGGACAAGAGTTTCACGATTCTCCTAACAACAGGCCAAAACTTACGATATCAGCAAAACTTGCAACAGGCTGGAGTTGCGGTCGTTGTTCTGGTGGCGTCTAGTAATCGTCTGCCTGATTTACTTCCATTGATACCCAGTGTTCACAGTGTCTTAGCAACGATCGCTCTGGGTGTGATTGTTGAAATCGGAGATTTTTGACGCGTTGGCGCAGCCCGTCGTAGGCATCGCTTTATGCAACAACTCTATTCTTTTTGATGATGAAACCGAATTCCTAAAAAGATGTCATAAACAAACTCAAAAAAGTCCTTTTTCTGCAACAATCCGGAAGTTTGATAACATCCTTTTTTATCTAACAGGGGCTTCATGACATAATACGCAGGTTGATAATTATACCAAGGAATTGAAGGCCACAAATGGTGAATTAAGTGGTAATTCTGTCCCATAATTAGAATATTGAGAACTGGGTTAGGATAGACGCGAGCATTTTTCCAGCGATCACGCTCGGCAAAAGGACGATGGGGCAAATAGTCGAAAAATAATCCTAGTGCTATCCCGACCACAAAAGCCGGTATAAACCAAAAATTGAGAATGTAACCCAAAAAGTGGTATTGCACTGAGATATAAACAATTACACCGACAATTAAGCGGCTGATAACCCATTCTAATAGCTCATATTTACGCCACAGTCGCCGTTGAAAGAAAAACACCTCGTGGTACAAGAACCGGACTGCAATCAGCCACAGCGGCCCACCCGTAGAGACATAATGATCTGGGTCGTCTTTAGGATGATTAACATGTCCATGATGCTGTAAATGCACCCGCGTAAATACAGGAAAAGCAAAAGCTAGCATCAATGCACTGCCATGACCTAACATCGCATTCATTATCCGGTTGCGATGGGCAGATTGATGACAGGCATCATGAATTACCGTTCCAGCACAATGTAAGGCAATAGTATTGACGCAAAAGCATAGCCAGTGCGGCCATTCCCAAAGCCAGTAACCAAAGTTGGATAACACCAGCATGGCTACAGCTACAGAAAACAGCAGCAACGTCGGATTGAAATCACCGGGAGGCGCTAAAAATTCCTTAGGTGGGATTGTCAGTGGCTTTTGTGCCTCCGATGCGATCATCTTTAAGATTGACTCCTTCTTAAGCAGACATTACGAATATACGATAAATATTAGTGAATAATAAAGTTTTGCAAAGTTTTGTATGGCAAGATTTATCCACAGCTTTGCATATCAGCAGATGAATAACGCTATGATTCCAGACGAAGCCTAGCCTTTACTGATAAGTGGGGTATGACAATCGGCAAGAAGTTAATGTAATAAACTCCTTCGTTGGGAGGATGGATACAAGATTGATGTACTATATCTAGTCTATCCCACAGCCCCACTCTCCCATGAACCCTCTCTAACTGCTTATATCTGATTGATATAGCAGTGACTGAAAAGGAGATGCCACTTAAGTTACGATGACTTCCCAGATAGCTCCCTAACTTCAGCCCCTATGCAATTACGAGATTCTCTGCGCCGGACAAAAATTGTCGCTACTATTGGCCCCGCCACTAGCAGTCCTGAAATGCTCAAGGCGATTATTGAAGCGGGAGCCACGACACTGCGGCTAAACTTCTCCCACGGAACTCATGCCGACCATCAGCGTAGTATTCGCTTAATTCGGCAAACCGCTTTTGAATTAAATCAGCCAGTAGCTATTCTCCAAGACTTGCAGGGCCCAAAAATTCGCTTGGGGAAGTTTGACAATGGGTCTATAGTTTTGGCAAAAGGCGATCGCTTCACCTTGACAAATCGTCCAGTGGTAGGTGCTCAAGAAATTAGCTGCGTCACCTACGATTATTTAGCCGAAGAAGTCCCAGTTGGGGCAAAAATCCTCCTCGATGATGGACGAGTAGAAATGCTGGTAGAGGAGATTAACCGGGACAAAGGTGATTTGCATTGTCGGATCACCGTGCCTGGTAAACTTTCTAACAATAAAGGCGTAAACTTTCCTGGCGTTTACCTGTCAATTAAGGCAATGACCGACAAAGACCGAGAGGATTTAATGTTTGGTCTGGATCAAGGTGTTGATTGGGTGGCACTTTCCTTTGTCCGCAATCCCCAGGACATGATCGAAATTAAAGAACTAATTTCTAGTACAGGCAAGCAAGTGCCAGTGGTTGCCAAAATTGAAAAGCACGAAGCCATTGAACAAATGGAAGCGATTCTGGCTTTGTGTGATGGCGTGATGGTTGCCAGAGGCGACTTAGGGGTGGAATTGCCAGCCGAAGATGTTCCAGTACTCCAAAAACGGCTAATTGCGACAGCAAATCGCTTGGGAATTCCGATCATCACCGCTACTCAAATGTTAGATAGTATGGTGAGCAATCCCCGTCCCACTCGTGCTGAAGTATCGGATGTGGCAAACGCGATTTTAGATGGCACCGATGCGGTGATGCTCTCCAATGAAACCGCTGTGGGTAGCTTCCCTGTAGAAGCAGTGGCGACGATGGCGCGAATTGCCGAACGTATGGAGCAGGAAGAAGCCCAACACTTAAACTTACGTTCTTTGAGAGATGCCCGCCGATCCATTCCCAATGCGATTAGTCAAGCTGTTGGTCAAATTGCTGAACAACTAGGTGCAGCGGCAATTATGACCCTAACGCAAACGGGGGCAACAGCTCGCAATGTCTCTAAGTTTCGTCCCCATACACCAATTTTGGCAGTGACACCCCATGTAAATGTAGCGCGGCAGCTACAGATGGTGTGGGGAGTCAAACCGCTGTTGGTGCTAGGATTACCTTCCACTGGTCAGACATTTCAAGCTGCGATTAATGTGGCTCAGGAACTTCAGTTACTATCTCAGGGGGATTTAGTAGTGATGACGGCTGGTACACTCCAGGGGATTTCTGGCTCTACAGATTTGATTAAGGTAGAGGTGGTAACGGCAGTACTAGGTCACGGAATTGGACTGGGACAAGGTTCAGTAAGTGGTCGCGCACGGGTAGCTAGTACTGGTATGGATGTGAGTAACTTTAATCCCGGAGATATATTAGTTGCACCCCGCACTAGTGCCGATTTTGTTGAGGCAATTCGGAAATCTGCCGGGATTATTACTGAAGAAGAAAGTCTCACAAGTCACGCAGCAGTAATTGGCTTGCGTCTCGGTGTACCAGTGATTGTTGGTGTGAAGCAGGCAACGCAGGTGATTCGAGATGGGGCGATTATAACGCTGGATCTACAACGGGGTTTAATTTACTCTGGGGCGGTGAGAACGACTTAAGGGTGGGGATTGGGGACTGGGGACTGGGGAGCAGAGGAAAGAAAGAAGCAATGCCCCATGCCCCATGCCCCTTTATCAAACAGTTGCGATCGCAGCCCCAAGCCATCCAGCAAAGTTTTGCTGCTGTTTGGAGTTAGGATGCTCAACAGGCTTTACTTGATATTTAGTTGGATGTGGTGATGCCAGGGTGATGGAATAAGTACGGAGTTCGTCTTGGTGGAAAACTGTGACTTGGATGGTATCGTTTGGTTGGTAATCTTTCAGGCGATCGCTTAAGCTACCCGGCGTTACCTTAATCCCATCAATTGCTAACAACTCATCACTTGCATCAATTCCCCCTACTTGTGCAGGTGAACCAGTCTCCACAAACTTAACCATCTCCCGCCCATTTTCTGTATTAATTCTCACGCCCAGGTAAGGTTCTTCCTGCTGTTCGGCTATTAACTGCAAGCCAAAGGGTTCTAAATACTGATTGAAAGGCAAATCATCAGTACTATCAATGTAGCGTTTAAAGAAATCAGTCAAATCGATTTCGGCAACAGATTCGATAGCTTCTTGCAACTGTTGTGGGGTATAGCCGATTTCATCTTGCCCAAATTGCTGCCACATTTTCAACATCACGTCATCAAGGGAGCGCTGATTGTTGTGAGTAGAGCGAATCAGCAAATCCAAAAGCAACGATACCATTTCTCCTTTTAAATAGTAAGAAATTTGGGAATTACCGCTATTGGCATCTGGGCGATAGAGCTTTATCCAGGCATCAAAACTCGACTCGGAAACGGGTTGTACCTTGCGCCCCGGCGTCATTTCATATCTGGTAATTTCCTTACCTAAGTTATTTAAATACGACTGAACATCAAAAATTCCCGCCCGCAAAGGAATTAACAAGTCATAGTAACTAGTAGTACCTTCACAAAACCATAATGATGG
This sequence comes from Nostoc sp., assembly GCF_036917555.1. Classification (GTDB taxonomy): domain Bacteria; phylum Cyanobacteriota; class Cyanobacteriia; order Cyanobacteriales; family Nostocaceae; genus Nostoc. Next base: position 29,708 of record NZ_JBALDD010000005.1, on the reverse strand, counting down.
TGTGTAATTTTCTTGGTCGTAATCAAAAACCTCTAATGCTTTTGGGCGAATTCGCTTGACATTCCACAAGTGAAAAAATTCGTGTGCAACTAATTGCAGAAAGCGATCGTATTTTTCCTGAGCGCGAAATCCAAAACGCTGGTAAATTAAAGAGCAAGAGTCTTTATGCTCCAAACCGCCAAAAGCTTGGCTAAATAAATGTAGTAGAAACACATATCGTTTATATGGCAAACCGCCGAACATCTGCGCTTCTACTTGAATAATTTTTTGGATATCAGCAATCATCTGCTGAACTTGGTAATTACCTTGTCCCCAGATTGCCAATTCATGGGGTTTTCCTAATACCTCAAATTTATACAATTGGTGGGAACCAATCTCAAAGGGACTATCCACTAAAGTATCAAAATCGCTAGCTAAGAAAGTATTCGTTTCTTCACCAACGGGTGGTAGGGCAGTAGTTACCTGCCATTCCGCCTGTGGTGGTACGATAGTGACGCGAATGGGTTGCTTATCCCAGCCAGGTATTCTAAAAAATACTGCTGCACCGTTAAAATAACCGTGGGTGCAATCTAAGTGATTTGTTCGTACCGATAGCTCATTCGCAAAAATGCGGTAACGTACAGTTAATTCTGAAACATTTATTTTGTCTATCTGCCAATGATTTTTACCAAGCTTACGCCAAGTTAAAGGCTTATTCTCTGCAAAAGCCTCAAAATCCTGTAAATTCTTCGCGTATTCCCGGACTAAATAGGAACCTGGTGTCCACACTGGCAATTTTAAATCGAGAATTGGTGAGGAATAATTGACAAGGCGTAAAGTCACCTCAAACAGATGGGTTTCTGGTTGGGACATTGCCACCAGGTAATGAATCGTTGGCCCAGTTTCCTCGACGTAGGTATTAGGACGAATTGCTGTTGCTTCAGTCATCTTGTTTGCTGAGGTAATTGTTAATGGGCTTTGCTCTCAAATAAAGATTACACTTTATTTCTTTTCCATAACTAAAAGTTATAGGGCTTTCTTTAATACATAAATACTAGACAAAATTTGGGTATTTCAACCATATTTAGCCATCTGCGATGTCTACGGTGGTGACAGACTTGTACTGAGCGCAGTCGAAGTAGCTTGTCGTACCACTTGCCTACAGCACGCTGCGCGAACGTGGAAGCAAGCTAGCAAGAGCGTCTCCAAGAGTTGTGCGGGGTACGCCAACGCACCAAAAATTCGCACTAGTGAGGCCAAGTTAGAAGTAAGGGGAATGGCGCAGATTCTCTGATTGGAAAACCCCATTTTGAAAATCTAGTTTTCAGGTAGAGCCTAAAAATGCTCAAATATAATACCCGTATCCTGGACTTTTCACCAGAAGTTGAGATTCCATCTACTAAGCATTTATCGAAAATCAAAAATCCATGACTGAAAATGAAAAGGATATAGAGCAACGCCATTTATTTCAGGACTTACGCAAGAACTCTCTGAAACTCTTATTCCTTTGCGTCCTTTGCGGTTCGTTTTATCATGATTTTGCGTAAGTCCTATATTTATAGGGATCATTAATTTTAAATTTTAAATTTTGAATTTTGAATTCGGAGCGAAGCGACCTGACACCTTCCGATCTAAAAGCATATTTAGACAACCTGATCCGTAAAAACTTGCAAATTAGTACGATGATTTGGGGGCCTCCTGGCATTGGCAAATCCAGCATCGTCGGACAGATAGCTCAAGAGAATGATATCGACTTTGTGGATGTGCGCCTCAGTCAACTTGCGCCCACCGATTTGCGCGGTTTACCCGTTGCTGAAGATGGTATCTCCAAGTGGTATCCACCAGAATTTCTCCCTCGTGACGGTAAAGGCATCTTGTTTCTAGATGAACTAAATATGGCACCGCCAGCAATGCAGGGAGTTGCTCAACAGTTGATTTTAGCTCGAAAAGTCGGCTCCTACGTTGTACCATCAGGTTGGTTTGTCTGGGCCGCTGGCAACCGCAAAGAAGACCGTGCAGCTGTATTTGATATGCCTACGCCTTTAGCAAACAGGTTTTTACATCTAGAGGCACAACCTGATTTTGATAGCTTCAAAGCTTATGCCTTAGAAACAGGCGTACACGAGCAAATAATAGCCTTTCTTTCCTTTCGTCCTACATTGTTGCACAAAATCGATCCCCAGCAACCCGCTTGGCCGTCACCTCGTTCTTGAGAAATGGCAAGTGCGCTACACCACGCAGAATTAGATATTACTCCGGCGGTGGGGGTGGCTACTGCAACTGAGTTTCAGGCGTTTATTCAGCTTTACAAGACACTACCGAATCTGAGATTGATTTTAGAAGGTAAAGGCGATCGCATTCCTTGGCCTCAAGAACCAAGTGCTAAGTATGCCAGTTTGAAAAATAAGGGACTTCCAAGAAATAAATTATTTAAATAAACGTAGACGCAGAGTGGCTTGCCGTAGGCTATCACAGAGACGCAGAGAACACTGAGAGAAAAGAAATAGAGAGAATTTTTGCCTCAGTTTTGGGATGTTTTTTTTATTTGCAAGTCCCTAAATCTTCTGCTGCGAATATAGGATTAAGAGAGATCCCGCAATGTAGCTTTTGCTGCTGCTCGAACCAACTGATTGCCGTCTTTTGCCAGCTGATTGAGGATTTTTTGAGCAGCTCGTGGATTTTGAGCTACAGCTAACCGTTCCAACCAGTAAATAGAAAGGCTTTTTTCGTGTAGTAATTCCTGAGAAATCTGGGGTTGAAGTAGGGCAATAAAGCGAACCCAAAAAGACTCGGACTTGGCATAGTAATTGATTACCCTAGCCTTGCTATCAGGATGACGAGATAGAAAATCAGGATTCAGTTTCAAGTAATCTGTTGCATATTGTCCGCAAAGAATACGTTCCACCGCTTCTTTTGGTAAACTGGGATTCACCATCGCCTTTTCATGCACTGCACTAGATGATTTCTCAACCGCTAGTTCTTCTAAAGTCTCAGGCGACAGGTTAATTTTTGAAGCGGTATGCATCCGAACTGTGCTATCTTCGTCTCTGGCTAATTTTTCCAAGGCGCTGATTGGTGTATTCGCGTTTTGAGCTACAGCCTGGCGCACCTTAACCTCTGTTGCTTCAGCAAGTTGTGCCAATATATGAGCAGGTAAATCAACGCGGCGAGCTAAAAACAGACGAGTCGCCTCTCCTCCCTCGTGTACTAATCTCTGCAAAATGGTTTCTAGGGGGCTGGTACTTTCTTCATTTAGGATATTTAAGATACTGTTCACCTGGTGGGGGGAGTGATATTGTTCTCTTGACATTTGATAAGCTATTGTATCGCTTAACGATGCGTCTCTAGCAAATAGCTTAAACAGAAGACTTAATGGTGTATTCGGATTTCGGGCAACCTCCTGCCGAACTGTAGAAGAGTCATCATCAGCCAACTGTTCTAAAATATTCACTGGTGCGTTGGGGTTTTTAGCCACCCATTCCCGAACTTGTGAGTTAACGCTTTTGGAGAATTCTAAAAGCAGTTCGGACGGTGTATTTGAGTGTTGGCAGACAGTCTGGGGGTCTTTTTGTGCTAACTTTTCTAACACATGGGGGGGAGTTTTCGGGTTTTTTCTGACTGCTTCAGCAGTATATTCTCCTTGTTGTTCTCGTATTGCTCTAGTAGCAGCCTCAGCAACATTTCTCTCTGTATCGTTTGCTAAATATTGAAGTACAGTTAGGGGCGTGTTGGGATTTTCCGCGACGCTAATACGAACTTTTTTATCTCGATCTTTGCTCAAACTCTCCAAAACATCACTAGGTGTATTTAGATTGCGACCAAGAAAGATTCGAGGTTCTCCTGCTTCCTGTTTGCTTGCCAATTTTCGTAAAGCCTCTGTAGGAGTATTGGGATTTTGGGCTACTCCATCTCGTGTATAACCATCAGTATGGTTGGCTAAATGTTTGAGAATACTAGCAGAGGTAGCAGGAGAATCAGCAATCTTCCTACACAAATAATGTTCATATATTGGCTCCCTTACCCAACATTCAACAATAAATTCTGGGATAAAGCAAATTTGAGCGGGGACAACAAGATCGTAAGCAAAAACATTGCGATCGCAAGAGATGGCTCCTTGAATTACCTCTTTAACTTTTTGCTCGTATCCCTCTGTTAATTCTCCAGCCAAATTGATGTGTAAACGAGCAGATTCCACAATAAGAGAATCATTGATTTGATTGAGCCGATTGAAAACTACTTTTTGATTTTGGGGGTTTTCGGCTAGCGCTAGTAGTTGTACTTCGTAATCTGACTTATCTGCTAATTTTTCTAGAATAGACACAGGAACATTTTCCTGTCTAAGAATACTTCGCAAAGTATTTAAGGGAATTTCTGCAACTAAATTGAGATTTTCCAAAAGCAGTAATGGAAACACTGGATTATCTAGCAATTCGGACGGAAATTCTGCTCCCAAACGCAACAGGACATCAGCAGGAGTATTAGGATTACCTGTAACGGACTGACGGGTTTTTTGGTCAGTAGATAATGCCAGTTCCCGCAACAGTTCAGGGTCAGTACTAGGTTCTGCTGCTGCTAATTGTGCCTGTGTGATGTTTTTTGTCAGGGGTGGAGTGGTGTCATCCATTATGGGGTTTCAATTTGTAAAGTATTTACACCTGTAATAAGAAAGTCAACCGAAGCCTATATCGGTTGACCTACTTAATGCCAAAATTTGTATCGTTGAATAAATAAAAAATCACACTTTGCCAGCCAAGTTCATCAACTGTTTGAAGTTCACAAGATAAATGATGTTGTTGGCGCTATCAATTTTTATCCACCCTTTTTCATGCAGTTTTTCCATTATTTTGGTGGTTTCTTCAACACCGATTTCTGTCACCTCTGCTAAATCTTTAAAGGGAATATTAAAAATTTCTCTTCCTAAGTCTGATTCCTGACCATAACTTTCACCCAAAGTCACTAGGGTATGAGCGAGTTTGACCGCTGGTGGTGAAGACCGCATTTGTAAGCGCAGGTTAATTTGTCGCAATCGCCGTACCATCAGTTGCAACATTCGGTGATGTAACTGTGGGTCTTTAAACAATATTTGAATAAACCGCTCTCTGGAGATACTAAGCAACTTCACCGGTGAAAGGGCAATGACATCAGTTGAGCGTGGAGATTCATCCAAAATTGCCATTTCTCCAAAAAAATCGCCACGCCCAAAAATTGCCAGAGCGACTGAATCTTCCCCGACGGTACGCCGGACTTTGACCCAACCAGAAACCACAAAGTAAACTGCGTTACCCCAGGCATCTTCCATCACAACGGCTCGCCCAGATGGGTATTCATGTTCAATTGCAACGTTGAGTAGCCATTCCAATGTCTGTGGATTGGCTGTACTCATTAAGGGGAAAAGTTCACTAAAAACCTCAGTTAGCATGAAATATTTGCAACAATAGGATTTAAGAGCAGGAAACTAACTTTGCTACTATTAAGTTTTTTTAAACCGTAATCTTACTCAGAATACGATCGCAAAATTTGTATTTATTTAGAGATGAATCTCTAAGCTTTATCAGTCTAGGATTCCATTACAACATAACAATTATGTATGCGAACGAAATCAGCGTTTTCACTTACTGACTGATGATTTACTCTTTGTTGGTAGATTGCTATCTAGTGCCAGTATTTTTATCTGTTGGTCTAAATTTTTCACTAATTGATTCAGGGCAACTAAGGCCTCTAATTGCTGAGAATCAAGGTTGGGATTCAGTAAAAGTCGTTCTTGTAGTTCATGTAACTTGATGCTTAGTTGCTGAGAAATTCCTAAAGCATCGCGGCCTAGACGTGTTAACTGGTGTTGTTGATAGAATTTTAATGCTGCTCCCCGCAATACTTGGAGTGTTGCCTCTTCGCCATAGATTCCCGGCATGACTCGCAAGCGTAATAATAAGCGATTTTTTTGATATACGTATTCCTTTTCTACCTGTTTTGGTTCTGCAACCGTAGTGATAGGCAGGGAAACAAACCGCTTTAATTCATTCAGTACTCCTTGGAAAACTGAGAGCGGCAGTTTGTCTAATACAGACTGCAAAACTCCATTGTCACTCCACAGTATTATGCCTTCATAAGCTTGTCTTTCTAAGTACAGCCGACCAATTCCCCCAGTCAAGATTCGCCCTAGTAATTCTTCTAATAATTTCTTGGGTGGCAGTGTTTTTAGCAACTCCATCGCACTCAGTAGTTCAGAAGCTTGTGTGGGAAAAATAGGTAAATTGTTTGATGATGTGGCTTCAGAATTCTCTTCCTGTTGAGTTTTGAAAATAGGGGTGAAGAACGTCGTAGTTTGAGATGATTGGTCTAGCTCTGGAATCGGAGGCAAATCTACCCGTTGTCCAAAATTTTGACGCTTTTGTGTCTGAAATACCATCAATATTGGTTGTTGATTTGATTCCGAGTCGGCATCTAGGGAAGGATTAGGTGTGTCAGCAATCGTAGCTGGTCTATTTGTTGGGGGAGAGTCTACTGTTGCCTGATGCACAAGTTTTGCATCTAGCTGGGATGTATTCTTATGGTTGAGGTAGGCTGATAGGATTCTGCGGTGAGCATCGGCTGCGATCGCCTCAATCACCATTGTGCAATTGATAGAAGACAAAATGCGATCAACGTAATCTAGGGCTTCGCTGTCTTGTAGATGAACCATGCCTAACAAGAGGTTTTTGTTTTCTAATCCAAAGGGCAAAATTTGGTGGTAGAGGCAAGCTTCAAAGGACAAAAGATGATCAATCAAGTGGAATATTTGTTCGCGATCGTCTCCTTCCTCCCACCTAGTTTGAGCGGCAGTTAGCATTTGCTGTCCATTTGCTGCAGTATCATTTAGTTCGCCCTTTGAAGACAACATAGATTTGATTCGTTGGTGTTTACTTATATTTTGCCTCTAATTCAATAGGTAGTTAATAAAGATACTTTGTTAGATTGTTAAAATTTCAATTATATATACTTAAGTAAATGTAAGTAGAAGATGAATTTTAGATTATGGACTGGGGATAATACTGAAGATTGCGCAAAAGAGTGCTGTTAGTGGATAGCTAGGGTTGAGCCAGTGCTGAGTTTTGTTTATCTCCTTGTCTCCCGTTCCTCTCCTCTGCTCCCCACTCCCCCATGCTCCATTTTCCACTACAGGCTACTCCTGGGTTCTTAAAGCTTGGGCTGCAAGATAAACTTTCGTCCATTCACCTAGCACTTGATGGATTTTGAGTTTTAACTGTTCAGCTATGGCTTCTATTGAATTACCCGCTCTCCGCAAATCTAGAATTTGCCGCCCTAGAGGAGTCAATTTTTCATCAAGTTGTTGCCATTGGTTTTGCGTTAATCCCAAGTTATGTTCTTGCAAGGAAATTGAGAGCCAGTTGTCTACGAGTTCTGGATTACCTTTGAGGGCAAAAACACGTACAGCATGGTAACTAATTTTTTCTCGCAGACGGTAGACTTCTTTAGTTTGCTTATTCAGTTTTTTGGCGATCTCTTCCTGGGACTTACCTTGCAAATACAGCCGTAGCCATTCCACTGCTTCCGTTCCCAGATTTTCTTGTAAATAATTTTCAAATTCTTTTTGTACTGACTGGCGCAGCCCCTGTTGTTCCTCTAGTTGTTGTGCTTCTTGATATTCTGTGATCGCCTGACTATCAACTAAGTTAACTCGATTGTCACTGTCCTCTGTGAGAACTTCTTCTGACACTAGTCTAACCAAGTCACGGCCGGGTACTTGAGTTAAACCACCGCGCTGAGTACGACGCAAATAATTCACAAATCGGTAAGCTAATAGGGGTTGATTCCGTACTGGCCGCAGACAATATTCTTCTACACTGGCAAATAACAGAGCATCCCCCAATCGTCTATCGGTTGTATATTTGGCAATATCAACCATTTGTTGTTGCATCTGACTGTCGCTTTGGAGTAATTCTTGGAGTACTTCTTGTAATACATCCATTACACTACGCTGGCGATCGCGGCTGAGAGAAACCCAAGTCTGAATTTTATTCCGTAATGTTACTAAACTCCCCAATCGGGTTATCAAGTTGCGATAAGCACGTTCTCGCCCCAGCCCCAAGTAGCGTTGACGTAAAATCCTCCAGCGATATTCCATCGCTTGCTTGGCGATATCGAGTTCTTTAGGATTAAACAGATCGAACCGTTTTGAGTCAGATCCCAACAGCCAGAGAATAATGCTTTGCCTAGCGGCTTCATTTTGGTCTGGACATTCAACAGCCAAGCGCTTTTGCCAATCTAGAGCTAGTTTTTCCACATCCTTTGTCATAGTGAGATTGCATTCCTCGAAACTCAATTTTGAAGTTTGCATCACAACCCCCATTCGCCCCACCTAATTGTTTAACTGGCAGCTGCCCCAGATTTCATGAATTTCATAAATTTCATGAAAATAGCTCAGTGATTCTACTTTTATTACGTTTGGAATCATTGAAATTATGCAGAATTTTCTACATTGATGTTTTGCTTTCAGTTAAAAATGTCCAAAACCAATGTATATCAAGCATTTGGGGAATTGTGCTAATTTAAACTTTGTGTAAAGTTATGTTTTTTAGTTGAGAACAGAAATCTGCTTTAAGTGGTGAGGATACACTTTGCACGAAATAGATCGGGTAAATCTGACATTTTGTAACAGATTCCGAGGAACGAATCTAATTTAACTCAAAGTTGGACGTTATTCCACCAGTATAAGTTTCAACTCTGTACAAATCCTTACGTAGTATAATATTTAGTTGAATCTCAATATCCTTAATGTTAATGAGATTTTGCCCTGGAAGATTCCCTAACCCCTCTGAGAAATTGGCTGAATTCCCTGCTTTTTAAGCAGGATCGGGCTTTAACTGAATCTTACTAAGTTACATTGTGATATTTGTTTATTTAATTAAGTGTATATACGGTAATTAGCTTTTCAAAGGATGTTTGGTAAGTCGTTGTATAAAATCTTGAATAAATACTATAGCTATAGCATGGAATTAGTCTCAGTATCCTATGTGGCGATGTCTACGATGGTCACTGAGCGACTGGTAAGCGGAGTCGAACCATGTCGTACCACTTGCCTACGGCACGCTCTGCGAACGTGGAAGCAAGCTACGCACAGCGTCTCGTAGAGAAGTGCGGGCTAGGTCTATGCTATTCTGGATAGTAGGGATTGATAGATAAATTTATCTTTTTAAACTAGCTTCAGTCACAACTACACCTTTCATATTGCTAAGTTATTCTTAAACCTTTTATATTTCTAAAAATGAATAGTCAACAGTCAATATTGGTTTTGACTATTGACTCTGACAGTTGTCTCCCCTCTGCTTCAAAATTCAACTTATGCAAAATCTAAAAACAGAAAAGTTTGTAATCCTCTAAAGTTTTGATAGTCAGAAGCCTGACAAGAAACTCTCTTTAAATTCATTTATGGGAATTTTTTATTTTGAATTCCCCCGCAGGAGGTTAAATTTATCGATTGTTCGATCTAACAATGGGACTTTCTACAGATTCTCGATACTGTTGGACTTGTTCTGTGTAAGCAATTGGCAGAACAGCTTCAACGTTTTCATGGGGACGAGCAATAATCACCCAGGATTCCAGTGTACCGCCAAAAACATTTTCTGCGGCTTCAATACCAGCAGCCATAGCTGTCTTTACTTCAGAAACATCGCCACGAATATTAACTGTAAAGCGAGCACTACCTACTCTAATATAACCAACGAGGGTGACTCGACCAGCTTTGAGCATAGCATCTGCTGCTGCTAGCACCGCAGGAAAACCTTTAGTTTCGAGTGCTCCAACTGCCTGTAATGACATTATTAATCTCCTGTATGAATAAAGGATATGGGGGCTACAAATTAATTGTACGAAGCTTCGCTACAGATTTTGATAGCAAAATTGCTTAAAACATGCGGAAAGGTTCTGATTCTTCAGTGAAATGGATTGGTAATATGGTTTCAACATTTTTCGGAGGATTAGGAACGATGTAGTAGGTAATTACTGCACCAACCTTGACTTGCTCTCCAGCTGCAATTCCGGCTTCAACAGCTCTTTTTACCTCAGCAACGTGTCCCCGGACGGCGACTAACAAACGAGCGCTTTCAGCTTGACCATAGTACACAATTGTGACTTCGCCAGCTTTAACCATTGCATCTGCCGCTGCTAAGACACTCGGAAAACCTAAAGTTTCAATTACGCCAACGGCCATTGGCATAGCATTAGCTCCTGGATTAAGGGATAGGCGATTTTAATTGTACGTGGCTTTAGTCCCAATTTTGACATTTTGGTAAACTTTCTTTGATGCCATAATTTTTGGGGGAGTAGGAAGTTAGGAGTTAGGAGTTAGGAGTTGGGAGTATGGAGTTAGAATGTTTTGATAGTCGCTGGACTATGTTTTATATATTACAATTAATACTTCAGGGTGTTAGTTTGTGTAATTTTGTTGTTTAACAAAATCACCGATGCGTGGAAGCAAGCTAGTACGATAAACTGAAATTTATGTTTCCGAATTTTCTTCCTAAAGCAGTTGGGCAACTGACAGAATCTGCCTCGATCGCACTAGCTCGGAGTATTCAAACAACTGCGATCACTACTCCTTTAACTAATCAACCAATTACTACAACATTTGTCAAGCAAGGGTGTGGTGGAACTCCGATTTTATTAATTCATGGCTTTGACAGTTCTGTATTAGAATTTCGGCGGCTTTTGCCATTACTTTCTGGAGATAATGAAACTTGGGCAGTGGATTTGCTGGGTTTTGGATTTACAGATAGACTTTCAGGAATTGCCTATAGCCCAACTGCGATTAAAACCCATCTTTATTATTTCTGGAAAAGCCTAATTAACCAACCTGTAATTTTGGTGGGCGCTTCGATGGGGGGTGCGACAGCGATTGATTTTACGCTGGCTTACCCAGAAGTGGTAGAAAAGCTGGTGTTAATTGATAGTGCGGGGTTAGCAGGTGGTTCGCCATTGAGCAAATTCATGTTTCCTCCATTAGATTATTTAGCAACTCAGTTTTTGAGTAATATGAAGGTGCGCGATCGCGTTTCCCGCATTGGATATAAAAATCAAACTCTTGCCTCTATCGATGCGCTATGTTGTGGGGCATTACATTTACAAATGCCGAGTTGGCATCAAGCTCTGATTTCTTTCACTAAAAGTGGTGGTTACAGTGCTTTTAGATTTGAAATAATATCACAAATTGTGCAACAAACGCTAATTTTGTGGGGCGATTCCGATAAAATTTTGGGTACTGAGGATGCCATGAAATTTAAAAGGGCAATTCCACACAGTACTCTCACCTGGATTCAAGATTGTGGTCATCTCCCACACTTGGAACAACCACAAATCACCGTGCAGCATATTTTAGACTTTCGAGTTGAATTGTAGTTGAAACCCAAAAAATCTGATGCATCTATTGCAACTTGTTGGGTGTATTTTGGGAGAACGTGTCAAGGCAGCACAACTATCAATAATTTTTCTGTAACGCCCAACTGTAAAGTTTTTCATCTATTGCTAATCAGAGTAAGCGCATCTCAAACCCTATTGACACGGTAGTTTTGGATTCACCTAAAGCACAAATAAGTTCAAAATTACTACACTAAGCCAATGGGTGGGATTGACATTTTTATCTTTATGTGGTTAAAAAAACATAAAAAGCTATTTGACCCATGTTTTTTCAATCATTTACGACAATTCGTCCTATTTTGAATGAAAAATTGATATTCAGATAAAGTTTAAGCTTTTTGTCTGTATCAATATTTACAAAATCAGATGCGCTTACCCTGTATTGCTAATGGCTTCTGTCAGAGCTACTATTTTTTTCTTTAATAGTGTTACTTTCACATAATTTTAGGGAACTCTGTAGCTAGAGCGATCGCAAATCTGTTTTTCAAACAGACAGCAGATCATTAGTGTAGATTTTGAAATTTACTAGAAAGTCAGTTTATAAAGAAATAGCTATGAGAATAGAAAGAAATAATAGTCTGGATGCCTTAAAAGCATTAAGCATTGTTTTTGTTTTAATCTGGCATTTACGACCATTTCAATTTATTATAAATGATTCTACTCATGTTACTGTATTTATTCTTGCTAACATTCTAAGGAATTTTGAACTGCAATTATCTTTAACAGCCGTTCCGATTTTTTATATTGTTTCTCTTTACTTATTTTTTCAAAAGTCTGGCAGCGTCAGATACTTACAAAAAAGAATTACTAAGTTAATTAAAATTTATTTATTTTGGGTGATTGTTCAGAATATATTTTTTATTAGTGCTACAAGAAAAATTCCTTATTTTTCATGGGAAATCATTATCGGCTTAAGACCAAGCTTACCAATTGTTGGTGATTCAGTTTTCTATTTTCTATTTAATCTAATTTGTTTGACAATTTTGGCCTTTTTATATCAAATCATAAAATCAGATTCTTTCAGACTAATTATTTCTTATACAATAGTATTATTTTGTTTATTTTATTTTGAAGCCAGTTGCTTACTAAATTTGCGGGTTCCTTATCATTGGCTAATAAATTTTATTATTTATATTCCCATAGCTTTTTACTTAGTTAAGTTTCCTGATAAATTATTACATTTTAAATTTTACTACCTAATAGCATTTATACTTTTTTCGTTTCATGACATTTATTTACGTAAATATGGCTATCATTTAAGTATCTATGGAAGAATCGCCATTACTTGTGGAGCAATGGCTATTTTCTGTTATTTTCATTCTCTAAAGGAAATCAAAGAGAATTTCTTAGTAGAAAAATTATCTAAATATTCTCTTGGTTTATTTTCATTACATAAATACTGGCAATACTTATTCTTCTTGCTAATTAAACATTATCAATTTGCCATAAATACAGGAATTTTTGGAATTCCTTTAAGTAAAATCTTTATAATTGAAGGATTTTTCGTTGTATTTTTTACTGTTTTATCAATTTATTTATTCAGGTTAACTCGTTTAAAGCAGTTTGTTACCTAGAGCAACGATTCAGCAATCAAAAAACTAACCCCCCAGCCCCTTTCCCTACAAGGGTTGGGGGAGCAAAGATTAACTGACTCTAGTCAAGTAACCACATCTCATTAGAACTATCAGGATACTCATTTGGTTGATTTTGAGGTTGATTTTGAGCTAGTGGTTGCGATGACCGATGTGATTTTTTGTAGTTAAGTGGATTGTAGTGGTCTTTTACTGGTTTTATAGCACTAGTTTCTTTGAGAACAGTACCAGCGTACTCATCTGGTTGATTTTGAGCTAATCTTTCTGATGAAAGATGTGATTTTTTGTAATTATATGGATTGTACTGTTCTTTTACGGGTTTTACAGCACTAGTTTCTTTGACAGCTACAGCAAGTTTAGAATTATCTTCTGCTGTTTGTTTTAAAGCATTAATTTCTTCGATCAGCTTGGAATTCGCTTCTGCAAGTTGCAGTGCTGTCTTTTTAGTTTCGTCAAGTTCTTTTGTTAGCTGTTCTAGTAATGATTTTTGTTCGGATGCAAAGGTTTTTTGTTTAGATAATTTTGATTGCAAATCAGTAATTTCTTGTTCAAGAGATACTTCTTTTTTGTGGCTTGTTTCTAGATTACTTGTCAACTCTTTGACAGTTGCTTCTAAATCAGCTTTAGTGGGACTTGTGCGCTTAGTAGAAGTTGGCTCAAGTGGTTGTCCTAATGATTCTTCATCAGATGAAGCTTGTTCTTCAACAATTTTTTCAGCTGTAACTTCGATCGCAGATTCACCTTCTGAGGGTGTAAATTTTTGCGCCTCTTCTTGTAGTAAGTCAGAGAGACTTTGTTTCCTAGCCATTATTATTTTCTCCAATCACGCTGTAATTCATCAGCTGCACGGCGGTAGTCTAATTCCGCCTCCCGTGCATTTCCTCCTCGCCATTGAGTAATCGCTACACCTTCTAGTGCTGCTCGTTCATGAGCTTTATAGGCACGGATGAAGGTATTACAAGTAGGAATACCTAAGCGAGTCAGAGTGTTTTTTGCTTCTTGTGCTTCCCCCAGACTGCGCGTATCGACTTTGGTGAGCAATACCCGATGGGGGGTTCCCACAGGGATGACGGCTTCCTTGACTGTTTCCACGAGGATTGCTAAATCCATTGCAGATGGGGGTGTCGGCAAAACTAGATAATCTGCGATCGCAACTACCGCCACTAATGCTTCAGAGCGCAGGGCGGGAGGTGTATCCACCACTACTAAATCGTAACCTGTTATCTTTGCTAAATCACTTAAAAGTGCGGGATCGGTTTCTTGAGATAAATCAAATCCCATTCCCTGCTGACTACGCCCAAACCACCAACTAGCAGAACCTTGAATATCTGCATCAATCAGCAGCACCTTTTTTTTCTTCGCAAAGTTTGCAGCCAGATTGACTGCGGTAGTCGTTTTACCGACTCCTCCTTTACCGTTGAGAATAGCGATGATTTTTGGCACTGCTTGCTTCCGATGCTGCCTTTTGAGTGCTGAGATTAGGATTGCTGAGTGCTGAGTTAAAAGTAGAGACGCGACGCCAGTCGCTACAACGGGGGGAACCCCCGCAACGCGCTGGCTCTATTAATCGCGTCTGTACAAGAGTTATTATTATCCTCTTTGTCTTCTTTTTCAGTCCTCAGTTTCCAGTCTCTAGTCCCCAATGATGAATATACCGCTTTCTGTAACCCTAAATAACATGAAAAGTCGTAACAATAAAATTCAGAAGCCATCAACTCCACAAAGTTCTATGACAACAACTTACAATTTGCCTGATGGGCCCCAAATGCCTCGCTGGCTAAGGATGATCAAGTTTGTTAGTCAGCCACTGAAATATGTGGATGATTTTGCCCAAATCTACGGTGACACTTTTACGATCAGGAGTAGTAGCTCGGATAACCATCTAGTATATTTTAGTCAACCCCAAGCACTTGAGCAGATTTTTACTGCTGATTCTAGGCATTTTGAGGTTGGCAGGGGGAACATAGGACTAAAATTTTTACTTGGCGATCGCTCCTTTATGTTAGCGGATGGCGATCGCCACCAGCGCCAACGGCAATTATTAGCTCCTCCCTTTCATGGCGAAAGAATGCGGGCTTACGGCGAGGAAATTCGGGAAATAACCCGACAAGTGACTAATGAATGGCAAATTGGCAAGCCTTTTAATATCCGTAAGTCAATGCAAGAAATCACCTTGCGTGTTATTTTACGGGTTGTATTTGGTTTAAATGATGGACAGCTTTTTGAGGAACTGAAGCGATCGCTAAGTGACTTACTAGACTTCATCACTTCGCCTGTAATGTCCAGCGCCTTCTTCTTTCAATTCATGCAAAAAGATTTCGGTGTGTGGAGTCCGTGGGGCTGGGTTCTGCAACAACGCCAAAAAATTGATCGACTGATTTATGCTTTGCTTCGAGAACGTCGGGCTGAATCTGAACAAAATCGCCAAGATATCCTGAGTTTGATGATGGCGGCTCGTTATGACGATGGTCAAGGGATGTCAGATGAAGAATTACACGATGAGTTAATGACACTGCTAGTTGCGGGACATGAAACTACCGCTTCGGCATTGACATGGGCTTTTTACTGGATTGACCGTTTACCAGAGGTGCGTGAGAAATTGTTACTGGAACTCAACACCATTGGAGTTAACGCTGATTTGAGTAGTGTAGCTAAATTGCCTTATTTAACAGCAGTTTACCAAGAGACATTGCGACTTTACCCAATTGTCATGACTGCTTTCCCCCGGATTGTGAAAACCCCAATTACAATTATGGGCTACGAACTGCGAGAGGGAACGGTAATAGTCCCCAGTATTTATTTAGCGCATCATCGGGAAGAAGTTTACCCACAATCCAAGCAGTTCAAACCACAACGCTTTTTAAGAAGACAATATTCACCTTATGAATATTTGCCCTTTGGTGGCGGTAATCGTCGCTGTATTGGGATGGCATTTGCCCAGTATGAAATGAAAATTGTCTTAGCAACTGTTTTGTCAGAATTTCAAGTTTCGCTAGTGAATAAACGTCCCGTGCGTCCTGTGCGTCGTGGGTTAACTTTAGCCGCACCAGCTGGAATGAGGATGGTTGCAACACCTCAAGTTAAGCGTGCAAATACACCAGCGTTAGTTTAAATAAGTAGGGTGGGCATTTTAATCCCACCCTACTATGGGGTAATAATGTGGCAATCAGACTAGGCTAGAATAGCTTTCAGTGGAATTTCGGTTGTTATTCATAATAATTATGGAACCTGTAACACTAACGGCTGTAGCAACTGCGATCGCTACTATAGTTTTAACTAAAGCCTTAGAAAAAACTGGCGAAAAGCTTGGGGAAGTAGGGTTAGAAGCAAGCGGTAAATTAATCGCACAGCTACGTAATAAAAATAAGTTGCCCTTATTAGCACAGGCGACACCAGAAAATACACAGCAGCCGTTAGATTATGGTAAAGCGGTACTGGAGTTGAAAGCCGCAGCAGACACAGATACCGAAATTGCTCAATCAGTGCGGAACGTGGAAGCAGCCGTAAACACCGATCCTCAAGTAGCGTCAAAAGTCAAAGCTTTAGCAAATGAGCTTAACTCACAACCAGCAACTATCATCAATTCTACAAAGTTAGCTGAGTCTATTAAAAACGTCATTCAAGGAAATATTTTCACTGGTACTAATATTTTCTGACTGCATTCGCCTGGAGGAGAACAGGTAAAGTCAAATCTCGCTACCGAAATACCGCAAAATTTACCCTTAAGTGGGGTGGTGGAGTTTGTTGGACGTGAAGTGGAATTGCAAAATCTCCACCAGCTTTTGCAGGAAAATGAACAGGTGATAATAGCTGCTGTTGCTGGCATGGGTGGAGTTGGTAAAACTGAACTTGCCCTACAATATGCCAGGAATCACCGCGAAACTTACAAGGGTGGAATTTGCTGGTTGCTGGCAAAATCTGGTGATGTGGGCATTCAAGTTGTGCAGTTTGCTAAAACTCATTTTGATTTAAATCCACCAGATAATTTAACAGACGATCCTAACCAAAAATTACTCGCGCAAGTGCAATATTGCTTTCGGAATTGGCGTGAGGAGGGCGATGTGCTGCTAGTGTTAGACGATGTTGGGGAATATCAGCAGGTTAAGCCTTATTTACCCTCCTCATCTTCCCGGTTTAAAGTGTTGATTACCACGCGCCAATACTTAGGAGCATCTATTAAGCAATTATCCCTGGATGTATTGCAACCAGAAGCGGCGCTGGAGTTATTAAAGTCATTTTTTAAAGAAACACCACAGCGAATTGAGCAAGAATTAGCTGTTGCAAATCAGTTGTGTGAGTGGTTGGGATATTTGCCTTTGGGTTTGGAATTAGTGGGGCGATATCTCAAGCGCAAACAAGACCTCTCTTTAACAGAAATGTTGCGACGGTTGGAGAAAAAGCGATTAGAACAATCCGCCTTGGATAAACCAGAAGGCGACATGACAGCACAACGGGGTGTGTTAGCAGCCTTTGAGTTGAGTTGGCAAGAATTAAACGACGATGACAAGCAATTGGGCTGTTTATTGAGTTTATTTGCCGCCGCGCCTATATCTTGGGATTTGGTGGAACAGTGTTTACCAGAGTCAGATGAGGAAGAGTTAGAGGAAATTCGGGATGAGAAGTTATTGAATTTGCATTTACTCCAGCGTAAAGATGAGGGAGTTTACCAATTGCATCCACTGTTACGCGAGTTTTTCCAATATCAGCTTACAGGTTTAGAACAGGCAGAGGAATTAAAGCGATCGCTTTGCGAGGTAATGGTAGCAGTTGCCAAGCAGATTCCTCAAACCCTTACACTTGAGCAAATCAAGGCTGTTTCCCAAGCCATACCTCACATAACAGAAGTAGCAAATAATCAGATTCAATACGTCAGCGATGAAAATTTAACTTGGGTATTCGTTGGCAACGCTCTGTTTTACAATGGTCAAGGGTTGTATGACAAAGCCGCACATTGGTATAACGAGTGTTTAAAAATCACTAAAGAACGCTTGGGAGAAGAACATCCTGATGTCGCTACCAGCCTTAACAATCTCGCGGCACTGTATGATTCCCAAGGCAAATACAGCGAAGCTGAACCCATGTTTATCCAAGCATTGGCGCTCAGGCTCAAGCTGCTAGGCGAAGAACATCGTGATGTCGCCTCTAGCTTCAACAACCTCGCGCATCTCTACAAATCCCAAGGCAGATACAGCGAAGCCGAACCTTTGTACATAGAAGCTTTGGCTCTCTGGCGTAAACTTCTAGAAGAAGAACATCCTGATGTCGCTACCAGCCTCAACAATCTCGCGGCACTCTACATTTCTCAAAGCAGATACAGCGAAGCTGAACCGTTGTTCATCCAAGGATTAGCACTCACGCGCAAGCTGCTCAGGGAAAAACATCCCGATGTTGCCTCTAGCCTCAACAACCTAGCAGCACTCTACTATTCCCAACGCAGATACAGCGAAGCTGAACCCATTTTCATTGAAGCTTTGGAACTCAGACGCAAACTACTGGGAGAAGAACATCCCGATGTTGGACAAAGCCTCAACAACCTTGCGGCACTCTACTACTCCCAAGGTAAAAACAGCGAAGCCGAACCCTTGTTAATTCAAGCATTGGTACTCAAGCGCAAGTTACTAGGAGGAGAACATCCCTCTTTTATCTCTAGCCTCAATAACCTTGCGGCACTCTACGACTCCCAAGGTAGATACAGCGAAGCCGAACCCTTGTACATCCAAGTATGCTCACTCAGGCGCAAAATGCTGGGGGAAAAACATCCTGATGTCGCCAAAAGCATAAACAATCTAGCATTACTTTACAAATCCCAAGGCAGATACAGCGAAGCTGAACCCCTTTATATCCAAGCTTTAGATATTTTTGAGCATAGGTTAGGAGTGAATCATCCCAATACTGTGGCTGTGCGTGGTAATTTAGAATATTTACGCGATCGCCTCCCGCCACCACAGTAAAATTTAAGTTCCCAACCTCATCAATCAAGCTTTTATCTCCAAGTTTCCTGTTCTGAACTCGAAGTTTCATGTTTAAAACAAGAACGTTTCTGTTTCAAATGAGAATGTTCCTGTTCCAAGTGAGAACGTTCCTGTTTTCAACGAGAATATTCTTGTTTCAAGTGAGAATGTTCCTGTTCCAAACGAGAATGTTCTTGTTCTGAGGTGGAATGATGGTGTTCTGAGGGCGATCGCTCTTGTTCAGAATGTAAAATGATGTTGCCTGGGAAGATTGAGAGATGAATATAATTGCGTTCGGCTTTGCCGTTGCTGTATCCCTATGAGGAAGCAAGCTACGTAGAGCATCTTCGACATAAAAAGGCATCGCTTTGATGTCCTGATTCTCGTGAAAAATATCTTCAAAATCTCGATATCCACTCAAAACTCTTTCTACTTGGATACCATTTTGAATGGTGCTTTTCTCAGCGTCCTTACTGCGTTAAAAAACAATCTCTTTCTTCATCCTCTCTTCCAGCACATCCAATAACCCATTTACGTCTTTACCAGCTTGCTCAAAACAAATTGGTGGTGCTGGTTCCGGTGCAAACTGAATTAACTTAATTTCCCCCTTCCCAATTCCAATCATCACAACTTCCATTTCCGGCTTGTGATTCTCGACAATTCCCAAAATTTCCTGAAGCCGATTATCAACCTTATTATTTAAATTCTCTATCTGCTCTTTCGGACAATAAACAAAATGCGGCGTTGGTTGCAAATCAATACCAACAGTACCCTGACTGTCACCATTTGCTAACCACAATCCCCAAAACAGCGCCGCCAATTCTTGCTGATTTGCTTTGACAAACTTATCCAACTGGCGACGCCACTTGTTATCACCTGATTCTGGCTGACTATTACCAAAAAACATAAATAGTTCGTAATTGAGTGACAAAGAAGGGGCGAAACTTATCTTAAACCTGACTGTACACGCCAGAGGCCGGAATAAATACCGTCTTTCTCCAGCAATTGCTCGTGGGTTCCCGACTCTACTAATTTCCCATGTTCCATGACATAAATGCAATCGGCATTGCGGATGGTGGAAAGACGATGAGCGATCGCAATTGTAGTTCTATCTACTGTAATCCGTTCGAGCGATCGCTGGATTGCTGCTTCTGTCTCATTATCCACCGCCGAGGTAGCCTCATCTAAAATCAGAATCGGGGGATTCTTTAAGACTGCACGGGCGATCGCAATCCGTTGTCTTTGTCCACCAGATAACTTTTGTCCTCTTTCCCCCACAATTGTCTCATAACCTTCGGGCAATTCAATAATAAATTCGTGCGCCTCGGCTATCTTCGCCGCCGTGATAATTTCTTGCTCTGTAATCTCAAAGCTACCATAAGCAATATTCTCCGCTACAGTGCCATGAAATAGAAAGACATCTTGACTCACCAAACCAATGCAGCGGCGCAAATCCTGCAAATTTAAACTTTGCAAATCAATGCCGTCGAGAGTAATGCTTCCAGCTTGCACTTCGTATAACCGCAACAAAAGTTTGACTAAAGTGCTTTTACCAGAACCAGTTGAACCGACAATTGCAATAGTTTTCCCCGCCGGAATATCCAAAGACAGATTTTTAATTACTGGAAATCTATCTTTATAGGCAAAATAAACATTGTTAAATTGCACTTCACCGCGTACTTCATTCACAGGTAACGCCACATCACCTGTATGAATAGCGATAGGAGTATCCAATAAATTCATAACTCGATTAGTAGAAGCCATTGCCCTTTGATATTGGTCAAATGTTTCGCCTAATCTTGTTAAAGGCCACAGCAATCGCTGGATTAAAAACACTAATACGCTGTAAGTACCTACAGACATTTCTCCAGAAACCGCTGCCATCCCGCCATACAAAAGTAATGCCGTGAAACCCACCAAAATTAGCATCCTAATTAGCGGGACAAAAGCAGCAGAAAGAGTAATTGCCTTCCTATTACTGCGGCGATAAGCGTCACTATCTAATTCCAAACGAGAGGCTTCATAAGCTTCAGATGTGAAGCTTTTAATAGTAGTAATTCCGCTGATATTGTTTGACAACCGCGAATTGAGAAAACCTACCTTTTCTCGCACATCAGCGTAGCGAGGCGCAAGTAGTCGTTGGTAGGCAAAAGAACCCCAGAGGATGAATGGCATCGGAGACAAAGCCATCCACGCTACACTAGGAGCCAAAATAAAGAAAGCAGCACCAATAATTAGAACCGTTGCAGAAACTTGGATGATATCATTTGCTCCCCCATCCAAAAACCGCTCTAATTGGTTAATATCATCACTGAGGATAGACATTAAACCGCCAGTACTGCGTTCTTCAAAATAAGCCAATTCCAACTCTTGCAAATGTTTGTATGCATCCAAACGCAAGTCATGCTGAATATTCTGAGCCAAATTCCGCCAAAGTCGAGCGTAGGCGTACTCAAAAACAGATTCTAGTATCCAAATGATTACAGTCAGGAAGGAAATAATCAAAAATTGTCCAAAGACATCGCGTACCCCTAACTGTGCAATTATGGAATCCTGCTGCTTGACTACTACATCCACTGCAATGCCAATTAAGCCAGGTGGTGCTAAATCGAAAAATTTATTGAGGGTAGAATAAGTAGTCGCCAGCCAAATTTGTTTACGATACTGGTGTCCATACTCAAGCAAACGCTGGAGAGGATGCGTTGAATGTTTACGCCTTCTTGATACCCGATGAAATTTTAATGCAGTAGCCACGGCTTTTTGCGGTTTCGTGTGACTGATATTACCACGGAACAAAGTCTTGAGTCCTAAGTCCTGAGTCAGAAGATTGATTCAGACAGACTAATGAGAAACTTAAACTAGTAACTGAGTTTATTCAAGTCAAAGCAAAACTAGGGACCGGGAATTGGGGACTGGAGACTGGGAAAAGGAGGCAATAAGTAGAATAATCACCCCTAACTCCTAACTCAGCACGGGCTAAACCTTAGCTATCCGCTAACAGCACTCAGCACTCATATTGGAGAGAGGAATTTGAAAAATCAGCAATTGGGCAATTGGCAAACCACAGTTTTCGGAATTGTGTTAGCAATACTAGTGATTATTGGGCTAAATTCCTTTATCATTATTAACCCAGGACAAGCAGGAGTAATCAGCATCTTGGGTAAAGCGAGAGATGGCGCTTTATTGGAAGGTATTCATGTAAAACCGCCTTTTATCACTGTAATAGATGTGTATGATTTAACAGTGCAAAAATTTGAAGTCCCAGCAGAAAGTTCTACTAAAGATTTGCAAAATTTATCTGCAAGATTTGCAATTAACTTTCGCCTCGATCCGATAAAGGTAGTTGAAGTTAGAAGAAAACAAGGAACATTAGCGAATATAGTATCAAAAATCATTGCGCCCCAAACACAAGAAGCATTTAAAATTGCCGCAGCTAGAAGAACAGTAGAAGAAGCGATTACCAAAAGAAGTGAATTGAAAGAAGACTTTGATAATGCCTTAGGCGATCGCTTAGACAAATATGGGATAATTGTGTTAGATACTAGCGTAGTTGATTTAGCATTCTCACCAGAATTTGCCAGAGCCGTCGAAGAAAAACAAATTGCTGAACAACGGGCGCAAAGAGCTGTTTATGTAGCACGGGAAGCAGAACAAGAAGCCCAAGCAGATGTGAATCGTGCCAAAGGTAGGGCAGAAGCTCAAAGACTATTAGCAGAAACACTCAAAGCCCAAGGAGGACAGTTGGTTCTCCAAAAAGAAGCAATTGAAGCTTGGAAGACTGGCGGCGCTCAGATGCCGAAAGTCCTGGTTATGGGTAGTGACTCAAAAAATGGCGTACCCTTCATATTCAACCTTGGGAATGTCCAAAATCAACCGTAGAAGGGAAGTGGGCATAAGATAACAAGCTCTAAAGTTATGGAATTTGCTCTGACCTCAGACAAATTTTACAATACATTGGACTATTCCCAATTCAAAATCTAAAATTCAAAATGGTATAAGTTGTGACAGTGCCAACTCAAACACCACAGAAAAACCAACAAGATAATAGTCGAAGTTTATGTCAACCCCTAATCCTCAGAATCTCACTGCCGAAGAAGCGAAAAAATTACTGAATAAATTCAACTGTCTAGACATTGCCCCTATCCTCAACTCATCAGAAAAAGTAGTAATTCGTAATGCCTTAATTTTGCTCACTAAGCTTACTGATTACCAAATTTTAGGAATTTGTGCTGATACAGCAGAAGAAGGAATATTGGCGATGAAAACCTATTCTCTGGCTTTGGGTTATGAACCACCAAATAATTTACTTACACCCGAAGGTCCAGTTTATATCAAATTAAATGGTAAAAATGGCTTGTGTTATCTTGATTCCTATGATGGACATCATCGTGGTGTATTAGTATCTTGCCAGTCTTATGACGAAGATGGAATCAACGAAATGTATGGACACCTTCCCTTGGACTTATTTGTATAGAATTCGGCGAATGTAGGTAAGGCAAATACCTTACCTACTCACTAATGAAAAATAATTAATGACTTCAATCTTATGAGTATTATTACACTACAATCAGTAAAAAAAGACTTTGGCATCAAGGAAATTTTAAAAGATGCTAGCTTTAGCCTTGATACTACCGATAAAGTTGGATTAATTGGTACTAATGGTTCTGGTAAATCAACCTTATTAAAAATGATCGCTGGGCTAGAATCGATAGATAGCGGTCAAATTTTAATTAACTCCGGTTCTAGAATTATCTACTTACCCCAGCAGCCAGATTTAGATGAAAATCACACAGTTTTAGAGCAAGTTTTCGCGGACAGTGGCGAACATACAGCTTTAGTACGCGAGTATGAAGAACTTTCTGATAAATTGGTTCACTATCCAGATGATAGTCAACTGATGTCTCGCCTTTCTGTGGTGATGCAACGGATGGATACGAGTGGTGCTTGGGAACTAGAAACTAATGCCAAAATCATCCTCACAAAATTAGGAATTTCTGACTTTGATGCCAAGATAAGTACTTTATCTGGAGGTTATCGCAAGCGCATTGCTTTAGCATCAGCCTTGCTATCAGAACCAGATGCTTTGCTCATGGATGAACCGACAAACCATCTTGATGCTCTTTCTGTAGAATGGTTACAAAGTTATTTAAATCGCTATCGCGGCGCACTTTTTCTGATTACCCATGATCGCTACTTTCTAGATCGCGTTACCAATCGGATCATTGAAATTGACCGAGGCGACATTTACACTTATACAGGTAACTACTCATATTACCTGGAAAAGAAAGCTTTAGCTGAAGAATCTGCCGTAAGTAGTCAACGTAAACACCAAGGCTTATTGCGCCGCGAGTTGGAATGGCTCAAAAAAGGGCCGAAAGCCAGAAGTACTAAGCAAAAAGCGAGAATTGACCGCGCTCACGCCCTGCGGGATACTGAATTTAAACAAGTTCAGGGTAAAGTTGATATTTCGACAGTTGGTCGTCGCATTGGCAAAAAGGTTATTGAATTAGATAACATTTCTAAAGCATACAATGGACGTACCCTGATTAATAATTTTACCTACGAATTTAGCCCAGAAGACCGCATCGGCATTATTGGCGCTAATGGTGCTGGTAAATCCACTTTAATGGATATTATTACTGGTCAAATTAAACCAGATTCAGGTATTGCAGAAATTGGTACTACAATTCACATCGGTTATTTTGACCAGCATTCTGAAGAATTGCTCACAGCCTTAAACGAAAATCAGCGCGTGATTGACTACATCAAACAAGAAGGAGAATTTATCAAAGTTACTGATGGGACTCAAATTACTGCTTCTCAAATGTTGGAGCGGTTTTTGTTTCCTGGTAATCAGCAGTATGCCCCAATTAATAAACTTTCTGGTGGTGAAAAACGCCGTTTATTTCTGTTGCGGGTTTTGATGAGTGCGCCCAATGTCTTGATTTTAGATGAACCGACAAATGATTTAGATGTTCAGACATTAACAGTATTAGAGGATTATTTAGAAAATTTTGTCGGGTGTGTAATTGTAGTTTCTCACGATCGCTACTTTCTTGATCGCACCATCGATACAGTATTTTCCTTTGAAGAAGGTGGTAATCTCCGGCAATATCCAGGTAATTACTCGATTTATCTGGACTATAAGAAGGCTCAAGAGGCACAGCAACAGGCTGCTACTACTAAGGAGAAGGAGAAGCCCAAAAATGCTGAAGTCCAAAATGGTGCGGCTTCAGCCAAGGATGTAGAGAATACCAAGCGGCGTAAGTTATCCAATTGGGAGAAAAAGGAATTTGAGCAGTTGGAAGGTAAAATTGCCGAGTTAGAGGCTGAGAAAGCGGAAACGGAGAAAACGCTAGCGAATGTCTCACCGGGAAATTATAGCGAAGTGCAGAAACTCTATAATCAAGTGGAAAATCTTAAGCAAGCGATCGATGTGGCGACTGAACGGTGGTTAGAATTGGCTGAGATGGAGTCTTGATTTCTTAACATGACGTGAATTAAGACAAGAGACGCGATGAATCGCCGTCTTTACAATAATTAGTCTTTCGTCTTGACGGCGATTTATCGCGTCTTTGTGATGATTTATTCATCGTAGGTGTGTTACGGCGTTTCGTTAACACACCTACGATTTCATCTTTTACTTTTGAGCTTTGGAGAATCGTTTTTCTCCTTTTTATCCTGCAAGCTACGGATTTTAACCAGTACTGAAATATATTGTTGAGTCATCCAAATCAACGCCTCAAGGGTTGAGTTACCTTGGTCAATCCGGCTTTTAGCTTGTAAACCAATCAAGAATAGTTGCATTGCCAGCAACAAAGCAATGGTTTTACCGAGAATATTTTGACGCTTGCCTTGCATTTGTTTGTACCCCAAAGAGTTGATAGATACAGGTTCTCTTTGGGGTTGTCTCCCTAAGCAAATACCCTAATATTGCTGAAAATGCCTTAGAATCTGGATTACATGAGTTTGGGGTGGTAGTTTCAATATGGGGTAGCCCCAAACTTCTTACTCAATTTTTTGGATGTAATGCCACGAATTACCTATGGGCCTCAGATTCAAAAGCGAGTCAAGCGTCTGCTAGAGGCGTTGCTTTGTTTTGTCAATGGAGAATTTGAGGACGGTAGCTTTAAAATTGAGTACGACTGGAAAGAAGAAGACAGCGCTAATCCCAAGCTGACTGTGCAAACTACGTTAGTTGCGTTAGATTTGCTGACGCAAAAAGACAAATATCCTGGCAAGTTAACTAAAGTGCAAATTCGAGAAGCGCTGAATTTGCTGAAGGATTTTTTGAAGATTCTGGAAGATAACCGTCTCCAAACTCAAGGTTCTGATGAGTGGCGCTTTACTTTAAAGCTATGGTCAAAGGATAGAGAGAAGAACCTGAAAGGGTTTGATGAAGCGTGGGAAAAGAAAAGACCAAAGAAATCGAAATTAAATAACCCCTCTCCAAACCTCTCCCCCACAGGGAGAGAGGCTTTGAATGTTCCCCCTTACCTTGTAGGGAAGGGGGTTAGGGGGTTAGGTCACATACAAATATTTCAAGCGCCACCTTTACCTACGTACTTTGTGGAACGCCCAGAGTACAGCGATGATTTAAAGACTCGTCTTTTAAATGGTTCATCGTCTGATAGTCGCACTTTAGTAATTACTGCGATTCACGGTTTGGGTTCGGTGGGCAAATCTACTTTAGCTGCGGCTTTAGCCCATGATGCAGAGGTACAAACTCGTTTTTGTGATGGCATTCTTTGGGCAACATTAGGTCAACAACCCAATGTGCTGGCTTTACTTAGTGGCTGGGTGCAAGCATTAGGAGACTATAGCTTTAAGCCTACAAGTGTTGAAGCAACTTCCTCGCATTTGCGGACTCTGCTTTATGACAAAGCTGTGTTGCTGGTGGTAGATGATGCTTGGAATACCGAAGATGCACAAGCGTTTAATTTTGGTGGGGCGCGTTGTCAAGTTTTAGTAACTACTCGTGAAGGTCACATTGCCGATGCCTTAGCAGCCAGCACCTACAGTCTGGATATAATGAAACCAGAGCAGGCAATGGAATTGCTGACGAAGAAATTAAGACGCGAGATTACAGGCACAGAACGTCACTCAGCAGAAAATCTAGCCAAAGGCGTTGGTTATCTTCCCCTAGCATTGGAACTCGCAGCCGCCGAAGTTGCCTGTGGTACGACTTGGAATGAACTGTTGGCGGATATTCAGCAAGAAGTAGCCAGATTAACAAGTTTTGACCGACCGGAAGCCGAAGAAATTACTGATGAGGCTAGTTTAAAACGCCTGAGTTTAACTGCATCATTAAATTTGAGTGTCAAGAGAATGCCACCAGAAAAGCAGCAGCATTTCTCTTGGTTAGGGGTGTTGCCGGAGGATGTCAACATTAATAAGATGATGGCGGCAACGCTGTGGCAGATGGATAAGCGTGATGCTGCCAAGATGTTGCAATATTTACGGAATAAAGCATTGCTATTAACAGGAGTACCGCTTGCTGATGGTATGCCTACCTATCGCTTACATGACTTATTCCACGATTTAGCTTGTAATTTGTTAACTGCTCCCTCCCAGCCAAAGCGCCCAGGAGATTTGGCTGGGTTGGGTTTAAACCTTGCTGATGTTCACGCTGGTTTGTTGGAGAAATATCGGCAGAAAACCCAGAATGGTTTATGGCATACTTTACTCGATGATGGTTACATTTATCAGTATTTAGTTTGGCATTTGGAAAAGGCTGGACAGTTAGAAGAGATTGACCAGTTATTGCGGGAAGAGTCTGCAACTGGAAGCAATGGCTGGTATGAAGCGCGGGAGAAATTGGGAGAAACTGGCGGTTACATCACAGATATTTCTCGTGCTTGGGAACTAGCAGAAGCGAATCGGACTGAATCAACACTAAGCTTGCAGTGTCGTTATGCTTTGATTACGGCATCTCTAAATAGTTTGGCAGCTAATTTACCAGCAAATCTGCTAGTAGCGTTGGTCAAAAACAAGATGTGGACTTCCGAACAAGGACTAGCTTATGCCCTGCAAAAACCAGAACCACAAGAGAAAATTGACTCGCTGACAAAACTAGTCAATTATTTAACACCAAATCTTCAAGAATTAGCACTGCAAAAAGCCCTTGCTGCTGCCAGGGTTATTCAGTCTGAGGATTATCGTGCCATAGCCTTAAGTGCCTTAGCTGACAAACTGCCAGATATATTGCCAGAAGCCCTTGCTGCTGCCAGGGTTATTCAGTCTGAGGATTATCGTGCCATAGCCTTAAGTGCCTTAACTGACAAACTGCCAGAAGTTTTACCAGAAGCCCTTGCTGCTGCTAGGGCAATTCAGAATGAGTATCCTCGTGCCATAGCCTTAAGTGCCTTAACTGACAAATTGCCAGAAGTTTTACCAGAAGCCCTTGCTGCTGCTAGGGCAATTCAGAATGAGTATCCTCGTGCCGAAGCCTTGAGTGCCTTAGCTGACAAACTGCCAGAAGTTTTACCAGAAGCCCTTACTGCTGCCAGGGCGATTCAGGATGAGTATCCTCGTGCCATAGCCTTGAGTGCTTTAGCTGACAAACTGCCAGAAGTTTTATCAGAAGCCCTTGCTGCTGTCAGAGCAATTCAGGATGAGGATTCTCGTGCCAATGCCTTGACTGCCTCAGGACAAAAACTGCCAGAAGTTTTACCAGAAGCCCTTGCTGCTGTCAGAGCAATTCAGGATGAGGATTCTCGTGCCAATGCCTTGACTGCCTTAGGACAAAAACTGCCAGAAGTTTTACTAGAAGCTCTTACTGCTGCTAAAGCGATTCAAGATGAGGATTCTCGTGCAAATGCCTTGAGTGCGTTAGTACAGAAATTGCCACCAGAATCATTGCCAGAAGCCCTTGCTGCTGCTAAAGCGATTCAGCATGAGTATTTTCGTGCAAATGCCTTAATTGCCTTAGGACAAAAACTGCCAGAAGTTTTACCAGAAGCTCTTGCTGCCGCCAGGGCAATTCATGATGAAAGATTTTGTGTGTATGCCTTGAGTACCTTAGCTAAGAAACTGCCACCAGAGTTAATGCCAGAAGCTCTTGCTGCTGCTAAAGCAATTCAGCATGACAGATTTTGTAGCTATGCTTTGAGTGCTTTAGCAGAAAACCTGCCACCAGAGTTAATGCCAGAAGCCCTTGCTGCTGCCAGGGTTATTCAGTCTGAGGATTATCGTACCATAGCCTTAAGTGCCTTAGCAGAGAACCTGCCACCAGAATTATTGCCAGAAGCGCTTGCTGTTGCCAAAGCGATTGAGTCTGAGTCTTCTCGTGCCTACACCTTGGCTGCTTTAGCTAAGAATCTGCCACCAGAAATTTTGCCAGAAGCGCTTGCTGCTGTCAGGGCGATTCAGGATGAGTCTTCTCGTGCCAACGCCTTGACTGCCTTGGCTAAGAATCTGCCAGAAATTTTGCCAGAAGCGCTTGCTGCTGTCAGGGCGATTCAAAATGAGTCTTCTCATGCCAACGCCTTGACTGCCTTAGCTAAGAATCTGCCAGAAATTTTGCCAGAAGCGCTTGCTGCTGTCAGGGCGATTCAGAATGAGTCTTCTCGCGCCTATGCCTTGATTGCCTTAGCTAAGAATCTGCCACCAGAGTTATTTTCAGAAGCCTTAGCAGTAGCAAGGGCGATTCAGGATGAGTCTTCTCGTGCCAACGCCTTGACTGCCTTAGCTAAGAATCTGCCACCAGAGTTATTTTCAGAAGCCTTAGCAGTAGCAAGGGCGATTCAGGATGAGTCTTCTCGTGCCAACGCCTTGA
>NZ_JBALDD010000004.1:0-44594 GCF_036917555.1 Nostoc sp. | reverse complement strand
CAACACCCGTAACTCCGACAAATCCAACACCCGTAACTCCAACAAATCCAACACCCGTAACTACAACACCTGTAACCTCAACAGAACCAACACCCGTAACTCCGACAAATCCAACACCCGTAACTACAACACCTGTAACCTCAACAGAACCAACACCCGTAACTCCGACAAATCCAACACCTGTAACTCCAACAAATCCAACACCTGTAACTACAACACCTGTAACCTCAACAGAATCAACACCCGTAACTCCGACAAATCCAACACCTGTAACTCCAACGGACTCTCCAAGTACATAAAGATTGTTAATGGGATAAAAAAAAGCTTTGCGAATGCCGAAGGCAGTAAGTTTTGTCATAATGTTGCGTAAGTCCTGTGGAACTTAGCTGCTCCAATGCAGTAGCACAGACTTATGCTCAACCACGGGCCAGAACTATAACAACTTTTAACTACTGCCTTTACAGCCGTTGCTAAAGCAAAAAGTGATATTCCCTACGACCAGATGGCATCTGCTAACGCTAGATTAAATCAAGGACAGGACTTACACAGGGTTCACCGGATATCCTTATATAGTTCAATCAGGTTCTGTGTGTAAGTTCCCAGGAACTAACTTGTTGCTAAAGAAGAACATAAACTTATGACTTTTGATTACGACCTGTTTGTAATTGGTGCGGGTTCTGGAGGTTTGGCGGCTTCCAAACGAGCGGCTAGCTACGGTGCAAAAGTAGCGATCGCTGAATATGATTTAGTTGGTGGCACTTGTGTGATTCGCGGTTGCGTTCCCAAAAAACTCATGGTCTATGGCTCTCACTTTCCTGCACTGTTTAGTGACGCTTCAGGCTATGGCTGGAAAGTGGGTAATGCTGAGTTGGACTGGGAATATTTCATTACATCTATAGATAAGGAAGTTCGGCGACTGTCGCAACTACACATCAGCTTCTTGGAAAAAGCTGGAGTAGAACTATTTTCTGGTCGCGCCACGTTGGTAGACCCTCACACTGTAGAAGTTGATGGACGTAAAATTACAGCAGACAAAATTTTAATTGCAGTTGGTGGGCGTCCTGTCAAGCCAGATTTACCAGGGATGGAACATGGCATTACCTCCGACGAAATCTTTCATTTAAAAGAACAACCAAAACACATCGTCATTATTGGGGCTGGTTATATCGGCACGGAATTTGCTTGTATTATACGCGGTTTAGGTTCTGAGGTGACACAAATTACCAGAGGTGAAAAGATTTTGAATGGGTTTGATGAAGATGTCCGCATAGAAATTGAAGAGGGTATGATGAACCACGGAATTCGCTTGATTAAGAATAATGTGGTGAAAGCAATTAAACGCGTCCCAGAAGGGTTGAAGCTGACTTTATCAGGAGACGACCAAGAACCACTAATTGCTGATGTGTTTTTAGTAGCGACCGGTCGAACCCCCAATGTAGATGGATTAGGTTTAGAAAACGCTGGGGTTGATGTTGTCGCCAGTTCTATCGAAGGGCCTGGATACCCTACCACAAGTGCGATCGCAGTCAATGAATATAGTCAAACTAGTCAACCGAATATTTTTGCTGTTGGCGATGTCACCGACCGAATCAATTTAACTCCTGTAGCCATTGGCGAAGGTCGCGCCTTTGCCGATAGTGAATTTGGAGATAATCGCCGTGAATTCAGTCACGAAACTGTTCCCACAGCCATATTTTCTAACCCAGAAGCCGCAACAGTCGGCTGGACAGAAGCCCAAGCACGGGAAAAACTCGGTGATGCCGTCAAAATTTTTCGCACTCGCTTTCGCCCTATGTACCATAGTTTGACTGGTAAGCAAGAGAAGACAATGATGAAGTTGGTGGTTGATAGTAACACCGACAAAGTTTTAGGCGCTCACATGGTAGGTGAAGGTGCAGCTGAAATTATCCAAGGTGTGGCGATCGCTATCAAGATGGGTGCAACCAAAAAAGACTTTGATGCTACTGTGGGTGTCCATCCCTCAGCCGCAGAGGAATTTGTCACAATGCGCTAATAAAACTTAGGAGTGAGGAGTTCTGAGTTATGAATTATAAGTGAGCCACAACAATTGATAAATCTTTATTTATCAACACTCAATAATTTTTAACTCCTAACTATTTACAACCTTGGACTACATATATCTTCACGGATTTGCTTCTAGTCCTAAATCTGCCAAAGCGCGGGATATAGGCGATCGCTTTACCAAAATTCACACAAATCTGAAAATTTCCGATCTCAATGCTGGCGATTTTTCCCAATTGACAATTACTCGTCAGCTAACTCAAGTTGCTGGAGAATTCAGCAATGATTCTACACCAGTAACGCTTATTGGCTCAAGTTTGGGTGGTTTGACTGCTGCCCACTTGGGACAACAAAATTTACAAGTGCAACGCTTAGTTTTGCTAGCACCAGCTTTTGGGTTTTTATCCCATTGGTTGCCCAAGCTAGGAGATGAAGAAGTAGAGCGTTGGCAGCAAGAAAAATATATCATGGTCTACCACTATGGGGAACAGCAATCGCTTTCTTTAAGTTACGATTTTGTTACAGATGCTGCCCAATACCAAGAAAAGCTTTTGCAACGCCCTATCTCTACACTGATTTTGCATGGCAAAAAGGATGAAGTCATTCCGATCGAAGCTAGTCGTGACTTTGCGCAATCGCGTCCTTGGGTGGAGTTAGTTGAACTCGATAGTGACCACGCCTTGGGTAATGTTATGGAAGAAATTTGGCAGGCAATTCGCCTCTTTTGCCAATTACCTTGAAGTTGTAAAATATTAGACTCACACATAACTAATGTCCTTAGTCATTTGTCCTTTGTTAATTACTAATGACCAATGACTAATGACTAATGACTAAAACTATGCTTCCCTTCATCCGGTCAGATTTAGCCCAATTCACCGCCTATAAACCTCATCCTAGCAGCGATACAGCCGATTCTGTCGCCACACAGTTTGATCGGTTAGATACAAATGAAAGCCCCTACGATTTACCACCTGAGTTAAAAGAGAAGCTGGCATGGATGTATCAGCAAGTAATTGAAACAAATCGTTATCCAGATGGCGGACATAAAACACTTAAGGATGCGATCGCCGAGTACGTCAATCAATCAGCCGCTCTATCATCATCCTTGTTTACTGCTGCCAATATTTCTGTTGGTAATGGTTCAGATGAACTAATCCGCTCTTTATTAATTGCCACCTGTCTAGGAGGAGAAGGGTCAATTCTCGTTGCCAATCCCACTTTCTCGATGTACAGAATTTTGGCACAAACTTTGGGCATTCCTGTAGTTGCGGTGGGTAGAAATGAAACAAATTTTGAAATTGACATAAGCGCCGCACAGTCAGCCATCGAACAGACTCAGAATCCACCGATTCGCGTAGTTTTCGTAGTACATCCCAATTCGCCGACTGCCAACAGCTTAACTGCGGCAGAGTTGGCATGGTTAAGAAGTTTGCCACAGCATATTTTGGTAGTAATTGATGAAGCTTACTTTGAATTCAGCCAAACTACCC
The DNA here is from genome assembly GCF_036917555.1 of Nostoc sp. GTDB lineage: Bacteria > Cyanobacteriota > Cyanobacteriia > Cyanobacteriales > Nostocaceae > Nostoc. The sequence goes on along the minus strand of NZ_JBALDD010000004.1, from coordinate 41,082 downwards.
TAGTAGGTGAATTAGCACAGCATCCTAATTGGGTAATATTACGCACTTTTTCTAAAGCTTTCCGATTGGCATCTCTCCGTATTGGTTATTGCGTTGCTCATCCCGAAGCGGTCGCCATCTTAGAAAAAGTTCGCTTACCTTACAATCTTCCCAGTTTTTCCATAGCAGCAGCATTAGTTGGTTTACAAAATCGTACACTCTTGCTGGAATCAATTCCCCAGACCCTGAGTGAACGAGCCAAACTCATCGAAATTTTATCCCAGCAACCAGAACTACAAATTACCCCAAGTGCTGCCAACTTTATTTACCTGCGTCTTAAAGCAAATAGCTTTAATTCACAAGAAGCTGCTTTAAAAACTTTCCATCAGAAACTTAGAACACTCGGCACTCTTGTGCGACACATTAGCGGAGGATTACGAATTACTGTCGGAACGATAGAAGAAAACGCCCGCACAATTAATCGAGTAAAAGCTGCTTTGGCAAATTTGTCATCTTAGCAATTTACTCAGTAATTAAACCTGCTATTCACCTCACTGCCCAAACGCCGTACTACTCCCACTGTTTGTGGCAGCACACCCACTAAAAGAGCAAAAGCAACATCCGGCAAAAGAGCCACTATTTCTGGTGGAAAGTATTGTTCAAATTGATCAAGAATTTTCTGGACTCGCTGCCCAGGCAGTGGATTTTCTGTAATTTGTTTAATTAATCGAATCCATTGTCGCCTAATCAAGTAAGCCTTCTGACGTTCTTCATTAGATTCAGGAGTTAATAAAGAAAGATTACCTATAGGCAGTGCCCTTTGGCAATCACAATCGTAATCCCCACCCACAGCAGCTCCAGGCCCAGCAAACTCTGCATGGTAGCGTTTAAAGAGTATTAATCCATTTCGCCTACGACTATTGACGATGAAAACTTCTCCACTGTGCAAACGTGTAAGGATATCCGAGCCTTGCGATTGCTCAGTTCCATCTGACATGACAACAGAGTCAAAGAAAGTAGTTTCAGGGTAATAAGTTGATACCATAGAGGTCTGATAGCGTCGATGCTGTTCGCTATCCATGTTTTTTAAATTTTTAATGAATGTTGTAGTATGCACTTCAAAACGGAATTAGCTGTTATATCAAATCAAGTTTTTGAATTCTTTTATTATCAAGACCTTTGTGGCCAATCCAACTAAAAATAGCAATATATAGGAGTTGTTTCAGTCATTGAGTGATTATATCTTATAAAATATAACTAGATTTGTCTGTAAACTATACTAGTGTTTTATTAAAGTTTTTATAAAGATGAATATATGAATTACAAAGTTATTATGAGGAAGTAATTATTTCTTGCAACGCGATTTCGCGTATGTTGCCATTATAGTCCATTTTCAGCTATATCGAATGCTTAAAAAAATTTGTTAACCATAAATCCCAAAAGGCTAAATTTAACATTTTTTAATCTTAAAAATATTTACCAAAAAGATAATTTGTTTAAACGGACGAGGGGATTTTTCGTAAAAAGTTTAAATAAAATATTCTTTTTAGAAAAAATTATCAAAAGCTATTTACTCACTTCGTAAAGTAACAAACATGTTTTAGTTTTGATCTATAGGACTCCTGTTTGATTGCGCGAAAAAACCACTATAACTCAAAGAGCCTTCTTTACCGTTAGCTCTTGCCTGCTAAACTACATAAGTTCTCCAAATCAAAGCGGATTTATCTAGATATTTAGCTAATATTGGCTAGATTTCTAATTAAACCTCGTCTATTTGAAAACCTAAAGTTCTTAAGAAAAGTATATTATTTAGTCCTGGCTTGAGTTTTGAGCTTTCTCTAAGTCAAAAGAACTATGGTTCTCAAGGTAGAAGTGGCTTAACCTAGTTTGTGTTTAATTACCGCTATGATTTATAGATTTTATCGAATTAATTGGAATAAAACACAAAACTTGACAATTGCCAAAACAAAATTCAGATAATGGAATCAGCACTCAGGTGCTTGTGCAATAACATCTGGCTTGAGCGTCTTAGAAGAAATGTATTCCAATTAGATTCGACTTTATGCACTCGATATCCCAGCTTGAAATAAAGCTGTCTTGCTTGATAGTTATTTTCTAAAACATGGAGATATAAGTCTTGAAATCCCCACTCGCGAGAGACTTTTTCACAGCTAGTAAGTAATCCTGAAGCTACACCATGTCTACGGTATTTTGGATGAACCGCTAAATTGGATAAGTAAGGAAAACCTACACCAACCTGGCTCCATGAATCACTACTGTAACGTACACCCATTTCCACACTTCCTACTAAGTTATTAGCCTCACCAGTAGTAGCTTCAAGGGCAACTAAGCAAAGATGACGGGGCGTAGGTGATGCCATCCGATGTCTTAAGTCTTCGTAAATACCCAGACGTAGCAATGGGAAAGCCCATCCCCATATACCCTTATGGGAGTGAAAGCTTTCAGTAATAATTTGGGCAACACCAATCAAATCAGCAGGTGTAGCTGTACGAATTTGGAATTGGTAGGAAGCTGGATCAATTGGCTGTTGCTGGTATGGGTGAAAAAACCGATATTTCAAGGCTAGTTTAGTATTGATTTTATTCAACAAAAATTTTCTCAAATATCCTAAAACAAGATTTAAATTAAATCAGAACTTAAGAGTTGCCCAGGAGATTTAACTGAACCAATATTGCTAATTCGCTTTTGCTTGTCGATTAAACAAATTTTTACACTTTAGCTTAGAGTTTTATAACCTGCATTTTGAAAGAGTATTAGGAGTTAGGACTTCATAAATTTATAACCTTAAATTCAGTATATTCATTGCATTCCTTGTTTTAGGTAGGCAAGATATCAAACTGATTGCCACAAAAACATCTGTAAAGTGATAGAGCTTTGAGCAAGTGGGCAGAGGAATAGCATAACTTGTCCGTAAGCAACATCTCCGAAATTGTTAAGTAAGTACACTATTGGCAAGCTCTGGTTTCAAACCACCCTTAGTTGCAGTACTGAACTTGTTTTTGCAGTTGCCGCTACACTGACACTACTTTGCTACCAAGTCATCCAAATAGGCTGTATAGGTACTGGGACATAAATCTGTAGGGTTCCCTAATCCCTAATCTCTAACTCCTCAACCACTACCACTTGTCTTAATGATAGTTCTGATTGCTAAATTAGAAAGAGGTATTTGTCTAATAGTATACTTTGGCTTTAAATCTTATTGTTTTAATTTCGCTGACTCTACCATGACTACCATAAATAAAATTTACCTGCAAGTGTTATTACAACAGCTGTGGAGGGAAAACTTAATATGCAGCTTTATCTGGATTTTTCAGCTGGCTATGAGCGCTGTATGTATTATCAGACATTGCTCACAGGAGGTGAAAAAAGATTTGGCAAGCAAGCGTCGACTCTGTAACACTAAAACTGACAATGAAAGCAATTACACTGCACCAACGCAAACGGTAATCAGTACAAGCAATTGAGACGAATTACTGTGAGTAAACGCTCCTACACTCAGCAGTCATGTAGCCAAACAGCCTTATTGGTCGAAATGCTCTGCTCTTACCTGACTCAGAAAAATCCTTACCTGATCAGATTATTCTTTATCCGACTGCCGTTGCAGCAGGAAAGCGGTGCATGAAATCCCAAGCAAACAGTAAGCCTAAAATTTTGGTTGTCGATGATGAACCAGACAACCTTGACTTGCTTTACCGCACTTTCTATCGTGATTATAAGGTGCTAAGGGCAACCTCTGGTCCTGCGGCACTCGATCTGCTGGCTCAAGAGGGAGAGATCGCGGTGATCATCTCCGATCAGCGGATGCCGATGATGAGCGGTACAGAATTTTTAAGCCTGACAGCAACTCAATATCCAGATATTATCCGGATTATTTTAACTGGCTACACCGATGTCGAAGACCTGGTGGAAGCAATCAATGCTGGCAAGGTATTTAAATATGTAACTAAACCGTGGGAAGCGGAGGAACTAAAAGCAGTGGTACGCCAAGCTTTGGATACCCACAATGTCCTCAAAGCTAGAACCCGCGAACTTACCCGCACACTCCGTCAAGAATCGCTGCTGAATACTGTTACCAATACGATTCGCAGTGCTTTAGACTACAGACAAATTTTGCAAGCAATTGTAGATACAGTGGGTCACATGTTGGAGGTGGATGTTTGTCTGCTACGTCCCTTCCAAGATGAGCAGTTGGCGGATAAAGGGTTTATTTATCAGAAGCCTCTTTCTGAAGAAGCAGAGGTGCAGCAGATCGAAGCGGAAGTAGCAGTAGGTCTTTCCTCTTTGCCCACTATATCCTCTGCTCCCGCTTTGTCTCTTTTGGCTCAGACGGTGTGGGAAACCCGTGAAGTTCAGGTGATTCACGATGTAATTGATGATGAGCGCATTTACGGTAACACTCCCGAACTGCGCAAGCGTGGGCAAGCTTTTGCTGCTGCTAATATTTGTTCTAGTTTAGTTGTGCCATTGATCTGCCAACAAGAACTGATGGCAGTGCTAGCACTGCACCAGTGTTCTCTGCCTCGCTTTTGGGGAGATGATGAGGTGCAGTTAGTGCTGATGGTAGCGGATCAGGCAGCCTTAGCTTTGTCTCAAGCTTATGCTTACGAACAAGTACGTGCCCTTGCCAAGCGAGAGAGCTTGATTAATACGATTACTAGCGCAATTCGCTCTAGCTTAAATCCTCAAGATATCTTTGCGGCAATTACACAGCAATTGGGACAAGCTTTACAAGTCGATGGCTGTGTCCTGTCTTTATGGACTGAGGAAGATGAGTTTGTTGAGTGTGTAGGCTTGTATGACAGTTTTCAACATCCAGAAAATTTACGATTACCAGCCCCAGACAATAAGTTAGGTAGCAATAATCACCTACAAAACCAGAGATTACCCTATTCTCAAGCATCTATACAGGAGAATCCCATCCTCCAACAAATGCTACAGACACATGAACCTGTGGTAATTGGTAATGTGAGTCATTCTCCCTCGGATGTGCGGGGTTTTGATTTGCCTTTAAAAATGCCAGCGCGATCGCTAATGTTTGTGCCATTATTGGCTGATGGGAAATGTATTGGTAGTATTACCTTGCATGAAGGTAAAAAAGTACGCCAATGGTTGCCATCTGATATTGATTTGGCGAAAGCAGTAGCAGCGCAAGCAGCGATCGCTGTGCAGCAATCACACTTATATCAAAAGACTCGCCAACAAGCTGAACGCTTACTGGAATTAGACAAACAAAAAACCGAATTTTTCCAAAATATTTCCCATGAGTTTCGCACACCGATTACCTTGATTCAAGGGCCATTAGAGTCAGCGGTGGCGGCTGGTGAGGGATTATCTTACTCTCAAAGTGCGATCGCCCTGCGTAACTCCCGCCGCCTGCTGCGACTGGTAAATCAACTCCTAGACTTACAACGCCTGAATGCAGGGAGAATGCAGCCAAATTTCCATCCCTGCGATTTAGTCGAATTTGTCAGCCAAATAGTGGAATCTTTTCGTCCCTACTGCGAGAAAAAGAGACTGCATCTCGTTACCCAGCTAGATGAATGTTCGATAGTGTACTTAGACATGGAAAAATTTGACAAGGTGGTTTATAACCTCTTGTCAAATGCCATGAAGTTTACTCCTGAAGGTGGGACGATTGGTGTTCGACTAAAATCTGAGCGCGATCGTTGCATCTTGCAAGTACAAGATACTGGAATTGGTATTGTTAAAGAACAAATTCCTTACCTATTTGAGCGCTTTCGCCAAGCTGAAGGTTCAGCAAATCGCTCCTATGAAGGCAGTGGTTTGGGTTTAGCTTTAGTTAAAGAATTAGTAGAATTACATGGTGGTCAAGTGACTGTGGAATCAGTTTATGGTGAAGGAACTACTTTTAGTTTATGGCTGATGACTGGAAATGCTCATTTACCTGCACAGCAAGTACTAGAAACGCCTACCGAACTGAATGCAAGCCGCGCTAGCGTAGAATTAGCTGATTTAGAACTAGTAGAGTCAACAACAGACAATATTGAAGATATTACAATAAACCTCTCCCCCAGTATTGATACTCAAGACTCAGCACATAAGACTCAGCACTCAATTTTAGTTGTAGATGACAACCCCGATTTGCGAACCTATGTATCTGAAATTTTCCGCCGCAACGGCTATCATGTACAGATAGCTCGTAACGGTCATGAAGGGCACAGTAGAGCTAAGGAAATTCTACCCAGCTTGATTGTAACTGACTTAATGATGCCCTTAGTGAGCGGACTTGAGATGATTCAGATGATCCGCAATGAGGAGACGTTGAAAGGAACACCAATCATTCTACTGACAGCGAAAGTAGATGAAGAAACTCGCATCGAAGGTACAGAACATGGCGCAGATGCTTATTTAGCAAAACCATTCAACGATCGGGAACTTTTGGCAGAAGTTCGCAATCTTTTAGCATTGAAAGAAAATGAACGGCGAATTGTGGAGTTAAATACTTATCTAACAGAATCGGTTCTAAAGCGCTTTTTGCCTGCCGTGTTGGTGCAAAAAGCCGCAACCGGAGATTTAACCTTAGATTTGCGCCCAGAACCACGCTTAATTACAGTTTTGTTTAGCGACATTGTGGGTTTCACACAGCTAGCAAATACTCTCAGATCCCGACGAGTCGCGGAGTTGCTAAATGAATATTTAGAAGCCATGACCAAAGTTGTCTTTAGCAATGGCGGCACTGTAGATAAATTTATGGGAGATGCTATCTTAGCTTTATATGGAGCGCCGGAAGAACTAACTCCTAATGAACAAGTGCGTCGTGCTATTAATACAGCAAGAGCAATGCACCGCTCACTGGCTGACTTGAACCAGCGCTGGCGAGAGCAAGGTGTATTCGATAGCGACAAACTTACTAGCGTACAGTTTCGGTGCGGTATTCACCAAGGTACTGCTGTTGTGGGGATGTTTGGTAGCGCTGAACGCGCCGATTATACTGCTATTGGCCCAAGTGTGAATATTGCCGCAAGGTTGCAAGCTGCTGCTGTTCCCGGTACAATCCTGGTTTCTGCTGCCGTAGCAGATTATTTGCAGGAAGGAGAAATTACTAAAGGTAGACCGCTAGAACTTAAAGGAGTAGATGAAACTGTTTTGACTTTCGCGGTTACACCAGAGGTAATGGTTAATCGCTAAAATTTAGACTGGTATTTTAAAGCATTACCAATGAGTAAAAGTGCATAATCATATCCAGTTTATATAATATGACACCATCGGTTACAGATAAAACACCAATTCCAGCCAAGGTCTGGAGACGACACACCGACCCACCAGGTTTGTGGATTTTTGTCGTTCTCAGTTCAGTCTCTCTGCACTTGCTGGTGTTCTGGCTGATGCGCTCATCTAATGCATTTAATCTGTGGTTCCCCCAGCAAAATCAATCTGCTGTTCCCATTGAATTGATAGACATTGCTCCTAAAACAAAATCAATAATCAAATCAAAATCACCAGTCAAAATAGTTTCGTCAAAGCCACTATCCTCAACTCAAAAGTCTGTACCAACACGTTCATCACAAACAGCACGAACTACGCCTAAAAATGAAGATTTTGGCGTAATAAATTCCCTTGATAATCTCCAGAAAAAGAGCCGAATTTACGCTTCTCAACCTAATAGTGAACACTTTAGACAACAGATAGTTCCTACACCAACACCGAAACCTATAGCTAAAATTACACTGAAACCTACACTGAAAGCCACACCGAAACCTATAGCTAAAGTTACACCGAAACCTACACCTAAAGTCACACCGACACCTACGGTTACAATCGGTAATTTACCTTGGAAGCGTCGTCAAGAAATTAAACTGGGAAAGGGAACGCAACTACCAACAGGTATTCCATCAAATCTACCAGTTTCAGAACCTGAAAATAGAGAAACTCCAGCAACTTCAACTAGGGAAACTCCAGCAACTTCGACTAGAGAAACTCCAGCAACTTCGACTAGAGAAACTCTGGCAACTTCGACTGGGGGAACATCGGTAGCAATAGTAGCTCCCTTATCTAGAAATCAAGTGATAAGCTTGATACAATCAAGAGGATTCCGACAAGATGCTTTACCTGACGTTATCCCTTTATACAGGGGAAGCAACACAAAACAATTAGACCCAAGTTTTCTTGTCCACAATTCGGGACTTGATCCAGCACAACTCTTAGCTAGCTTGATAATTGATCAGAATGGCAACTTTCAACAAGCTGTAGTTCTAGAAATAGAACCAGCAACACTGCAAAGTCAAAAAAGTACATACGAGCAAGTCCTGAGCGAAGTTTTCAAAACAGAAAACTTTATTGCTGCCCACAATAACGATGGCACAAAACCAGAATTGAGCAATTTGTATGTCAGGATCACAATCCAATCCGCCAATTCCAACTAAATACTTGAATTTTGGCAAAAACTGTGTTAAATTTATATGGTTGGAAATTTGCGGGCGTAGTTTAGTGGTAAAACTATAGCCTTCCAAGCTATTAATGCGGGTTCGATTCCCGCCGCCCGCTTAAAAAAAACTCTTAAATATACGAGTGCAAAAACTAAGTCTGAATCTTGGTAAAATAATTAGTTAAAAAGCAATTCAGAATTTTGCAGTATACAGAAATAGCTTGAAACTGAGAGTAGCCAAATTCAAGACAGGATGAGAAATTAGCAACTCTTTCTTCAACAACATCCGCACTCTGGCTACCTGTTTGTTGTTTGATAGTTGACAGTACTCTGGAAACCGCCCAATATGTTTTGATTTTTTGGATTTTTGAATTGCTGCTAATTGAGATTTTCTAGGCGAATGCGTGGATCGGCTGCTTTGAGCATCAAATCGGCGATTAAATTGCCAACAATCAGCAGTACTGCGCCCATCACCAAGCTTGCCATTAATAAATATAAATCTTGAGCTTGTAAAGCTTGTAAAGTCAACCTCCCTAAACCGGGCCAGTTGAAGAAAAATTCGGCGATGAAGGCACCATTTAATAAACCAGCTAATTCAAAACCCAATAAGGTAATTAAGGGATTTATGGCGTTACGCAGTGCATGAACGTAGATGACGCGGTTTTCTGGTAAACCTTTGGCACGAGCCGTTTGGATGTAGTCTTGACGCAGAACATCCAATAATTCGCCGCGAGTGATGCGTTGCAAACCAGCAAAACTAGTAATTGAGAGTGCGATTGTGGGTAAAATCATGTGCCAGCCGATATCTAAGATTCTGCCAAACCACGACAGTTCTGAGTGATTGATGCTAGTCATGCTACCCACTGGGAAAAACGGCGAGGTGATTTGGGCTAAAACCAGCAGCGCTAAGGCAGTGATGAAACTGGGAAAGCCTTGTCCTGCGTAACTAATTACCTGTAAAATCCGGTCTGCTGGCTTATTTTGTTTAACAGCGGCAAAGATCCCTAGAGGGATGGCGATCGCCCATGTGACAATTAAAGATGCGATCGCTAATAGCAAAGTCGCTGGGACTCGTTCCCACAACAGCGATGCTACTGAACGTTGATAAATAAAACTCGTGCCAAAATCCCCTTTGGTCAAGATTCGCCATAGCCACAGCCCGAATTGCTCTGGCCAAGACTTATCCAGACCAAACTGCCGTTTGATTTCCTCAATTCTTTCTGGAGATATCTTCGGATTTTGCCGCAGCGTATCTACATAATCACCGGGAGCGAGTTGAATGATGAAAAACGACAACGCTGACGCCAACAACAAAGTTAACAGTGCCTGCAATAGCCGCTTTGCCACATAAACAAAAGTTTCACTCGTGACTAGCCTGATTAGCCAATCCCGACTGGTCTCCAAGGAAATTTTCGTAGATGTCATTTATATTTTGTCCTTTGTCATTTGTTCTACCCTGCAGGAAGCCGCTGGCGCGTCTATGTCATTTGTTCTTTGTCCTTCGTCATTTGCCAGTTGTTTTGCTATTGACCAATGACTAATGACTAATGACCAATGATTAGTGACTAATATTCAATTAAAGAGATAATCGGCACGTCTGGTAAATGTGTACGCCCTTGTAAATCCCGTAGCTCGATAATAAACCCAAATCCTACTAGTTCGCAGCCAATTTTCTGCACCAACTTTGCTGTGGCACTCGCAGTTCCACCTGTGGCAATCAAATCGTCCACAATCAAAACTCGGCTACCTTGGTGTAAAGCGTCTTGATGCACTTCTAGGCAATCTGTACCATACTCTAGTTGATATTCAATTGAGTGAACGGCTGCTGGTAACTTCCCTTTTTTGCGGATGGGAATAAAACCAGCTCCTAATTTATAAGCCAGAGGTGAACCAAAAATGAATCCCCTCGACTCCATACCAATGACATAATCAGCTGTTATTCCAACTTCATTGCATTTTTGTGTTAAAAAGTCAATAGTATAGCGCAGTCCCTCTGGATCGCGCAGTAACGTAGTAATATCCCGAAATAAAATTCCGGGTTTTGGGAAATCTGGAATGTCACGAACGAGAGACTTTAAATCCATAAAATGGGGAATGGGGAGTAGGGAATGGGGAATCAGGCATGGGGATGAGGTAGATAAATTAATAAGCAATGCCCAATACTTCGACTTACCTCGGCTCCGCTCGGCACGAGTCGCTCAGTACAAGTGCCCAATGCCCAATGCCCAATTTCAGATACCTGAAAAATCGTACACTATAATGTCATACGCTGGGGGTCAAGTGGAGGTCGAGGCTGAAGCTTCGTCTTTCATTGACGATAATTAGAATCTAAACCAAGCTAGAAAAGGTATTTCACTAAATAAACGAGGTGAATTTAGTTATGTTTTAAAATTTTGATTTCAATATAGGGAAAACTTTGAGTAGAAAGAGTTAAGTAATGTATATATCAGGTAGTCATACTACTGCCACAAGTCTAACGCTCAAGTCTTGGCTACCGATCTTAAATTTGTTTTATCTAGTCTGTTGGAACCGCACAAGGTATTTATAGAATGAATGTTTCAGCAAGTTTAACGCCGTTCAACAGTCCAACCCAAGACTCACTGCCGATGATTCTGGACACTTTACCAGATCCTGCGATCGCTTCCAAAACGTGTCCTCGGAGAACCAGGCTGCAAATTGACCTGATTTTACTGGCAATTGAAGCTTTAGAACTTGGTGGTTCGGAAGCAATCTTGGCTTTTGCTCAAGAGTTGGATCTTAAAGGAATTGTTAAAGACAGGGTAAATTTATGGCGGATGCGTAGCTCTAACCCGCTACGAAGAGCGCATATACGCCGTCCCTTAACTATTATGGAAGCAAAAGCTTTGGTGGTCATTGCTTGCTACATAGCACGGCGTTTAACTGTTGTCATCCGCCAGTTATTAATGATATGTCAACAAATGGAAGAAAAACAGATTCCATTAGAACAGAATTTGCGGCTATCTAATTACCTAGAGCGGTTTAGAACGCATTTTAAAAGCCGGATGAATGCTCGACGTTCTGGTGTACTAGCATTAACTTCTGATGAAAAATTAGATGCGCTAGCAATAAATTTGTTAGGACAATTACTATTTTGTACTGGTACTGCTGGAATGCAGCGGTTCTGGATTAGTCTTTTTGACGGTGAAGTGGAATGAATATTCAACGTAAGTACAGTCTGCCTAATTGTACTCTTCTTTTAGAAGGGTTAAGTGATGTCACTAGGGCTGCACAGTTCCAGGAAATGCGCCCAGAATTATCAATATTGGTAAATGCAGAATGCTATTTATCTGGTTACAATCAACCCCTAACCGGAGGGCGAGAATTTTTTGAAAGTTTGGTGAGGGCTGTTAGTGGTTACGCCCAAGAATTTCTGAGTACTGTACCCAATCCGCAAGCACACAACCAGGAATCAGAGCTAGTAGAGTTTCAAAAAATTGACGGTAACCGCCACAGGTTAATCATACATTCAGAGAATGCTCCAGAGGGGTTCGAGTCTCACTCTAATAATTCTAAACGTCCGCCTATTGAAATAGATTTGAATACGGTGCAGTTGTTTGATTTAGTAGAAGCAGTGGATCAGTTTTTTGCTGATACCCAGACTTTACCAGAATTATCCCTAGAACTACAACCAGTTACTAGACGCTATGGCAGTGCTAGTCAAGCTGTAATCAGGCAGGCTGTTCCTGCTGCTGTGGGAGTATCAAGTTTAGCAATAGCAGCGATCGCATTTAACTTGATTCCACCTCCTCAAATACGTCCACCGCAGCCTAAGCCAGATGAGCAAACTAGCTCTACAACAAAGAGCCTTAATCCTCCAGCATCAGCGGCTGCAACACCCATCGCAGCTGCAACACCCACACCAATAGCTAATGCAAAGCCAGTAGTTAAAGATTTAGAAGCACTTTTAAACACAGTTCCAGAAATTACCGATCCATCCCAGCTGCGTGCATTGAATCGCCAAGTGTATAACCAAGTTCATCCGGCTTGGACTAAGCGTTCAGGATTGCAAGAGGATTTGATCTATCGTTTAGGTGTAGCTGCCGATGGAGCGATCGTTGGTTATAAAGCGGTGAATAAAGAGGCCAATCAAGGAGTCGGGCAAACTCCTCTGCCTAACCTACTTTATAATCCTGCTAACCGTGCTCCCATTTCTAATGAACCAATCGCCCAATTCCGAATAGTGTTTACTACAAATGGTGTGCTGCAAGTTAGCCCTTGGCGAGGATATGCTAAGACACCAGAGGTAGTCGGTGCAAAAATTACCGACTCTAATATCACTAAAGGTTTAAATCAAAAGCTTTATAATACAGTTCGCCAAACCTGGAGTGGCACTCCCACCTTTACACGAGATTTAAAATATCGGGTAGCAGTCAACAAAGATGGTGTAATTGCTGACTATGAACCACTTAATCAAGTCGCCTTTGATTATTTCCGAGAAACACCTCTTCCTAAGATGTTTAACGCCATTTATGGTTCTAATGTAGCTGCTCCCAATGACAAAGAACCTCTAGCCCACTTCCAAGTTTTATTCAAGCCTAACGGCAAGCTCGAAGTCACTCCTTGGAAAGGATATCAGTAATTGGGTATGGGGTATTGGGCATTGGGCATGGGGCAAGAGAATTAAGTTGCTATTCCCTATTCCCTATGGCTTTTAGATAAGCATCGAGCTTAGGTAACAGTTCATCAAGAATTGGTTTAAATCTGCTTACCTGTTCATTTGTCAATAACTGTCTGGCGTAGGCTAACCTCAACCAGCTGATAGTTTCATACAAAGATCCTCTCGCAATCTTGACAAAACCCCGATTGTCTTGGTCGTTGTACCTACCTCTACCTTCTGCCATGTTCGCACAAACACTATCAGCAGACCGAACAATTTGCTTGCCCAGTGTATCTTTAGTGAAATTGTCCCATCCTTTAACAGTACGCCAAATTTCATTAGCTAGCTTTTGGGCAAGTTGATAAACTTCTAAGTCTTCAAAATCAGGTCTTCTCACAAAAGTCCATTGATCATTTATTGATCAATAGTTCCTAATTCTCAATGCCCAATACTTCGACTTCGCTCAGTACAAGTGCCCAATGCCTAATGCCCAATTACCTTGTAATCCGCCGCATATAATTCCCCCATAATTGAGCTGCTTGAGCACTGCTGCCAGATGTCGGGGAATTATTGTCGTTTCCCAGCCAAACGCCAGTTACAAGTCGCTGACTGGGGATAAAACCAATAAACCACAAGTCAACGTTTTTATTGGTCGTGCCAGTTTTACCAGCTTCCCCTAGTCCAATGGCAGCACTACGACCAGTACCTCTTGCGATTACACCGCGCATCAAACTAGTCATCTCATCGGCGACATTAGTTGTCAACACTCGTTTATTGGCACCTGGATCTTGGTCGAAGGAGTAGATTACACGACAGGTTTTGATATCTTTGCGATCGCTACAATCACCACTGTCTAAAATTCGGCTAATGGCATGGGGAGGATTCAACACACCGCGATTGCCAATAGCGCCAAAAGCACCAGTCATTTCCAAAACATTGACTACGCTTTGACCCAGTACTAAGCCAGGAACCGGATCTAGGTTTGATTTTATCCCCAAACGCTGCGCCATTGCCACAACTTTATCCAGCCCGACTTGTCTGGCAACTCGCAGGGCGATCGGATTTTCTGAAAGCGCCAGCCCGGTGGCAATATCTAAACTAGTGTCAGCACCAGCACGACAGGGTTTATAAGTAAAGCCTTGCCAAGTTAAAGGGGCGCAAGAATAACTGTTGGATGGTGAGATTCCCTGTTGAATAGCGGCGGTGTAAGCAAAAATTTTGAAGGTGGAACCTGGTTGTCTTTTGGCTTGAACAGCACGATTGAACTGACTTTTTTTGTAATCAGTTCCGCCTACCATTGCCAGAATACTGCCTGTACTAGAGTCAAGAGTGACTAATGCCCCTTGAGAAAAATTAAAAGTTCTACCAGAGTTGTTCACCGAATTATTCAACGCTGCTTCTGCTTGTCTCTGTATCGCTGGATCGAGCTTGGTTTCAATGATATAATTACCTTCTCTTGCTGCTCCCTCCCCTAAAATTGATTCAAGTTCAGAGAAGACGTAACTGTAAAAATAAGGTGCGATCGTTTTAGCTTGCTGTTCGCAGACTTTAGGACTAATTTGGACAGTGGAGCGTCTAGCTCGGTTCGCATCCTCTGCTTTAATTTTGCCCATCTCCAGTAACCGCTTAATCACACGATTTCGGTATTCAGCCGCTTCTAGCTTATTTGGCCCATCCCCACAAAAATCGAAAGCGTTGGGAGCAGGTAAAATTCCTACCAATGTTGCTGCTTCTGCCAAAGTTAATTCTTTAGCCGACTTCTCAAAGTAATATCGGGCTGCATCCTCAAAGCCAGAGGTATCACCTCCCAAAAAAACCCGATTTAAGTACATCAGCAAAATATCATTTTTGCTGTAAAAGGTTTCGAGCTTTAGGGCAACAACTGCCTCCCGTAATTTGCGGCCAAGGGTATCCTGTCTACCTACATACTCGCGGAACAAACTGCGGGCAACTTGCTGGGTTACAGTGCTGGCTCCTTGTTGCACATCTCCGCTACGGCTATTAATCAACACAGCTCGTAAAATTCCCAGAGGATCAACCCCAAAGTGCCAGTAATAACGACTATCCTCTGAAGCCACTACCGCACCAGGCAAATAAGGGCCAAATTCCTCTAATCGCTTCATGTCTACATGAGAGATTGTCCGAGGCTCTCTCAGGGGAGTGGCTCCATCACGGGCGTAAACAACTACTGGAGCGCGTGTCGCTGTCGGTAGAGGTTTGACTGAAAATTTCAGCCATTCGACGCCAATCACTAATGTTAACAGGGCACTGACACCACCAACTCCATAAGCTGTCCAACTTGCAGCTTTGACATACCATGCTGGTGGATCGACATATTGCAATCGCACAGAAGCGGCGAGTTCTGGGGGGCCCAGAGTCAGAATATCGCCGTGACGCAGTTCTAGAGAACTAACACGACGCTTGCCACGATAAATGCCATTGGTGGAGTTTTCGTCTTTGATCACGAAAACTGGTGTGCGCTGAGTAGAATTCCGCGATAGTGACAGGTGAATTTGACTGACAACAGGGTTACGGATGACGATATCGCTGGATTTGGAACTACGACCGAGAATATAGCGATCGCCCAACAGTGGATATACCTCTGCTTTATCCGCCCCCGCATCCTGCACCCAAAGTTCCGGTACTTTGGCATTAGGCTTGAGCGCCAATTTTGAAAAATCGACCCTAGCTTGAATCGTATGTACTGCTTGAGTCAGTTGACCTAGTAACGTTTGTGGCTTGTGAGGGGGTTGGGGAGAACTCATCGGCTATTCACATCACAGTTTTTAATGAAGAATCGGGCGAATTACAATCAATTTTAGATGTTAGTCTTTCATCATTTTACTCATAAGCCAAAGCATAAATTAGCTATACGTAAATTTTTGAGCTAATTTATACTTTAATTTATGTTAAAGTATAAATTAGTTTGTAATTTTAATCACTTTCTTAGACAAACAAATATTTTTTCTATATTCTCAAAAGCTTATATAAGCTAGTATCAATAGTTCAATAACTACAGATATACTTTTTAATTTTGTCTTTTTAAACACTAGTTGTCAATAAATAACTGATTTAATTTTTACCAATTTTACATATGCACATATTTTGAAAAAACCTAAATATCTCCATTTAGGAGGATTTTTTAAAACTTAGTTATCTGCTTTAATGGGGCGAATGTTCCGTTAAGGTTAATTACAGAATGATGGGAAAATCTCTGAGCCTGATTGGTACAGCTTTATCTTTGGCACTTACCACTAATATTGCTGTAGCCGAATCCAGTAAATCCCCCATAGCCCAATCTAGCAGCGACTCCACTAGCGCACCAACGGAAATCAAGATGTCGCCAGAAGGCATGAAAATTCTGTGCGATCATTTTCCGCTCAACTCTCGCTGTTCCGGCGGCACAGCAGCCACCCCTAGCGCTCCTGCGCCTAGTGCTCCTGGTAGCACTACAGTACCAGCAGAAACAACAACGCCTGATAGCACCACTCCCGAAACCACTCCAGCACCAGGAACCACCCCTCCTGAATCTAGCACTCCCGAAACCACTCCAGCACCAGGAAGCATAACCCCATCGGCACCTGGCGCACCTAGGAATTTAACTCCACCAGGAAGCTCAACCACTCCTGAAGGCACACCTAGCAACTTAACTCCACCAACAGGAAGCCCAACCACTCCTGAAGGCGCACCTAGCAACTTAACTCCACCATCAGGAAGCCCAACCACTCCTGAAGGCGCACCTAGCAACTTAACTCCACCATCAGGAAGCCCAACCACTCCTGAACAACCTGGCATCCCTGGTAGCACTACCGACCCAGGAAGCGCAACCCCACCAGAACAACCTGGCACTCCTGGCACTCCTGGCAGCAGTATTGAACCAGCTCCCAGTACTCCCGGCTCTAGTTCGCCAAAAACTCCTACCACAGGTAATTAAATTAAAAGCTGGGGCATAATCTAAATAATGGTTTGCTATCAGCGATCGTCGGTGCATCTTTCTTGAACTGTTGCACTAGTTATGCAAACTGGTGTTAGGTGAAAAATAAAAATTGATAAAACCTTATACGTAAAGTCTTTGCATATAAGACTAAGCAAGGGTTTCACTAAGTCAATAGCCTGGGATAATTAATCCCAGGCTTAATATTTTAATGGGATCTGCCAGTTGAAGTCGGTGTTTTTTGCAAGGAAGCAATTAACAGGCAAACAATACCGATACTAATAAATGAATCTGCCACATTAAATACAGCAAAGTTTATTAGGCGAAAATCAAGAAAATCAACGACATAGCCTAAAACAAAACGATCAATACCGTTGCCCATAGCTCCACCTAAAATCAAGCCATAGCCTAACTGATCCCACAAATTTAATGTTGGGCCAATTAACGCCAACGCTATCAATACTAAACTCACTCCTAAAGATAGCCAGCGCAACCACTCTACTTTCCCACTAAACAGACTAAAAGCCGCACCAGTGTTAGTGACATAGGTGAAGTGAAATATCCCAGGTAAGAGTGGTAGTGTCTGCCCCAAGCTAAAGCTTTGTACTACCCAGTACTTTGTTATTTGATCTAAGAAAAAAGCGATGAAGGCAGCGATCCAGAAAAGACGATTTTTTAAACGCATGGCAAATTAGTCATTGGTCATTGGTCATTGGTCATTAGTCATTGGTCATTGGTCATGAGCTTTTGACAAATGACAAAGGACAAATAACAATGAACTAATAAAACATTAAGTGACGCAATATATATGCTATTACAGTAACTGCACAGACCACAGTTAGTTGACCTGGTAGTGCAAACCAGGAGTATCTAAGCATTGCTTGCATCAAGGGTAGATTTTCTGTGCCTTTCCACTGAAAAAGATAGCTAATAATCAAATAAGTAATACCGCAGATGTGGAGAGTTAACAAGCCACAGACACAACTAAAGGCAAGAGTTTCTAGTCGAGGTCTTGCTTTAAAGGCAACTAAGCCACAAATCCAAGCTCCAGGAATAAAGCCTAGTAGATACCCAAACTGAGACAGCTTGACATAACCAATACCGCCGCCATCGGCAAATACTGGTAGTAAGGTTAGCCCCATGACTAAGTAGGCAATTTGTGAGAGCGCACCTGCATTTTTGCCCCCTAAACAACCCACCAACAATACTGCGCCAATTTGAAAAGTGACACCTAAAGAAAAAGTCTGAATTCCGTGCTGACTCCAAGTCCAAGGTAAGGTGATGCCATAAACTTCTAAGAACGTACCACCCATTGTCAGGAGTAAGCCAATCATAGACCATAGTAATTGATTGGAAGCAGCAAACATTTATCAGGCAACCAAAGAAAAGCAAAAGGGAAATCCAACAGCACCTAGTATATTCATTAATATTGAAATGAAATTTGTGCTTACATCTTAAGAACTAGCATATTTTCTTTTGCCTTTTTGGTATGTAATTTTTCAGTTCTACGAATTGCAAATGAAATATCTTATTGTCTGACTTTCTTGGCTAAGGCGTGCTGTGAATTCTGGTGTTTAACCTAAAATATGGTAAATTAACATTATTTATATTAGTATTTATACTAGTTTTGCAGAGGAGTACCTAAATTTGGCTACAAAGTATTGAATGCTTAATCTTAATTAATATTTATATACTTTTTCTATGAATTGACCAACTAAATTACACTATCAATAAAGTTTTGTAAATAAATACAAGAAACTTACTGTAGTAATATTTATATCTTAAACCTCAAGTAAAAGTATAAAATTTATCAATAAAAACTAGAAGCAAGGGTTGGCTCTTTATCAAAAAAACTAGTATCTTTATTGCTTTGTTAACCTTTCGTTAATCTCTATTGTTGTTCTTTGGGAGTATCTTAGAAACGCTCACCTGAAAAGTTACTAAAAAATTGATAGCGATGCTCTCACGTCTTAGTGCAACAAAAATTCATCGCCTCACAGGTTCAATTTCAGTGTTAGCACTGACAATCAGCCTAACAGCTTGTGGCGGACAGCAAGCACCAGATAATACAGCCACCAAGGATGCGCCTTCTGGCACTGCTACAGATACTACTGCTTCTAGCCCAGCTAAATTAGACCTTGGCGGAACCGTAAAGTTAAGCGGGGCTGGTGCGTCTTTTCCGGCACCACTGTACGATACCTGGTTCACAGATTTAAACAAAAAATATCCCAATCTACAAGTTGACTATGCATCAGTTGGTAGCGGTTCTGGAGTTGAGCAATTTATCAAAGGCACTGTAGACTTTGGTGCCAGCGATGTCGCAATGAAGGATGAAGAAATCCAGAAAGTACCAGCAGATAGAGGTGTTGTTTTACTGCCTGTGACTGCTGGTAGCATCGTGTTGGCTTACAACTTGCCTGATGTCCCAGAACTCAAGCTCCCACGAGCCGTTTACGCCGATATTCTACTAGGCAAAATCACGTCTTGGGATGATGCCCAAATTGCCAAGGCTAACCCAGGTGCAAAGCTTCCGAAAGAGTCAATCACAGTTGTTTATCGTTCCGATGGTAGCGGAACTACGGGTGTGTTCACAAAACACCTCAGCGCTATCAGCCCTGAGTGGAAGAGTAAAGTTGGTGAAGGTAAAACTGTCAACTGGCCTAAGGGAGTAGGTGCTAAAGGTAACGAGGGTGTTACTGCCCAAATCCAACAAACTCAAGGTTCCATTGGTTATGTCGAGTATGGCTATGCCAAACAAAATAGTCTCAAGTTTGCTGCTTTGGAAAATAAAGGCGGTAAGTTTGTTGTAGCTAGTGAAGAGTCAGCTTCTAAAACTCTTGAATCAGTACCTCTACCCGCAAATCTCCGCTCCTTCATTTCCGATCCCGAAGGGGCTGATTCCTATCCCATCGTCACTTACACCTGGATTTTGGCTTACAAGAAATATCCCAATGCGGCAAAAGCCAAGGCGATTGAAGCTGCGATCGAATACGCTTTAACTGATGGACAAAAACAGGCTAGTGCATTAGGCTATGTTCCTCTACCGCCAAATGTGATCACAAAAGTGGCTGCTGCTGCTGACCAAATCAGCCCAGAATACAAAATTTCTGTTGCTAGTGGTAGTAGCGCTAGCAAGTAAGCAATCAAACACGCCTATTCAGTAGTAACTTTGAACATGAAGTTACTATTGTATCAGTTTAAATAGATGATGAGGCGACAATTTTACTAATCTGGTTGCCTCCCATATTTTTCTCTGATTTAACTCTGAAAGTCGGTATTCATGACTACAAATTCTCAAAATCTGTCATCAGCGATGAAAAATCGCTCTGACGCCGAAAAATCCTTAGATTTGGGTTTTATTTGGCTGACTAAAATTTTCGCTTTTGGGGTTGCTGGGACTTTATTATGGATTGGGTCGCAGGTTGCAATTGCCTCTTGGCCTGCCATCCAAAAGTTTGGTGCTGGCTTTTTAGTCAACACCACTTGGAACCCGGTTAATGATAGCTACGGAGTTCTACCTCAAATCTATGGAACTCTCTTGAGTTCTTTTATTGGTTTGCTGATAGCAGTACCAATTGGGGTTGGTACTGCTATTGTACTGAGCGAAGATTTTTTGCCCGCTAAAGTGAAACTGGTACTGGTTTTTGCAGTAGAACTGCTGGCAGCTATTCCCAGCGTTGTCTACGGAGTGTGGGGTATTTTTGTTTTGGTGCCAATCTTAACCAACTTGGGAAAATGGCTCAATGGTTACTTTGGCTGGCTGCCATTTTTTAGCACTTCTCCTACAGGACCAGGAATGTTACCGGCGGGAGTCATTTTAGCAATTATGACTTTGCCCATAATCACAGCCTTATCCCGCGATGCTTTGATTTCTGTACCCCCAAGTTTGCGCCAAGCCTCTATAGGACTAGGAGCAACCCGCTGGGAAACGATTTTACAAGTTCTTATACCAGCAGCCTTTTCGGGCATAGTTAGTGCTGTGATGCTGGGACTTGGCCGGGCAATGGGAGAAACAATGGCTGTAACGATGTTAATCGGCAACTCCAACAACATCAGTCTTTCTCTTTTAGCACCAGCCAATACGATTTCTTCTCTATTAGCAAATCAATTTTCAGAGGCAAGTGGTTTGCAAGTTGCGGCTTTAATGTACGCGGCTTTAATTCTATTTTTTTTGACACTAGTAGTCAATATTCTGGCAGAGTTGATCGTTCTGAGAGTCAAGCGAATATAGCTTAGTTTTGGGTTAAATTATGACTTCTAATTTTCCAGAGCGCAGTTTAACTCGCTCCCCCACGTCTCAAAGGACACTGTTTAATACAGTGATGACTGTAGTCGCATTTACCTGCGGAGTATTGGCACTTTTACCTTTGCTAGCAGTGCTTTCTTACGTGATTATTAAAGGCTTTAGCAGTCTGAGTCCGGCTGTGTTTGTGGAATTGCCACCCAAAGCTCTGCAAAAGGGAGGAGGCTTTGGTAATGCAATTTTAGGTACGCTGCTGATGGTAGGAATTGCGGCCTTGATTAGTATCCCCTTTGGAGTTTTAGGGGCGATTTACATCACAGAATTTAGTTCGGCGAGAGTAGCTAGATGGGTGCGTTTTGCGGCTAACGTCCTTAGTGGAGTCCCCTCAATTATTGCTGGGGTATTTGCCTATGGGATTGTAGTTTTGACAATGGTAAAGTTGAACTTAGGATCGTATTCAGCTCTAGCTGGAGGGTTTGCACTGGCAATTTTAATGTTGCCCATTATTCTGCGAACGACTGATGAAGCATTGCAGTTAGTATCGCAAGATTTGCGACAAGCATCTGTAGGCTTAGGAGCGACTAACTTTCAAACTGTAAGTCAAGTAGTCTTACCAGCAGCTTTACCAGCTATTGTAACTGGGGCAACGCTAGCGATCGCCAGAGCATCTGGAGAAACCGCACCTTTGCTATTTACTGCTCTATTTTCTAACTTTTGGCCAGATGGTTTATTCCAACCAACAGCTTCCCTGGCTGTTTTAGTTTACAAATACGCCATTTCTCCGTTTAAAAATTGGCAATCTCTAGCTTGGGCAGCATCTTTAATTTTGGTATTGATGGTTCTAATCACAAGTATCATCGCTCGCTGGGCAACTCGCAAAAAAGCTTAGTAAACAATCATCCACAGTGCAAATCCCATCGTTTAAACCAACACTAGATTTAATTTATGGCTACCAACACTAGGACAGTGAATAACACTGAAACCGTTTTACGCACTGAAAATCTCAACGTTTACTATGGCAAGTTTTTAGCCTTACAGAATATTTGGCTAGATATACCGAAAAATCAGGTGACAGCTTTTATCGGCCCTTCTGGTTGTGGTAAAAGTACGTTGTTGCGATGCTATAACCGTCTCAATGATCTGATTGAGTCATTTCGGGCAGAAGGTAAAATACTTTTTTACGATAAAAATTTGTATGCATCTGACATCGACCCTGTAGAAGTACGTCGGAGAATTGGAATGGTGTTTCAAAGACCAAACCCATTTCCTAAATCAATTTATGACAATATTACTTTTGGAGCCAAAATCAATGGCTATAAAGGTAATTTGGATGAATTGGTAGAAAGCAGTCTCAGAAAAGCAGCTTTGTGGGATGAAGTCAAAGATAAACTACAGCAAAGTGGCTCATCTTTATCGGGTGGACAACAACAACGGTTATGTATTGCTCGCGCGATCGCAGTACAACCTGAAATTATACTGATGGATGAACCTTGCTCCGCTCTTGACCCTATTTCCACCTTGCGTGTTGAAGAACTGATTCACGAACTTAAAGAGCAATATACTATTGTCATTGTTACCCATAACATGCAGCAAGCAGCGCGTGTTTCTGATAAAACAGCCTTTTTTAATGTTCGGACTTCAGAGACAGGAACCCGTAATGGCTATATGGTAGAGTATGATGCAACAGAAGTAATTTTCAACAATCCTCAGCAGGAAGATACCAGAGATTACGTTAGCGGCAAATTTGGGTAAATATTTATTTTACATAGTTTATATTAAAGCAATGAGGGATACTCGGAAATTAAAGCTGTGCGATATTCCTCTATGTTTTTTATTTGAAGGATTTTTTCCTCCCCAACAAATTTCATCTTCATGCTGTCTGAAGTCTATTATTTAGTGCGTTCAAAAACTGACGGAAATTATCTTATAGCTCGTACTGATTCTGAAACATCGGGCTATTTATTGCTGTTTCAAGAAAACTTTGACGCCCTTAGCTATCTCAATACCCACGCAGCAGAAGTGGCAAATCGCTTTGCTGTAGAATCCATTGCGCGTACACAGTTGGGAAATTTGCTCAAACGCTGGGGTTTTAGCGGTGTGGGTATTGTGACTGACCCGTTATTGCCCAAAGTTGAGTTTTTACAGCACAGTTAAGCTTTACTTCCTCATTTGTTAATTGGATATTCTTTATCAATTTTGGGTTTTGTTCTTTAACTAGCGACGGCAGCGATCACACTAATTTCTTATTTATACCTATGGTCATTGCTCACAATACTTCCATCGGGCATGATGGTGTGATAAAGAATAGCATCATTGACATTACCATCAGTACTACCTGTCAAGTTAGCATAGCTGAGGTTAGCCCCATCAAAAATAGCAGCCTCCAGCTTGGTGTAAGAGAGGTCAGTGTCAATCAACAGAGCGTTCTCCAGAGAGGCGCTATACAGGTCAGCCCTATTTAGGTCAGCACCACTGAGATTAGCCCCACTCAGATTCGCACTCAGATGACTACCACTGAGATTAGCCTGTCTGAAATCAGTATTAATCATTTCAGTATCCTCGAAGTGAGTACCTGCCAAACAAGCCCCACAGAGGTTGGCATCCATTAGGTTTGCACCATCCAAGTAAGCTCTACTCAGATTAATACCACGCAAGTCGGTTCTACTCAAGTTAGCGTTAATCAAATCAACTCCAGTAAAATCTCTATCTCCAGCAGCATAACGCCTGAGCAATTCCTCGGCATCCATATCTCAATTCCAGCATTAATTAACATATTCAAAATATATGGTGTTAAGTGAATAGTTGTGCGATCGCACAAGTAAAATCAGGCAATATGGGTGAACTCAATTCATCACCATTGAATAACGTCCCAACTAACTTTAAACTCGCTTGTTCGCGTCTATATATTTCCACCTGTTGCTTACGCCAATCTACAATCCAATATTCTCTGACACCTCGTGATGAGTAGAGCTTAAGTTTTAGTTCTCTGTCCCGCTTTTCATTTTCACTACCAGCAGATAGCACCTCTACAACCAATTCTGGCGCACCTGTCAAATGCCCCGCCTCGTCTAGAAGTAAAGGCAATCTCTCGTTGCTAGCCCAGACAACATCAGGAATAACATTATCATTATCGCCAAAAATTATTCCTGGAGCAGGTACGACCTGTCCCAAAGAAGTAGCTTGTGACCAAATGTGCAATGGAGTAATAATTCTGACACAAGTTTTTTGATGATTCCAGTGAGGCGCTCTGGTCACAAATAATTCTCCGTCAATAATTTCATAGCGATTTCCGTTATCTGGAAACAACTCTAAGTCGGCGGTAGTCCAGCGCACTCTCTCAGATATCGGCTGGTTCATAAATCATCTCGGTTAGGGGATTTACCTATTTTAGCTTGGGTGGAAATGGGACATTAATTAGCAGCAGAGTCGGAAGTCAATCTAAATTCCAAAAATATTGGGTGGAGCGATGCCTACGACGGCAAGCTACGCCCCACCCAACCTAAAATAATTTAATCATTAACTACTAATTCGCTACCTCAGCCACCTCAATAACTCGCCCTTCATAGTCCTTAACCAAAAAGTTCAGGGGTTTGTGGTTACGAATCTTCAATTTCAAACCGCGCGTTTCGACTCGCATTAAAATCATTTCCAGACAGTCATGGTCAAAACAAACGTGGCGCTGCTGATTTTTGCTACCTAAACTTGCACCAGTAATGACGTGTAGCTGGGTGTTTTTCTTCAATTGATACCACAACCCATCGTTAGCATTATTCATCATTTTGCTAGACAAGCTCGGCCCGGTAGACATATATAACGGATCGATGCCAGTTGCGCCTATAGTTTGTTCGTAGTTGTAGTAGTAGTGCAATGGCACCTCAGCTGCTGGCAAATCTAGCAGCCCTTCATACAATTGTCGGGCAATCTCCAAATCTGACACCATTACAGTGTGTACTTTTGGGGCACTGGTGAGAAACATCCACATAGCACCAGCGTAAGCTGCTAGCAGCATCACCATAATGCCTTGGGTGGAGAACAGGCTATCTAAGGGCAGGGAAGGCAGAAAGGAGCCTAAAGTAAGAGGACTGAGCAGGAACGATACCACACTAACTTCTATAACCATGAACAAATAAGGATTCTTTAAGAGAGTTGATTTTATGATTGTCGATTAAGACTAAAATTAAGTCCTTGTTTCTAGTTTATCAATACTCAAGTAGTCTGAGTCTCATCTACAAACTGAGCAACACCAAGATATTATGCGATTAACTAGGGGAGTGCAATTCCCAAAACTATTTTAACAACTATCAACTCCAAGGCTTGTGCAAATTCCTCATTTTCCCGAAGCTAATCACCCGCTAGTGAAGTCGCTGTTCCATCACAGTGACCATGAACTACTGACTCTGTTTCAGCGCTATCCAGATGCCGGAAAGTACTTTACGGTGATTTTTTGTCGCTATAGCCCCATAGTCTACACCTTAATTCGGCATTCGGCGCGATCGCCTGTGCAGGCAGATTATCTGTTTGCCCTTACCTGGCGACATATTTATTACGAACTCGGTGGACTAAAGTTAACTGAGTCTGAATCAGGTGAGGAAACTTTGACCATGCAGAATTGGTTAATTAATATGACAGCTTTTTGTATAAATGAGATTAAACTACCACCCACAGAAGCAATTCATTATTCTCTGCAAGCGACTTCACCGCCGCTATGGTGTTATGTAGAACAGGCGTTAGACCAACTACCGCCTGTTTTACGATTAATTGTGTTGATGGCTCAAACTTTCCACTGGAGTGAAACTAGAATCGCTGCTTATCTACAAGCTGAAGGGGAAGCGATCACTCCTAATGAAGTAGCCAATTTTCTCCAAGAAGGCTATCGTATGTTAGAGGACAAATTGCCCACAGATATCCGCACCATATACTTTGGAGAAGATTTAATTCCATCAAAAGTTTAAGTATAAATGCGTATATTGATTGTCTTCAATTTAAAACATTAAAACTTTTTCTTAGACCTTCTACTTAAACCCGCAACTTTACGGGTAATTTTTATGAAACAACGGCTTGTATTTCCATGCCAAAAGGTAGGCATAATTTGTGTAGGTGCGGTTTCTTGTCCCCAGGTACTTTTACAGAGCTTTTTACTGTTTGCTTTTTTGCTGAGTTCTGTAGCGGGTGCGGTTGATATTACCGAACAACTCCACCGCCCTTTAAATGATTCCGTTGGGCGACAATCAAGAGATGAAGCAGACGGTTTGCTGCGTATTGCTGAACAAGAATACGCTTCAGGACATGGCGACAAAACAATTGTGTCTTGTTTGCGGGCATTAGAACTATATCATTCCATTGGCGACCTGAAAGCACAAGGTCTGACGTACAATTTGCTTGCTAAGGCTTATGTGCAGCTTGGTAGTTCAAAAGAGGCGGAAGATGCTTTCAGAAGAGGATTAGCGATCGCTCGTGATACTAAAGATTTCCAATCTCAGATTTTTGTGCTGAATAATATCGGCACATTTCTGCTGCAAAAAGGCGAATCTGCTGCTGCTGGTAAAACAATTGAAGATGCACTCGCAATTGCTCGCGGAGTCAAAAATATTGAAGGTCAAGGACTGTCTTTGAGTAATTTGGGTTTAGTAAGTGCCAGGTTGGGAGATTATAACAAGGCGATTAAACTGTACGAAAATGCTTTAATTTTCCGCCGTCAGACTGGCGATGCCATCGGTGAAGCAAATACCTTGAATAATTTAGGAGATGCTTATTTAGCATCTGGAAATTATCAAGATACCATTGCTACTTATGGTGAAGCAATGCAGACAGCTAAAACCAACCGCGATCGCACTAATCAATTACGAGCAATTGACGGTTTAGTTACGGCTCACACTGCTGTAGGACGTTACGAACGCGCCTTTGACTTATTAGAGCAGCGTTTAGCACTCGCTAAAGAATTACAAAATTTATACGAAGAATTAAAATCTTTTGCATCTTATGCTCAGTTATATAAGCAACAAGGTAATTATTTAACTGCCCGCAATTTTTACGAAAGGGCAATTATACTGGCGCGGACATTGCAAGACAGCAAGCAAGAAGTGCAATTGCTGGATCAGTTAACTAAAATGCTTCAGCGAAAGTAGTTAAAAGGGCGGTTGGAAACCACGTCTACACAGGCAAAATCGACCTACGTGGGTTATAAAAGCTTGATTTTCTCTAGCCCAGGTCGGTGTAGCTCCTATTTATGTAGCCGTGAATGACCTTCGCCCTAATTCTAAATTAATTAATTCAAGAACACTGAACCATTTCGTTCAATTCTCATTGTACTTCTACCCTGTGTTGCATTGGTGGCTTCCTTAAATGTAACTTCCAAATTTCCTGGCTCTGAAGCAGCTTGTGGAGTCACTATCAACTGTCCGC
Source organism: Nostoc sp. (assembly GCF_036917555.1). Classification (GTDB taxonomy): domain Bacteria; phylum Cyanobacteriota; class Cyanobacteriia; order Cyanobacteriales; family Nostocaceae; genus Nostoc. The sequence goes on along the minus strand of NZ_JBALDD010000004.1, from coordinate 13,499 downwards.
CATCTTCTCGTTCAAATGTTACTGTTACTGGTGCTTTTAAAGCTTGGAGTGTTACATCTGACTTACCTTGTAGCGATCGCGGTGCCGTATCGCCAATCACTTGGAAAGTTATATTAGCCGCAGTATTATTAACTAACTTGATATTAACCGTACCATTAGTAATTGCGATCGTCGCAGTGGGGGTTTGCCGTGGTTCTACTTGTGGTTGTTGGTCAGTAGAAACCGTAGGTGGTGAAGGCTGTTGAGTTCGATCGCCAGGAATTGTGCGTGCTGGTCTAACACCTAGTTGTGGTGGTATGGGAGACACTTGCCCTTCAGCCGGAGGAACTGGTTGTGGTGGTGTGACACCTGATTCTGGCGATCCGGGAGCTTGAGAGCGGTTATAGGGTGGTTCGCTAAAAATACTGGGACTTGGGTTTAGTGTTGAAGAAGCAGCTCCTGGCTGTTTAACATTGGGAGTAGATTCTTGTGCAAAAGCTTGAGGAATTGCTGGCAGACTCATCAGCAATCCCCCACAAAGAGCGCCAAATAACTTGCTAGACTTGCGGAAATTTTGAAACTTCATATTTGTTCTTAACTCCTAAAAAAACTTCAACTTTTTTTTCTTACAAAAATTTCTCCAACCGGAAATTAAATTAGGTTTTATCGGTCGTTGAGTATATCTAAATATTTAACAAATGACTCAATTTATCGCATCTAGCTAAGGATACGGAAATCATCTAAAAAAATGAAAATATTTCATTCTCAAGATTTAAAGCCTTAATCATTGTCATTAAGCACATTTGTGTAATAGTCAAATTCAATATACTGCTAAAAAATTAATTTTCTCGCTAATAACTAAAGTCAATTTGAATGGGTTAAAATCTTACATCTATCACAGGAAAGAAAAATTTATTAGCGAATTAAAACTCAAGAGTTATTGGTAAAGTGATAGTAAAGGTAGTGCCAATGCCTTGGGTACTTTCAACTTGAATATGACCGTGATGATGTTCGACAATAGCTTGAGCGATCGCTAATCCCAATCCTGAACCAGTAGCGCTGGCTGTAGCTGTATTCCCCGTCCTATGAGTACGTGCTGGATCTACCCGATAAAAGCGGTCAAACAAGCGTGGTAGCGCTTCCGCTGGAATTCCAACTCCGGTATCACTCACCTTAACTTGCAACTGGGCACTGGTGTTACGTAGTCCAGAAACACGATTTATTCCTTCTATCCGCGCCAATTCCACTTTCACTCGTCCACCTGCTGGAGTGTAATGTAAAGCGTTAGCAATTAAATTTGTGAACAGCCGCACCAATTGATCCCAATTACCTACAATAGTAAACCAATTTTCTAGTAATTCGGGGCTAGTTTCAGAGTTAGGAGGGTCAACTAAGTCTAGAGAAAGGGTGATTTTTTTCTCAGGGACTAACAATTGTTGTTCTTCAACCACGTCTATTAACAAAGCATCTAAGGGACAAGGTGAAAAAGTATCTTTGCTAATACCACTATCCTGTCGTGCTAGGAAGAGTAAGTCATTGACTAACTTACCCAAACGCTGCGTTAACCGTTCCACCACCTTTAACTGTTGTCGATATTGCAAAGAAGTAGTCGTTTCTGTCTCAGCTAAATCCAAGTCAGCAAGCGCAACTTGCACATTAGTTTGAATCAAAGTAATAGGACTTCTAAGTTCGTGGGAAGCATCAGCAGTGAATTGTTTAAGACGTTGATAAGACTCACCCACCGGTTCCATCGCTTTACCCGAAAGAAACCAACCACTTGCGCCTACGGAAACCACCATTAACCCAATACCTAATGCCAAATCAAAAATTAACTGGCGACTAGGTTTAGTAACTTCAAACCAGGGATGACTAACACGCAGATATCCTAATACTTGTCGTCTCACTTCTACGCGTTGGGTGACTTGTCGCAATAAGAGTGGGGAGTTAGGAATTTTAAATTTTAAATTTTCACTCTCTCCCTTGACTACGCGCACAGTTTCACCAGTACGATTGACACGAATGGGAATATTTAGGGGTTCAGATAGCGTTGACCAAAGTAATTTACCAGTTGGACTAAACCATTCTAGGTCGATGTGGTCATCTTCTACAGTGTCGGTATTGTCACCAAAACTAGCTTCTACATTAATGCGAAATTTATCTGCATCAGTATTAATTGGCTCAAAGATGAGTGTAGATGCACAACCACTGGTTGTGAGGCAACGCTCCACTATTTCCACTACATGGTTAAGGGTGTCATCAATCCGCTCAATCAGGGTAGTACGAAAGTATAAATAAACGCCACTGGCAAACAGTAGTAGTAATACAGCAGTGACGGCAGTGTACCAAATTGCAAGACGGCGGCGAGTAGCTTGAAACATATTTTCACCTACTTTTTTTAACTGAGTAGAATCAGATTACGTGTTAGGAATAATTTGAAATTGCTTTTTACTATCAACAATTTTGTTCAAGATAATAGTGGTTTAATTTTTTGCGATCGCATCAAATTTTAACGCTCAAAAAAATATTACTTTGTCTGCAAAAATAATATAAATATAACTTTGGTTACATTGGCTGAAGGGTTAAATAAAAATTTAATCTTTGTATATGGTGAGTTTCTACGCGTCTTATGCAACAAAAGGTAAGGGCTTTTAAAACCTAGTTTTTAGCCAGAGGTTATACCAATTTTAAAAAAGAGTACGACAAATAGACCATTTGTAGAGACGCGATGAATCGCGTCTTTACTTTACTCAAGGATGTGTTGCAATCATTAATTGAATTGGTATTAGAAATGCTGCTCATTAGGCTGACAGCAACCTAATGAGCAGCATCGCAGTCTGAGGCTGCATAAAGAGGCAATCTTTCAAAGCTTTGTCTAGACTGGTTTTTAAGTTAAATTGACATCTGTAGTTAGATATTCACCCCACAAGCAACAGTTGAGTATTTTTTATCTGGAAGTCACTTGAATACAAGATGCTGTAAGAACGAATAGTGCAGCGTTAGCTAGGAACGAGCATCTAAAGAAGCGTTATTACGAATTACAAATTATATTAAACCTCTACCAAAACGGCCTCCCGCAGCTTGCCAATCACATCACTCAGATTACCCGTATTCAAGCGGTAACTCAGAGGATGGGCAATCAACCGCGCCGTGCTTTGATACAAACTAGCAATTTCAATCAAACCATTTTCGCGCAAAGTTCGCCCTGTAGACACCAAATCTACGATCACTTCTGACATTCCAGTAATTGGGCCTAATTCCACTGAACCATACAACGGCACTATTTCCACAGGTAAATCCAGACTATGGAAATATTCACGAGCGCAATTCACATATTTTGAAGCAACTCTACCATGCGGTGGTAAATCTAAAGGCGATCGGTAAGAACTTGATGCTTTTACCGCCACTGACATTCGACAATGCCCAAACTGTAAATCTACCAAGTGGGCAACTTGCGGCTGTTTCTCCCGCAACACATCGTAACCAACAACCCCTAGTTGTGCTTGACCATATTCCACATAAACGGGCACATCTTGCGCCCGCACCAGTAAAGCTTTTGCAACTCCCTTGGTGTCAGGAATTTGAAGTTGGCGAGTTCCTGAATCTAAAAAAGCACTAAAATCTAATCCGACAGCTTGTAGCAAGCGGATGCTATTTTTAAGTAGTTCCCCTTTTGGCAATGCAACAGTCAGCATTTTTTGTATTGGTATCCTTAGCGTCTTGGCAGTTGAATAATATTGAGAATATCTCTATATGCTGACCACAAGCAGTATGAGAATTTTATTAGTTGATGATGAAGTTGAACTAACTCAACCCTTGAGTCGCCTATTAACTCGTGAGGGTTACGCTGTAGATGCCGTTTATGATGGGACATCTGGCAGCGAACTTGCACAAGTAGGCAGTTATGACCTACTTATTTTAGATTGGATGCTGCCAGGAAAAACAGGGTTAGAGATTTGTCAGGAATTGCGACGCCAAAGCAAAACCACTCCCGTATTGTTTCTTACAGCTAAAGATACTCTTGATGACCGCGTACAAGGTTTAGATGCTGGTGCTGATGACTATTTGGTTAAACCTTTTGAATTGCGGGAGTTATTAGCAAGAGTCCGTGCTTTATTGCGTCGTTCCGCTACTCAGACCTATGAAACCACCACCGGACGTTTAACCGTTGCTGATTTAGAACTTGATTGTGAAAATCAAGTAGCCTATCGCCAAGGACGAATAATTGAGCTATCGCAAAAAGAAAGCCAGTTGTTGCAATATTTTATGGAACACACTGGACAACTTCTGACTCATGCCCAGATTATGCAAAATTTGTGGCAAGAGTCAGAACAACCCAGTAGTAATGTAATTGCGGCATTAATTCGTTTGCTGCGACGTAAGATTGAGGTGGGTAGAGAAACTACGCTGATTCACACAGTCTACGGCAAAGGCTATCGTTTCGGTGCTTCTTTAGTGGAGTCAGTTTAGCCACCTGCTTTCACTTGGCGATGCTGGTTTTAATTACCTGCATTTTACAGTAATTCACGCACAAGCATCAAAAGGAGAATGGCTATATTTTGCCGTTGATTAATAAGTTTTACTTAAGCTGTGGTAACGACAACATAAGCATTTGCCACAAATAGATAAGCATTGGTAACGAAACAGGTTCTGTTGGTAACGAACGCATAAGTTGTGGTAGGAACAATAACTTCATTCGTAATGACGCGTCCATACAGCATCACCAATGTTTTCAACGATTTTCTCTAGTGGCTTAGTCAACAGTATAGTGGCGATCGCACTCACAAGAGCCGTCAGCGTTACAGGTTCCATACATTCACTACAAACTTACAGCAGTTTTCATTGAATTGAACCACATCGTAAACCTGTTATATCAGCAAATTTCAGCTTGTAGTATTAAAATTTGCTCAAAAACTGATTAATTTGAAGTTGCAGTTTTTCTCGTAATTGTTGTGCCTGCTGATAAGCTGCTGCACGCCCTGTCTTTGAGTGGTTATCCAATCCTGATGGTTGCAAAGGGCCAATAAAGTAACGCAAACGAGTTTTCATTGCCCAAACTCCCATTGAGGGAAACAGAAGTAAGGCAAACATCAAAGGCGACAAAGGTAAGAATGGTAGTTTGACTAGTCGTTGCAATTTAGTGAAATTAACAGCCCAAGGATGTAGAAATTCACTACCGATGCAAACTACTGGCAGAATGAGAATATGATAGCGATCGCTCAACTGAATAAAACTCACATCAAACTTTTCTAGTTGATAGCGTCTCCTCCAACCTTTCAAAGGCCCGCGAATACCTTCGGGTGCATATAAAAGAATTTTACCTTGAGCAATTGCTGACTCAAAATCATCTAATTCGGCTCGCACACCACCTAAAACCTGCGACCATTGAGGTGGTAGCCACCAAATCACCCAAGGATGCTCAAATAATACTGGATTTGCTATGGGTTGTACTACCCATCCTTTGGCTTCACTTAATAAATAAGCCAAGGTCAAAAAGTCCCAAGGAAAACACATCCCGGCATGATTCATGGCCACAATCAATGGCCCTGTTGGCGGCAAGTTTTCAACTTGTTGCAACTCTCCCTGAAAATAGTATTTAACGATAGGGGCCAGAATTTCTTGGCCAAAAGCTTGTTGATATTTAGGATCAAATTCACCAACTTCTTTTCGGGGTGAACGAAAACCCAGACGCAACCAGCGACTCAGCAATGCTAGATAAAATCCACCAGGAATTAAAAATAATCCATATTCTAGCCAATTCCAACCATCTAAATCTGTGTGATAATGCTGCCAATGTCGGTTGAATAAAATTAGCCACCCTGGAGGATACCAAAGACAAAACCAATCAAACCAGTTAAATATATAGCCTTCACCTGGTGCATTTTCCTGTTGACTGTTTAATAAGTTTTCGGAGTGTTGATTAATCAAAACAGTTAAAGATTAGAATTAGGCAAAAGTTTTATTAAGAGTGGATCTTTAGGAGGCAGGAGGAACCCATGTTTTTAAACATGGGATTGTAGCAAAGACGCTTTGTCTCTCGCGGTACTTTCCGCTCGATACAATTCTTTTTTTTGACTGGGCAATGACCCAGAACTAAAGTTTTTACTTCTGTCTAGTTGTTGAGCGTAGTCGAAACACTGCCTTCTGCTCCCGCCTTTCTTTTTAACTTGCTAGTTTTGTGACTAGCATCTTACCATAGAAGTAAAATTAACTACATATTTTGGAATTTATTTTAGATTTAGTTGCTAAACTAGGGATAATTTAAAAGCTTTTATCAAATACAAAATGAACTTCTATATAGATATATATAACAAATTAATTTCGATATGAATCATATAACTATGATGCACTAATAATTGTTTAGCTGTGTGCGATTGCTGATAATAATTAATTAAATTGCTTCAGATAATACTCTTTTGGCATTGAAAATCGGACAAAACGTAATGTTTATGTTAGATATACCTTCGTAAGCGTTCAGTAATCCGTGAACACTGATAACTGAATATTGATGTTTCATCAAAAGATGAAATTGATAACGACTGATGATTGTTTAAATTCTTCCTCAAGCTGGAGACGAATGGCAAGACATCTGTCCTACTCTTTTTACTATGGAACTAGAAAAGCCACTCAAAATTTCAGATTTAATCCGTCAGCTTCGGCAGCAACTCCATCTCTCTCAAAAAAAGTTTGCAGCTAAGTTAGGTGTTTCTCTACGAACAATCAATCGCTGGGAGAACGGATCTACAGTGCCTTCACAGATGGCGCTAAAGCTGATTGAAGAAATGTTAGAGAAGATGGGCGAAGCAGGCAAAAGATTAGTAAACGAGTATCTTCCAAAATCGGAGCAACGGGAGGACTCTTAAGATGATGGTGAAAGTACCTGAAAAAATTTTGATGATGCGTTCTCGGTTCATAGCTTTTAGTGTGATGATTCTGGCAGTCATGGCGGCACTGCTGTTGACAAAAGTGTTACTGCCAGTTTTTGATCCGAGCGTATTTACATTATTTTATGCTGCTGTGGCAGTCAGCGCTTGGTATGGCGGTATGAGACTTGGAGTGCTAGCGATCGCTTTATCTGTGACAATTGCGCTCTATTTTTTGATCGATCCAGTCTACTCCTTCGATTTACTCAGCCTAAAAGTCCTGGTACGATTAACTACGTTCTCATTAGTATCCTTCTTAATTACTGCGCTCTCTTCAGAGTTGCGAACTGCTAGATGCAACGCAGAGACAAGCCTCAAGTTGTTGCAAAATAGCGAAATGCGGTTTAGGCAACTGGCAGAATCCAACATCATTGGGGTAATCGTAACTGATTTCAACAACGACTTGATCATCGAAGCCAATGATGCTTTTCTGAAGATGATCGGCTATACGCGAGAAGATTTCTCCGCTAACCAAATAAACTGGCGCGAGATGACCCCACCTGAGTATCTTCTTTTGAGTGAACGTTCAGTGGAAGAAGTGAAAACTACTGGAGTATGTAAGCCTTTTGAGAAAGAATACATTCGTAAAGATGGCGATCGCATTCCTGTTCTGCTCGGTTCTGTGATGCTGGGAAATACTCAAGAAACGGTCATTGGCTTTGTTGTTGATTTGAGCGAACAACAAGCAGCGCTACGCGATCGCAAACAAGCAGAACAAATTTTGCGGGAGAAAGAGGAGCGTCTGAGATTAGCTAACGAGCGGTTTGAGTTAGCAGCATCTGCGGTAAACTGTCTGATTTATGACTGGAATATAGAACAGGATAGCGTTGAAAGAACTGATGGGTTAACCCGAATTTTGGGCTATTCCCTTGCAGAAGCTGAACCAACTGGTAATTGGTGGTGTGAGCTTGTGCATCCACAAGATTTGCCAAGTGTACAAGAGGCGATACTTGCTTTGGTAAATAGCGATCACTATGCTGCCGAGTACCGAATTCGCAACCAAAACAATCAGTACATCTATGTTTTAGATCAGGGGATAGTAGTACAGCGAGATGCTGATGGAAACCCAGTACGCTTAGTTGGCAGCACTACAGATATCAGCAAACGCAAACAGGCAGAGAAGGCAGTCCAAGCAAGTGAGGAGCGGCTCAGGAGTTTTGTGAAAGCGAATATAGTTGGCATTCTCTTTGGTGATGTGAATGGTAGCATCACTGAAGCCAATGACGAGTTTTTGCGAATTGTCGGCTATACCCAAGAGGATATCCAAGCAGGTAGATTACGGTGGGCTGATATTACGCCATCTGAGTATCAATATTTAGACGAACTGGCTATTGCCGAGGCAACAGCAAAGGGAACCTGTACTCCTTACGAGAAGGAATTTATACGCAAAGATGGTTCCAGCATACCAGTTGTAGTTGGCTACTCCCTTTTAGGAAAATCTCGGCACAAATCAGTTGCATTCATTCTGGATATTAGCGATCTTAAACAAGCTAAAAAAGCGCTGAGTCAGAGTCAAGAGCAATTTCAAGCTTTTATGGATAATATTCCCGCCGCCGCATGGATTACAAATGTAGACGGACGTGTACTTTACCTCAGTCCAACTTATTTCAGCACATTCAATGTGTCAATAAATAAAGCGATCAATAAAAACATTTTTGACCTATACCCAGTCCAAATTGCTCAACCTCTCCTAGATAACATTAGAATAGTTGCCGAGAGCAATCAGGTTGTTCAAACGATTGAGTCTGCCCCACGCACAGATGGCACCCTTGGCGAATTTTTAGTCTATAAGTTTCCCATTACTAATGCGTCTGGCCAACGCCTGGTAGGAGGGGTTGCAATTGACATTACCGAACGCGAACGCGCCCTTCGCGAACGTCAGCTTGCAGAACAAGCCTTACAAGAACGCAGTGAAAGACTTAAACTGCTTTCGGAAACAACTAGTGATTTGCTTTCAACCGAGCGCCCCTTGGATCTAATGAACAGCTTGTTTAGCAAACTCTCGGCGCAAATGGATTTGCATTGTTACTTTCACTATTTAATCGATACACACCAAAAGAAGCAGAAACTTCGGTTAGTAGCTTGGAACGGCATTACTGATGAAGTATTTCAAGCAATTGAATACATGGAATTTAATGAAGGAATATGCGGACTAGTGGTGCAAGAACGCCGTCAAATTGTCGTCAATAATGTGCTGTACTCTACCCATCCCCATGCCCACATCCTCCAAACTTTAGGAATTACAGCCTATGCAGGTCAACCGTTAATTGCTCAGGGAAAGCTGCTTGGTGTTCTCTCTTTTGCCAGTCGCACCCGTACCAATTTCACTTCTGAAGAAATAACTCTATTACAAGCAACTTCCGATCAGGTAGCGGTTGCTCTGGAACGCGCTCAGTTAATGACTTCGTTACAGCGACGCAAAGAAGAATTAATCCAAGCTAACCGGATCAAAGATGAGTTTTTAGCGGTGCTTTCCCACGAACTTCGCACGCCGCTAAACCCGATCTTGGGATGGTCAAAGTTACTGCAAACGAAAAAGTATGATGAAGCAACCACTACTCGCGCTCTCGAAACCATTGAGCGCAATGCCAAGCTTCAAACCCAATTAATCGAAGATTTACTAGATGTCTCTCGCATTCTACAAGGTAAGCTGAGTCTGAATATTGCTCCTGTAGATCTAGAAACTGCGATCGCCGCATCAATAGAAACTGTACGTCTAGCCGCTGAAGCCAAATCGATCAATTTGCAATTTACGATTTTAGACTTTCCTGCGGAACGCTACGCGAATGACGCGAGCGCTCAGTCGAACAATTTTGGATTAGAAAATTCTCAAATAAATTTAGACTTTATCGATTTTCATAAGCAACCTAACAATTTAAAATGCCAAACTTCAAATTCTAAATTTTTAGTCACAGGTGATTCCAGTCGCTTGCAGCAAGTTATTTGGAATCTACTTTCCAATGCTATTAAGTTTACACCCCAAGGTGGAGAGATAGAAATCAGTTTAGAGTCTGTTGGTTCTCAGGTTCAGTTGCGAGTCAGTGATACAGGTAAGGGAATTAGCCCTGACTTTTTACCATTCGTCTTTGACTACTTTCGACAAGCTGATGGCGCAACCACTAGAAAATTCGGAGGACTGGGCTTAGGATTAGCTATTGTTCGTCACATTGTCGAGCTACATGGTGGCACAGTTAAAGCAGAAAGCTTGGGTGAAGAACAGGGAGCAACCTTTACAGTCATGCTACCGCTGATCCAGGTCGATCTAAATAGCCATCAGATTGCCTCTCAAGCTGATGATTTGCCCGATTTCAATGGGTTGAAAGTTCTGCTTGTAGATGATGAGCGTGATACGCGAGAGTTAATTGCTTTCATTTTGGAGCAATCTGGTGCGGTAGTAATCCAGGCTGCATCTGCGATCGAAGCACTACGAATTATGCCTCAGTTTCAGCCAAATCTGCTGTTAAGCGACATTGGAATGCCAGAAATAGACGGCTATATGCTGATACGTCAAATTAGAGCTATCTCACCAGAACTTGGAGGAAAAATTCCTGCGATCGCTCTTACAGCTTATGCTGGTGAGGTTGATTATCAACAGGCAATTGCCGCCGGATTTGGGCAGCATATTACCAAACCAGTGGAGCCAGCTAAATTACTTCGAGCGATCACTAACCTAATTTATAGTTGTAGCAATCTGCGTTAAATCCGCAACTTCTCAAATAAGTCAGGGATCTGGTGTTAATTGAGAGACTTAATTAACTTTACAACTCGTTCCTTAACCTCATCTCGAACATGACGAAAATATTCAATTGATTGCCCTGCAGGTCATCAAGTTGTCAATCTTCAAACACATCTCTTAATACCCACTGTTGGGGTAAATTAACACCACAACCACATAATGAAATCACAGCATTATGATGATGTAATTTTGGCTGATTGTCTTTTACAGAAATCATGTAATCATTGCCACTGTCTATAATTAACTTGCAAGTTTTTTTTGGCAGTGTAAAGAATCAAAGCTGAATACAGCATCTTTGATATCCAAAGCTGCGATTAAATTTTGCACAGTGACGATTTCGCTCTCCTCCTTGTTCTCAAATTTTTCCATCCCGACAACAAGTCCTCTTTTATTCGCAAATACTGATACGATACTGACAAAATTATGAGCTGATTTTTCGTAGTCTTGAACTGTTCCTTTAATGCTTTTACCGTCGATGCTACACCACTCCGACTCATCTAAATCAACATAGTTTTTTGCCCACTGATTAAATGTTGCGGCAAGTTGATCAAAATCGACTCCCATGACTACGCGCCTGATCGTCGAGTACGAAGGAACACCATGTTTTTGGATTTCAAACGTCTTTATCAACACTTGACGATGCCGTTTGACGAAATCTCCCCACGCACGATAGCCAATATATCCACTCATGGTGCCCATTATTACAAACAGCAATACTAACTAAAGCCGATGCCTTCGACCATCTAAAGTTCTGAAGTCTTCGACTTGCTGCAGTTGTTCAATCAGATTTGCACCCATGATTTTTATCCCCTCAACACTTGCAATTTTACCTGTTTTAGGGAATGAAACAGCCCTGCTTCTCCCAAGGGAGAAGGGGAATTAAATCTCAGGCTCCCCTCTCACGGATGGGAGAGGGGCTGGGGGTGAGGGCAAAACGTTTTCACCAAGCGGGTTTCACGTTAAGTTGACACCAATGGGCACTGCCGTGCCCCTACGGGTGTACCTCACGCAAATGAGAAGCGCTATAATCATCAGCATTGAAATCACTTAAAGGCTTAGAAGTTTGATTGCTAATATCAATCCCAATTTCTGCCATAACCTTAACAGTGACAGGATCTACCTCACTTGCTGCCAAACCTGAAGTAGCAACAGCAACTTTACCTTCTCCTAATATTTGCGTAAATCCCTCCGCCATTTGCGATCGGTGAGAATTATGCGTACAAACATTACTTTTTTTCAAAATTCCTGTCCCTGTTTTTGCTCTATCAAAGTCACCAGAAGCTGCTTTTGCCTCTGGTGATACTTTACAGAAAAGGAGAATAACCAATATACTAATCCCCATCTCCTGCTTTCCAGGCGTTCGGCTTTGTCGTCTTGAAGAGAATCGCTTTGCTGGGTTGAGGATCTGGTAGTTTCAGAGTAATTAATGCTGCTGCTAGTACAAAGAATATGGATGTCCATAGACAACCCACTAACCCGAAAAACTGATATGTCAAACTTGACAAAACAGTGCCAGCTAATCGACCACCTGAGTTTGCCATGTAATAAAATCCTACATTCAGCGCTACTTTGTCATCATCAGTAAAGCCCAACATTAAATAAGAGTGAACGGCTGAGTTGAAGGCAAACACAACGCCAAAAATCAGTAGTCCGCCAACAATCGCAATATTTGCAGGTATACCTATTTGGAGAGCCAGAGCGATCGCAGCTGGAACTACTGTTAGAGTAAATGTCCAAAACTGGATGGTTTTAGATTGCGGTGGACGACCAGAACCAAATCGCTGAATCAGTGTTGATGCTAAGAACTGAATAACGCCATAGCTAATTACCCAACAAGCTAAGAATCCACCAACCTGATAGAACGACCAACCCAAGGTTCCACGCAAGAATACTGGCAATCCCACAACAAAGCACACATCCCTAGAGGCAAAGAGAAAAAATCTGTAATCCGATGCCACTATAAAGCGTTACCTTCAACCCGAACTGAGAAGCAATCCAACTGCCTAAAAAGTTTGTGACGACTCCGAAGACCTTGTAGAACAGGAATAGAAAGGCAATTTGTATTGGTGTATAGCCAATTTGGTTGTAAATATAGCAACACCAGCATTCGCAAAGCACCATCGGTGAGGGTGAAACCCCAGTAGGCGAGGGTGACTAGGATATAGTTCCTGAAATTGGCACTATGAGCATTTATTCCTAAATTATGTCTATCATTTTTTTCGTGAATTGGTATTAGTTAGAACTCACTAAAAGCCTTACCACAATAAGGAAGGTTTCAAGGATTTTTGAGCAATTTTTGAGCTTATTATATTACAATACGGTTCAGTTAATGATATCTGTCCCGAAAGATCCCCCCAACCCCCCTTAAAAAGAGCAGGGCTGATTCATTCCCTAAAGAGCTTTAAAAATCATGGGTTCTAGCAATGAAAAATTAGTTATTTTGTTACTGGCGTACCGATGAAACCAACTATTTTACTGATATTTCAGTGCTTAAATGTTAATCTCTTCGTCACGCTTACTTACAATTTTCTTGCTAACCATCTTGACAAATCCTGTTTTAAATGGAATGAATCAGCCCTGCTTAAAAAGAGGGGCTTAGTTCCCTCCTTTTTAAGGAGGGTTAGGGAGGATCAAGCCTTAACTGAACTGTATTGTATTATATTATACGCCTTGTATGAATTAAGCCACAGGATGCTGTTCAAAAGTAAGGACATCAATACCAAAACCCTGAAGCAAAAAAATACACAGAGTATGACTGGTCATTTTAGCGGCAACATTTACACATAGATGATCGATCATCCAAAAAGGCTAGGCAACTAAGTCTATCTTTTTGTGCAGATGTGTTTGGTGAAAAATCACCACTT
>NZ_JBALDD010000003.1:0-39016 GCF_036917555.1 Nostoc sp. | reverse complement strand
AGCCAGTATCAGGTCTTCCAAGTCACTCTTGAATTCAGTAAATCAGACCTATAGTACACAAGTTCGTATCTCATTCAAATGCATACCGCTATAACTGATGCATACAATAACAGATGTTTAGATTCCAGAAAGATAGAGGCTAATCCAGTTTCTCTTCTGAAAGTTGGGTGTACGCTTTAAGGAAAAACTTTCAACATTACTCACAATTACTTCAACATTAAATCCACGTCCAGAAGACGCTTATCTATTGAAGGACACCGAACACCTGTATAAGGTTCGTTTGGGTGAATACCGCATTATTTACCAGATTCAAGATCAACCCTTATTACTAATAGTGATAAAGATTGCACATCTAAAAGATTATTAAAGCTTGTCTGAAAAAGCGATCGCCCATATTGCCACCCAATCGCAACCAAAATAAAACATGAAAACCCTTGAGTTCAAAATTTAATCTACCACTACTCAACTAAAAATTTCACAAAATATCTTCTAACTTTACCAACAGACTATTTGCTAAATCCACTAACCTAATATCATCTGTATCAAAACTATGTGCTTCACCAGCTAACAGATTTTTTACCGCAGATAACCTGTCATTGGTTTCAGAAATTCTCCATGATTCTTCTAAATTTACTGCAAAATCAAACAGCGATCGCTCTCCTAAATGCTCTCTTACTTTTACAGCTACACTATCATTACTTACCAAAAATTCTTTAATAGTATCTAATTGAAAATTACCTAAGATTTCATCATGTCCCCACGTTTCTAGCCAGTCTCCCTCCACATTTTCAACGTAAATATTGACAAAATCAACCCCATAAGTTAACCAGTTCTGCTGCATTTGTCGCGCCGTCGCTAAAGCTTCAGCAAATGTATCTACTTGATTGTTGCAGTGAGTTTCTCTTTTATTAGCCATAGAAGCTGTAATTAGCACGTAAGTATATAGGCTAGACACAAATCTGAAATATCAAATTCCTGAAAGTTCACGAAAATTTTAAATATTTTCCACCAGAAAGGTAATCACTGTTATACAGGGCCACATTGACTAACTGGTTAACGAAATTAGTATCCTTGGGATTGTAACTTAAGAACAATCCTCTCTCTATTTCCCACGATCGCAGTGTATTTTGCCAAGCTTGGTACTTTTGTTGATTGAGTTCTTCACTAACACTGGTAATTTGAATACACAGTGGTTGATTGTTACGACTAACAATTAAATCTGTTGCCATAGAAAGGTCGGCTATATAACGCTGCCAAAAACTACCTTCTCGCTGAACTATATCTTGGGCTATTGATCTAATGATATCATTATCAACCTGATTAAATTCACCTGACATCAATTTTTGTTTCCAAATATAAAACTTGGAGTCACTTGCATTGATCCATCTGGGAAATAGATAACCATACCAATATCTCTCAATCGGCGTCATCAGCTCGAACTTTGCTTTTTGTTCCTCTTCTGAAGGTAAGGATTTGATTATCAGCCATATTGTCGAATCTGTAATCACCTCTAGCAGAAAGGCAATGACAAAGGGTTTTGCAGTCAGGGAACCTGGTTTGATGTCTTTTACCCAACGATTGATTTCATCTAATCTTCTCGCTAAATTATGATCTATCGAGGAGGCTTGCAGGGTAAGGGACTTTAGCTGATCCTTAATTTCTTGTGCTTGCAATCGATGCCCTACTTTCAGAAGATTACGCTTTTTTTACACATTGATAACTAGATTTTAACTTGAAAATGTCTTTAGTTCATTTCCTGATGTCATCAAATATTCTCTAGGTCGATGCCCTGTATACGTAAAGCCTCCCGCAGTCGAGCAATTTCTTGCTCTGCTTCTTGGGCGCGTTCTTCTGCTTGCTGGGCGCGTTCTTCTGCCTGCTCGGCACGTAAACGTTCAAGTTCCGCCAACTCTTCTGATGATAGTATTAATTGATTTTCAGTAGTGAAGAATCTTAATTTACCTTCATAAACTCCCAAATAAAGTTCTAACTGCTGACTCCACAAACGTCCATCAGTGGTTACTTGGATTTCTTGATACTTACCATCAACTAGATGAAATCCCTGAAGTTCCATTGTTACAGGATCAAACCAGAAATAATCTGGTGTACGGAAGGTATCTTGGTAAACTTGTTTTTTTAAACCTTTATCAACTGCTGTCGTTGAGCTTGACAAAATTTCCACAATCAGGTTAGGGTATTTCCCGTCTTCTTGCCAAACTACCCAACTCTTACGGTCTTTTTTCTTGGTTCCCAAAACTACAAAAAAGTCTGGGCCACGGAAATATTCTGATTTTTTCTGGTTAGGACTATAGTAAATCGTCAAATTGCCAGAAGCATAGAAATCTTGCCTCTCTCGCCACCACAATTTAAATATGCGAATCAGCAAATCAATTTGTTCTCGGTGTAGGTCACTTTCCAAGGGTGGTTCGTCACTCAATATATCGCCAGGAGGAAAAATAACTTCGTCTTCTGAAATATTATCAGAGATGATTTCTAGAGTAGCAGGTTCAGACATCAGCGCTCACTCCGCAATTTATTTACTGAAAATTTGGTAATTTACAAATGGCTTTGAAAATTTGCAATAACTCAATTGCATCTGGAGATTGACTCAAATTTAATAATGGCATTAACTCATAAGTTGACTGGTTGTCATGTCTTAGATAAACAAATTGATAAAGCTGTCCATTAGTTACCAAACCCCAAACTGATGGTTGTTGTTCTATACTCTTAAAAGCATAAGTAAGTAATTGAGGTAAACCCTCAATCACATTGACCGAACTATTTTTAGTTTCAATTACTAAAACCCAAAAAGGCGGCGTAATATTACTTTGAGGACTGTTGATTGCTAAAATATCCATCCGCCCAGTAATTCTTTTGTCTTCATCTTCAACTGCGATCGCAATGCTATCTTCCATTGTCAATCGAATCGGCACATCGTAAAATCCTGCTAACCGCATTAAGGGTGCAATTGTTAAGAATTTAACTAAACCTTCAGAAATTTTACCTGCTGATAGATAACGACGAAAATCGTTTCTGATTCGCAATAAATCCTCTTGTTCAAACTCTGTTAATGATTCTAAATTTAATAAATCAGTGAAGGAAGCATTGGAAAGTTCTTCCAGTTTAAGAAACCGATGAACATCGTTGAGAGATAGGCTGCTAGCTTCGACGGTAAGCGTCATAATTTCAGGCGTTGTTTGTCAAGACTACTTATATTTTCCAACATTCGCAGTAGATAGGCTGCAATGTAACCTCTTTACATTTCTCGATCGCTTGCTTTTGGTAGATGAAAATCAATGTAAACTAAATAACTCGGCAATTTTTACCTAGCTTAACGAAAATCTAAACAGCGTCTAGCACAACTAAGCTAAGAATAGTTTTTAGTAATAATAGCGTTTGTAAATGTAACCATGTCTCAACCAACTATAGAATCAATCCTACAAGAGAAGCGGCTCTTTCATCCAGCCTCAGAATTCTCGCAGAACGCCCATATCAAAAGCCTGGAAGACTATCAGCGTCTCTACGACAAAGCCAAAGCTGATCCACAGCAATTTTGGGCAGATTTAGCTGGAACAGAATTAGAATGGTTCCGAAAATGGGATACAGTATTAGATTGGCAACCACCTTTTGCTAAGTGGTTCGTTGGTGGTAAAATTAATATTTCTTACAACTGCCTTGACAGACATCTCACTACCTGGCGCAAAAATAAAGCAGCATTGATTTGGGAAGGAGAACCAGGTGATTCGCGTACCCTCACATACTCCCAACTGCACCGGGAAGTTTGCCAGTTCGCCAATGTATTGAAGCAACTGGGTGTACAAAAAGGCGATCGCGTTGGTATTTATATGCCGATGATTCCCGAAGCTGCGATCGCGATGTTAGCTTGTGCGAGAATTGGCGCACCTCATAGTGTGGTATTTGGTGGTTTTAGTGCTGAAGCTTTGCGCGATCGCTTAATTGATGCTCAGGCTAAACTGGTAGTCACGGCTGATGGTGGTTGGCGCAAAGATGCGATCGTTCCTCTCAAGGAACAGGTAGACAAAGCCTTAGCTGATGGTGCTGTTCCCAGTGTAGAAAACGTCCTAGTTGTCAAGCGCACCGGACAAGAAACTTATATGCAGTTGGGCGGACGCGATCATTGGTGGCATGATTTGCAAAAAGGTGTATCAGCAGATTGTCCCGCCGAACCAATGGACAGTGAAGATATGTTGTTTGTCCTCTACACTTCCGGCAGCACGGGCAAACCGAAGGGCGTAGTGCATACAACTGCTGGTTATAATTTGTATACTCATATTACCACCAAGTGGATATTCGACCTCCAAGACACAGATGTATATTGGTGTACCGCAGATGTCGGTTGGATTACGGGACACAGCTACATTGTCTACGGTCCTCTTTCCAACGGTGCAACCACGATAATGTACGAAGGTGCGCCCCGTGCTTCTAATCCTGGCTGTTTCTGGGATGTAATTGAAAAATACGGTGTTAATATTTTTTATACCGCACCTACGGCAATTCGGGCATTTATTAAGATGGGCGAACAACATCCCAACGCGCGAAACCTGTCTTCCTTGCGTTTGTTGGGAACCGTCGGCGAACCAATTAACCCGGAAGCTTGGATATGGTATCACAAAGTTATTGGTGGGGAACGTTGTCCAATTGTGGATACTTGGTGGCAAACGGAAACCGGCGGTATCATGATTACACCACTACCAGGGGCAATTCCCACCAAACCCGGTTCCGCAACTCTTCCCTTCCCTGGAATTATTGCAGATGTCGTCGATTTAGAAGGAAACACCGTACCCAATAAAGAAGGCGGTTATTTAGCAGTGCGACATCCGTGGCCAGGAATGATGCGGACAGTCTACGGCGATCCAGAACGTTTCCGTCGCACATACTGGGAATACATTCCGCCCAAGGATAGTAACTATACTTACTTTGCTGGTGATGGCGCTAGACTTGATGAAGACGGCTATTTCTGGGTAATGGGTCGTGTGGATGACGTATTGAATGTATCAGGACACCGACTCGGTACAATGGAAGTAGAATCAGCTTTAGTTTCGCATCCAGCGGTTGCAGAAGCGGCGGTAGTGGGTAAACCGGATGAACTCAAAGGTGAAGAAGTAGTTGCTTTTGTGACTTTAGAAGGCACTTATCAGGCAAGTGAGGAACTGAGTAAAGAACTCAAGCAGCACGTTGTCAAAGAAATCGGTGCGATCGCGCGTCCGGGAGAAATTCGCTTTACTGATGCTTTGCCAAAAACGCGATCGGGTAAGATTATGCGGCGCTTACTGCGGAATCTAGCTGCTGGACAAGAGATATCTGGAGATACTTCGACATTAGAAGATCGGAGTGTGTTGGATAAATTGCGGGAAGGCGCGTAGCAATTTTAGATTTTGGTGAAGCAGCGCGGTCTTCTCTCTTGGCGCTAGCCTCTCCCTTTGGAAAAAGGGGAGACGCCAAGGGCGAACGAGCATAGGTACGATATCTGGGGGTTTCTCCACCAGATATCGTTTTAGCTTTTTTTCTGCCTGAATCAGAGCTAGCAACTAGTGCATGAAAACTTAAAGCCTTCTCCTTCGAAGACGCTGCACGAACAGTATAGCTTCTCTACGAGATACTGCGGGAACGCCTAGCACTGAAAGTGTTTTCGTCGTAGAGTAGCAAAGTCATCTCGTCAAGACGGACAGAGTGATTTGATAAATTATTGAAAATCTTTTTTAATTAGATATTATACTTTTCGATAAAAACGAATATTTAATGACACTTTTTCTATCTGACCGAGAAGCCGACTCCACATTACCTTCAGCAGGAAAACCTCCAATTTATTGTCCTCAGACTACTGAATGCAAACTTATCTTGGAAGACTCGAAGCAGCAGAGTCAAGGATATCGCCAACGGTTCGAGTTCGCTTCTGGATTATCACTATTAATTGATTCCTATAAGTTGCATGAGAACTTATTAGTTGAAGCAGGTGGTGGTAACGAAGGACACCCACGTCCAGATTTAGAGTTAAGCTTTACGCTGACAGGAAATAATCAGACAGAAGAGGTTTTTTCTGGGCAAAATTTCATCTGTACACAGATTGATGAGCCAGAAAGTAAAGAGTTTCTTTGGCGATCGCATCAGCAAATACTTAAAATTGATGTGCATATATCACAGAAATTTTTCCGACAATTTGGTTCGGAATTTTTAGAAGCGTCGCCCCTCCCTTTACGGCAGTATACCGAAGCAGATGGCGAAGATATACCCCATTTTTGGCATCAGGAGCGAACAACACCAGCAATGCGCCTGATTTTTGAGCAAATGTTCAATTGCCCCTATCAAGGAATGATGAGACTACTTTATTTAGAGGGCAAGTGTTTGGAACTAATGGCTTTGCGGTTAAATCAAGTCAACGCAGGCGATCGCGAGCGTAAGCAATATTGTCTCCTAAAAAAGGATGACATCGACCGTATTTACCAAGCCAAGGAGATTCTGATCAGTGATTTGAACAACCCACCTTTGTTGCTGGAACTGGCGAAAATGGTGGGTTTAAATGACTACAAGCTGAAAATCGGCTTTCGGCAAGTATTTAACACAACTATGTTTGGGTATTTGCAAGCATACCGCATGGAGCAAGCCAAAAACTTACTCATCAGTGGACAGATGAAAGTGCAGGAGATTGCTAGTTTGGTTGGCTATGCTAGCCCTAGTCGATTTACAGCAGTATTTAAGAGATATTTTGGAGTGTGTCCCAAAGATTTGCCAAAAAAATCCGGATTGAGCTAGAAAATAATCCGCTTCGGCACAGATGCGCTCGTTTTTCATCTATCACTTGCTGTAATCTTTGTTGATATAGATTTTCAATTGCTTTAAGTATTTGCTGTGGAAACAGTGTTGCAAGATTCTCAAATTCTATCCTCCGGGAAGCCACCCTACGGGTATCTGGGAATCTAACTACCTGTAACCCCGCACAAAGCAAGCAGCATCATTAGGTGTGAGGATGAAGATGAAATCGATAATAGTGCTAAAACACCTGTGGCTCATAGGTACAGTTTTTGTTGTCCTGACAACTTCTGCATTTGGTGCCGAACAACCAGAAGTTAAACCAAAAAAAGAAATTCCTCGACTCAGTGAAATCCAGTTTCCGTCAAGAAGTGTACGGGAGCTAGTTCAGTCGCCAACACCCAACACGCCGCCAGCAAATGCAGTCATTGAAGTTATCGCAGTCAAAGCCAATCCTAGTGACAAAGGTGTGGAGGTGATTTTACAGACAGCCAAAGATCAACAATTGCAATTAGTAAACCGCAGTGCTGGCAATAGCTTTATTGTTGATGTTCCCAATGCACAATTACGTTTACCCAGTGGCGATGCATTCACATTCCGTTCTGAAAAACCAATAGCAGGTGTTACTGAAATAACGGTAACAAACTTTGATGCCAATACCATCCGAGTCACAGTGACGGGTGAGATAGCGTTACCACAAGTCGAGTTGTATGACAGTCCAGAAGAGGGTCTTATCTTTTCTGTGGCAAGTGCAGCATCCTCCACACCACCGCAGCAGCCACCTCAAACGCCACCAACCAGTGAAACCCAAACAGAGAAACCTTCATCTGAGGGTGATGAGCCGATTGAGTTGGTAGTGACGGGAGAGCAGGATGGGTATCGCGTGCAAAATGCTACGACTGCAACAAGGACAGACACCCCTTTGCGCGATATTCCCCAATCGATTCAGGTAATACCGCGACAGGTGCTAGAAGACCGCAACGTGAGAAGTCTGACTGAGGCAGTGGAAACAGTTAGTGGCGTTACCAGTGCAGATACCAATTTTAACGCACCTGGAGGCAGCTATACTATCAGAGGATTTGAACAAGCAGGAAATTTCCGAAATGGCTATCGAGATGTAGGTAGTTATGGTCTGACACAAACTGCATCGATCGAGCGAGTGGAAGTTTTGAAAGGGCCTGCCTCGGTTTTGTTTGGAGCAGTAGAACCCGGTGGAATCATCAACGTTATCACTAAACAACCCCTCAGTGAACCTTATTACAATCTTGAATTTCAGGCAGGAAACCGTGACTTATATGAGTCCAGTATTGATTTTTCAGGCCCATTGAATGATGATAAAAGCCTGCTCTATCGCTTAAACGCCAGCTATGAAAGTTCAAACGGGTTTCAAGATTTTGTCACCTCACATTTGACTACGATCGCACCCTCAATCACTTGGAAATTGGGAGATAGGACAGACCTAAATCTATATTATGAATCTACTAAATTCAATGGGATTCCTGAGAGTTTCGCAACTGTTTTCAGCGATAATACCTTCAAGCTGCCTCGAAGTCGTTACTTAAGTTACCCTCTTGATGGGCAACATTATACCAGTCAAAAATATGGCTATACGCTAAACCACAAATTTAGCGATAACTGGCAGCTCCGTAATAATTTTTCTATAACTGCTTTTAACGCTATCGAGGAGTATACGGTACCAACGAATCTAGTGGATGATCGTTTCTTAGAGCAATTTGCCGCAAGACGTAACTACATGGTAGACAACTATTTTGGACAGATCGACTTGGTTGGTAAGTTTAATACAGGCTCGATTCCACACCAACTAGTATTAGGCTTTGATGTCAACCGCAATGTGATAATTTATAATCCTACTTCTCTCTCTGTGCCTGCTCTAGATGTCTTCAACCCAAACTACAATATTTCAATTACTACTCTTGAGACTTCTACTAGCTTTGGGACTGTTCAATCTTATGGTTTCTACCTTCAGGATCAGATTAGCTTTCAAGATAACCTGAAGTTACTGATTGGCGGGCGTTTTGATTGGATTTCACAAAAAAGTGGCACAGACCAACCAGAACAGAATGATAATGCGTTCAGCCCCCGAATCGGGTTGGTGTATCAGCCTAGCAAATCTGTTTCTCTCTACACCAGTTACAGTCAATCTTTTAACCCTAACTCAGAATTGAACAGTGATGGTAGCCAGTTCGAGCCGACTAAAGGAACCCAATATGAAGCGGGCATTAAAGCTGACTTTCTAGAAAACAGACTTTCGACAACATTGGCAGTCTATCAAATCACCAAGACGAATATTACAACAGACGATCCTAATAACGATGACCCTAATTACTTAATTCAGATAGGAGAGGTAAGAAGTCAGGGGATTGAGTTGGATATCACAGGTGAGATTTTACCAGGGTGGAAGGCGATCGCTTCCTATGCTCACACCAATGCAGAAGTCACCGAGGATAACTTGATTTCTGTAGGCAATAGATTAGAGGATGTACCAAAGAATCAAGCTAGCCTTTGGACAACCTATGAACTCCAAAATGGTGATTTCAAGGGTTTGGGATTAGGTCTGGGGCTGTTTTATGTAGGTGCGCGGGCGGTAGATTTAGATAACTCATTTGAAATCCCCGATTACTTGCGTACCGATGCGGCGATTTACTACCGTAGAGATGCTTTAAAGGCTGCTATCAATATCCGTAATCTATTTGATACGGAATATTTTGTTGACAGCAATGGAACAAGAGCAAGGGTGAAAACAGGTGCGCCCTTTACAATCATCGGTTCCATTAGTTGGGAGTTTTAACTCGCTCGCCTGTTGCTTATGGGCTGAACAACCTGCCCGTTTAATTTGACACGCTTGTTGGTGCGTTAGGCATTTACTAACGCATCTCAATTTATGATGATAATCAGGACATTATTAAGGCATTGAGGACAATGAAACTGAAAAAGCAATACAAATCAGTATTTGTTCAACCTCTTAACTGCATGACGCTGAGTATCATAACTGCAATTGGCATATCATCATCAGTATTAGCAGCGACAGGAATTTCTCTGCATTCGCCAGAACAGTCTGCACACAGACAACCACAAAAAATAGCACAAGCTTCGGGTACAGATGCACCAGAGCGATCGCAACTCCTGCAACAAGCCAATGCTTTATTTAGTCAGGGAGACTTAACAGGTGCAGAGGAAAATTTACGCAAATTAATTAAAAAATTCCCAGAAGACGCCTTCGGACACTTTCAACTGGGAAATGTGCTTTTTCGGCAAAAGAAACCAGAAGATGCAATTAGTTCCTATCGACAAGCCATTCGCCTCCAGCCAAAATACGCTCTAGCTTACAATGCGATCGGTGTTGTTTACGCAAGCCAAAGTCGCTGGGAAGAAGCCATTACTGAATATAAAAAAGCTTTGGAAATTAATCCTAATTATGGCGAGGGGCTGACTAATTTCGCAGTAGCATTGTGGCAAACAAATAAAAAAGACGAGGCACTATCTTCTTTAGAAAAAGCTTTAAATATTTTCAAAGCACAGAATAGAGGTGAAAAAGTTAACCAAGTAGAACGAATTTTAAAAGAGATCAAAACTGCTGATGAGCCTGGTGTTTCCTGAGAATCATATTATTCAGTGGATAAAATTCAGAAGAGTTGCTGCGATCGGGTTTAAGGATGTTTTGCCAGAAATGCGATCGGGTATGATGATTATGCGGCAGTTGTCGCATAATCTCGGCTCATGATTTGAAACTGATGAAGATAAACTAGCAGAACAGTGTATGCAAGTAAGACAAGAAATTTTTGATACCTATTGGCGATTTGCTACTATGCGCCAGGAAGTATTTTTCAACAAAATTAACAACGTACCACCACCGTGGACGAGCGATCCGATCATTAATACTTATAAATTTTGTAATGCATATCGAGCAAGCGATCGCGTTTCACAATATCTGATAAAAAACGTAATTTACGATGAGAATAGGAGTAAAAATCAAGAAGAAGTAGTTTTACGGATTCTCCTATTTAAAATTTTTAATAAAATAGAAACATGGGAATACTTAGAAAATAAAATAGGAGATTATATTACACTGTCTAATTTCGACTCAAATGTATATTCAGATATATTACAAGAGGCTATGAATCTTGGATATGTTATTTACACTAGTGCATATATGTCTTGTGCCGGCAAAGAGTTTGGTTATGATAAAAAGCACCAGAATCATTTGGCGTTAATTGATAAAATGGTTGTCCAAGATAGAGTAGATAATCGCATAGTCGAAGCCAAAAAATTTGAAGACGTTTTTCAGATTCTTCAAGAATATCCATTGCTAGGTAAGTTTATGGCTTACCAATTAGCAACAGATATTAATTATAGTGAAATTATCAACTTTGACGAAAACAGTTTTACTATAGCAGGCCCAGGAGCCGAACGTGGTATCGAGAAGTGTTTCATTGATACACATGGTAAAACATATACTGATATCATTCATTGGATGACTGAAAACCAAGAGAAAGAGTTTCAACGCTTAGGGTTAAATTTTCAATCACTCTGGGGTCGTCCACTACAGGCTATAGACTGTCAAAATCTTTTTTGTGAAACTGATAAATACTGCCGATCCGCTTTTCCTGATTTGAAAAGTAATCGCAAAAAAATAAAATCAAAATTTACTTCAACGCCTCAAGCAATTGATTATTTTTATCCACTAAAATGGTGTATTAATGATAAAGTTAAAGAAAGTTTAGCACAGAGATTGCCAACCTTAGACATTACTAATTTGCAACTATTAAATAATAGTAATTGTCAGCAATTATCTTTGGAGCTAGATTCTCAGGTAAAAACAAAATCTGAAATTACGAAGAATATATCAAAACAATATAAAAAATCTGAACAAGACACTCAGAGAAAAAAATCAAAAGTTTTACAAAATCCAGAAATGGAAAAACATGAACAGTTGTGTCTGTTTTAAAACAAGCGGCTGTTTATAAATCCACAGTAATTCCGAGTAAAATACATGGACATAAAAGGATATGCTAAGTTCGACATCACTAGAAAGTATCGCTACTTACTGCGGCGTAAATGGGATATAAGTTTACCTCAAGTTACTTTTGTGATGCTTAACCCAAGTACCGCCGATAATAAGAAAAATGATCACACTCTCACTAGATGTATTAACTTTGCTAAGTCTTGGAGATATGGTTCTCTTGAAGTAGTTAATCTATTTGCTTATTGTGCTACAAACCCCCGTAAACTTTGCCAAGTAGATGACCCTGTGGGGCCAAAAAACAACTGCTATATTCAAGTAGCAACAAAACGCGCTGCCTTAATTATTTTGGCATGGGGTGCGGGAAAATATCCCAGAATTCAGAATCGTGAAAAAGAAGTGTTAAGTCTAATTTGTGATAAACAACCTCTTTACTGCCTAGTTCTAACAAAGTATGGATACCCACACCATCCGTTACGTCTTTCAGTTAGTACACAACCAATTATTTTTCCTAGTGATTCTCTATAAATATAGCTTAATTTTCTAATGGCGATACTTTTTATTCATCATCAGATTTATATTTCATCCTTCAGAGAATCACTATAATCAACAATTTTCCAATTGGAGATGTCTATTATGAGTTTTTCTGAGTATCAAAAACAAGCACTGAATACAGACCAAATTCCTGCTGTCGAAGGTACTGAACTAATCATACCGCTACTAGGTTTAGTGGGTGAAGTTGGCTCATTGATGACTGAGTATAAAAAACATTTACGCGACGGTGATGCACACAAACTATTTAAAGAAGGCATTGCGGAAGAATTGGGAGATATGCTTTGGTATATTTCCAATTTAGCAAGCAAATTTCACCTTAATTTGGAAGAAATTGCGGAAGATAATCTGAGAAAGTGCCGTGACCGATGGGGATGGAGAGATTCAGCACAGATAGATGATAAAGCTACAACCTACATATTTGACAATGATTTTCCCGAAAATGAAAGTTTACCACAAAAGTTTGAAGTAGAAATTACGGAGGTAAGCAAAGATAACTCAATCAAAATGAAGGCATTTATCAACAAACAACAAATTGGAAATGACCTTACCGACAATTCCTATACAAGCGATGGCTACCGCTTTCATGATGTTTTTCATTTTTCCTACGCCGCAGTTTTAGGTTGGTCGGTAGTCACTCGTAGTATTCTCAAATGTAAGCGAAAAAGCAATCCCCCCATTGACGAGGTTGAAGACGGTGGTCGTGCAATAGCTATTGAAGAAGGTATATCAGCACTTGTATTCGCCTATGCCAAAGATCACAGTTTCTTAGAAGGCGTTTCAACATTAGATTACCAACTATTGAAGACTATCAAAAATATGACATCTCATTTAGAAGTTTCTCAATGTTCGTTGGGTGATTGGGAGAAGGCGATTCTGATGGGCTATGATGTCTGGCGACGGGTAGAGAAAAATCGGGGAGGAACGGTAATTGTTGACCTTAATGCACGCTTAATAACTTATAAAATGGGACTAACCTGACACCAAAGGCAAAGTAACAACAGAATAACTCAACGGATAATAAACAAAATACAAATATAATCTTGGTTAAAGCCTATGACTTCCCTATCGGCATTAACTTTACCTGACCACACCCAGTTACCAGACTCAGATGGTACATTTGTGAAAAACTGGCAAGAGCATCCCCAAAGTATCTTACTTACTGACTCGATTAAACTTGTCTTAGAGGAACTTCATCCTGATAGTCAATATTGTATTGGGCAAGATTTAGGTATCTACTGGCGATTGACAGATCCTCCAGAGAAAGGGGCTGAAGCACCAGACTGGTTTTATCTATCCAATGTACCACCGACCCTTGAAGATAAAATACGGCGTTCTTATGTGCTGTGGAAAGAGTACGTCGCGCCCTTGATTGTGATTGAGTTTGTCTCTGGAGATGGTTCAGAAGAACGAGATAACACACCGCCATTTCAAGGGGAAGGTGGAAATGTTGGTAAGTTTTGGGTTTATGAGCAGGCAATTCGAGTGCCTTATTATGGAATTTATGAAGTAGCAAAAGCGCAAGTGGAAGTTTACCATCTAATTGATAATACTTATCAACTGATGAAACCTAATGAACGGGGACATTATCCAATTGTTCCTATGGGTGTAGAGTTAGGAATCTGGCAGGGTTTGTATCAAAATGCAGAGTTACCTTGGTTGCGGTGGTGGGATGCACAAGGAAATTTACTGCTAACAGGTGAGGAACGTGCTGTAATTGAGCGACAAAAACGGGAGAGAATTGTAGAGAAATTGCGATCGCTCTCTGCTGAACAACTCAACGCTTTAGAAATTGACCCAGAAATGTTAGATTAGGAAATATTCTCATCTATCAATATTACATCTTCATATATTTCTGCGTAGGCGTAGCCCGCCGTAGGCATCGCACAAAGAAAATCAACGCTACCTAAATGCACTTCTTCGCCTTTTTCATAAGGGTAAAGTACCCAATGTCCTTCCTGATTGTGGCGGAAGCATTCGACACTCATTCTGTCTGGTGAAATTAGCACATATTCTTGTAGTGATTCTAAATGTCGGTAACTAGCAAATTTCTTGCCTCTGTCATAGCCTTCTGTTGATTCAGAAAGCACTTCGATAATTAAGCAAGAATAGCACTTAAAATATTCAAATTCTTTATCTCGTGCATCGCTAGTCACCATCACATCAGGATAAAAATAGCGATTTATGACCTCAATTTGTGCTTTCATGTCTAACATATAGACACGGCAACCACTACCCCGGAGATGGTTTCGCAGCAGGGAAAACAAGTTTCCTACTACAGTAATATGAGCATCACTTGCCCCTGCCATTGCGTAGACTTGCCCATCAATATACTCGTGTTTTATTTCACTTACTTTCTCGCCTTCTAAATACTCTTCTGGGGAGATATAGTATTTACTCTGGCTAATGACCATTTTAGTACCTTAGTAGTTGTATCAAACATTTTAACTGATACAACAAATCTAATGAGCGACAGCGCCACCACTTGGCTTCACCTTTTTGAGGAATAAAATAGCAATCCCACTGAGTAACAAAGCAATACCAATAAAGTAGAAACAATCGTTAAAAGCCATTACAAATGCTTCCCGGCGGACTATATTAGATATAGATGCGATCGCTTGATTTTGGGCTGTACTTAAATCTGCTCCGCGGCTAATAAAATACTGCGTCATTTGGTCGATTCGCTGTTGAGTTTCTGGATTATATAAAGATACTCCATCACCCAATCTATTTGAGTGAAATTGCTCTCTATTTGCTAATAAAGTCGCTAAAGAAGCAATTCCGATAGAACCGCCCAAATTCCGCATCATATTAAATAAACCACTTGCCGAACCTGCTTCTTTCGGACTCAAACCAGCAGTGGCAATAGAACTAAGCGGCACCATGATTAGGGGTTGTCCCATTGCACGCACAAATTGCGACCAGCGTAATTGATCTAATCCTGTTTCATTAGTCATTCCAGAGTTCATAAATGCACTGATGGAAAACAAAGTCACACCAAAAGCTACCATGAAACGCACATCAATGCGTTGCATCAATTTCGGGATGAGGGGAATAATAAACAGTTGGGGAATACCAGCCCAAATTAATACTTCACCAATTTGCAGAGCATTGTATTTTTGAATTTGGGCGAGATACAACGGTAAAATATAAATTGAACCATACAATCCTACTCCCAGCGACACATTGACAATACTGGCTAAACCAAAGTTCCGCCTAAGCACAAGCCGTAAATTAATAAATGGTTGTTTACGAGTTAATTCTATAAAGAAAAATATCGCCAGAAAAATTACTGCAATTACACTTAAGCGCACAATTAACGCTGAACCAAACCAATCTTTACGGCTACCTTCTTCTAAAACAACTTGCAGGGAACCTAAGCCAATAGCCATTGCAATAATTCCCCACCAGTCACCTTGTTTGAGTAAATTAATTTGGGGTTTTTCTGGCTTAATTCCGTACCAAACACCAGCCAGCATTAATGCTCCTGGAATTACATTTATATAAAAGTTGTATTCCCAACCAAAGTTTTCGGTTAACCAACCTCCTAATGTTGGGCCAATTGAGGGTGCAAAAACTGCACTAAACCCAAATGCAGCTAACCCAACTGATTGTTTTGATTGGGGTAAAGTTGTTAAGACAACTGTCATGGCTGTAGGAATTAATACTCCTCCGCTAAAACCTTGTAAGGCGCGAAAGAAAATCATGGAATTAAGATCCCACGCCCAACCACAGCAAATAGAAAAGAAGATAAATAGTGCAGTATTGACTAATAAATAACGTTGCAAAGAAAATACTCGTGACAACCATCCTGTTAGAGGAATTACCACAATTTCTGCAACGAGATACGCCGTAGAAATCCAAGAACCTTCTTCGAGAGTTGCTCCTAAACTTGCTTGAATATCTTGCAGCGAAGCATTAGTTATTTGAATATCCAATACCGCCATAAATGCACCAAGCATACTGGCTAATATACCAATCCAGGTTTTTAGCGGTACACGCTCTGGTGGTAAAGCAGGATTTTGCCCTTGCTGACGAATTACACCTGTATTAGCCATAACTTTGTTCCAGTTTAAAGGTTAAGTAGCAAAAAATATTATTTTAAATTTTATACTAATATATTCTTTGCCTCGGCGTGAGCTTGAATTAGCAACGCTAAACATTAAAAAATACTTGCTATAGAAGCCC
Organism: Nostoc sp.; assembly: GCF_036917555.1. GTDB lineage: Bacteria > Cyanobacteriota > Cyanobacteriia > Cyanobacteriales > Nostocaceae > Nostoc. The sequence continues at coordinate 22,527 of NZ_JBALDD010000003.1, read as the reverse complement.
AATAAAGATAAATCTAAATTTAACTGCGGTTATTTATCTTAAACTTCTGGAGTTGTGATAATCCCCTTTTGCTCATAAATTGGCCGCATTATTTTCCTTAAAGCAGGCAACTGTCTGCTAAAAATGATTGACCCTAAAATACAAGCTATGCCATCAATCATTAAAGTGTTAGGAGCGCCAATATGACTTGCTAATAAACCTCCTAATAAATTACCCACAGGAATCATCCCCAAAAATGACATTGTGTATAAGCTCATCAATCGCCCGCGTTTATCTTCTTCAACAATGGTTTGTAAAAATGTGTTGCTAGCAGCAATTTGGAGAATTGTTCCTAAGCCAACGAATAACATTGTAAACAAAGAAAGTGGTAAAAATCTAGACAAAGAAAAGGCAATTAAACCAGTTCCTAAAATTGCTGGAGCTAAGGCAATCAATTTCCCAATTCCCAAGATTGTTTGGCGCGTAGCTAGATAAATACCACCAGTTAAGGCTCCAACTCCAGATGCCGCCATCAAAAAACCTAAACTTTCTGCACCACCTTTGAGAACTTGTTCGGCAATAACTGGCACGAGAATAGTGTTTTGCAGCCCCATCAGGCTGACTAAAGCTGATAGCAACAAGACGGATCGAATCGGTGAGAAGCTAAAGGCATATACAAATCCCTCTTTGACTTTTTGTAAGGGATTACCCTCAGTTACCGAATTTTTCCAAGGTTTAACTTTCATTGCCAATAAAGCGGCGATTACAGCAACATAGCTCAAACCATCAATTAAAAAACAATAGCCAGTTCCAACGCCAGCAATTAATAAACCGCCGATCGCAGGGCCAATTAATCGCGCACCGTTAACCATCGTGGAGTTGATAGCGATCGCATTGGCTAAATCTTCTCTGCGTTCAACTAATTCTGGCACAAAAGCTTGGCGGGCTGGCGCATCCAAGGCGTTAATAAACCCTTGAAACAAACTCAAGGCGATGATCTGCCATACCTCAATCACTCCAGTTAGCGCCAGCACTGCTAATGTTAACGATTGAATCATCGCCAAGACTTGCGTACCAATTAAGGTACGATACCGAGAAAAGCGATCTACAAATACTCCGCCAAAGGGAGCTAAAAAAAAGTTAGGAATTTGACTAGAAAATCCCACAACTCCTAGCATTAATGGGGATTTTGTCAAGTTATAAACTAGCCAAATTGTGGCAAGTTGCGTCATCCACGTCCCAATTAGGGAAATACCTTGTCCGGCAAAAAATAGCTGGTAGTTTCTTGACCTTAATGCAGGTAGTAGCGATTTTTTCATGTCAGGCTTGTTTTATACCAATCTGCTTTCATAGATATCATCTCACCTCATCTCTATACGCCTCTCTTTAGATGTAGGAGAATGCCATAGGCAGAAAGAGGTTTTTCATCTTGTTTACAGGCAATTTCGTATTTAATCATGTCCGGTTGATTACTTACTAAACCCCAAGAACCCCACCCCGCCAAAGCTACGCTTTGTCTCCCCTCCCCGCAGGCAGGGAGGGGCTGGCTTTCAAGGGCAGGTTTTTATTTATTAGGCAGAAGAGAAGTTGAGATTAGTAGTCCAAGGTTGAGGGAAAAAGTGACCAAAAGGGAGAGGCTGACCCAATAACAAAGCAACGATAACTTTGATGAAACCACGACGGAAACAACTCAAAAAGCGTGTGGGTTGGAGAGCAGGCGGTAAATTATCTGCCAGATGATTTGCTGGTAAATGATCATAACTACTACCAGTGTTGCTAGCATCAGCCTCACCAGCAACACTTACTAACCATAAGATTGCCCTTGGCGTTGGCTGCACCAACGCCAAGGGCGAACGCTAACCAATGACGTTCAGCACGTTTGGGATTAGTCATTTTGGTTAAATGCCAGTCTAAACCACCACGTTTAGTATCCTTGAAACAGCACTCCATCCAAGAACGCATTCCATACCAGATGCTAGAGGCTTCAAGCGGGGGAAAATCAGTCACTCTCAGCCACGGGTCAGCATAGCCCCTGCGTCTCGATACCATTCCCTCAATCTTTGCCGGACTGTATTTTCTTTCTCACCCAGTAGTTCTGCTAAAAATACTGCTACTGTTGTTAGACCAAGGGAAAAGCATCATTCCCATTCCAAAACTCCACATTGCCAGTAGCTTTGCCTGTGGCTGACTTAAATGTCGTAGCTTTGCGCTAACGATCGCTATCGAGCTGTTTAAACCTGAATACTCGTTCATGACCAGCTTTATGTCACGATGTTTTATTCTATCTTCTACCCTTTTCTAAAAACCTGCCTTTCTAAGGGGGGTTGGGGCGGAACTGACTAAAGGTAATACTGGAGTTTGGCGATCATTGTTGAGCAAAAGCCAAGTCACTTTCAATTAATTTGGCATTTGTTAGGTTAGCCCCACTCAAATTGCACAAGTGAAAATTTGCCCCTCTTAGGTCTGCTAGTGACAGATTAGCTCCTGTTAAATCTGCACCAGTGAGGTTGACTTCACTTAAGTTAGCACTACTTAGGTTAGCCCCCTGAAGTGAAGCTTGTTGCAGGTCTGCCTCGCTTAGGTTTGCCCTCATCAAGTATGCTTTACTCAAATTGGCTCCACTTAAATTCGCTTGACTTAGGTCTGCTGCTGTTAAATCAGCTTTACTGAGATTGGCTTGACTTAAGTTTGCCCAACTTAACGAGGCATAACTTAGGTTAATTTCACTCAGCTTCATTGATGCAAGTTTTGCACACTTCAAATTAGCATTAATAAAATTTCTTTCTCCGATTGCATAACGGCGTAAAATTTCATTAGTTGTTACTCTGTCTAAAACAGCTTTTGATGCGCCTTGATAACACCATGTAGCTTTTAATAGTTTGGTAGCAGTGTTAACAGCTATCTCATCACCAGAAGCCATAATTACACCATTGCAGCCATCCCATTGACCGTTAAGCATTAAAGCAATCTCATTAGCGGCAGCAATTGAGTCAAATAGTAAAACAAATTCTTTATGCCGTTTTAACCAGTTATTCCAACCAATTGAGATAATATTTTTCATTTCTATAAATTTTGGCCTTTTCAGACGATTACGGCTCTAACTATTCTCTCTAGTAAGTAATTTAATAAAATAAGAATCTAAAAACAGTTGGGTAAACCGTACAAATATAGGTTGGATTTACCGTATCAAACAAAAAAGGATGAAAAGCTTGAGAATAGTTAATGTCAAAGTAAGTAGGCAATCATAAATTAAACTATATTATGTAATGTAAATTTAATTAAATTCGCTTTTAGCTAGAAGCTCTAGCCCGATGCTAAGGGTTAGATTGACAAAGATGTTGCGCGTAGCTTGCCGTACGGAAGACTGCTAACGTTTTTGGCGTCTCCCCAATACAAAGGACTACGGTGTAGACACAAGTAGAAAAAAGCTCAATTTTCCATTGTTCTCAGATATTATCTCGTTCTTATACAGAGCATGGCAATGGCTGATTAAGGGCTGCTACCTCTAGTCAGACATTGAGTCAGAGACTCAATGAATGCATTGCCAGTCGGAGACTGGGAACGAGTCAAGCCTCATCAAGCTAGGTTTTTAGGACTTGTGTGTACACCGTAGCCTTGGCTGTTTGGGATTCTTCGGATTTAATTAAGTAATGAAGCGGACATGATATAAACAGTTATCCTGCTTTATCTGCAACTTTTTTATACACCTGGCGCTGAAGTATGGTTGTAAGCGACGATGATTTTATTTACAATCTGGTGACAGAGTTTTGCTTTCTGATTTCATGTTCACTTTTATTCAAGAAATTCTTCCTGATTGAAAATTAACTTAGTAACTGATATGGATGCTCAAAAAATAAAAATTTTATTAGTTGATGACAACTTAGAGAATTTACATTTTTTATCAGACATCTTTCAACACCAAGGTTATCAGGTAGAAAGTATCATTTCTGGGCAATTGGCAATCAATAGGGCACTTGCTTCTCCCCCAGATTTGCTTTTGCTAAATGTTCTCATTATCAAGAGGGATGATTATGAAGTATGTCAATATTTGAAAGCTAACGATCAAACTCAAGAGATTCCGATAATTCTTTTCGGAATTTTCGATGATTTTTTTGAAAAAATAAACGTCTTAAATTTAGGCAATATTGACTATATTACTCAACCATTTCAAACTAAAGAAGTTTTATTACGCGTCCAAAATCAACTTACTCTCCAAAGACTGAAAAAACAGTTAAAAGAAAAAAATTCCCAACTGCAACAGGAGATTAAAGAGCGTCAACAGATTACAGTTGAGTTCAATATTCGCAACAGACAAATAGAAGATATTTTTAAAGAAATTCCCATTAGCATTAGCAAAGCCTTTTGTAGAGAAGTTTATCAAAGCGAACGCCTTGCAGTCGAAGCCGCCCTCAAGAAGAGTGAAAGTCAGTATCGGCTCCTAGTGGAGACATCCCAGGACATGATCTGGTCGGTGGACATTGATGGAGTAATTACCTTTGTCAATCCAGCAGTCAAACAGATTTATGGCTACGAACCCCAAGAAATGATCGGGCGTGCCTTAATTGATTTCATCTCACCTACACAAGTTGCTCAAGATAAAGTAGCCTTTGAGCGTGTTCTTCAGGGAAAGTCTATCTTTCAGCATGAAACTACCTGTGTAGCTAAAGATGGTACCTTACTTTATCTAATGTTGAATGCGATCGCATTACGCAACGAAGAAGGTCAGGTTATAGGCATGACAGGCACTGCTAGTAATATTACACAGCGCCGAGGGGTAGAGAAATTACTCCAAGAAAGCGCGATTAAGCTCCGCAATCATAATCTAGTGCTAACACAATTGGCACAAAATCAGACGCTTTATCAGGGTGATTTGAAAGCAGCTTTGAGTAAAATCACGGAAACAGCGGTTAAGAATATTGGCATGGAACGAGCTAGTGTCTGGCTGTATGACGAAACAGGCATGAAAATCCAGTGTTTTGATTTATTTGAGGGCAGTCGCAATCAACATAGCGAAGGACTTTTCTTATCAGCGGTAGACTATCCAATTTATTTTGCAGCTTTGCAACAAAACCAACCAATCGCCGCAGATGATGCTCATACCGATCCCAGAACTAAAGAATTTTCTGCCTCTTACTCAAGATTAAACATCACCTCTATACTCGATACACCCGTTAGGCTGGAGGGAAAGACCGTAGGAGTTTTATGTCTGGAGGCAGTGGGAGTTACTCATCATTGGACGCTAGAAGACCAAAATTTCGCTCGCTCTCTGGGTAATTTAGTATCCTTGGTATTAGAGGCAAAAGAACGCCAACGCGCAGAAGCAGCGCGACGGGCTTCTGAAGAAAAGTTAGCGTCAGCTTTCCGGTCATCTCCTGACCCAATTGCCTTAATTACTGTTCAGGGCAAACGCTACATCGAAGTAAACGACAGCTTTTGTCGGTTTTTTGGTTATTCTCGCTCTCAGGTAATCGATCGCACCGATGAAGAATTGCATATTTGGGTGAATCCAGAAGAATATAATTTTCTCACCAACATCCTGCAACAAACAAAAGCTATCCGCAACTATGAGATTGATGTCTGCACTTCAACAGGAGAAATCAGGACAACACTGTTGAGTGCAGAAATGATCGAGATTGATGGGCAATGGTACGTACTGGGAACCGCAAAAGATATTACTGAACGCAAGCAGGCAGAAAATGAAAGCCGTTTGTTACTGTTGACAACCCAAGCGATCACTCGCGCCAGTGATGTCAACAGCGCCTTAGCAGTGGTCTTGCGCTTAATTTGTCACACCATTGGCTGGGATTTTGGTGAAGCATGGATACCTAATGAAGATGGGACTGTTTTAGAACATAGTCTGGGTTGGTACGGAGAGGAAAGCAGTTTAGAAGAATTTTGCCAGCAAAGCCAAACGGTAAAATTTGCTCTAGGAGTGGGATTACCAGGAAGAGTTTGGCAGAGTCAAGAACCAGAATGGATAGAAGATGTTTCTAAAGTTACACAACCAGTTTTCTTGCGATCGCCACAAGCCGCAAAGGTAGGATTAAAAGCTGGTTTTGGTGTTCCTATACTGGCTGGGAGCCAAGTATTAGCTGTTTTAGTATTTTTTAAACGTAGCTCAGTATTGGTAGATCGGCGTTTGCTCTTGCTAGTCAGTGCTGTTGCCGCTCAGTTAGGTGGGTTAATTGAGCGCAAAACCCTAGAACAAGAATTAGCACTCAGAGAAGCTCGTCTCAATGCCTTTTTTAGCAGCGCTCCTGTCGGCATGAATATTGTAGATAACCAGCTGCGGTTTGTGCAGATCAACCAACTGCTAGCGGAGATTAATGGATTACCCCAGCAAGATCATATTGGCAAGACTATCTATGAAGTCTTACCCCACATCGCCCCTTTAATGGAACCAATTTATCAACAGGTTCTGGTGACTGGTGAACCCATTATCAATCAAGAATTGAGCAGCGCATCAATTAAACAACCAAATATTATCCGCCACTTCTTAGCTTCTTATTTTCCGATTGTTGGTGAAGACGATCGCCCCTCCGGTGTCGGCACAGTTTTAGTAGAAATTAGCGAACTACATGCAGCGCTACGCGAACGCAAACGCGTCGAACAAGAAATACGTTTAGCCAACGAACGCCTACAATATCTGCTTACCTCTAGCCCTGTAGTCATTTATAGCAGCAAAACATCAGAGGATTTTAGCACTACTTTTATCAGTGAAAACGTTAAAGAAATGGTGGGCTACGAAGCGCGGGAATTTATCGATAACTCCAGTTTTTGGCTTTATCGCGTGCATCCACAAGATATTGAACTGATCTCGGAAAAATTTTCCCACCTTGTTGAGCAAGAGTGCATTTCCTATGAATACCGCTGGTTACACGCTGACGGAACTTATCACTGGTTCTACGAAAAGATGAGGTTAATTCGTGACGAAGCTGACTACCCTATAGAATGCGTTGGTTATTGGGCAGACATTAACGATCGCAAATTGGCAGAACTAGCTTTGCAGTCAGGTCAGCAACGATATCAGCTTCTAGCAGAAGCCTCACCAGCTTGTATATTTCATACTGATGTGGATGGCAATGTTTTATATTTTAATCAACGCTGGAGTGAAATTACTGGATGTAGTTTAGAAGATTCTCTAGGAACAGGTTGGGCAAATGCCGTACATCCAGACGACCGTGAGCAGCTATTGTTGGCATGGAATCAAGCAACAGTCGCCAAGTCAACCTATAAGTACGAACATCGTTTCTTGCATGATGATAGTACAGTCGTCTGGGTAATTTGTCAGGCTTTGCCAGAATTTAGAGATAATGGAGAACTTAAAGGCTACATCGGTACAATTACAGATATTACTGAGAGAAAATTGGCAGAAGAAGCCTTACGTGAGAGTGCAGAGCGAGAAAGAGCGATCGCTCAAGTGATTCAAAGAATGCGCCAAACACTGGATTTAGAGACGATATTTGCGGCTACAACCGAAGAATTACGCCAAGTACTCAACTGCGATCGGGTTGTTGTCTATCGTTTCAATCCCGACTTGAATGGGGAATTTGTTTCTGAATCAGTGGGTAACGGTTGGATTTCTCTCATAGAAGAACACAACAATGACCCTCATCTCACAGAAGGTGTTTTACAAGATGGGCGTTGCCTAGCGAAAATTTTGGATAGCGGGGATAAGCAGGTGGAATATCCCGATCTGCAAGTAACCCCAGGCGCAAGTTTCCTCTGTGTCCCAGACATTTACAATGCTGAGTTTCATCCTGCTTATATCAACCTCTTAGAGCGCTTTCAGGCCAAAGCCTACATTATTGTTCCGATTTTACATGGTAGTCAGCTTTGGGGATTACTAGCGAGTTATCAAAATTCCGATCCCCGCCAATGGAAACCAGGAGAAATCAACATCGTAGTTCAAATTGGCAATCAGTTGGGTGTTGCTTTACAGCAGGCACAATTGCTAGCGCAAACTCAAAGGCAGTCACAAGCATTGCAAGAAGCTGTAATCATTGCTGATGCTGCTAACCGTGCCAAAAGCGAATTCCTGGCCAACATGAGTCACGAACTGCGTACCCCACTCAACGCCATCCTCGGTTTTACCCAAGTCATGAGCCATGATCGTGATTTATCAACTGAACATCAGCAAAATCTAGCAATTATCAATCGTGCTGGCGAACATCTCCTAAATTTAATCAACGACATTCTGGAAATGTCTAAAATCGAAGCTGGTAGAATAACCTTAAATCTCAACAGTTTTGACTTAATTCGCCTCTTGGAAAACCTCGAAGAGATGTTGCGCTTCCGCGCCACCTCCAAAGGATTGGAATTAGTTTTTGAATATACATCTCACCTTCCCCAGTACATCCAAGTTGACGAAAGTAAACTGCGTCAAGTATTGCTTAACCTCCTGGGAAATGCAATCAAATTTACCGATACTGGAAGGGTAACGCTGCGGGTGGGGATGGGGACTGAGGATGGGGACTGGGGATTGGGGAGCAGAGGAGCAGGGGAGGCTGGGAAGCAGAGGAGAATAATTAATCCTCAATCTCCAATGCCCAATGCCCCATGCCCAATGCCCCATGCCCAATCCCTAACCTTCGAGGTACAAGACACTGGTCGCGGTATTGCCCCACAAGAAATTGACTTGCTATTTGAAGCTTTTGGGCAAACTGAAACCGGAAGAAAATCGCAACAGGGAACAGGACTAGGTTTAGCAATTAGCCACAAATACGTGCAACTAATGGGAGGAGATATTAGCGTCACCAGCACTATTGGCGAGGGAAGTAAATTTGCTTTTGATATTCAATTTGGTCTAGCCGCAGCCAGCGAAATCCAGATCAAACAAACTAGACCCCAAGTTATTAGTTTAGCGCCTGCTCAAAGTGAATACCGTATTTTAGTGGTTGATGACTCCACAGACAGCCGTTTAGTGCTAATGAAAATTCTGACATCTATCGGTTTTGCAGTCCAGGAAGCAATAAATGGCATTGAAGCGATCGCACTTTGGCAGACATGGCAACCACATCTGATCTTAATGGATATGCGGATGCCAATTATGGATGGCTACGAAGCCACAAAAGTTATTAAAACTAGAGAAGAAACTTCAAGCCAAAATACCGAATCCCAAATCCCCAATTGGAAGACTATTATTATTGCCTTAACTGCTAATGCTTTTGAAGAACAACGAGAGGCAATAATCAAAGCGGGTTGCGATGATTATATTAACAAGCCTTTCCGCGAGGAAGAATTATTAGAAAAGTTGAGCGAATATTTGGGAGTTCAATATATTTATCAAGAAGAAAGCTATCAGCTAACAAACCTAAAGCAACAAAGACCAAAATCAATATTGACGCTCACGGATTTAGTGAATCTATTATCTGAAATGTCGCCTGAATGGGTAAAACAGTTGTACACTGCCGCAGCTCAATGTAGTGATGACCTGATTTTAGAATTAATTGAGCAAATCCCTTCAGAAAATGCTGTACTGCAAAATTTTATTAGGAATTTAGCTCATGATTTTCAGTTTGAGAAAATTATGGAATTGACGAGTATTGCAGGAGTATTATTTAGTTAATAACAATTGTGGCAAAAGCGACAATGCAAACCTATGTTGAACTATAAAATTGTACGCTAAAAGCTGAATGCGACTCTGAAAGTACCCCATTTGCGCAGCAATACGCTTGGGTTAGCACCAAAAAGCTTAAACTCTGTAGGTTGGGTTGAGGAACGAAACCCAACATTTATGAGGCTTTGTTGGGTTGCGCTTTGCTTAACCCAACCTACAATTTTTCACAAATGATCCGCGCAGTACCAAAGCCAAACCTGAAGTCCAACAAGCTTAAGAAAATTGGCAGAAATAATTCAAGTGTTACTATGCTACTTGGTAACGGATTGATATGTACGGTATTGGTGCAAAGCCGGAGATGCTCCGCCTCCGGTGAGGATGAAAACACTAGGAGTCATTCAATTTTAGATTTTAGATTTTAGATTTTAGATTTTTCCTTCAATTTAAAATCCAAAATTTAAAATTAAAAATTATTTTACCGTAAACGTCCCGATCGCAATGTACTAATAATTAACCACAAACCCAATAAACTAGCGACTGCAAACAGGATAGTGCTTAAAAAAGATAGCTGAGTTGTCTGCGCTCTGGTAGAAATAATTGCCGCACCCATAATCAGCGAACCCACTAAAATACTAAAAGATAGTCGGTTAGCCGCATCATCCATAGTGCGCCGTACACCATCTAAACCCCGCAGCGAGAGATTCCACTGTAAGGTTTCTGAGGTAACTCGGTCTAATAATAGTTCAATTTGGCGGGGAGATTGGAGAGACAGACTTTTAATATCCAAGGCTGTCCGTAATAGTGATCGCACAGGATTATCCCCTATTAACTGGCGACGAAATATGTCTGTAATTAATGGTTTGACTTCATCAAAAAAATTAAGCTCTGGGTTGAATGTCCGCGCTACTCCTTCTAAATTTGCTAGGGTTTTGGCATACAAACCCATATTACTAGGCAACCTAATTTTATTGTTGCGGGCAACTTGTAAAACTTCATAAATTATCTGACTGAAGTTTATTTGTGTGAGGCTGACGTTGTGATACTTACGTAACATGCGATCATAATCATTTTCTAACCGCGACAAAATTACTGGTTGAGCAGAATCTGATAGCTGCAAAGTTAACTGAGCGCACCTTTGAGCATCTAAATCAACGATCGCTAACAACATTTCCGTTAATATCTGCTGTGTTCGGGGATCGAGTCTTCCCACCATGCCACAATCTAAGAGAGCGACACGCCCATCTTTGAGATAAAACAAGTTTCCTGGATGGGGATCGGCGTGAAAAAAGCCATCAATATATAGTTGCTGGAAAAATACCCGAAATAACAAAGTAGTTATTTCTTTACGCTTTTCGGCAGGATCTTTAACGTTGGGGTCATTATCCAAATCCGCTGCCAGGAACGGCACTCCATCCAACCATTCCATCACCAGTAATTTTGCTGTGGTCAATTCCCAGTTAATTTCTGCAACCACTATTTGTGTGGGATCGTACCAACGACTCTGAGATAAGTTGCGCCGCAGTTGGTCTGTAAAACCCGCTTCCCGTGTAAAATCTAACTCGGCTTCTAAGGCTTTAGTAAATTCTTCAGCAATGGATTTGATTTCGTAGGTTTGCCCAAAATCAGTTCGCGCCACTAAATCGGCAATACCTTGAATTAAAGCAATATCTTGGGCAATAGTCAGATCAATTCCCGGACGTTGCACTTTCAAAGCGACTTCTCGACCGTCTGCTAGTGTAGCTCGATGTGTCTGGGCAATTGATCCGGCTGCGACTGGGATCGGGTTAACTGTGCTGAAGGTTTCTGCTAGTGAAAGTTTTAATTCTTTACGAAGGATTATTTCTATTTCTGACCAAGGAACTGGTGGTACTTCATCTTGTAGAGTTGACAATTCCTCAATATAGGAGGCGCTCAGTAAGTCAGGGCGGGTAGACATTAACTGACCAAGTTTAACGTAAACTGGGCCTAAATCTACCAGAATATTTTTTAAAACCGCAGGTGTTGGAAGTTGAGGTTCATCAGCTTTGCCACCAGTAAGTAACCTTCGCATATAGTCCCAGCCATTGCGAAGGAAGACTTCAAGGATTTCTCGTTGACGGGGAACAGTTTGGGTGAGGAACATTTTTGTAAAAAACTGCCAAGAGGCAGAGGAGTTAAAGAGGTAGGCAGCAGGGGATGACAATACAACGGAAATCGGCTCTAGTTTTCATGCTTGTTAAAGTGTTGCTAGCTGCCGCACATTCTTGAAATCTTTTTAAGGATGATTGTACGGCTTGGTGGAGCTTCTGTTCACTCAGGATTCGCTTGACGTAATTAGAGCAGGAATCCCCACCGTGTAATAAGCGATGGGAACAAGAAAAACCTTTGGACGGAGAAATATATTTTTGATAGGCAGTAATAGAATCGATTGCCATTGTCTTGGCCAGAGGCTCAAAGTTAATAATGTCCATAACTGTCAGATAAAATAACGGACAGTCAAGTTATAATGGGAAAATAGACTTTTTCGCCTCTGCCAAGGGTTCTAACTTTTATAGCAGGTCAGTAAATCGGGAATCGCTTTGGAGAATTTTAAGGATCTGCTTGATTTCCTGGGTACGTTCTTTTTTAACAACGAGAGTGATATTGCGATCGCGCACAATCACCACATCCTCTAAACCAATAGTAACAACTACATCTTCTGGATTTGAGGCGTAAATGATCGCCCCTTGCGTATCTAAACCTACGTGAGTAGCGAGTTCCACATTGGGAGTCTCTTCTGTTTTCAGTAAGCGTTCGATCGCATTCCAATCTCCTAAATCATCCCAACCAAAATCAACTGGCAAAACGTATGCTAGAGTGGTCTTTTCCATTAACGCATAGTCTATACTCTTCTTAGGCAACTGGGGATAGATATCAAGACCATGTTGTTCTAAAGGTTCGATAATTTCTGGAGCATGGGTATATAGTTCCTTGAGAACAACCCCTGCCCGAAAAACGAACATTCCACTATTCCAGCTAAAACGTCCCGTAGATAAAAAAGTCTCTGCCGTTTCCCGGTCGGGCTTTTCAGTAAAACGGTTCACGTGATAAGCTGGCAACTCATTAAAGCTACCTATTTTTTCACCTTGCTCAATGTAGCCGTAACCGGTTGATGGAAAAGTAGGCTTGATCCCCAGTGTAACGATCGCTGCTGTGCTTGTTGCCAGTTGCGTAGCTGCATTTAATGTGTGTGCAAACGCCTCTTGGTCAGCAATCCAGTGGTCAGCAGGGAAAAAGCCAATCACAGCGTCTTCTCCATAGCGCTGTTTGATTTCTAAACTTGTCCAAGCAACGGCTGCGGCAGTGTCTCTTCCTTCCGATTCAATCAGCAAGTTTTCAACTGGTAAATCGGGTAGTTGTTGTCTTACGCCTTCAGCTATCTGACTAGAAGTGATAACCCACAAGGAATCCCAACCGCCACCGAGTTCAATCAATCGATCGGCGGTTGCTTGTAATAGACTTCTAGAGCTACCATCAAGACTTAAAAATTGCTTGGGTCGGTCTTTGCGGCTTAGGGGCCAAAAACGTTCACCTTTACCACCAGCTAGGATTACGGGGAACAATAAAGTATTCATGTTGTCATACACGCCTACCGAAGAACATTACAAGTTTACAGTGAGCTTTTCCACTGGCAATATTTGTAGCTTGGATTAACATACTTTTAGGGAGTGGTTGAGTGGGGAGATAATTGTGATAAAACAAGTCGAATGGTCGGAAAATCCGGTTACGTCTCAACAAGTAGTAGAGTTTGAAAGTGACGTGCGATCGTCGCAACTTCAACGGACAGAAAATCAAGTAACGCCAGTACCAGTAGCCGACTCAGAGGAGGAGGTTGAACTAAACCAGCCAGCGAATCCGAACCACCGTAGCGTCGTCGAATCTGTGGGCGCGATTCCCAATCAGCTTTCAGAGAGACTGGGCTTAACCATGCCTCGATGGCTGTTATGGTTTATGACGGTTGTCATTGGCATCATCTTATCTGGGCTGCTGGTGTCAACGTTAGCGCTGTGGACTCCTTTATGGAGCAATCTAGATCGAACAGATGACGATTTAGGAACTACTGCTAAAGACGAAGTAAAAATCCCATTACCAGGGGAGTTATGGGGCAAACTTTCCCAGTACAAGCTTTCACGTCCGATGAATATTTTAATCATGGGGATTGAACCAGTCAGCGGTACCGTTGATGGCTCACCAGAAAGCTTTGCAGGCAAAAGTGACTCCATGCTGCTGGTACGACTGAACCCTAGTGAAAAATCTGTAAGGGTGCTTTCCATTCCCAGAGATACAATGATAGCCATCCCCGAAAAGGGAGAAAAGGGATTAACTAAGGTATCTGATGCCAATGCCAAAGGCGGCCCAGTCTTGGCTGCACGGGTAGTTAGCCGTACCTTAAATAACGCCCCAATTGATCGTTACATCCGTATTTCTACCAGCGGCTTACGGCAGTTAGTCGATCAGTTAGGCGGAGTAGAAGTCTTTGTTCCCCAATCAATGGAATATAAAGACTCCAGCAGTCGGCTGTCGATTAATTTAGTTAGTGGCTGGCAAACCCTCAACGGCGAACAAGCAGAACAGTTTGCCCGATTCCGCGAACCAGGTTTGGGAGATTTGCCGAGAGTGCAGCGTCAGCAAGCACTAACAGCAGCTCTGCTGCAACGCTTAAATAGTCCTACCGTCTTACCCAGGTTGCCTCAATTAACTCGCCTAATGCGAAAATATTTTGATACCAACCTGAAGATGGAAGAAATGATGGCGTTGGTCAATTTCGGACTCAACCTAGATCGGGATAATTTCCAAATGACTGTGTTGCCTGGTACCTTTAGCCGCTTTAGCAAAGACCCTGATAGCTATTGGCTGAATATGACTGGACAACAGAGCCTGTTGAATGATTATGTTGGGGTAAATGTACCTGGTCTAAAATCAGATATGCGTCAGGTTCCTAACCTCAAAATTGCTATTCAAAATGCTTCAAATCAACCTCAGCTAACTGAAAAAGTTATTGCTTATCTCAAACAGAAAGGCTTTAATAATATTTACAAAGTGCCTGATTGGCCAGATACCCAACGTCAAACTCAGATTATTGTCCAAAAAGGCAACCGACGAGTTGGGGTTGATTTGCAAAAAGTCTTAGGCTTGGGTCAAATTGAGGTGTCTGCCATTGGTGATTTAGAATCCGATCTGACAATCCGCATTGGGAAAGATTGGAAATAGGCAAGAGTCATTAGTCATTAGTTATTGCTTAAATCACAAAGCGCAAAGTTTTGAGCGGAGGAAACCTCCGCTCAAAACTTTGTAAGAGAGGACTAATGACAAAGGACTACTGACAAATAATAAAGTTATGAAAAAGATTTTACTGCGCCTTTTAGGTTTGATTGTGATTTTACTACTAGCCTTTGGGTGGATAATACTTAATCCCAAACCGGCTTTTGCTCAATTAAACACAATTAATTACAACAATATAAATTTAGAAAATCGTGACTTTTCTCATGCTGATTTGGCAGGTGTAACTTTTGTCGCAGCAGAAATGCGGGGGACGAATTTTCAAGGAGCGAATTTAACCAACGCAATTCTGACTAAAGGAGTTTTATTAAAGGCAAATTTGGAAGATGCGAACTTGAGCGGCGCTTTAGTTGATCGCGCCACTATGGATGGTGCTAACCTGAAAAATGCTATCTTTACTGAAGCAACTTTAACACGCAGCCGCTTTTACGATGCTGATGTCACTGGTGCTGATTTTACCGATGCTTTAATTGACCGCTATCAACTGTCGCTGCTGTGTGAACGAGCCGATGGCGTAAATCCAGTTACGGGTATGTCAACGCGAGATAGTTTGGGTTGTAAGTAAAGAATCTCCGCGTTGAGCATAAAAACAGAGACATTTTTGCAAAAAAATGGAAAATACAAATTCTTTATTAAACTATGTATTATTTGCTATCGATTTGATTTTAATTTGGGATTTGGTCAGAGATAAAAATATACAAATTTATGAGCAAACACAAAATAAGCTTAAGTTTATTGTTCAACCAAAGTTACTTAGATTTATTGGGTTCTTTATTGGATAAATAGGTATAATTTATTTATATGTTATTTTTATGTTTCTACCTGTCACACAACTTGATTGTAACCGTATTTTACAAAATATAGATACTTCAAATATTCAGCAAAAGTCATCAAAAATTATATGTCAACTGATAGAATTTGACTTTTTTGGTTATCAAAAAAGCCAAAAACAAATTTCTGGATTAATTGGAAGTCGTTTATAAAAACAAACTACAACTGATAAAGAGGGAAAAATAATATATAAATATCAAGTTCAGTTATTAACTAAAACAGAAAGTATTCCGTTTAGATGAACTACTTACAGTGATTATTTTTCCGAAGAAGCGGAGTTGATCATATTAAAAATTAATAATTTCTTAGTACAACCTTTAAAAAAAGTTTAGTAGTTAAGCAAGATGATACTTTAGTCGGCTATGCTGCAATTGGCATAACCATATTTTGTTTATTATTAGGTTTATTAATTATAGCGTCAGGTTCATTTATCGACTTTAATTTTGATAAAGAGTCAAATAGCTTAAATATCAGCCGCTATAAATGGTTTGGAAAATTGGGAAAAGTAGTTTTGGTGTATTCGTTGAATGAAATTGTTGATATTAAAGTTAAAAGCTTTAATTCTGGCAAACATATCACAGATCCTCGATTTACCTTAATTTTAGAATCTGGTGAAAGCGTACTTTTGATTGGTTCCTATAATTCTGGGGGCTATAGTTCTGGGTTTGAAGAGAAACAAGAAATAGTTAAGACGATCAAAAGTTTTCTCGTTTCCAATTAGTAGCTGTTTATACTAATTCTGCCACTTTCTCAACATCAACTCTGCGATCGCATCCCAAAAAATGATCCTAAACTATAAAGAAAATAAATAAATTATATTGATTCAGGCGTTGGTGGATTAGTCTAATGGCATAACGCACGCAATGGCAGTTATGAGGCTTTCGGGGAACGGAGTAAGCCCTGGCTCCCCTATTTAAGATTGACTGAAAATTGTCAAAAATCAATCGCCTCTAATTACTGTTGGGAATTTCAATCAAAAATTCTGTTCCTTCTCCTGGTTTAGAAGAACATTTCATTTGACCATGATGTTTTTCAACTACTATTTGATGGCTAATAGACAATCCTAACCCCGTACCTTTACCTGGTGCTTTAGTAGTGAAGAAGGGATCAAATATATGCGATCGCACCTCTTCTGGAATCCCAAGACCATTATCAGCTATTTTTATTACAATCTGGTTATTAATAGCTTGCGTATTAATCCAGATAATCAAGGGTATTCTCGGACACGTTTGTAATAATTTCAAATACCTCTGCTGTATAGTGTTAAACTTTTCTTCTAATGCATCAATACTGTTACTCAAAAGATTCATAAATACTTGATTTAATTGTGCAGGATAGCATTCGAGCAAAGGTAAACTATCATATTGTTTAACAATCTCAATAGCTGGGCGATCGTTATTGTTTTTAAGGCGATGCCCTAAAATCAGCAAAGTACTATCCAAGCCTTCATGAATATCTACTGGCTTCAATTCAGCCTCATCTGTACGAGAGAAGTTTCGTAGTGATAGCACAATATCACAAATCCGCTCTGTTCCTACTTTCATTGACTCAAGGGTTTTGGGTAAATCTTCGATGAGAAAGTCCAAATCACTTTTGTCTATTTGCTCTTGGATAGTTGGCAATATTGAGGAATTTTGACGGTAAAGTTTCACTACCTTTAGCAGTTCTTGAGTATATTCATCTAAATGGATAAGATTGCCAAAAATAAAACTGATAGGATTGTTGATTTCATGGGCGACTCCAGCAAGTAGTTGTCCTAATCCTGCCATTTTTTCACCCTGAATTAACCTGGTCTGAGTTTGTTTTAATTCTTGCAAAGTCTGAGTAAGTTCTAAGGTTTGACGTTTAGTTTGCTCGAGTAATTCTGCTTGCTGAATCGCAATTCCTAATTGCACCCCAACTTGAGCCAGTAAATTAATTTCCTCTTCTTTCCAATAACGTGGTTGCGAATTTTGATAAGCAACTAATAATCCCCATAATTTTTCACCTTCCCGAATTGGAACAAAGGTTTCGTTACGCGGAAGTTCGTTATCATCGTCGGTGTCCTCAAAAGTTTGTATAATCATTGGTTGGGGTTGGACAACAGGTTTCCAACCATCTTTAAAGGAATCTGCTACAAATTTACCGCTCCAATCTGGGTTGAAGCGGTAAATTGCAACTCGCTCGACTTCAAGTAACTCTCGTACAGCGTGAGTAGTGGTTCTAAAAATAGTTTTAATATCGAGTGACTGGCGGATTTTATCAATGGTTGCAGCCAGCAGTTCTTGCCGTTCCATTGCTTTTTCACGTTCAGTAGCTTCTGCTAACTGGACAATCTGCATTTGAACTTGCTTTAAATAAGAATCCTGTTTTAATGCAACTCCCAATTGTTCGGCTATTTGACTGGTAAATTCAATTTCAGAGGGTTGCCAATAACGAGGAGCGGTGCATTGGTGAATACACAACAATCCCCAAAGTTCACCTTTTTTCAATAGAGGTGCGACCATATTTGCCCGCACTTGAAATTTTTCTAGGATTTGGACGTAGCAACCAGGGAACTTTCCTTGATAAATATCAGCGATCGCATTTACTCGACCTTGGGCGTAAAGGTGTGCAAAGTGTTCCCCAAAGCAATAATCATAAACTTTTTCTGCTATTACCGAGTTACACTCAGGCACAAAATCCTCAGAAATAAATTCCCCTTCCCAATTTTTTTGAGGGTCAAAACGAAAGACAGCCACTCTGTCTGCTTGCAGCATTTTCCGTGCCTCGGTGACAGTAGTTTGGAAGATTGTATCTAAATCTAGGGATTCCCGAATTCGAGTAATGACGCTAGTTAATGTCTTTTGTTGCTCTGCTTGGTACTGAGCATATGCCAGTAACTTATGGTGTCGCACTGCTACACCAATTTGTGTGCCGATTTTGCTCAGTGATTCGACTTCATAAGATTGCCACTCTCTGGGTGAGACATTTTGGTAGGCAGCGATGATTCCCCAAAGTTCATCTCCTTGGAGAATAGGGGCAGTAGCAAAGGCTTTTGCCTGAAATTGTTCCAACAGAGTGACATGGCAGTTTGTTAATCCGGCTTGGTAAATGTCATTGGCTGTAAATGTCTGGTTATTAACGTAACGCCCGCCTTGCGTCTGTTCTAAATAAGTATCAGCGATCGCAGGCTGAACGCCAACTAAAGGAGTGCAGCCTTCCGCAAATGATTCAGCAACAAAGTTACCACTCCAATCGGGATTGAAGCTAAAGATGGCAACTCGGTCAGCTTGCAACAGCTTGCGTATTTCTTGAGTTGTGGTTTTAAAGATGGTTTCAATATCAAGGGGTGAGCGAATTTCATCGACAATTTTAGCTATTACTTGGTCGCGCTGAACTGCTTGAGCCAATTTTGCAGCTTGCAATTTGACTTCATGGAGATGCTTTGCTTGTTGAATCGCAACAACAAGATGGTCAGCAATTTGACGAATAAACTCAATTTCTGATTCTTTCCAGTCACGAGCCTCACTGCACTGATGAATGCAAAGCAATCCCCACAGTTCCTTCTGGCGCGATAGAGGGACAACGAGGTTGGCATGTACCTGAAATTTACTCAAAATTGCCACATGGCAATCACTCAGTCCCGCCTTGTAAATATCTGCTACTGCTTGCACTCGACCTTGTTGATGATTGGCAGCAAATTGTTCTCCAAAGCAATGGTCGTAAACTTTTACTGCCATTGCTGAGTCCCAGCCAAGTGCGACATCCTCAGAAACAAATTCTCCCTCCCAGTTTTGTTCACGGTCGAACTGGAAGACTGCTACTCGGTCAGTATTTAGCAACTGACGCACTTGTGTAACAGTCGTTTGAAAAATTGTTTCTAAGTCAAGAGACTCCCGAATTCGGACAATTACACTCGCCAAAGCCTTTTGTTGCTCTAGTTGCTCTTGAAGTTGAGCGCTGGACAAGAGAAGTTGATTTTCCGTGAAATTTGAATTGGGTTCCATTGCTCTGGATTATGTAGTTTTTATACAAGGGTTCCTCATACCAAACTTCATAGGGTTAAAGGGTGTCAAAAGTATGACAAACTGCAAATCAAATTTTTACAGTGTTCAACTATTTCCCAGAAGATGGTTATTGTTATAGTTCCCCTTTCTCGATCTATCCTCGTAATGAGTTAAAAAATAATTCTTGGCTTGTACACAACAAAGGACATGACTAAGTTAGTGTTGCAGGGACAAATCAAAAAAGCGATTTGACCCCTTTTGAATCGTGTTCGCTGTATCATAGCAATCTCAGGAATTTAATTCTGGGGGTAGGCGTAGCCCGCCGTAGGGATCGCCTTGCCCTTGGCGTAGGCATTTAAAATTACTAATTTGTCAAAATTTACCTGACAGACTGCGGAATTTCAGGTTAAATGTTTTAAAGTATGCACTCTGCAAGAGTTGTCGGGTATTATTCGTGACACAACAAGATCAAAAACCCTCTCGTTCTTTCGCTGGAATTGCTGGCATAGTTGCCGCAGCCACATTAATTAGTAAAGTCTTCGGTTTAGTGCGGCAGCAAGCGATCGCTGCCGCATTTGGTGTTGGTGCTGCTGCCACCGCCTATAGTTATGCCTATATTATCCCTGGCTTTCTACTGATCTTACTTGGTGGCGTAAATGGGCCATTACACAGTGCGCTCGTCAGCGTTTTAGCCAAGCGTCGGCGAGAAGAAGTGGCTCCCCTAGTGGAAACCGTGACAACACTGGTAGGTGGAGTGCTGTTGCTGGTGACAGTGGCTCAAGTTCTATTTGCAGATGCGATCGTTGATTTAGTCGGTCATGGTTTGCAAGAAACAACCAGAGCGATCGCCATTCAACAACTCCGTATTATGGCACCAATGGCTTTATTTGCCGGCTTAATTGGCATTGGCTTTGGTACTCTCAATACAGCCAATCAATATTGGTTACTCTCTATTAGCCCTTTATTATCCAGTATTACCGTTGTTGGCGGTCTTGCTATCTTAGCAATGCAACTGGGCAAGGACATTATTAAGCCAGAGTACGCTTTAATCGGGGGAATGGTGTTAGCTTGGGGAACTTTGGCAGGAGCAATTCTCCAGTGGTTAGTGCAGCTAATTGTCCAGTGGCGGTTAGGATTGGGCACATTACGCCTGCGGTTTGATTTTAAATCTCCTGGCGTTCAAGAAGTCATTAAAATCATGACTCCGGCAACAGTTTCCTCTGGAATGATGCCTATTAATGTTGCTACTGACCTTTATTTTGCTAGTCCTATCCCTGGTGCGGCGGCGGGATTTAACTATGCCAATCTATTAGTCCAAACTCCCTTGGGGATTATTTCTAATATTATTTTGCTACCTCTATTACCAATATTTGCCAAACTTGCTGGCCCCGAAAATTGGCAGGACTTAAAATTACGGATTCGCCAAGGACTCCTACTCACTGCTTTCACCATGCTACCGCTAGGGGCGTTGATGGTGTCGTTATCTGTACCCATTGTGCAAGTGGTATATGAGCGCGGTGCTTTCAAGCCAGAAGCCACACAGCTAGTTTCATCCTTGCTAGTCGCTTATGGAATTGGGATGTTTGTTTATTTGGGGCGTGATGTTTTGGTGCGGGTATTCTATGCTTTAGGCGATGGACAGACACCTTTTCGCATCAGTATTTTCAACATTTTACTCAATATCATATTAGATTGGTTTTTGGTTAAACCTTTTGGCGCTCCCGGTTTGGTATTGGCAACAGTGGGTGTAAATTGCAGCTCAATGTTAATGCTGTTATGGTTGCTCGATCGCAAACTCAATGGTTTACCTTGGCGCGAGTGGAGTTTGCCGATTCTGGGTTTGGCTGCTGGTAGCGTAGTTGCTGGGGTAGCAAGCTATGGGACTTTGATTGGTTCTCAGCAGTTGTTAGGTAAAACTGGTTTACTGATTCTGGTGTTGCAATTGTGTGTATCTGGTTTCGTGGGAATTGCGGTGTTTGCGGCGATCGCTTCATGCCTGAAAATACCAGAGGTGAATATTTTTATATCTCGTCTACGTCAGCGCTTTTTGAAGAAATAACTGTTATCTAAATATTTCAGTTGTTACACCCAGGTGGGTGAGAAATAATTCAGCCACTTGGGTGAACCAGGTGCGTGAGGTTACATTTTGTAAAAAAAGAGATTCTAGTACTAGAGAACATTGATTTTACCTAACTCTAGTGAGAATAACTTTATGAAACTTACAAAATTAGCTGCCTCTTTCTTTGCTGTTACTTCCATTGTCCTCTCAGCCGGCATTGCATCTGCTCAAACAGCAGGTACTAACGGTAACTACATCGGTGCTGGTGTTGCTGTTGGTGCAACCAGTGGCGGACAAGAAAACGATGAAGCACAAATTGGTGGTAATATTCAAGGACGATATGCCGTTCCCAATGCCCCTGTTTCACTGCGGGGTTCTGTGTTGTATGGTGGTGATGCTGCTGCAATTATGCCCATAGTGACTTATGATGCACCCATCGCCAAAAATACTAACGTTTACTTCGGTGGTGGTTATTCCTTTGTAACTGACGAAGGTCAAAAAACCCCATTGGGCAATCGGAATTCACCTGTAGTCACCCTTGGGATTGAATCAGAAGTTAGCAAAAATGTCATTGCCTACGGCGATACTAAATGGGGTATTGACGCTTACAGAAATAGTGATGCTGATGCCGTCAGCTTCCAAGCCGGATTAGGCTATCGCTTCTAGTAATTACAAGCTAGAAAACGGCTTATTCGGAAGCTAAAGCAATGATGTTTACCAGCCGTAATAGTAATTCACTCAGGACTTACGCAACTGGCACAGCGATCGCCATTTAACAGTACATATATATTACTGAGAGTGAACGTCCAAAAAGGCTCTTGCTTAAATTAATA
>NZ_JBALDD010000002.1:0-83678 GCF_036917555.1 Nostoc sp. | reverse complement strand
ACATCGCCGATTGCTATTAATGTATTAGCTTCACCCAAGCGAGAACCTGTGTCGCGGTAGAATGCCAATGCTGCTTCGTAGCGCTCTAAGGCTTCGCTGCGTCGGTCTAGGAACTGCAAGACATCGCCGATTGCTTTTAATGTATTAGCTTCACCCAAGCGATCGCCTATCTCGCGGTAGAATGCCAATGCTGCTTCGTAGCGCTCTAAGGCTTCTGTTGCTTGATAAACTCGAAACTTTGCTTTACCTGCCCAAAAATAAACTTCTGCTTTAGCTGGAGTTGCCACTTGCGCTGCTGCAATCTGTTCTAATAATGCTGTAATCAGCGATTCTAGCTCGGCAACACGAAAATTATTGTCCCACTTTTGGGCTAAATCCCAAAGCTCACTGCCTTCCCACTCCCGGTCAACTACAATCAAGTGATACAGCCATTCAATTTGAGTTTCTGGCTCAGGATTGGTGCTGCCAAAATACTCAACTGCCCGTTGCGACAACGTGATAAACTCATCCCGACGTTCAAGACGCAGATGTTTTAACATCAGATTTCGCGTCAAATCATGAACATTATGCCCTCTATCAGGAAACTTTTCCACAAAAGGTAAAGCTTGCAATTCTGTATAAAGCTGAGATGATTGTGTTTGCAATTCTGGGCGCAGTGCTGCCAAAATCTCTGCATTAAACCAGTGTGGCACTACCCCCGCCCATGCCGCCGCAGCTAACTCAGGCGAAAGTGTCGAAAGCAAACTTTCCGTGACAATCCAAGAGCGTTCCTCATCTGTTTGTGCCTTTGCCAGCCTTTGCAATAACTCACTATTCATTGCTGTTTGCTTTTTAGGGCTTGTAAGGTTTTATCAATCTCCTGAGGTTGTCCTTTGAGTATCAACATCGCCATGTTTACCTCATCTCGATTGAAAGGCAGTTTTTTGTTTTGGCTGTACTCATACCACGCCTCTCTATCTAAAATGGCTTCCAAGCAACAACAGTGATGTAAATCCATCCACTCAATTGTCGGTTGAGGAATCTGCTGCCCAGCAATTACTACAATTAACTTGGGTGTATCAACAACATCTGCTAAAAATTCTCCCCCTAACCAGTTTGCCAGTTCGGTAGCGGCTTTTTCGTAAGAATCAAACAAAAAAACTAATGTTTGAGGAATTTTTCGCAAGTCCTGAAAAAATGCTTCTCGTAGTTCAGTCAAGCGAAAATTGCGTGTAGATTCATCCACATTAGACAAAACTACGCTCAATTGATTATCGTTGCCAGTCATCCTAGTGTCAGAGACTTCTATCCCCGATTTAAGATATTGCCCAACAGCAGCGTTTAAAGAAGGAAAACTTTTTTCTCCTAAACGCTTGCGTACACAAGAAAAGATATAGGGAATTCCTCGCTGTGCTGTTTTGAGATCGACTGGTACAGATAATATATTTCTAGGCAGACTATGCTGAAACAGTGCCAGTAACTGAGTCTTACCTAAACCAGATTTAGCTTCAATCAGTAGCACCCGTTTGCCAAAGCTTCCCTGCACCATCTGGTTGAAAAGTCGAAGTTCCTCTGTGCGATTGGCAATAATCATGGATTCGGCAGATTATTTTGTTGGGGAGAAGCGGGAGGATTAGCATCGTCTGTCACAGAAAACTCTTGGTTTTCACCGTCTATCTGAGTATTTTCTACCCAAACATCTCCTTTAGTAACTCTTGCTTTATTTCCCTTCCCTGTCATCCGTGTTCCTCTAACAACAGTTCCCGGATTTGTACCTGGCTGAGGGGGAGTTGGTTGTGAAGACTGTCTACCCCAAACGTTACCGAAGATAAGTTGGAGAATATTAACTAAAAAGGCTCCCACCAAGGCAGCACCAATCATTTGAACCAAGCCTCTGACACTTGATGTTTTCGCAACTTCTCCAGACAACCATGCCCAAATTCCTGACAAGAGAGCAAGTTCAATTACTACAGCAGTAACCAAGAACCAGCTACCCCGAAAGGTTCTTAGTGGGGGTAATTGATTAATCAGATACCCAGAAACGACACCGATAAATGCAGCTACTAAAATTTGTAAAAGCTCATTTGGCATAGCAAAACAAACTAATTCGGTTGCGATTCTGCTTAATTAGGCTGAATTTACTATACACCCTGAATAGTTAACGGCATACTGAATATCTAGATTAGTATCGCTGGCATTGAGAAAGCGTCTGTTTGTTAGCGATATCTACAATGGGCTACGCTGACGCAATCTTAGCGCTTTCTGTGGTGAGTGCAGTTGGCGTAGCCCGCCGTAGGCATCGCTCTAGTGCGACTGTTAAATATCCTTAATTTAATGCTGGCATATCTCAACGAACTTAACTGCGATCGCTGTTCAATTAATACTGTGCTAGTTTAAGAAAAATAGTGCAAATACTTAATCAGTATGACCAGTGCGATCGCTATCCTGTGACACTGATGATAAAACTAGTAAACGACTAAAGAAGGGAATGCGGTTGTACCTGTTGGCATCCCTGGTTTCATCCTGGCATATCTCAACGAACTTAACTGTGCGATCGCTAAGAAACTGAACCAGATAATCCAACTTCCTAAAGAGATGCCATTCGTTATAAGTTGTTAATGCCTAAAACAGCAATCCATCATTGACACGCTAAGTATATACGCAATAAAATTATTATAGTTGAACCTAACGATAGAGTTAATCAAAATATTTTTCCCAGAGAATAAGAGACAAGCAATATTAAAAATAATTTGGATTAAACAAATGAACGCCAAAATTATTGCTTTTTTGGGGATTACGGCAGCCTTTGCAAGCTTAGGAAGCCAAGTCTACGCTCAATCACCAGCATCAAACTCAAATCCCGGACAATACAGATTAACTGGTGATTCTCTAGTTGGAATTGAGCGGAAAACAGCCCAAGATGACTTTAGAAGTTTTTTTGAGCAAACTAATCCAGCAAGTCTTTCCAACAATAATAGAAGAGACAATAAAGCTCCAGCCCAAATCCGTTTTAACGAATCATTATCACAGCCAGACACTTCAGTTTTCTTAACACCGGCTCAGTCAGGCAGTGACAATGATGGATTGCAAGTACAGTTAGATATACGGAGAGAATAATCAGGTATAAAGGCTGACGCTATAGTTTTAATTAATTTTGCGTTTTCCTAAATCCTTGCTAATAGTCTGCTAAGTTTAAATTAGTAAGGTCAACAAGTTCGTAGTAAAGACTTTAGTCTTTAATTTTCTAAGCACTAAAATGCTTACTACAAACTTTTCATTACTAGCTTAGACAAAGTACTAAGCTAGTAATTCCTAAATTGTGCCTACATCATTTTCACTCTTACTATTTTTACTTAAATCAAAACAGCTTTATAGCGGTTATCGCTTGGGTGAAGTACAGTTTTGACCTCACTTCCATTCCTCTCTCCTACAAGGAGAGAGGCTTTGAATCTTACTCCCCAACGCTAGTAGGGAAGGGGTTGGGGGTTAGGTCTGTATTGGACTCAACTGCAAACCGCTATATTACAAAATATCATTCATACAACGGCAGTTTTAGCCAATCATTCTGCTTCCTCTAACAGAATAAAGTTTTGTACCTGACTCAATCCGCCTTCCTGAGTCGATAATTATGCAATCGTTTTGCAGTAAAATTAATCGTCAAGATAAGAGGAGGGCTTTGAGATGACTCGTGTCATCATTGTGCGCCACGGTCAAAGCGGTTATAACACCGAGCGGCGTATCCAAGGACGCACTGATGCGTCAACATTAACCGAAAAAGGTCGTAACGATGCCAGTCTAGTAGGCAAAGCCCTCAGCAATATCTTATTTAATGCGATTTACAGCAGTCCCTTACAACGAGCGAAACATACAGCAGATATTATCCATAGTGAGTTAGCTACTCAGGCTAAACAATCTGCTGTAGTTCAAGTTTCTGATTTGCTGCTAGAAATCGACCTGCCTTTATGGGAAGCATTGCTGACTTCCCAAGTCAAGCAAAACTTTGCCGAAGACTACCGCACTTGGCATCAAAACCCCGACGAACTGCGGATGCTGCTTAATGATGCAGAAAGAACGAGAGAACATTATCCCGTTCTTGCTTTATACGAACAAGCACGGCAGTTTTGGCAAGAAATTTTGTCTCAACATCAAGGCGAAACTATTCTCATTGTGGGACACAACGGAATTAATCGCGCCTTGATTAGCACAGCGTTAGGAATCCCTCCCAGTCGTTACCACTCAATACAACAATCTAACTGTGGCATCACCGTATTAAATTTTGCTGGAGGATTGGGCGAACCAGTCCAGCTAGAATCCTTAAATCAAACGCAACACACCGGAGAAACTCTACCTTCATTGCGACCGGATCATCAAGGAGTACGATTGTTACTAGTGCGTCACGGTGAAACAGACTGGAATCGCCAAACCAGGTTTCAAGGGCAAATTGATGTCCCCCTCAACGACAACGGTAGACAACAGTCACAAAAAGCAAGCGAATTTCTCCAAGAAGTAGCAATTGATAATGCTTGCAGTAGCACAATGCTGCGCCCTAAAGAAACAGCAGAGATTATTTTAAAACAACATCCTAATGTCAAGTTAGAATTGCAAGATGGTTTAAGAGAAATCAGTCATGGTCTCTGGGAAGGAAAATTAGAAACAGAGATAGAGCAAGAGTTTCCGGGAGAATTGCAGCGATGGCGGCTAATACCAACGCAAGTCCAAATGCCTGAAGGGGAGAATTTGCAACAGGTGTGGGAGCGCAGCGTTGCAGCTTGGCAATCAATTCTGCAAGCAGCATCAAATAATCAGTTCAAAACTGTATTAGTAGTAGCTCATGACGCTACTAACAAAACCTTGCTTTGTCACATTCTGGGTTTATCGCTGGAAAACTTCTGGAGTTTTCGCCAGGGTAACGGTGCAGTCAGTGTTATCGACTACCCTGCTGGAATCGATGGTTTACCAGTACTGCAAGCGATGAACATCACCTATCACTTTGGTGGAGGCGTACTAGATAAAACAGCAGCGGGGGCATTGTGAGTGCTGAGTTAGGAGTGCTGAGTTAGGAGTGAGGAGTGATGACTGAAGAACAAATAACTCATAAGTAGCTAGACGTAAATAAATTAAAGTTTTTAGTAAGGACTTTAGTCTTAATAATCCTTGCTTTGAGCGATGAATCGCTCACTACGAACTAGGATTTTACTTTATGTTTAATTATGCTTACCTACTTAACTTCTAACTCATAACTAAAAACTTTTATGACTGAACTGCTGCAAAAAGTACGAGTGATTGACCCTGTTTCTGAAATCGACGAACTCTTTGATGTGCTGATTGCTGATGGTTATATCCGAGAAGTGGCTTCGCACATTTCTGATATCAGTTCCGATACTCAAATCAGAGATTGTCAGGGATTAGTTCTCGGCCCTGGATTAGTGGATTTATACAGCCACTCTGGTGAACCTGGCTTTGAAGAACGAGAAACCCTCTTGTCTTTCTTACAAGCTGCTGCTGCTGGCGGCTTTACCAGAGTTAGCATTTTACCCGATACATCCCCAGTTATTGATAACCCTGCGCTTGTGGCACAGTTGCAGCAGAAAAGGGCAGAGGGGCACAAAAGCAGAGGAGCAGAGAAGAATTTGTCCCCCCTGCTCCCACTTCGGCAAAGCTCAGTGACCACCTGCTCCCCTGCTCCCCTGCTTCATATCTGGGGTGCTATCACCGTAGATATTGCTGGGAAGCAGATGACGGAATTGGCAGATTTAGCGTCTGCTGGAGTTGTTGGTTTTACTGATGGTAAACCTTTAGAAAATTTGGCGCTGGTGCGGAGAGTGTTAGAGTATCTCCAGCCATTGGGTAAACCAGTAGCATTTTGGCCTAGCGATCGCCAGTTAACAGCGAATGGTGTCATGAGAGAAGGGACAAATGCTCTCCGTTTTGGCTTACCCCCAATACCTGCCAGTGCTGAAACTACTGCGATCGCAGCAATGCTTGAATTGGTTGCAACCATCGGCACACCAGTCCATATCATGCGTATCTCCACAGCTCGCAGCGTGGAATTAATCGCCTCAGCTAAAGCAGCTGGTTTACCTATCACCGCCAGCACCACCTGGATGCACCTTTTACTTGATACCAAAGCAGTTAAGAGTTATCACACCAGCTTGCATTTAGACCCGCCTTTAGGTAATCCCAGTGATATGGCGGCGTTACGTGCAGGGGTATGTACGGGTGTAATCGATGCGATCGCTATCGATCACACACCCTACAGCTACGAAGAAAAAGTCCAAGCCTTTGCCGAAGCACCTGCTGGGGCAATTGGTTTAGAGCTAGCATTACCTTTACTGTGGCAATATCTCGTTGAAACTGAGGAATTTACAGCTTTAGAATTATGGCGGGCATTGAGTACCAATCCAGCAGAGTGTTTGGGGCAAAAAGTAAGTGCGATCATACCTCATCAACCAGCAGAACTTACTTTATTTGATCCCCAGCAAACCTGGAAAGTCGAACGTAAAAGTCTTTATACACTTTCACAAAATACACCTTGGTTAGGACAACAATTGAAGGGTCATGTTGTGCAAACCTGGTGTTGAAAAAGCGTACTTAAAACTAAGGAATATAACTAATCCCCTAAAATATTCAATAGATTTCCTTACTCTCTAAATTACTATTTTGCAAATTTCTATTTTACTGTAGTTATATTTGTAATCATCCCCTAGCAAGGCAAACTAACACTTACAGTAGTTCCTTTTTCAGGAATGCTAGCAATTGTAAATTCACCACCATATAATTTAACTATATGCTGAACAATAGCCAGCCCTAAGCCAGAGCCTTGTTGTTCCCATAACTTTCGATTAAATTGTATAAAAGCTCCAATTTTCTTAATCTCTTCAATTGCCATACCTTTGCCATTATCAATTACATATAAATTAAATTTATTACCTTTTATCTTACTCATAACTTGAATTTCGCTGTTTGGTAAAGAAAATTTAAAAGCATTCTCAAGTAATTCTTCAATAAGAATACTCAAATTTTCTTGTGATAATTGTACCGTAGATTCTTGGATATCTAGCTTTAAATCTTTTTGTCTAAAGTTTTCTGTAGCTTTTTTGAAAGCGACTTCACTAATAATTTTCTCAGCAAGACATTTATCTCTTTGTTCTTGGATTTTACGGACTTTTTCAGGATTTTTGGCTATTAATTCCAGATTAGTATATAATAAAAATCTTTTAACTAATGCATTCAAGCGATTGGCAGATGTGTAAATTAATTCTGCAATTTCGACTTCTTCAGAAGCAGGTATGATGCGACAATTTTCTATTAACAACTGTGACATACCGAGAATACCATTTAAAGGAGTATTCAGTTCGTGAGGTAGTGAGTGAGCAATATTCATTCTGAGTTCGTCTAGTTTGGCTTGAGCTTGGCGCTCAACCAAGGCGTGTTTGTTAAGACGAGAAGCGATCGCATTGAGTAGTTCTTCAGGAGTAAATGGTTTAGTCAAATAATCATCAGCCCCAAAATCCATTCCTTGACGAAAATCTGAACGCTCTGATTTAGCAGTAACAAATATTAAAGGAATATTGATAGTTGCTTCATTTTGACGTAAAGCAGACAGCACGCTATAGCCGTCTAATTCAGGCATCATAATGTCACAGATAATTAAATCTGGCAATTTTGCTTGAGCAATTTCTAATCCAATCTTACCGTTTGCAGCTATCAAAGTTTCAAAATCAGAAAGTTGTAAAATTTCTTCAATGTTTCCCCTTACTTGGGGTTCATCTTCTATAATTAAAATTGTGTTCATCTCTGATTAGTAAAGATAAAAAAATCAGTTTTAGTATTTTTGTAATGTCTAGAGACGCAGTAAATACAGTTGCTAGAACAGATTATCCAGCTTAACAAACTTCGGTGGGTTTAAGTCCCCGGCTATAAGAAAAGCCGCAAGTATGTAAGTCTTGTTCTAAATCCCCGTTACAAAACTGTACTTCCGACTTCTGACTTCCAACTTCCGACTTATTTAATGATTTGCTAATCTACATTAAATTCTAAATAATCTGCCGTAGTTTATTGTTCCCTAAAATTATTTACTAATAACACATTAAATATTTTTCATTGAGGAAGCCACTTATCATTAGTGGCAGTTCTACCCTAAATGTCGTACCTACTCCGACCTGGCTAGTGAAGGTAATTCTTCCTCTATGAAGGTCTATACAATTGTTGACTATTGCCAAACCTAATCCAGTTCCTGGCGTATTACCAACATTACTAGCTCGGTAGAATGGTTCAAATAAATTCTGTTGATCCTCTGGTAAAATACCAATACCCTCATCTTGAATTAGAAAAACTGCGCTTTCATCTTGAACTAATAAATCAATTTGAAGATTGCTACCATCTGGTGAGTATTTGACAGCGTTTGAAAGCAAATTGCTCAGTATTTGTCGCAAAAGCTTCTTGTCTATACAAGCCATAAAGCGATCATCTGTTGATGAATTACCTAAGTATTGGGGAGAAAAAGCTAGAGTATGCTTGGGAGAACTGAGTTGAATTTCCTCTACCAAAGAACGACAGAAATTAATTAAATTAATACAAATTGGTTCAAACGCCAATTTTCCAGCTTCAGCCTTATTAATTAGCAAAATATCATCTAATAGTTGAGTAGTGTGTTGAACATAAGTCTGAATGCACTGGAGATGTTTATGCTTTTGTTGTTCATCTAGTTTATGACTAAAACTTTTTAAGATTCCAGCAGAGGAAGCAATCACAGCTAAAGGAGTTCGGAACTCGTGGGAGGTCATAGAAATGAAACGAGATTTCAACTCACTGAGTTCTTTTTCTTTTACTAAAGCTTTACAAATATTTTCTTCAGCTTGTTTGCGTTCGCGTAGCGCAGCTTGCTGTTCGCGTATATCTTTAACTACACCGATCACGTAAATGGGTTTACCAATCGGATCTCGAATTAGAGAAACCGTTAGATTTATCCAAATTACATCAGCATTTTTATGTAAATAGCGCTTTTCAATGGAGAATGTTTCTAGCTTTCCTGCTATTAATTTTTGCAACTGATTTAGATGGATTTGTATATCCTCTGGATGTGTGATATCTCTAAAGTTTTTCTTTAGTATTTCTTCTTGGCTATAGCCTAAAATTTCACACAACTTTTGATTAGCTTTAAGAAAATGACCATCTAAAGTTTCTAGTTTAATTCCCACAGCTGCTTGATTAAAAATAGCTCTAAGTTCTGCCTCACTTTGTTGTAAGTCTAAAGTGCGTTGCTTAACCCTGACTTCTAAATCTTGATTGAGTTTTTGTAGAGCTTCTTGCGCTCGTTGCCTTTGCAATTCAGCAGATGCTCTGGCTGCAAATACTTTGAGAATTCCTTCAAATTTATGTTGGTCAGGTATGGGTTTGTCATTTACTATGCATAATGAGCCAATTGGTTGACCAAAATCATCACTCAAAATAACTCCCATATAACTTTCAGCTTCCATAGCAGCTAATCTTTTAGCATTAGGAAAGAGTTGCTGAATTCTCGAACTACAGTGGTAAAATCTTTGCTTGAGCAAAATTTCACATGGAGTTGATTTTGGGTTATAGCAAATATTGGGTTGTAACTGCCCATCAGACCAAAATCCTAAAGTGTGAGCTTGCCCATCAATTAACTCAGTTACTAAGGTGTTACGGACATCTAAAGTAGAAGAAATATGCTCAACTAATGCTGGAAAAAAGTCACGTCCAGTCGTAGAAGCTGTACTTTTTATCAAACTTTGTAAGGCTATTTCAGCTTGTTTGCGTTTTGTAATATCGATTCCGATTGCAACAGCAGCTGTATTTTGTTGATATTTTTGAGCGACGAGCAAATAATTGCATATCTTACCATTGATTTGGGTATCAATAACCTTAGAATCTGCTACATCTTGCCTAGCTAAAAATTCACGCATAAATTCTGTAAATTGCGGACTATTTTCCATAAAGCCCAATTCTTGACCAACAAAAGCATCAGGAGTCAAGTTAAAACTTTCAGCTAAATGGTGATTAACCCCTAAATAATATCCATCAGAATTTACCCAAGAAACAAACCCAGGTACTGCATCTAAAACCGTTTGTAATTGCTCTTTTGCTTGTTGCAGATTTTTTTCTGCTCGTTTGTATTCTGTAATATCCTCAGAAATACACAACAGGTATTCGGGTTGTTGATCTTTGTCATACAAAGGAATTTTAGTCGTGTGTAAAATTCTTCTACCAAAACTGGGGCTGTCAATAGGTTCTTCAGAGATATCTTGAGGTACACTGCTAGCAAAAGTTTCTAGGTCTTTTTGGCATAAAGAGTCTGCTTGTTCTTTTGGGAATAATTCGTAATCTGTTTTGCCAATAGCCTGCTCTGCTGTAATGCCAAAAATATTTTCGCAGGTATGATTCCAAAGCTTGAATGTCCCAAAACTTTCTGGTTTAGCATCTTTAACAAAGACGGCTACAGGCAGATTATTAATCATCGATTGTAAAAAGTTGCGAGTCTGCTGGAGTTCCTCTTGTGCTTTTCGGCTTTCAGTAATGTCAATACCTGTACAGACGATATAATCAACTTGATTATCAGGGTTAAGTAAAACCTTATTTGACCAAGAAATTAGGTGGCGATTGCTATCCTTAGTAACTAAAGAAGTTTCGTAACGTTGAGGAAATTCTCTATCGGCTAAATTTTGAAAAATATCTTTGATACGTTTTGTTGTTTCAGGTAATAGCAGGACATCCCAAATAAATTTTCCTTTAACTTCATCAAATGTGTAACCCGTGGCTTGTTCGCAAGTATGGTTAAAGCGAACAATTTTTCCCTGAAAATCTAATACAATAACTAAAGCATCTGCTAGATTCAAAACAGCAGAAACAAAATTACGCTCCAATCGCAATTCTGCCTCTATTTTCTGGCGTTCTACAAGTTTAACTCGTGTATGATTGTAAAGTTCGGCTTGTAGAATAGAAACTGCCAGCAGACTGGTAGGAGTAACTAATCCAATTAATTCTCCTTGATCGCCAACAATAGGCAGATGGCAAATCCGATTTTGTCTCAGCAAATGTAACGCCGTAAAAACATCTTTAAAATCTTTTAACCTCAATGTTATTAACTCTCTGGTCATTACTTGGGCAACACTGATACCCTCTATATTTTTACCTTGCGCTGTCAGCTTAATTAAATCTCTTTGCGTAATTATCCCCACCAAGTGCGAGTTTTCTATAACTAAAACACAACTAGTGGCTTGAGATGTATTGCTAGCTATATTTTTACCTGAGTTTGTCAAACAATTGCTATCTTTGATTGGCAAGCTATGATGATTACCTAATGCTTCATTGATTAGTGCAATCACATCTGGAAGCATAACCTCAGAGCTAACAACAAGAGGATGACGAATGATAGTCTGTTGTAAATTATCAGAAATGAGAGAGTTAATGAACATTATGTATAGATGCCTGGAATAAAATTATCTCTAAAAAAGATGTAAGTAATATTTTTGCTTATAATAAATCAAAAAGCATCAGTATTTTCTATGATTATTTTCTTCTAATTTTTTATTGAAACTTTATATTATTTTTAATAAACTCCATACATTTTTAAATATGGAGTTTTTAAGTAGACTATATTATTGTCTCATGGCTGGAGTTCTGAGTTTTTCCCTGATTTCAACAAACTACAGTTTTCAAGGTAGATTTAGCTTAACCGTAATCCAAGCAATTGGAATTAAGTAAAAATTTCGATTTGAGCAAATGACTAAGCTTTAAAATATCGGACTATATTCATAATACCAACCCTTGCGATCACACCAGGTTCAGGATATTAACAATGATGCAAGGCTTATGACATCTCCTCAAGAACCTCATCAGTCATCTTAATTTGGTTTTTCCCTATATTACGCTTCAGCAAAAAAATACCTGCATCATGTGCTTGCTGACCACCGTGACTAGAGGAAGCATCCTCGATAATCACTGGTTCAATACCACGCTCAAAAGAGTCAATTGCTGTTTTCAAAATGCAGCTATCAGTTTCAACACCACAAAGATATATTTTACTGATTTTATTAAGAAAAATAAAATTAGAAAAACTTTGTGTAAATGCAGAGTAATAAGGTTTATCAAAAATATTATTATTTATATATGGCTGAAGTTCATCAATAATGCTCGTTTCTGATTCTTGCATCAATCTTGACCAATGAATTAATTTTACATAATTACTGTCAGCAGTATTGATAAATCTTGTGAATTTAACGAGTTTTCCAGCCGCTAAAAATTGCTCAATTAGTTTAATGATAGTAGGAATAATATGTCTGCATTTCTCAGACATAAAACCGTTTTGCATATCTATGACAAGAAGTATTTCGCTCATTTATGCCAGAATTTATTTAGATTAAGAGTTACGATGTTTAACAAAATAATATTATAAACTCCATCTGCTAGAGTTGTATGCGATGTAATACAACGGATCGTGGAACGGACAAAAGCGCCAAATCCTTATCATGTTGGGGATGTCAGCATTGGCAGATATTGAGGCGATCGCAACTCAAAAGAACTTGACCCTGATACGTGAACTAGCCGTACCTGGTGGCATTGTTGCAGTAGATGCAGTTATCTTTCGTCGAGTGTTGGATAACTTGCTCTCCAATGCCATTAAGTTCTCCCCGTCCAAGTCTCAAGTCACCTTACGGGAGTGGGAATGGGTTGGACAACTGGAGGAATCGTGTCAGCACAATTCGTAATTCGCTTTTTCGCCCATTCGCAATTAATGCCCACGGATAAATCCGAGGGCTTGAACCAAGCAAAGTTTAAAATTTATCTATCCATAAATGAATTTAGGGGCTTGTACCATCAAGAAATAATTGGTCAGAGGTGGACTGGGTAACAGGTAATGTAAAAGCTGCAATTACAGGATCGTGGTCGCTGACAGGCTTACTAAAGCCAACATTGACATGCACAATGTCAATTTCTGGTTGAGCAACATTGGAAAGATTTTTACTGACTAACAAATGGTCAATAAGTTCAGGATTTCCACGAAATTTAAAACTAAAGCGATCGCTAACAGGTAAACGATCCGTCAGATTCTCAAGGATGTTACCCTTCAAGGCTTTCAGAGGTAGGGAATCTGGTAAATCGTTTAAATCACCCAATACAATTACTTTAGCTTGCTGGTCAACTTCTAGTAGTTGCGCTACGAATTCATTCACGATTTCGGCTTGTTTGACTCGTTTAACATCGCTGGGAGAACCTCCAAGCTTAGAAACAAAGTGATTAGCAATGATAAACAGTTTTTGGTCGTTAAAAATAAATTCTGCTAAAAGTGGCTTACGGCTTTCATCGAAAGCATCATTCGTGGGGTCAATCCGACCAGGGTTGAGCGAGAGGTCAAGACCATTTGTACCTTGAGTTATAGTTACAGCATCTAATGAACCGCCTCTTCTGAGCGCTTTTGCTAGAGTTATCCGGCTGGGTTGAAACAAGAAACCGACACGAATATTGCCTCCAGGTTCTCCACCATCTCGATCGTCACTGGGCGGAATATCAACAAAGTTGTAGGCTGGACTACCAATATTTTTGAGTGCAGCAATCAGTTTTTGGTAAGTCTGATTTGCATTCACAACGTTATCATTGGTTGGCCCGTTGTTATCCTGAACTTCAATTAAACTAATAACATCTGGTGCGTTCAAATTATTGCCAATAATTTTGGCAATATTATCAAAGCGTTGATCTTTTGGGTCTAAATTCTCGACATTAAAAGTTGCAACAGTCAATACATCCTGTGAATTTTTCAAAGATGTTGTTTCACGTTGTGCAACTACAGGTAAAGGAGTTGGCAATTGAGCTATTGAACTAGCTTGCAGAGGACTAATCCATCCAAAGAAGATAAAAGCAATACTCAGTATTAGCAATTTGATAAATTTCATTGTCTCTCTCTTCCAATGAAGGTACTTTCTAGATTAGTCTTCTTATTAATACAGTTCAGTTAAGAAAAGTTTTAGGTTGGGTAAAATTTGCAATCTCTTGGGAAAACTTTCATATACTCATCAACAGTCAGAACTATTTCCAAAAAAATCCCGTCCAAGAATTAAGTTATATTGCAAATATTTCAGAGATGATGAGCAACACCAATATAGTATATGTATGTTTATTCCTCTTTCTAATAATTGTCTTGTTTAGGATGTTAGGAAGGCAGATTCAGGCAAATTCCTTCCCAGTAGGCGAACAGCAGGCAATCAGAGTTTTATTTATTGGCAACAGCTATACCTATTTCAACGATCTTCCTTGGTTGACACAACAGTTGGCTGCTTCGGCCAAAGAACCTAAAACGCTGGAAACTGAAATGGTTGTGGTTGGTGGAGCTACACTCAAAAACCACTGGAAACGTGGTGAAGCACTCAGGCTTTTGAAAGTAAAACGCTGGGATTACGTAGTACTGCAAGAGCAAAGTACTTTACCAATTACCAATCCCAAGGAAATGTACAACTACGCTACTCTGTTTGATGCCGAAATTAAACGAGTTAATTCCCAAACAGTGTTTTACTTGACTTGGGCAAAGCAAAATCAACCAGAAACGCAACAGATATTGACTGATGCTTACATGAGCATTGCTAAAGAACTGAAAGCTAAAGTTGCACCTGTGGGAACTGCTTGGCAAAAAATTCAGGAAGCAAATCTGAAATTAAACCTTTACAGTTCGGATCAAAGCCACCCTAGTCCGATTGGATCGTATGTAGCAGCATGTGTATTATATACAACATTTTATGAGAATAGTCCTGTAGGATTGAGTCGCCGTATATATAGTAGTAACCCTAGTACCCCACAACAAAGCAATAGAATTGAGTTGGAAAGTTTAAGTGAAACAGATGCCCAAATAATTCAACAATTAGTTGAGTACATCGTCAGAAAGATATAGGAACAGCCTGTTGTGTGGTTTAAAGGATAAGAGAAAGTTTTTAGCCTGGATTCAGACTTTTCACTTTGAAATCAACTTGGCTTTAGATAACTTAGTGAAGCTAGTGTAATCTAGCATCATTACCACGTTAGTTTTTTGGGATAGGTGGGTAGTATAAGTTACCTAAAAACTAATTTGGTATATAGCGATGTTCAAGACTAAATTATCAGAATCGCGTGCTTGGGGGGAACTTAATACCTCAAAGTTCATGGATCGCCATATTGGGGCGCTCGCAGCTTTAATTTTAATTAGCTTACTCAGTTCATTGAGTGGAACACCATTTGACCATACCATTTCTAACGGCTGGGAAGCCTTTCTCTGGGGATTGGCAGATCCAGTAATTAGCTTGAATTGTTTAGTTGGTATTGTTGCTATTGGCTTACTCTCATCTGTGTTTGTTCGTGGTGCTGCGACGATCGCTGGATGTTTTGTCTTCGCAACAGTTTTGGGTATTGTAATTCATCTATTTCAGCTAAATTTACCAGGCACAGAAATAGCCATCGCCATTTCTACCATTGTTTTTGGTACTATGCTGATGATGCCAAATCAACTAAACTTTCTGGTGCTTGCTCTGGTGGGCATCAGTGCTGGTTTATTTCAGGGTTACGCTAATGCTGAATCTATTGTTGCGGCAGGAATGATACCAGTAGTTGGCTATATACTAGGTATTACTTTAACTCTGTTTGCAGTTGCGATGAGCGCTAGAGAAATTGGTGTTGGGATAGGTATGGGAGAAATAAACCGAATTTTACCCTGGAAAATCAGCCTTGCTGGCTTCGCTTTTTGTGCGATCGGTATCGTGTTTTTGAGCAATTCGCTTATTTAAATCACATCTTTCAATTCAGTGGAATACATTCATTCGTGGGGCGTACACCTAGCTGTGCGCCCTCACTGCGTTTTCAGACTGGATAAGCAAGCATTCTGGTGAATAAGTTGATGCACCCTGCGCTAATCTAGAGGCTATATATAAATAAAAAGTTATGACACCTAAAGAAATTGCGGCTACGCTAACAGAATTATTTGGCACATCGGCTGTTGGTGCGTTGGCGCAGCCCGTCGTAGACATCGCTCCTGGCGAGTGGCAAATAGACACTTCTAATTTTCGGCTATTGGTACTGCTTTCCGAAGATAATACTTGGCTGCGAGTTTTACTGCCTATTGTGCCCATCCAAGAAGCCCAACCATTTTTAGAACAGTTCCTAGAAGCCAACTTCGATGACACTCAAGAAGTACGTTACGCTTTGTATGAAGGGGTAATTTGGGGGGTCTTTCAACATAACAGTGGCACTTTAGTGAGTGCAGATTTGTCCAATGCAATCAACCGACTTGTATCTCTCCATCAAGCTCGATTAGATAATGTCTTTAATCGACTAATTGAAAGCCGCATCCGGCAAATTATTCAGGCAGCAAAACAGCAAGGACAATCTCTACAAGCTACTATGCAAACCTTAGAACGCTTTTACGCTGAAGGAATGATGGGCGAAATAAATCAAACTTCACAAGGGCGAGAAGAAGTCCTAACTGCTTGGCGGCGTCAGTTAGAACGTTTATGGAATGAGGGTTAATTTCAGTTTTTCAGTTTTCATATTAAACCAATTTACAGATATATTTATCTATCATGGATATCATTGAAATCCTCAAACAAGACTATCAAAGATTCCCAGTCAATCAAACTTACAGCATTTACGCTCCAGACGTTTATTTTCAAGATCCGCTGAATAAATTTTGTGGTGTTAAACGTTACAAACAAATGATTAATTTTATCCAAACTTTGTTTTTAGATCCCAAGATGGACTTACATAATATTCAACATTTAGGAGACACAATAAAAACTGAGTGGACACTCAGTTGGAATACCCCTCTCCCCTGGAAGCCACGGATCTCTATTCCTGGTTGGAGTGAATTAGGTCTTAACTCTGATGGCTTGATTATTTCCCATATCGATTATTGGAACTGTTCACGCCTAGATGTAGTGAAGCAGCATTTTTTCTCTTGAAAAAGTCGATGATTAAAATAATATAATTACCGTCAAAATCTTCATAGTTTGTAGTGAGCACTAAAGTCCTCTCTGACGAGATGCTACGCGAAGAAAATCAGGACTGAAGTCTTGCTATTACACTAGATGTAACAATGAAAGCCATTAATCATTATGACGGCTGCAAAAAATCCTGAAATCCCTGCAGAATTAACTATACATACAGAAGCAGAAGATATTATCATTCCCCCTAGTGATTTATGGAGTGATGAGCCTCCTTTGGAAAGCGATTTACACCGCGAGCAAATTGAACTACTGTTGGCGTGTCTGAAATGGTGCTGGCGTCAGCGTACTGATTTTTATGCTACTGGAAATTTAACGATTTATTTTAGCCCAGAACAGATTACCACACGAGACTTTAGAGGCCCAGATTTTTTTGTCGTCAAGGATTGTGAAAATCGCCCCCGCAAAAGTTGGGTATTATGGGCAGAACAAGGGAAGTATCCCAATGTGATTATTGAATTACTTTCTAACAGTACTGCCAAGGTTGACAAAGGTCTGAAGTTTGAACTTTACCAAGAGACTTTTCGCACGCCGGAATATTTTTGGTTTCACCCCAATACTTTGGAGTTTCAAGGGTTTTGTTTAGTGAGTGGTAAATATCAAGCTTTTGAAGCAAATGCCCAAGGG
Organism: Nostoc sp.; assembly: GCF_036917555.1. Lineage (GTDB taxonomy): Bacteria > Cyanobacteriota > Cyanobacteriia > Cyanobacteriales > Nostocaceae > Nostoc. The sequence continues at coordinate 66,093 of NZ_JBALDD010000002.1, read as the reverse complement.
TGGCTATGGAGTCAGCAGTTAGAATTGTTTTTGGGAGTGTATGAGTCCAAATTACGGTTTTTTAACGTAGATAATCAGTTGGTAGCGACTCCAGAAGAAAGGGCACAAGCAGCAGAACGAAAAACTGAAGCTGAACGACAACAGAGGGAACTTGCACAACAGCAGGTGGAAGAACTGAAGGCTAGACTGAAGGAATTGGGGGTCAATCCAGAAGAGTTAGAGTAGGAAAAATAAGCATTACTTCTCTTTCTCTTCATCTAATGCTTTTTGGATAGCACGACGGCAAAATTCTGGAGGGTCATCTTTAGCTTTTACCTCTTCCTTCATTTTCTTGGTGACTCGCAAGTGTATATATTCAATCAATGGTTTATCTCTATCAGTTTTAAAACCATGATTTTTAATTTCTGGATTTCCACGATTATCTTTAGACACTTTACGTTACTTAATATATCTGAATTAATTGATATACATATTGAAGAATGATTTATTAGTGGGTATTTCGCCTGAGAAACTAGATACCCACCAAATATCCCATTAGAAACGAGACACTTCTATTTTATGTTCACGCGTTCCGAACTTGAAATCAAAACCATCCGAGAGTTACGCGACTTATGCCGACGCTACGGTATCAAGCCGACAGGGAACCCAGGATACAAAGTTTCTTACATCACTTCTCTGATGGCATTTCCACAATTAGCACTACATCAGATGCAAGAGGGAAGAGGGTTAAAGGCTCCCACCTTCACGACTTTTCAGTATATTGGCGCAGCGATAGATGAGATGAGTTCACCCACAGATGAGCAAATAGCACTGATTCGGCTAACGCTGGAAGGTAGGAAAATGACTTACCCAGATAGATTTGAACAGGAAAAGCTGTTGAATTTGCACAAAGCTAAGATGCTGGTTGAGCAAGCTTTTGCCATGTTGAGCCAGTAAACAGCCCCGATCGCAATTTTCAGGTAATTAAGCCATAGTACAGGTTAGCACAGTTGTGCTGCTCTACAGGGGATTGAAACAAAATCCCCCAATACTTTAGAGTGAATAATAAACTCAACTCCAAAGCGTGATCGCAATGACTGATAAAGAACTCAAACATCTACTTGAGAGTAATGCTAAAACAGTCCAAGCTATGTTAGATGAAATGGCGGAAGCACGTCAGGAACGCCAAGAACTCCGAGAAGGAATGCTCCAAATCCAGAATGCAGTAGCACAATTAACGAATATACAAGAGAGAATAACCAATTTACTAATTTCTATTGATGGCGATCGCCCCACAATTCTCAAAAAACTCTCAGCACTGGAAACTAAGCTTGATCGGCTATTGCGGCAAAACCCAACGGATGAGTTAGGGTAAATACTCATAATAATGCCTAGACGTGTTGAAACAACATTTATTTTCCTTAAACAGTCGATAATGTAAATAAATGTAATAAAATTCTCAGGCAGGACAGAAGCATCTATGCGTGTAATTTTAATGACTGGTAAAGGCGGTGTGGGCAAAACTTCCGTCGCTGCTGCAACTGGACTTCGTTGTGCGGAACTAGGGTATCAGACATTGGTTTTAAGTACAGATCCCGCCCACTCCCTCGCAGACAGTTTTGACATGGAACTGGGACATACACCCCGAAAAATTCGCCCAAATCTGTGGGGTGCTGAACTGGATGCACTGCAAGAACTGGAGGGAAACTGGGGTGCTGTGAAACGTTATATTACCCAAGTTTTACAGGCAAGGGGTTTAGATGGCGTACAGGCGGAAGAATTGGCTATTCTACCAGGCATGGATGAGATTTTTGGCTTGGTAAGGATGAAACGCCATTACGATGAAGGTGAGTTTGATGTTTTAATTATTGACTCGGCCCCCACCGGCACAGCATTGCGTTTGCTGAGTTTACCTGAAGTCGGTGGCTGGTATATGCGCCGTTTTTACAAACCATTTCAAAATATCTCAGTGGCACTTCGACCTCTGGTTGAACCTTTTTTTAGACCAATTGCTGGTTTTTCGCTACCTGATAAAGAGGTAATGGATGCACCTTATGAGTTTTATGAACAAATTGAAGCTCTGGAAAAAGTATTAACAGATAATACTCAAACCTCAGTGCGTCTGGTAACAAATCCCGAAAAGATGGTGATTAAAGAATCTCTCCGTGCCCATGCTTATCTAAGTTTGTATAATGTTGCAACAGATTTGGTCGTGGCTAATCGCATTATTCCCCGCGAAGTCCAAGATCCATTTTTTCAACGTTGGAAGGAAAGTCAGGAACAATATCGCCAAGAAATTCATGATGATTTTCACCCTCTGCCTGTGAAAGAAGTTCCTCTGTTTTCTGAGGAAATGTGCGGATTAGCTTCATTAGAACGCCTGAAAGAAACTCTTTATAAAGATGAAGATCCAACTCAGGTTTATTACAAAGAAACAACTCTTAGAGTAGTGCAAGAGGAAAACCAATACAGCTTAGAACTTTACTTACCTGGTATTCCTAAAGACCAAGTTCAACTCAGTAAAACCGGAGATGAATTAAACATTACTATTGGCAACCATCGTCGTAACTTAGTTTTGCCACAAGCCTTAGCAGCACTACAACCAGCCGGAGCAAAGATGGAAGATGACTATCTAAAAATCCGCTTTGCTGACAACACAAGAGTTTAATTTTGTTGAACATTACTCTTTCAACAAAAAGTTAAAACTAAAAAGCAAGAATTTTCTCTTGTAGCTAGTACAGACGCAATCTTTTTAGCGTCTGTTTTTATGATTTTTTGGTGAATTTTGATAAAAGGAAAATAAATATTTTCAATAGTAACTTGACCGTAGTTTTACTGAAGACAAATTGATAAAAAAAACTCACAATATTTTTAGATTTAACTATGTCAATTTTCAAATTATTAATTTATTTTGCTATAAGCAATGACCTCCAATCCTGAACAAGATTTGCCCTTATGTCGCGATGAAGAAAGTTTTCTACGCCGCATTACAAACCGTATCCGACGAAGCTTAGAGTTAGAAGAAATTATTACAGTGACAACGGCAGAGGTGCGATCGCTATTAAAAACTGACCGAGTGATGATTTACAAATTTCATCCCGATGGTAGTGGTCAAGTGATTGCTGAGTCAATTTACGAAAATCGTTTGCCATCACTATTAGGACTGAATTTTCCTACTGATGACATTCCACCCACCGCCCGTGAACTATTTATCAAATCACGGGTGCGTTCTGTTGTAAATGTTGATACTCAAGAGATTGGTCAAATTCACTTGCGTGACTTGGATAATGGAGAAACGATATCAGAGGAGATCCGTTACCGCCCTGTAGACCCCTGTCACATTGAATATTTGACGGCAATGGGCGTAAAATCCTCTGTAGTAGCGCCTATTTTCTATCAAGATCAACTTTGGGGACTGCTGGTGTCTCATAATTCTGAAGCGCGTTTGATTTCAGAATACGAACTAGAAGCAATACAGATGGTAGCCGATCAACTGTCAGTGGCGATCGCTCAAAGTACCCTTCTTGCTCAAGTTCGTAAAACAGCCGAACGAGAAGCGATCGTTAACCGCATTGCTAGCCTACTACATTCACTCCCAACGATTATATTACAACCAGCCTTAGAAGCAGCTGTTGCTGCCTTTAATGGAGTTGGTGGCAGGCTTTGCATTAGAAATGAAGCTTTTGATTTCCACAATGGCAACGTGACCAGCTTAACAGAATGCTTAATACCAGGAAATACTTGTATCAAGCTTTATATCTGTGGACAGCAACCTGTGATGCCAGAACAAACCATATATCCACTCATAGAGCAGTATAGTGTCTGGCAAGAACATTACAAGTCTAGTAAATACGATGTTTGGGCAATTTCAGATATATATAAAATTTCTGACTTGCGAACTTTGCAAGTTGCTTTTCAACCAACTAAAATTCGCAGCATATTGATGATCCCACTCCAGTATCGCCAGCAGTTGTTAGGCTATTTAAGTATTTTCCGCAACGAAATAGATACAGAAACTCTATGGGCGGGGCAGTATAACAGCGATCAAAGGCAGCTTTATCCCCGTTTATCGTTTGAGGTTTGGCGCGAGTCTAAAAAAGCACAAGCTCAAGAATGGACGATTGAAGAGATTGAACTGGCTAGAAACTTAGGTAAACACTTTGCTTCAGCAATTCAGCAGTATGAATTATACCAACAAGTACAAGTCTTCAATGAAAATTTAGAAAAACAAGTTAAAAGACGCACAATTGAGTTACAACGGTCGTCTGAACAAGAACAGGCTGTATTTAAAGTTATTACTGAAATTCGGGAATCTCTGGACACAGATACTATTTTTCAAACCACTACTAAAGAGGTTTGTCAATTAATCAAAGCTGATCGTGTTTCTGTTTATCGTTTCGATTCTAATTGGGGTGGTGAATTTGTCGGCGATTTCGAGGCTGCTAGTCCATACTGGTCAAATGAGTCAGAATTAGGTATTAATACAATTTGGAATGACACCTACTTACAAGACACACAGGGAGGACGTTACCGCCACAATGAAACATTTGCAGTCGATGACATCTACAAAATGGAGTTTGCTCAATGTCATATCGACAATCTAGAGCAGTTTCAAATTCATGCTTTTGTGCTTGCGCCAATTTTTGTTGGGCAAAAACTTTGGGGTTTGCTGGCAACTTATCAACACACTGGCCCTCGGCAATGGAAAGCTTCAGAAGTTAACTTTCTCAGTCAGATTGCGGCCCAAATGGGCGTAGCACTCCAGCAAGCTGATTTACTCTCTCAGACACAACAACAGACATTAGATTTGCAACAAGCAGCAGAACAACAACGCGTATTGTTTGAAGTTGTGGCGAAAGTTAGAGAATCTCTTGACTTAGATGCAATTTTTCAGACAACCACTCAAGAAATTTGTAAATCACTACAAGCAGATCGAGTTGCAGTCTACCGCTTTGAGGCTGATTGGAGTGGTGAATATATCGCCGAGTTTGTGGGTGATAACTGGTTAAAGCTAGTAAGTTCTGATACCAAGACAGTTTGGCAAGATAGCTATTTGCAGGAAACCCAAGGTGGGCGATATCGTCACAATGAAACCTTTGTAGTCGATGATATCTATCAAGCTGGCCACTCTCAATGCCACGTTACGGCTTTAGAGCAAATTCAAGCAAGGGCTTATGCGATCGCACCTATATTTATTGGGCAACAGCTATGGGGTTTATTAGCAGCTTACCAAAATTCTGCACCCCGCCATTGGGAAGCCTCAGAAATTAAGTTTATTACTCAAATTGCCAATCAACTTGGGGTTGCACTCCAACAAGCTCAATTACATAATCAAACCAAAGAGCAGACTCAAAAGCTAGTTCAAGCTTTGCATGATTTAAAGCAAACTCAAACCCAACTGATCCAAACTGAGAAAATGTCCTCACTAGGTCAACTGGTAGCTGGTGTGGCTCACGAAATTAATAATCCGGTGAACTTCATTTATGGCAATATCAATCATGTCAATGATTACACCCAAGATTTACTTAGTATCCTAGACCTCTATTTACAAAATACTCCTAACCCTAGCCCTGAAATTAGCGATCGCGCTTTCGAGATCGACTTAGAATTTATCATGGAGGATTTGCCCAAAACTCTATCTTCTATGAAAATTGGGGTCGATCGCATCCGGCAGATTGTCTTGGGTTTACGGAATTTCTCTCGCCTTGACGAAGCAGAAAAAAAACCAGTTGATATTCATGAGGGTATTAATAGCACCTTGCTAATTTTGCAGCATCGCTTGAAAGCAAAACCAGAAAGTCCGGCGATAAAATTAGTCAAAGAATATACTAACCTTCCTTTAGTAGAGTGCTATGCCGGGCCGCTAAATCAGGTATTTATGAATGTTTTAAGCAATGCGATCGATGCTTTAGAAGATTACTCTCAATCAAAACCTCATAGCAGTCAAATTACTATCCGTACTGCTTTTGGAGAACTTGAAGGCAATATCAAGAGTGTAGTCATTCGCATTGCAGACAATGGTCCAGGAATACCCGAATCCCTGAAGGCAAGAATCTGCGATCCATTTTTTACAACTAAGCCAGTGGGAAAAGGCACTGGCTTGGGGTTGTCAATTAGTTACCAGATTGTCGTAGATAAACACGGTGGTGTGCTTAAATGTGATTCTCAACCAGGGTTAGGTACAGAATTTTGGATTGAAATTCCGATTACACAAATCAACTAATCATAGAAACAAAAAATAAACTTGCATAGTGCAGATTATCCCTGGTTTAGAAATGAAGAATGCAAAGTTATGTAATAATTTTGATTTTCTGCAAAAAATTTGAGTTTTGGGGTGAAAGCATACTAGCTTGATTGATAAATGATAGATAGCTAGTAACCTAATTTATACTTAACTAGGGTTTAACGCTTAGGAGCATACATAATTATGAATTCGATAAATCCCTCTGAAAACGTCATTAGTTGTTTGCAGACTATCTTGGATGCCACGGCTACGGGAAATTACGAGCTTTTTCTTACAGTAGGTGATTCAGACTACAGAGCAGATATTACCAAAGAAAATTTTGACCAAGTTAGTTCCCCACTAATTCCACGTATGTCTGAGGGCTATACAACTACTTACTTCGGTCATCTCAAACAAGGAGAAACTCAGACCTATTTGTGGAAGCTGAGTTTTGCTGATGATGGACATGAATTCATAGTACGTGTGGGGATGAAGAGGGACAAAGTTAATCTGATATGGATCACTTAATATATATGCATATCTGCTGTGAAAACAAAAATACGCTGTAGGGTAGCAAAGATGTGCTACCCGCAATTCTTTTAACTTCTAAGTTGCACAGGCATCGCTAAATAGGTCATTTTCAAACTACCCAATGGTGTAAAAATCACTGGAGTTAGGCTTTGATTTAAATGCATTTGAATTTCAGAAGATGGTAACTCTTTTAAGCCTTCCATCAAATATTTAATGTTAAAGGCAATCTCAATATTTTCACCTGAAATTTGTGCCGGCATCGACTCTCTACCACTGCCCACATCTTGAGCTTCACAAGATAAGGTAATTTCTTGAGCTTCGTTATTAATACTGACCTTGACAATATTGTTTTTCTGATCGGCTAACACAGCAATCCGCTCCAAAGTGCTGACGAATTGTCGCCGTTCAATTGTCACTTGTCGCTCAAATTGACGCGGAATCAATTGTCGATAAGCAGGATATTGCCCTTCTAATGTGCGACTAGTCAAGCGTTGATTTTGCCATGCAAACACAACTTGACCTTGATCGAAATATAAAGCTACAGGTTCATCTGATGAGGCGCTATGAGCTAGCATTCGTTGGAGTTCACGTAATGCTCTAGCTGGTACTGTCACTTCTAGTTGAGTAGTTCCGCCTAAAGGACGCTCGTTACTAGTTTCTACTACTGCGAGGCGATGTCCGTCGGTAGCTGCAAATTCTAGAGTATCTTGTTTAACTGTTAAATGCACTCCCGTAAGTACTTGCTTGGTTTCATCAGCACTGGTAGCAAATAATGAACCGCGTAATCCCTCAATTAATGCAGTGGTGGTGAGATGGATTACTTCTGTATTTTCAATTATAGGTAGTTCGGGAAATTCTTCTGGCCCCATTGCTCTGACTTGGTAATGTCCACTTTTTGGTGTGAGTGTGACAATTAAACCTTCTCCACCGGATGTTGCACCTGTGAGGGCTGATTCATCGTCTAGAGTGATTTCACCTTCTGGAAGACGAGAGGTGATATCTACAAGTAATTTAGCAGGAAGTGCGATCGCACCACTTTGCCATACCTCTGCGTTAAAGCTGGTGCGAATTCCTAAGCTGAGATCAAAGGCTGTTAAGCTGACTTGGTTAGTTTCAGCATCCGCTTGTAACAGCACATTGGCAAGTACCGGATGAGTTGGTCGTGAGGGTACTGCACGACTGACGAGTGAGAGGTTTGTACTGAGATCGCTTTGGGAGCAAACTAATTTCATAGGTCAGATGCAGCTAGTGAAAGATATCCTAACATCCTTATCATCCTTATGTTTATAGGCGATCGCTGACGAAGTTGGTTAAGGGTAGAAAACTCGGTTAAACAGTTGGTTACGATTGCGCCGATAAATATCAAAATCTTTATCCAGTGTGGCAATGGCAGTGACATTCAGGCGTTCAGAAATTACCACAAGGGATAAATCCGAAAAATCTGCTGGCAAATCAGCGTATTGGGCATTCAGTTCCGCAATCCGAGCAAAATCTTGAGACGCAAAGGATTCACACTCGTATATGTTATTTACTAGGTGGGACAAAAACTCGTTTTGCACCTGCCAGTCAGAGGCTAATAGCCACATCACTTCAGTGACACAACCTTCACTCGTTACCAATCGACTGGTACATCCAGCAAAAAACTCAACCACCCGATGATGATGTGAATCTGCTGAGTCGTAAAAGGCAACCAACAAACCTGTATCTACCAAAATTGTAAGATAATAGGTCATGATTCCTGTTGGTGGCTCTGCTTTATCCGCGATCAATAACCGCTCTTTGAACGTCTCGATCTGATAAATTACCAACACTGAGCAAATGTTGGGGAATTCCTCCCATGCGTTCTAGAATGCTTTGCTCAGATGGCTGGCTTTGCTCACCATCAGATGTAGAATTTTTCTGATCCTATCTACCTTTTATGAATAGCAAGAAGTCTAACACTTGTTCCACTAGAGAATCTGAAACTTGCTCAATTTCCTGAATAAGTTGCTCTCTGGCTGTCATAAATTATCTGCCTTAATACCAACAGGACTTCATTTATCACGTTAACAGAGTTCAAGGGAAGATTTATTGTTAGATAACAGGTAAAAGCGATGTCTACGACGTGCTACGCCTACGCTCCTACAATTCAGGCTGTGAAAATTTAAACCTTTGCAACAAATGTTCTTCCATGTATAAGAAAGGCTTAAGCATTTCCAAGAAATATATAAGCAGTTGCAGCAAATGTTTAATACTTTGCAACAAATGTTCTTCCATGTATAAGAAACGCTTAAATCATTGCAGCATTTGTTGTAATGAGCTTATGAATTGATTTACTACCTGAAATCTAAAAATAATTTAGGTGAAATTAATTAAGCTTTGGGAGATGCGATGTCTAATATGGGCTACACTTACGCAACTTATTTGTAGTATTTCCCCATGACATAAAATATGTTTTTGTATAAAACAGTACTATTAACCTAATGGCAGAGATGCATTATGGCACGTCGCAAAAGAAATTCCAGCGTTTTAGAACGAGCCGATCGCCGGATTGAAAGTTTACAATCTATCAGCGTAGAACTTGACTTTGGCGGAGGACTGACTATACAAGCTTATAACATGATAATTAACGATCTCCGGTCTAAGCTTGCTGCCTACAACACTGCGTTATCTACCATTGACAAACTCACAGATGATGTGAAGAACGCAGAACAGGTTGTAATAGCCATGTCAGAAAAAATGTTACTAGGAGTTGCCAGCCGTTACGGTAAAATCAGCCAGGAATACGAGATGGCGGGTGGTGCTAGACGAGGTAATACTAAGAAGAAGCGAGGCGTAGTAGGCAATTCCAAAGTCACCAATTCTTTAGCAGCCGATTCTGTTCAGCTTTCTTCTGCAAATGGATCTATGAATGGGGCTTCGGGTGCGATCGTCAGTTAGTTAAGATCCAATAGGGAATGGCATTCAGTTCAGATACAGCCCTTCCCTAACTGCTTCCCAGCCTGGGAGGGTTGCCGCCTCCAAGAGCTTGACGTTCCATTCTTATTCGTACACCTTTACATATAAAAGCGGTAATGGAACTCTAGTGGATCATTTTTACCCACATATTTCAGGATATGTCCCACTTGCCTCGCTGCTCGAATGGTGATGGGTTCTCCTCGGTCGAACTGTGTATTGTTCCAGTTCATCTTCGTCAGTGCCAAAATTTCCTGTGCCAGCGCTTTGGGCGTTTCTTCTACACTTTCACACCGAAACTTTAAGGGGCGTGGCACATACATACCTGGATAAGTGGAAAAAAAATCTACACTACCCCGCGTGTATAAAACGTGGGTATAACTATCTAAACTTAACAGCGTTCCTCGTAGAGGAGGATACTTTCCATAACGGAATAGTCTAGTTCCACCTCTATTGTCGAAGCTGATAAACTCAGCTGTATTAATACCATGTTTATCCAACGCATCCTGAAATCCTTCAAACTCCTCTGGTATAAATCGAGAAGTTTTATGCAGTACAACTCTTGCGGGTAAGTTACGATGTTCTCGGCGATACATTGCTAAGGCATTAGAAAGTAATTCGGATGCATCTGATGCTGGAAGATAAGGTTGGCGATCATCTTTTGATAATTCAGCTTGCCCTCCACGCAAAATAACTCCTTCTCCCCGCTCGTTGAAAATTTGAGCAGTACTGGTTAGTAATTTTGAGCGATCAAGTGTTTTATAGAAGCTAATACCTACGTAGCATGTAGTCAAATCTCGTGAATCTCTGACCAGTCGCCAGGGTGTTCCTAAAGCTTTGTAATATAAAGCAGTATAGAAATTCCAAGCCCGGGTTGCCTCATCCTGGATTGTCTGAGCTTTCTGTTTGTGTTTGTTCTTACTTATCTTTGACTTCTTTTTTGCGGCGTTATATGTTGAGGGTAAGATAATTTGTGTTGGCTTTCTTAATGCCATTGCTTTTGCTTTAAATAAATCACGGAAATCTAAATCTACTTCTTTGTGATTATTTTCATTACTAGAAGTCGGTTGATTATTATCAGTATTCTCTTCATCTACAGACATTTTTTCTAACAAGGATTCTGGTAATGCACATACTAAAACATCTGGACTAGTTTTTTCATCGATATACCGTAACTCCTCGATAAAAAAATTGACTGTTTCACTAATAAGTGTATTTACATCTTGAATCTGAAGAAGTTTGTCAATATCTTTATTCGATATAACTGCATTCCGTCTAGAATCCACCCTGATAGCCGCAGGTAAATTGTTTTCTTCTCCAAAGCCTGGAAATTCTGGAAAAAGGTATGGCTGCTTACTGTTCTTTGCCTCAATTCCCTGGCTGCATTTTTCGAGCCATATTTCTAAACCCTCGACTGTTTCGGATGAACCAACAATCCCTAATTTGATTTCCTTTGGGGCAGATGTGCTGTCATAGTCAAGTGGTTTATAGTGCATCATCCCAAAGCGAATATCAATGTGTCGTCCACCATTGCCAAACTCTAGTTCGGGTTCTTGTAAAAATTCAATCTTCATTATTTATTTTAAATAGAGGTAAATCATTTAAAGATTCTTCTAACAATGCCGTAGTTTCATCGTCTTCATTCCTTAACCAAATATCATCATCAATACCAACTTCAATTTCAAATTCTTGTAGCGTATCAAAAAACTGTAGAAATGGGTAATTTTGAATAAATAAGTCACCTTGAGCAGGTGTAATCAAATATTCAGCCCACATTATAACTTGACCAAATACCGCAGGATTTTTTTCAAGACGTTTTATTCCTGAAAGATGCTCTTTCTCGAACTTATCTTTTGTGTAACCATCCCTTGTAAAAAAATATGTTGGTGTGATTTCTAGAAACCAGTCTGAATCGACACGTATAAACCGTCCTTCAAAAGCAGAATGTCTGTAGTATGCTATTTCTGTAGAATTTTTCTTTAAGTAAGACTGAAAAACATCTCGATGTGTTTTCTTGGAGAGACTTCGATAATAGTATCGACGTGTTGATAAATCGTTAGTAGGTTTGAAATAGTAACACTTTTTCTTTTGGTCGAACGATAAGTCTTCTTTAACTTTCTCGCGCAGCACCTTATTGAGTAACCACACAAATTCCTGTTGTCGTTCAAGCCGATTTGATAGCGACCATTCGTCTACACCATGCTGCTCAACAGTTCCCAAATCGCAGATTTCTGTCCAAGGTGCTTGGCGCAAGTCGTGGAAACTAAGTACAAAATTTTCTTTCAACAACCACTCCTGTCCCAAATTTCGACCAACTTTCTGAAGCGCTGAATAAGCTTTAGATTCATCTTCTGTAAAGGTGTAAGCAGTGTAGAGATGCTCTGCAAGTTGATAAACTCGCAACAGATTTGAGTATAATTTTTCTAACTTTGGTCGTGGTGCAAGGTAAAGTCCTGAGTTTTGGGGAACAGCCAGCTTAATTAGCGCATCTCTAGCGTTGACATCAAAACGATTAAAACGCTTATCAAATGTAACTTTTTTAGATTGCCATCGTTTGGCATCGCAGAAGTAATCCTTTACAGCAACCCAAAAAGCTTCTTTAGTTGAAATTTTGACAACAATTAGAATAACTGGGGCGTTGCCTTGTAGCCAGTAATCAATATCTCTTTCTTTAAATCGACACTCAAAACTGTTTTCATTTTCTGCCTGAAGAGGAGTCTTTTGAGTAGCTTTACTTTGAACTTGAAGGATACAATTTGTGACCTCGCCTGTTTGGGAATCACGGATTTCAATTATGCCGTCAATACCTGCTTCTACACCTCCAGTTGGATACCAGAGGAATCCCATGCTCAAGACGACTTCTTCAATAATATTGATGCCTTGCTGTCCGATTATGTCAGATTGACCAATTTTCTTTCTAGGCACTTGACTACTTTGAAATAGACCAAATAATACATAAGTACCATATCATAACCTAATAATTTCCGTAAGCAAGGTATTTAACTTTTATTTTTAATATAGGAATCCGATTTTAGTTTTGCTAAGTATACTGATAATCGCTATATGATTTATACTTCAGTCTGTTTTTTTTCCAAGGTAGTAGCTGTGGAAATTGTGGAAAACTTGCCACAGGTCGGTTTAATAAATGATTTAACAAATAACTATCTGTGGAAAACTTGTGGAAAAATACTTGAGTTTTTCCACAAGGTAATTATACTTAATTAAGTTTTAACAGTAGAATATCAAGTTTTCCACAGATTTTTCCACAAAAAGTAAGATTTTTTCCACAATTGAAGTGAAATTTAATCAATTTTTATACGATACTTAATATTCTTGACTAATTCTTCAGCCGTCAAAGCTCATAATTTAGACTGCTGCTTGTGGAAAACTTACAATACATCTTCAGGATGGTTTTTGAGAACGGCTAGTCATATTGATGCGATCGCTCAATTCACGTAGAGTTTGTACTAAGGTGCGATCGCTCTCTTGAAGTTGAGTAATTTTATCGCAACTGTAGATTACCGTTGTATGGTCTTTACCACCAAACTCCTCGCCAATTCTCGGTAAACTCAAGGCCGTGTGTTGGCGCATGAGATACATTCCTAATTGACGCGCCCAGCTAATCTCTCTTCGTCGTGAGTTACTTTTGAGGTCATCTATTGAAACATCAAAATTATCCGCCACAACCTTTAAAATTGCTTCTGGAGTAGCTGCCATTTTTTCGTTAGGCGGTTCTAAAACTGGCGTAATATTTTCCACAGTCATCGGTAATCCCCAAATAGAAATATAAGCCACCGCCCGAATTAAAGCTCCTTCTAGTTCTCGAATATTAGAAGTATAGTTAGAAGCAATATACTCAATCACGTCGCGGGGAAGACAAATATTTTCATCCCCGGCTTTTTTCTGCAAAATCGCCATTCTCGTTTCTAAATCCGGCTTTTGGATATCTGCAATTAAGCCCATAGAAAACCGAGAACAAAGGCGTTCTTGCAAGCTAGGAATTTGGTTAGGCGGACGGTCGGAAGCAATGACAACTTGTTTACCAGCTTCATGTAAAGTATTAAAAGTATAAAAAAATTCCTCTTGGGTGTATTCCTTCCCTTCAAGAAACTGAATATCATCAACTAATAAAACATCAGCGGCTCGGTAATGCTCTCGAAAACTTTGCATACTATCCTTACGAATCGCTGTAATTAAATCATTAGTAAACTGCTCAGTAGAAACATAAAATATTTTACAATTAGGAGAAATTGCATAGCGATAATGACCAATAGCTTGCATAAGATGAGTTTTACCCAAGCCGACACCACCGCATAAAAATAAAGGATTAAACTCTTTACCTGGAGATTCTGCAACTGCCAAAGAAGCAGCGTGAGCCATGCGATTGTTAGCACCAACTACAAATCGTGAAAAGACATATTTAGAGTTTAAGTCAGTAGTTTGATGATTGTGATTAGCAACAGCTTCAGAAATACTGCTGGAATTTGGTGATTCCCAAGCAACCTCTCGTTCACTAAAATGAGAAACTTCATCACCTTGAGCAACAGTAATGTAAATTCCTACGGGATGACCGAGAATATCTTGTACTACATGAGCAATGGTATTGATGTAATACTTCTGTAACCAATTACGAGCAAATGGGTTAGGAGTACGGATAACCAAACAATTATTTTCTAATCGCTCTGCACTAGCAGTTTTGATCCAAGTTTCAAAGGTAGGTCGAGATAGTTCAAGCTTTAGGCGTTCTAGTACCTGACTCCACAGACTTTCTATGGGAATTTCCATTATCCACCACCTTTGCTGCTAATCGTCACAATAGAAGAGAAAGCACTAATTTAGCATTGAGACACGCTAGACCTAAAATAAGCTTTTAAGTTGTAATCATTTTGGGACATACCCAGTAGGCAAGATCCTAACACCCACTGACTGACACGGAGAAGCAACGACACATGAAGATAACAAACCATCACTCAGCGCCCAAAAAGATTGAAACCAGGGGCTTACCCTATAGGTTGTGGATGCTCTCATACGGGGTAGCAGTGGTGTTCTTGGGGAGCTGCTCTCTTCTACCTGCTAAGACCTTTGATACTCAGCAAAGGGATACTCAAGCTCAAAAAACAACAGAACCTAATCAGGTAATTGTCCCCCCGCCGATTTTCTCTTCGTCTGGAGATCCTAATTTTGTGGTGAAAGTAGTGCAACAGGTGGGGCCTGCGGTAGTTCGTATTGATTCTTCCCGCACAATCACTTCTCGCGTACCAGATGAATTTAACAACGATCCATTTTTCCGGCGGTTTTTTGGAGAGGGAACCCCACAGCCTAGACAACGCGTAGAACGCGGTAGTGGCTCTGGATTTATTATTAATTCTTCTGGTCAAATTGTTACCAATGCCCATGTGGTAGATGGTGCTGATAGAGTGACTGTTATACTCAAAGATGGTCGGACTTTTGATGGGAAAGTTTTGGGTGAAGACCCAGTAACAGATGTGGCAACGATCAAAATTAATGCCAACAATCTGCCAACTCTATCTGTAGGTAACTCCGATGCCTTGCAACCAGGAGAGGCTGTAATTGCCATTGGTAATCCATTAGGCTTGAATAATACCGTCACTTCTGGAATTATTAGTGCTACAGGTCGTTCTAGTAGCGATATCGGTGCTAGTGACAAGCGGGTTGATTACATCCAAACGGATGCTGCGATTAACCCTGGTAATTCCGGTGGACCATTGCTCAATGCTCGTGGTCAAGTGATTGCGATGAATACAGCGATTATCCGAGGCGCTCAAGGTTTGGGATTTGCTATACCCATTAACACTGTGCAAAGGATTGCTCAAGAATTAATTGCTAAAGGCAAGGTGGATCATCCTTATTTGGGTGTTCAGATGGTGACATTGACACCGGAAAATAAAGAAAGAATCAAAAATGTCGCTGGCGATCGCTTAAATCTGACAGCAGATGAGGGCGTTTTGTTAGTTGAGATTGTGCCGCGATCGCCTGCATCTGTGGCTGGTCTACGAGTCGGTGATGTGATTAAAAGCATTAACAGCCAGCCTGTTACTAAAATTGAAGAAGTACAAAAGCTAGTAGAAAAGAGCAAAATCGGTACTAAATTACCAATAGAAGTGGAACGCAATGGGCAAATTGTCCAAGTAGGAGTTCAACCTGCTCCTTTGCCTGTAAGACGTGAAGGATGATGTTTGTCATTAGTCCAATGCCCAATACTTCGGCTTACCTCGGCTTCTCTACGAGACGCTACGCGAACGCTCGGCACAAGTCGCAGTTCGACTGCGCTCACCGTAAACTCAGTACAAGTGCCCAATTCCCAATTCCCCATTCCTAAAAGGAGTTTTATCATGACTGAATTAGCGCCAATAATTCAATTAGGCAATCCAACATTGCGCCAAAAAGCTGCTTGGGTTGAGAATATTCAAGATGAGCAGATCCAAAAATTAATTGAGGATTTAATCGCCACTGTTGCCAAGGCTAACGGCGTGGGAATTGCTGCGCCTCAAGTAGCACAATCTTATCGTTTGTTTATTGTGGCTTCCCGTCCTAATGCCAGGTATCCCAACGCCCCGGAAATGGAACCTACTGCCATGATTAATCCCAAAGTCATTGCTCATTCAACTGAAGTTGTCAAAGATTGGGAAGGTTGTTTAAGTGTTCCAGGAATTAGGGGATTAGTTCCTCGGTATCAAGCTATTGAAGTGGAATACACTGACTCCCAAGGCAACTTACAAAAACAAGAATTAACCGATTTTATCGCTCGGATTTTTCAACACGAATATGACCATCTCGACGGTATCGTATTTGTCGATCGCCTAGAGAACACTCTTGATATGATTACTGAGCAAGAATATCAACAACGAGTAGTTAACAAATAATTTGTGATTCGCAAACTTGTTCGCCCCGCCATAATTGATATAGCCGTGTCGCTGGCATCGTCATATATAAAATATCACCAACACTGAGGTTAGTTTCTAGTAAATCCCACCCATGAAGGGTTTGGTGATTTTTTTCTACGTACAAAGGCACACAGTCAGTGGACATTGCTACATCTTTTACCCATTGACCACAAAAGGCGTGTGAAGCTGTAATCACAGTTGCAAAAGCCACCCAAAGACTATCTGCTGTGATCCCATTACCAAGGATGCGTCCCCCTAGTGCAGCGGCGGCAAAAGCTGGGGCTGCCAGTTCAGCCGGACTCAGTACGGCCTCGAAGCCAAATAGCTGTTGCGCTATGCCAGCAAAATCAGGATCGGCATAATGAACAATCACTGGAATGCTGGGTGTCAAACCTTTGGCTTTGAGGGCAATTTCCAGATTGGTAGCATCATTGCTAGTAACAGTAATCACTGCGGCAGCAGAGTCTATATTGCTGGCTTTGAGTATTGTGCGGAAGCTGGCATCGCCCTGAATGACGGGGATACCGAGTTCGCGGGCGGTGTTGATATATTTGTTGTTGGAGTCGGGTTCAACGACTACAACTTCATAGCCGCTGGCGTGGAGTTGCTGGACAATTCTCACGCCAATACCACTCAAGCCACAGACAATGTAATGATATCGCTGGGGAATTCGGGCTGCATCCCAAAATTGCTTAAAGCGGCTTCCTAAGACAAAATCGGTGAGCATGGCATACCAAATACCAATCACTACTGCTCCAACCAGCATCATCACAACGGTAAATAACTTAATACTTTTAGGAGCATTTTCTACTACTTTGTCATTACCACCCGCTCCAGTAATCATGCCTACAGAAAAATATAGAGCATCGACAGGAGATAAACTCAACTCAGCCGACATATAGGTGAATGTAGCGATCGCAATAACTGTTAATAGTGCAATAGCACCCACTACTACCGATCGCCCGTGTTGCTGAAACAGCCTAAGATTAGTCAAGACTTTCAGCAGTTTTTTAATCAACGATCTCCGGGGAGAACGGATGCGGGGTTGTGTACCAATAATTAAGCGATCGCCTACTTGTATCTTTTGTCCAGATATGACAGCTGACACCAAATCCATCTCACCTTTGACTGGCAAGTAATAAATTAGCATCCGCGATCGGTCTGACCACAATTCACTCAGTTGTCGACCCTTCCAGAAGTGGTTTTCATCAACGTATTCTTCGTGAATTGGCCAAGTTTGTTGAAATAATTTGATTTGTCCGATCGCTCGGTTTCCCTGTGCTGCAAAGGTGAATACGGGTGCTGCTAATCCCACAACACTCATACTCAAATGGTCTGGCAAACTTTGATCTAGGCGCTCTCCCAAATTTGTATTATAAAAACGGTTGATAATCCGAATCTGGGGATTCAGCACCCGCGCTTGCATCATAATAGACAAATTCAGAGCATCTTTAGATCCAGTGATTACTAAAGTGTGTGCCTGTTGAATTCCGGCTGCTGTTAGGGTAGAAGCTGCTTGTAAATCGCCAACAATCACATCTGGTGCTGTTTCGCCAGGGATAGATTGGTGATGAATACCAACAACGAAGGCTCCCTGCTGTCTCAACAGCCGAAAGGTTTTATATCCGGTAAGTCCTAAGCCACAAACAATAATTCTGGGTTTCATGAAACGGCAGCATCTTTTACAGGTAGGGCTGCATTTCTAGTTAGTTATCAATATATGTTGCCCACTTTCCTGGAATATAACTGTAGCTGACAACACGATTGTTTTAATTGGAGGCAGGGGAAAGAGGGCAGAAGGCAGAAGGCAGAAGGCAGGAAGAGGATTATAAATTTGATGATTAAGGGTACTCAGATGGGTGATCGCTGACTAACTCCTCAAATAGGAGAGTTTTTCTAGACAGGGTTTTAACAGCCAATAAAATAATATAGAAAAATATGGCAATTTTTGTAGGTTGTGATACGCTATCTGCTTGAGGAGTGTGAAGGAGCCGAAAATGACTAAGCTGCGGGTGGGGTTACTGTTTGGCGGTCGTTCGGGAGAACATGAAGTTTCGATCAATTCAGCACGAGCGATCGCTAAAGCCTTGAGTGCAGAGCAAAATGCTAGTAAGTACGAAATACTGCCTTTTTACATCCAAAAAGATGGTCGCTGGCTGGCGGGAGAAGCACCCCAAAAGGTTTTAGCAACCGGCAGTCCGCTGCTGGAATCGGCAGAATCAACTTCTGAGGGAAATCTCACATCCAACCCTCAAGCCCAAACCCTGAGCAATTGGCAATCTCCCTCTCAAGTTGCTCAAGTGGATGTTTGGTTTCCCATTCTCCACGGCCCTAACGGTGAAGATGGGACAATTCAAGGGTTACTCACCTTGATGCAAGTCCCCTTTGTCGGTTCTGGGGTGTTAGGTTCGGCAATGGGGATGGATAAAATTGCCATGAAAATGGCTTTTGAGCAAGCAGGATTAGCACAGGTAAAATACAAGGCGGTAACTAGAGCGCAGGTTTGGTCTAATCCGTGCGTATTTCCGAAACTGTGTGATGAAATTGAGGCAGCATTAGGTTATCCTGCTTTTGTCAAGCCTGCGAATTTGGGTTCATCAGTAGGTATTGCTAAAGTGCGATCGCGTCAAGAATTAGAAGCTGCTTTAGATAGTGCTGCCAGCTACGATCGCCGACTAGTTGTAGAAGCCGGTGTCGTCGCTAGAGAAGTCGAGTGTGCCGTTTTAGGTAACGATCAACCCCAAGCCTCTGTCATTGGAGAGATTACTTATGACAGCGATTTTTATGATTATGAAACTAAATATACTGAGGGTCGAGCAGATTTACTGATACCTGCACAGCTTCCAGATGCGATCGCTCGTCAAATTCAGGATATGGCTTTGCAAGCTTTTGCAGCGGTTGACGCTGCGGGGTTAGCAAGGGTAGATTTTTTCTACGTGGAAGCAACACAAGAAGTTTTGATTAACGAAATCAATACCTTACCAGGCTTTACTACAACAAGTATGTATCCCCAACTTTGGGCCCATAGTGGAGTCTCCTTTCCAGAATTAGTCGATCGGTTAATTCAACTTGCTCTTGAAAGGCATTCTCCTAGCTCAGAGAAGAAATAAACGAACTGATTTTAGATTATTACGGCGAAAAGTCACAATAAATACAGAACTTTGGCAAAAGTTAGCCAGATTTTGTAGCATTTGTTTTACAAAAAAGTTACTTAAATCTAAATTTTGTTACGGATACCTGATGCTTGACTCCTCAAGTACAATTTATTGACTAGAGGGGTACAAATCTGAAAGTAATCATGGAAAAAAGTCAGAGTGTACAGCGCGAGCGAACCCAATTAAAAAGGGCTACTCCAGAGCTGACAAACAGGAAATCGAGACTAAGAAACAGCTCGAATGTTTTGATATATCTGGTTGCACATCATCCTTGGCTATTGTTAACTGGGTGTTTAGCCATGTTTATGGGAGGTGGTGCCTTTGCCTTATATAGCTTAGGTAATGCTGGCGCCGTGCCACAAGAAGAACCAGAAAAAATTCCAGTTATAGTTGAAGAACCAATCAGTCCACCTTCTGAGAATAGTAATCCTACACCTTTATGGATGGTGGCTGCGATCGTTCTTAGCTGTGGTGGTGGTTCTTTACTGATTTTCCGAGTGCTTAACCGCACAAAGCAACCGCAAAAACTTCAAAAACAGATTAATCGCCATCAGGCACGCTTGGCACAGAAGCATTACCAAAAATTGGAACCACAGCTTCCCAAGAGTCAGCCAATTTTTGTGCCACAGCCACAATTGATGCCCCTTACGCAGATGCAACCTAAAACAAAGCATCTAGTAACTGTTCTACCAGCAGAACACAAGCACCATTTAGATACGCGCACAGAACCTTTAGCAGACTTGATGGATCTTCGTAAAAATAGTTCATTGTCTGCTATTTTACGCCAGTATTAATACTACTGTAAAGTAAAACCCCGTTAAATTAACACTTTTTGCCAATTAGCTTGGCTTAGATTCCCGACTTTCTTAAAGAAGTCGGGAATCTTGTTATGTACTAATAATTTATTTGCTATATAGCGGTTTAACTGCTTTTAAAAAGTTAGATACGAGCAATTAGTAAATTTAAAAACTTGCCAAAATGGCAACCAGCTTTTGATTATTCAAGTTAAATTGTATGAAGATAAACGACTTCAAGGGTTTGATTATCAGGGACTACCACCTAAGTAAATTCCTTTTGGAAAATACTACTTACTCAATGATTTACAAAAACAAAAAGCTATCTCTAACAATTATTTGCAGAGTATTTATCTCAGTAAATAAATTCAATAATCAGGTTTGGCATTTGCTGCAACAGGAATATTAAATGCGTGCAGGCGTTGTTGTTGAACTACGCATTAGCCCCCAATAGCGGGTAACGTCTGTATACATTCCTGTTCGCTTCAGCAGCAAATGGTAGAGTGGGAGTTTGAAAGCTGACTGATATGCTTCCTCCCACTCTCTTTTTATCTAATTCGTAATTCGTAATTATTGTTGAAACACTCGCACTTCATTGTGAAGTGTTTTGGTATATTTGGGATGTTGCCAGCAAAATACGAATTGTCTTTAGAAGTTGGTATCTTGTAAAAACTCAAGAATCGTTTTATTCAACACCTCAAAAGCCCCAGTTGAGGCATCATGACAGCAGTTAGATAAAATCTGTAATTTGGAATTGGGGATATGTTGATGTAATTTTTTACCATGACTAGCAGGAAACCAACTATCCTGCTCACCCCACAAAACTAGTGTAGGACACTTAATTGCACTCAGATTATTTTGAATTTTAGTGAGCATATTTGGCTTATTTGCTTGCCAATTCTCAATTTCTCGCGCGGCTATTTGTAACTCTTCGGCAACTTTTGCGATCGTACCAGGCAATTCAGTAAACGGGTAAGTTATCCAATAGATATCTTCCTGTGTCAAGATTGAGGGATCGAATAATACCCCACGTCTTTCTATTGCCATAACTTCTCTAAATAGAGGTGCAAACAAATATGCCAGACGTAACGAGTCAATTGTTTGCATTACTTCTCGCGGCGTTTGGGCAAGTAACCACATAGACCAATGGGGTAGCTGTTCGGCAAAAACAGGTACGTTTACTACTATAAGCCGTCCGATTAACTGCGGATTTTCTTGAGCAAGAGCAAGGGCAACTAATCCTCCTAAAGATTCTGCCACAATTACTGCGGGTTCATCACATAATGCCTGAATAATTCTTTGAAATTCAATAACTTGATGACCGTTGTGTTCTTTACGAGACAATGGTTTTTCCGAAAAACCAAAACCTTTGGCATCAAAACAAATTACTCGATAATATTTAGATAATGGTGCTACGCTGTGGCGCCAATTGTAGCTCCAACTACCCATGCCATGTAATAAAATTAACGGTTTACCTCTACCTTTTTCGCCATAAGCAATTTGTACAGGATACCCTTTAGCATCACTAATAACTAGACTTTGCCGCCCTTTGGGAAAAGTAGCTTGCCACCAATCTTTCATTCTTTTATCAATAAACAATTTAACCGCCTGTAAAGGCGCTCCACAGGATTCTAATTAGGATCACAGGCAATGCTACTAAGGCAATAGAGATTAGCAACAATCCAGCCAAAACGGCAAAGATAAACCACCTGTCTGCACTCTTTTGCTCGCTGGGAAACTTTAAGTATTCTTCCAAGAGCTTGATATTATTAGTATTAGCTCTCCAGGCAAAATCAAAAAAGTCCCCCAAAACTGGGACAGCGCCTACCAAGCCATCAATGATTACGTTCAAAACCATTTTACCTAGAGTGGCTCTAGATACGCCTAGCCGCGCTGCTTCTAGAATGATGTAGCTAGAAAACATTATTCCCAAAAAATCACCACCAATTGGTATGAGTCCTAAAATTGGATCTAAGCCAAAACCAATTTTTGTGCCAGGAATGGTAATAACATTATCCAACAGCCGACTTAACTGACGCAGGCGCTTCAAGGTGGGTGCTTTGGTATCAGGTTCAATTATCGAAAATCGAGGAGGAGAATCAGACATAGAAGCGATCACTAATTTTGTATTGAATCGTTAGATATTTTACTCCCCTACTGAGCTTTTGCAATCATTATTCTCAGGGATTTACGAATTAATATTTTTCTTGCGATTGCGGCTGGGCTTTTAAGCGCATATCTTCGCCGACAGTCACGTTCAACTGATCGCCGATTAACAAAACAGCAGCGCTCATTGACAGCCAGAGCATTAAAACTATCACAGCTCCTACAGCACCATATACTTTATTATAATTGCCAAAATTCGCCACATACAGCCGAAATAGAGCAGACAACATTGCCCAAAAAACAGCTGCTAAAATTGCTCCAGGCATCATTGGTGTGCCTGAGTTCCACTCGCTTGGACCATAGCGATAGACAAAGCCAAAGGCGACAGCGACAATACTTAAAGTTAAAGGCCAGCGTAACAGCAGCCAAAGATGCAACAAAAAGATTAAAGAACTATTTTCGCGCGCTACCGTTCCCAATAGCCAATCGCTGGTAAACACTGAGAAAGAAGCCAATATTAAAAGCAACATAGTACCAACTGTTAATCCCAGAGAAACAAGCTTGGCTTTCCAAAAGGGGCGGATGTTTTCTGAAGGAATTTGATGGATTTGATCGAGGGCTGTCATCGCGGTACTCACCGCCCCAGAAGCAGTCCAAATTGCTAATACAAAGCTTAGAGAAAATAAACCACTGTTTTTGGAGTTAGTAATTTCTGTGGTAGCAAAATCACGAATCAGATTCAGGGCTTCTTCAGGTAAAACTTGACTTAGTTGCACCGCCAGTTGTCTAAAGGTGTTTTGTAAAGATTCTGCCAATAAGCCAATAGCTGTAAGGATCGCAAGAATTGCTGGAAACAGCGATAGCATGGCATTAAAGGCGATTTCTGACGCAAGTCCCAAAAGTCGCCTTTTGATTGTCCTGGAAAAAGTTTTTTTAATCGTGCGCCAATTGAGGTGGCGAAAGAAGCGAAAAAAACGAGGCTTTGGCATAATTTAGAGTTAAAACTGGTTGGGTTTATTAACTACTGTGCTAAATTTTGCGTAGCGATCGCATCTATCTTTTTACCGCAAGAATACCGAATAGGGAGGGGAGCAGAGTTCCTAATTAATGACAGACGCGATTAAATTGCGTCTCTACTCTTGACTAATGACTCTTGTACAGACGCGATTAATCGCGTCTCTTGACTAATGACTAATGACTATTAATCTATGAATCAAGATTTAACACAACAGTGGTTGACAGAAATCCAGGTAATCAAAGAGCAGATGGCACAGCTACAACATGATCGCGATACGGCTTGGGAAAGTGCCCAAAAATGGCGTCAGCTTTACAACACAGAAGCAGAACAACGCCGCACAGATACCCAACTTTCCCAACAGACGATCGCCTACCTCAAGGCAGAACTGCATAAACTTCAAGGTTTTGAAGTAGAGACACTGGCTGCTGGGACACCAGTAGCTGTCCAACAAGAAATAGAACAGCTAAAATCTGTAGAAGAGTTGCAAGCTAAACTCATCACTGCGATTAAAGAACGCGATCGCCTCTTACAAGCTTTGAAAACTGAGCAGGACAACCACGCCCAAACCCGCAATAGCCTTACTACTGCCTTGGGTGATGCTATTGATAGCTTGACACACGAACGAGCAGGGGCAGGGAAGCAGGGGAGCATAAGGGAGAAATAACCAATGCCCTAAAATCCCATTGCCCTAAAATCCCATTGCTTCAGCTACTGCGCCCAATTCTGCTGCAATACCTTGTTGAAATTCACTGTGATTGTGTTTAATGGCTGTATCTGGGTCTTTTAGTCCATTGCCTGTAAGGACACAAACCACTGTCGCCCCTGTAGGAATTTGGTCTTTCACCTGCAACAACCCAGCGACAGAAGCAGCGCTAGCAGGTTCGCAGAAGATACCTTCTGATGCTGCCAAAAGTCGATAAGCGTCGAGAATTTCTGTATCGGTAACGGCGTGGAAATTTCCCTGGCTAGCGGTTTGTGCTGCGATCGCTAACTCCCAACTTGCAGGGTTGCCAATACGAATTGCTGTCGCTAGGGTTTCGGGATGCGCCACTGGCTGACCGTGGACTAAGGGAGCTGCTCCTGCGGCTTGGAATCCCATCATCTTCGGTAGGCGATCGCACTTTCTGGCTTGATGATATTGACAAAATCCCATCCAATATGCTGTGATATTTCCCGCATTTCCTACGGGAATACACAACCAGTCTGGTGCATCACCCAATGCATCGACAATTTCAAAGGCTGCTGTTTTCTGCCCTTCTAGCCTGTAGGGATTGACTGAATTCACCAAAGTGATCGGATAGCTTTCGGCCATTTCGCGGACAATTTCTAGAGCTTGGTCAAAATTACCTTTAATTGCCAATACTTCTGCGCCGTACAGTAGTGCTTGAGCTAACTTGCCCAGCGCCACATAACCGTCGGGAATCAGTACAAAGGCATTCATGCCCCCACGTCTGGCATAAGCGGCGGCGGCTGCTGAGGTATTGCCTGTGCTAGCACAAATTACTGCTTTTGCCCCTGCTTCCTTGGCCTTGGAAATTGCCATAGTCATCCCTCGGTCTTTAAAACTGCCAGTGGGATTTAAACCGTCATATTTTACAAAAACCCGTACTTGTCTGCCAATGCGTTCTGCGATCACTGGCACTGGTATTAGAGGTGTGTTGCCCTCTAACAGAGTGATAATCGGTGTTTTTTCGCTGACAGGCAAGTATTCACGATAGGCTTCTATCAGTCCGGGCCAGGGTTGGCGATGAGATGTAGCAACAGACAGGCTCAAAGTCACAGGATTTAAAATTTCTTAATGTAAGGATTGGATATTTAGAAAGGATGGGATAGGGAAGCGCAAAATGGGAAAGAGGAAGAAAGTAGATTTTTCGTTACCAGTTGCCTGTTCAGAAGTTCCCTAATCCAAAAGAATCTTATTAAGTAGAACGGCGTAAATATTTGTAGTTGGGATGAGGCAGGAGGCTGGAGGCTGGATAGAAGAGGGTTTTAGCCTCATTTATCTTTCTTAACATAGTTGTGTTTTTTCCCACCGACTTACTGTAAGAATATTATTTTTTGTAATGGAGGCGTTTCACTTGCTATTTTCATTTAGAACGTTAATTTATCATAAACCGCCACGGCGACCTTCGGTTCAACAAATTAGCTTAGAGGATACTGACGAGGTAAAAAATCGTCTGCAAATCTATAGGACTCCTATTTGATTTTGAATAAGACTTAGTACTTATCTATCCTATTCCCTATTCCCTGTTCCCTGTCCACGCAAATAAATTTAGGAATCAAACCTGATTCCTATATGAGAATTACGTCATAACTCTCTGAAACTCTGATTTATCCGTGGTTAAAGCTGCTTTTAGTGCATTTGTTTAGTCAAGTATATCTATGTATTTTCACACCCTATTCGCTTTAATTAATCTAGGAAAATACGCAAGAGGCTGTCTCTTTTTGATAGTAACCTTCTACTTCCCTTCCGACGATAGGCTGTGCCAAGTGTAAGTGCTTCGCCCTACGTTTTTTCATGATTTAGCATAATTATTGATATAGTCTACATATAATTTCTTGCGTAAAATTCCTTAAAAACGGCGATAACTGTTTGTACAACCATAATTGACAGACTATAAATTAACTATTCCTAAGTACTGTACAGTGGAAGGAAGCTTTACACACTTGGTTCAGTGTTTTTTTTTGGAACACAGCCATTATAATCACCGTCTTTTATGATTGAACCCCAAATCCATTAGAGTAATTGATTGAAAATATACAATAATGTAATAAAGCTTAAAAGAGCATTATTATAATATTTCTAATGGTGTGAGTTAAATTGTGGATTTAATTAGCGATGCCTACTTATTTATCTAGTGTTTCCGATTGCGAGTCCCAGACTGCCTGGGTCAGTAAGTTAACCAAGTCTTATTATCAAGACGATCAGCAAGCTAAATTGATGCATTTACAAGCAGAGGTAGACTCTCTGTTGCAGCAATTGGAGAACCTGAAGCACCAACGTCTAGCCGAAACCAACCAAAAAGAAGAATAAGTCAGTCTTGTAGATAGCGATCGCTTTTCCCCTCCTAATTTAAACTTCAGTAGAGGGGAAATTTGAGTCAGGGGTGTGCTATTCAAAGCGCTGATTTTTCTCTGACCAGCGCCTCAAACTGTAGTTATGAGTATTTTCTACCAGTAAAGCTAAGGATTGCACCCCTGAAAGCTTAGCGATCGCAGAGAGTCTTTGTAAGTAATTTCCTGTAAAATCAGTGTAAATGATTTTATTTCCATCAGAGAAAATTATAGTCCGGTCACGGCCTCGTTCTGTGTTTTTTCTCTGAATTTCAGGTGTCGGCTGATTTAAGGATGCTATTGCTTCTGGTGAGATAGTCAGTATTATTTCTGGTTGAGCGTTATTTGTTAAATCAATCACTTGAACAGGCCAATCACCTAATTTTTTCTGCATCTGTTCAAAGCTAGGAATCGCACCACCCGGAACTTCGCCAGATTGCTGCAAAGATTGCCACAGACTCGATAGCATTACCTTCACCCCTTGGGGATTTTGTTGATGCAGTTCTCGTAGAGTAATTGGAGATGGTTGCACCCATTCCAGTGCTGCATTTGTCAAGGCTAAAGGTTTGGGCTGGAGAACATCGTTTTGATTATCTGGAATTTTTGGGCCAGCAGCTAATAGGCGCAAAACTTTACCTTGTAGTTGCACTGCCTTGATAGCGGCTATAGTAATTTTTTGCTCTCCGTTAGGCAACCAGACTACAATCTGGATTTCCGGGTCAGAAGTGATTCCTAAAGTTTTCCAGAAAAATTTGGCGGCGTCAGTTTTCGGTGGGTTGAAATTCTCAAAGGGGAAATTTAGCCAGCGTTTCCCGTCATTAAATGCACTTACCTCCACCTGATACCAAACTTGGTTATCCGTCAGTTTTAAATCTGCTGGGGAACTTGGTTGCAGCCACTCGGTATTGATAACTTGAGTAATTGGTTGCACCGTACCAACAATCTGACTAGGGTGAGTAGAAGATATTTGCGACTTTGTACCCTCACCATTGAGTCTTGCCAACAAACCTTGAATATAGTCAAGATTCTCTTTTGTAATTTTTGGTTGCGTCTTTAACCAGGAATTAGCATGTCCTTCTCCCCGCTGAACTGCTAAAATCAACGCGAACCAAGCTTGCACCTCTCGTCTATTTGGGTTCACCTGCAACGCCGCCACTGTGCGATTCCACAACCGTTTTTCATCAGCTTTGAGTAGAGTAGCAATTTCTTGGGTATTATGTGGCGACGCTTCAAACACCTGTAAAGCTTTCTCCCAGCGACCATCAATCAAATCTGCCAGCACTTCTTGACTAGGACTGGCCCAAATTTTCTGGGCTTGGGTTTTAGTAAGTTGGGAATGCAAGCGAATCAAATCCATTTGTGCTTGCGCCGCTTCAGGTAAAACTCCTTTGCGCTGTTTCTTGATGAATTTCAACCATTCAAAAGCTGGTGTCCACAATCCACTACGGGCAATTGACAGGGCCTTTTGGTATCCAGAATCTTTGAAGGTTGATGATTTGAGGGTAATCGCCTCCAATTGAATTGGTTTGAGGAATAATTTCAAAGGCTTGACTTGGTAAACCTGTAAGTGCGGTTCTAAACCTACTGTTTGATCAACAACTAACTCTTTTGTACCATCACCAGTTACCTGCTGCCATTTGGGCAATTGTCCATTAGGACTAATCCAAGACAACATTTGTAGTAAATTCGTGCGTTCTGGATTGTAGTATACGACGTAACCGTAAATGATCGTACCAGTTCCTTGTTGGCGTTTACCCCGCAAATCAAACCAAACCCCTGATGATGGTGTCTTATCTTCAAAGCGTTGCACTTCAGTTAAAGGTAGGGGAATACTGATATCTTGGGGTTCTGATGTTCCATCAAGCAAAGAAGAAATCACAAAGGATTCATCTGGGCCAGTTACAGATAATTGAGTCGCTAGATAATAGTAACTTTCTGACTGAGATTTAAACTCTAACTCTTCTGAGCGCTCGTAAACCCTGAGTTCCACCAGTTCTTCACAATCAGATTGACAATTAGCACGTTGTTGAAAAACTGGTAGTAAAAATGAGGTTTTCACATCCTCATGTAAAGGTAGAGTTTCCCCAAATATTTGGTTTTTTTTACTCAAATCGAATTGAATTTGTTTGAGAGTTTGAGGACGCTCGTGTTTACCAAGGGGGATTTGCGCCCATGCAGGTAAAATTTTATTTAGCCAGCTTACTTCGTCTGGATTGAAAATGAAGAGAACACTAATCCAGGCAAAAGCCATAATTAGACTAGCACTACTTAACAGAATTGCGTAGGCGCAGCCCGTCGTAGACATCGCTAGTATTGACGACAACCAACGCCCTCGTTTTAGCTTTTTCTGAGGTTTTTTAGCGACGCGTTTCATCGCACCAGCACGAGGTTGATTTAGTTTAGAGGCTTTTGGCTTCAGCTTGCGTGAACGATTTGCCATAGATTCGGGATTAGAGAATTGAGGATTAGGGATTGAGAAACTCTTTCCTAGTCCCCAGTCCCCATTCCCCAATATCCTGTTATACTCGCCCTTTCAAAAGTTGCCTAGAAGCATTAAGTCTAATTTGGGACAAAATCCGTAAATGTCCCCATGTGAACCCAAGATGATCGCGAATACACTCTTCACTTAAGTATGTGAGCAGAGTGTAAAAAATTGAAAGGTAGATTTATTAGCCGCAGTCATCGCAAAACCTGGATGCTCGCATGGTTACTAATTGCGGGAGTAAATGGAGTTGCACAAAAAGCATTAGCACAAAAGTACATCAATCCAGAAACTACTCAGGAGATAGGAGTTAAGGGCAATAATATTATTCCCTCATCCCCATCCCTCTCTCCAGAAGAACCGATGGCGCAAGTTACATCGGTATCTCAACTAAAGGATGTACAACCCAACGATTGGGCATTCCAAGCCTTGCAATCTTTGGTAGAACGTTATGGTTGTATAGCCGGCTATCCAGATAGCAGCTATCGCGGTAATCGCGCCTTAACTCGGTATGAATTTGCTGCGGGTGTAAACGCTTGTTTAGATAGAGTCAACGAATTAATCACTACAGCCACCAGCGATTTAGTCACTCGCGAAGATTTAGCAATATTACAAAAATTACAGTCAGAATTTGCCCCTGAATTAGCAACTTTGCGGGGTCGTGTCGATAATTTAGAAGCCAAAACTGCTGAAATCGAAGCCAACCAATTTTCAACAACAACTAAACTCAGTGGACTACTGATAGTTGGCATTCAAGGACGAACTAACAATCGTGGTGATGTTAATCCTAGAGATGGACAAAAGGATACAGATGATGCCGGGACAAATGTTAATCTTATATCCCTGGCGCAGCTGTATTTAACAAGTCAAATCACTCCCAATAGTTACTTGTTTACAGGTCTTTTAGATGGTAAAGGAAAAACTACACCTAGATTTACCAATAGTGTTTCCCGGAATGATGTTTTACTTGGCTACGAGTTTCCTACAGATAACTTGATTGTAAGTGACCTCAATTTTCATTGGCTGGTGACAGATAAATTAGCAGTAATGGTAGGAACAGAAGGCGTAAGTATGCCATATGCTTTCCGAGGCCCCAATCGAGTAGAAAGTGCTGCAACTGGGCCATTATCTTATTTTGCCCAAAGAAACCCAATTTTAAATATGGGATATGGTCACGGTGGTATAGCAATTGATTGGCAATTTGCTAAACGCGCTAGTTTGCAGGCAATTTATACTAGTTATCAACCAGGAAATTCTGGTAAAGGTAGCAGTTTATTTGATGGAACCACCACTACAGGTGTGCAATTACTGCTGACACCAACCGATACTCTAGATTTAAGTTTGTATTATGTTAATAATTACGCTTCAGATGGTTGTTTGCTAACCTTTGTTGGTGATGAATGCTTAACTACAGTTAATACCACTACCGGAAAATCAGCACCGCTACAAACTAACGCCGTGGGGGCGACTCTGACTTGGCAAATTTCTCCCCACATTAGCGCAGGTGCATGGGGTGGTTATACTAAATCTTATATTCCTGGGCAATCAGGAAGTGTAGAAACGACAAATTATATGGTGTTTCTGAATTTCCCTGATTTATTTGCTAAAGGAAATCTAGGAGGAATTTATGTCGGTCAACCTCCTAAAATAACTAGTAGCGACTTACCTGTAGGGAATAATGTCCCTGATTTTATCAATACAGGTTTAGGACGTGCAGGTGGACAACCAGGTACGACCACTCAAATTGAGGCATTTTATCGTTTCCAGCTAACAGATAATATCAGTATTACACCAGGGATCATTCATCTTATACAGCCTGGTAACACACCAGATAGTGACTCAGTTACTATCGGCATTCTGCGGAGTACTTTTAGTTTTTAGTTTTAGTTTAAAATAATAAGAAGCTTCTGTGGCTTCCTGCAGAATGTGCTGCAAGCCAGCGCTCAGAACTTTGGGAGACGCGGAGATTGATTTGTTGAAAAATTTTAGAGAATTGGTATAAATAATCAAAACATCTCTTCCAATACCCAATGCCATATTTTCAATAGATATAAAAAAGGTTTGGCTCACCACCAAACCTCTATATAAATCCAGTGCATAACAACATCCCAAATTAATTTACTAATTATTATATTCATTGAATATCTTCCTATAGGATGTGTGCAAATATTCTAAAACCTGACACTACACCTTTATAGTATATAAGAGTCATATCAATATTGTTCGATTTATCGCATCTTTATAGTTATTTTATTGAGAATCTAGTTAGATAACTGAGAATTCAACCCGATTTCACTTTTTTGTGTTGCTCCCATCTCAATTATTGAATTAAGCGATCGCTTAAAGAGTCTCGATAAGTGGGACAGTTCGTCGGGTATTCTTAAAACTTATTCTTTTGTAAAAATTATTAGTAAAATTTTATATTTCCCAACATATACTATTATAAATCTTTAAATCTAAATCTTGCTTTATTACCTATTCGTAGATAAAAAATTGAATTGAAAGCATGATTGTGAGTAGAAACAGCAAGTTTTTGGTTGACTAATCCGTCAAAAATGCTTCTATTTTGGGACTTAGCATACCCTTTGGATGGCGTTGATTATAAAATGAAGTATAGCCTCGAATTCAGTTAAAATCCGTAAAAATATTGATATCATGCTTAAAATGTCTTAAAATGCCTGCAAGCATTTCCCTGTTTAGATGGCTGAGTTTGATATACGGAAAGTTTTCGCATAATAAATTCGCATAATAAATAGTTAGGTGGCTGAGGTTACTAATGAGGGTGTACCTGCAATGTTATTTGTGGAGCAAGTAGCGTTACTTGGGCTTACTTATTTGTGACTAATTACCTAGATTCAATTAGAGTTATATGAACCTATACCACTATTCTAAAAATTACTAATTTTTTCAGTAAAGTACGACTAAAAAACTTCATTTATCATCAATATGTTTAAGCTCTTTAGAACAAATTTTATTAGTGGGATATGTTTATGAACCGTAATACATAGTCTTATCTTTGTTTAAGAATAATTTTTGGGTTGTTAGTTTTAGACATAAAAAGTTGAATGCACTCTAGAAAGAAATTTGTAACGGAAATAAGGAAATGGCAAGCATTGAAGACAACAAATATTTTAAGAATTTTTATAGCGAAACACTGAAAGCTTTAAATGATTTGTCACAAAGCTTAATTTCAGCCTCTGCTGATGAATTGATCCAAGTCCTTCCTGAGAAAGTTTGTGACCTTTTGTCTGTTCCAATATGCATTTTCTGGAAGAAAGAGCAGGAGAAGCCAAAGTTTAAAGTGATTGCTACTTATGGAGAAGTGGATGATAAGTACAAGAAAATTGAAATGGATTTGGGACATCCAGGCGTACAGTATATTTTTAATAGAGATAAAGTCTTGTCTTTGGCCAATGTGAATGAAGCAACTTTTAGGTTGGCTGATATTGATGAACTCAACAAAAGACAGTGGATCTCTTTTCTAAGTATTCCATTAAAGATTGAAGAAGAAATTGTTGGTATTCTTGATGTATTTACAAAAGAGACTCGTCACTTTAAGAAATGGGAAAAAGATTTATTTAAGATATTGTCCAATTTTGCTTCTTTATCCATTCAAAAAAAAGAATTTGTCAAAGACAAAAAAGAAATTTACGACGATAGGGAAAAACTTCAGGATCTGACAGCTATTATGCTTGAGATGACAGCGACTTCTGAAACTAATGAAGTTTGGAGCCTATTAAGAAAAGGAGCATTGAAGCTTGTAGGCTCAAAGCCACGAATATGGATTGGTCGTTTAAACCATCTGAATGGCAAATTGGAGTCAGTAGAGGCAAATAATACTTCAGAGATTGAATTTGGCACAGGTATTGCTAGCAAAGCACTCATCGAAGGAAAACCAATTATAGCTAATGATGTTCTGAGTGATGAATGGTCAAAAACTTATCATAAACATTGGCCAGATACACGATCTCAGATGTCTGTTCCTATATTAATAGATAAAGTACCAATCCGAGAAAATTTAGAAGTCAAAGCAGGTTCTAAACGGATTGGCATATTAAACATTGAAAGTTCAAAAATTGATAATTTTCCTCAGACATATCAAGAGCGTCTCTTATTATTGGCACGTCATACTGCTTTACGCCTTGAAAGAATTGAATTCAATAAAAAATTTGTGGCTATTCGAGAAATTGAAAGGGAAATCACTAAGGCTCAAAACTTTGATAAAATTATAAAAATTGTCATTAAAGGTATTACTACAATTCTTGAATTCACTTGGGTTAATATTTCCCTAATTAATTCAGATCGAACTAGTATTAAATCTGATTATATATTTGGGCTTCCAAAAGATAAAAAGGAAGATTTTAAGAAAATGGCATCACATAATCTAGATAGTAACGATATTCAAGCCAATATTGTACGAACTAAACAAATTAAAGTACCTGATAACGATGATCCAGGACTAGATAAAGAAATCTTTAAAAAGTTTGGACATGAAGATATTATTAGAGTCTTCATTCCAATGATTGAGCCTTTGAATAACTTAGTTATAGGGACTGTTGAAGCTGGTTATAAAAGAGAATATAGACAGTATATTTATGAGCAAGATGTTCAAATACTGAAGGGGTTTGTTGAACATGCAGTTCATGCTATTGAACGTAGAAAATCAGGGCTGATTGACAGAATTACTCATGAGCTAAAATCTCCAGTCGTAGGTATAAGAAGCCATGCTAGCTTTCTTCAGAGGCGCTTTAGTGATATAAATTTAGCTCCTAGTACTATTGCAATCAAATTTGAAGATATACTAACTGATTGTGATTTGCTTCTTTATCAAATTAGACAAATTGAATACTTTTTGGGTAGGAGCTACTCCGAAAAACCTAAATTTGAATCGGTTATTGTTTTTCGAGATATTGTTGTTAAAACAGTTAACCAGCTTAAACCTATTTTAAATGAGTATGGTTTACATGTAAAGGGTGTAAGATATGAATTTGGTGATGCTGCTAGAATGGCAATATTCACAGATAAGGTGATGTTAAATCAAATAATCTATAATCTCTTGATAAATGCAATTAAATACGCTGAAAAAGATCCAGGGAAATTCAAAATATTGCTAGAGGCAAGTGAGTATAAAGAAAACTTTATGATTAAATTCAAAGATTGGGGAATTGGAGTTGTAGAAGAGGATACAGATAAGATATTTGAAGAAGGATTTCGATCTATGGATGCAATTAAGAAAGTAGGAGGTTCAGGATTAGGATTAAGCATTTCTATAGCAATTATCCAGCAACTAGGAGGAAGTCTAAAGTTAGTCAATAACTCAAAACCAACTGAGTTTCATTTGATTCTACCGAAAACATTTAAGGAGGCTCCAAATGATTCTGTTCGTTGATGATGAAAGAAGAAGAATGGATAGTTATGTTCAGGATTTAGTTTTATCTGGACACGAGGTTGAATTTAAGTCAGATGTAGACTCTGCTTTAAAATTTTTTGTCGATAACCAGACACAAATCAAACTTCTTATTTTAGACATCATGATGCCAACAGGAAACAGTTTTGATGAGGATCAGACACATTATGGTCTAAGAACAGGGATTGCCTTTTATCAGAAGATAAGAGAACAAAATCCTTCTCTGCCAACCATAATATTTACTAATGTTTCTGACGAAAATTTAGCAGAGGAAATTAGTAGAGACAGTAGTGTTTTATTTTGTCAAAAAGATAATTTTCTCCCTTTTGAGCTTGAAAAAGAAGTCAGAAAGATACTAAATCTTGAATAAATAACGACTTACACACGGGCTACGATTTTATATCATTACGAACAAACAAAGTAATCATAAAGGCTTGGTTTTTCGTCACGAGTGCATAAGTCCTATAAATATAACATTATCGGCTGGTGAAAATTAAGCTGGAAAGGAAAATTGAAAAATGGCAAGTTTGAGTGTGTTTCTTGATTATGTCAGCAGTTTTGAAAGAGAATTAAAAAATCAGCTTCATAAAATTCAATCGGATCTTGAACCAAGCGAAAGTAAAAGTTTAATTAAACAAGTTGAGTTGGAACAAGTTAAAAGATTTGAATTGATTGGAGAATTAAGAAACGGTATTAGCCCTGAACTCAGTGATTTTGATCCTTTAACAAAAAATCTCAGTGATATTGAAGAAACTGTTGAAAAAATAAAGGAACTTGAACAATTTATTCCTCAAGGTAAACAAAAAGATTTGGTACGTGAAATTGGGACATTACTGAAATCGGATATCGAATCAGTTGAGAAATTAAGTAATAAGATTGACTTCAGCAATAATGAACAGCTCATTAGTGAGTTGCATGATTTACGCAATAAAGGTGAAAGAATCTGGAGATTAACACTTCTCATAACCCCTGCTGACGATCAAGAATTTCAGGCTGCTGTCATGTGGACAGCGGAACAGGGAGGAGAAGTTGAGTTAGATAAACTACAGAAATTAAAAGGAAATTTACCCTATAATTCTCTCCAAATTCAGCACTTACTTAAGTATGCTCGCCAAA
The DNA here is from genome assembly GCF_036917555.1 of Nostoc sp. Lineage (GTDB taxonomy): Bacteria > Cyanobacteriota > Cyanobacteriia > Cyanobacteriales > Nostocaceae > Nostoc. The sequence continues at coordinate 30,389 of NZ_JBALDD010000002.1, read as the reverse complement.
GAATTGAAGAAAGACTTTGGGGGAAGGAGGGAAAATACCGAGTTTTATGCTCTAAAAATGAGCTAGAACGTTTTCAAAACGTCCGAATTGTTAAGAGCTATCCAGCATTCACAATTATTTTAGCTTCGATGGTGGCGATTAATAATATCAAGCAGTTCTTTCCTGTAGAGCGGTTGAAGTTTTTTGAAGGACCTAACCCTAGCCCTGAATATTCCAATATGAGAGATCAAGTAGTGCGGTTTAAGAATCCAGTTCTTGAAAGCTGGAAGCAAAAAATAGAAGAGATAGGTGCAAAGATTTTGCAGCCTTTGAGTCGGCTAGAAATTGTCGTGTCTGTTCCCAGTGAAGATATTATTAACCAGCTTAAGAGCTTTGAGGAAGTTTCTCAAGTCACACCCTATGTCCCGAAAATTCGTGTTCAACCCCAATATCTTCAAAATTTAGGTCAATCAGCGACAAAAGAGGCGATCGCAACAGCTAGATTAAAAGCAGCCCAAAACCCTCCCAGTTCTCAAAATCGAGGCACTCCTCTTCCAGGTATCTTAATTGCCAATTTCTTTATTCAAGAAGATCGGGATCTTGCTGCTAAAAATTTAGAGTCTCAAGGAATTCGCGTTGCCGATCAACCTGGAACAACTAAGCTGGTACTCGATCTAAGTTCAGATAATAATGCAATAGATTCCCTCAAAATCATTGCTAATCAAATAGGATTAAAATCCTTGGAGGAAAAAGTTATCCCAAAATTGTTCAACGAAAAAGCTTGTCATATAATTGGCAGAGGTGTTATACCGTCTAATCCTACGCCAACGCTTGGTTTGACCGGAAAAGGAGAGATAATTGCTATTGCCGATACAGGATTAGATACAGGAGAATCTGAAACACTTCATCTTGACTTTCGTGAAAGAGTTAAGTGGATTAACAGTTACCCAATACAATCATCTCTAAATTCTTATATTCTCAATCCTGGAGATGACGACGGAGCATCTGATACATATTCAGGACATGGAACTCACGTAGCTGGGACTGCATTAGGAAACGGAGAGCAAGCAAAAAAGTTAGGGATTTCTTCTATTCCTGCTGGTATGGCTACAGATGCTCAATTAATTTTCCAAGCAATTGAGCAAACACCTAAGTGGAATCTTGAAGGTAAACTCTTATGGCTGAATTCCTATTATCAAAATCCCCCTAAGTCTGGGTTATTCGGTATTCCTGACGACCTCAAACAACTATTTGAGGACGCTTATGAGAAAGGTGCAAGAATCCATTCAAATTCATGGGGTGGGGGCGAACCAGGAGGCTATGATGATAAATGTAACGATCTGGATCTATTTGTTTGGGAACACAAAAATTTTTTGGTGCTAGTAGCTGCTGGAAATGATGGCAAGCATTGTTCTTCAGGTACACCAGCAATTGAACAAGGAAGTGTGAGTTCTCCAGGAACAGCTAAAAATTGTTTGACTGTTGGAGCATCTGAGAATAATCGTAATGGACAATTTTCTGATACTTATGGTGATTGGTCGCCAAACGACTTTCCTCATTTTCCCTTCAAATCTGATGGCATGGTTGATTCAGTAGACGATATTGCGGCTTTTAGTAGCCGTGGCCCATGTCAAAATGGTCGCCGACACCCTGATGTAATTGCTCCTGGTACATTTATCCTCTCGACTCGATCCTCTCAGATTGCCAGCAATCATTTTGCTTGGGGAGCTTATCCTTCTGCTAAAAAGCATTATATGTACATGGGAGGAACCTCAATGGCAACTCCTATGGTCGCTGGATGTGCAGCATTGGTGAGGCAATATCTGCGAGAGAGGCATCAGCCATCTATTATTAATCCAAGCGCTGCTCTAATCAAAGCTGCACTAATTCATTCTGCAACTTATATTAACTACCGCTTTGCCCATCCATCATCTCAACCTTGGGCTGATAATGAGCAAGGGTGGGGAAGAATCAAGCTACAACAAGTTTTAAATCCAGCAGAACCGACGCAAGTACTTTTTCTTGATGAAGCGAATGGTCTGAAAACAGGTGAAAAAGCTGAGTATAAGCTACAAATTTCTGATAGTCAGGTTCCCTTAAAAGTAACTCTTGTTTACACTGACTACCCAGGAGAAGATTTAATCAATAATCTAAACTTAATTCTCTACCGTCCTAGCAGCACATATCTCCTTGGTAATGATTTTGAAGGTGAGGGCATACCAGATACAGTTAATAACGTAGAAGGGATTATTGTTGAAACTCCTGAAATTGGTGAGTGGAGAATTGAGGTTATTGCTGAGGTTCAACAGGAGCAGCAAGATTATGCCTTGGTGATTTCTGCTGGAGGATTGTTGAGAATCTAATCTGAATTTAAACGATCTCTTATACAGGCTGTTTCTATTTTGAGTTGTAGAGTAGGTTAGTCAAAAGCTAAAAATTCCCAGGAATTCTTTTATAGTTGTTCTTAAAGTCATTTACAAAAATTTTTGATATACTGATATTTGAAACCAATAAAAATAAGCCTGCCATTTGCGGCAAGCCTAAATGTATTTATTTGCTAAATCTAGGTAGATGTTTTCAAGATTAACCACCAGCAACAGCAGGGACAATACTGACTTCATCGCCATCTTTCAAGGCTGTATTGATACCATCTAAATAACGGATATCTTCACTATCGACGTAAAAATTTACAAATCGACGTAGCTTGCCTTCTTCATCGCATAACCGGGATTTAATACCAGGAAAGCTTTGTTCTAAGGAGTCCAATAATTCAGCAATGGTGCTACCATTGGATTCTAGACTAGCTTGATTATTAGTCAAATTCTGAAGAGTTGTAGGAACTAAAACTGTTACAGCCATAGAAGTACAAAGTGAAGGTTAAAAGTGAGGAGTACAATTAAGAGTTAGGAGTCATGAATAAAAAACTCATAACTCATAACTTTTAACTAAACGAGGACTTGTTGCCATTCCAAGCGATCCAGAGTACGCGATCGCTCCAAGGCGCGTTCAAAACTATCCAGTTTAGCATCAATAGTCAAGGGTTCACCAACGTAGCCTTGGATTGCTTCTTGGGTTTTCAAACCATTGCCGGTGATGTAAATCACGGTAGTTTCATCTGGATCGATTTTGCCAGCTTCTACCAGTTTTTTCAGCACGGCCACGGTTGTACCACCAGCCGTTTCTGTGAAGATGCCTTCGGTTTCTGCCAGCAACTTGATGCCATCAATAATTTCTGCATCATTGACTGATTCAATGTTACCACCAGTCTTCTGAGCTAGCTCCACAGCATAAATACCGTCTGCTGGGTTGCCGATCGCTAGCGATTTCGCAATTGTATTCGGTTTTACTGGCTTAATAAAGTCGCGTCCTTCTTTGAAGGCTTGAGCGATGGGTGAACAGCCTTCAGCTTGAGCGCCACTGAAACGGACGCTCTTATTTTCTACTAAACCAACTTCGACAAATTCTTGGAACCCTTTATAAATTTTTGTAAAGAGCGAACCAGATGCTAAAGGAGCAACAACATGATCGGGTAGTTCCCAGCCTAGTTGTTCAGCAACTTCAAAACCTAGCGTCTTGGAACCTTCAGAGTAATAAGGACGCAGATTAATATTGACAAAACCCCAGCCATGTGTATTAGCTACTTCCGAACAGAGACGATTGACTTGATCGTAGTTGCCCTTGACGGCCATGAGGGTGGGACTGTAGATCAAGCTACCGAGAATTTTACCGGCTTCTAAATCTGCGGGGATGAACACACAGCAGTCTAAACCGGCGTGAGCTGCGATCGCAGCTGTAGAATTTGCCAAATTACCAGTGCTAGCGCAAGAAACAGTAGTGAAACCTAACTCTCGCGCTCTAGATAGAGCGACTGACACCACCCGATCCTTAAAGCTCAGGGTGGGCATATTCACGGCATCATTTTTTATATAAAGTTTATTTAGACCTAGGCGACGAGCAAGACGGTGGGAACGAACCAACGGAGTCATACCAGTTCCCACATCTATTACATTGTCAGTTGCGACAGGCAAAAAGGGACGGTAGCGCCAAATTGAATTGGGCCCAGCTTGAATTGTTTCACGAGTGACAGTCAGACGTAGGGCGTTGTAGTCATATTTAACTTCTAATGGGCCAAAACATGACTCACAAACATTACTGGCTTTGAGTTCATATTCCGCACCACATTCCTTACACTTCAAGGCTTGAAAGTAGGCAGTGCTGGTTTGGGTTTGGGTTTGGGTTTGGGTTTTGATTGCCTGAGTCATAAACTAGCTTTTCCCTGTTTGTCTGTCGTTTGTCTGTCACTTGTCGCCTGATACTAACACGAGCAAAAATACCAGTCAAACATACCCGACTAAAAATATCGGGTATGTTTGGTATTGAGAGGAATGATTCTTGTAAAACTTTAATACTAGTAATCTCTGTTTTTAGTATTTACACGTATATATTTAATGTTATGAAAAAATAAAATGGCTTTACTTACTCAGCATTAACACTGTAAAAACATATGATTAAATCGCATTAAATCTATTACAAAATTGCATTTATTGAAATTGCTATCCTATTTAAGCGATTTAAATCGCTTAGTTAACTTTCAATTTTTTTATCTAAATGACTCTATAGAGCAGTATATATTTATGACAGCAAAGACTCAAAAGCATTTTTGTATATAAGTTTTAGTGTTTTTAACATCTGATTAAATCACTAAAACTGCTATGTGTGTTCCCAAGATAAAGTTAATTTTCCAGCTTTGATGTACTCATTCACAGCTAGAGAAGTTACTTATTTCTACGGAAGTTTTTTTTTGCTGTAAAAGCTACATTGCTATTTACATCTCTAACTAAGCAAAATACAGTAATAAATTACACATATTTGCGATTGCCAGCTTTGATTCTTAAGGGTAAGTGTAAAACAAGTAGACAAGTTATTTCTGGTTATTGTCTCAATATAATTTCCAAGGAGTGTCAATAATTTAACTCCTTAAATATGCATTCCCAAAACTTCAACGTTTTGGGCAGCCATAATCGGTAATTCCTTAAAGGGAATTGCCAAACTTTATCCTGTCTCAAAATCCGAGATACAAGTTCAGCAAACAAACTATTTCTATGGTAAATCGAAATCAATCTCTAAATAAGCAGCGTAAACTTTATCAATTTCTAGTAGCAACAGCATTATTAACTGGTAGCCTTTTCCAATTTCTCGCACCTGTTTTAGCTGACGGAACTACTGCGGGTACATCTATCAGCAACACGGCGACTGCGACCTACGAAGATCCCAACAATCCAGGAACAACCATAAATGCCACCTCTAACACTGTTATCGTAACTGTGGCAGAGGTTGCTGGTATTACTGTTACAGCATCAGGAGTCACAGATAATAATGGTGGTTCTGTTGGAGTTAACGATTTATTAATATATACCTACACTTTGACAAACGTCGGTAATGACCCTACTAAATTCCGGATTCCTAACCTAGCAACCACAACTGGGCCAGGTACAGTTTCGGGACCGGGTGGTACAGCTAACAACTTACAATACAGCACCGATGGCGGCGCAACCTGGCAAAATATCACTGGCACTGAAGTCATCACAGCCTCAGTTGCGCCTGGTGGTACTGTGTTGGTACGTGTGCCAGTTACCGTACAGGCTGGCGCTCAAACAAACGATGTAATTACCGTTACCCTTGGTAATACACCTGGTAATGCTCAGAACCAACTACGAAGTCCCGATGGTGGTGACGTTTATACCGTAGATAACGCAGATAAAACTGTTACTGGTGAGGTAGATGGCGCACCAGTTAACGGAACAAGGGAAGCTAGTGCGACCGAGCAAATTAAGGTAGGTTCCACCCTGAAGTCCTACGCTTTAGCCACCGTGCTGAAGGTTCGTGGTACTGTAGACACTAATAACACGACCCAGATTACAGATGACAAGATACCTTACAGTTTAAGTTTGCGGGTTGAGTCCAATGACCCCACAAATAACGGAATTAGCCCAGCAGCTTTAGTAGGTACACCCATCAATGTTAATGGTAGTGCTGGCAACTACATTTTAGTTTCTGATGCAATTCCAGCAGGTACACAACTAGCAGTTGCGCCAACTCCACCTCCTGGTTGGCAAGCAGTCTACACGACCGATGCAGTCACAACTAATGCAAATACAGCTAATTGGAAAACCTTTCCTTTAAAAGGTGCTGATACACTGCCAGGTGTGACTCGTGTTGGTTTTATCAATAATCCAGCTACTATCACTTCTATTGCTCCCGGTACAACGGTAAATGGTTTCTCAATTCAGTTAGCTGTTAAATCAACTGCAACTTCACCGTTGACCGTCTCCAACATCGCCCAATTGTTCGGTCAAACTCCTAGTACTAACGCTCTAGTATACGACGAATCTGGTGACCAAAATCCCAGCAACTACGACGGCTCAACACCTCCTCCAGGTACAGATACCAATGGTGATGGTGTTCCTGATATTCTACCAGCAGCTAGTGTTAGTGACGGCTATATTAACGACTCAACAGACCTTACCAATACTGGAACTGATACAGGTAACAACAATACTGGTACTGGTACTGCTGGTGAAGCAAATAGCATCATACTGCAAACGCCTGTAGCTTCAGGGATACTTAACGGGCCGCAGAATGCCCCAGATGCTACTGGACCATCCGGGAATAACGATGACTTCACCAATAAATCTTCCCTTGTACCAGCAGGCACACTACCTGGGGCTAAACTTGACCCACAATCAGTTGGCTTTACCAACACAATTAAGAACAATGGCACTAGCACAGGCAATATCACATTAGTACCAACAACACCAACCAATAAGCTGGATTTACCAAATGGTACGAAGGTAACTATCACTTATAATAGTCAGTCGGTTGTCTATACCTACGATCAAGCAACAGGAAACTTTACAACCGCTAGTACACCAATTACTATCTCTAACGTTGCTAGTGGCGCACTCATCAACTATGGTGTAGAAGTCGATCTGCCAGCCAATACTTCTTTGTCAACAGATACTATTCCAGACTACACGGGCGATAAAGAATTTGGCTTCCCAATACCGATCGTTGCCTCTATTGATACTACCGGCGATGGTCAACCTGATAGTCAAAACACCACCATTGATCGCGTATACACTGGCTTCTTAAAATTGTTGAAAGTGTCACGAATTCTACAAGGAACTGGCCCAGTAGTCCCAGGAACTGATGGCACATTCAGTATTACCCCTAAAAAGCCTGCACCAGGAAACATTATTGAGTACCAGATTCAGTACTCAAATATTTCCGATGCTCAATCTGGAATAGGTAACGTGATTTTAAATGCTGACAAAGTTGTGATTACTGAAGATGGTACGCAAACCCCTAACAATTGGGCGTTAGACAACGACACCAACGGTCAAATTGACACTAGCAACATAGTTGGCTCAACCAAAGATTCTGGGGCTTCAACCATCCAATTTTTCAGTGGTAATCCAGCCAATACCTCTGGCATCGACCAAACCGGAACTACAGTCAATACTGATATCACAAAGTATGTAGATACTGTCACAGGTCAGGTTGCACCGGGCATTCAAAGAACATTTACTTTCCAACGTAAGGTGAACTAATTCATTGGGATTGGAAACTCTAAAGTTCGCAGACTCTTCTGTACCAGAGTCTGCGAACCATTTGACCTCACACCCCAACCCCCAAATAGCAAGCAAATAAGGGAATGACTTTTTCTTAGCAAAAGCTGGGAAAGATAAGTCAACAATCAACATTCTGGAATTTTTTTGAGGTTATTTATATGAAGTGTGTTTCTCTTGCAGGTTTAGGAGCATTTGCTCTCATTGCTACAGTTCCATTTGTCGGTCAAATTCCGGGAATCGCAAATGTATGGCATTCAGAAAGTGCTGTTGCTCAGAATATCAAAACTCAAGGGCAAATTCAATTGCGTTTAGAAGCAGAAAAGCAGGTGGTGGCACGGGATGGGCAGGGTAAGCAAAGTCAGAAATGGGAACCTTTGAAAGGTCAAGTTGTGGTGCAACCAGGAGATGTATTGCGATATACCTTGAGCGGTGAAAATAAGAGCGATCACCCAGTGAAGAATTTGACTTTTAATCAACCTATTCCTAAAGGAATGGTCTACGTGCTGAATTCTACCAATGTCGCTAACAATGCCAAAGTTATTTACAGCATTGATGGCGGACGTAGCTTTGTCGAAAATCCCACTGTTAAAGTTACTCTTCCTGGCGGCAAAGTGGAAACAAAACCAGCACCAGCCATTGCTTACACCCATATTCGTTTACAGATTCCGTCACTTGCAGCTAAGACGACAGTCAAGGCAACTTATCAAACCCAAGTTCGCTGATTGGGACGTAAGGACGCGCGGCCTTCCTGACTCGAAAAAGAGCCACATTTCCAGATTGAACCTGAAAACGAGATTTTTAAATGGTTTTAGCTTAACTGGATTCCCTAAATAAATAGATGCTTTTATTAACAACAAGCTTGACATTTCAGAGGAGATGTGTTCGGTGAGCCGTCCTCAAAACCAAAAGCAAATTACTTCTAGCGGTAGCTGGTGGCGACGGTTAAGAGCTACTGTTCTTCTGGGAAGTTTTTTGCATACTACTATATCTATACCAGCGATCGCGCAACAGACTAACAATCTGGGTGCGTCTTTGCCATTAATAAATCAAGCTACTTATACTTATACAGACTTTGCTACTAATGATAAATATCAAGGAACTTCTAGTCAGCTGAATGTTAGTCTTAACCGATTAGTTGACCCATTAGGGCGGATTTTAGGTTGCGGTGGGACAATTTTACCTGACTATACAGGTTTTTCAGTTGGGGTATACGAACCTAACCCAAGCGACCCAACGGGAACAGAATTAGGCAGCTTGGTTGCTTTGACTCGAACAGAGTTACCAGATATTCCTAATAACAACGTTCCTGGTGGTAAATCGCCAAATACCGAGAATAGTAATCCCTACTTCGTTACGAATAACCCTGCGGGTGTTTACAATTTCCTACTCGATCCGAATAAGGGTCAAACCGCTCCAGGTAGAACCTATATTTTTGTAGTTAATCCATCACCAAATTCTATCTACAAACAGCGGCGGATCAAGATTGAAATCCTTGATAGTACTGGCACACAAGGTAATAATGTCGTGCGATATGTCGCTAGTTCTCTGGATGGTCAACCAATTAGTCCTACAGGTGAAACCAGGTTAGAGCAAACAGTTGTTTTAGTTCCCAACGCAGAAACGGTGGGACTGGATTTATTAGCCTTTGAATTTACCACAAATTTGTGTCAAGCCAATCAGTTGCAGATTATCAAAACAGGCGATCGCGCTACTGCTGAACCTGGAGATACGGTAATCTACCGCCTGTCGGTAAAAAATCTCGCTGATGCTGCTTTGAGTAATATATTTGTCACCGACGACCTACCTTTAGGATTCCAATTCTTGCCGAAATCTGTGCGGGGAGAGCTGGATGGTCAACCAGTCACGATCGCCTCAGAACGCAATGGTAACACAGTGACATTCCGCACAGACGTAACAATTCCCACAGAGAAAGTCTTGAATATTGCCTACGCTGCTCAACTAACAGCCGATGCGCTGCGTGGTAATGGTCGCAACACTGCGATCGTTAATGCTCAACGAGCTGATAACAATTTTAGTACTAAGGATGGCCCAGCAACCCACCAATTGAAAATTCGTCCAGGAATCGTTTCTGACTGTGGCACGATTATCGGTCGGGTATTTGTTGATAAAAACTTTGACGGTGAACAACAGCGTGGTGAGTCTGGAGTACCCAATGCGGTGATTTTTCTGGAGGATGGAAACCGCATCACTACAGATCCTAATGGTTTGTTCTCCTTAGCTAATGCCTTACCTGGATACCACACAGGTGTACTAGACCTGAGCAGTGTACCAGGTTATGCCCTAGCTGATAACGAAAAATTCCGCGAACGAAATAGCCAATCTCGCTTGGTGCATTTAGAGCCTGGTGGCTTGGTACGCATGAACTTCGGTGTCATCCCCACATTTCAGGAGCCAGTCAAGAAATGAAACCCAGACTGCACTGTGTAACTACATTTAACCTGAGATTAATGGGGGCAATGTCGGTATCTCTCTGCCTTGTTTTGTACCCAACAAGTGTCAAAGCAGAAATCACGAGTGAAAAACTCCTTTTCTCTGATTCCCATTCGCAAGCTGAAAAGAGTGTCGAAGATCCTGACTTTTCAGCAAAGCTGGAAAACCTCTCCCTTTCTAGGGGAGAGGCTTTGAATTCTCCACCTCTCGAATTTGCCTCAACTTCTTCAGCATCGGCTCCTGATACTTCAATTCCCAATGTCCAGCTAAGTGAAACAGAAATACAACCATTTCAACCAGAAACTTCTGTTGATTTGTCCAGAGGCTCACGCAAAATAGCAGGAATAGAGGACAGGAATGATGAACACAAAGATACTGAGACACTGTTTCATGCTTCTATAGCGGAAATACAACCATTTCAGCCAGCAACTTCTGTAGGTTTGCCTAGAGGATTACGCAAGATTGCAGGAGTAGAGGACGCGGGGACAAGGGGACAAGGGGTGAATGAAAATCTTCCCGTGTCCCCTACTGTCCCTATCTCTACAGCAATTAAAATCCTGACTCCGACGCCTGAGAGTGTTGTAGATGTACAAGCTAGCACGGTAATTGTGCAGTTTCCCGCTGGTAGTCAAGTGGAATTGCGGGTAAATGGGGCGTTGGTAGACCCTTCTTTAGTAGGACGGACGGAAACTGATGCTACCACCAACTTAGTAACGCAGACATGGTATGGTGTCTCGTTAAAAGAAGGTGTAAACACTATCTCTGCACAAGTTGTTGGAGGTACGGAACCCCCTGTAACAGTACAAGTTGCAGTGCGGGGAACGCCGCAGCAATTAACTTTAGAAACAGTCGAGTCTCGTATCCCAGCAGATGGACGTTCTACGGCTACAATCCGGGGTCAACTTATCGATGCAAACGGCAATCGCTCGAATCGTGATGCTGTTGTCACCCTCATACCCTCTGCTGGGGAGTTGGTTGGGAAAGACTTCAAACCCGATGAACCGGGATTTCAAGTAGAGGCGAAAGGGGGACAATTTACAGCTACATTGCGATCGCAACTGAAGGCCGAAACAGTCACAATTCGCGCGATCGCTAATGATTTAGAAGCCTTCACTCAACTACAATTTGAAACGGCACTGCGTCCGAGTTTAGTGACAGGGGTAATAGATTTACGATTGGGCGCTAGAGGTACAAATTATTACGGCAGTTTCCGTGATTTCCTCCCTCCTGACAAAAATAACAGAACGCAATTAGATTTCCATTCAGCGATATTTGCCACTGGTGCGATCGGAGAATGGTTGTTTACAGGGGCATACAACAGTTCTCGGAGCCTCAATGAAGATTGCAACTGCGATAATCGCCTGTTTAGAACTTACCAATTCAGCGAGCAAAACTATCCTGTCTACGGCGATAGCTCGAAAGTTGATGTAGTCGCTCCTTCCATTGACAGTGTATTTCTGCGTTTTGAGCGTTCAGCTCGTACCCCCGGCTCCGATCCTGATTATGCTATGTGGGGTGACTATAACACAGAAGAATTTGCGCGGCGATCGCAGCAATTTACTTCTATCACACGTCAACTCCACGGTTTTAAAGCTAATTACAATTTAGGAAACCTACAAATTACAGGTTTCTATGGCGACCACTTAGAAGGATTTCAACGGGATACTATTGCTCCCGATGGTACTAGTGGTTATTACTTCCTCTCTCGCAGACTATTACAAGCAGGTAGTGAAAATGTCTTTATCGAGCTAGAAGAACTCAATCGTCCTGGGACTGTATTAGAACGGAAACAACTTAACCGAGGCCCAGACTACGAAATCGATTACGATCGCGGTACTTTATTATTCCGTGAACCGATTCTTCGCACCGATATCGATCGAACCGGACAAGTATTGGTACGTCGGATTGTTGTTAGCTATCAATATGACAGCGAAGACTCTGACGGGAGTATCTATGCTGGTCGTTTGCAATATAATCTTTCGCACAAACTTAATTCTGAAAGTTGGATAGGAGCAAGCTACGTTCAAGAAAATCATGGGGTGCGCGACTTTCAACTCTATGGTGCAGATGCACTGATTGCTTTGGGTGACAACGGTAAGTTAATCGCAGAATATGCCCATTCCACGAATGACTCTGATGTTGTGGGAAAAGTCAGAGGTGATGCTTACCGTTTAGAAGCTGAAGGAAAGATTACTAATGGGATTCAAGGTCGTGCCTATTATCGCTTTGCTGATACGGGTTTTGCCAATAATTCCACTATCAGCTTTGTCCCAGGACAAACCCGTTATGGAGCGCAGGTTACAGCTAAACTCACTTCAGCTACCAACGTCAGAGCGCAATACGACCACGAAGACAATTTTGGGATTGCTCCCCAACCCCTAGACACTTTTGAAGAACTGTTTGCACCGCGTTATGAGGCGATACCTGGTAGCAAGGTTGATAATTCGCTGACGACGATTTCTGCTGGGATTCAACAACGTCTGGGTAGCGCCACCATTGATTTGGATTTGATTCATCGTCAACTGGAAGACCGCATCCCCGACAGTAGCCTAAGTAGTAATTCGGATCAACTGCGATCGCACTTTTCTATTCCTCTAGCTAAAAACCTGACATTCCAAGCCCAAAATGAACTCAGCTTATCTTCCCAAAAAGATACTGTTTACCCAGACCGTAGCATTTTCGGGTTGAATTGGGCGGTAATTTCTGGTGTCAATGTCAGTTTAGCCCAACAGTATTACAGTAGCGGTCAATATTCGGGTAATTCCATTACTAGCTTGAGTGTCAACGGTGAACACAAACTCGGATCGGATACTACCTTGATCGGTCGTTACTCAATTTTGGGTGGTGCTAACGAAATGACTACCCAAGGAGCAATTGGTCTAAATAACCGTTGGACTATTGCTTCTGGATTGCGGCTGAATGTTGCTTACGAACACGTATTTGGCAACTTCTTTGGACGTACTGCGGCAGGCCAACAATATGCCCAACCATACGCCTTTGGTCAAGCAGCATCTGCGATCGGATTTGATGGTGGCGATAGCTACAGTGTTGGGCTGGAATATAGCGATAATCCGCAGTTTCAAGCTAGCGTCCGTTATGAACATCGTTCCTCTTCTGGTGGTGCTAATACAGTAATTACCGCAGGTGCTGCAGGTAAAATTTCTCCGGCTCTCACAGCTTTAGTACGTTATCAACAAGCCGGTTCTTCCAATCAAAAGCTTTCAGGATTGGGAGATACTGCTAACCTGAAGTTGGGTTTAGCCTACCGCGATCCCAATAGCGATAAATTTAATGCTTTATTACGTTATGAATATCGCCAAAATCCATCAACTATCCCTGACACCATCCTATTAGGAAGTGGTACGGGTTCCCAAGACCATACCTTTGCTTTAGAAGCGATTTACGCTCCTAATTGGCAATGGGAATTCTACGGGAAGTATGCGTTGCGTAACAGTACCTCTTACATAGCTAGTGATTTAGCAGGTACTAGCACAGTAAATCTGGCCCAAGTACGCGCTACCTATCGTTTGGGATATAGCTGGGATTTGGTGGGTGAGGCTCGTGTAATTAGTCAGTCTAGCTACAGTGAGACAGGTTTTGTTATTGAAACAGGCTACTACCTCACGCCTAACCTGCGCGTTTCGGCTGGATACGTCTTTGGTAAAGTTGATGACCGGGATTTTTCAGGAACACGTTCTGCAGGTGGGGCGTATTTAGGTTTTACGGTTAAGCTCAATGAATTGTTTGACGGCTTTGGACAGCAAAAGCCTGTACAGCAACAAAAATCTCCTGTGCAAACCCTGGTAGAGAAATTACGCCAACAAAGGAGCAGAGGAGCAAGAGTACAAACAGATGCATCAATTTAAACGTGTAGATACGTTGCAATGTAACCTATCTACAATTGATTTCCATAATGATACGCAGATAGTAAATATGAAATTTTTAAATAAAAATTTAAGAGCGATCGCCACAGTAAATGTGAATCAAGATGGTAGATTCTCTTACACAATGGGAAACCTAAAAGCGGCGTTACTCACTCCAGCATGGAACCTCAGAATCAGCCATGAATGCAATAGATCGCACTCATTCAAACGTAATCAGGAGCTAGTAAAGCATAAATGAGTCTACTTTTAAAATATCTTTTAGCGCCCAATAATAGACTTCATAAATGCTATAAAAGACTACTAAGTAGCTTTACTTTATCACTGTGTGCCCTGAGTTGCTGGACACAAGTCGCTCAAGCTGAAGGTAGTCGCACACTATATCCCAGTAGCGCCACAGCCAGCAGTAGCAGAGCTAACCTGGAATGGCGTACCAACACTTATGGTAATCTTGTGCTGCGACGAACCTTGCTTAAGGTCTACGCCAACAAAGATGAGTACATTCTTTTGGGTTCCAGCGCAGTTGGGCTAAATAATAATAATGGTAATATCCGGGTTTACAACCCCGGTCGTGTCACTGGCAGTATTGGCAGTGAAACTATACCTAATACACCAGATTTTCTGTGTACCTCTCAAGCTGGACGGGGGTTTATCTCAACTCGCCAACAGGAGTTAAATGGCCCTTATCCTGTTTTTACTTCAGTTACCGCTAGTACAACCAATCCCAACTATGTCCCCTGTTACTATAAAGCTCCATCCACAGGAATTTATGACATCGTTTTTTACGGGTCTGTTGGGGGTAACGCTGCAAATGATGGTTCTCCAACTGGTGAGATTAATTTGAGTAATGCAAACAACTTTGGTACTCAACAAGGAAGTAGTGTTGCAGCTTGGGATGTAACAGTACGGAGCAGCGATCAAACTTCAACAACTGATTTAAACGGACGGTTATTCAGCTACTATCTGGCCCTATTTACTGGTAGTAATGGTAGATACCTCAACTTCCCAGTCTATCCTGTAACCATAGATGGCTTCCGATATAAAGTAGAACTCAGGGGTACAGACCCGAATGGATTCGTTCTCTATGGTAATCAGACTGGCTTTTTTGATAGTGATGGTAAAACGCCTCTCTATCATGACCTACTAGGGACGGA
The DNA here is from genome assembly GCF_036917555.1 of Nostoc sp. Lineage (GTDB taxonomy): Bacteria > Cyanobacteriota > Cyanobacteriia > Cyanobacteriales > Nostocaceae > Nostoc. The sequence continues at coordinate 15,293 of NZ_JBALDD010000002.1, read as the reverse complement.
TAATCAGTTGGCAAGTCCCCAAGGTGGTGTTAGCTTGGCTCGTCCCCAATATGCTACCTTTTTCAACTCCATCGACGCCAGCGCACTTCCATACATTGAACGTTACAAATCAGATGGCAGTTTAGATGGAACTGGCATTCCCCTTAGCCCAATTATTCCTCTTATCAGTAACTTACAATTCAACGGCACAGTTACAGGAAATAATAGTTCTTACGGTACAGGCGGTACTTTTAACTTTGGCAGCAATGTCACAGGTATTTATGAACTCATTATTAGCCGAGACGGTAGTAATTTTGATCCGACCAACTCACAAAACCGTCTTGTGCGAGGGATTATGACCACAACAGGACAGCAAGCGGTTAGTTGGGATGGTAAAGATAACAGTGGTAATTTTTTTCCAGTTAGCAGTAATTATAAAGTCAGAGTCAGAACCTTTGGAGGTGAATATCACTTTCCCTTGCTAGATGCGGAAAACAATTTTACTGGTGGCCCTACTATTACAATGCTGAATGCCACTAATCCACTCGGCAACACCAGAGGATTTTATGATGATCGCGGTTATAAAACCATCAGTGGTTCTACCGTTGGCACTGTCGGTCAAGTACTTTGTGGTATTGCTCCACCAACAACAGCCTTCAGCGACCCAATTAATGGCTTTGACACCGCCAGCAATGACCGGAAATTTGGTCAGTCTGGTAACGCTGGTAACGCTGGGACATCATGCAACGGTTCTTTTGGAGATGCTAAAGGGCTGGATTTATGGACTTATTATCCTGGTCAAACTCAACCAACTCCATTTAATATTATTGATGCAGTTTCACCCAACGTTAGTAAAGTCATAATAAATGAAGTTTTGTATAACGAAACGGGTACTACTACTAACACTAACGATGAGTTTATTGAACTTTATAATGCTTCCTCATCAAGTGTAGATTTAAGTGATTTTAAGTTAGCAGATGGACATTTAACTGCTAATGATAATGATAGTACTAACGGGTTTACTTATACATTCCCTAACGGCACAACTTTACAACCAGGGAAATATGCTGTGATTTGGATTGGGGATAACAACGCCAATCATCAAGCAACAGCAGCAGCTTTTCAAGCTTGGTTGGGACAAACTCCTAAACTCAACAACTTAGGTGATGATATCTGGTTATACGATAGTCAGAATAAAATTATTGACTATATTGCCTATGGCAGTGCTAATGAAATTAATACACCTCCTGCAAGTGTTCTCAATCTTTGGGAAAATACTTATCAGTCTTCTCTTGTTGGGGCTACTACTGGACAATCTATCAGCTTAACTCCCAATGGGCAGGATACAAATGCTAGTGCTTGCTGGGAAGCAACTACTAGTAATAACGCCAGCACACGTTGTCCAAACTATCTACCAACTAGAGACACTGATACTACAGGTAGTCGTGTTACCAGCGTCGGCGAAAGCAATAACGGTGCTACTGTTGTGAATGCAAAGCTTTTGTTAATTAAACGCATCACCCGCTTCAATAACCAAGATTTAACTGATATTGTGGATGGTCGCAGTGACGTTGCTACTAATGCCAGTAACTATGTACCAGAACCTTATGCTACTGATGATAGCGATCCTAAATGGCCTGTTGGCTACTTGCGAGGATTAATTAATGCTGGCACTGTCAAACCGGGAGATGAATTGGAATACACGATATATTTCCTTTCCAATGGTCTTGGTAATGCAACTAATGTGAAATTCTGCGACTTAGTTCCGACTAATGTTAATTTTATTCCTACTGCTTTTAATGGTATGACTCCTAATGATGGTGGCTTACCAGGAGCAGATCAAGGAATTGCCCTAGCTATTGGTTCTACTACACCTACACTTTATCTCACTAATGTAGCAGATAGCGATCGCGGGCGTTTTTATACAGCTAACGACTCAGCCACACCATCATACTGTGGTACTAACACCAATGGAGCAGTAGTGGTCAATATTACAGTCCCAAGTTTTCCCAATCTACCCGCAGCTACTGGATCTGGCACGCCAGCCAATTCTTATGGTTTTGTCCGCTTCCGCGCTAAGGTGAAATAGTCTTAACCACCGCTAAATAGTGGAATTAACGCCATTAGGAAAATTCCGGCTGTTCAGTAACGAGGCGATCGCAGCTTGTTCACCGAAGCATCACAGTTTGGCAAAAATATCTCTTAAAGAATCCGAAAAGTAGCAACTTCAGTTTGAAGATTCAGCATATACCTACAAATAAGTCATGGTAAATATGAATCTAAAACTGAGATTTAAACCAGTTTCTCACAGTTGGGTTGCTCTACATCCAAAGCCTAAAGGAGTAATTCAATTTATTGCCGGGGCTTTCTTTGGTACATTTGGCCCGATGCTTTTTTATCGTTATCTACTTCAATCTTTATTTGAGCAGGGATATACAATTATTCTTTTGCCATTTAATTTTACTTTTAACCATTATGTAGAAGCTGGTTTTCTCATGAGAGAACAATATGAAATTCTGCCAGAGCTTGTGAAAATGGCAAATGTTGCAGGATATGATTATCAAGCCTATCTAGATGATAAAAACTTTTCTTGGATTGGGCATAGCCTTGGCTGTAAATATATCTCGCTGTTAGAAGGATTTACTGCTTTACCTCCAGACGCTCAAGATAGAGAGCAGTTTATTCGGAATCTACTATCTAAAACTTCCGATGAGTCACAGATAGAAAGTGTTATTGCAGATATTAACATTCTCTTTGATGAACTAACCCTAAAAAGGGATGAAGTTAAAAAATTAATTTATAGTTATGTGCATAAAAATATCAATATTAACAGTGTCTTCATTAAAGGACAGGTTTCTATCCTCTTAGCACCTGCTATTGCTGACACAGGGAGCGCAATTCGTCCTCAATTTTTAGCGGATATCATCGATAATCTTGGTTGGGGTGTGAAACCAACTGTTGAAGAAACCCAGCATTTAATCAAGGATAGTGGGCTATTTAATATCATGGGTTTAGTCTGTTTCAAATCAGACAATATTGCTAAATCAACCTGTCAATGGTTTACTAATATTCTGCAAAAGCCACCTAAAGATTTTCGGAAAACTGTAGCAGGTGGACATTTAAGACCTTTAGGTATTCAGTTTGGTAAGTATGTCATTAATTTTTTTGATAAACCGTTAATTGAATCAGTTCAAGAGCGAAACAAAGCATTTGAGCATAATGTAATTCAATTGCTTGAGGAACTGAAAGAAAAATCAAGATAATGGGCATTGGGCATGGGGCAGAGAGGAAAAACTTACTGCAATTTCTCCTCTGCTCCCCACTCCCCACTCCCCACTCCCTAACTCTCTTTCATGACAATCCCAATTCTTCTGGAAAACCAAGCATGATGTTTAGGTTTTGGACTGCGGCTCCTGATGCGCCCTTACCCAGGTTGTCAAGACGAGCAACTAGCAAGACTTCTTTGGTAGTGTCATTAGCAAATACAAGAACCTGAACAATATTAGTACCGTTCATTGCGATCGCATCTAGAAATGTTTCGTTTCTCAGTAGAGTCGAATCTTGGAATGGAGCAACCTGCACGAACTTTTCACTTTGGTAGTAATCAGCGATCGCATCATGAATAATCTTACCTGATGGTGGATTATCCAAAGTTGCCAGTGGTAAAGGTACTTGTACTAGCATCCCCTGCTCAAAATCTCCCACTGCTGGTACAAACAGCGGCGGTGATGTTAACCCCGAATACTGCTGCATTTCCTTGACGTGCTTATGCCCAAACTGCAAACCGTAGATGCCATAAGGGTAGAGCGACTCTGCCCCGGCTTGCTGTTCATGGAAGGTATGGTACTGTTTAATGAGATTCTTTCCGCCACCAGAGTAACCTGACACTGCATTAACGGTGATCGGAAAATTACTATTTAGGAGTTCTTTGGCAATCAACGGACGGATACAGGCTAAAAATCCTGTGGGATAACAGCCCGGATTGCTGACAAACTGGGCGCTGGCGATTTTCTCTCGCTGTCCTGGGTTTAGTTCAGGGAAACCATATACCCAGTTCTTAGCTGTGCGATGGGCTGTGCTAGCATCAAGGATCTTAACCCTAGTATTACTGACTAAGCTAACAGCTTCGCGGGCTGCATCATCAGGCAGGCAGAGAATGATAATATCAACAGCATTGATTAGTTTGGTTCGCTCAGTTGCATCTTTACGCTTAGATGCTTCAATGCTAACTAACTCGATATCATCACGTTGGTTCAGGCGTGAGTAAATTTGTAAGCCTGTAGTTCCTGATTCCCCATCAATGAAAATCTTCGGTTTAGTAGTCATGCGCTTCTTATATGTGTTTCAGGATATGAATTTTCGCTTTAACTCGTTTTTGGATCAGCTACTCCTCCCAAGCTAGAGTACGTTTCACTGCTTTTTGCCAAGTACCAAAGTTGGACAAGGGGAAATCACTCCTCGGCTCAAACACACGCTCAATTTGTCGTTGTTCCACCAGTGCTTCATAGCTCTCCCAAAATCCTACAGCTAAACCTGCTGCAAATGCTGCACCCTGAACGGTCGTATCGCGCATTATCGGACGTTCAACTGGAATACCTAAAATATCAGCTTGAAACTGCATCAAAAAATTATTCTTGCAGGCACCACCATCTACGGTTAATCGCCCAACTGGAGTACTGCTAGATGCGTTAATTGCTTGCACCACCTCCAGAACTTGATAAGCGATCGCTTCCAGCACAGCCCGAACTAGATGCTCTGGTTGTACACTGGCGGTAATGCCGAAAAAAGCTCCCCTGGCGCTCATATCCCAGTAGGGTGCGCCCAGTCCACTAAATGCTGGCACAAAGTAGACTCCGCCATTATCTTTTACCTGATTGGCCATCGCTTCAGTTTCAGCAGCAGTTTTAATCAGCTTCAGGCGATCGCGCAACCATTGAATACAAGCTCCACTAGTAAACATACTGCCTTCTAGGGCATAGCCGACATCTAAAGTCTCGCTGGTATTTGCTTGTGTCCATGCCACTGTAGAAATGAGTTGATGGTGCGATCGCACAATTTGATCGCTTGTATGAGCAACTAAAAAGCTACCAGTACCGTAGGTGCATTTGATCAAACCGGGGCGATCGCAGCCATGACCAAATAGAGCCGCTTGCTGATCCCCCAAGATGGCAGTAATAGGAATTTCAGCGCCTAATAAAGTCGCATCAGTAACTCCAAATACTCCTAAACTCGGTTGAATCTGGGGCAAAATGTCAGCCGGAATTTGAAATAGATCCAGCAAAATCTCATCCCATTCACAGGTTTTGAGATTCATCAACATTGTACGGCTGGCGTTGCTGTGGTCAGTAGCATGGACTTTTCCACCTGTGAGGTTCCATAGCACCCAGGTATCAATAGTACCTGCTAAGACATTGTTCAGGTCAATATCAGTAAAATTGTCTAATAGCCATCGGAGTTTGGTAGCAGAAAAGTAAGCATCAATGATTAATCCGGTGCGATCGTAAATTTCATCAGCGTAGCCTTGCTCTTGTAACTGGTTGCAAAGGGGAGCAGTGCGGCGATCTTGCCAGACGATCGCTCTATGGAGTGGTTTACCAGTAGTTTTGTCCCAAATCAAACAGGTTTCGCGCTGTACAGTTAGTCCCAAGGCGGCGATCGCTGATGGCGCAATCTGGGCATTTTCAATTGCGGTTTGCATCACCCAACAGGTATCCTGCCAGATTTGTTGAGGGTCATGTTCTAACCATCCTGGCTGAGGATAATACTGAGTTAATTCTTTATATGCCTGCCCAACAATCTTGCCGTCTGCGTTAAATACAAAGGCGCGGTTGCCTGTCGTACCTAAATCCAGTGCTAAGATGTAGCCCAATAATGGAGTTTTTTTGCCAAATGTGTGCATAGCCGCTTTTAATGCTGCGTAGGCGTAGCCCGCCATAAGTATCGCAATTTTAGGAATACGCGCTCAATCAGATATACATTATTTTAGGTACATTTGGAATTCCCTGTTTGTATAACACTAGGATTTGACAAAAAGCTATACTTAGGACGATGGGTATTAATTGTCCGCCTTAAATCCCATATCCTTCATAACATTGCAGCAGCCTATGCATTTTAATTATGTGTAAGTAGATCGGCACAGGAAATCATTATAAAAATGCTGCGATCAAGGGAATAAGCTGTTCCACATTTAACTTGCCATAACAGCATTACCTTTATATTTGACTCGACGTGTCCATTTAATAATTAATTCGCCTTGATTGAGCAGTCGGTCTAATAAATTTTTTAATTGCTCAACTGATTGAAATAACCGATGAGCAATATATTCCTTAGCTGAATGCCACACTAGCTCGATTAGATTATAATCAGGGCTATAAGGTGGCAGAAAATGCAGTTGAATATTTGGCATATTCTGCTCTACTTCGACCAACATTGTTTTCTTTTTGTGATAGCTAGCATTATCTAAAACAATTAAGATATTTGGCCCTTTATCAATAAAATCTTCAGCCTTGTTACCTAAGTCTACCCATTCTTGAAAGACCTGTTCATATAGCTGTTGTAATTGCTGATAGAAGATATCACTGTTTCCTTTCTCTACAAAATAACAAATCCTTTTTCGGTCATGAAATCTTACTGCGCCCATTATATTGACTTTGCCACTGCTGCGTTGTCCTGTAACTTTTTTTCTTTGACCTTTTCGACTCCAATTTTTCCGGCGGATTACTCTTAAGCTAAAACCTGATTCATCCCAGAACCAGACTTGAAGCTTTTTTGGCTCTATTTTTGACACTTCCAGATATTCAACTAACTTCTCTTTAAATGCTGCTCTTTTAGATAGGTCTTGCTTGTCTTCTAAACTATACTTTGCCCAAAGGTAAACGTACTTTTTTTTAAGTAGTATCCTCCTGATTTGTTCTCCACTTAACCCTATTCCTGTTTGCTCCAAGAGGTAAGTTGCTAATCTGGCCGCTGTCCATCTACCAAATTCGTACCCTAACTCTGATGGCACTTTCTCAATTGTTGACATTAACAATTCAATATACTCATCTGTAGCCTTGGAATGATTTCCTTTCTCTCGTTTATCTTTCAAGCTTTCTAAGTTGTCTGGATCACCATGCACGCACCAATACACTACTGTCCTTAGTCCGCATCCTAGAAACTCACTAATTTCTGCATAAGTCTTGCCATCATTCATTAGCAGCAACATTAATGCTCTTTCTCTAACCAATGCACTCTCACCTTCTCTTATAGCTTTTTGTAAGTTTTCTTTCTGTTCACCTTTGAGGAATCCTTTGGCTGGCATGATACACAAACTTGAGTTTATTTTATTGCTATTTTATGCGACTTAAATGTGGAACAGCTTATTACACACATATTCATCCAAGTTTTAGTATTAAATTTATGTGACATTTATGTGACAACGTAGAAAGTGTCACCATATTCAAGTCTGATTATAATACTCAGGTTTTACAGTTTGAATATAAAAAGTAATAGTAAACCTCATCCATTTTGAAACTTGGAGTATTGTGGGCAAAATGTCTGCTATTTATAGATGGTATCAAAATTGCTTCCACTACGTTTAATATCATGTTAGGTTAAACCCTTATAATATCTGTGTTTGAGGAACCAAACTCAACATTTATATCCTTGTTAATGTTGGATTTCACTACCTTACGCCTATGGAGAAGCAAGCTCCAACATAACCTACATTGATAGATTTTATTATAAGTAATCACCCAAACTTGATATCAAAACTATGGTTCTCAAAATAGATGTGGTTTAAGAATTCAAATCATCGAAATACAACAATATTTTCGCATGTTAAAACCTAACCAAAATCGAAATGCACTACTAGCTCTGTTGTTGCTTGTGCCAGTTCCAAGTATTGGTATTACAACTCAACTGTATATGCTCCCTGGAACTAAAGGACATTTAATAGCTTTATTATCTAAAATCTGGTTATTGCTAGTACCCATTATTTGGTTATTATTTGTCGATAAAGAGAATTTAAAATTTGAATATCCTAAAAGACGCGATTTGTTAACTGGAGTCGGATTAGGGTTATTAATGCTAGGCATCATCTTGATTGTTTATTGGCTGCTGGGCGCAAAATGGATAGATGTTGAATATGTTCGCGATCGAGCAACGCAAGTTGGATTGAACAGTTTTGTGATTTACTTAGTAGGTTCAGGATATTGGATATTTGTCAACTCTTTGCTTGAGGAATTTGTCTGGCGTTGGTTTGTCTATCGTAAATGTAAAATTTTGGTATCAAGTCCTTTAGCTGTAGTACTGTCTGCACTATTTTTTACAATTCATCACGTTGTTGGTTTGGCAGCTTACTTCGACTGGCGTGCGACAACATTATGCTCATTGGGGGTGTTTCTAGCAGGGGCGGTTTGGTCATGGTGCTACTTAAATTATTGCTCGATTTGGCCTGGATACATCAGCCATGTTTTTGCAGATATAGCAATTTTCCTGATTGGCTGGCAACTTATCTTTGCTTAACAAAAATGTAATCAATCTCTAGCGAACTAATTAATCAAAATCTCTCAATATAATGTGTTTTTTTAAGTCGAAACTGATTATACCTTCTTCTTGTAATTTGCCCATCAATCGTGTGATTGTTACCCTAGTGGTGCAGCAGGCGCTAGCAATATCTTCGTGAGTAAAGCGAACACTTAGGCGAGTCCCCTCTGGTACAGTTTCACCTACTTCTCGTTTCAAAAGTTGTAATAGATGATGGAAGCGTTCTTGTACTCGCCGTCTTCCACAAATGGCTAAAAAAGATTCTGTTTGCTGTAACCGGTGATTAATTTTTGGTAGAAGTGTATGGCTAAGTGTCGGAGAAGCTGCTACCTCTACCGCGTAAATTGACACCAACTCAACATCAGCAAGGACTGTTGCTTGGTAAATGTTTAAAGATGTCAAACTAGAACCAAAAACCATTCCTGCTGTTGCCAATCCTATCAGCACTTCTTCACCCGTTTCGTAGTAGGTACTGAGTTTGACCAAACCCTGAGAAACATACCAAATTACTAATGGGTTGAGGGGAATAGTTTCTCCCTTAACATATTTATGTATGGGGCGATCGTTGAAGATGTCACTGTCGCCCTTGACTATTGCTGATTCTAAATGCTGACGCTCAGTAATATTACGCAGCATCCAGCGCAGAGAGATTGCCTTACCTTGGTGATTGCGGATAACTGCCACTGTCAAAGCTGCATCAAAGAACTTGCCATAACGTTGCTGCAAACGTACAAATAACTCTCTAACTCTGTCTGATTGCGATAGCTGCATCAGTTCGTTACAAACTTGCTGACGTTCTTCTAGAAGAACAAAGTTAACTATTGGTTTGCCTACTAAAAAATGCTTTGAAACATTCAACAACTTAGCTGCGGTGAGATTAGCTTCTTGAATGATTCCTTCTGTATTAGTCACTAAATAGCCGTCTGGCGCCAACTCAAATAAATCTTCGTAGTGTTGGCGTTGTGCCTCTAGCCAATTTCGTGTTTTTACTAGTTCCTCGTTTTGCTGATAAAGTTCCTCCGCCGCTAACTGTACTATCTTTGAGGTGTTATAAAGTTCCTTAAAAGCTTGTGGTAGCAGATCCGGGGAAATCCAAGGTAGTACACTAGCAGTTTGGAATAAATCTGCTAAACGCTTGTGCAATACTTCTGCGCGTTGGATAAATTTTTCTATGTTCACCTTAAATTCCCGCTACTTGCTTGCAGAGGTTGAGCAAAAAAATCTACTAGGTAAATCCTTGAGAAAATTGCAACATTCCTAATTTTACTGAGTAATAAATTTAACTGGTTATATACGATTTTTATGCAATTGAACTTATAAAATTAGATTATTTTAGGTATTCGACAATTGATATCCTACAGTCGCTACAGATGGGCAAGTTTTTAAATAACACGTATCGCATTCAAGCTAGATGCTCAAAGTAAATTGAATCTAGCAAATTACAAAGTGTCCATTGATAACTTTCGCCACTCAGATGTTTTTTTCTAATAAATTTAATAAATCTTACGGTATTTTGCTAAGTATTACTTCTACCTTTGGTCAGAAAATTCTGTAAACTCAGTTAAATACGAGTGCCAAATCTGCCATCTAAGATTATGCTAATTTTTGACTAAACTGATAAGCTAGTCAAAATTATCACTAGCAAAGAGCAGATACCACAGTTGGAAAACCCTACATTTCAACCTTAATTTCTGACTATTTATTATTGTTGAACCCACTTTGTCATTCCCCCAATGTAATGATTTAGTGCTAATGATAATTGTTTCCATTGTTACTAAGAATAACTGATAAGACTTTCCCCAACTTCCATCACAAGAATCAAGCAACTACTACTAAAGACATAGAATACAAGTTAAGTTTGTTTGTGATTATGAATACGTTGCCTATTAATAAAATTTACAACCAGATTCTCAACTTCTTTAAGAAGTTGGGAACCTGAGCCTTTCGATTTTCAAATTCATTATGAAACTATCTGGCACAGGTAACAAGTAAAACTAGTGAGAACAAGCAATAGTCGAACTCATAGTATCTAGAATTGAAAAGATAGATATTAATAAGTTAAAAAGAATTGTATAGAAAAACACATATCAAGTTAATAATTATCCGCCTCTTTAGTTAGAGGATAAATGAAGTAGTAAGCTGGTGTAATTTAACAATGCGTAACAGCTAATCAACGCGCAAGTTATAAGGAGTGATGGGTGAGGTGTCAATGCTATAAAATCTCGTCACTCCTTTTTACTTACATCAGTTTGTTAGCTTAACGAATGCCATCATTTCTTGACAAATTATCTTCTTGAGTGTTGGCAGATTGAGACTTTTTAGCTCTGATTAAAGAGATGCTCTTTTGATCTAGCTTGACATCGGCGGCATAGAGTTGAGCGATTTTGTTCCAAACTTTCTCGTCAGTAATTTCAGTTAAGGCGTTTGATTCCGTTCAACATCAGACTGGAGAGCAGTTAGCATTGGCGTTTCAACTCTCATTTTAGAAACTGCTAGAGAGCTTGCTATTTCTGCTGTAGGTGCTTGACTGGGATTGCTTGGAATTTCTACCAATTTAGGGGGAGACTGGATACCCAGGTGGGATAAATCTGCAACCCATTGGGCTTGGATAGAATTTAAGCGATCGCTGTGGTATTTTCTTAAATAAGACTCGCGAGCGCTTGGTGTAAGTTTACTATAATTTTTTACTGTTAATTCAGCCTGCTGTAGCTGAGGCAAAAATGCTTTGGGACTATATAACCCCAAAATAGCATTGATTGGACGACATTTACGTTAGTTTGCTGGGTTGTGCTAAAGAGCATGAACGCTTATTTATGAGATGCTATTGGTAGCTTGCTTACCCGTAGGGATAGTTTCTTAATCTTCCTGATTGGATTGTGCTAACAAGATGTGTTTACACTGTATCCCTTTAAGCTATGTAGCATACACAAGTACTAAAAACCTCGATCGTTCAAGGCAACTTAACCGTTTTTATACGCAGATTAATATATTCTCTGGGTATTTTTTATGAAAAAAAGATTCATCCCAATGTATATTTCTGCATTCTTTTGGGAATCATAAATCGAGGAAGAATTATAGACCACAAGGTATTACTTCCTGAAATATCACGTAACTGTTAGAGGATAATTATGTCTAAACGCAAGTTGCCCAAAGGCCGTAGTATTAGTTCAGTTGCTCTAGAACCAGAAGTTGCGATCGCAATCCTTGGGTTGTTTTCTGCAGCTGCTGATGGTGAAGGTATTTCTTCAACAGAAGAATATGCTTTGAGTGAATTTCTCGGTCGGGTTGACTTATTTGAAGATTACTCTGAAGAAGACTTTGAAGAATTGAACGAAAAAGTCGTCAGCTTGATTGAAGAAGAAAAACCAGAAGATTTAATCGCCCAGTCCATCGAATCCTTACCCAATAGAAATTATCGTGAAGCTGCATACATCACAGCTATCTTAGTAGTAGGGATTGACGAAGAAGTACCCGAAAGTGAACAAGATTATATCTCTGAGCTTCAAGAAGCCTTAAATATTTCAGACGAACGCGCACAAGAACTTATAGACGCAGTGTTTGAAGAGGAAGAAGAGGAAGAAGAGGAGTAATCTTTTTTGAATTGCAACCTCACTCATCTACCATCTTTAATTTGGGGTTGCTAAATTTAGAATATGAAATAATTTGATTTGGGTTAAGTTGTTCAGATTCCCGGCTTCATGAAGAAGTTGGGAATTTTGCATTTTATCAAAATTAATCCGATAGAACACTAATTAGAAATTAGACAAAAATCACCAAAAAGCTGAATTGATAAATTTGTAGAGTTATCCAGAACCCTTGTAGAGATTGTAACACTGCTAAATCTCTATTTTTCGGAGATGCCTAGACAATGCACCACCATTTTTCAGATAAAGGTAAAATATCCTTGAGCGATTGACATTCAACTTTCACATCACGTTATTATCAGATATTGTGGAATTTCCGTGCATAACTCGATAGCATCTATGACCGCCTCTCACTCCGAAACTCCATCTAGCAAGCCCGATGCAAGTACTTTTATTTCTGACCATCAACAGGTAGATCGCAGTAAGCTAAGTCAAATGTACTTGCATTATGTCGAGACGAAGGATAAATATCCTCACGCGGTATTGCTGTATCGGGTAGGAGATTTCTTTGAATGCTATTTCCAAGATGCTGTAAAACTAGCGCAAGAATTGGAATTAGTTCTCACTAGTAAGCAAGCTGGGGAACAGGGACGGGTGGCGATGTCTGGTGTTCCGCATCACGCTTGGGAACGCTACGCGACGATGCTGGTAGAAAAAGGCTACGCAGTGGTAATTTGCGATCAAGTAGAAGATGCTTCTGAAGCTGCTGGGAGATTGGTGCGACGAGAAGTAACGCGCATTCTGACTCCTGGGACTTTGCTGGAAGAGGGAATGCTCAAATCCAGTCGCAATAATTACCTTGCAGCAGTAGTAATTGCCGCAAATCATTGGGGTTTAGCTTATGCAGATATCTCTACAGGTGAATTTCTCACTACTCAAGGTAGTGATTTAGAGCATTTGACACAAGAATTAATGCGCTTGCAACCATCAGAGGTGTTAGTTCCAACAAATGCGCCTGATTTGGGGAGTTTGCTGCGTCCGGGAGAAACTTCGCCACATCTGCCGGAGTGTTTGCCACCATCATTTTGTTATAGTTTGCGATCGCAACTTCCCTTTTCTCAAGGAGAAGCTAGACCTAGATTATTGCAGAAATTTAAAGTGCGATCGCTCGAAGGACTTGGTTGCGATCGTCTTCCTCTCGCCGTCCGTGCAGCCGGTGGTCTTCTGGAATACCTGGAAGATACTCAAAAAGAAAACCCTGTCACCCTTCAAAGACTCCGCAGCTACACTGTCACCGACTACCTAATTGTTGACAATCAAACCCGCCGTAACCTGGAAATTACTCAAACCGTTCGAGATGGCACTTTTCACGGTTCCCTACTTTGGGCGTTAGATAAAACTAGTACAGCAATGGGTGGGCGGGCTTTGCGGCGGTGGTTGTTGCAACCCCTACTCGATATTAAAGGTATTCGGGCGCGGCAAGATACCATCCAAGAATTGATGGAAAATACGCCTCTGCGTCAAGATTTACGGCAGTTATTACGGCAAATTTATGATTTGGAACGCCTCACAGGAAGGGCGGGTTCTGGTACAGCTAATGCTAGAGATTTAGTGGCTTTGGCAGATTCCCTCTCACGTTTACCAGAATTATCTAATTTAGTAGTTGAGACGCGTTCTCCTTTCTTGAAAGCTTTGCAGAAAGTCCCAAGTGTGTTGGAAGAATTGGCACAAAAGTTACACTTACATCTTGTAGAGTCGCCACCCATCCAAATTAAGGAAGGCGGATTAATTCGTCCCAGTGTAAATCCTCTATTGGATGAAAGGAAGGCGACTGTAGAAGCAGACCAGCAATGGATTGCCAACTTGGAAGTTGATGAGAGGGCTAAAACAGGAATTTCCACACTGAAGGTAGGATTTAACAAAACCTTTGGTTATTACATCAGTATTTCTCGCACCAAAGCAGACCTTGTACCCGCCAACTATATCCGCAAGCAAACCCTGACCAATGAGGAACGTTACATCACGCCAGATTTAAAAGAACGAGAAGCTAGAATTCTCACAGCGCGAGATGATTTAAATCAGTTGGAATATGAGATTTTTACGGCGTTGCGGGAAGAGGTAGCACAAGAGGCGGAAGTAATTCGCAATCTGTCTCGTGCAGTAGCGGCAGCGGATGTGTTGTGTGGTTTAGCTGAGTTAGCGGTACATCAAGGTTACTGTCGTCCCGAAATGTTACCAGGAAGAGAGATAAATATTGTTGATGGTCGTCATCCGGTAGTGGAACAGTCTTTACCTGCGGGGTTCTTTGTGCCGAATTCGACGCAATTGGGTCAAGAGTCATTAGCAGATGACCAAGAACAAATAACAAATCACCAAGGACAAAAGACAAATGACAGTCCCGATTTAATTATTCTTACCGGGCCAAACGCCAGTGGCAAAAGTTGTTATTTGCGTCAAGTGGGATTGATTCAGTTAATGGCGCAGATTGGTAGTTTTGTACCAGCTAGGTTTGCCAGATTGGGTATATGCGATCGCATTTTCACCCGTGTCGGTGCAGTAGATGATTTAGCAACTGGTCAATCTACCTTCATGGTGGAGATGAATGAAACCGCAAATATTCTCAACCATGCCACATCTAGGTCGCTGGTATTATTAGATGAAATTGGTCGCGGGACAGCAACATTTGATGGTCTTTCCATCGCTTGGGCGGTGGCAGAATATATAGCAGTGGATATTCGTTCACGCACAATTTTTGCCACGCATTACCATGAGTTAAATGAACTGGCTAGCATTATACCGAATGTAGCTAACTATCAGGTGACAGTGAAAGAATTACCCGACCAAATTATCTTTTTGCATCAAGTTCAACCAGGAGGTGCTGATAAGTCTTATGGAATTGAAGCGGGAAGATTGGCGGGTTTACCAGCCGTCGTTATTCAACGCGCAAAACAAGTCATGGGGCAAATTGAAAAACACAGTAAGATTGCGATGGGACTGCAAAATCTTGATGGGTAAGCAAGTTTGTAGTAAGGACTTTAGTCCTTATTTTCTCAGCACTAAAGTGCTTATAGCGCTTCTTGTTTGTGTGAGTTATACCCGTAGGGGCACGGCAGTGCCCATTGGTGTCAACTTAAGAAGGTAAAGCCCAAATTTGTTGAGTGTAAGCGTCAATCTCTCGATAGCGCTTACGCCTGGCTTTGATTA
>NZ_JBALDD010000001.1:0-76073 GCF_036917555.1 Nostoc sp. | reverse complement strand
TAGACGCTAATGCAACATTAGGAATTGCTAATAAAAATAGCTCGGCTAATTGTTCCAAAGCTGTTGAAACTCCACCTGTTGGCGTTGTAACTTTACCTGTTGCGGTTAAAACTCCACCTATTGTGGTTGAAACTCCACCTGTTGCGGTTAAAACTCCACCTGCTGCGGTTGAAATTCCACCTGTTACGGTTAAAATTCCACCTGTTGCGGTTGAAATTCCACCTGTTGTGGTTGAAAAGTTGTATGTTCCTATTCAAATTCCATCTGTTGGTGTTAAACCTCATCCTGTTCCCGAACCTACAACTCTTGGAGGACTTGCTTTGTTGGGGGTTTACCTTATTTCCCGCCGTCGTCGAGTCTCTTAATTTAGAACTCTTAAGTACAGTTACTCTCCTGAAGATTTCTGACAATGTTTTGCCAAATACTTGACTTAAGGTATACCTTTTGACATTGCACACTCATTCAATCAACGTTAGTGAAACTTAACGAAGTTATCGTCTAACTTACAAGTCGCAAAATTTTTCTTTTACCAGTCCAGCATTACTTATCACCTTTAGCACCCAATTTCAATTACTGTATATACAGCCCTTTCTCCAAAATCCTTTATCAGTAGGTCTTTTGAGACTTAACAGGAAAAGTCAGTATATGGAATTGACATCTACAACCAATCTGCACAACTCTTAGTCTTAGCTGCTGCTGAAGTTAGTGTATCTGAACTGGCTAATCAATTAGGAACCAAGGCAGCATTACAAGCTATTTAGAAAGCTTTGATATCTATCCCTAGTAAAACTTTTGCTCAGATAAATAAGGCTTTGGGAATTAAGTTAATCTCTAAAGCAGAACCGTATTGTCTCCACTCCCAATCTCAAATCGCTACATAAATCTCGCCATGCGAGCAGGACTAAATTCTTTATTTAAGGCTTCTATAGCCCTTTCTATGTTGGTGAAGTCTAGCTAGACTTCATATATAAACCCTCTCAACTTTGAGGATGTGCCTCATTTGAGCGAAAACCGTTATATTCCCAACCACCTAATCTCAGCTTGATTATATGCCTGTTGGTCAACGATTATAAGACTATCTATTCCTAAAGAGGTTACAGGTGTCAAGCAAAAAAATCGGTTTTTGGTCTGTGTGGGCATTAGGTGTCGGAGGCATTGTCGGTGGACTTTTCCCAGCGCTGGGAGTTGTAATTCAAATAGCTCAGACAGGCGCACCACTAGCATTTGCGATCGCCGGCACAATAGCTTTGATAACTACTTATGCTTATGCAAAACTTTCAGTAGCTCATCCGTGTCGAGGCGGGACAGTAACCTTCTTAAACCAGGCTTTTGGTTCAGGGCTGTTTAGTGGGACACTCAATCTTCTACTGTGGTTTAGCTATGTAGTCATGCTTTCCTTTTACTTACAGGCTTTTGGTAGTTATGGAGTTAGCCTGTTCACATCTACTCAACCTATTTGGAAGCATTTACTGATTAGCTTGGCAATTTTAGGGACAACTGGATTAAATCTACTAACTGCCAATCATGTTGGTAAATCTCAAATCTGGATTGTCAGCTTCAAACTAGGGATTTTGATCCTGTTCATTACTATGGGAAGTAGTCATATCGACATTTCCCGTCTAGAAACAGTCTCAGTATCGTCACTACAGTCAATTTTCGCAGGGGCAATGGTAATCTTCTTGTCTTATGAAGGCTTTGAGCTAATCGCCAATGCAGCAGAGGATCTTGTCAATCCCAAGCATACTTTGCCACGAGTTTATTACTCTGTAATCGGATTCGTTATTTTGCTTTACGTTTTAATAGCACTGGTTACACTGGCAGCAGAACCAGTAGAACAGATTTTGGCAGCAAAAGACTATGCTTTGGCTGAAGTTGCCAAACCAATTATGGGACAATTTGGATCTGTTTTGATTACTATTGCTGCTCTTTTCTCAACTATCTCGGCTAGTAACGCAACACTCTACGGTTCAGCTCGTTTTAGCTCTGTGATTGCTAAATCTAGAGGGTTTGACTTTGACAGCCAAATAAATAGCATAGATCAATCTTCAATTGGCTTATTTATTACTAGTGGTATCACTCTCATAATCGCTAATTTCTTTGATATAAGTCGGATCTCAACGATGGGTAGTGCCGGGTTTCTCCTAATATTTGCTGCGGTTAATTTAGCTAATGCTCGTATGTATCGTTATACGAAAAGCAAGCAATGGATTTCACTTCTAGGTACTGGAATATGTTTGGTAGCACTAGGAATGTTAATTTGGTTTGCTTTGCAAACAGATCCACAAACTGTCTGGGTTTTAGTATTTATGGTAGGAGTAGCCATAGGCATCGAAGTAATCTACTACCTGTCAAAAAACTGACAGCTACACCTTTGAAGAAGCTTTGCTCAACTCTAAAATGTATTTGTAATAGTCCACGTTTGGATTAATTTAACTTGAATTCGCTAACAGTGCCTTCTCTGTTAACGGGTCGTTAAATATAGCTTTTTGTTTTAGAATTTCATTATCAATTATCATCTATTAAAGGTGATTTAGGAATGGCTTATAAGCGGTAGCTTTATCTGGAACGTGGAGCCTTTACCCTCGTTGCTCATCACATGAATGTGACCGCCGTGAGCCTGGACAATTTGTTGAGCGATCGCCAATCCCAACCCAAATCCGCCGCTTTCTCTGGCACGTTCTGTGTCAACCCGGTAAAAGCGATCAAAAATGTAAGGTAAGTCTGCCTCTGGAATTCCAATTCCAGTATCGATGACCTGAATTACTGCCCGATCTGGATGAGGTTCTAAGCGTAACCAGACAGTTCCACCAGACGGAGTGTAATTGCAAGCGTTGTTGAGTAAGTTTTCCACAGCTAGCCGCAGCAAATCGGGGTCAGCCCACAACTCAATAGGTTGTTCTGGTAAATGGCTAATCAACTCGATCGACGCTTTTGCAGCAACAGTATTGTAATAAATAGTTAAATTCTCTAGCAAGCTATTGAGATTAATCTTTTTGAGAGATTCGGGAGTTAATTTTCCCTGATGCCGAGCCAACAGCAGTAGGTTATTGACCAAGGTACTCATCGACTTGGCGCTATCGATGATGTTCTCCACTGAGGGATGGATTTGGGGATGGTCTGCTGCCATTAATAACCCAACTTGGGCATTGGTCAAAATCGCAGAAAGGGGCGATCGCAACTCATGAGAAGCATCTGATGTAAAGCGTTGCAGTTGATTATAGGCTAGCTGAACAGGCTGCATAGCTATGCCACTGAGTACCCAACCTGTAAGTCCAATTAACCCCAGTGCTACAGGCACAGCCAGGGTCAGCATTAACTGAAATTGTCTGAGATCGTTTTGAGTTTCTGTCAGCGGAATAGCAACTTGCAGATAACCAATGACCGAATTTCCTCCTTGAACAGGTAGCGTGACTTGACGCAACCAAAGCGCCTCGTTTGTAAGGGGGTTAACTGATTTAATCGTCAGAAAACCAGATGCTGTTTGTAACTGTTCTGGAGGTGGAGTCCCAAAAAACCGCTTAAGTTTACCTTCAGGGTCATACCAGCGAACATAAACCAGTTCAATATCAGCAGGGTGAGAACCACTACCTAATAGCGGTATATTGCTCAGATCGACTTGTTTATGTCCTTGATACAGCCGATACTGCGAACTGGCTGCCATTAGCTCTGCTCTTTTATAAAGCAGCTGATCTAATGCTTTGAGCTTGTCTTTTACCTCAAGATTATAAATAACTCCAGCAAAGAGAATGAGAATGCACCCCATTGAAAGGGTAAACCAACGAGCTAAATTACGACGACTGCGGTTAAACACAACTCATGCTAATTCGTAATTCGTAATACTCGCCAAAGGCGAGAAGCAAGCTACGTAATTCGTAATTATAAGACTTTTCAAGTAATTGAACTACACTATTGCCTACTCTTTGTCTCAGCCATTATCAAATTTCAAGATGGTTCTGGAGGGTTGAGGCGATAGCCCATGCCGTAAACAGTTTCAATCCAATCCGCTGCTGCTAATGTTTGCAAACGTTGGCGAAGTTTACGAACTAGAACGGTGATTGCATTGCTTTCTGGCTCACTACCCCACTCCCATACAGCTTGTTCAATCTGGTTACGAGTCAGGACTTGCTTAGGATGACGCATGAAGTACTCTAACAACTGAAACTCTTGGCTGGAAAGGGATACGATCGCCCCTTGTCGTTCCAAAATTAGGGTATCGAGATGAAGTTGCAGGTCTGCCAAGCAGAGAGTGTCTCCTTGCCAGAGGGGCGATCGCCTCCTCAATGCCCGCACCCGCGCCATGAACTCCACGATATCAATCGGTTTGACGAGGTAATCATCAGCTCCGGCATCTAATCCTATGACTTTATCAGGTGTGGTATCTTTTGCCGTAATCATTAATACGGGAGCAGTTTTTCCCGCCGCCCGATACTGTTGACACAAACTTACTCCACTAATCCGAGGTAACATCCAATCCAAAATCAGCAAGTCATATTCTTTTTCAGCCAAAAGCCATTGAGCGGTTTCACCATCCTTGACACCATCAACGCTGTGTCCAGCCTGAGAGAGAACCATTTGTAACGGCATTAATTGTTTTGGATCATCCTCTACCAGTAAGATTTTCATCACCTTTATACACTTGTGCTTGTTTAGAATAATCTATTGAAGCAATCTCAACGTCTTTCATCAGTCGGATTTCAGAGGATTGTCTACCTGATTAGGATATACATGAACTGTGATCTAGCAAAATGAGAAGCAGGTGTAGTGTGTGGCGTATTAGTAAACGTTGGCTGCAAGGGCTGGGATTAGAGTTTTGGTTACCTCTACCACTGGTAGGGGTTGTGTTTTGGTTTGGCTGTAATTTCCTAGCTGCTCAAGAGTTAAGCCGACCCTACTCCACGAAGAAAAAACTTCAGTCAGATACTCAACTTGAAGCACGGGTATCAGTCAATGTGTTGCTCATTAACGCTGCTGTCAACCGAACTAAAAGAATTACCCAGGTTGAAGTAGAAACAGCAGATCCCATCCTCAAACGATTGGAATTAGAACTTCCAACAATAGAATTCAACCAAATAGAAGCGACAATTGCCCAAGAATTAGGTCTACCCCGTCAGGATGTTAGAAAGTTAGTACGCTATGAATTTGTGGAATAACATTGTCTCCCAAACTACCCAAAGTGTTAACAGTTAATTGGGCTGTTGAAGCTGTTGCTCGTCTTGGCGGCTACCTAGAACATCGAAGTAAAACACCCATTGGCATCCAAGTCTTGTAGCGAGGCTGGTTAAAATTGCACGACAT
Organism: Nostoc sp.; assembly: GCF_036917555.1. Classification (GTDB taxonomy): domain Bacteria; phylum Cyanobacteriota; class Cyanobacteriia; order Cyanobacteriales; family Nostocaceae; genus Nostoc. The sequence goes on along the minus strand of NZ_JBALDD010000001.1, from coordinate 70,778 downwards.
CTGTGTTCGCGTAGCGTCTCGTAGAGAGGATTGGAAGCTTGCTAGAGAGACTTAACGGGAAAAGTCAGATATTGCGATTGCTACTCTTCTCCTAACAAAGACGCTAACGCGAACAAGAAGGCTGCGCCTACATTCCACTTCTCTACGAGACGCTACCGCAAACGCTTCATTCGCAATGACAACTCATCATCTTGGTAGATTTGCTTGCATTGGGATGTTCCCGTCGCAGCATCTGTTCTGGAGTCAATCCATAGGATTTTGATTATCCACAAATGCTAATCGAGTCAACAGGTAATTTTCTCACTGACCTATGAGCAATTGCAAAATCCATGCTGCAACGGGTACTTCACAGGGAACAACTTGATAATCGATGCCTATGTGGGACACTATAAATGCAGTACGCCTGACATGGTATAGCGACGTAACAATCAAAGCCGAAGACCAGTGATTTTTAAGCATGATCTCGGTTGCATTGAATAGATTCATTTTTGGGGTTGCCCGAATTCAATCAACGACTGCCCGAATTCAATCAACGACTGCCCGAATTCAATCAACGACTGCCCAAATTTAATCAACGACTGCCCAAATTTAATCAACGACTGTCCGAATTCAATCAACGACTGTCCGAATTCAATCAACGACTGTCCGAATTCAATCAACGACTGTCCGAATTCAATATAGGAACTTAGCAAACTTGCTTTTATTAAACACCAAAGCGATGGCTTTGCCAACGCCAAGGGCGAACGCAAGAATTGAACTGGCGTAGACGCTAGATATGCGAGTCAACAGACATCGCCTAAAAGTATATGGAGAACAAGCTACTCTAATGCGCTAAACCAGGTTTCTAAATCTGCGATCGCCTGAAAATCTAACAATGCTTCTCCGAGATTTTCTAATTGTTCTAAAGAGAGAGTTGCAATCCGCTCTAGCACCTGTTGGGGTAATTCTCCCACCCTTCGAGTGAGTTGACGGAGAATGAGCGCTTGTTCTCCTTCTTGCCGTCCTCGTTGTTCTCCTTCAGCGAGAATTTCCTGATAAATTACTGACTCGCGCATCATACCCTCCCGAAATAATTGTCGAATCAAGTCCTTTTTGTATTTTAATCCCGCTAAGATTTGGGTGTAAGCGGAAATTTCTGGTCGTTGTCCTGGCTGAAGTTGATTCACTCGTTCCACAACTTGTTGCAACAAGGCTTGGGGTTGGGTGGTTGCTGCTAGTGGTGCTAAGGGTAACAAAGCCTCGTCATTGAGGAACAGTTCGGGATTTTCCTTCCACATGCAAATCACGCGATATTCATGACGGGTGGTTTCGACGCTGAAGGCAGTTTCAATTACTGTTTCTGGTGTGGGGGGAAGCAATAAGACAACAACTTGCGTTACTGGTAAACGATACAAGCGATACAATCTTACCCAATAATCTAACATCCGCAGGGGTAAGGGTGGTGTAGATTCTAATTTTGTTTGAAATTCCAAGTGGAGAATGCGTCCTTGCAACTGTAGAAATGTGACATAATCAGCGCGAATCGGTTCAATGCTTAATTCGGTTTTGAGGACTGTGACGGAAGTTTGCGGTGTACCTAATACCCAACTGGCAAAAGTAACGGGATGTTTTTCTGAAAGTAATTTGCACAGGTTATCGAAGGACATTGATGATAGACAGGAATTTCACAAGGTATTGTGATTATAAGAGTGCAGAGAGGTAATGGTGGCGATGCCTACGGCAACCCGTACCACTTCGTGGAAGCAAGCTACGCGTAGCGGCGACCACAAAAGAAGCGGGAACGCCTGTTAAGAATTTGCTCAGTTTCCAAGGGCGATCGCCTACGTTATTCTTGATAGCAATACCTACGGTAAGCTACGCTAACGCCTAAAAGTATATAAACAACCAGGGCAATTATAGTAAGCTTCCACCCTCATGACATCTCACCCGTAAGTCCACAAATTATCATTAAAACTGCCACGAAATCGTTGCTTGCACCGTCAACGGCTCACCGTAAAAAATGCCAAATTCATAATCGGCAGCTTCAAAATAATTGACATCGAACAGATTTCTAAAATTGAGTCCTGCGCGAAAGCGATCACGCTGGTAAAAAATTGCCGCATCCGTCCGAAAATAGCTGGGGAGTTGAAAGGTATTACTTAAATCACCTTCCCGCTCTCCCACAAAGAACAAACCCACACCAGCGCCAAAACCTTTCATCGAACCGCGCTGAATTTCATAGCTTGTCCAAAAGTTAATCGCATTTTCAGGCACATTACCCAACCGAGTACCCACGGGAATTGTGTTGTCTTCGCTGACTATGGCATTGGTATAGGAATAGCCTGCAATGATGTTCCATCCCGGTAAAATTTCACCTTGAAAGCTAAGTTCAATCCCTCGGCTGCGCTGCTCCCCAATCTGAATCGCATATCGATCTGGAGGTACACCGGGTCTTGTATCGGCCGTCAAGATGCCGATACGGGTTAGTTGGTAGAAAGAGAGGGTTGCCGAAAGTCGGTCATTCAAATCTGCCTTGACCCCCACTTCATACTGGGTGCCCCGCTCGGGTTGAAACAGGTCACCCTCAAAACTGCGTCCACTAACTGGGCTAAATGAGCGGCTGTAGTTGGCATAGAGGCTTAGGGGTTGAATGGGCTGATAGACAATGCCCGCACGCGGACTGAAGCCATCTCCAGATTGATTGTCTTTAGTATTTGCCAGAAAATCCTCGGAACTTAGCTCAAACAAATCAAACCGTCCGCCCAGCAGAAACTTAAGGTTAGGAGCCAGCGTCACCTGGTCTTGAAGATAAATTCCTACAGTGTCTTGCAAATTTCTTACATCATAATTACGGATGTAAGGTCCAGCAGGGGGCTGCCCATACACAGGGTCGAACAGATCTAAAGGGCGAGCAGGTGCACCAGAAGCATCCTCTCTATTGTCGTATTTCCCCAGATCGCCTCCAAAGACGAGCTGATGACCAATTGAACCCGTGGAAAATTTGCCAGTTAGATTGACGTTTAGATCGTAGGTATTTGTGCGGTAAGCCCCAGGGTCAGTAAGTCCCCCGTTCAAGGTTCGATCGTCGGCATCAAGAGAGTCAGGATAACGCTGCCCGGCTGTACCTGTGATTTTTCTCACTCTCCACTGAAATGCCTGTTGTATCGACCAGTTGTCGCTGAACTGATGCTCCAGCCGATAACCCAATCTGTATTGCCTGATATAATATCTGGTATCAGGTTCTCCAAGATAAGTACCGCGCGGGATTTTACCATTGAGGTTCGGTAGCACCGTGCCGTACACTGGCAAGCCGCCGTCAAGAAGCTCATTTTGATCTATATACTCACCTTCCAAAGTGATGTGGGTGTGCTTACTAATATCCCACCTGAAAACGGGGAAAATCGAGAATTGCTTCTGGTTAAAAAAATCAACGTAACTGTTTCTACTCTGATAGCCTGTATTAAGGCGATATAACAGTGTTTTGGAGTCGTTCAACGGTCCCGATAAATCAATCGCACCCTGATAGAAGTCATAATTGCCAATGGTGGCATCAATGGCATAGAAGGGGTCGCGCAGCGGCTGCTTTGTCACGGTGTTGATGGTTCCCCCCGGATCACCCGACCCATATAGCACGGAAGCTGGACCCAAAAGCACTTCAATTCTTTCAATATTGGGGGTAAGCTGCGTCAATGGAGCTCTAGCCTGTCTCACCCCGTTTTAGAGAACATTGTTGGCACCATTGAGCCTGAAGCCTCGAATAGAAAATTGGGAAGCTTCACTTGTTGAACCACGGAGTGGAGATACGCTAGGAACGTTTCTCAGAGCTTCGTTGAGGGTGGAGACGTTTTGGTCGCGCAGCACTTGTTGGGGCACAACTTGAATCGATTGGGGAATATCGCGCAGGGGGGTGTCGGTTCGGGTTCCCACACTGCTATTCGGCACGCGATATCCATCTTGCTCTCCGGTTACGATTAACTCAATCGGCTCATCACCTTGTGTCGATGGTGTCTCCTGTGGTGCAGGAAGTGCTGGCTTTTCTTGAGTTTGCGGTGTTTGAGGTGGCTGCATCGCAGTTGCAGTAGATGCTACCCCAAAAACCAGCCCTGCATCATCATCATATAACTCAACTATTGGTAAAGTTTTCTCACCCACCACCGTCACTCGCACAGTATTTGCATCAATATTCGTTACTATTATTTCAGTAATTCCCGCAAGCGGTTTCTGGGAACGAAATGTGAACGCTTCACCGTCAGGTAGTCGTAACTGTCCGCCAGATATATCTGCAATAAAATTATTCCCCATACTGCGATTTGTTACTTGCAGTCGAGTCCCAAGAGGTGTCTCTAAAATTATCTCCACACCTTTATCAGTGGGATTGGCTTTCACCCCCGTTATTTGAATTGTCGGCGCAGGTGTGGTTTGCGGTGTGGGCGACTGCACGAGTAAATGTTCTGCGCTGGTGAGAGGGATTTCTAACTCGCTAGGTTGCCGGATTTTTTGATTCTCACCACCCTGCTTTAAAAGGGAGGCTTTTTGAGTCTGATTCTCAAATTTCACCTCTGCTGAGGCGACTTTAGTTACCAGAGTGCTGATAATCCCGACTAAAGTTGCTGCCAGCCATAAATAGATATTGAACTGCCGACTTTTCATACCGCTTCTCACACAGTTTTGATTAAAAGGCTTATTGCGTATAGTTATTAATTGCAATGAAGCTTAGTGTAGAGGAGCGATCGCATTTTAGTCTATCCAAAAACAAGCACACTATCCCGAAACAATCTTTTTGCCAAAAAAACATTCACTCGGTGTAATCCCAAATCTGCGTTTAAAGGCAGCACCAAAGTGTCCCAAGTGAGCATAACCCAATAAATTTGCAACTTCGGCAACAGTCAAGTTACCACTTCGCAGTAATTGTTCTGCTCTGTGCATACGTTTATCAGTTAGATAACCAAATACTGTTGTGCCAAACAGTTGACGAAATCCCCGTTGCAGGGTACTTTCGCTCACTCCCACAAGTTGCGCTAATTCTAGTATCAATGGCGGGTTTTCCAGACGAGAGAGCAAAATTTCCCTGGCGTGATGAATTCCGGTGATAGTTGAGGGCTTAAGTCGTAGCAATGATTGCACTCCACCTTGTTCTACCAGTAAAGGAGTTAACTGCAAGCGGATCAGTTCCAGCACTCTCACCTGCAAGAACATCAGCTTGGTGATTGCTTGATAGGGACAATAGATAATTTGTTGTACCACAGAGTGGACAGCACTAGTCTTTTTAGGCTCTAGTATTATCTGCAAATCATCACCTTTCGCCAGTAGGCTGAACTGTGAAGGAATTTCACCGCCCGCTATTGGGAAAAAGGTTCCCAATAGCTCAGGTGGCATATGAATACCAACACCCACACTCCGTGATTTTGGAGTGATTCCCATCCATGAGCGTTGAACGCCAGCACCAGAGATCAGTGTATTATCTGCGTTACTTCCTAAAAGCTCGATATCAAATTGTAGAGGATGATTCGATTCAGGATCTTGAAATAAGATATCATCGTGATATTCACAGTCCCCAATCCAAAGCTGGAGTTGGGGATACACCTCGATATCTCGCCCATAGCCTTTACCTATTTGCCTGGGTACTTGACAATAGGATTCAAATGGCTCTAATGGATTCTGCGGGCTATTTTTGGCAGCTTCTGCCCACCATTCATCCCATTCTGGTGTAGGGGTAATAGTCATAGTTAGCGACTGGTAGATGGTCAAAATTAATGCTAATTAATAGCAATAACTTTACTACAATTTCTCACTCCCTATTGACAACAAGAGGCGATTGCCTCTGATCGCCTACTCAGGTTATTGGTTTCTTGCCGTATTTATCGAACAGGTCATTTAAGGCTTCAGCTAGCAAGGCTTGAACTGTGGTGTCTTGGCGTTCTCGTAGCATCAATGCGTTCTGCCTTAGTTTTCAATGTTTGGTTCATGGCTTCAAACCCTTGGCGAACGTCAATATTTAATCGACGAGCCAGCAGAGGTACTAGTAAGCCCTGGAAAGATGCTTGCTGAATGAAGCGGACGCGTAGGCGTAGCCCGTCGTAGACATCGCTTCCTAGCGGTTCAATGATAAAGCTGTGTTCACCGTCAAATAATCCTGGGATCAAAAAGTGCCCTAACCAGCGCAATTTGCGATTAGGTTCTATCGTAATCACAGTAGGTCGAAAGATCATAATATCTGTACCCGGAGGCTGAAAGTGAACGGTTAGCTGTGCCCCTTCACTCAGCGAACCACTAATTTGACGAATAAATAGATTCCAATGTGGAAAACTGGCAAAATCAGTGAGTAAGTTCCAGACCTGCTTATCGGATGCCTGAATTTCGATTTCAGTGTAGATTTTCATGGGTATAAGTTGATAGGAAAACCAGAATGAAAACGGTTATTACTGCTAAAAATAACCCAATGTATTGTTGTCCTAGTATTCGACCAACCCAAAAACTACGGGTGAAGGTAGGCAGATAAAGCAGGGGGAGCAGGGGAAGAAAAGAACTTGATTTTTCTACCATAAAATAAACCTTGCAAAATTTCTTTGGTGGACTACGAGGAAACTAGATTGTTTCTTGTAAAGCATAATGAATACTATTCGTGGAAAGCTCACGTTTGAATAGCAAAATTATTCAAAATTATGGTGGTTGGTAGACAGTTGTGAAGGAACTACTGACCTTGAACAACCAAAACGGAACATGGAGCGTGATGAACAACGTGATTGCTCACACTTCCTGCTAAAAGTTCGACAAATCCTTTAAGTCCTCTACGACCAAGCACAATCAGATCTGCTCCCCAACTCCGGGCTAAATCACAGATGTTAGTCCCTGGATCTCCTGTTTGATAACTGGATTCTGCCATAATGCCTAGTGTTTTCGCTTTCTGATAGTACAACTGGAGTAAACTTTGTGCCAGTTGTGTTTCTATTTCCAGGTCTACTAAGTTCACAGTGAGTTGATTAGAAGCTGCTAGCTCAATGCTGTAACCAATCATTAACTGAGCAGCATCTCTTTGGGCTAACTCCAGTGCTTTTATAAACACTGTTGCAGTCGCAGGTGAATCATTGACCGCCACAAAAATCTTCTTAAAGCTCATATCCAGCTCCAATAATCAATTACTTCATTCACTTTTGTTGTCTTTTAGCTTGAGGGACAAATGTGATTTGAAAGTGAAATTAAGTAGGATAAGCAATTTATTCACTTTTCGTTCACATTCATCAGCAATCCTGGAAAAGAAGCAGAGAAACGAAACTAACCCAACTGAGGTTTAAAACGAATACTCGAACTAATACGGTTCATGCTCACACTATCAAACTATAGTTTTTTACTATTTGGAGATTAATAAAGCTTCGTTTTAAACTTACTGATTTTGATAGGAGATGTTGTAATGAATTTCAGTCCAGTTAAAAATGCAATCGGTATCATTTCTACCCGTCAGGCTGCAACACAGGTGCTTGATGAACTCAGAGCGATTGACTTTCCCATGCAGAAAATTTCTGTGTTCACTTTAGACTCTGAAGACAAAAAGTTGCACGAGGATGCTAATGCGGGTAAACATCCCATAACTCCGATCGAAGGTGCTAAAGCAGGTGCAATTACAGGAGGAACAGCCGGAGGCTTCCTGGCACTAACAGCCGGACTTGGCGTATTAATTATTCCCGGTTTTGGGCCAGCATTAGCGGTTGAATCTGTGGTGAGTACACTGCTGGCAGGTGGAGCGAGTGCGATTTTTGGCAGTGTTTATGGTGCATTTCAAGGTTGGTTTGCTCCCGAAAGGCAACCTAGACTCTGTGAGCCAACCACCTGCCAAGAAAAATTTTTGGTGAAGGTAGAAGGAACAACAGATGAAATCTGGCAAGCAGAATCGATTCTTAGTTATTGGGGTGTGCAGGAATGGCATATTTATGAACTTAGCAAAAGATTCTCGTAATAACACCAATTTGAAAAAAGAAAGGTACAGATTCAAACAGAGAAATCCAGATTAAATCTGTTAATTACTAATGATTTTTGGAGACGGAAATGACAGCAGATACGATCGCTACAAATACTTTTGCCCAAACAACAAAAGATTTACTCAACTATGAATGGCATACTTTAGGTGAACAAAAGGTTGTGCAAACGTTAGCCAGCCATCCCGAAGCAGGTTTGACCCATGAAGAAGCTATCACCCGACATCAACAGATGGGTGCAAATCAACTGACTACTAAAGGTGGAAAAAGTTCTTGGCTACGATTTTTAGAGCAATTTAATCAACCACTACTATATATTTTGCTGACAGCAGGAGTAGTAACGCTGCTGCTGCAAGATTGGATAGATGCGGGAGTAATTTTTGGTGTCACCCTGATTAACGTCACTATTGGCTACATTCAAGAATCGAAAGCAGAAGGTGCGATCGCTGCTCTATCCAAAGCCGTCACTACCGAAGCAACTGTGATTCGCAATGGTCAAAAAACTCGTTTGGCTTCGACTGAACTTGTTTTGGGTGATTTGGTATTGCTCGCATCTGGGGATAAAGTACCTGCGGATCTGCGGCTATTAAGTGTGCGTGGGTTGCAAGTTGACGAATCTGCCTTAACAGGCGAATCCGTTCCGGTTGAGAAAGCAACGGCATCGCTAGCTATGGAAACACCGTTAGTGGAACGCAGCAATATGGTGTATACAGGAAGTTTCGTTAGTTTTGGACAGGCAGAAGGGATTGTAGTAGCGATCGCAGATGCCACTGAAACCGGTCGCATCTCGCAGTTAATTGAAAGCAGCACAAATCTGAAAACACCGCTAACGCGAAATATTGACAAGTTTAGCAAAACCTTGTTGTATGTCATTTTATGTTTAGCTGCCCTGACATTTGCAGTCGGATTAGGACAAGGCGAATCTTGGATTGATGTTTTCAAAGCGAGTGTAGCTCTGGTAGTCAGCGCGATTCCAGAAGGATTGCCTGCAATTGTTACCGTCACTTTAGCGATCGGAGTTTCCCGGATGGCACGACGTAAGGCAATTATTCGCAAGCTACCCGCAGTGGAAACCTTGGGAAGTACCACTGTTATCTGCTCTGATAAAACTGGGACGTTAACTGAAAATCAGATGACGGTTCAAAAGATTTATGCGGGTGGGCAACATTACACCGTTAGCGGTATTGGTTATGCCCCAGATGGTGAAATCCTAATGGATCAACAGCCTGTTGATTTCAATGCAAATGGACATATTGCTCTTTGGGAATCCCTGGAAGCAGGATTGCTCTGCAATGATTCTCACATCGAATGGGGAGATGGACAGTGGGACTTAGTAGGAACCGCAACCGAGGGAGCATTGATTACAGCTGCCAATAAAGTGGGATTGACGCAAGCGAATCTAGAGCAATTAGCTAGAATAGACACCATTCCCTTTGAGTCTCAATTCCAATACATGGCGACTTTGCATGAATTAGATGCAAAGCGATCGCTCAATGTCATTTATCTCAAAGGTTCTGTAGAGGCAATTCTCCAACGATGCGATCGCATGTTCGATGCTCAAGGACAACTCGCTCGTCTCAATTCTGCCGCAGTGGAGCAGGAAGTTGCTGGTATGGCAAACCAAGGGTTACGAGTACTAGCTTTTGCCAGCAAAGAAGTTGCCACTAAGCGCTCTTTAAATCGCAATGATATCGATCGAGGACTCGTGTTTTTGGGACTTCAGGGCATAATCGATCCGCCGCGTGAGGAAGCGATCGCCGCAGTCAAAGCCTGTCAATCTGCCGGGATTCAGGTGAAGATGATCACTGGGGATCATGCGTTAACAGCAGCTGCGATCGCCCGCCAAATGGGAATTTGCTCCACTGAAGAACAGGTTTTTACCGGACAGCAATTAGCTCAGATGAATGAAAAAGAATTCGCCCAAGCGGCTGAACAAGGTATGGTATTTGCGCGAGTTGCCCCAGAACAAAAATTGCATCTGGTGAAAGCGTTGCAGTCTCAGGGTGAAATTGTTGCCATGACTGGAGATGGTGTCAATGATGCTCCCGCTCTCAAACAGGCAGATATTGGTGTAGCGATGGGCATAGCCGGGGCAGAGGTTGCCAAAGAATCAGCGGATATGCTTCTAACTGACGATAACTTTGCCTCAATAGAAGCGGCTGTGGAGGAAGGACGTGGTGTTTACCGCAACTTGCGAAAAGCGATCGCCTTCTTGCTGCCGATCAACGTTGGAGAATCGATGACGATTTTGATTGCCATTCTCCTGGCAACTGTGCTTCCCATCTTACCAATTCAAATTCTCTGGTTGAACATGGTAAGTTCAGTAGGGTTGATTGTTCCCCTCGCCTTTGAGCCAAAATCTGGACAGGTGATGCAGCAACCACCGCGCAACCCCAGAGAAAAGCTTTTATCAGGCAGTTTACTTAAGCGCATATTAGCGATTTCTGTTTTCAATTGGGTGGTAATTTTTGGGGTGTTTCAATGGATACTTCAAACTACAGGCAATGAAGCCTTAGCTCGCACGATGGCGATTAATGGATTGGTGGCAGCAGAAGTCTTTTACCTGTTAAGCATTACCCAGTTTTTACCATCTCTAGTCGTGAGAATCCAAGGTAAACGCACACCCGTAGCCTATGCACCTGCGATCGGAATTGTGGTTGTGGTGATTTTACAATGTCTGTTCAGTCAGTGGAGCATGATGAATCAAGTGTTTGACACCACACCTTTAACATTTATCCAAGCTCTCATTTGCATGGGTGTAGGTTTGCCAGTGGTGTTTATCGCTCTCATCTTGCAGCGTTTCGATCCGCTCAACTAGGGATATAGGACTTTTTTAGTAGTTTCATCCAATGCCAGATGATTACGTTAGAGCTACACCCAAATTAATTAAAAACTCCATCGGTACATTTTGCTGGGTATGATATTTAATCTGCAAGCATTTACCTAGTAATAACCAGCTATGACAGAGAATTACCGCATTACTCTACTCCCCGGCGATGGCATTGGCCCTGAAATTATGGCAGTGGCGGTAGATGTGCTGAAAGTCGTAGGGAAGCAATTTGATCTGAAGTTTGAATTCCAAGAAGCCCTCATCGGTGGTGCAGCAATTGATGCCACAGGGGAACCCCTACCATCTGCTACTCTAGAGACTTGCCGTAACAGTGATACTGTGTTGCTCGCCGCGATTGGTGGTTATAAGTGGGATTCTCTGCCATCTAATTTACGCCCAGAAGCCGGTTTGTTAGGACTACGTGCCGGTTTAGGATTATTTGCCAATTTGCGCCCAGCAAAAATTTTGCCCCAGCTAATCGACGCCTCGACTTTAAAACGCGAAATTGTGGAAGGCGTGGATATTATGGTGGTGCGTGAACTCACTGGTGGGATTTACTTCGGTAAACCTAAAGGGATTTTTGCTACAGAAACTGGCGAGAAACGCGGTGTAAATACAATGGTTTACACCGAATCGGAAATTGAGCGTATTGGGCGGGTGGCGTTTGAAGCAGCTAAAAAACGCGGTGGAAAACTTTGTTCGGTAGATAAGGCGAACGTATTAGAAGTATCTCAGCTGTGGCGCGATCGCATCACCCAACTTTCTCAAGAATATCCAGATATCGAACTCTCTCATTTATATGTAGATAATGCAGCTATGCAGTTAGTACGCGCTCCCAAGCAGTTTGACACCATAGTTACAGGCAACTTGTTTGGTGATATTCTCTCTGATGCTGCTGCCATGCTCACAGGTAGTATTGGGATGTTACCCTCAGCTAGTTTGGGCGCTTCTGGGCCTGGTGTGTTTGAACCAGTTCATGGTTCCGCCCCAGATATTGCTGGACTTGATAAGGCAAATCCTTTAGCACAGGTTTTGAGTGCGGCGATGATGTTACGCTACGGTTTAGACCAGCCAAAAGCAGCAGATCGCATCGAACAAGCGGTTTTGCAAGTTTTAGAGCAGGGCGATCGCACAGGAGATATAATTTCTCCAGGCAAAAATCTCCTGGGTTGCCGCGCTATGGGAGACTCACTCATCAAAGCTATTGAACAAAAATAATTTTATAGAGCAACTTGGCCAATTTGGCAACCTTTGCCATAAGTTTCGGGTAGACTAAAGGGAAATCTAGCAATCAAATAACAGTCGATAGTGTACGCATTACGACAAGGACAAGCAAATTTTACCGCCCCAAAGAACCAATCGCCTTTGATTGATCCTGCTGTAATCAGAGCCGCTGGGCAGATATACTATACTCACTGTGAAGTCCATCCCGAAATAGCTGGGCAACCTTCCGGTGTAGCAATTAATCGTGTGACTCATCGAGGTAAGGTTATTTTTACTAACCAACCAGTTCTTTTACCTCAAGAGTGTTTTGTACCCTTAAGTCAAATTGAATCGCACATGTATTAGTCATTGTTCATTAGTCATTAGTCAGTAGAGACGCGATTAATCGCGTCTCTAGAATGGTCATTAGTTATTGACAAAGCACAAATGACAAAGCACAAATGACACAGGACAAATGACAAAGGACAAATGACTGTATGGACATTTTGTTCGCCATCCCGGCGAGTGTAATGGTCTTTGCTTTAGGTGCATCTATTGGTAGTTTTCTCAATGTTATTGTTTATCGCCTACCTGCTGGGTTGTCAATTCTTTGGCCGCCTTCTCGTTGTCCTAAATGCTTAAACCAGCTAAAAGCTTACGACAATGTACCAGTGTTCGGCTGGATTTCCTTAAGAGGGCGGTGTCGATATTGCAAAAGCAAAATTTCTGTCCGTTATCCTGTGGTAGAAGGGGTAACGGGCATAATTTTTTTACTAATTTTTTTGGTCTTTCAAGTTTCGACTTTAACAATAGGCTATTGGGCTTTTTGCAGTTGGTTATTGGCGCTATCACTCATCGACTTAGATACAATGACCCTACCCAACCCACTTACTCAGTCGGGTTTAGTGGTAGGGATTTTGTTTCAAATGGTGGTTGGTTTTCTACCAGAGGGTAGTTTTGTGGCATTGGTAAATCACCTGATAATGGCTATAGTTGGTGCAGTATTAGGATTATGGCTGTTTGATGCGATCGCTCTATTGAGTTCAATTGCCTTTGGTAAAACTGCAATGGGTGCAGGTGACGCCAAGTTAGCAGCCATGATGGGAGCCTGGTTAGGCTGGAAATATCTGCTGTTGGCTAGTTTTATTGCCTGTGCGCTGGGAGCGTTAATTGGTATCGGTGTTTTGATTATGCAGCGATCGCGACAAAAATTAGGACAAAAGATACCTTTTGGCCCTTTTCTGGCTTTAGGATCTGTGATTACTTTATTTAGTGGCGAAGCCATTTTGTCTAGCTACCTGCGGTTATTTTTTCCAGCCTCTTGAATCGGAGTGGGGAAGAGGGAGCAGGGAGCAGCACTTCTCTACGAGACGCTGCGCGAACGGCTACGCTCAGTGACCGAGGAGGCAGGGGGAGCAGGGGGAGAATAACTCTTAACTCTTAACTCCTAACTCAGCACTCAGCACTCAGCACTGTTTTGCCCAATGCCCTTTGATAAGAAATATTTATAATTTGTGACTGTAACCAACATTACCCCATCTACCTTTCACATTTTGATAATATTCAGCTTGTGACTTGTATTACCCTCTTAACGACGATTAACCGTTGGCAAGCGCAACTAGTGCAACAGATGCTGATTGTTCAGAACCTAGCAATACGAATAATTGATTAGGGTGGGAGGGGGAAAGCATCTTATTTGGAGGTTGGTATTCTCATGGTTTTGTCACTACGTCCATATAATTAAGTCTGCTGAAAAAAAGAGCAAGAGACTTGTATTGGTATAAGTATTTTCGTTAAGCTGGCAACCAAAGACGAAAATTAAGGTCTGAATTGCTTAAAAACGTAGTTTAACGATGTATTCATAAGTCATTAGTAAAGACAAATGACTTATGACTAAGCACAACCCAATACGGTTTGAAATGTTTTCGACCTCATACCCACTTAAAATAAAATAAAAAATGGCTAACAACGAAGAATCACGTGGTTTAAAGTCTCTATTTGATTGGTTTGCAAATCGAAGGAAGTCAGGATCTACCAGCCTCGAACGCCAAGAACGTGAAATTGCTGATGGTTTGTGGCACAAATGTTCTAAATGCGGCGTGTTGGCATATACAAAAGACTTGAAAGCCAATCAGATGGTTTGTGTCGAATGTGGTCATCACAATCGGGTAGACAGTGATGAGCGCATCCGTCAATTGATAGATAACAATACCTGGAAAGCGCTGGATGAGCATTTGCGTCCAACCGACCCGTTAGAATTTCGCGATCGCAAACTCTACAGCGATCGCTTGCGGGAAACACAAGATAAAATTGGCTTAATAGACGCGGTTAGAACTGGTTTAGGTCAAATCAATGGTTTGCCCATTGCCCTTGGAGTTATGGACTTTCGCTTCATGGGTGGTAGTATGGGTTCGGTTGTGGGAGAAAGACTCACCCGGATGATTGAGCAAGCCACTCAACGACGCTATCCTGTAGTTATTATCTGTACCTCCGGTGGCGCGAGAATGCAAGAAGGTATGCTCTCTTTGATGCAGATGGCAAAAATCTCCGCAGCCTTACAGCGCCATAAAGACGCCCGACTATTATATATTCCTGTTTTGACCAATCCGACAACGGGCGGTGTTACCGCTAGTTTTGCAATGTTGGGCGATATAATTTTGGCAGAACCCAAAGCAACCATTGGTTTTGCTGGTCGGCGAGTGATTGAGCAAACCCTGCGGGAAAAACTACCCGAAAATTTCCAGACTGCTGAAGATTTGCTCCAGCACGGTTTTGTTGATGATATCGTACCTCGTACCCAATTAAAGAACACCTTAGCCCAGTTGATTGCCCTACACCAGCCTGTATTAACAACACCTCACATGGTGTTGTGGGAAACAATGTCCTTGACTTCTACCGCCGCAGAATAAAGCATTGGGCATTGGGCATTGGGCACTTGTACTGAGTTTACGGTGAGCGCAGTCGAACTGCGACTTGTGCCGAGCGACTTGTACTGAGCGTAGTCGAAGTAAGCCGAGGTAAGCCGAAATATTGGGCATGGGGCAGAGGAGAAAACTCTTCTCCCTGCTCCCTGTTTCTCTCATGCTCTGCCTGGCTCTTGGAGAAACATGAGTGGAACAAGGGCTATTAGTCGGAATAGACCAGAGAGGACAAACAAGCTTAGTAAACCTCCAGACTGGGCAAATTGGACGATGAAACTGCCTATAGTTGTGCCCAAAGCACCACTTACTCCAGCAACGGCAGCTGCGATTGCAAAATAGATAGACTGATTTTTAATTGGTGCAATGCCCAATTGTATATTGTTACTGCACAAGTCAATTGCCGCCCAAGTACCTCCAGTCAAGATATGTAACAGTGGCAACCACAACCAAATATCAAAGCGATTTACCCCAATCCCTAGCCACAATAGTGGTGTGACTCCAACCAAAATCCCAATACAGATGAGGATGGGACGATTACCTATCTTGTCTGCTAATTTTCCCCACAGGATAAGCATTAGCAAAGTTGCCCCCGCCTGAAGGCTGTTGTAGATAGTCACATAGCTGACATCTAAATTCAGCGTGTTGAGCATATAGAGGTTAAAAAAAGGACTGCTAAGGTTAACAGCAAGCGTCCAGAAGCTGAAATACAGCAGAAAAATCAAAAAGTTAGAGTTTTTCCAGATGCTGTTAGTTGACTGGTCTTGTGGCAAATGAATTGATTGAAGCGCTTCAGAAGATTCATCTTTTGCAACCTCTGATTGAATCTCACTTGTTGGTGATGACTTGCCATAATAAGTGTTTTGCAATTGCGGATTCATATCCACCTGGAAAGACTGACACCCCAATCCCATAATCCCGAACACAACACTTACCAGTAGAACTATCCCATAACCTTGTAAAGTTCCCCCATACCAATGTGATACAACTAGACCAGCCATTGGTACGCAAACCAAATTAGTTAGACTAGCAGCACTATTGCGTGTCCCAAAATACCTGCCTCGTAATCGCCGGGGAACTATCATTGCCACCCAACTTAGCCACGATGCAGTTCCTAGTCCTCCCAAAAGATTGCTGAATAGAACAATCAAGAGTGTCAATATGACTAACTGGTGAGCATCAATCACTTGCAAGCTGACGCTGACAATACCAATTACTAAAATCAGCCATAGCAGCCGACCAATTCCGTGTGTCCGAAGCGAATATTGAAAGCGGCTGGTGCTGCGTTCTGACAAGTAAGCACCCAACGGCTGAATGAGATTGACCAACATGGGAATAGAAGACAGCATCCCAAATACCACTGGACTAGCACCCAACTCCACTAATAAATTGCTGAGTAAAATCCCGCCAGTTCCAAGAGAGTAAACCGATGCTAAGACAGAATCCGCAGTAGAGGCTTGCAAACTAGTGCGAATAGTATCCTTGGAAATTCGAGCAATTGCTGTTGGTGGTGAGGCAATCTGGGTAAATTCCAGAGCCAGTGGCGCAGTTGTTTCAATCTGAACAGAATCCATCAACATAAATTATGGGTGAAGTATCCTCGGATAAATCAGGTTGCAAAAGGACTCAGTATGCTTTAATTAGCATTGCTGATAATTTTTCGTTATTTTAGCTTGCAATTTTCAGCCAAAATTTCAAATAAGTAAAATATTATTCCTTAATAACACAAGGTATAAGCCAGGAAAGAGAATATTATTTGTTTGTGAACAATAAAGGATTATTTAATTTTTTGGCATTGGTGATGGCGATCGCGATCGCTATTATTGCTTGTCATAGCCTACAATTGCCAAGCAAGCCGTTAGCATCTACCGCAGTCACCATCAAACTTAGTGGTTGGGGAGGCTCTCCTGTTGAGCAAAAACTCTTGAGACAAGTACTGCAAGACTTTGAGGCACAACATCCAACTATTAAAGTCAAATATGAGGTAATTTCCGACCAATACATGGATGTAATCAAAACTCGTTTAGTTGGGGAAGCTGCGCCCGATGTTTTTTATCTAGATGCGCTGGAAGCTCCTTTCTTAATGAGTCAAAATGTCCTAGAACCATTAGAAAGTTACATTACCCCCGAATTTGACCTAACGGATTTTGAAGATACCCTACTCGACAGTTTCAAATACCAAAATCAGATTTACGGTCTTCCCAAAGACTATTCCACCCTTGCCCTGTTTTATAACAAAAAAGCCTTCGCCGCCGCAGGCTTGAGTAATCCGCCAGCGACTTGGGATGAATTACGTAACTACTCGCAACAATTGACAGGCAAACTTAACAAATATGGCTTTGGGGAAATTCCAGAATTAGCGCGTCAAGCTTATAAAATTAAAGCCTTTGGTGGACAACTTGTTGATCAAAATGGTTATGCTACTTTTGCCAGTGAGTCAGGTTTACAGGGTTTAGAGTTGGTAATAAACCAGTACCAAAAAGACCACTCATCTGCCCAAAAATCTGATGTGGGGACAAACTCAGGTAGTGAAATGTTTGGTCAGAGTAAAGTGGCAATGGTGATTGAAGGTAACTGGGCAATTCCCTATTTAACTGAAACCTTTCCCCAAGTAGAGTTTGCTACTGCACCAGTACCTATGATTAATGATAAAAAAGGCACAATGGTGTTTACAGTTGCCTACGTCATGAATAAGCAAGCACAACACAAAGCCGAAGCCTGGGAGTTGATTTCTTATCTCACAGGTAAAGAAGGAATGCAAAAGTGGACAGGAACAGGGTTTGCTTTGCCAACACGTAAATCAGTGGCAAAGAATTTGGGTTATGACCAAGACCTGTTGCGATCGCCATTAGTCGCAGGTGTGAATTATGCTACACCGTGGCAGGTAGGTCAGTATCCAAGTGCGATCATGAATAATTTTGATAACCAGTTTGTCAGTGCCTTATTAGGACAACAACCACTAAAGCAGGCAATGCTGAAGGCAGAGAATGAAGCTAATCAGCAGATTAAGGCGATGCAGTAACTACGTATACTTGTTTAAAAAGTAAAATATCAACTCCATGAGTACAATTTCTGCCGTTGAAGGTTTTATCTTATTCCGTGGTCATCAGGTGTGGTATCGCATTGTTAAACCAGACCAAGAAGATTCTAAAAAGCTACCACTGCTATGTCTTCACGGAGGACCAGGAGTACCCCACGACTACTTAGAACCATTAGAAGCGTTGGCTTCGCCCGCCGCAGGCATCGCCGCAACCGGACGCAGGGTGATTTTTTACGATCAATTAGGGTGTGGTAATAGCGATCGCCCCACAGACCCCAACTTATATTCCATAGATTTATTCAAAGAAGAACTCTTCGCCGTCCGCAGTGCCTTAAATTTAGACCAAATTCATCTTTTTGGGCAATCATGGGGCGGTTGTTTAGCCTTGGAACATGCTCTTTCTCAACCGACTGGGTTAGTCAGTCTCGTTCTAGGTAACACGCCTTCTAGCATTCGACAATTTGTCACTGAAGCTTATAGCCTGATGAATGAGCTACCAATCGAAGTACAAGAGGTCATTCGTAAACACGAAGCCGATAGTACTACTCAAGACCCCGAATACAAACAGGCAATGGAAGTATTCAATCATTCTTTTCTTTGCCGACTAGACCCTTGGCCCAGCAGCTTAACTAGAGCTTACAGTAAAGTTGGTACAGAGTTTCGGGGTACAGGCAAAATCATCGACTGGAATATTCAAGACCGCCTCGGTGAAATTATCGTACCTACACTGCTGCTATCAGGTCGTTACGATGAGGTTACGCCTACTTGTGTTGAAACAGTTCACCAGGGTATTTCTGGCTCTGAGTGGGTACTGTTTGAAAACAGTTCACATATGCCTCATCTCGAAGAGACGGAACGATTCTTGCAAGTCTTGAGCGAATTTTTGAATCGTGTCGAAACAGCCCTGTAAAGGTGAGATTGTAAGTTGAGTCTCATATTCCTTGAAGCTAAGTCTTCATTTACTCTTGAATTCTCGAAGTTCCGAGTTCTGAACACGAAGTTCCAATATGGTAAACATTAAAGCATCCATAATAAGAATTAAAGCGTTTATGAATACTTTAATGTTTGCCACTAATGTTGTTTTCTAGCAGTTCTCTTTCGCTTTGTAAACGAACCAACAGCTAATCCACCAAAGACTACTACTGCCCCCATGATGATTGTTGGTTCTGGAACTTCTTGGGGAACTTCGATAGAGCCGCTGACTAGAGCCAGACCATTCAAGGTAGTAGTTGATCCTAAATTAACAATGTCCTCTTCGGAGAACAATAGTGTGCTTATACCATTTTTGAATATGCCCTTACCCCCTGTGATATTCACGATGCCAGAACCTTTCGCTGTCAGATTATCAAAATTAACTGAAGCACTGGCATCACTAGTTCCAAATAACTTGTTATCATCGTCGCCAAACACAATGTAGCCTAATGGGAAACCTTGGACACCAAATACTTCTGGATTATTGTTAAAAGTGAGATTTCCCTTGTCATCAATCACAGAGTATGTCAAACCTTTGTATAATCCTAAATCATAGGGGGCATCATCACTCAAACCAACCTCAAATACCTGTGAAACGTTGCCTGAAATAGGCGTAATATTGACTGTTGTCCGATAATTGCCAATAAATGGATAAATGGTCTTTGCTGTTGCTCTGCTTACATTTGAGCAAAGACTAACTGAGGTCAAAACTAGTGGAACAATCCAGATTCTGAGTGAATGAAGCATCATTTAAAATCTCCATTTTTAAAAAGTACCTATTTTCACAGAGAGTTTACAATACCTAAGAAGCAGTTACAATGAATAATCCTTTGATAAAATTGGCATTTTTTTATCAAAGGATATATAGAAACCTCTTCTAAAGATAAAAATTCCACTCTGGTGCATAGCCCAAAAAGAGAACAACAGCTAAGTTAAGCAAGTTTTTCAATAATTTTCTAACCTTTTCCCAAAGCAGAATAATCTTTTCCTTACAAAATGAGGATTGAATGCTTTTGTGACAGGAGTACGATAAATAATCATGCACAACCCATCGCTACAGCCGGGTTAGTGCGAGATTAAACGGAGGTTCAGTAGTGTTTGAAATCAACAGGTGGCGCAGAAATTCCAGATGGAACATCACCGAAGACTTGGCTGGGTATATCTTCATGATGCCCACCATTCTAGTTTTGGGAACTTTTGTAGTCTTACCCATTCTCTACGCCGTTTTTCTTTCTTTGCAAAAAGTCCAACTTCTTGGTGGTATTGAGTACGAGTTCATCGGTTTTCGCAACTTCACGCGATTAGCTGAAGATGAAAGAGTTTGGATTGCTTTGAGAAACACAGCCGAATATGTAGCCATTGTTGTGCCAACTCAAACTATCCTAGCTTTAATTCTGGCAGTAACTCTGAATTCTGGGATTCGCGGTAAAAACTGGTGGCGCATCCTCTATTTTTTGCCGACAGTCACTTCTTCAGCAGTGCTGACACTCATCTTTATGTGGATTTATAACACTGATGGGCTACTAAACGATTTTCTCGCTTTTGTGGGGCTACCTACTTATAACTGGTTGGGCGATCCAGCAGTTGCGCTCAAAGGCATTATGATCATGAACATTTGGTCAACAGCGCCGTTTTTTATGGTGATTTATCTGGCGGCGTTGCAAGATATACCCCAAACACTTTACGAGGCCGCAGAACTTGATGGTGCAAATGGATGGCAACAATTTATCCACATTACTCTTCCCTTGCTTAAGCCTGTAACCTTCTTTGTGGCGACAGTGGGGGTAATTGGCACTTTTCAACTTTTTGACCAGTCTTACATCTTCTCTGGCGGTACTGGCGGACCAAACAACGCTACCTTAACTGTGGTGCTGCTGATTTATCAAGCTGTATTTCGGAATTTACAAATGGGATATGCAGCTGCGATCGCATTTTTGTTAACAGCAGTGATCATTGCCATCACTTTGATTCAGCGGCGACTTTTCGGAGGCGAACGAATTTGACTAACACCTCTGGCTTATCCTGGCTCAAAGCCCTGTTGTACATCTTGCTGACACTTTATGCCATCATTACCCTAATTCCCTTTCTCTGGGCACTTTCAGCATCATTTAAGCCACTAACAGAGATTGTCAGTGGTGAACCCAACTTTCTCCCCAAGAATTTTACTCTCGATAACTACAGGCAAATCTTTCTCCAAGAACCGCTATTTTGGCGCTGGTTGTTCAACAGTGTAGCGATCGCCGTCAGCGTTACGCTTTTAAACTTGTTGTTAAATTCAATGGCTGGTTATGCCTTGGCAAGACTGCGCTTTGTGGGCAAGCACTTTTGGTTCTTCCTAATTTTGGCAGTACTAGCAGTACCGACGCAAATCACCCTGATTCCCACATTTTTGATTTTGAAAGCGATCAGCTGGCTGAATTCTTATCAAGGCATGATTGTACCTAGCATGGTTAATGCCACTTTTATCTTCATGATGCGGCAATTTTTCGTTAATTTTCCTAAAGAACTAGAAGAAGCAGCGCAACTAGATGGCTTGAATACCTTTGGAATTTTTCGACATATTGTCTTACCTTTGGCAAAACCAGCACTAGCAGCACAGGCAGTTTTTGTGTTCATGGGGAGTTGGAATAATTTTTTACTGCCTATAGTTATCCTATTTGACCCAGAAATGTTTACCCTTCCTTTGGGGCTGAACACCTTCAAAGGTCAATACATCAGCTATTGGAATTACATTATGGCGGCTTCTATGGTCTTTACCCTGCCAGCTTTAAGCATTTATGCCTTTTTTAATCGTTACTTTATTCAAAGCGTCACCTTTACCGGGGGAAAAGGTTAATAGGTATTGGGGCATTGGGCATTGAGCATTAATTATTCTCCTTTGCTCTCTCTGTTCCCTATGCCCGATTCCTTAGACCCCAGAACCCATTCCCCATACCCTATGCCCCATGCCCCATTCCCTAAACAGTATTTTGGGCAACAAATTGCACTCCTAACGTGATATTGGTATTACAGCGACTCAATCTCTATCTATCAGTAAACAAGCATTATGGGTTTTGCAGACCTATCGATCGCAGAGATAGCAGCCGACTACAGCATTCCTGTAGAACAAGTGTTTTCTCTGTGCAACCAACTGGGAATCGCCTACAAACACCAAAAGACCCGTTTGGCGTTAGAAGATGCAAAGGCAATTATTTCCCAAATATCCTCTGAAATACGCCCTGAAGGTACTAACGACTTGGTGGGTGATCACGAAGTCCCCTGAAGGGTTATTTCAGAACTTTGGCTAATAACTGATAGCTAATGATAAAAAACAATGAGTCATTAGCAATTAGCAGCTTGGAGATTGAGAATCGCGTTCTTAGCTGTGTTGAGCGTCAAAATCTTTAAGGGGAAACATGTTTATAAGACTAATTGGCGTTGTTGTGGCTACTGTTTTACTCTCGTTTCAGTTGATTGTCGGTAGCGCGACAGCAGTGGAACTAGACGAAGCTACCCGAACAGTGCCATTAAATACTCAAGGTGATACCGTTGTACTCAACCTTAAACAAGTCAAAGAAGGCAAACGCTTATTTAATTACGCTTGCGCCCAATGTCATGCTGGTGGAGTTACCAAGACAAACCAAAATGTGGGACTCACTCCAGAGGACTTGGCACTGGCAACACCTAACCGTAACAACATTGAAGGTTTAGTAGATTACCTGAAAAATCCCACTACTTACGACGGGGAAGAAGAGATTTCCGAAATACACCCCAGTCTCAAAAGCGCAGATATTTTCACAGCAGTGCGAAATCTGACAGATGATGACTTGGAGGCGATCGCCGGTCATATTCTCTTACAACCCAAAATCGTTGGTACTAAGTGGGGAGGCGGAAAAATCTATTACTAAATCCCGGAACTGAGTCATTGGGAATAGGGCATTGGGCATTGGAAATAGGGCATTGGGAAGAATTTAGTCCCCATTCCCCATTCCCCATTCCATATTTCCTATTCCCCATTTACTGCTGATTGGACGGCTTTTTGCAATAAATTACTCTCCATTCTTAAAAAAAAAATAGATATATGACAGATTGTCATACTTTGGCGTTGATTTTATTTAAAATGAGAAAGGGAAAAAAATTGTTTGTTAGGAGAGAGCTATGAAATTAATTTCGGCAAGCTGGCGACGCCTTAGTTTAGCTGTGTTGACAATCCTTTTAGTTGTTAGCAGCTTTGCTGTTTTTACTCCCAGTGCTTCAGCTGAAACCTACAAGGTGAAATTGGGTAGCGATAAAGGACTGCTAGCATTTGAACCGAAAAAGTTGACAATTAAACCAGGTGACACTATTGAATGGGTGAACAATAAAGTTCCTCCCCATAATGTTGTGTTTGATGCTGCCAAAAACCCCACTAAGAGCGCCGATTTAGCTAAATCTCTGTCTCACAAGAAGTTGCTCATGAGTCCTGGTCAAAAGGAAACAACCACCTTTGCAGCAGACGCACCTGCTGGTGACTACACCTTCTACTGTGAACCTCACCGTGGTGCTGGCATGGTTGGTACAATTACTGTCCAAGGCTAGAAACACTATCGTTTCACATAAGAGATTACTCAGTGAAATTAGCTCATAGCAACACGCCACACTCCTAGAGTGACGCACAAAATACACAAATGGCGGTAACTAGTCCTATCCTTACCTAAGACGCTAAACAATCTGTAGCGATCAAGGAGTGAACTCGTTACCGCCAATTTTGATCAAATTTGACTTAATCAGGGATTAATCGCGTTTATACTCTTGCTGGAGCCTTGTTACGAGGAAATTTTGTTGAGAATACTTTTATTAATTCTACTGTCGGCGATCACCCTATTCAAATTTACATTCATTAGTCCAGCGCTAGCTGCCGAAACATCCAATGGTGCTAAAATTTTTGAGGCTAACTGCGCTTCTTGCCATATAGGTGGCGGTAACATCCTTATCAGCCAGAAAACCTTGAAAAAGGAAGCATTGTCAAAATACCTAGAAAATTACAATCAAGACTCAATCCAGGCGATTATCCACCAAGTGCAAAATGGTAAAAATGCCATGCCTGCTTTTAAAGGCAAGTTAAGTTCTGAAGAGATTTTAGAGGTAGCTGATTACGTTTTTCAAAATGCAGAACAAGGCTGGTAAAGTAGCTATCCCGTCTAGTTTTTGTGGGGTGAGCGGTTTTGCCTATCTTTAGTTAATGGCCAGCTAGACGCTCATCCCACAACATAGGAGAATTTATTTATTGGAAATTCTTCAGTGCATTATCCTTGTTGGAACCTTTTAACGAACTTCTAAGTTAAATATTATGGATGACGAACTAGCGATCGCTAATTTGTCAACTACTAAAAATAATATTTTAAACCCAAAACCATGATTTAAAGACGTGATTTATCGCGTCTTGAAAAACCAATTATCTACATCAATAACCCTTAATCTAAGCGGATTGTATTTTAAACAGGACTTATACAAACAATAGTCGAAAAGAATGATTTTCAGGTAAGGACAATAACCTGCAGGTACTCCAGTTGAGAACTTGTAGAGTAGCCGCTTCTTTATCAGACGCTGCGAATGCGTCTAGATAAATTACCCCTACCTGAATCCAAAATTATCAGCGGGTGATTATTTTTCTGGATTAGACTTTTGTCTGTTTTCCTTGACTTCGCGCAACCGTTCTACTAATTTTTTATCCGATTCAGCAGCAGATGTAGACTGGCCCTGATTGATTTTCGGCAACAACAACGGTTCAGAAGTAGTAGCTGCCGATGAAGGCGTAGGCTGGTTATTTTTAATTTGCAGTTCAGATAATGGTTTGGGAGTAGCTGCTGGTGCAGTTAATGGTTTGAGAGTACCTGTTGGTGAGGATGTAGGTGGGTTATTTCTGATTTGTAAATTAGGTAATGGTTTAAAAGTAGTTGCTGGTGAGGGGGTAAGCTGATTGTTATTGATTCCCGGTGCAGATAATGACGAGGGCTTTTGCTCTTGATTAATTCCAGTAAGATTGCTCGTACTGTTTTGGAAACGTAGATTGAATGGATAGGAACTAATCTGTTTATCTCCCTTAGGGGATTGCTTGTTGAAGTATTGCCTTGCTTTTAATTGCAATTCCGGGGAAATTAACTTGTCTTGAAATTTTATATCTAAGACCTTACCATCAGGATCTACAACCAATACACCCAAAACAGCACCTTCAAGATTTGACTTATTCGTGGATAATGTTTGGCGGATGACTGGTTTTTGTTCAGCGTTGGGGTATTGTTGCTGGACTTCCTTTCTCAGGTTGGCGTAGGAGTCTAGCTGTGCAATTGCCTGTTGAGTTCCCTTAGTCGATAAATCGGGTGTTTGTAGCGTGCTTCCCCTAGTTCCAATTAAAATACCCCGATTCGTTGGAGCTTGTTTTAGAGAATTTATCAGCGGGTTTTGAGCAATTGCAGACGACGCATTCGGAATTGGTTGCGTCATTGCCTGAATTGGCACAGAAGTCGTATTTACCTGTGCTGTTTCAACGGGTGTACTGTTAGATAGGATTGGAGGCTGGGCATTCCGCAGAAGATCAGCAGGTATTTGCTGCGACTGCAATTCTGGCAACCTATTTACAGCTAGCGGCTTAGGTGGCTCGTATTTGGCGACGCTCTCATTCACATTCACCCGAGGAACTGGTCGAGAGAATCTGGCGCTGGTATTAAATTTAGAACTATCAAATTTAGACGCGTCAAACCGCAGATTATCACTAGGAATCATCCGCAAAGACTGCCTTGTAGGCAAGGAAGAGACTCGATAGTTATTCGATGATGCCGGTAGCGGAGGTAATACCAGCTGACCGGATGGTGATGGGGCTAATGGGGTTAATCCAGTTTGGGCGCTAAAGTTTGGAGCAGCAAGTGGGGCAACTGGAGGTAATTGTTGTAAACCAATTTGGGGTGTGCTTTGCGGCAAACGGTTTTGGTCTGCTTGGCTCAATTCCAAAAGTCCGACTGTTTTGGATGATGCTATTTCTTTGGGCTTGTTAGACTCCATCGGCATCAATGGTACGATCATCGCGATCGCACCGTGGATACCAAGGGAGGCTATAGCTGCTATCCCAATTGGCTGGCTTAAAATTTCTGGTATATTTTTCAGCAGGGAGACGTAAGACATAGCTGTTATCGTTCACTCACTCAGTTGCAGTTTACTAGCGATTTTCTCTCTCCGACATTGCAATATCTTGTAAGAGATGCGTTCCTCATAAGGAAATAATAACTTCCTCAGTTGGCAATCAAAACGCCAAAATTGCCATTTATTCAAGTTTTTAATTAATCTAATGACGCTGTATCATATCTTCAAAATTCGAGCTTGCTAAAGAGATATTTGAAAAATTACTACTTTTGATTTTTTATTGTTATGACGCACACAATTAAAATTAATATCTGGGAGTTTTATAAAGTTTAAGTAAACGCACAAGGTTGAATACATTAAAAATCTGCCGAAGTTGCCTTGTTTTTTAAGTCAACTACACTTCTGTAACAGATGACACACGTGCTTATCTAGGTTTGACCCTTATTTGAAAATACTACCACATCAGTAGCTCCTCAAACTGTTGCAAATTGTACAATTTTATTGACATCCTAGCGCTAAATCCCACCAAAGCTATTGGTTTTTTCTCAAAGGAGTGAGTCAGACGATCGCAATTCTAGTTCCTGAATATGACTACTTCTTCGTCAAAAAAGTTCAAACCCTCAATCTTGCATCCAAAATTTTAAATGCCGTTACCAACAGTTATTTTGCCTGGATATCTAGAAAGTGCGATCGCTTATCGCCAACTAGAACAATCCCTACAAAACTTAGATTTTCCCACAGTTACAGTTCCACTGCGGCGGCGTGACTGGCTCCCCACTTTGGGAGTAAGACCCGTAACACTGATTCTGCAACAACTCGATTACACAATCAAGCATATATTACGTCAACATAATGCTACTCAAATTAACTTAATTGGTCACTCAGCCGGAGGTTGGATATCCCGCATTTACATGGGAGAAAAGCCCTATTTAGCACGCGGTGATGTCAAACCATTTCTCTGGCAAGGGCATCCTTTGGTTGCTACTCTCATCACCTTAGGTACACCCCATATTAGCCAAGAACGCTGGACACGCTCCAATCTAGATTTTGTCACCAATAACTATCCAGGAGCTTTTTACAAAAACGTTTGTTACGTTTGTGTAGCTGGCAAAACTATCTTTGGAGAAAGGCGACCTGGTAGTTGGTTAGCTTACAGTAGTTATCAATTAACCTGTGGAAAGGGCAACACTTGGGGAGATGGCATTACACCCATTGAAGCTGCTCATTTAGAGGGGGCAGAAAATCTGGTGATTGAAGGTGTCAAGCATTCTCCTAGAAGTCCTGGAGTTTGGTATGGCTCACCAGAACCCTTAAAAGCTTGGGTACAATATTTGATTTAAAAAACTTTATTTTTATCTGAATAAATGTAAAATTTATTAATATTTCTTAGCTAAAATTAGAATTAAGAATAAATACTTAGTTAAGAACAGGAGGGGTGAGCCATGCAAAGCACCCAGTTCGATCAGATTTTGCGACGAATAGCGACGATATTATCAGTCGTGATTTTGACTCTGTGTTTAATTTATATCTCTACCGGAGTAATGCTTTCTTTTTACTATGAACCGACAGCAGGCGGAGCTTATAACTCATTGAAGATGATTAATACACAACTGCCATACGGCTGGTTGTTTTGGAGAGCGCATGATCTTGCTGGTAACGCGGTAATTGCGATCGCTCTAATTCAAATTGTGGTGATGTTTTTAGGTCGGCAATTTCGCAAGAGTTGGCTGGCTGCTTGGATTAGTGTGATTTTGTTAACCCTAAGTGCGATCGGGCTGGATTGGACAGCAATGATTTTAGATTGGACTCAGGAAGGATACTGGCGTTTTAGCATTGAGCTAGGAACCATCGAAGCCATTCCTTTCATTGGTGGACAACTGCGCGAAATCCTGACTGGGGGTGGAGCGATTAACACAGTTACTGTCGAACACCTTTACACAATACACAGTTACCTAATTGCGGTGGCGACGCTAATTCTCGCCATAGTACATTTGTCTGCTTTACTCTGGCAGGAATGGCAAATGTATCAAGAAGCGCCAAGACCAGAATTTGGTAATTTACAACAACCACCAGAAGGCGAATTTATTCCTTCCCAAAGTTAATAAAGAGTTAAGAGTCAAGAGTTAGGAATTCCTCGCCTGCTTCCCCTGCTTCCTATGCCCCCCATCCCTTTCATCCCCCAGGAGCCTCACTAGTAGAAAGTTGAGATAATTCTGCCAGGGATAGGTCTTCAACCTCTGGTAACTTTTCTAGAGAGAGGGGAGTGGATCGGGTAACACCAGATAAGCGTTTTAAAAGGCTAGGTCTGGGGTCATGCAATAGGTAAATAATGCGATCGCCAATTTCCCAATCTTGGTTAGCTGGTATTACCTGTAAGCGTTCTGCTCGTTCTACCAATAACGGTATCAACACCCCAGTCCGAATCTTTTCTTGGATGCGATCGCATTGAGTTGAAAACTCCAAGTCATCTAGCGTAGTTGTCCCCAACTTCACTCGCCCATCATTCAAATATTCATTCCAAGTTTTAATCGCTAAGTCTGGAACAAAAGCTTGATTAACTTTATTACTAGCTGAGGTACTCGCTTGCGGATCGCGGGGAAAAACAGCTAAGACGCGCGGGGGTTTAAACTCCTCAGCTGCTCGTTGAGCCAAAACAAAATTCACCTCCCCATTACTTGTCATAGCCAAAAAAGTACCCATAGAGGCAAGTCCTGCCTCTTCCAAAACAGCAGCATCCAGCGCACTGCTGGCAATAACCCGGAGATTTTGCGCCTCGGCTTGCACAAGACATTCGGGGTCAGTATCAATCATCACCACATTTTCTCCCCGTTCTTGAAAGAAACGAGCAATCACAAGACTCAAGGGATTACAACCCACAATCACTGCCCCAGTTACGTCCTTAGAGGTGATTTCTAGCCATTTCGCAACCCAGCCAGCTGTTAGCCCTTGGCAAACAACAGTCATGATAATTGTGAGGAAAACTAAAGCTTTGATGGAATCACCGCCGTTAATGCCGCGCTGTGTCAGTGAAATTGCAAAAAAAGAAGCTACAGAGGCAGCAACAATTCCTCTCGGAGCAACCCAGCTTAAAAATAGTTTCTGTCGCCAGTTGAGGTCACTGTTCCAGGTACACAACAAGATATTAATCGGGCGAACGACAAACATTAGTACCAAAACGGTGAATAAACTACCCCAACCCAAAGCAAACACACTGGCAATGGATAGGTCAGCAGCTAATAAGATAAATAGCACCGAGACACTGAGAATTGTCAGCTGACCTTTAAAGCTGCGTAACAGACGTTCTTCCGGGACTGAGGAGTTAGCAAAGACTGCTCCTGCAACTACTGTTGTCATTACTCCCGATTCACTGCGGATCATCTGCGATAAGGTAAACAAGCTCCAAAGTATCGCCAACACGACTAAGTTTTTTAGCTCAAATGACAGAAAACTGGCGCGTTTAAAAATCAAACTCATCAGATAACCGCCAGCACCACCAATTGCTGCACCAACACCCAGACGTATAAGTAAACCGACGATCGCATTGATCGGGCCAGCATCGCCGTTCAAAATCGTATCGAGGACAACGAAGGCGAGGATAGCTCCTACAGGGTCAATTAAAACCCCTTCTCCTTCCAAAAGTGTTGCCACTTGTCGATCTACATTGATTTGTTTGAGCAATGGCCCAACGACGGTTGGACCTGTCACCACGACTATGGAAGCATAGAGAAAAGCTATGTTCCAGGGAAATTCACCCAACCAGTGGGCTGCCATACTTCCACCAAGCAGGGTGATTAGCGTTCCTTGAGTGACCAGCAACTGTAGGCTGACTGAAACTCTACCTAACTCACGCAGATCCAAGTTAAGTCCGCCTTCAAACAAAATGATTGCCGTTGCTAGGGCGACTATAACTTCCAGCCCAGTGCCTAGCACGTGGGGATGCAAAAGCCCTATGCCATCAGAGCCAAACAAAATGCCCAATAGCAATAACAAGACGATGCTGGGTACACGAAGGTATGCAGCCAGCACTTGGGCGCTAATGCCTGCAAAGACAGCGATCGCCATCTGTATGGTGATTTCAAAAGATGCTTCCATGTTGTAGATTTTGAGCGATTTATTTCAAAATCTCTGGTAAAAAACCGTAGATATTAACTCTACAAAGTACAACATCATACCCTTTGTTCCTTACTGTCTTCAGCGTTTTTTAGATATGTGTATACCCCGAAATTTCCAGCGCCCAATGCTGACGCACCCTGCGGCTGACCACAGAAGCATCTACGAACTTTTTTATCTATCTCCATATCTTTATATCCTCTTCAAGCTTTTGCTTCCACCCAGTTTAACTGCCAGAAACTTTTTTTGGCAAAACCTGTTGACAATGGCAAGGAAATTGGTTAACTTATAAAAGGTCTGAGTCCGATGCCCCCATCGTCTAGAGGCCTAGGACACCTCCCTTTCACGGAGGTAACGGGGATTCGAATTCCCCTGGGGGTACTTAAAAACCACAAAAAACAAAAGCTTTTTTGTTTGAAATCTAGCAATAAAAACCATCATTCAGGTGTATTCCTGAATGATGGTTTAACTGTTATTATGCATACAGCTCTTTGCTGGCTAGCTCTTCTACACGTTGGTGAATAGCCAAAAGATTTAACCGCAAATCTTTGCTCAGGCGATTTTCAATAATTCCCACTGGCATAGTGAGTTTAGGCCAAACTTGAATTGTGTAGGACAGATTTGTTCCTAGATACTCACCGAAAGAATAAGGCTCTAAGCACCAGCTACCAGAAAAGCCTTTAAAATCTCCCTCTACCATGCGGAAATTAATTGCTTTGGGGAAGCATTCTTCCAAATCTAGAACTACCCGCGCACAAAAGTTGAAATTCAGTAAACGTTGGGAGCCTACTTGCTCCAGTCGAATTCCACCATTGGGATGCTCGATTAGGCAACTCTTGGCGAGGTTGGGGAGGAAGTCTGGTAAGGCTTCATAATTTGTCAGAACCTTCCAGATTTGCTCCACTGGGTGGGGAATTTGGACTTTAGCACTGATTTGTCGCTGTCGCTCTGCTATTTTCTCAATTTGAACTTCTACCTCAGTAGGCAAATCCCCTTCTAGGTTGGTGTCATCAGTGGAAGACTGCAAATCAGGGTTCTCTGTTGTGTTCTGTTTTTTAGTCACTTTCAGAATTATGGTTTGCTTTCGTCAGAAAATTGGGGCAAAGTCAAGGTGAAGCAAATTTCGCTCTGTTCAGAATCCGAGATTGGGAGACTTTCAACAGCGATCGCTCCATTTAGATGCTGCACTAAAGACTTGACTAAAGCAAGTCCCAAGCCAGTCCCTGGAGTCCAACGCCCTTTTCCACGGCGGAACTTATCAAAGATGTAGGTCGCTTCTTCTTCAGAGATGGCACGTCCTGTATTCGTCACCTTCATGATAACTTGATCGATTTGTTGATCGACTCGGTGAGCAGCTTCAAGGCATACTATTGTATCAGGCTCTGAGTATTTACAGGCATTCGTTAACAATTCTTGCAGGATGCGGTCAAAGCTCTCCAGTTCAGTTTGCAATTTGAGCGATTCCTCCGGCAAATCTACAGAAATATTTAATCCCTTTTCGCCAAGTTTTTTCTTAAAAGATGCTGCTATATCTTGAATTCTAGTATTTAAATCTATAGATTCTAGTTGCGGGGCTTCGTGAGGCGACTCTAGCTTTTGGAGGGTCAACAAGTCATTAATCAAGTTGATTTCCTTTGAACATTCCTGCTCAAGAATATCCAGATATTTACCCTGACGCTCTGGTGCTATTCCTGGCAAACGCAAGTTTTTTATTGACATCAGCATATTTGTCAAGGGGTAGCGTAGGCGATCGCTCATGTTACTCAAAAATTCATCTTTGAGTTCATTAAGTTTTCGCAGCTGCTCGACATACTGCCGTGTTCTTTCATGCAATTTCGCTTGGAGTTCCAGACTACTCTGGAGTTTTGCCGTCCGCTCATCTACCAAAGTTTGCACTTGGCGCAATGTCTGTGACTGAATTATGGCGTTACTCACTTGAGCGCAAACCATTTCCACAAGATTTAATTCTGCTGGTTGCCAATTGCGAATCACAGCTTGCTGTAGCACCAAGAATCCTAAAATTTTACCTTGACTTTCCAATGGTACTAAAAGTACCGCAGGCAATTCCTCCATTGCAAATAATGGAGCAGCTGTCAAGGTATCGTTTTGGTCTGTATAGTCATCGAAGATTACTGGTTTTCCAAAATCCATGAAGGCACGCTGGCATAAACCACAGTCTGAAATCAAGAAAGACTGAGCTGAAGTATCTAGTTGACTAGTGCCGGAATTTTGTGTTTCTTTAGCCCATTGAGCAATCACAGTAGCTTTCGCTTTCGGGATTTGTTTTTTAGCTTGAGTCTTAAATAATGGATCTGTATATTTTAGTAATATAAGCAAACCCCGATCTGCCTGTAGAGATTCGGCTGTCGAGGCGATAACTAATTGGAGCATTTGATTGAGCTCCAAGTTGCTACGACTTAATAGAGTTAATTGCTTGATCAAGTTTTGATGCTGCTTGCTCTTTTCCAGGGACTGCTCTTGATGAGTAATTTGTTGAGCTTGTGCTACTACAGAAAAAGCGATCGCGCAAGCCGACTCCACTTCTTTGAGCAATTGTTTTTCTGATTCACTCCATTCATAAGGTTGGAATTTAATCAGATTAATCACTCCATTATTATTGCCACCAAACCGAGTGGGAATTGCCAAAACCGCTTTTATCGGTAGTGGTAAATATTGACACCCAACTACCAGACTGTTCTGAATTATGGAAATGTCTTCAATAGTTAATGGTTGGGCAGCACATTGCAGCACTGGCGAGTGCATAAGCAACTGTTCCATCGAAAACATTTCTTCTGGGTGTGGTAACCCTAGATACTCATCAGCACACCAATTAGTAGTAGTTGCTTCGTCTGATGTTTCATCCGCTACTGAAACCAAGCAGCAGCAATCTACTTGAAAAGCAACTCCTAGCAATTGGGCAATCTCTTGCAGCATCAAAGCCGTAGCAGAGTTATTAGCAATGATTTGGTTAATCTTTTGTACCAACTCGCGGGCAGGTTCTTCCTGATGCTGCATCAGCTTGACTTGGTAAGGTTGTAGTCGATCTATGTCATCTATGTAATGTGGCGGCGATGATAAAGGCTTTTTCATTTTTGGCACGCCCTCGGATAATAACCCCATTGTTCTTGCACCCAACCTCTTGGCATATTCTTCACGTTAGTTGTGTTGCTACACCCTGATAATTGACAAATTTTGTGTGAATACTTTCTCTCACCTGTTATAGCCCTTTTCTATCTCAGATGGCCAAATTTCCACTACATCAAGCAAATTGCTACATTATTACATAAGTAATAAAATACTTAAGATATCCTATAAATGCTTAAGTTAGCTTATTTTTAACTGCTCTATCTTGAAATAATTTATTAACTGTATCCTGTCTGTAAGTATACATAAACCGTAATTTCTCTGGAATTACAGCAAAATTCCTCTTTTGAGGACGTAAAATTACGTAACTTGTTTTATAAAGCTTTATTACATTTCTTGAAAAAACTAGTAGGTTTAACAAGCTACTCTTTGATCTCCGTAACTCTCAGTAAAATATCAATAAAAGTAAAAAAGACACAAGGAGGTTGCTCTTGCAGTGTAGGCTTCTCTTCTCTACAAGAGGCTGCACCAACGAGACACACTCGTATTCAGACCTACACTGATAGCGTAACTGTGGTAGCGAGTTTGTGAGCGTCTTGCTCTCAACCTGTGGCAGAAATTTGGAGTAGAGCTTAAATTTAAATAAATTCTTGCTCATCAGAGGTTGGGCAGTTCTGGCTAAATTTTGAATGCAGCCCAGTTATTAGTAAAAATAACTAAGCTGCATTCGTCTGAATATAAAACTAAACCGCATCAATTTTCAGAACTATATTTTTTAAAGTAGTAAAAGCATCTTGTACTCCCTGCTGGTAGTAGCGGGCTTTTCGGCCCGCCCTACTCCAGGTTCGAAAATGGACGAAGTTTATCCAGCCAAGCTCTCGACACTCAGAGGAACCATATCGCCATTCCTCGTTAGTCCTAACAACATCGGTTCTTGGGGTTGAATTAGTTGACCTGTAAGTACACAGCGTTCTTCTTGCTGAGCTGTGGCAGCTATGCTAGCTCGAATGTCGGATCGCGAAAATCGAGGCTTCCACTCACCTGATTTTTGCTGGACATAATTCCAAAGGATATCTCGGATCAGAGCTTGATATCCCTGATTCCCAGCTATTTCTTTGAGCTTATCTTTGAGTTCCCGCTCTAGGCGAATGCTGGTAACTTCCATATCGGTGGTTGGGGTGCGAGCGATCGTATGCATCAGTTTTTCTCCTTGAAGGTATAGACAGGATAGTAATACAAGTGTAGTATGTTTAAAGGAATGTTCAATAGGTGAAATTTTCTGTGAAATCCATTTACCCCATCTCTACTTCAATTTTGTGCACTACCAATTGCCGAACCAATTGGGAATCAGCTGCTATGGAAGTGGAGTATTTATTTATGGGCGATGGTAGCCGAAATCATGGGCAAATCACAGAGGGTAATGATGATTATAAGTATGTAGGCTTTAGTGCACTAATTGCAAAACCACAACTAAATCAAAAAAGCGGGGGGTACAGGCGAAGGAATCCTGTACCGATATGAGACCAGAAAATTTTCCGGTCAATTCTAACCCCCGCTTCACCGAAAACTTGAAGCGGGGGTTTTTTTATAAGGAGTTATAGCTGTGACGATATCTTCCATGCGCGGCGCGAACGCAATGCAAGTGTTAGAGCAATCTGTGGTGGTGTTTTCTCAAAATTACTTGCCACTATGTCGGGTCAATATCAAGCGGGCGATTGTGCTGTTAGTGACCAACAAGGCGCAACCGCTGGGTTTTACTACAGAAGGCGGATGGCAAGTTCACTCACCCAGTTTGGTAATTGATGTGCCAAAACATATTCGCTTGACAATCACTTCTAATGAGCGGATGTGGAAAGTTCCGCCAGTGAATCGGCGGGAAGTATTGCGACGAGACCATCACAGTTGCCAATATTGCGGCAGCAGCAAACATCTAACGCTAGATCATGTGATGCCGCGTTCTAAAGGCGGTTCTCACACTTGGGATAACGTAGTCGCAGCTTGTGAAAGATGTAACTCCCGTAAAGGCGATCGCACCTTGTTTGAAGCTGGTATGCAACTGCATACCAAACCAAAAGCGCCAATCCACCCCGCGATTTCTTTTGCTGAACAGTTTTGGATAGATATGCAAGCAAACCTGGAATAACAGGAGAGCATAAGGAATGCTGAAATTAACTTACACTGAAAGCAGTTTTGATTTGGAATGTGTCACTCTGTCGCTAGAAGAATGGGTAGCGCAACGAGTGATTTTAGCCCTGCGAGTTGGGCAAGGTTTGTGCATTGAACCCACTACCGCTTCCTTTTTGCTTCCTGTTGATTTGCCAGGAGTAGAAGTATTGAGGGCTGAGGTAAAAAGAGATGACAGAGAAATCATTGCCCTCTGTGCGTGCGATGCCGAATATATGGAAGTTACCCTGCGGGGTTCTTGGCTATCAACTAGTTCTAAGGATTCTGTCGGTGTGTTTGTCACCACTATGAGCGATCGCGCTGAGTTCTTTTTGCACAAACTTTGGCAGGAAGCTCAATCTTGTGCTTCTGTGATGAGCGAATAAACGAAATAGTCGGGTGAGAAATTCTCCTCACCCTTTATTGCGCCATTTTTAGTAGTTCAGGAATTGTCACAAATCGGTAGCCTTGCTGTTTAAGTCCACTGATGATTTGTGGCAAAGCTTCTACAGTTCTGTGGCGATCACCACCACCATCATGCATTAAAACAATAGAACCAGGTTTCGCGCCTTTGAGGACATTATTTACAAATGCCTGTGGTTTGGCGTGAGGATCGGTATCAGCAGAAGTTAGCGACCACATAATGACAGCATCTTTCTGGCTTTTGGCGTAAGCGGCTAGTCCGTTGTTTAAAAAGCCTCCAGGAGGACGAAACAGAGACGTTTTAACTCCTGTAGTTTTGTATATCAGATCGGCTGTGCGATCAATTTCACTTTTGGCTGTGGCTTCATCCATTCGCCGATACCAATGATGCCAAGTATGGTTGCCAATGGCGTGTCCCTCGGCTACCTCACGCTTGGCTAGGTCAGAATTTGCTTGTAAAGCTTGTCCTACCCAAAAGAATGTTGCTTTAACATCATTTTGCTTTAAGATATCCAGCATTTCTAAGGTTGTCTTTGGCCAGGGCCCATCATCAATGCTGAGAGCAATAACCTTTTCGTTGTTGCTGATTTGCACCTTATAAACTGTTTTTCCCTGAAATTTAGTTGGGACTGTAAAAGTAGGGTTTTCTACTTTGGCTGATGGCGGTAGTTGGGCATTAATTTGGCCCTCTACTGTATGAGCTTGAACTTTTGCAATATGGATTTTGCTTATTGGTTGGTTCGACCCCAATTGGGGGGCGATACTACAAGCTGTAATCGTAGAGGCGATCGCGACAATACTAATTATCTGTTGTCGCTTGAGGTAGTTGTCTATCACGTCAGGCTTTTAAAGATTCACCCGATCATAAGCTGTAGTTTAACTTTTTAAAGGGTTTAGCAAGCTCAAATATAAGTGCAGAAGCTTTTCTAGACAATTTCAAAAAAATTTTCTAAAACCCCTTGACACCTTTTGTAGTATTTTGTAGTATATATGTAGTGAGGCGAAATACAAAGCTTCTCAAGAGTCAAATTTATGTTCTACATACAACTAAAGGACAGGCATTGGAATAAACCAGAGTCCCCACCCGACAAGGCTGCTTTTACTTGCAAAACATCGGCAGTAGAGGCAACAAACGAAAAAAGTTCTAAGTTTGCACTCATTAAAACCACTGAATATATCCGTAATACACAACAGGCTTGCTACCTAGAATTTCGGTTGTTTTCCTAACAGTTTCTAACAGTAAAAAGTCAATTATCTGAACCTTGAAAACTAAATAAGAAATGGGCAAGTTCACCAACAAAATCTGTGCTTAAAAACCTCAAAGTTTAGGCACAGATTCCCAAAAATCGGGGTGTAGCTCAACTGGCTAGAGCGTTCCGTTGTCTGCGGAAATGTTGCGGGTTCAAATCCCGTCACCCTGGTTGTAGTCCTGTAGGCGAATAGTTTAAGCCGTCAGTTTCTCAAACTGAAGATTGCGAGTGCGAATCTCGTCAGGACTCCCAAATGGCTGAGTAGCCAAGTGGTCAAAGGCGTTGGTCTGCAAAACCGACATCGTGAGTTCAAATCTCACCTCAGCCTCTGGTGCGATCGCAGTGTAGCTTAACCAGCAAAGCCCCAGGTTCATACCCTGGTATATGCGGGTGCAAATCCCGCCACTGCCACCAAATGCAGGGATGGTGTAACGGCAACACCTCGTGACTCCAAATCCGATGTTCTAGGTTCAAATCCTAGTCCCTGTGTCAGACAATTTTAGATTAAAAAATTTAATCCAAAGTATAAAATTCGGTAAATTATGCCCTCGTGGACGAATGGTTAAGTCAGTGCTCTTTCAAAGCACGGATGCGAGTTCAATTCTCGTCGAGGGAATGATTATGGGTCGGTGGCTGAGTCTGGCTGAAGGCGACAGTCTGTAAAACTGTTCTTTTTTGCACGCAGGTTCAAATCCTGCTCGACCCACTATGGAGAGGTGGCTGAGTGGCTGAAAGCGGCAGATTGCTAATCTGTTGTACGGCACGCGACTCCGTACCGAGGGTTCAAATCCCTCTCTCTCCGCCTTGAGAGTGTGGTGTAACTGGATAACATCTCAGTCTGCGAAACTGAAGATTTGAGGGTTCAAATCCCTCCGCTCTCGTTACATGATCTCTTCTTTTATCCCCCGGTAGCTCAGTTGGTAGTTAGCGCCTGTTTGAAAAACAGGAGGTCGTCGGTTCGATTCCGATCTGGGGGGTTTTGTTGCCTCATAGCTCAATGGTAGAGCAAGCGGCTGTTAACCGCGCGGTTGTAGGTTCGAGTCCTACTGAGGCAGCCATTCATTGCCGGGTGGACGAATTGGAAAGTCGCATCGCTCTGAACGATGAGGTTGCAGGTTCAAGCCCTGCCCTGGCAATAAAGCCCTGTGGTGTAATTGGCAACATAGCGCCCTTTGAAGGCGAAGATTCCAGGTTCGACCCCTGGTGGGGCTGCCAAACTTTGCTCTTGTAGCCCAACTGGAAGAGGCTGCCGTCTCAAAAACGGTAAGTTGTGGGTTCAATTCCCACCAAGAGTACCAAAATTTGCTCCTGTAGCCCAATTGGAAGAGGTGGCAGACTTAAAATCTGTTTCGTTGTGGGTTCGACTCCCACCAGGAGTACCAATACCAATTCGTAATTCGTAATTAAGAAAGTCAGATTTAATCTGGGTTTCCTGGCTTGAATTTGTTGCCGGATTTTAGAGAATTGGTACAAGCTCTCGTGGCGGAATGGAAGACGCACGCTTACCGAGGATCTAGTTTTTTACAGGTTCAAATCCTGTCGGGAGTACCAAAATATCTGGGTGTGGCGCAGATGGGAGCGCAGGAGTTTTGGGAACTCCAGGTCGCAGGTTCAATCCCTGCCACTCAGACTTTGCCCTTGTAGCCCAACGGAAGAGGCGCTTCGCTTAGAACGAAGAGGTTGCTGGTTCAAATCCAGTCAGGGGTATTGGTGATTATGCGGGGATGGAGCAGCGGTGGCTCGTGGGGCTGCATAACCTGAACATCGCCAGGTTCAACTCCTGCCCCCGTCACCAAAATTAGTGCTGGTGTAGCTCAATTGGCAGAGCAACTGATTTGTAATCAGTAGGTTGCAGGTTCAATTCCTGTTACCAGCTTGATGCGGGTGTGATGTAACGGTAGCATCTGAGTACGCCATACTCAGTGCGTGGGTTCAAGTCCCTCCACTCGCTTGCGTAGTCCTGTAACTCAATTGGTAGAGTGTCTTCCTTACAAGAAGAATGTTGCGGGTTCAATTCCTGTCAGGACTACCAAATATTGGGAGTGTAGCTCAATGGAATAGAGCTTCGAGCTTCTACCTCGAAAGTTGTGGGTTCAAATCCTACCACTCCCGCCTGAACAAGTAAAAAGAGCAAAGTAAAAAGTAAAAAAAAGAGAAATAATTAAATTCTTTCTTTTGACTTTTAACTTGTTTGATGGGGTCATAGCTCAAATGGATAGAGCGCCTGCCTTGCAAGCAGGAGGTTATGGGTTCAAGTCCCATTGATTCCATTGATGGTGTCTGAAGCCAAAGTGGTCGAGGCGCTGGTTTGTGGAACCAGTCAAAGCGGGTTCAAGTCCCGTCAGACACCCCTGAATGGAAGATGCCGCTAAATGGACGGCAACTGGTCTTGAAAACCAGGGTATGGGCAACTGTAGGGGTACGCTACGGGAAGCAAGCTACGATTCCTCCATCTTCCTCTTTTTCCACCAGAAGCCGAAAAGCGAGGCGCTGTGCTGATAACACAGAAATAGGAGGGGCAGTACCTCCCTGGTGGATTTATATCTAATGTTGGTATTACAAAGCTTGCGATGTAAGTATCCGATCGCACTTGCTCATTTCTTATTTAAATTAACTTGGGTGGTTGGCATAACGGCTGTGCAGCGGGCTTTTAACTCGCAGAAATAGGTTCGACCCCTATACCACCCACTAAACAATTCAAAATTCAAAATTCAAAATTAAGAAATGCAATCCTAGCTAGCCTTTTGGCAATTGCTAATATGCACCTTGAATGCACGTTGGGTTATGAATAGGAACTAGCGATCGCTAGTTGAGCATGTTGCAATAATACATCTTTATCCAAAGCATATATGAGATATTGCGGTGTTACTGCCAGTAGTTTCTCAATTCTTTCTCTAGCTGCTTCTAGCACTGCTTCATCTAAGCTACCGTTACTGAGGGAATCTGCAAAATCTTCAGCAATCCGATAAGTTCTTTCAATAGATGATGAATTAATATTACGCGACACAATAAACAGATCGCAGCCTGCATTAAATGACCGCGCCACAGTACCAGCTTTCATAAACATATCTGAGATAGCTTTCATATCCAAATCATCAGATACAACTACTCCCTCAAAGCCAAGTTCCTCTCTAAGTATGGATTTGAGGATAGCCTGGGAAAGGGTTGCTGGCACATTATGATCTATCTTGGGAAATAAGATGTGGACAGTCATAATCAAAGGAATCTGGACTTCGATTAAAGCTCTGAAGGGTATAAGTTCTCGAAGTCGCAAATCTTCTAGAGTTAAATTCAGTATTGGTAGCTCAATGTGAGAGTCCTTGCTGGTGTCTCCATGTCCAGGAAAGTGTTTGGCGCATCCCAAAATTCCTGAATCTTGAAGTCCAAGGTAATAGTCACAGGCACCTTGAGTAGCAGTTTCGGGAGTGTTACCAAAAGCGCGAGACCCAATCACGGGGTTCTCAGGATGGGAAAAAATATCTGCTACAGGTGCCCAGGATAAATTTATTCCCAGTGATTTGAGTTCTACCGCTGTGGCTTTTGCTACTTCATAAGCGTGCGATCGCAGCAATAAGGCATGAGGAAAGCGGGTAATTGGCGGTGGTGTACGAATTACACGACCTCCTTCATGATCGAGAGTGATGAACATGGAATCACGTTCAGTGTATTCTCGTATCTGCATGTTTAAATCCTTGAAGCTTTCCAACCAAACCTGATATGGGGTGCCATCCAAAAAGTTTTTAGCAAAAAATATCACCCCAATCGGTTTTAATTCATTGAGTGCGCGTTTATCGTCATCGCTTAATGTAGTGCTGGAAATACCTAAAATCAGGTGATGTCCAAAGCGCCTTAGCTGCTGCGATACACTCATAATCTTTTACCTATAAGTTGTGAGGTAAACAACTTGGTTGTTCAACCTAGAGGACATAAACATTTATCCTACACCCTTATAGGGAGAGGAAAGTTTTCAAAGTAGTTTTTAAGCAATACCCCAGATATTTTCTCAGACCAAATACACAAATTAGCAAAGAAATCAACTACTTTAAGACAACTTTTGAAATTAGCTATTTTCAGTCAAAGGAAATACTTTTGTTTCCCGAAATCACCTGCATGTAAATATAGATAAAGTGTGCGCTGCAAAGCTATTGCCAACAATGGTATTAGCAATTTGTTTCGGCAGGTGCGCGTAGGTAAAATTCCCTTTGACAAAAGTTTTTTGGGGAAGCGATCGCACAATAACTGCCAAATGTAACGGATTGCAACGTATAATGAGAACGACAAAACCATTAAGAAATATTGAAGGGCATTAGGGTTAAATGCGAGTAGCGATCGCGGGTGCTGGTTTAGCAGGACTTTCCTGCGCAAAATATCTCACAGACGCAGGTCACACTCCCATTGTCTTGGAAAGCCGGGACGTACTGGGTGGTCTTGTTGCGGCGTGGAAAGACTCTGACGGCGACTGGTACGAAACCGGGTTACACGCCTTCTTTGGGGCATACCCCAATATGCTTCAATTGCTCAAGGAGTTGGGCATTGAAGACAGACTCCAGTGGAAACAGCATACGCTGATTTTCAATCAACCGGACAAGCCTGGGACACTATCACGTTTTGATGTTCCAGATATTCCATCTCCTTTCAACGTGATTGCATCGATTCTTCGTAACAAAGATATGTTGACTTGGGAGCAGAAGATTCGGTTTGCAGTTGGCCTCCTTCCAGCAGTGGTTCGGGGTCAAAAGTATGTTGAAGACATGGACAAGTATAGTTTCTTAGAGTGGTTGAAAAGGCAAGGTGTTGACGAGCGAGTAACTAGTGACGTTTTTATCGCCGCATGTAAAGCGCTCACCTTTATCAATCCTGATGAAGTTTCTGCAACGATCCTATTAACTGCACTGAATCGCTTTCTCCAAGAACGATATGGCTCCAAGATTGCATTTTTGGATGGTTCTCCCACAGAACGTCTATGCAGCCCGATCGTAGATTACATCACAGAACGCGGTGGAGAAGTGCGGTTGAATGCCCCCTTGAAAGAGATTTTGCTGAACACTGATGGCACGGTGAAAGGATACTTGATTCGAGGGTTAAATGGGGCAGAAGATGAAGTTTTCACGGCTGATGTGTATGTATCTGCCATATCAGTTGACCCGTTAAAGGTAATCTTGCCTAAACCTTGGAAGCAAATGGAGTTTTTCAAGAAGCTAGAAGGCTTAGAAGGAGTACCAGTGATTAACCTGCATCTGTGGTTTGACCGGAAACTTACAGAAATTGATCACTTACTATTTTCGCGATCGCCCCTCCTAAGCGTTTATGCTGATATGAGCAATACCTGCCGTGAATACGCCAACCCCAATCGCTCGATGCTGGAATTAGTTCTAGCTCCGGCAAAAGATTGGATTGCCAAATCAGATGAGGAGATAGTGGCTGCAACCATTGCCGAGTTAGAAAAACTCTTCCCCGACCATTTTGGGGGAGACAATCCAGCAACATTGCTGAAATCTCATGTGGTGAAAACGCCGCGTTCAGTTTACAAAGCGACCCCTGGTCGTCAACAGTACCGTCCTGCACAAGTTACGCCCATTGCTAACTTCTATCTCGCAGGAAGTTATACCATGCAACGCTACTTAGGCAGTATGGAAGGTGCCGTACTTTCTGGTAAGCTGACAGCGCAGGCGATTTCTGAGGCCCTCCTGGTAGCAAATTCCTCAAACCTGCAAACGCTCACCCGACCGCCCGCAACGAATGCTGCAACTGCCTGATTCCCCCCCGCGCATGAAAACGCTGGTCTCTGTAGACGAGTCATACAAACTTTGTCGGCATCTCACAGCAAAGTATGCCAAGACTTTTTACCTGGGTACTTTGCTCATGAGTCCGGTAAAACGTCAATCTATTTGGTCAATTTACGCTTGGTGTCGCCGTACAGATGAATTGGTAGATGGCCCTGCATCTGCTATTACCACGCCAGAAACCCTAGACCTATGGGAACAGCAGCTGGAATCGATTTTTGCGGGATGCCCACTAGAAAATTACGATGTAGCTTTAGTTGATACCCTCCAGCGCTTTCCGATGGACATTCAACCATTTCGGGATATGATTGCCGGTCAGCGCATGGACTTATATCGCAGTCGTTATGAAACCTTTGAGGAGTTATACCTCTACTGTTACCGTGTTGCTGGCACTGTTGGCTTAATGTCAACATCAGTTATGGATGTGGATAACACCATATATGCAGCACCGTGGCGGCAAAACATACAAGTTTATGTTCCCACAGAAGAAGCGATCGCTCTCGGAATTGCCAATCAACTTACCAATATCCTGCGGGATGTGGGAGAAGATGCCAAACGGGGACGGATCTACATTCCCCTTGAAGACTTGGCAAAATTCAACTATACCGAGCAAGACTTCTTCAAAGGTGTGGTAGATGATCGTTGGCGGGCATTGATGCGCTTTCAAATTGATCGCGCCCGCCAATTTTACACCACATCCGACCAGGGAATTACTTATTTAGCATCCGATGCCCG
Source organism: Nostoc sp. (assembly GCF_036917555.1). Classification (GTDB taxonomy): domain Bacteria; phylum Cyanobacteriota; class Cyanobacteriia; order Cyanobacteriales; family Nostocaceae; genus Nostoc. The sequence goes on along the minus strand of NZ_JBALDD010000001.1, from coordinate 27,223 downwards.
TTGGCCTGTGTGGGCAGCATCAATGCTGTACGGTCAAATATTGGAGGTGATTGAACGCAACGATTACGATGTATTCAGTCAGCGGGCTTTCGTTCCCCAGTGGAAAAAGTTACGCACCTTGCCCATAGCTTGGATGCGATCGCAAGTCCTTTAAAAAATTAGTCATTTGTCCCTAGCTCCTTAGTCCTCAGCGTTTTATAAATAACCAATGACCAATACAACTCTTGGAGAGGCTGCGCTAACGACTACGCTCAGTACAAGTGACAAATGACAAATAACTATTGACTCTTACCAACAAACCTGCTAACATTGATATTCGTGAGTCAGGAGAGGTGGCTGAGTGGTCGAAAGCGGCAGATTGCTAATCTGTTGTACGGCAGGCAACTCCGTACCGAGGGTTCGAATCCCTCCCTCTCCGTTTTTCAGGTTTTGATACACGGAGAATATCCTGTGTAGAAAAATAAATATTAATGCCGGGTAAATACTCCTACTCCCAAAGATGGATGATATGATTTATCCTTTGGAGCCTTGATAAGATCCAGCTAAGTTACAAATCTAGTTTGGATCTTCTTTTTAGGCTGCTAAATATTTTGAGGAGTAAGAGTAATTTATGAAAAAAATTAGCACCGCCTTAGCCTTCAGTATAGCTACCCTAGCAACTGGGTTTCTGGTTGGGGCTTGTGGTGATAACAGTACCCCCAACGGTACAGCTAACAACAGAAGTACCGCTACCCCAGCGGCAAACTCAACTACTACAAGCAGTGCTAAAGGACTAAAAATTGGTTCCCTGCTACCAACAACAGGCGACTTGGCTTCTGTAGGACAGCAGATGCTAGGTTCCGTTCCTTTACTTGTCGATACAGTCAACGCTTGCGGTGGGGTGAATGGCGAACCTGTTACCTTGGTACAAGTAGACGACCAAACCGACCCAAAAGCTGGAGCTGCCGGTATGACCAAACTAGCAACTTTGGATAAAGTAGCAGGTGTAGTTGGTTCCTTTGCCAGTAGCGTTTCTAGTGCAGCAGTCTCCATTGCCACACCAAATAAAGTCATGCTGGTTTCCCCTGGTAGTACCAGTCCCGTATTTACCGAAAAAGCCCAAAAAGGTGATTTCAAGGGCTTTTGGGCACGTACAGCTCCTCCCGATACATACCAAGCACTAGCTTTAGCCCAACTTGCCAGAAAAAAAGGTTTCAAGCGAGTTTCTACAGTCGTGATTAATAATGACTATGGCGTAGGGTTTGAAAAAGCATTTGTGCAAACTTTTGAAAAATTGGGTGGAACTATAGTTAATAAAGATAAGCCTGTCCGCTACGATCCAAAAGCCCAAACATTTGATACAGAAGCGGCTGCTGCTTTTGCTGGTAAGCCAGATGCAGTCCTGGCTGTACTCTATGCGGAAACTGGTAGTCTGTTCTTGAAAGCCGCCTATCAGCAAGGTGTGGCGAAGGGAGTACAGATTCTGCTAACAGATGGGGTAAAATCACCGACTTTTCCCGAACAAGTTGGCAAAGGCGGTGATGGTAAATATATTTTAACAGGAGCGATCGGTACAGTACCGGGTTCCGATGGTAAAGCATTAGAAACTTTCAACAAACTGTGGAAAGATAAAAAGGGTGGTACACCAGGGGAATACGCTCCTCAAGCTTGGGATGCGTCTGCTTTATTGACATTGGCGGCGCAAGCTGCTAAAGAAAATACAGGCGTTGGTATAGCCAGCAAAATTCGGGAAGTTGCTGATGGACCTGGCACAGAAGTTACTGATGTCTGCGAGGGGCTGAAGTTACTTAAAGATGGTAAAAAAATTAACTACCAAGGAGCCAGCGGCAACGTAGATGTTGATGCTAACGGCGATGTCGTCGGTGTATACGATGTTTGGACAGTAGGAGATGATGGCACAATCAAGGTGATTGACAAAGTTACACCTAAATAGAAGTTAAGAGTTATGAGTTATGAATTTAATCTTAATAACTCTTAACTCCTAACTCTTAACTTTTAAAGCCCACTGAAGTTGTAACCAACTCCTAACAACAAGCCCACATCAGTTTCATCGAAAAATCCAGCATTTATAGCAGCTGTTGCTGTAAATTGAGGAGTTAGAGGTACATCAATGCCAGCAGATGCCAAAAAGGCAAATTGTGAATCATCACCAGTTTTATAAGCTGCACCCACTCCGATGTAAGGTGCGATCGCTAATGGTTCGCTAAAAGCATCTGCTGATTTGAAGGTAAAATCATAGGTGATCGGAAGTAAAATTGTGGTGTTATCCCCAAATACGGCTGAGGGTCGCACTGATATAGAATTTGTCAGTCCGATTTTGCTGACTACCGCAAAGTTACCGTCGCCCAAAGACGTGTCACCACCACTCAAACCAATGTTAGCAGCGATGCCAAGATAGCTACTACCACCACTGGTAGTTCTACCTAAATCAATATCCGATTGCGCCACTTTGGTAGCAGATGGTTGAGCAGTAGTTTGAGAAGTCGGTTGTACAAACTCAGAGGTGAGCGTTGCAGATGAGGTCGCCACTGTGCCTGGAACGGGTGTGGGTGTTACACTAGCGTTTTCTTGTATCGCAGTGTTGGGCAACTGCTCTACCTTAGTTAAATTTGTGACTGTAAAAGTCTTAGTTATTTCTGTAGAGAGATTTTGGCTTTCAATGTCTATTTCTGGACTAAACTCGTTGGGAGACGCTACGGTTGCAGAAGGTTCAGTTGATGGCTGACTGCTCACCTTGTCTACTGTCTGGGCACTTGCAGATAAACCGCTACTCAGGAATGCAAGAGCAGCTAAACTTGGCAACCAAAAAACACCTTTACGAAGAAAAATAGTATTCACATTCACTCCTAAAACAATGTTGCCACGAAAAATAAAGGTTTTTGTTGATTTAGTCAACAAGTTCGGGCAATACTCAAAATTTAACATCAAAAAATTATTTTTACATCTAGACTTTACTTGAGTTCTCTAGTTATTATTTACTAGCAAAAAACTAAATACTATAGTAATCTTGAATCATTTGTGAGGAACAAGACTCCCGATAACTTTTACGAAGTCGGGAATCTGTGGGTTGCAATTTTCACAAATTAAATAGAATTGCTATATATTTATTTTGAATATCCTGAATTTGACAGATGACAAATAGTCTCTTTGCCTAAAATTAAGATAGTGTTTGTTAAGGAGGCGATCGCAATTGCGACCTCTCCGATGAAGGGAAGAAGTTTTTAGTATAACTGCCTTGCTACCAAAGGCGGCTTGATTGTGAAGTGATATTACAAAGCTTGCAAAAATATTTAGAAATTGCCTACAAGGCAAACATAGTTCTAACGTAGAACCTATTAGGAGAGACTTGAGGCAAATGTGATGAGCGAAAATAATATTCAAAAGTATCGGTTTGTCTGTACCTTGACTTTCGGTGATATCTACGGTCAAATAATTGTTTGGTTGATTACAATTACCCTAAGTTTGGCATCAGCTTTGGCGCTGATGGGTGCCAAGCGGCCCGTATACGCTTTAGCAACAGCGGGTCTCGTCGTTCTGCTATCGCTACCTTTCTTGGTGTTTGCGTTTGTCACTACCTTGTTAAATCATATTGAAGTCAGTCCTGTAGGGCCGGGAACCAAAATGGAACCTATACCAGGTAATGTGTCTCAGCAACAACCTGTACAAGCAACTAGCTAAAGAGTTAGGAGTTATGAGTACAGACGCGATTAATCGCGTCTGTACAAGAGTTATAAGTCACTCTATCTGTGCCATAACTCTTTGTTTTTAACTTTTCACTCCTAATTTCAAAATTTTTTATAACATCCCTGTCTATAGGCAGGGAATTTTTTTGTAGAGATGCTACTGTTACAACGCACTACCTGATTAATCACGTCTCTACAATAGAACAGCAGTGGTTTGCAATCAGAGGGCTAATTATGCTGGAACACGATGTGATTATTGTTGGGGGTGGATTGGCGGGATGTCGCGCTGCTGTAGAAATTGCCCGTACTGACCCTAGTTTAAATATTGCTGTGGTTGCAAAAACCCACCCAATTCGCTCTCACTCGGTTGCGGCTCAAGGTGGTATGGCTGCATCGCTGAAAAATGTTGATTCTGAAGATAGTTGGCAAGCACATGCTTTTGATACTGTCAAGGGTTCTGACTACTTGGCAGACCAAGATGCTGTGGCGATTCTCGCCCAAGAAGCGCCAGATGTGGTGATTGACTTGGAACATCTCGGCGTTTTGTTCTCTCGCTTACCCGATGGGCGCATTGCCCAAAGGGCTTTTGGCGGACATTCCCACAACCGCACTTGCTACGCTGCTGACAAAACAGGTCATGCGATTTTGCACGAATTGGTTAACAATTTGCGGCGTTATGGGGTGCAAGTTTACGAAGAGTGGTACGTGATGCGTCTTATTTTAGAAGAAAATGAGGCGAAGGGTGTGGTAATGTTCCATCTTTTGGATGGACATATTGAGGTGGTGCGGGCTAAGGCAGTGATGTTTGCCACAGGGGGTTATGGTCGCGTTTATAATACTACCTCTAATGATTACGCTTCTTCAGGTGATGGTTTGGCAATGACTGCGATCGCAGGTTTACCCCTAGAAGATATGGAATTTGTGCAGTTTCATCCCACTGGTTTATATCCGGTAGGGGTGCTGATTTCAGAAGCGGTGCGGGGTGAAGGGGCGTATCTGATTAATAGTGAAGGCGATCGCTTTATGGCGAACTATGCGCCCAGTCGGATGGAACTAGCTCCTCGTGATATTACCTCACGAGCGATCGCTTATGAAATTCGCGCTGGACGTGGTGTTCATCTCAATGGAAGTGCTGGAGGCCCCTTTGTCTATCTGGATCTACGCCATTTAGGCAAAGAAAAAATTATGAGTCGCGTTCCCTTCTGTTGGGAAGAAGCCCATCGTTTAGTAGGTGTTGACGCAGTAACTCAACCGATGCCAGTCCGCCCGACAATTCACTATTGTATGGGTGGTATCCCAGTGAACACCGATGGTCAAGTTCGTAGTAGTGACGATGGTTTTGTTGATGCTTTCTTTGCTGCGGGTGAAACATCTTGTGTTTCCGTACATGGGGCGAATCGCTTGGGCAGTAATTCTCTGCTGGAATGTGTCGTTTATGGCAAGAGAACTGGGGCTGCGATCGCCAAATTTGTGCAAAAACGTAAGTTACCCTCTGTAGATGAGCAACAGTATGTAACAGAAGCCCAGCAACAAATTCAAGCTTTGCTAGAACAACCAGGACAGTACCGTATTAACCAAGTCCGTGAAGCTTTTCAGGATTGTATGACTGAGTACTGCGGCGTTTTCCGCACTCAGGCATTAATGACTGAAGGTTTGCAGAAACTAGAAGAAATACAACAAAAATACCCTCAAATTTATTTAGATGACAAAGGTAGCTGCTGGAATACGGAACTCGTAGAAGCTTTAGAATTACGAAGTTTGATGGTAGTAGGGCAGACCATTTTGGCATCAGCTCTGAATCGCCAGGAAAGTCGTGGCGCTCATTTCCGCGAAGATTATTCCCAGCGAGATGATACGAATTTTCTCAAACACACAATGGCTTACTACTCACCAGCCGGAATTGAGATTCAATATCGACCGGTGGCGATTACTATGTTTGAGCCAAAAGAGCGTAAGTATTAGCTAGTGTTTCGGGGATAGGATGTAGGGTTAAGCAATAATATTCCTATCTCCTGAATATATTTGAATTTTCTGTATATCCATAATTAATAGACGTATATGCCAAACTTTACAGTCATCATTAAACATTACGAAAGAAAACATTGGCAAAACAAAATTGATGAAATTAATTGGTTTAGAAGCCAGTCTTCTTTGATTCAAGCCATTGAGTTAGCTGCGATAGCAAAAGATCACCGAGGAAGGCGTTATTCACACCAACGGCGTATTAAACCATTAGCATTAGACAGAGCTAAAACGGTCTTGGTTGGTATAACTAACATATTTCAGCAATGCCTAACATTTGAGCAAGTTCACGAGCTAGTCAAAACGGAACTACATAAAATTTGTGGTATCGGTGAGCTATATGTTTACGATACATCGTTCAGAATTGGTGCAAAGCTTAACTTACTGCCTGAAAAGGTTTATCTTCATGCAGGAGTTGGTAAAGGTGCATCTGCACTAGGTCTAGATATAGCAGGTCATGCAATCGAAATGGATACTTTACCGGACGAACTCAAGCATCTTCCACCTTATGAAGTTGAGGATATTCTATGTATATACAAAGATCAGTTTAATTAGTTCAACAACTGTGCCTGTCTTCAAACCATTGCATAATTGGGAATTGGAAATTTATTGTATGATGCAGAACTTAAGCCAGATGAGCAATACTGAACTGAAACGATATCTTTCAGAACACAGAAATGAAGAAGAAGCGTTTCGGGCTGCATTGCAAGTTTTAATGAGTCGTTGTGGGTCTGCTACACAACACCCTTATCCTTTCGATCTTGACAATCCTGAAAGGGAGGTAGAAGCTCTTTTAAAAGAGAAACTCAATCGAACTGAGTGATTCCTATTGCCTATAGTTTAATAAATTGAGGCTTAATACAGCTTTACGTAAGTTCGTAGCAAATTGACAGAGGAAAACTTTTGAAGGTAGGGTGAGCAACAGAAACTATCCTCAAGCATTCAAGATATGACTGGTCAGCAAAAAGCTACAGGGTTTTATGATCGCACCTACAGAATGTCGGATTTAGTAGTAAGTGCGAAGATATTTTCTGTATGCCGTAAAATTCTTACTATAAAAACAAGATTTTTATTTAAAATATGAGTAATTCACAAACTTGGTATATTGTCAAGCGTTCTGCTGGAAACTGTGAAATTATCCCCAGCGACCAAGTTAGCGACGATAATTTAGAAATTATAGAACAGTGGGGGCCTTTTAGTTCGCAAGAAGAAGCGATCGCTCGGCGTGTTGGACTCATTAGGGCTGGAAAGTGCCAACCAGTTTAAGTTAGGAGTTAGAAGTTGACAGTGACGGTCTTTATTCCTAACTCCTCACGATTCACTCTTAACTTTATTCCTAACTCTTCATTTTTCTGCTGTAGGTGTACCCTTAACAGCAATTTTTTTACCTATCACTTCCACCGCTTTAGCAAATTGAGGGTCTGCTAGGGTAGCGAGTTTGTCACGTTCATGGAGCCACAATTCCTCCATCTGCTTTTTGGTCAAATCCACCTTCACATCTGGCGAAATGCCTTTATGATTGATATCTGTACCATTAGGGGTGTAGTAATGAGCAATTGTCACCGCTAATCCTGAACCATCTTCCAGGGGACGCACCGATTGCACTAGTCCCTTACCAAAGGTTTGAGTACCCACCAAAGTAGCACGCTTATTATCCTGCAAAGCCCCTGAGAGGATTTCACTGGCACTAGCTGAACCTTTATCTACCAACACCACCAATGGTTTAGTTGTTAAGGCTTTTCCGTTTGCTTCTTCCTTTTCTGCCTCTCCTTGGCGTTCAACAGTGGAGACAATCTTACCTTTATCTATCCACATCCGGGCAATATCCACGCTGGAGAAAAGTAAGCCGCCTGGATTACCACGCAGATCGAGAATATATCCAGCTACCTTTTTGTTTTCTAAATTTTTGATAGCGGTTTGCATTTCTTTACCAGCATTGGCACTGAACTGGTTCAAGCGAATGTAACCAAGATTGCCTGCTGGGGTATTCTTTTGAGAAAACTTAACTGGATGGATTTCAATTCGCGCCCGTGTAATGTTAAATTGTTTTATCTTAGTATCGCGCTGAATAGTCAAGTTGACTTGCGATCCTGCCTCACCCCTAATTAAGGATACTGCCTGATTGGTATCCATCCCCTTGGTATCTTTACCGTTAATTTTGAGGATGATATCTTTTGCCAGAACACCAGCTTTAAAGGCTGGTGTATCCTCGATTGGCGCAATTACAACCAATTGCTTGGTTTTTTCATCCTGACTAATGGTGATCCCAATCCCTGTCAATTCTCCAGAGGTATCCACCTGCATATTCTTGAATTCCGATGGATCCATAAATCGGGTGTACGGGTCTTCTAGCTTTTTCAGCATTTCCCGAATGGACTTATACGCATCCTGCGGATTACTGTAGGACTTGCTCAAGTATTCCTTACGAACAGCCTGCCAATCTACCTGATTAAAAGTACCGTCTACATATTGGCGCTGAACAATTTGCCAAACTTCATCTACTAATTCTTTGGGACTTGCTTTAAATAAAGCCTGACCTCGCGAGTGAATGCCAAGGCTAGTAACAGCGATCGTGGAGAGTGTCACTGCCGTAGCACCCAAAACAAGCCTACTTTTTGTAATCACCATAATGACAGCTGCGTCAGAGGGAAAATTTATAGTCAGTATGCTCAATCTAACACAGGCTACCACTTACAGACCAAGTATGTATTCTTAATTTAAACAAAATACTTGACAATCAGACGACCTTGGTGGTTAAAAGATATAAAGTTTTTGGGAATGGGGCATTGGGCATTGGGCACAAGAGGCAGAGGTGCAGAGGGGAAAAACTTACTACAACTTCAATTTTCCCCTGCTCCCCTGCCCCCTTTAAGGTTCTACCCAGCGTTCATCTGCCTTAATCAGGTTAATTAATTCCTCTACACCTTTATCTTCGGGGACTTTTTTAATTTCTTCTCGACCACGATACAAAGAAATATAACCAGGTGTTTTACCAACATACCCATAGTCAGCATCTGCCATTTCTCCGGGGCCATTGACAATACAACCCATAACTGCAACGTCTAGCCCAGTTAAGTGTTTAGTGGCTTCCCGGACTTTGTGCAGCACTTCCTCTAGATTAAACAAAGTGCGTCCACAGGAAGGACAAGCGACGTATTCCACCATCGTTTTTCGCAATCCCAAAGCTTGGAGAATGCTATAGCAGACGGGAATTTCTTTTTCTGGTGCTTCTGTAAGGGAGACACGAATTGTATCGCCAATGCCATCAGCAAGTAAGGTAGCAATACCAGCCGTAGATTTAATTCGCCCGTATTCGCCATCACCGGCTTCCGTAACGCCTAAATGTAGCGGGTAATCCATACCCAGTTCATCCATGCGCTTGGCGATGAGGCGATAGGCGGCTACCATCACTGGGACTCGTGAGGCTTTCATGGAAATTACCAAGTTGTGGAAATCCAAAGATTCACAAATGCGGATGAATTCTATGGCAGATTCCACCATTCCTTCAGGGGTGTCACCATAAGTAAATAACATTCTCTCAGCTAGGGAGCCGTGATTTACCCCAATTCGCATCGATTTACCTTGATCACGTAAAGAAATTACTAGAGGTTCTAAGGTTTCGCGGATTTTATCGCCAATTTCGTCAAATTCGGTTTTAGTATATTCGGTTCGATTGATGTTTGGCTTTTCAAACACATACAAGCCCGGATTAATCCGCACTTTCTCTATATGCTTGGCAACTTCCACGGCGATTTTTAGCCCGTTGTGATGGACATCAGCCACAACTGGCACGTCTTGGTAAGTTTTTATTAATTTTTGTTTAATTTCCCCTAAAGCTTTAGCATGAGCCATACTTGGCACTGTGACGCGGACAATTTCGCAGCCAATTTCGTGCAGACGACGAATAGCAGCTACGGAACCATCAATATCAAGAGTGTCTTCGTTAATCATTGACTGCACTACAACGGGGTAGCCACCGCCAATGGTGACATTTCCCACCTTTACAGGGCGGGTTTTACGCCGCTTGATAGTTGTATCAAAGGTAGCTTGAGATGATGTGATGCTTGAAGTGTCTACTGTGGGCAGAGTTTGCATAACCTGATTAGATAAATTTTCTGTAGCTCAAATATCAGATTTAATAAATCTCTGTTTCCCAGATTGCCACAGCTAGCGCTTTTTTGGACGATTACTATAGAAAAAAATGGAAAATAACACAGGCAAAGAAATCAAGAGCATTTGAGGAGTTTTGCTCATTTGTAAAGATATATTACTTAAAATCTTTTTAAGTGAGTAGCTTGAGTAGTGATCGCGCAGGTTGCATAGGAAAGGTTAATGAAGCGAGCGCTTTTACACTGAGTCATAATTACTACTAATATCATCGTAATTCTATGACCAAAACTGCAATATAATTATAAATTATCATTCTTTATACTACCATCAGGCGTAATTGTATTGTAAAAAATAGCACCATCAAATTTTGTATCTTTTAAATCTGCTTGTTCAAGATTGGCGTAACTGAGATTAGCTTGCTGTAAATTAGCGTCTTTTAAAGAAGTATTCTTCAAGTTAGCATTATTAAGATTGCAACCTCTCAAGTTGATACTGCTTAGGTCAAAGTACTGCACGACTAAGGTCAACTCCTGAAAAGTCTCTCTCACCTGCGGCATAGCGTTTGAGTAATTCATCTCGGTTCATAAGAGCGATCGCTAAATTTATGTTTTTATAATACAAATATACTATTAAATAAAGAGGATGAGGAGCGATCGCCTTTACCACCAGCTAAATTAGACTTATCACTAAATTCTTTGATGCTTATGCTAAAAAAAACATCTACATTCCAGAAAGCTATAGAAGCGGTAGAAGCATTAGATCCAGAAGCTCAGGCTATTCTTGTAGATATTGTCCAAAAGCGCCTCAAACAACAGCGACAGGATGACTTATTAAAAGAAGTCGCGCAAACAGAGAGTGATTATGATCAAGGTAATGTCCACCGTGGTTCAGTTGCAGATTTGATGGCGGAGTTAGACGAGTGAAAAATTTGGTTTGGAGTCCTTTTTATTCGTGCTTTTAAGCGTCTGTCAAGAAAAATCCTGAGTTACGTTCTCAAATTGAACAAGTATTACAACAAATAGCTGAAGACCCATTTCAAGTCAGTTTACGTAGTCACAAGCTAAAAGGTGATTCATCGGGTAGATATTCATCTTCAATTGATTATCAAAATCAAATTTTATTTAAATTTGTTACAAATCCTGATTTAGGAGAAGAAGAAATTTTATTGCTAACTTTAGGTTCTCACGATGACGTTTACTGAATTCACCATTATTTTTAACTAAGGCAAGCCTAACAATTAGAAAATAAGTGCAGATTTTAGATGAACACCCAAATAATAACCCAACTACCCATTCCCCCGCATTTTAATCCTGATAAAGTCGGCGAAGTCTGGCGTGTACCTTACCAAGAACGTGCTGCCGAAGCTAAAATCTGGGCAAAACAACACGACATCAAACCAGCATCTTTAGATAAAACCAGCATTTGCTTACTATTAATTGATGTCCAAAACACCTTCTGCATCCCTGGATTTGAATTATTTGTAGGTGGAAAATCTGGTAATGCGGCGGTGGATGATAACGTCAGATTATCTGAGTTTATCTATCGAAACTTGGGAATAATCACGAAAGTTGTATCAACTCTAGATACTCACACAGCAACGCAAATCTTCCATCCGATTTTTTGGGTGAACACTGCCGGAGAACATCCCACTCCAGCAGCGACTAGTATCACACCAGCAGATATTCAACAAGGTATCTGGAAAGTCAACCCAGCAGTTGCTAACAGTGTTACTAATGGGGATTATGAATTATTAGAAAAACACGCTTACCATTACCTTAAGCAACTCAGTCAAGATGGTAAATATCCCCTTACTGTTTGGCCTTATCATTCTATGTTGGGTGGTATCGGTCATGCTCTAGTTTCATCGATAGAAGAAGCGATATTTTTCCACGGCATTGCGCGTCAGAGTCAAACGCAATTTGAAATCAAAGGTGAAAATCCTTTAACAGAAAACTATTCCATCCTACGTCCAGAAGTGTTAGAAGATTTTGAACAACGTCCACTTGCTCAAAAGAATACATTGCTGATTAAACAACTTTTAGAATATGATGCAGTAATTATTGGTGGTCAAGCTAAAAGTCACTGCGTCGCTTGGACAATTGACGATTTATTAACAGAAATTAAACAGGTAGATGCTACTCTGGCGAAAAAAATCTATTTACTAGAAGATTGCACTTCCCCCGTAGTTGTCCCCGGTGTTGTGGACTATACAGAACAAGCAGATGCAGCATTTATAAGATTTGCAGAGGCAGGAATGCACATTGTAAAATCTAGCGAATCCATAGCATTTTTTTAACGCAAAAAATGCTATGGATTTGCAGAAGAACATAGAGATTTACTCCGCGTTCCTACCCTGCAGGAAGGCGAAGCGCCTATGCGTTTAAAAACATACTCATTTCTTCAAATAACCCTTGGGATCTTGCGCTACCCAACCCAGAGATGAGCTAGAACGCACTTCAAAATGGAGATGCGGTTGAGTGGATGTTGGTTTTCCACTAGTGCCTACTGTTCCTAATAAGTTTCCTTTTTTCACTTGTTGACCGACAGTAACTTTGATACTGTCAAGCTGGGCGTAGCGGCTTTGAAGTCCGCCACTGTGGTTAATAATGACCAACTTGCCATAAGAACCTTGCTCGCTGGCAAAGGCTACAGTTCCAGGTGCGATCGCTTGCACACTAGTACCAACTGGTGCTAATAAGTCAACACCACTATGGAAGAAAACTTCACTTGTCCCAGGATTTATTTGCCAGCCGTAAGCTAATCCTACAGTTGCCACTTGTGCTAAAGGATATCCAGACAAAGATGCACGGTTTGGTGTACCTGCATCAGTAGGTAAAGGGGACTTAGTTACAACACCATTAGGCGACCAATTTACCCCTGGAACAAACACGATTCTGGGGTTTTGTTGACAGCCATTCACCTCAAACAGGCTATCAGCACGAACTTTGTATTGTGCCGCCACTTGTCGCCAAGTTTGACCGCGAGGCACTTCGACTACAATCCCATTATAGGGAGGAATCTGAAGCACACTACCAACCGCCGCAGCTGCACCATTTTGCAAAGCTGGATTCATGCCAATAATAGTTGTCGCAATGAGATTGTAGCGCTGCGCTATACTCTCCAAAGTTTCGCCACGAACAACTTTATGGCGTTGGAAGCGAGATAAGGCTGGAGTTGAGCAACCACCCACAGCAGCGTTAGCACTGTTTGAGTTTGAGTATGCCAGTATGCTTACTAGGCCCAAGGTGCTAACTAAGCTACAGAGAAACAGTTGACGAAAGGGTAAAGTCATGTATACAGGTCAAGAGCGCATTAACTTTAGATTTTAGATGGGAAGAGTGGGGAGTTGCTAGGAAGCCGGGGAAGATAAGGGGACAAAGGGACAAGAGGACAAGAGGAAATTATTGAACAAGTCTCTCCCTTGTCTCTTCTCCATACCCCCTGCTTTTTCCCCAATCCCTAATTTCTCATAAATTGATCTGTCCACTTGCCGTTCGCTTGACTACACTTAGAAATTAGCAACTGCATTGCTGTTATTGAGCAAAACAATTATGAAGTTATCCTTAAAGCAACTGGCGGTTTATGTGTTTTTACTGGTAATTGGCGGTAGTGCAGGTTTGTTTGGCAGTCGCTATCTCCTGCCACAAAATCGCTCATTCCAACAGCTAAAAAATGTAACAATGGCTTCGCCTCCAGAATCCGTAGTTCCGAATTCTCCTAACGGAGCTATTGGGGCTACTGGAGGCGATAACGTGAATTTTATTGCGACGGCAGTGCAAAAAGTTGGCCCGGCTGTAGTGCGAATTAATGCAACTCGCAAAGTAGCCAATCCCATCTCTGATGCTTTGAAAAATCCCCTCTTGCGGCGATTCTTTGGAGAGGATGAGCAACCAATTCCTCAAGAACGTATTGAGCGCGGTACAGGATCAGGATTTATCTTGAGCGAAGATGGGGAATTACTCACCAATGCTCATGTAGTGGCAGATACAGATACAGTACAAGTTACCCTCAAGGATGGTCGGAGTCTAGAGGGTAAGGTGGTAGGAGTTGATCCTGTGACAGATGTGGCAGTGGTAAAAATAAAAGCGAATGATTTGCCGACAGTAAAACTGGGCAATTCGCAAAACCTGATCCCAGGACAATGGGCGATCGCTATTGGCAATCCTCTGGGTTTAGATAATACTGTTACTATCGGCATCATCAGCGCTACCGATCGCACTAGCACTCAAGTTGGTGTCCCAGATAAGCGAGTCAGCTTTATCCAAACTGATGCCGCAATTAACCCTGGTAATTCTGGTGGCCCCTTATTAAACGCCCAAGGCGAAGTGATTGGTATTAACACAGCCATCCGTGCTGATGCTCAAGGACTCGGTTTCGCCATCCCCATTGAAACCGCCGCCCGCATCGCCAATGAACTTTTTACTAAAGGGCGTGTGGAACATCCCTTCTTGGGTATTGAAATGGCAGACCTTTCTCCTATCAGAAAACAGCAGATTAATCAAGAAAATCAACTGAATATTCAGCAGGATGCTGGAATTGTGATTAAAGGGGTCACAGATGATTCCCCAGCCAAGCGTGGAGGACTGCTTCCTGGAGACGTGATTCAAAAATTTAATGGTAAATCGGTGAAAACTTCAGCCCAAGTTCAAAGGCTAGTAGAGTCGAGCAAAGTTGGAGACATAATAGCTATCGAAGTCAACCGCAGCGGTAAAATTCAAACCTTTAAAGTCCAATCAGGAGCTTATCCTGAAAGGAAGTAGTCAAAATAATTCGTAATTCGTAATTCGTACTTACAAGATGCTCTCTACGTTCGCGCAGTGTATTGCAGACAGACGCTAAAAGCGTAGCTTGCTTCTCTGTAAGAGTACGCGGACTGGCTAACGCTGTGCTATCAGTGGAAGATTGAACTTTCCATAAATATCTTGTTGACCACTAAATTTTAATTCAGTGTCGGCTCCTATACCTTTTTTAATTACGAATTACGAATTAGTAATTATTTGGTCAATAGTCCCAGAATGTTTGACTACTAATTACTAATTATTGACCATTAGACAAATGATCTAACTGCATTCTTTGTTCCATCTGGCGCAGAAAATACCCCGTCATCATGGCCGACGCTAGAAGTCCAGCTAAATTCTCCCGATCTGTTGTGATTTGCACGTTGAAATTTTCTGCCGGGAGCATTCCCACTAGTCCTTGGACATTTTGCGATATGATTTGTTTAATTTCGGGACTGGCGGACTGAGCAACCCTAGCTAAAACATCAGGAGACTGATGCTGTAGATATTTGAGTAACTGATTAGGGTATTCCTCAGAGTGGTCGGAAAGAAGTTGATTAGGGTGTTCCTCGGAGTTGTCATTCAAAAAGTCAGGATTAAACACCATTGGCAGTTTTATTTAGCTTAATTGCTAACTCTACTCTAAACCATAGTACAAGGGTAGCGCATTCACCACGAGTATAAGTCTAGAGGAAGGAAGTGGGATTAGGGGAGAGATGACAGGTGACAGGTTATAGGGAATAATCTGTACGCTGTAACCTGTACCCTATTCCCTTCTTTAATCCCCATTACCCCTTATCCCCAGAGGGGGCCCCACCTTCCCCACTCCCTTTAGTTCTAGTTCTAGTTCTAGTTGTTCTTCCTTTTGACTGGTAGAAAGTATTTGTGGGAGTTGTTCGATTTGGAAATACTGATGGAATTTTGGGGTTACTTGGAGTGAGTAGGAGCGAGAATCGCTGTCTCGGCGCTTGCGGATGAAACCAAGTTCGACGAGTTCTGGAACGTGTTGATATACTCCTGAACCGCGTAGGTTAATCAAGTCGCTTTGGAGTATGGGACTATTAAGGGCGATCGCGGCCAAAGTTCGCAATGCACCTACACCCAATTCTACTGGTATCATCGTTTGCACTAAATCATGAAAGTCAGACCGTAGTTGCAAACTGTAGCCATCTGGGGTTTCTATTACCTCTAGGGCGCTATCTCGGTGGGCATAGTTGTCCATGAGTTCAATTATGCCTTCTTTGACAGTGGCGCGATCGCACGCGGCATACTCGGCGATTTCGCCGAGCGACAAGGGTTTACCCTTTAAATAGAGAATTGCTTCTATCTTCGTCGCTGTGGCTGTAATCATTTAGTCATTGGTTATTAGTCACTTGTACTGAGCGTAGTCGAAGTATTGGTCATTAGTACATGACAACTAATAATCAACAAGTGTGTGGGGTTATATCGTAAATTGTCAAAGTATTTTTTAAAACTTTCAAATTGGGCATTGGGAAAGAGGAGGCAGGAAGCAGAAGTTCTTTAATTTTGAATGCGTGAATGCGTGAATTTTGAATTGATTTCTCTCCCCACTCCCTCAAAAGCCTCTACTTGTGAGAATAAATTCTGCGAGCGCTAAATCTTGTGGAGTGGTCACTTTTAAATTTGTCTCTTCTCCCTCGACAATTCGGACTTCGATGCCGCACTTTTCAAATAAAGCAGCGTCGTCAGTTACTTCCCAACCTTGACAGACTCCTTCAGCATGGCACTGTTTCAACAACTTGACATCAAATCCTTGGGGAGTTTGTGCCGCCCATAGTTGTCGTCTGTCGGGTGTATCTTGAATTATGCCTTGTTCATCAACAACTTTGATGGTGTCTTTGACGGGTACACCAGCAATTAAACCGGGACAGTACCGAATGGCCTCGGCACAAGAGTTAAATAAATCTGGTGTGGCTAGGCATCTGGCGCCATCATGAATCAACACTTGTTCTGCGGCTATTGGCAGAGATTGTAAGCCATTGTAAACAGATTCTTGGCGGGTGGAGCCACCTTGAATCAATTCCACTGGTTTAGTCAGCTTCAGATCGGCGATAATTGTTTTGAACTCTGGCCAATCGGTAGACTGAGAAATAATCCCGATCCAACTGATTGTACTGGCGGCTTCTGCGGCTAATAAAGTCCAAGCAATAATTGGTTGCGATCGCACTAGTAGCAGGAGTTTATTGCGGTTACTACCCATTCTTTTTCCGATTCCCGCAGCTGGAATTAGTAAATACACAGAATTCCTCAATCTTTAAGCTATATATTTTCCCCTAAAATAGGGAGCGAGTAAGCGTCAATAAATATTATGCGAGTAGTAGCCCTTGTACCTGGCGGAATTGGCGACCAAATTCTCTTCTTTCCGACTCTAGATGACCTGAAGCGCCATTACCCTAACGCTCAGATAGATGTCGTTGTTGAACCCCGGTCAAAGGCTGCCTACCGAGTGAGCAAGTCAGTTCACGAGGTACTGAACTTTGATTTTAAAGACCGTAACAGTCTGGCAGATTGGGGTAATTTAGTAGGCACAATTCGCGATCGCGAATATGATGTTGCCATTGCTGTTAAGCAAAATTGGTTGGTGGGTCTTTTACTCTGGTTGACAGGAATTCCTATACGCATTGGCTACCAAGGCAAAGGATCGGGTTTTCTTACCCATGCTGTGCCGTTCAAAGCATCTCAGTATGCGGCAGCAGTCTACCACGACTTGCTGCAACCATTGGAAATAAATAGCCCTGTCCCAGAGTTAGCAGTAAATGTGCCGAAACCAGATATTGAGTGGGCACAAAAGGAACAAAAACGTTTAGGGGTTCATGAAACAGGCTATATCTTGATTCATGGCGGTTCTGGCCAGTTATTACAGGCTAAAGAACTAGATAAAATCTACCCTGTCGAAAATTGGCAGCAAATTATTCAAGCCTTCCAACAAAAGCAGCCGGATTTACCTGTGGTGCTTATTAAGGGAGTTGATGATGAGCTGTTTGTGCGATCGCTTCTGGAGTCTTCTCCAGATATCAAGGTGACAGCCCCAGATGATATTGGTAAGTTAACTGCCATAATTGCCGGGGCAAATTTGATGTTATCTACTGATAGCGCGGCACTACAACTAAGTATTGCAGTCCAAACCTATACCATTGCCATATTTGGCCCCAGCGATCCAGCTAAGTTGTTGCCGAAAAACGATAAATTCCTGGCTATTGAATCCCTTACGGGAAAAACGGCGGATATTTCACCAAACACAGTTTTAGAGAAAATTTGGGGTGGCTAAACCAGTAGTTTTCCCAAAATTAGATACCTAGAACAGAGAGTAAGCCTCAAAACCTCTCTCCTGTGAAGAGAGAGGTGAATGTATATTGCATACAAATGAAAAGCTCTATAATTTATCACTCAGCCGTTGTCACAAATTGGGAACGGCTTTCAGTTTTTATTTAGACAAATCGATCTATTTTAGTGCGTTATACCATTTCCAAAAATATTTCCAACATATTAATTGGTTGTAGAGGTGTACATCTGTATATTAGTGTCAACTTAAGCTAAAACCCTTTCAAAATCTCGTTTTCAGCCTCTGGCTGGAAATGCTACTCCTGGCGGCTCTGCCGCAAGTTCGGAAGGCGGAGCCTCAATGAGAGGCATTCCCGGTCGGAGACTGGGAACGAGATAACCAGATAATCTGCTAAAAGCTTTTTCTAGACTGGCTTTAACCTTAAGTTGACACCAATGACAGATGTACGCCCCTACCTATTTGTCTGTATTAGATATTTTGTGAAATAATAAGTAGGTCGGCAGAATAAAACCAAACTATGTTAACAAAAATGAACGAGATTAAAATCTTCTTCCCTGCTGCCGACGCTTGCAGACTCGCTCTAAGCGTTCGCGTAGCGTCTCGTAGAGAAGCTATACCGAAGGCTTTACGCTGCGCTATCCTGCCTTATCCCAACGATAAATATTTACGCCCACCTACTTATTACCCCATCACTAATACACCCTAAAAAATTGGATTTTTTAATTAGGAATCTCTTAACTTAACGTGAGTTCAACGAACCTCTTTCACCTAGCCCAATACCGTTCAGTTAAACCCAAAATTCTTAGAGATGCGTTAGCCCAGCAAGATGAAGTACAATTTCGCATCTCTACAGGTCAAGGTCAAATTCCCCATCTAAAATCCAAAATCCAAAATGGTATTAATTAGAGGCAAGTAATAAATGTCCAGCTTGCCATATATGTTCCCACAAATATACTGGGATAATCAGCATTACTATCAGAAACAAACCAGTCAGGAGTCGCTTTCTGCTGTCGAACCCTCTTTTCCAAACCAATTTGTAAAGATATATTCTCGTGAACAATTTTTGCATTAGCAATTTCTAGCATTTTTTCTATTGACTTTTGTAGCCACTCTGCTCGAACAAATAAACTGTGAGATGGATGATCGCCGTAGCAAAAAGGTACAATGAGAACAAGATATCCTTTGTCGTTTATTATTTTATTCAGGCAAAATTGAATAATTTCTTGATCGTCTTTTTTTTCTTGGGTCTCTTTGTTAATGCTATGAAATAACAAACCCGCTAGCACGACTGCATCAAATTTTTGATTCTCTTCAACAAGTTCAGACAGGAAAAGCGATAAATCTTTGGTAACAAACTTTCTATTTGGGTAGAGTTTTAAACATTGTTCAATAGCTAATTCACTGTGATCGACTCCTAAATAGTCACATCGAGCCGGAAGATATTTGCTTAAAGCCCCATTACCGCATCCTAAATCTAATAAAGAGAATGAGTTTTCTGGAAAAGCGTTACTTAAAAAACCACCTGTAGGTGTATATCGGGTGAGATTTTCCGGGGCTTCAAAGTAAGAATAATAGTCATCTTGGAAACGTTCTTCTTCAGATGTTGCACGTTCAGGTACTAAATTTGTCATTCCAAAACCCTCATTTTCTCAAACTTGTTTGATTACAAAATTGCTCTTTCAGAATATTGCGAACTACTGAAAGCGCTTTATTGAGCAAGTATAAAATACAACTTACTTTCTTTCCTGTATCAGAAACAGGTTTCTATTCTCAGCATATTTGCTATAGTCAATTTAAAAAATATCTTTTTAGATAGATAAAAATTTCATCCTTAGAGGATGTTTGAAATATCGCAAAGTATACTATATATCAATACGATTCAGTTAAGTTTTTGGTATTGATTTCGGCAAATAGAGGCGCGAAATTATACTTCGTGTCGATGCGCTAAGACTTGTCTACAGAGGATTTCGGGCTTAACTGAACGAGATTGCAATATAAGAAGAATAACCTCACACAGTGCAATAAAACGAAGAAAATTTTCTCAAAACTCTTCCATGACCTATTAGCTATTTAAAATATTTCAAAAAAAGCATCATCTAATTCATAACCCAGAATTTGCGCCATAGACTTTAGCCGTGAGAGGCTGGGGATATCCTGTTGTTTAAGCCAGTCACCTAAAGTAAAGATTTTATGCATCAAAAATATTTCTAAGGCTTCAGGATTATACTGAATACCTTCTTGGGAACTAAACTGGTGTGGTACAAGCATGGCGGCATAACGAGCAAATTCTCCAGCTTTCCAATCTAGTAAAAATGGCAACCAGGGATATTTAGCATCTAGACGCACAAACCACAGCCGCACCTCTGGAATTTCTGAGAGTTCTCGTGGGTCGCCAGGCTGGAGATCGTAATTGACATCAAAGCGTAGCTGCTGTTCGTGGGATGCAACCCCATCTTGCAGCAGTTTTTCAATCACGGTTGACGCAGGCGACAGATCCAGATTGTTAATGAAGTCATTATTGAGTGCGATCGCAATTGTCATTGATTCAGCAGCCACTTTCTTGATACTTAACTGTAGGATCGAGAATATACAGTAGCAGCTTTCAGGGGTTGACGCTACATTTTTGATAGCACAAAGTCTTCTTCATAAATCAATTAGTATTTACTGATACTTTTTTACTGATAATTTCGTCAACCCATACAAGGTTTAAACACAAGTCTGACCTTGCTCAAATTTATTTGATACTTTTGCTTAATTTTCGCTGGTTATAATAAATATACATCCATTTATAGCCTTGATATGAGCCACTGGCGATGCCTGCGGTAAATGCTCGCCTATGCCATTCACTTCACCGATGTTTACTAAAATTAAATGTTACTTTGATCATTGCTATAATTACTCGCATCTAATTAAAGAATTACTACACAATTAATATGGTACGCCATTAGAATTAGCCTACTTAGGTAAGGCAATGTCTGCCCCAAGGTGGACATTTATAGCAATTTTAAGTTAAAGTTGTAATGAGTTTGTTTTAGATTAAGGTCTGACAAAGTAGCCGTCAACAAGCAAAAAAATACATGATCGCCACCTGTCACTTTCACAGCATCAAAAGCCAAAACATAAGTACAGGTGAGATAGCAGTGTGCAATATCATTGCATATATTAAATAACCAATAAACGTTTAGATGGGAAAATTCCCCCAACAGTTAACGAGCTGTAATATGCAAAAACAAACAATTACTACAAGACCAATTCGTTCCTTAGAAGATGCACTTGAGCGTTGTCAAATTTTGGGTATGCGCGTCAGTCGTCAGCGTCGCTTTATTCTGGAATTACTTTGGCAAGCAAATGAACATCTTGCTGCAAGAGAGATTTACGATCGCTTAAACCAACAAGGCAAAGAGATCGGTCACACCTCTGTTTATCAAAATTTAGAAGCATTATCCAGTCAAGGCATCATTGAGTGTATTGAACGCTGTGATGGGCGTTTGTATGGCAACATCAGTGACTCTCACAGTCATATAAACTGTGTGGATACAAATCAAATTCTTGATGTTCATGTAGAACTACCAGAAGATTTGATCCGCAAAATTGAAGAAGAAACAGGAGTGCGGATTACTGACTACAGTATTAACTTTTTTGGCTACCGCAATCCGCAGGAGGGTTAGGGATTGGGGACTGGGGATTGGGGAGTGGGGAGAAGTTGCAGTAAGTTTTTCCCCTCTGCCGCCCCAATGTCCAATACTTCGGCTTCGCTCAGTACAAGTGTCCAATGCCCAATGCCCTATTCCCCAATAGAATTATTACTAAAAACTGTCTCATCATCGGCATCATCATCATCTAAACCTACTGACAAAATTGCGCCTTCACAGCTTTCAATTAATCCGATCGCAAGGTTTTTGTTCCAATTAACGTTTGTGTTTGGCGTGATTTTCATGGTGTTTAAGAAGGGCTGCTGCGATGCCTGCGGCGGTAAACTACGCAAATGTTTCAGTTTTTGAAACAACTCTTTAGATAATAAAGCACCATTATCAGCGGCCAATTTTTTGTCAGTCGCAGCAAGGATGGCGTCAAATAAGCAAGCGTTGGTGAGATTGGCAGAATTAAGATTTGTCCCCATTAGGTTTGCCTGTTGCAGGTTTGCGCCTGTGAGGTTTGCCTGTTGTAGGTTTGCGCCTGCGAGGTTGGCGTTTTGTAAGTTCGCGCCTGCGAGGTTCGCCTGTTGCAAATTGGCTCCAGCCAAATTCGCCCCCATTAACTCCGCATTAGATAAATTTGTTTGCTCAAGATTTACCCCAGTTAACATCACTTGCAATAAAGAGGCTCCCGATAAATTGAGTCCAGACAGAGACTTGATTCGGGTTGCGAAGGCACTTTTATGTAAAACCGTTGTCCTAGCAATTAGCACACTTAGCGCCTCTGGATTGAATTCTGTCAAATTGACTGGATTCCCACAAGGCCAAAATGGAAATTTTGTTTCTCGGTAGCAAGCACAAAGCAATAAAAACACATTCAGTCCCACCGCAGCATTCACCTGTTCAACATTCACAAGGTTTTGCAGTACATGAAAATTAGTCAAAGCTTTGTGGGCTATCCCCTCATCTAACCAACGTCCTTGACAGTAAGCACGCCAGAAAAATAAAAGACGTTGAAACAAAACTTCAAACGAAAATTTGTGCTTTTGCTGGCGGCGTAATCTGGCGATCGCTAGTTCTTCAATTTCTTGTCTAAGTATCCCGTAACCTAGTAAATTATAAATATTCTGGGCTACGCTACTGGGAGAATCAAGTACAAAAGTGGGCGTACCATAAGCCTCATCTTGGTACTGAGTCAGAAGTTTAAATTGAGCAGCAATAGCATCTGCACAAAGAGATTCTCCTAACTTGAGATGCGAAAACTCAATTAAACTACTTTTTGCTGCGCTTTCACCTGAGCTTTCTACATCCCAAATTTTAAAATAAAACGCTGGTAAACTATTAAATTCACCAGCTAGATTAATTTGATGACGTTGCGAGTGTAAAATTTTGAGAGCGATCGCTTGCATCTGCTCAAGTAAATCTTGAGGATGACGACAGCCGAGTAAATTAGCGATCGCTTCTGGAGTCCGATGAATATGAGCCGATCCTGAACGCAGTAGCATCGTCTTAATCCCACCAATTAGCGGATAACCCAACAACCATCGACTCAGGCGATGATGAATTTCCGATAACAGAAAAGACTTTTGGGTATTAGCAGCTAACTGCAATAGTTCATCATCTAGCAATCCCTCGCGGTGCAAAATGCCCAACAAATGCAGCATTAGGGGTTGACGGATAAAGGCAGATAATTCTCTTAACTTTGATTGGTTGGCAAATAACCCTGCCTGTTTTAACAATGTAAAGAAATTTTGAGCAATGGGCAATGATTGCACTTTTGCCCACTGCTGAAACCATTGTTTGAGTTCGTCTCCATCCAATGGCTGAATAATAATTCGCCTCAACAATAGTGGTAGTTCTGAGATGATTTCTGGTAACGTCGTTGAGCGACTTGTCAACACAATTTTGTGGCGGTGCTGAGATTGAAAGTTTAGTAATTGCTGAATAAAAATTGCTTGTGCCCTGATACCCTGAGCAGAATGGGGCAATTCATCCAAACCATCTAGCAGCAACAGACAAGGGAGATTTTCTTGCTCTAACCAAGTTGAAAGATTAACACCAAAGGCAGAATTTAAAGTTTCGATTAAAGTTTTACCGTATTTTACATCTCGCAACCTAATTACTATAGGCATCCAAGTAGGGTATAATTCCTGTGCTACCTGTGCTGCCCAAAGTTGGCAAAAACTAGTTTTTCCATAACCAGGTTCTGACTCAATCACAGCGATCGTTTCTAAATCAGTTAGCTGTTGCTGTGCCCATGTTTTTAAATCAACTGGTTTAACAGCTTTTTTATCCTGCTCAGAAATATTTTCTTCTATTGGTAAGCCTTTTTGTGGCACATAGATATCCTTAAGAGCAAAGGATTCCATTAGCAAAGGGATCCTGAGGTTTTTAATCAAACTTGCACGGTAATGTTCTCGGTGCAAATCAATTTTTTCACTGACTGTAGAACCAACTTCTGGGGTGATGAAACCGGGAGATAA
This sequence comes from Nostoc sp., assembly GCF_036917555.1. Lineage (GTDB taxonomy): Bacteria > Cyanobacteriota > Cyanobacteriia > Cyanobacteriales > Nostocaceae > Nostoc. Next base: position 3,208 of record NZ_JBALDD010000001.1, on the reverse strand, counting down.
TGAAATCCCCAAACGAAAAAATTTTTGCAGTTGGGCTAAAGGTGCAGCATTCTCGGTGACGACTACCAATATGTCACCAGGAAGTGAGTTGACTAAACGCTGTGTTAGAAGTTTTGCTTCCACTTCCTCAGCACCATTGGCAACTAACCAAGCTATAGCAGCGTTATTTATTTGTTGCACCAGTAATGAATCTGCAACCGAAGATAGTGCTTGTTCAGCTTGAGTATCAGTCAATTTACCTGGGGTGAGAGTCTTCAGCAATCCTTGTAGTTGCGAATCTTCGAGGATGAATTTACCAACGTCCTCTTTAAGGATGTGTGCTTGTATAGGTATAATTGCCCGGTCTAACCACGGTTTTCGTAAGTTTTCTTCCTGCTCTAGAATTGCTTGCAAAGCCTGGAGATAGGCAATTTGAAACGCTAGCCACGTCCCTTCGTTACGTTTTAACGGTTTTTTTTGGCTGAGGCTACGCAACAGTTTTTCTGTCAACTGGGAAATGACACTGATTTCTTCCCAAACAATACTTAAGGGCAGTTCTAAAACCTCTACCAAGGTACAGATATCAAAAGGTATAAGGCTTTTGAGTTCCATATCCTGAACAATACGGTAGGCAATACCTGCCAATTGCCCCCCAGAAAACCCTCTTATTTGATTGATTGCAATATGGCGTTCTGCCAACCAGTGCCGAATACTCAGGTTCATTTAATCACACAGTGAAGGCTGCATAAGGCAATTATGATCGATTTATCAGTTTGTGAAAACAGGTGACAATGGGGAAGACAAAGTTTTGTATCAAAGTTGTTTTCTGATTGGTAAAAAACAGTGCTGATCTAATTGAGTGGATTATGAGCGATCGCCCGCTAAAATTATTGTTAATCGACCAAGACCCGATTTTTCGTCTGGGATTACGGGTAGCTCTAGAAGCGATTCCTAACCTAGAAGCGATCGCAGTTGTAGAAACTGACACCGTTGCCTTGCAGATTTTAGCAGAAATTGCTGAAAAAGACCCTAACCAGGTAAATTTGGTAGTTTTAGAATTCGGTAATGGTCGCTCCACCACCAGTCAACAGCTAGGTTTACAATTCTGTCGGCAATTCAAAGCCTTATATCCCAACCTACCAATTTTGCTCCTCAGTTCTATTCAAGAACAAGGACTTCTATTAGCTGCGAAATCTGTTGGTGTAAATGGCTACTGCCCCAAGGGTACACCACTTCCTGAGTTAGTCGCCGCCATGCAAGAAGTTGCAGATGGTGGTTCCTATTGGTTCCAGGACACAGAAGCAATAATAACTCCTAACTCCTCACTCCTAACTCCTAACTCCGCACTCCCTTTCTCTAAACTGCGAAATAATTTACGTTTGTCAGGAATTGCTAACATTGACGCTACCCTAGCCGCAGTAACAGCACAATTACAAGTTCCCGGACTACCAGTACTAGATCGAGCAATTCTAACTGGACAGCGGCGAGAACTGCTAGCGGCTCGTTGGTTGCTAAATCAGTTGTTGGTTTCATCACAAGAAAGGCAAGAGGAACAGATTCCGGTTGCTGATGAGCCGCCTTTGACTCCTTCATTAAGCAGTGCCATTCAACAAAGGCAAACCATATCACCTTTACTTAGTCCGGGAACCCTACAATCTGCCTTGTTTACATCTTGTGTTAATAAGCTTCAATTTTCTTTAAGAAATGTCACAGATATACCTTTAGAAATTGATATCTTTCGTGAAGATAAAAAACGGGAATTACTTTATCTGATCCTACAGAAATTGGCTGAACAGTTGGATGAACTGCGTGCTTCTCAAATAGAGATAAATCAATTATATGAACTAAGAAATACCTTGTTAAGTGATTTATGGCGAGCAGCAATTATAGATTTTTTTGGAAAGTTTTCTCGGATAAAAATAGTTAATCAAAATATAGAAATTGTTAATTTACTGCTGCAAAATACAGAGGTTATACAAAGAGATATTCTCAATAAAATTCCGCTAATTTGTGAATTGTATTCTTATCTCTTATTTCAAACAGAATTGAACATTGATAATACCTCCTATCCAGTAGTGAGCGCTGAAGCTAAGTCCCAAGCATTGGCGATTTTAGAGAACTTGTTGATTCAGGTAGCGAATGGAGTAGTGCAACCACTGTTAAATTATTTAGCAGATGTAGAAGAGATTAAGCAAAACTTTTATGGACGCCAATTGATTTCTACAAGAGAGATTGAACGGTTTAGAAATGATTTGTCGTGGAAATATAGATTAAAAAATTATATAAACGAGCCAAAAGCAGTTTTTGAAAGTCGCTATGAACTATTTGTAATTGTACCTCGTGGCATTGCCAATACTTCAGTTTATGCTCCTCGAAATCAAGAGTTAGTAAAACTTTCTAATATTCCTTTAGTAGTCACATTGCTTCTAGAATTTAGTGATGCGATCGCACCGCGTTTAAAATCACTATTAGCTGTTTTTGGTAGCAGTATAGTCTTTATCCTTACCCAAATAGTTGGTCGGGGTTTAGGTTTAATCGGTCGTGGTATCCTTCAAGGTATTGGTAGCGTTTCGTCAGTAGAAAAGAACTTTAGACGAAATAGCGATCGACCTAAGTGAACCAACGCAGCAGAGGAGCAGCTTTCTATAAGTCTTTCTCCAATAAAAAATGACAAATAACAAATAACAAATTACAAATGACAAATGATTTTATCGGGCTAGCAATTTCTTATGTTTACGCTACCAGTCTGCTTGTGATTGGCGAGGGATTGCGTAAGCTGTTTGCTGTGAAGCCAGATTTGACTCGCAAAGTAATCCATATTGGTGCAGGAATGTGGGCTTTCGGTGTCCTGCTACTGTTTAGCCACTGGGAAATCGGAATCATACCTTTTGCTACCTTTATCGGATTGAACTACCTGTTTTACCGCTACCGAATTATCGGTGCAATGGATACCCAAGATAGCTCACCCGGCACAGTTTATTTTGCTATCTCAGTGACGCTGCTGTTCGGGCTACTGTGGCGACCGGAGGGGCCAGTAGATAGCGCCCCAATTGCTGTAGCAGGGATAATGGTGATGACCTGGGGTGATGGTGCGAATCGTTGGCTAGAAACCAATCCTGTTAAGGATTAGGGGGATTAGCCGCAAGGTACAGAACCTTGATAACTGAATGACCATGTAGGTGAGAGTTATTATCCTAGAACCCTCAAATCCTACCCCGTAGGTGCAACG